>NZ_CP080090.1:5177500-6664416 GCF_025642995.1 Pseudomonas sp. YeP6b | reverse complement strand
ACAGAATTTTAGGAGTCGTTGTTCAAAAGGGCGGGCATTTTAACAGGCTCGCAGGATTCTGCTCTCACAGAACGACAGTGTGACGTACCACTCGATCTAAATTTGCCGGTTTTGATACTTTGCCGCAGGATGTAGGGGGCTTTTTGAGGCTAATCCTTACAGCCAGCGTATTTGATAACCCTTATCATTGGTGATTATCAGGCCGCGCGTCATAATGCCGGCCGCCAACGAAATTTTGCAGAGTCTAGGGAGCTAGCTTGTCTACGCCTGTCGAACCCTTGCGTTTGCTGCTACTGGCCGATGAGCCAGCGTGGGCAGCGTTGTTGCGCGAGTGCCTGGTGCCGATGGGCGATGGGGCTGTGCTGATCAGCGCGCCCAACTGGGACTCGGTGAGCCGTCTGTTCGATGACGACCACACTGCTGTGCTACTGACCACGCCCAATCTGCAACCCGGCCCCGGCCGTTGCAACTTGCCGTGTGTGTTGCTGTTGGAACAGGAACCGCTGGTTTCGCCCGTGGGCGTGAGCGATTGGTTGATCCTCAATGCATTGGATGCCGATATATTGCGCCGCTGCCTGCGCCATGTCCGCGAGCGTGGCGTGCTGGAGGCCACCTTGCAGCGCCTGGCCGAACAGGACCCGCTCACCGGTATCGCCAATCGCCAGGGGTTCCAGACCTTGCTGGCGGCGCGGCTGGCTGAAAACGAAGGCCGTGGCCTGGCCCTCGGCCATCTCGACCTCGACAATTTCCGGCATGCCAACGACGCATTAGGCCACCAGGCCGGTGACCGGCTTATCCTGCAAGTGGTCTCGCGCCTCAAGAGCCAGCTCGAAGCTGGCGACCAACTGGCGCGCCTGGGCAGTGACGAATTCGCCCTGCTGATTGATACCCGCCGCGCGCCCCAGCGTGCTGAATGGATGGCTGAACGCATCACCGAAGCCATGGCCGAACCCTATTGGGTCGACGGCGAAAGCCTGCTGATCGGCTGCAGCCTGGGTGTGGCGCATGCCCGCGCGCGCGCCGGCGCCGACCCGTTGATGTGGCACGCGCACATCGCCATGCAGCAAGCCAAAAGCACCCAAGGCTGCACGTTTCATATCTTCAACGAACGCATCAACCGCAACGCGCGCAGCCTGGCCGACCTGGAAAGTGAATTGCGCCGTGCGTTGCGCCGTGACGAGTTGGAACTGCATTACCAACCGCGCCTGGACCTGGACGATGGGCATATCGTCGGCCTGGAAGCCTTGGTGCGCTGGCGCCACGGTGAGCGTGGGTTGTTGCCGCCCAGCGAATTTGTGCCGTTGGCCGAACAGAGTGGCCTGATCGTACCGTTGGGTTACTGGGTAATCTCCCGAGCCCTGCGCGACATGCAAAACCTGCGCGAACGCGGCCTGCCGCCGCTGCACATGGCGGTCAACCTGTCGTTTCGCCAGTTCCAGGACAGCCAATTGCTCTCAACCCTCAGCCGGCTGATTGCCGAGCGCGGTGTGGAGGCGCAGTGGCTGGAGTTTGAACTGACCGAAACCGCCGTGATGCGCCGCAGTGACTTGGTCAAACAGACCATGGACGCCCTCGGCCGCTTGGGTGTGCGGTTTTCCCTGGATGACTTCGGCACCGGGTTTTCCTCGTTTGTGCACCTCAACAGCCTGCCCATTGCCTTGCTGAAGATCGACAAGAGCTTTGTCGGCGGTATGGAAGAGCGCGAAGAAAACCGCAAGCTGGTGCACGCCATGATCAACCTGGCCCACAACCTCAACCTGGAAGTGGTGGCCGAAGGCGTGGAAACCCCTGAGCAGTTGGCGCTGTTGCGGTTGTTCGGCTGCGACCAGGCCCAGGGTTACTTGATCAGCAAGCCGTTGCCGTTGCCGGAGTTGGTGGAATATTTGACGTTCGGCAAGAGCCAGCAGGCGCTGCTGGGTTAGGTTGCGAACCCAATCAACACTGTGGGCGCTGGCTTGCCTGCGATGGCATCACCTGGTTATGCCTGACACACCGAGGTGCCTGCCATCGCAGGCAAGCCAGCTCCCACATTGACCGAGTACATCCTATTAGTCAGGTTGCATGGCTTGGAATACAGGCTGTATTTCCGGCTCCCGGCGAATCATCCGCTTCATCTTCGCCTCAAACGCCCACGTCAGGCTGACTGCCGCACACGCCAGGCCTAGCGCCAAGCCCCACCACACGCCGGTCGGCCCCCAGCCGAGGGTGAACGCCATCAACCACGCGGCCGGCGCGCCGACCAGCCAATAGCAGCCCAAGCCCACCAGAAAGGTGGTCTTGGCATCTTTCAGCCCACGGATGCAGCCCATGGCGATGGTCTGCACACCGTCGAACAACTCAAACCACGCGGCTACGGCCAGCAAGCTGACGGCCAGGACGATAACGTCATGGAAGGCCGGGTCGTTATGGTCGAGAAATAACCCGATAAGCGCATCGGAAAACAGCCACAACACCGCCGCAAATCCCAACATCACCACCGCGCCAAAGCCGATACCAACCCGCCCCGCCATGCGCGCCTGCAGCAACTGCCCGGCGCCGTAATGCTGGCCGATGCGCATGGTGATCGCGTACGACATCCCCGCCGGCACCATGAACGCCACCGAAACAATCTGCAGGGCAATCTGATGCGCCGCCAATTGCGTACTGCCCATGGTGCCCATGCACAGCGCGGCGAAGGCAAATAAGCCGACTTCCACCGCGTAGGTGCCGCCAATCGGCAGGCCCAGGCGCCACAGCTCGCGCAGATACTGGGTGTTGAGGCGCAGCAGGCCCGAACTCAGTGGGTAGGCCGCATACGCCCGGTTACTGCGGATGTACCACATCAGCGCCAGGGCCATGCCGTTGGCGACAATGGCCGTGACCAGGCCGATGCCCATCAAACCGAGTTTCGGCAGGCCGAACATGCCCTCGATCAGCGCATGGTTGAGGAAGTAGTTGAGCACCGTGCCGCACAGGCTGATCACCATCACCGGCGTGGCCTTGCCGATGGCACTGGTAAAGCCGCGCAACGCCATGAAGCTCAGGTAGCCGGGCAGGGCGAACGGCAGGATGGTCAGGAATTGCCCCGCCGCGTGCACGTTGGTTTCGGTTTGGCCAAACATCAGCAGCACCGGCTTGAGGTTCCACAGCAGCAAGCCGGCCACCAAGGCCATCAGCCAGGCGAGCCAAAGCCCGGCCTGGGTCAGGCGAGTGGCGCCTTCGATGTCGCCCGCGCCGTGGCGGATGGCCACGAGGGTGCCGACGGCGGCAATCACGCCGATGCAGAAAATCGCCACGAACGAATAGCTCGCCGCGCCCAGGCCGCCACCGGCCAAGGCTTCGGGGCTCAGGCGGGCCATCATCAGGGTGTCGGTCAGCACCATCAGCATGTGCGCCAACTGTGAGGCAATCAACGGCCCTGACAGCCGCAGAATGGCCCAGAGTTCAGTACGCACCGGAGGCTGCATGATCATCACGCTCAAAAAGTCGAAGGGTTGGGAAAGGGTTGATTCTCGGCGCTCCTGACGCATTACACAAAAGGATAAAAGCGATCGTTTACATGATTAAAACTCATGGTAGGGTTCGGTATTGCCCTGTCGCAGGTTCATTTATGGCACGTCGTCTCCCCCCGCTTTATGCCCTGCGCGCATTCGAGGCAGCCTCACGGCACAACTCCTTCACCCGGGCGGCGCAGGAACTGTCGATCACGCAAAGTGCCGTCAGCCGGTATATCCGCACGCTCGAAGAGCATTTCGCCTGCCGCCTGTTCCAGCGTAGCGGCCGCAACCTGCAGCTCACCGAAGCGGCGCGCCTGCTGCTGCCCGGTGTGCGTGAGGGCTTCGCCGCCTTGGAGCGGGCCTGTCATACCCTGAATGCCGAAGACGACATCCTGCGCATGAAAGCGCCATCGACCCTGACCATGCGCTGGTTGCTGGCGCGCCTCAGCCGCTTCCGGGCGTTGCAGCCGGGCAATGAGGTGCAACTGACCAGTGCGTGGATGAGCGTGGATGAAGTGGACTTCAACCAGGAGCCGTTCGATTGCGCGGTATTGCTCAGCTACGGGCATTTTCCGGCGGACTGGGAGGCCAGCTACCTGTTCCCCGAGCTGCTGATCCCGGTGGGCGCACCGAACCTGCTGGAAGACGGGCCCTGGGATGTCACACGCCTGGCGTCCGCTGAGCTGCTGCACCCAACGCCCGACCGCCGCGACTGGCGCAATTGGCTCGAGCGCATGGGGCTGTCGTCCCAGGTGTCGCTCAAGGGCGGGCAAGTGTTCGACACCCTCGAATTGGGCATGATCGCTGCTGCGCGCGGGTACGGCGTCTCTATGGGCGACCTGCTGATGGTGGCCGAAGACGTGGCCCAGGGGCGATTGAGCCTGCCGTGGCCGACGGCGGTGGCGAGTGGGGAAAATTACTATTTGGTGTGGCCTAAAACCCGTCCGGGCGGTGAGCGCTTACGGCGGTTGGCGGAGTTTCTCCAGGGTGAGGTCAAGGCCATGGAATTACCCCAGGTCGAGCGCCTCGACTGAGGCGCTACACACCTTTGTGCAATCGTTTGCGCGATACCCCTGTGAATCGCTCAAGTATTGCCCGCGCCCGCCGAAGAAGGTGTGTTGGAACGCACCGTGCCAACGTTTCCCACCCGATAATTTGCCGAGCAGCGCTAAGAGATCAGGATGATCCTGGCCTCGGCCAGGAGCTGTCATGTCTCAACCTCGTGCTCGGATTGCCTCCCAGTTAGGCCTCGCACTCGCCGTGATTCTGGCTGTCGTTATCAGCGGCAGTACGGTTTTCGCCCTGCGTTCCCTCGACTCTGCCAACCTCGACACGCGCGAGGAGCACCTGGCCAGCGAGGCGCGCTTGCTTGCTGACCAACTCAATACCTTCCACAGCACCTTGCGCGAAAGTACCCAGCGTTTGAGCGGGCTGTTTGAAAAGCGCTTCGGCGCCGGTTTGAGTGTGCGTGGGGAGCAGCAGGTAACGGTGGCTGGCGTACAGACACCGAGCCTGTTCTTGGGCCTCGACCTGTTGAACAACAATTTCGATGAGGTCGATGAATTCAAGGACACCTCCGGCGGTGTGGCCACCGTGTTCGTGCGCAGCGGCGAAGACTTCATTCGCGTCAGTACATCCCTGACCAAACAAGACGGCAGTCGCGCCATCGGTACGGCCCTGGACCACCAGCATCCGGCTTATCAACGGCTGCTCGCCGGGCAGAGTTATGTCGGCCGTGCTGTGCTGTTCGACCGCTCCTACATGACCCAGTACACCCCTGTGCGCGATGCTGCCGGCAAGGTGATTGCGGTGCTGTTTGTCGGTTTCGACTACACCGACGCGCAGAAGGCCCAGCTCGATAACCTCAAGCGCTTCCGTATCGGCCAGACCGGCTCCCTGGCCTTGTTGGACGAACAGAAACACTGGCTGGTGCCACCGGCCGGCGTGCAGGCGCTGGACCAGGCGATCCCGGTGATGCTCGACCTGGCCAAGAACCCAGGCAAAGGCAGCTTCTGGAGCGACAAGAACGAAGATTTCTACAGTGTCTCGGTACCGTTCGACGGCGGCCCGTGGGCGGTGGTGGCGAGCATGCCGAAGTCCGAAATCCGCGCAGTGACCTGGGCGGTGGGTATTCGACTGGTGATCGGCAGTGTGCTGGCGATGTTGCTGGCGGTAGGCGCGGCGGTGTGGTTGCTGCGCAGCAAATTGCAGCCGCTGAGTGACTTGGTACGCCAAGCCGAAGCCCTCGGCGCGGGTGATTTGAGCGCGCGTCTCAATGTGTCCAGCCATGATGAAATCGGCCAATTGGCGCGCAGCTTCAACCAGATGGGTGAAGCGCTGTCGACCATGGTCTCGCATATCCGCAAGGCCGCCGAAGAGGTCAACGGCCGTGCCCAGGCGTTGTCCGGTTTGTCGGGTGGCGCCTATGAAGGCATGGAGCAGCAGTCCGGCGAGATCACCAGCATGGCCGGCGCGGTGGAAGAATTTAGCGCCACCTCGCTGAACATCGCCGACAACATGGGCAACACCGAGCGGTTGGCCCAGGAAAACGCGCAGCAAACCCGCATCGGCCGGACCTCGATGCAAGAGGCCTCGTCGTCGCTGGAACATATCGCCACCGCGCTGAACAGCACGGCCACGGTGATCAATACCTTGGGCCAGCGCTCCCAGGAAATCGGCGGGATCGTGGGTGTGATCACCTCGATTGCCGAACAGACCAACCTGTTGGCGCTCAACGCGGCTATCGAAGCCGCCCGCGCCGGTGAACAAGGCCGCGGTTTTGCCGTGGTCGCCGACGAAGTGCGCAACCTGGCCTCGCGCACCCGCCAGGCCACCGATGAAATTTCCGGGATGATCCAAAGCATCCAGCAGGAAACCGGCAACGCCATCAGCACCATGGAACACGGCAACGTGTTGATGCAGGAAGGCCTGTCGCTCAACGCCGACGTGGCTTCGGCCCTGGCGCGGATCGACGAGCAAAGCCGCTCGGCGGGTCAGCAATTTGCGGCGATCACCACCGCTACCCAAGAGCAGAGCAGCACCGCGACCTTGCTGAGCAGCAACTTGCAGAGCATTGCGCTGGCCAACAGCGAGCAGCGTGAAGTGGTGTCGAACCTGGCGATTACCGCCAAGGAGTTGGAGACCTTGGCGGCAGGTTTGCGGCATGAAGTAGACCGGTTTCGCTGAAGGCGACACAAAAGTGCCCGCTACTGAGCAGCCCCTGTGGGCCGTGGGCTAGCGGGTTTTGAGCGCGTTCGCCAGGCGCAGCATGGCGGTTTCGATTTCATGTGCGGTCAAGGACGAGTAGCCCAATAGCCAGCCCTGTTTCTTTTCGTCACCGGCATACAGTCGGCTGAGACCGGGCAGTTGCACGCCTGCGCTGGCGGCCTGGCGGATGGTTGTTTCTTCCGACCAACCTTCATGCAACACGCAGGGGATTTGCAGGCCTCCCTGGGGCCGAGATGCCGTGACGACATCGCCCAGGTGCTTGCCGATGGCGTCGAGCATGATGGCTTGGCGCCCGGCATAGAGTTTGCGCATCGCGCGTACATGGGCGTTGTAGTGACCGTCCTCCATAAAGCGCGCCAGTGTCAGTTGCAGGATTTGCGGCGTGTGGCCGTCCATCATGCTGCGGGCGTAGGTGAAGGCTTTGGTCAGTTCATGGGGCAGCACCATGTAGCCCATGCGCAAGCCGGGGTAGAGGGTCTTGCTGAAGGTGCCGATGTAAAGCGTGCGCTGATACTTGTCCAGGCCCTGCACGCAGGCAGTGGGTTTGCCGTCGTAGTGAAACTCGCTGTCGTAGTCATCCTCGATGATCCATTTGCCTTTTTCCGCGGCCCAGTTGATCAATTCAAAACGTCGCTCCAGCGTTAACGTGGCGCCGGTCGGGTATTGATGAGAGGGCGTGACATACACGCAATTGGCGCCGCTGCGGTCGGCGTGCAGCAGGTCGGTGCGTATGCCCTGACCATCGACATCGATGGGCACTACCTTGGTCTCGGCGGTTTCAAAGGCTTTCCTGGCGCCAAAGTAACCCGGATTCTCCAGCAGGATCGGTTTGCCGACGTCCACTAGCAACTGCGCACACAGAAACAGAGCCTGGCGAGTGCTGCTCAGCACCACCACCTGATTGGGGGAGCACTTGGCCCCACGTTCGAGGTTCAAGTAGGTGGCGATGGCGTTGCGTAACGGCTCGGCCCCTTGCGGGTCACCGTGCAACAGCACGCTACTGCGACAGTCTTTCATCACCTGGCGTTGCAGGCGCTCCCAAACGTCGGTCGGGAAGGAGCGGGTTTCGGGCAGGCCAGTGGCGAATGCTTTGATTACCTGTTGGTCGCACACGCCACCGCTGTCGAGGATCATTCGCCCCCGCTGGCTCAAGCCGGCGCCGCTTATCGCCTGGCTGCTTTTGACTTCCTGCGCCTTGATGCGTCGGCGGGAGGCGCCGCGCAATTGGGCGCCTACGGCCTCGCACACATAACTGCCGGAGCCCTCGCGCCGTACGATGAAACCATCGCGTTGCAACTGCACGTAGGCGTTCTCCACCGTATCGCGGGCAATGCCTAATGACTTGGCCAGTACCCGCGTCGCGGGCAGCTTCAGGCCGGGCGCAAGCGCCCCGTCGAGGATAAGCGCACGCAGTGCGCGCTGAATGCGTTGGTGCAGATCCAGAAGCTGAAACTCTTCCTCGTTGAGCCGCATCTGCAGCGTTTCCAGCTCGAAGGTTTTCGCCATGCGGTCTGCCCCATTTGGATGAATTGGTCTGCAACAGCAGGCCAGTCTAGCCGTAGGCTTGCACCTGTGTCTCAGGCTTTCCCCCGATAACTGACCCATCAGGCAAGGCTCAATCCCTCTTATTGCAAGGAGCAACACACCCATGTCTTCTCTGGTATCGCCGTCGTCGCTACGCCTGCGCGACCTTTTCCCGCCCGTGATTGCGGGGCTGATTTCAGTCATCGTCAATTATGGCGGCACGTTTATTCTGGTGTTTCAGGCTGCCAAGGTGGCCGGGCTCAGTCCCGAACTGACAGCCTCGTGGGTTTGGTCGATTTCAATTGGCGTTGGCGTGACCGGGCTGTTTCTCAGTTGGCTGAGCCGTGAACCGATTATCACCGCGTGGTCGACCCCCGCCGCAGCGTTTCTGGTGGTCGCGCTCTCTACCACGCCTTACGCCGAGGCGGTCGGCGCTTACATGATTTCAGCCGCTGCGTTTGTACTACTGGGGCTGTCCGGCTTCTTTGAAAAAGTCATTCGGCTGGTTCCGCCGGGCATTGCTGCGGCCATGCTGGCGGGCATTCTGCTGCAGTTTGGCATCGGCGCGTTTGGTGGCATGAGCCTGGACCCTGTCTTGGTCGGGTTGTTGATTGCCGCTTATGGGGTACTCAAGCGGTTTACCGCCCGCTACGCCGTCGTTGGCATTTTGGTGCTGGGGCTGGCATTTCTGCTGCTGCAGGGGCGCGTGGATCTGTCGAGCCTGTCCTTGCAGTTGGCCGCGCCGGTATTCACCGCGCCGCAGTTCTCGCTCAATGCGCTGCTCAGTGTGGCGCTCCCGCTGTTTTTGATCACCCTCACGGGCCAGTACATGCCGGGCATGCTGGTATTGCGCAACGATGGTTTCAAGACCAGCGCCAACCCGATCCTGACGGTTACCGGGCTGGGCTCGTTGTTAATGGCACCGTTCGGCTCTCACGCGTTCAACGTCGCAGCGATCACCGCCGCCATTTGCACTGGCAAGGAAGCTTCGCAGGATCCGCACAAGCGTTGGGTCGCGGGGGTTGCCGCAGGTGTGTTCTACATACTCGTCGGGGTTTTCGGGGTGACGCTGGCCGCCGTATTCATGGCGCTCCCGGCGGCGTTCATTACCACACTGGCCGGGTTGGCCCTGCTTGGCACCATCGGCGCCAGCCTGGCCAACGCTATGGCTGACGTCACATCCCGTGAAGCCTCGCTGATCACCTTCCTGGCGTGCGCCGCAAATATCACCCTACTGGGGATCGGTGGAGCGTTTTGGGGATTGCTGATCGGATTGGCCGCGTACGCGCTGCTCAATGGCCGCTTGCCACGTCGCAGCGTGCAGGTTACGCCGGTTTCCGAGGCGGTGGTGACGGCCAAGGAAGGGGCCTAATGATGGGTGCCCCTCCAGTAGAAATCGCCAAGGCCTGCGAGTGGCCAAGGCGCTGGATAATGGGGCTGTGATCTATACCTAGCGCTCGCCTAGGCCTGGGTCCACGCGCTTGCCGATATCCTTGAGGCGCGCCAGTTGATCGACCATGCCTGGCGCCTCGTCCAGGCTGCTGACGAAGGTCCACAGGTAAGTCATCACGGCGTACACGTGGCCGGCCTTGACCGCCGGCGACAACGCCAACTGACTGATCGCGACCACAAACAGCAGGGCTGCCAGCGTACCGATAAACAGGAACGCGGCGGCTTCGCGGTCAGACAGCCAGATGCGCAGGCGCGACAGTACTTGATAGTGGCGCTGCAAGGTCTGTGCGCCGACCTTTTCCACCAGGCCGATTTCCTTCTCCAGGCGGTCGTTCAAGCGTTCATGCAGCTCCTGATTGCGCCGTGCAAAGCGTGGCAGCAAGGTGGTGCACAACAGCAACGCGGTCAGGCATGCCAGGCCGATCCACGGTTCGATCACCAACAACATCACCGCCGCGCCGACGATCGACACCAACGCCGTGGCGATGATCGGCACGTGTTTTTCGAAGAAGTCGACAAAGTCCCGCGCCAACACCACCCGCGCCGCAGCCCGTGAGGTGCTGTGGTTTTGCAGGCGCTGATTGAGGATCACCGGCACCGCGAGGTCGGCATAGATCCGCGTGAACGTGCGCGTGTCCAACGCCCGACGCGCCGCCCCGACGACCCAGAACGCCAAGACCACGGCGGCGTAAAACAACGCGCTGCCGGCATCGCCACGGATAATTGAATCCACCGCGAACCCGGCAAACAGCGGGTACGCCAGCAGCAGCGCATTCTCCAGCGCAACCAGCGACAAGGTGCAGAACAGCTTGCCGGGATAAGCCCGAGCGATGGCTTTCAACGTCTGGCTGGCGGACTGTTGGCCGATTTTCTTGCTTTCTTCGATCAGAATTTTCGGGGTGGCGGATGACATGGGGTGCACCAAAGGAGTGATAGACGCTATTATTGAGCGACTGCTCAAGTATCCTTGAGCGATCGCTCAAAAAGTAAGCGCCGTTTATCTACCGGCGCCTGAAGGAATTGCCCATGTCGCGTATCGACCGTAAAGACCAGATCATCGCCGCTGCCCTGGAACTGTTTCGCAGCAAGGGGTTTGCCGATGTGTCCACCCGCGACTTGGCCGAACATGCCGGCCTGTCGCGCAGCCACGTCTACCACTACTTCAGCGACTGGAATGAACTGCGCCGCGAAGCCTTTGTGCGTTTTGCCAATGAGCAACTGGATGAAGTGCGCGCGCCGCTGGTGGGCTTGCCGCCGCTTGAGGCGCTGGTGGGTTTCTTGCGCGACTGCCTGCCGTGTACCGCCGATGCCGGCTGGGCACTGTGGCTGGACGCCTGGGACGAGGCGATGCACGACCCGCAAATGGCCCAGGCGTATTTGGTGATCAACGCCCAATGGCAGGGCATGCTCGCCGAGGTGATCGAACAGGGTGTCGCCGCTGGCGTGTTCCGGTGTGATTCGCCCCAGCGCGCTGCCCGGCAGATCTTCGCGATGGCGATGGGTTATGCCGATGACCTGATGCTGAATCCCTCCACCGAGTCGGCGGAGTCGGTGTTGGATGAGGTGATGGAAGTGGCGAGGCTGTTGCTGGATTTGCGCGCCTAGGCCTCCGCACCACTTTTGGCGGCCACCGCATTCTTCTGTGGCGAGCAGGATTGTTGTGGCGAGCGGGCTTGCCAAAACAATCCTGCTCGCCACGACAGCCGACGTGCCGCAGATTTTGGGTTTTCAAGCTAGCCCACCGCTGCAGGCCGGTACTGCAATGCCTCGGCCAAATGATGCCGAGTGATGTGCTCAACCCGCTCAAGGTCGGCCAGCGTGCGCGCCACCTTGAGCAAACGGTGAGCCGCTCGCAACGACAACGTCAGCCGCTCGCAGGCGCTTTCCAGCCAGCTTTCATCGGCTTTCGCCAGTTGGCAATGTTTGCGTAGCCCGGGCAGATCAAGGAAGGCATTGGCGCAGCCCTGGCGCTTTAGTTGGCGCTCGCGGGCTTCGGCAACCTCAGCCGAGGCCTTCGCCGTGTTATCGCCAGGCTGTTGGGCCGGGTTAAGTGCCGTGGTTTCCCGGGCGACGGTCAGGTGCAAGTCGATCCGGTCCAGCAACGGCCCTGAGAGTTTATTGCGATAGCGCTGGATCTGCTCCGGCGTACACCGACAGCGTCCACTGGGTTCGCCCAAATAGCCGCAAGGGCAGGGGTTCATGGCGGCCACCAGTTGAAAGCGTGCCGGGAAACTCACCCGGTCGCGCGCACGGGAAATCACGATATGCCCCGACTCAAGCGGTTCGCGCAGCACTTCCAGGACCTTGCGATCGAACTCCGGCAACTCATCCAGAAACAACACACCATGATGGGCGAGGGTGATTTCCCCCGGTTGCGGTTTTGACCCGCCGCCCACCAGTGCCGGCCCCGACGCCGAATGGTGCGGCTGGCGAAACGGGCGGTGCGGCCAATGGCTCAGCGGCGCGAGGCTGACCACCGACTGAATCGCCGCCACTTCCAAGGCTTCCTGTTCACTCAACGGCGGCAGCAAACCGGGCAAGCGGCTGGCGAGCAAGGTTTTGCCGGTGCCAGGTGGCCCGCTAAACAGCAGGTTATGCGCGCCTGCTGCCGCAATCAGCAGCGCGCGCTTAGCCGCCAACTGCCCTTGTACTTCGCTAAGGTCTGGATAGGGTTTATTCAAGTACAGCAGGCCATCGGACTTGTAAGGCTCAATCGGCACATGCCCATTCAAGTGCGCCACCACCTGTAGCAAGTGATCCACCGCAATCACCTTTAACCCCGACGCCAAGCACGCCTCCTCGGCATTCGCCCGAGGCACTATCACGTTGCGTCCGGCCTTGCGCGCCGCCAGCGCTGCCGGTAACACGCCTTTCACTGCTCGCACTTCGCCCGACAGTGCCAACTCGCCCAGGCATTCCACGTCATTGAGCATCAATGCCGGCACCTGCACACTGGCTGCCAGAATCCCGAGGGCAATCGCCAAATCAAACCGCCCGCCGTCCTTGGGCAGGTCGGCGGGCGCGAGGTTGAGGGTGATGCGCCGGGCTGGATATTGCAGCGCCGAGTTGAGAATGGCGCTGCGCACGCGGTCTTTGCTTTCCTTGACGGCGGTTTCCGGCAGGCCCACCAATGTCAGGGACGGCAGACCATTGGCCATATGCACTTCGACGGTGACGGCAGGGGCTTCGACGCCAATTTGGGCGCGGCTGTGGACGATGGCGAGGGACATGCTCGTTCCTTGAAAGAGAGGCCGCTTCCTGCGGGTTTTTCAAGGGTAGACGAGGCGGGGAAGAGCGAAGTGGGGGAGGTTTTACAGAACGTATCCGGAGTCGTTCGCAGAGCTTTACGTGGGGGCTGGCTTGCCTGCGATGCAGACGCCTCGGTGTATCAGGCAGACTGAGGCGATACTTTCGCAGGCAAGCCAGCTCCCACACTGACCGCGTTTATTCAGCAGACGGCGGCGTCAACTTGGCTTCCAACTCCGCCACTTTAGCCTCCAGGCTCTCCAACCGCGCACGCGTGCGGGCCAGCACCACCATTTGGCTGTCAAACTCTTCCCGGCTTACCAGGTCGAGTTTGCTGAAGCCGCTTTGCAGCAGCGCCTTGAACTGGCTTTCGATTTCGTTGCGGGGCAGCGGGGTGTCGCCGCTGAACAGGCGAGAGGCGTGGCCGCTCAGGGCGTCGAGGAGGTCTTTGGGCGCGAGCATGGGAAATATTCCGGAAAACTGTTGGCGGGCAGTGTATCACGCAGCGTCTATAGTCCTTTCACGGCCGCGGGCGCACGCTTTTCGCGCAGAGGCTCGGGCGGCGACGCACTGTTTTTGTGCGCATTGCAGCCGCCAATACGCCCCGCAGGTGGGCATAAGTGGGCAAAGGACTGATTTCAGTGGTTTTTACGGAGCTGGCAAGGTTTCTGCTTAGACGATCATGACCCATGCACTGATGCAGTCGCTGTGACGAATGCAGTGCGCCGACGGATCAGGGGTACAGGTTTCGTCACCAGTGGTTCGCTGGCGTCGCAATGGCAACTGCCTTGTGACGACGCGTTACAAAGCCAGGCACTGCGCTTAGACTTGAGACGGGTTTGTTTTCCTGGGGCAAGTCCACCAATTCGGGAGAGAGTTTTCATGAAGCTAGTCACTGCCATCATCAAGCCGTTCAAGTTGGACGATGTACGCGAGTCACTGTCCGAGATCGGCGTGCAGGGCATTACCGTTACTGAGGTCAAAGGCTTCGGGCGGCAGAAGGGTCACACCGAGCTGTATCGCGGCGCGGAATACGTGGTCGATTTCCTGCCAAAGGTGAAGATTGATGTCGCCATTGACGACAAGGATCTTGACCGGGTTATCGAGGCGATAACCAAGGCGGCCAACACCGGCAAGATCGGTGACGGCAAGATCTTCGTGGTCAATCTGGAACAGGCTATTCGCATCCGTACCGGCGAAACCGATACCGACGCAATCTAAGCCGCCAAACCCCCAACGCCCCAGGAGAAAACAATATGACTCTGCGTAAATTCGCAGGGCTAGGAGCCCTGTTGTCCCTCGTAATGCCGGCCTTGGCATTGGCGGCGGACCCAGCCCCTGCTCCAGTCCTCAATTCCGGCGACACGGCGTGGATGCTCACATCCACCGCGCTGGTGCTGTTCATGACCATTCCGGGCCTGGCGCTGTTCTACGGCGGCATGGTTCGCTCCAAAAACATTCTTTCCGTGATGATGCAGTGCTTCGCCATCACCGGCCTGATCACCATCTTGTGGTTCGTTTACGGCTACAGCATGGCGTTCGACACCACCGGTATGGAAGCAGGCGTCGTCAACCTCAACTCGTTCGTGGGCGGCCTGTCCAAACTGTTCCTGTCGGGTGTGACCCCGGCGAGCATCACCGGCCCTGCGGCGCTGTTCCCTGAGGCGGTGTTCGTCACCTTCCAGATGACGTTCGCCATCATTACTCCTGCGCTGATCGTCGGTGCTTTCGCCGAGCGTATGAAGTTCTCCGCGATGCTGATCTTCATGGGCGTCTGGTTCACCCTGGTCTACGCACCGATTGCCCACATGGTGTGGGGCGGTCCGGGTTCGTTGTTGGGCGACTGGGGCGTGCTGGACTTCGCAGGCGGCACCGTGGTGCACATTAACGCCGGTGTGGCTGGCCTGGTGGCGTGCCTGGTGCTTGGCAAGCGCAAAGGCTTCCCGACCACCCCAATGGCGCCTCACAACCTGGGTTACACCCTGGTGGGTGCGGCCATGCTGTGGGTCGGCTGGTTCGGCTTCAACGCCGGTTCCGCTGCTGCGGCCAACGGCACTGCCGGTATGGCGATGCTGGTCACCCAGATCGCTACCGCTGCTGCGGCGCTGGGCTGGATGTTCGCCGAGTGGGTCACCCACGGTAAGCCAAGCGCACTGGGCATCGCCTCGGGTGTGGTGGCGGGTCTGGTTGCAATCACCCCGGCCGCCGGCACCGTGGGCCCAATGGGCGCCCTGGTGATCGGTTTGGCGGCGGGCGTGGTGTGCTTCTTCTGCGCCACTACCCTGAAACGCAAACTGGGCTACGACGACTCGCTGGACGCCTTCGGCGTGCATGGTATCGGCGGTATCCTCGGCGCGATCCTGACCGGCGTGTTCGCTGCGCCTTCCATGGGCGGGTTCAACGCGGCGACCACTGACATCGCGGCGCAAGTCTGGATCCAGTGCAAAGGCGTGGGCTTCACCGTGATCTACACGGCTATCGTGACCTTCATCATCCTCAAGGTGCTGGATGCGGTCATGGGCCTGAGGGTTACCGAGGAAGAAGAGGCCGTGGGCCTCGACCTGGCGCAACACAACGAGCGCGGTTACAACTTGTAAGTACGCGAAAAAAAGGTGCCCGGCTTGCCGGGCATTTTTTTGCCTGGCGTTTGTCAGTGATAGGAAGCTGTACCGGTTTTTGCTCCGCGTTTGTGATGGGGCGCACACGGTACTTTTCATCGTGCAAAAGTCTTACATGCATGTAGGCGTATTCGGCACTTTGTTTTTTCCCTGAGCGCGCTAGAATGCGCGCCGATGGGCGGAGAACTGTATGTGGCAACAGACCCTGATTACCCTACGGGCCAAGCCCCGGGGCTTTCACTTGGTAACGGATGAGTTGCTCGCCGGCTTGCCTGAATTGAAGGCGTGCCGTGTGGGCCTGTTGCATTTGTGGCTGCAGCACACCTCGGCCTCGTTGACGGTCAACGAGAATGCCGACCCGGCGGTTCGCCGTGACTTCGAGCGTTTTTTCAACTCGCTGGTGCCGCAAGGGCGTGCAGGGTTCGAACACAACGACGAAGGTCCGGATGATCTGCCGGCGCACTTCAAGGCCAGTCTCCTGGGCTGCCAGCTGAGTTTGCCGGTCAAGGCCGGCCGCTTGGCGATAGGGACCTGGCAAGGTGTTTATCTGGGCGAGCACCGTGATCATGGCGGTGCTCGTAAAGTCCTCGCCACCTTGCACGGTGATGGGGCATAAGCCACTGGTTATCCAGTGGATGTGATTTTTTTCCGGCAACCTCGACAGAGGGCGAAGCTGGGCTATAACTAATCTGCTTTTCGCAAGTCATGAGGTAGAACATGAGCGACGATGATCTGGAAAACGACGAACTTGAAGTAGACGACGAGACTGACGATAGTCTTGACGCGGCAGCTGCTGAAGACGGTCCTGACGAAGGCGATGACGGTGGCGATGACGCGCCTGTCAAAGTAGCCAAAGGCAAAGCCAAGGCCGCTGTTTCGGTAGATGAGCTGCCGAGCGTTGAAGCCAAGAACAAAGAGCGCGATGCGCTGGCCCGTGCGATGGAAGAATTCCTCGCTAAAGGCGGCAAAGTGCAGGAAGTCGAGGCCAACGTGGTGGCAGACCCACCGAAGAAGCCGGATAACAAGTACGGCAGCCGACCTATCTGAGGTCAGCTCTTGCTTGTAAGAAAAAGCCCGCCGTCGCTGCGGGCTTTTTCATGGCTGTAACAAACGTGCAAGCCCGCCGCCGTTATATGTGTGAGCAAGCAAGCCAGCGCCCACATTAGGTTTTGCGTTACGTCCAGCTGTTCAGCAGCGCTGGTAACTCCGCCAAGTTACGAATCTGCGCATCCGGGCGCTTATCCGCCTCCCAAGCCTTACCCGTCGGGTTAAACCACACCGCGCGAAGCCCTGCCTGCTGCGCCCCGGCGATGTCATCGCCTGGGTGATCGCCGATATGCACCGCCTGACTGGCGTCCACACCGCCGCGTTGCAGCGCCTCTTGAAACAACCGCGCATCCGGCTTGGCAATGCCGATATCTTCGGCGCGCAGGGCAAAGTGGAAATAGTCCGCCAGGCCCACGCGCTGCACGTCAGCGTTGCCATTGGTGATCACGCCCAGTAGGAAATGCTGGCGCAGCGCCTGCAACATCGGCTCGGCCTCGGGAAATGGCGTGAGTTGGTGTCGGGCATGTATGAACGCTTCGTAGCACACGTCTGCCATTTGCGTGGCCTCAGGCTGTGGATAGCCTGCCTCTTCAAACGCATGCATCAGTACCCGATGGCGCAGGATGCTGATGCGGTGTTTGAGCTCAGGATGGCGCTCCAGTACCTGCTGGCGAAGGCTGGCGAAGTGCTCCAAGGGCAAGTCGCCGACCTTGGTGGCGTGCACCGCCAGCCACTCGCGCATCGACGCTTCGGCGCCGATGATGACCGGTACGTTGTCCCAGAGTGTGTCGTCCAGGTCGAAGGTGATCAGCTTGATACTCATGAGTCGCCGTCCTTGATGCGTTTGGCCCGTGGATGGGCGCTGTCGTACACCGTTGCCAGGTGCTGGAAGTCGAGGTGGGTGTAGATCTGTGTGGTCTTGATGTCGGAGTGGCCGAGCAGTTCTTGCACCGCGCGCAGGTCCTGGGATGATTCGAGCATGTGGCTGGCAAAAGAGTGACGCAGCATGTGTGGGTGCAGGTTCTGCCCCAGCTCACGCTCGCCCGCAGCCTTGACCCGTACTTGAATGGCCCGTGGCCCCAGGCGTCGGCCTTGCTGGCTGATAAATACGGCATCGTCCACCGGGTTGGCCAATGCCCGCAGCGGCAACCATAGTTGCAAGGCTTCCCGAGCCTTGCGGCCGACCGGCAGCACGCGGGTCTTGCTGCCCTTGCCGAGTACCTGCACCAAGCCGTCCGCCAGGTCCAGTTGGTCGAGGTTCAGGCCGGTCAGCTCCGACAGGCGCAGGCCCGAGGAATAGAACAGCTCAAGGATGGCCTGGTCGCGGTGGGCGAGGAAGTCATCCTCGACGGCGCCGTCGAGCAATTGCAGGGCGCGATCGGTGTCCAGGGTCTTGGGCAGGCGCCGTTCGCCCTTGGGCGGGGCCAAGCCGTTGGCCGGGTCGTGGTCGCACAGGCCTTCGCGGTTGAGGTAGTGATACAGGCCGCGCACCGCCGACAGCAGCCGCGACAAGCTGCGCGAGGACTGGCCTTGCTGGTGCAGCCGCGCGACCAGGCTGCGCAGGCTTTGGATATCCAAGGCCTTCCAGCTGGCGATCTGTTGTTTTTCGCAGTACGCCAGGACCTTGTTCAAGTCCCGTCGATAGGCTTCCAGCGTATGGGGCGACACCTGGCGCTCGTTGCGCAGGTGAGCGCAATAAGCGTCCAGTTGCCGTTCCATGGCTAGCGCACCGCGCGCAGGGCAGTGGTGAAGCGCGGCAATACGCGGCCCAGCACTTCGGCGATGTAGGTCAGGAACAGTGTGCCCACTGAGCTTTTGTAGTGCTGCGGGTCACGGCTGGCGATGGCCAATACGCCGTGCAGGCCTTGATGGCTGAGGGCGACCACGGCGGTGGAGCCGATCTGCTTGCGCTGTTCGGCGCCAAATAGGAAGTCCAGCTCATGCTCGCGCAAGGTGCCGCTGATGGTCTTGCCTTCCGAGAGCAGGCCGCCGATGGCGGTTTGTGCTTCGCCGCCGCTGACCCAGCGACCCACCGGCATCGCGTTGTCGCTGAACAGGATCAGGCTCACAAACGGCACCTGGAAGTCCTGGCGCAGACTGTCTTCCACGGCGATCACCGTTTCTTCCAGGCTGGTGGCGTCCATCAAGGTAAGAATCAGGCGACGGGTCTTGTCGAAAAGACGGTCGTTATCGCGGGCCACATCCATAAGGTGCGAGAGCTTGTGGCGCATTTCGATATTGCGCTCACGCAGGATTTTCATCTGCCGCTCCACCAGCGACACGGTATCGCCGCGCTGGTGAGGGATGCGCAGCGCGGGCAACAGTTCTTCGTGCTGGGTGAAGAAGTCCGGGTTAGCCTCAAGGTACGCCGCGACAGCAGCGGCCTCCAGACTTTCGCTCGGGGACGCTTCGGCGGGTACTTGAGGCTTATCGGTCATTAGATTTGCTCACTCATAGACGGACCTGTCCTTCGTATACGCGCGAGGCCGGCCCGGTCATCATCACCGGGTGGCCAGGGCCTGCCCATTCGATGGACAAACGTCCGCCGGGCAGGTCGATCAGCAGCGGCGAATCCATCCACCCCTGGCTGATCGCGGCCACGGCCGCAGCGCAAGCGCCGGTGCCGCAAGCCTGAGTTTCGCCGGCGCCGCGCTCCCACACACGCAATTGCGCGCGGGAACGGTCGATCACCTGCAGGAACCCCACATTCACCCGTGCCGGAAAACGCGGGTGATGTTCGATTTTCGGCCCAAGCTCATGCACCGGGGCGTTATTGATGTCGTCGACGCGCAGCACGGCGTGGGGGTTGCCCATCGACACGGCGGCGATGTCCACCGTCTTGCCCTCAACGTCCAGCGCGTAGTGGGTGGCCTGCTCGGTGGCCTGGAACGGAATGTCCGCCGGCACCAGGCGTGGCGCACCCATGTTGACGCTGATCTGGCCGTCGCTGCGAATATCCAGCTCGATGATGCCGCTCTTGGTCTCGACCCGAATCTGGCGCTTGGCGGTCAGGCGCTTGTCCAGCACAAAGCGTGCGAAGCAGCGCGCACCGTTGCCGCACTGTTCCACTTCGGAGCCGTCGGAGTTGAAGATCCGGTAACGGAAATCCACGTCCGGGTTGCTCGGCGCCTCGACGATCAGCAACTGGTCGAAGCCAATGCCGGTGTGACGGTCGCCCCACTGTTTCGCGTGTTTGGGCAGGATGTGCGCGTGTTGGCTGACCAGGTCGAGGACCATGAAGTCGTTGCCCAGCCCGTGCATCTTGGTAAAACGCAGCAGCATGGCTTACTCCGGCAGCAGGCTTTCGCCAGCATACAACTCGGCTACCGTCTCGCGGCGACGCACTTCAAACGCTTGATCACCGTCCACCAGCACCTCGGCGGCACGGCCGCGGGTGTTGTAGTTGGAACTCATGACAAACCCGTAGGCTCCGGCCGAGTGCACGGCCAGCAAGTCGCCTTCTTCCAGGGCCAGCTGACGCTCCTTGGCCAGGAAGTCGCCGGTTTCGCAGATAGGGCCGACGATGTCGTAGTTACGGCCTTCGCCAGTACGTGGCTTGACGGCAGTCACATCCATCCAGGCCTGGTACAGCGCCGGGCGGATCAGGTCGTTCATCGCCGCGTCGACGATGGCGAAATCCTTGTACTCGGTGTGCTTAAGGTACTCGACCTGGGTCAGCAGCACGCTCGCGTTGGCGACGATATAACGGCCCGGCTCGAACATCAGGGTCAGGCCGCGGCCTTCGGTGCGCTCGCGCACGGCCTGGATGTAGTCAGCGATCTGCGGTGGTTCTTCATCGCGATAACGCACGCCCACACCACCACCGAGGTCGATGTGTTGCAGGTAGATGCCGCACTCGCCCAGGCGGTCGGTCAGCGCCAGCAGGCGGTCGAGCGCATCCAGGAACGGTGGCAGGGTGGTCAGTTGCGAGCCGATATGGCAGTCGACACCCAGCACTTCAAGGTTCGGCAGTTGGGCGGCGCGGATGTACACATCCTCGGCGTCGGCAATGGCGATGCCGAACTTGTTCTCTTTGAGACCGGTGGAAATGTACGGGTGGGTGCCGGCGTCAACGTCGGGGTTGACGCGCAAGGAGATCGGCGCGCGAACGCCCATTTCGGCAGCGACCACCTGCAGGCGCTCCAACTCGTCGGTGGATTCGACATTGAAGCAGTGCACGCCGACTTCGAGGGCGCGGCGCATGTCTTCGCGGCTCTTGCCGACGCCGGAGAAGACGATCTTGTCAGGCGTGCCGCCAGCAGCCAATACACGCTCCAGCTCGCCACGGGAGACGATGTCGAAACCGGCGCCAAGGCGCGCCAGGACATTCAGTACACCCAGGTTGGAGTTGGCCTTGACCGCGTAGCACACCAGGTGTGGAACGCCCTTGAGCGGGTCGGTGAAGGAGCGGTATTGGGCTTCGATGTGCGCACGCGAGTACACATAAGTCGGGGTGCCAAAGCGCTGGGCAATCGCGGACAGCGCCACGCCTTCCGCGAACAGCTCGCCGTCCCGGTAGTTAAAAGCGTCCATGAGTTTCCCTTAATAGGTGTCGTGCTTGTGCGCTTTTGCCGGCTTTTGCGACGATTGCGCCTGTTCATTCGGGTCTTTGCTGTCATCGGGCAGGTACAGCGGGCCTTTTTGACCACAGGCACTAACGAGGCAAGCGACCGCGACGAGCGCAGCAAGGGACGAGATCAGGCGCTTCATGGCGAAATCCTTGAATATGCATTAATTGCGCCCGAGTATACCGACCACCCGCCAGCTTGCCTATGCGCCGCAATACCCGTCCGACGGGGGTTTGCCGAGACGGTCAGGAAGCGTCCTACTCTTGAAGGGGATATTTCATTCCGCCATTCGTGATGAAATCGGTATCCTTTGCAATCGGCGGGGCTCGCCCGTATCGTGCGGCGCTTGAGCAAAACCAGACACTTTTGAGGTTGCCACAATGAGTTTGACCGAAGCCCGTTTTCACGACCTGGTGGATGCGACACAACAGGCGCTGGAAGATATTTTCGACGACAGCGGCCTGGACGTGGACCTGGAAAACTCGGCCGGCGTGCTGACCGTCAAGTTTGAAAACGGTACCCAACTGATTTTCAGCCGCCAGGAGCCGCTGCGTCAGCTGTGGTTGGCGGCACGTACCGGTGGTTTTCACTTCGACTATGACGAGGAGGAAAATCGTTGGGCGCACGACACCACCGAGGAGCTGCTGAGCGAAATGCTCGCTCGCCTCACGAAGGAACAGTCCGGCGCTGACCTGGACTTCGACGAGATCTGATCGTGACCCAGTCTGCATCCGTTCGCCCGCCGAAGCCGCTGTTCAGCAATGTCAGCCCGGCGGTGCCGTCACCTTGTATCAGTTTGTGTCGCCTGGACGAGCAAAAAGTCTGCCTCGGCTGCTTCCGTCATGTGGAAGACATCCGCGAATGGCGCTCCGCCGACGATGCCCGGCGCCGGGTGATCTGCGCCGAGGCCGAGCAGCGCCGGAGCCACGTCTGAGACCGTCTTGTTTATTTGTGTCGCTGTGGTAGTGTCCGGGTACACCTCAACTCATCGAGGTCCGTGAGAACCCCGCCTTTTTCTGGCGGGGTTTTGCTTTTGTGTGCAGAAAAAAGGAGTCTGCCTGAATCATGACCGCACCTTCCATCATTCTTACCCGTCTTGACGTGCAGCGTCTGGAGCAACTGATCGACCGCGTAGGCGAGGGCTCGCCGGGCGTCGAAGCCCTGCAACGCGAACTCGATCGTGCCGAAGAACTGGTTGGCCACGATGAAGTGCCTGCAAGCGTCGTGACCATGAACTCCAGCGTGCATTGCCGTGAGCAAGGCAGCGGCAAGGACTACCACCTGACCCTGGTTTACCCCAAGGACGCGAATGCCGACGAAGGCAAGATCTCGATCCTGGCCCCAGTGGGCAGTGCGTTGCTCGGCCTGCAAGTAGGCCAGCACATCGATTGGCCGGCGCCGGGTGGCAAGACCCTCAAGCTTGAATTGCTCAGCGTTGAAGGCCAGCCCAAAGACGGCGGCGCATTCTCTCTGTAACAAGAGCCGCTTTAAACTTGTTTCAGTGCTTTGTTGAGTGACAGCTCCAACTCGGCCTTGTAGCGCAGGTACAAGTTGCTCGGGCTTTGCACATCACCGAGTAGTCCGGACAAGTCCAGGTCGGTGATGTAGCAGCGGTAGCGCTCGGGTTCCCGGCGCTGCCCGACGATTTCCTGGGCGACCACTGCAAACAGCTGGTCGCCAAACTCCAGTTCGCAAAATTCCCGCTGATTGCAGTACAGGGTGATGCCTACTTGGCCGGGCGCCGCCTTGCCGATAATTGCCTGCACGTCATAAAACGGCTTATTCGCCGGGTTCTGCGGTGACGGGCGAGGTTCGATGCCGCGTGCGCGATTACTGCCTGATGGCAACAGTTGGTAATACAAGGTTTGCACCTCGGCCAACGGCTGCTGTGTGTCCAGCGGCGAGAGTGCTTCGCGGCGATAGATGATCGACTGCAAGAAGCGCTGCAACGGCGCCAACAGGCTCTGCTCATCATGAAACGGCAAGCGTTGCCGCCAGAGCGCGTTGAATTCATCGAGTACATACAGCTCGGCGAAGCCTTCATTGACCCGGTAGAACACTTGCACGCAATCGGCCAAACCCATCGGTAGCAACAACGCCAGGTCATGGTCCTCCAAGGCCATGGCGTCCAGGTGCAGCGGGCTGTAGCTGGCCAATTCTTCGCTGAGGTAAGCGATCAGCGCGTCCTGGGTTGGCAGTGACACATGGGTAGCCTGGCCCGGCGTCAGCTCCATCACGTGATAGTGCTGCTGTACCTGCAACAGGTAGCGGTGGTTGGACTGGCCGAGCAGCAGGTTCTGTGCGGTATCGAAGATTTCTTCCACGCGCTGGGCAATGAACTGCGCACGGTTGTGACAGAAACAGCGCACCCGCAGGCGGGGCAAATGGTCCGACGGCAATTGGTTGAGGTAGTCACGCAGGCAGTCGAGCAGCGCGTGAGGGCCGTCGTAGCGGCTCACCATCACCTCGTTCCAACTGTTGCGCGTGACCTGATCCAGGGTCAGCACCAGGTTGTCGCGCACACCGGCATAGCTCAGGGAGTCGGTGCGCTCGGTGGTCATCAGGATATTCAGGTCGCGGTGATGCTTGAGCGGGTCGATGCCGACGTTGACCAGCAACAGCACTTCTTCCGGCACTGCCGAGCGCAACAGACGCTCCTCATCGACGCTGGTCAAGGGCAGGGCGATGGTCTGTTGCAGGCTGCCCAGCAGGTTGAATAGCTCGAATTCGGTCATGTCGCTGACGCCCGGGTGCAGCGCCAGGCGCGTGCTGCTGTCGATCACGCCGTTGCGGTGGCACCAGGTGAGCATTTCCAACAGGTCGCGACTGCGCTTGATCGGCGCGAAGTGCTCCCATTCCAGCGCCGTGAGGTTGCCGTTGTACAGGCCCCAATGGTGCTGGCCCGGCTCCTTGCGATTGGGTGATTGCACCAGCGTGAGGGTGTCTTCGGCCAAATCAGGCGCGATGCCGGGGTTGATGAACTCGACCTTGCCGGCCTTGCGTTCGAACGCCGCGTACAAGCGCCGGCCCAGCACATTGAGGTCGCGCTTGTTGATCAGGCTGACGGTCTGCTCGGTGCGGGCGAACTGGGTGAGAAAGCGATAGCTGTAATTGAGCTCATTGACCAGCGCGCGGCGCTCGGAGGCGACCTGGCGCACTTTCCACTGGCTGCGGCTGTCCAGCAGGGCCAGTTGGCGCTGGTCCCAGCCCCATTCGTGGGCCAGGCGCTCCAGCAACAAGCGTTGCCAGCCGCTGGCGCGCTGGCCGGCGCTGAGCTTGCGGTTGACCTTCAGGTACAGCGCACGCCGTACCAGTTCCAGGCGTTCAGGCTCGTTGCGCGCCTTGAGGTATTCCTCAATGCGGCGGTAAACCACGATGTACGGGTCCAACTCGTCCAGGTCCACCTGGTTGGCGAACACGGCACGTTTAAAGCGCAGGCTCAAACAGTGCACGTTCGGGTGTTCGCTGGCGTAAACCTCAGTCAGCAGCAGCTTGAGCACCGATTTGTAGGGCGACTCGATGCCCTTGAACAGCTGCCATAGCCCGGCACCAATGAACTCACCCGGTGGGATGTTGGCCAGGTGGCCGAGGTCGAGGGTTTCATCGGCGCGGATAAAACGCTTGGAGATCAGCGTGTGGGTGAACTCGGCGTAACGGGTTTCTTCGTACACCGGCACCAGCCACCAGATCGGCGTGCGCCCAGCCAGCCAGATGGCGGTGCGGTAGAACTCATCCAGCAGCAGGTAATGCTGGGTGGTGCCGCAGTCGTCGGAGCTCAGTTGCGTGTCGCGTTCACCCAGTACAAAACGCGTCGGCTCGATCAGGAAAAAGTGCGCCTCGGCCCCCATGGTCAGTGCCCAGGCTTCGAGCAGCTGGCATTTTTTGCGCAGTTCGGCGAGTTCCGCTTCGCCAAGGTCAGGCGCGTGGCACACCCACACGTCCATATCGCTCTGATCGGCCTGGGCCAGGGTGCCGAGGCTGCCCATTAGGAACAAGCCGTGGATCGGCCGGGGCGGGTTGCCATGGCGTTGCTTGTAGGAAAACGAGCGGGTCAGGCGTTGGGCTTCGGCCAGGGCTTGGGCGTCGGGTTCGAAATTCGACAGCCCAGCCGGCGTGCTGCCTGAGACATACCCCGGCAATAGCGGGTGATTGACGTGGAAAAACAGCGGCAACAGGGTCAGCACGCTTTGCTGGCGCGGCGTCAGGCCCTCGACTGCCCGGGCCATGCGGCCTTCATTGAGGCCCATGAACCGCGCACGCAGCTGGGTCAGCACCTTGCGGTCGATGCCTTCGTCCAGGTCGGGGCGGATTTCATGGGTGCGGGTCATGTCGAACTCGGTGGCTCGCAGGGCCCGACGTGGGCGGCCATGTGGGAGTTTACAGACACAAGCGTAGGAGGTTTAGAGGGAAATGGTTTTCGGCGTCAGAATTTTGTGTCGTCCACAGCAACGCCCTCGGAATCCGCAGAGGGCGGACTCCATGGGCGGTATCAGAGGTCAGGCAGCTTCTTTGGTGTTGGCGGTGGTCAGGATGGTCAACAGGGTTTGTGCCTGCTCTGCAGCGTCCCGGCCAAGGCTGGTCAGGTAGCCCCCGTCTGGCTGGTCGATAAGTCCTTTCGCATGGAGGCGCTTGGCCGCGGCGATGGCAGTGGGAGCGGCGGTCTGGTGGACTTTCAGACCTTCCTTGGTGCTGTCCAAGGGGAAGAGTACAAGGATTTCCAGTTCGGCAACCAATTCAGGGGTATACGACATAAGGACTCCAGACGTTCTAAAATTTATTAGAGGCTAGCAGGGCATAAGGTGAACGCACTTTGCCGGGCTGTCCAGTGAGAAAGTCGTGGGTCTTGATATGGCGCAGGTTTGTGGCGAGGAAGCAGGCGTCCCGGCCACAAAGGTGCTCGATTCAGTCGTTTTCCGGAGGCAATTGCGGCAGCGCCCGCAGCGCGGTTTCGTACCATTCGGTATTGAATGCGCGGTCTTCGTCCAGCATCTTGTCGATTTCCACGGCCAGCACGTGAGCCATGAGATGCAGAATCTCTTCGCGCTCGTAACCCACCAGCGTCAGCTTATTCAAGGTGGCTTTGGCGGCAGGTGGATTGTCGCTTTCGATCTGGTTTTCGATGACCTGGGTCAGCGTACTTTCGGTGAACTCTTCTTCGTCGCTGTCGATATCGGTCGGCTCGCTCATGGCAGGCTCCTCAAGGAAAGGGTGTCAGTTTACCCCCATTCAGGCAGGTGATGCTGCTGGTCAGGTGGGGCTGCACGCACTATAACTTCTGCAGCCAACCCCATACCCGGCCTGGAGGCATCGCAATGCTCAAGCTTTACGGATTTTCGGTCAGCAACTACTACAACATGGTCAAACTGGCACTGCTGGAGAAAGGCCTGCCGTTTGAAGAGGTGCCGTTTTACCCGGGCCAGACGCCAGAAGCCCTGGCCGTCAGCCCGCGCGGCAAAGTGCCGGTGCTGGGCGTCAAGCAGGGGTTTATCAACGAAACCAGCGTGATCCTCGAGTACATCGAACACACCCAGGAAGGCCCGTCGCTGCTGCCGGCCGAGCCTTTTCAGCGGGCTCAGGTGCTGGCACTGTGCCGGGAAATCGAGCTGTACATCGAATTGCCTGCCCGTGCGTGTTTCGCCGAGGCGTTCTTCGGGATGCCGGTGCCGGAGGCGGTCAAGGAAAAATCCAAGGCCGAATTGCTGTTAGGGGTCAGCTCTTTAAGCAGGCACGGCAAGTTTGCGCCGTATGTGGCGGGGGAAAATTTTACGATTGCCGATCTGTACTTTATGTACAGCGTGAACCTCGCCTGTGGTGTGGGCGAGAAGCTGTTTGGCGTGGATTTGCTGGCTGAGTTGCCGAAGGCTAAAGCGTTGCTGGAGCGCTTGCATGGCATGCCCAACGCCCAGAAAGTGGCGGCGGACAGGGAGGCGGCGATGCCGGCGTTTATGGCGATGATTGCTGCCAAGAAGTAAATTCTCGGCGCCTTTCAGGACGCTATCGCGGGTAAGCCCGCTCCCACATTCGACTGCATTCCAAAGGTGGAACTCGGTCAATGTGGGAGCTGGCTTGCCTGCGATGCTTTTAGCTTTTAGCGACTGGCGAGCAGTTCCCGGCCGCGCACGACGGCTGCCTTGACCTGCGCCGGCGCAGTGCCGCCGATGTGATTGCGCGCATTCACCGAACCTTCCAGGGTCAGCACGGCAAACACGTCCTGTTCGATCTGGTCGCTGAACTGGCGCAGTTCTTCCAGGCTCATTTCCGCCAGGTCCTTGCCGGTGTCCACGCCGTATTTCACGGCGTGGCCGACGATTTCGTGGCAGTCACGGAACGGCAGGCCGCAGCGCACAAGGTAGTCCGCCAGGTCGGTCGCGGTAGAGAACCCGCGCAAGGCCGCTTCACGCATGATCGCGTGCTTGGGCTTGATCGCCGGGATCATGTCGGCAAACGCACGCAGCGAATCACGCAGGGTGTCGGCGGCGTCGAACAGCGGCTCTTTGTCTTCCTGGTTGTCCTTGTTGTAGGCCAGCGGTTGGCCTTTCATCAAGGTCAGCAGGCCCATCAGCGCGCCGAATACGCGGCCGCTCTTGCCACGTACCAGTTCGGGCACGTCGGGGTTTTTCTTTTGCGGCATGATCGAGCTGCCGGTGCAGAAGCGGTCCGGCAGCTCGATGAACTGGAATTGCGCGCTGGTCCACAGCACCAATTCTTCGGAGAACCGCGACAAGTGCATTATCGCAATGCTGGCGGCGGCGCAGAACTCGATGGCGAAGTCACGGTCGGACACGCCGTCCAGGGAGTTGCCGCCCACAGCGTCAAAACCCAGCAGCTGCGCGGTGTACTCGCGGTCGATCGGGTACGTGGTGCCGGCCAATGCGGCACTGCCCAACGGCATGCGGTTGGCGCGCTTGCGGCAATCCACCAGGCGCTCGTAGTCGCGGCTGAGCATTTCGAACCAGGCCAGCAGGTGATGGCCGAAGGTCACAGGCTGCGCAGTTTGCAGGTGGGTGAAACCGGGCATGATCGTGCCGGATTCACGCTCGGCCTGTTCCAGCAGACCTTGTTGCAGGCGGGTGATTTCGGCCAGGATCAGGTCGATTTCATCGCGCAGCCACAGGCGGATATCGGTCGCTACCTGGTCGTTACGGCTGCGACCGGTGTGCAGTTTCTTGCCGGTCACACCGATGCGATCGGTGAGGCGGGCCTCGATGTTCATGTGCACGTCTTCCAGGTCGACGCGCCAGTCGAACGTGCCGGCCTCGATCTCACCGCGAATGGTGGTCAGGCCATCGATGATGCTGTCGCGCTCGGCGTCGGTCAGCACGCCGACCTTGGCCAGCATCGTGGCGTGGGCGATCGAGCCCATGATGTCGTGGCGGTACAGGCGCTGGTCGAAGGTGACGGAGGCGGTGAAGCGCGCGACGAAGGCGTCGACGGGTTCACTGAAGCGGCCGCCCCAGGACTGGTTGGTCTTGTCGGTGCTCATGGATTCGCTCGTGATCTGCTTAAAAGAGGCGTGGAGGTGTGCCGCCGATAATAACAGGGTTGCCTGCGCAGGCGATGCTGCGGGTGGTCGGCATTTTTATTTGTGCGAAGGATGGCTAAGTGCCTTGCCGCCGAACGCATCCGGGAAGAGACTGGAGGGAGGCGTTAATTGAAACGATATTTGACGATTGAGCAATATCGTCTCAGCGAGCGTCTACAGTTGCACTGATAGAGCGTGAATGCACCAAAGTCGGGTGATGCGGTCATATCCCTGACTAGCCATTTAAAAACGGGGGTATTCGGATTGTGTATCAGCAAACCCTACGACGATGCCCGAAGGCAGCAGGTCTTGGGCGCAATTGAACAGGTCCGGGTAAATATGGGTGCCGCTGCCGGGGCACTTTTTGCCGCTCGCACTAGTCTTAGCGTGGATCGCTGTGACGCAAGTCACCGCACCTGTCTACGCTATCCTTGTGCGAGACTCACGCAGGAATCCAGCGCAATATGAATGTCCTGATCGTTGATGACGAACCCCAAGCCCGCGAGCGACTGAGCCGTTTGGTCAGTGAACTCGAGGGTTATACAGTCCTTGAACCGAGTGCCACCAACGGCGAGGAGGCGTTGACGCTGATCGACAGCCTCAAGCCGGATGTGGTCTTGCTCGATATTCGCCTGCCGGGCCTTGATGGCCTGCAAGTGGCCGCCCGCCTCAGCGAGCGAGAATCGCCGCCTGCCGTGGTGTTGTGTGCAGCTCAAGAAGAGTTTTCTGCACAGACGCTCGAAGACAGTGGTGTCAGCTTTGTCGCCAAGCCGGTGACCGCCGAAGCGCTGCTCAAGGCCCTGAAAAAAGCCGAGCGCCCTAACCGCGTGCAACTCGCCGCGCTGACCCAGCCGGCAGCCCAGAGTGGTAATGGGCCGCGCAGCCATATCAGCGCGCGGACGCGCAAAGGTATCGAGCTGATTCCACTGAACCAGGTGGTTTACTTTATTGCCGACCACAAGTACGTGACCCTGCGTCACGAGGACGGCGAAGTCTTGCTCGATGAGCCGCTCAAAGCCCTTGAGGATGAATTCGGCGACCGCTTTGTGCGCATCCACCGCAACGCGCTGGTGGCCCGCGAGCGAATAGAATGCCTGCAGCGCACGCCCCTTGGGCACTTTCAGTTATTCCTGAAAGGGCTTAACGGCGACGCCTTGATCGTCAGCCGACGCCACGTCGCGGGTGTGCGCAAGATGATGCAGCAGCTTTAGCCCAAGGCCTTTGGCGCGGTCTGCATACTTTATCCCGGTGTGATGCGGCCAGGGAGGCCCCGCACTTGCTGATTCAAATCAAAGCGTATTTGCCTGAGCTGTTATTATCTGCCGTATCTATTCAGTACGGATTGATCCATGTCCTCTCGCGAAATCCGCATCGCCACCCGTAAAAGCGCCTTGGCCTTGTGGCAGGCCGAATACGTCAAAGCCCGTCTTGAGCAGGCCCATCCGGGGCTGAAAGTATCCCTGGTGCCCATGGTCAGTCGCGGCGACAAGCTGCTGGACTCGCCATTGTCGAAGATCGGCGGCAAGGGCTTGTTCGTCAAAGAACTGGAAACCGCGCTGCTGGAAAACGAAGCCGACATCGCCGTGCATTCGATGAAAGACGTGCCGATGGACTTCCCCGAAGGCCTGGGCCTGTATTGCATCTGCGAGCGCGAAGACCCGCGCGACGCCTTTGTTTCCAACACCTACGCATCGCTGGAAGAACTGCCCCTGGGCAGCATCGTCGGCACCTCGAGCCTGCGTCGCCAGGCGCAGTTGCTGACCCGGCGCCCGGACCTGCAAATCCGTTTTCTGCGCGGCAACGTCAACACCCGCCTGGCCAAGCTGGATGCCGGTGAATATGACGCGATTATCCTCGCGGCGGCCGGTTTGATTCGCCTGGGTTTCGAAGACCGTATCACCTCGGCCATCAGCGTCGAAGACAGCTTGCCTGCGGGTGGCCAGGGCGCAGTGGGCATCGAGTGCCGCACTGCCGACAGCGAAATTCACGCCCTGCTCAAACCCCTGGATCATCAAGACACCGAAGTCCGTGTGACGGCCGAGCGCGCCCTGAACAAACACCTCAACGGTGGCTGCCAGGTGCCGATCGCCTGCTACGCCGTGCTGGAAGGCGAAAACCTTTGGTTGCGCGGCTTGGTAGGTGACCCGGCAGGTGGCACGCTGCTCACCGCCGAGGTGCGCGGGCCGCAACGCGATGCCACCGCATTGGGTATCCAGGTGGCAGAAGAGCTGCTGGAGAAGGGCGCTGGCGCCATTCTGCAGAAAGTCTACGGCGAGGCCGGCCCGCAGTGACCGACTGGCGTGTGCTGCTGACGCGGCCTGCCGAGGAGTCGTTGGCCCTGGCCGCGACGTTGTCCGACGCCGGTATTTTCAGCAGCAGCCTGCCATTGCTGGGCATCGAAGCCTTGCCGGTAACGGCTGAGCAGCAGGCGGTTTTTCGTGACCTGGGCCGTTATAACGCGGTCATTGTGGTCAGCAAACCGGCTGCGCGACTGGCCTTGCAACTGTTGGATCAGCCCTGGCCGCAGTTGCCGTGGTTCAGCGTCGGCGCGGCCACCGCGCAGGTACTGGCCAACCACGGCCTGACTGTTCACTACCCGCCAAGCGGCGACGACAGCGAGGCCTTGCTTGCATTGCCGGCCTTGCGCGAGGCTATTGCACAGCCAAATGCCCGAGTGCTGATCTTGCGTGGCGAGGGTGGGCGGGGGCTGCTGGCTGAGCGTTTACGCGAGCAAGGTGCTAGTGTCGACTATCTGGAGTTGTATCGTCGTTTCCTTCCGGCTTACGACCCGGGGGCGTTGATGCAACGCATCCAGTTGGAACGCTTGAACGGCGTGGTGGTCAGCAGTGGGCAGGGTTTTTTGCACCTGCAAGCCTTGGCTGGCGAAGATTGGCCTGAGGTAGCGCAGCTGCCGTTGTTCGTGCCCAGCCCGCGGGTCTATGAAATGGCGCGGGCCGCTGGCGCAGAAAAAGTTGTGGATTGTCGCGGCGCGAGTGCCGCGGCTTTGTTAGTGGCGTTGCGCAGCTGTGCCATATAAGGCCGCCGCCCCACTCTCTGATACGCAAAGGACGGATACGTGAGCGAAACAGCCTTGCCTAAAGATGAAGCCCAACCCGCACTTGATGTGCCGGTTGAGTCACCGGTCAGCGCGCCACGCCGTGGCAATGGTCTGGCAATCGTAGCCCTGTTGCTTGGCGCCGCAGGTGTTGCCGCCGGCGGTTGGGGCATCTGGCAGGTCCGCGCCCTGCAAGCCAGCAGCCAGCAACAGCTGGGCCAGGTGCAGACCCTCGATGACCAATCCCAGGCGCTCAAGCAGAGCCAACAACAGCTGGCCGCTCGTTTGGCACAGTTGCCCGCAGCGGATGAGCTGGAGGAGCGTCGCCGTCTGGTCGCCCAGTTGCAGGGTGATCAGCAGCGCTTGAGCCAGCGCTTGGAAACCGTGCTGGGTGCCAGCCGCCAGGACTGGCGGCTGGCCGAGGCCGAGCACCTGATCCGCCTGGCCAGCTTGCGTCTTTCCGCACTTCAAGACATCAACAGTGCTCAGTCGCTAGTCCAGGGCGCCGACGAAATTCTGCGCGAGCAGAGCGACCCAGGTTCCTATGCCGCGCGTGAGCAGTTGGCCAAGAGCCTCGCCGCGCTGCGCAGCACCGAGCAGCCGGACCGCACCGGCCTGTACCTGCAACTGGCGGCACTGCGTGATCAGGTCGTGCAACTGGCGGCCATTGCCCCGCAATACCAGCTCACCGAACCGGCCTCCCAAGGGCGCCCAACCACCGATACGCAAAGCCGCTGGAGTGAATGGTGGGAGCAGATCTCTCGCTACTTCCGCATCGACTTCAACCCTGACGACAACATTCGTCCGTTGCTTGCCGGCCAGGGCCTGAACCAAGTGCGCCTGGCCCTGAGCCTGGCCCTTGAACAAGCGCAATGGGCCGCGCTCAACGGTGAAACGGCGGTGTACAGCCGCTCCCTGGGTGAGGCGCGCAGCGTGCTGCAAGACAACTTCAACCAGGACAACCCGCAGAGCAAGGCGATGCTGGCGCGGATTGCCGAGCTTGAGCCCAAGGCCGTCTCTGTGGTCACGCCGGACCTGGCTGCAAGCCTGGCCGCCGTGCAGGCCTATCTTGAACGCCGTCATCTGTCTGCCGATGAAGCCAAGGCGTCGGCGGGCACGCCGGCGACCAAGGAGTAGAGCCGATGAAGCGCTTCTATGTGATTTTGGTGCTGGCGATTGCAATCGCCCTGGCACTGGCTGTGGGTATTTCGAAACACACCGGTTACGTGCTGATTACCTACCCGCATCTGCTGCATTACGAGTCGAGCCTGTGGGCCACGCTGGTGGCGGTGTTTGCAGTGGTTCTGGTGATCTACTTGATCCGCGTGCTGCTGAGCTTGCTCACCACCTCCGGTGGCGTGGTCAACCCGTGGTCGCGGCGCAACCGGAGCCGTCGGGTACAGATCGCGATTGAACAGGGCCAGATGGACCTCGCCGAAGGCCGCTGGGCCAGCGCCGAACGCCACCTGCACCGTGCCGCCGAAGCCGAGCGTCAACCGTTGCTCTACTACCTTGGCGCAGCGCGTGCGGCCAATGAGCAGGGCCGCTATGAAGAGGCTGACGCTTTGCTGGAGCGCGCCTTGGAGCGTCAGCCCCAGGCGGAGTTGGCGGTCGCCTTGAGTCATGCGCAATTGCAGATGGACCGCGGCGACACTGAAGGTGCGCTGGTCACCCTGCAAGCGATGCACGAGCGTCATCCGCATAACCCGCAGGTGTTGCGTCAGTTGCAGCGCTTGCATCAGCAGCGGGGCGATTGGCCGTCGGTGATCCGTCTGCTGCCGGAGTTGCGCAAGGACAAGGTGCTTCCCGCCAGCGAATTAGCTGAGCTGGAGCGTCGCGCCTGGGGTGAAAACCTTGGCCTGGCGGCCCAGCGTGAAGAGCAGGGCGAGGCCGGTTTACAGTCTTTGGACCGGGCATGGGAGCAACTGACTTCCGCCCAGCGCCAGGAGCCACAACTGGTGCTGGCTTACGCTGAGCAACTGCGTCGATTGGGCGCCGATGCCAAGGCCGAGGAGGTACTGCGCGGCGCGATCAAGCGCGGTTACGACAGCCACCTGATCCGGCTTTACGGTTTGCTGCGTGGCGCAGACCCGGCTCGACAACTGAAATTTGCCGAAGGCTGGCTGAAGGACCATCCGGGTGATGCCAGCCTGCTGCTGACCCTGGGTCGCCTGTGTTTGCAAACCAGTTTGTGGGGCAAGGCGCGGGACTACTTGGAAAACAGCCTGCAGGTGCAGCGCAATCCTGAGGCATGCGCTGAGCTGGCGCGTCTGCTTGCCCAATTAGGTGACACGGAGCGTAGCAACCAATTGTTCCAAGAAGGGCTTGGCCTGTTGGACAGCCGTCTGTTGGCCGCACCATTACCCGTTCCTGCACGGGTTTGAAGTAGGAAAGAGGGTGGAGGTTGGCTCAGAAGCGTCTGAGGGCCAGCCCTCCATCACTGTGCAAATGCTGGGTCTAAAGCCCTGCGTAGTAAATTCCTACTGCTGACGGCTTGAAGTCATCCATGTTCTGGCGGCATATCCCCATGCTCTTGCGGAATTGTCTGCTCTAGCGCGTATTGAAAGGGGTCGGGCCTTTCCTCTACCGTAACGACCTATCTCTTGCGGTACGGATAACAATGTCTTTGGCCCCTTCACGCTCCTTGTTTTTCCTGGCGTTCATGGCTGGAGCGCTGACGTTGGGTGCGTCTTTTTATCTTGAATATGGCGCGCTGCTCCGTCCGTGTTTCCTGTGCCAGATGCAACGCATCTTTCTGGCAACCTTCACGCTGATCAATTTGATGGCTGCGTTCCATAGCCCACGGCGCTCTGCGGCCTACTTTTATGCGATGGGCAGCATGGGGTGTGCATTGCTCGGCGCCATCACTGCCGTGCGGCAAGTGCTGCTACAAAATGCCGCGCCGGAGCAGGCCACCGATTGCTGGCCGAGCTTGCAGTACATGATCGAAAACCTGTCGTTATGGCAGGCCCTGCAATTGACGGTCAAAGGCACCGTTGATTGTGTGGAGATCAACTGGACACTGTTTGACTTGAGCCTTCCCGAGTGGAGCCTGTTGTTCTTCGTGGCGATGCTGATCCTGGGCATCATGCAGTTTTCACCGCTGTTATTCGGCCGCCGCTTGGGCCTTGCAACGCAGTAAAAGTAAGTCGCAGTGGGTAGGAAGGGATTAAACACTTGTATGAACTTTCTCTCCTGCGTACCTTGAAGCGATAGTCATGCGGGCATAATCTGGCCCGCACGCATTATCGAAACCGTTTGTCAGATGCGGCTTTGTCCGGCTGCCGCTTTATCCTTGAGTTGCGCGGGCACAGAGCGGCAGCGCCTCCTATAGGGAAGAGAGATCATCATGCTGGAAAGTTGTCAGAATGCTCAGGAACGCTGGGGTGGGGTGCACAAGCTGATCGACAGCTGGTTGAAGGCACGTCACGAACTGGTTCGAGCCTTTGATGCTCTCGGCGCCAAGCCCGAGGCACTGGCTGAGAATCGCGAACCGCTGCAAGACTTTTGCGGTGTATTGGTGGACTACGTGTCTGCCGGCCATTTCGGGGTCTACGAGCAACTGACCAAAGAGGCGGAAGCCTTTGATGATCAGCGCGGTCTGGAATTGGCCGAGACCCTTTACCCACGCATTGATGTCATCACGGAAAAGCTGCTGGCGTTCACCGACCTGTGTGATGCCGGCAAATGTGTTGCGGAAAAATTCAAAGAGCTCGGTGGGTTGCTACATGAGCGTTTCGAACTGGAAGACTGCCTGATCGAAGTGCTGCACAACGCCCACAAGGAAGAGGCGGCCACCCAGGCCTGACCCTTCGCGGCGAGAAAAAAAACGGTGCGCATGGCGCACCGTTTTTTATTGGGTCAGTGGCGGGTACCGAGCAATTCGATCTCGAACACCAGCGGCGTATACGCGGGTATCAACTCACCTGCACCGTCGGCGCCATAGGCTTGCGCCGATGGAATCACCAGGCGCCATTTCGCACCTACCGGCATTTGTTGCAGGGCGCTGCTCCAGCCGCTGATCACGCTGTCCAGGCGAAACCACTGCGGCTGCGTGCTCTTATCGAAGACGGTCCCATCGGGTAACCGACCCACGTATTTCACTTGTACCTCATCACTGGCCAACGGTTTGCTGCCGTTGCCGGGTGTGAGTTCCGTAAGCAGGATGCCATCTGCCAATTCGCGTACGCCGCTTGCGGTTTTTTCCTTGGCTAAAAATTGCTGCTCAGCGGCGAGTGCTTTTTCGCTGCTTGGCACCTCGGCGTCGGCTGCGCTTTGTGCTTCGTGCTGGGCCAGGATCTGCTCGATGCGTGCGTTGTCCAGCGCCAGTGGTTTGCCTTGGTAGGCTTGCTTGAGGCCGTCGACGAGGGCCTGGATCTGCAGGTCGGGGACTTCCTGGCGCAAGCGTTCGCCGAGGCTCGCCCCCAGGCTGTAGGCAAGATCGTGTGGGTCTTGGGCAGTGGTTTTGGGCGGCGATTGCTCACCCGCATTGGCTGCAAAAACCGCCAAGCCAAGCACTAAAAAAAGGTAACGCGACATGAGCATTCTCCCGCCGAAAGTGCGACGGATTATGCCAGTGTGAGTGCGCAAAAAGTGCCGTGGATTTTCGTTATATCGATAAGATTTTTCGCACGGTGCAACGCAAGGCAAACGATACTGTCAACATGCCCTAGCGGCGGTAAGAGCAGAGGGCTAGTATGAGCCGCACCCACGTCAGCCAGGAGGTAAACCATGTCGGCCAAACAGAAGCCTGTAAATACCCCGTTGCATTTGCTCCAACAACTTTCGGGCAGCTTGCTCGAACATCTGGAAAGCGCGTGTTCCCAGGCCTTGGCCGATGCAGAAAAACTGCTCGCCAAACTGGAAAAACAACGCGGTAAAGCGCAAGAAAAGCTGCACAAGTCCCGCACCAAACTGCAAGACGCCGCCACTGCCGGCAAGGCCAAGGCTCAAGCCAAAGCCAAAGGCGCGGTCAAAGAACTTGAGGACCTGCTGGACGCTCTCAAGGATCGCCAAGCTGAAACCCGTACCTACATTTCCCAACTCAAACGCGATGCTCAGGAAAGCTTGAAGCTGGCCCAGGGCGTTGGTCGAGTGAAAGAAGCTGTGGCTAAAGTGCTGGGCGCTCGTACTCCGGCAAAAGCTGTTGCGTCGAAGGCTTCGGCTAAGACTGCGGTCAAGCCAGCGGCTAAAAAAACTGCTGCTGCAAAACCAGCCGCTAAGCCAGCTGCCAAAACCGCTGCTGCAAAACCAGCCGCTAAGCCAGCCGCCAAAACTGCTGCTGCGAAACCGGCCGCTAAGCCAGCTGCCAAAACCGCTGCTGCAAAACCAGCCGCTAAGCCAGCCGCCAAAACTGCTGCTGCGAAACCGGCCGCCAAGCCAGCTGCCAAAGCTGCTGCTGCGAAACCGGCCGCCAAGCCAGCTGCCAAAACTGCTGCTGCAAAACCGGCCGCCAAGCCAGCTGCTGCGAAACCAGCTGCCAAGCCAGCTGCTAAAACTGCTGCTGCAAAACCAGCTGCCAAGCCAGCTGCTAAAACTGCTGCTGCAAAACCGGCCGCCAAGGCAGTTGCCAAAACTGCTGCTGCGAAACCGGCCGCCAAGTCAGTTGCCAAAACTGCTGCTGCGAAACCAGCCGCCAAGCCAGTAGCCAAAACTGCTGCTGCGAAACCAGCCGCCAAGCCAGCTGCCAAACCTGCTGCTGCCAAACCAGCCGCTAAGCCAGCAGTTGCAAAACCAGCTGCAAAGCCAGCAGTTGCAAAAGCAGCCGCAAAACCTGCTGCTGCAAAGCCTGCACCGGCCAAGCCAGCAGCCTCGGCTGCTACCCCGGCTGCGTCCACCGCGCCAACCGCATCGGCCAGCAGCACCCCTGCACCGGTAGCGCCAAGCACCACCCCAACCAGCGCTTCCTAAGTGCCGGTGGCCATGGCGCGCAGCGATTGCAGCGCGTCGTGGTCAAGGTTGGCGGCTTCGGTCGCCAAGCCTTCAAGCCATCCTTGGTGATCCTCGCTTTCTCCGATCGGCCATGCTTGCGTTAGCGTCTCCAGCCGCGTCAGCAACTCCCGTTCCGCCTCCTGCTCCAGGGCTTTGACCCGTTCGCGTAACGCCGCCAATGGCTCATCCTGCTGCGCCATGGCTCGCCACTGCACGCGCACCTGTCGTAACGGTTCGACCACTTCTTTCTGCCACGGCCGCGCAATGTCCTGCAGCGCCTGCATGCGTTCGGGCGTCGACGCCACGCCGCGTTGCTCCAGCCACGCGCCACAGAGCAGCAGGCACACATCCGCGCCTTTGGCCTGTAAACGCAGGCAAGCGGCCTCGACGCCCGGGCGGGCGTAAATCGAGAGGGCAAAGCTCCACAGGTCAGCGCACATATTCACACCCAAGCCAGCGGCCAACGAAGCTGGTAGACTCCGCCGCCATTATGATCCGACTTCAAAGCCTAACATTACAGCGTGGCCCGCAACGTCTTCTTGAAGACGCCGAGCTGACCCTGCACGCCGGTCACAAAGCCGGCCTGATCGGTGCCAACGGCGCCGGCAAATCCACGTTGTTCGCTCTGTTGCTGGGTGAGCTGACCCCGGATTCCGGGGACTGCCTGCTGCCGGCCGACTGGCGCATCGCCCATATGCGCCAGGAGATCGACACCCTGGACCGTATCGCGGTCGACTACGTGCTCGATGGCGACCAGCGCCTGCGTCAGGTGCAACACGACCTGGCCGAGGCCGAGAAAGCCCAGGACGGCGCCGCCCAGGCCCGCCTGCACTCGGAACTCGACAGTGCCGACGGCTACACCGCCGACGCCCGCGCCCGCAAGATGCTTGCTGGCCTTGGTTTTACCAACGAGCAGATGGATCGCCCGGTCGCCGACTTCTCCGGTGGCTGGCGCATGCGCCTGAACCTGGCCCAGGCGCTGATGTGCCCCTCGGACTTGTTGCTGCTCGACGAACCGACCAACCACTTGGACCTTGATGCGATCCTGTGGCTGGAAGATTTCCTCAAGAGCTACCCGGGCACTTTGCTGCTGATTTCCCACGACCGGGATTTCCTCGACGCCGTGGTCGACAACATCGCCCACGTCGAACAGAAGAAAATCACCCTGTACCGTGGCGGCTACACTGCGTTCGAACGTGCGCGCGCCGAGCGCCTGGCCCAGCAGCAACAGGCTTTCGAGAAGCAGCAGGCGCAGCGTGCGCACATGGAAAGCTACATCGCCCGGTTCAAGGCCCAGGCCACCAAGGCCCGTCAGGCCCAGAGCCGGATCAAGGCGTTGGAGCGCATGGAAGAGCTGTCGGCGGCCCACGTCGATTCGCCGTTCGACTTTGTCTTCCGCGAGTCGGTGAAAATCTCCAGTCCGTTGCTGGATCTTTCGGATGCACGCCTGGGTTATGGCGACAAAACCATCCTGGAGAAGGTCAAACTTCAGCTTACGCCGGGCGCGCGCATCGGTTTGCTCGGCCCTAACGGTGCGGGCAAGTCGACGCTGATCAAGAACCTGTCGGGTGAATTGCAGCCCCTGGCTGGCCGCCTGACCCGTGGTGAGAACCTGGTGGTGGGCTACTTTGCCCAGCATCAGCTGGACTCCCTCGATGCCAAGGCCAGCCCGCTGCTGCACCTGCAACGCCTGGCGCCGACCGAGCGCGAGCAAACCCTGCGCGACTTCCTCGGCGGCTTCGACTTCCGTGGCGCGCGCATTGATGAGCCGGTGCTGAATTTCTCCGGTGGCGAAAAGGCCCGACTCGCCCTGGCATTGATCGCCTGGGACCGTCCGAACCTGCTGCTGCTTGACGAACCCACTAACCACTTGGACCTGGAAATGCGCCTGGCGCTGACCATGGCCTTGCAGGAGTTCAGTGGTGCGGTGCTGGTGGTCTCTCACGATCGCCACTTGCTCAAGAGCACCACCGACAACTTCCTGCTGGTGGCTGACGGCAAAGTCGAAGAGTTCGACGGTGACCTGGACGACTACGCACGTTGGCTGACGGACTACCGCCTGCGCAACGCGCCGGCCAGCAATACGCCGGTCAACCCGGACAAGACTGACAAGAAAGCCCAGCGCCAGGCTGCCGCCGCACTGCGCCAGCAGTTGGCACCGCACAAGCGCGAAGCCGACAAGCTGGAAGCCGAACTGGGCAAGGTGCACGAGCGCCTGGCCAAGATCGAAGCCAGCCTGGGTGACAGCGCCGTGTACGAGGCGGCGCGCAAGGACGAACTGCGCGACCTGCTCGCCGAACAGGCCAAGCTCAAGGTGCGTGAAGGTCAGTTGGAGGAAACCTGGATGGAAGCCCTCGAACTGCTCGAAAGCCTGCAAGCGGAGTTGGAGGCGCTGTCCTGATGGAAGCGCTGCAATTGCCGTTGCCGACGCAGTGGGTCGAACCTGCCTGGGTCGGCGTGCAAATCCTGCTGATCCTGCTGGCCGGCTACCTTGCCCAACGCTTCGTCGCCAAAGGCCTCACCCGTCTGGGTGAGCGTTATCCGTTCCCGCCGCAACTGCTGATGCCGCTGCGCGGAGGCTTGCGCTGGCTGATCATGGGCAGCGCGCTGATCTTCGTGCTGGGCCGCCTCGGTGTGTCCGCCACGGTGTTGTGGACGGCGCTGTCGGGGTTTGTCGCGGTGGCTGCCGTGGCGTTCTTCGCCATGTGGTCGGTGCTGTCCAACCTGTTGTGCGCGATCTTGATCTTTACTGTCGGGCCGTTCCGCCTCGGTGACATCGTCGAGCTGGTGGATACCGTCGACAAGCCGGGCGTCAAAGGCCGGGTCGTTGCGATCAATCTGCTCTACACCACGCTGATCGAAGTCGAAGAAGCGGGCACCGACAGCGCAATGGTGCAAGTGCCCAACAGCCTGTTCTTCCAGCGCTCGGTGCGGCGCTGGCCTGGCACTCATGTGTTTCCGGGCGACCGCTAGCAGCCAGCCCCATCAAAAATAGATAGCCAGCCTTTGGTCGGCGGAGTTAGCTTTAGGTACAACCGCTAACTCTTTCCCTGAGGTGTGTAATGGCACTCGACACATGGCTGGCCTTTTTCGTGGCCAGTTGGATCATTTCCCTTTCCCCTGGCGCCGGTGCCATCGCTTCGATGTCCAGCGGCTTGCAATACGGTTTCCTGCGCGGTTACTGGAATGCCATTGGCCTGCAATTGGGCCTGGCGATGCAGATTGCCGTGGTCGCGGGCGGCCTGGGTGCCATTCTGGCGGCGTCTTCCACCGCGTTTTATGCGATCAAATGGTTTGGCGTGGGCTACTTGGTGTACCTGGCGATCAAGCAATGGCGAGCCTTGCCCATGGACATGAGCGAGGACGCGGCGATTCGCCCAATCGGCAAGCCAATGGCGATGATGTTCCGTGGGTTCCTGGTCAATGCCAGCAACCCCAAGGCCCTGGTGTTCATGCTGGCGGTGTTGCCGCAGTTCGTGAACCCGCAGGCGCCGCTGCTGATCCAGTACCTGATCCTGGGCGCGACCATGATCAGCGTCGATATGATCGTGATGGCAGGCTATACGGGGCTGGCGTCGAAGGTCTTGCGCATGTTGCGCACGCCTAAGCAGCAAAAGCGCATGAACCGCACGTTTGCCGGGTTGTTTGTTGGCGCTGCTGGCTTTCTCGCCAGCTTGCATCGCGCAACGGCGTAACTGACGAAACCAGATTAAAAATGTGGGAGCTGGCTTGCTTGCGATAGCAGCACCTTGGTGTAACTGATACACCAAGGTGTCTGCATCGCAGTCAAGCCAGCTCCCACATTTGATTTGTGTTGCTTGTGAAGTCGCGGCTCAGCGCAGAATCTTCGGCGCCTCATCCCTTGGCAGGTTATTGCGCAGCGCAGGCTTGCCCGGGTCTTGATACCCGCCGCCCAATTGCTCCGCCAACTGCCGTGCCACATCCTCACCCAAGGCTTTCGACACTTCCTTCACCACGCGCGGCCGGTTCAAGCTCACGCGAACATCGCGGCTGTTCACCAGCTTCGTGTCCTGGCCTTCACCCATGGCGGTAAACGCCGAGGTGATCTCAAAGGTGCGCGTGTTGATCAGGCTGAAATCCGCCACCAGCGTCAGGCCGAGCACGGCCGAATAGCTATTGGTGTGGTCCAGGGCGTTGATGTCCTGGGTGAAGTCGATGTCTGACAGGGTGCCGAACAACACGTAGTCCGCGCCCTTGAAGTTGCCGGCCTTGATGCGCTTGATCACGTCATACACGTCACCCTTGGCATCGGCGGTGTAAGGCGTGCCCTGCACCAGCTGGAACTGGCGCGACTTGAGAATCTCGCCCTTGATATCACCGCTGAATTTACGCAGCTCGGTCTGTTCGATGTAGCTGGTGCGGCTTTCGTACTCGCTGTAGCTCGACGCACCGCTGGCGTTATACGCGCTGGCCTGGAAGTTATTGCTGGCCGAAACCGCGTGGATGTATTCCTCGACCCGCGCCTCGTAGGCAAGGTCGGTCACCGCGATCTTCGGGGCGGCCGAGGCGCCAAAGGCGCACAGCAGGCCGATCATGCCGATCCATGCACGCATTGCTTAGCGCTCCGTGGTTTTGCGGATTTCTTTTTCGTCCATCCATTCGGCCAGGCCGCTCTCGACGTCGATCAGTTGCAGGCTGAACTTGTAGAACACGTCCTTGTAGTCCGAGCTGCGTTTGACGATGGAGCTGATGGAGCCTTCCAGGCGGTACTTGGCGGCGACCATGTTGCCGGTCTTGCTGACCGTGGATTTCTTGTACAGGCCGCTCTGGTTCTGCAGCTTGAGCTGGTCGACCTGGCTTTGCATGTCGGTGTTATCGCTGGCGAAGCGGGCGGTGCCGGTCTTCATCAGTTGGGTCTTGATCGACGTGGTGATCTCGCGGGTGTCGATGTACTCGCTGGTCTTGTTCTTCACGTCATACACCTGCACCACCGGGCGGCCTTGCAGGATGCCGGACTGAGCCAGGGAGCGGGTCATGCTTTCGGCGATCATCTGCAGGTCGGTGGAACCGAACTCGTTGGTCACCAGTTCCACAGCCTTGGTGTCGCCGTAGCTGATGTTCTTGCCGCCGAGTACCGGCGAGGTGTTGGAGCAACCGCTGGCCAGAAGGGCGACGACGGCGATGATCGAGAAGCGTGCAAACATGGGGAAATCTCTCTGAATTCTGATAGAGCAGCGGCTCAAGGGGTTTTCACTTCAAGACGGAAGTCCGCGGCCTGGGGCAGGTTAGCGATGGCCGGCAGGAAGGTTGCCTGGTTGGCGTACAGGTTCAGCACTTTCCAGGTTTCTTCATCGCCTACCGGGAAGCCATCGGCACCCAGCCAGGAGAAGCGGTAGTACATCATCTGGTTGCTGCTGGTGATGTTGCTCAACTGCACTTTGGCGGTGAGGAAGCCGTTTTCACGGGCCACACGAATGGCGCCGACGGCGATGCCCTTGAATTTGCCCATCACCACGATTTTGCTGGCGGCGCTGCCAGGCTCCGGCGGCGGGGTGGCGCAGCCGGCGAGCAGGACCAGCGCCAGGGCGCCGAGGATGAAATGACGCATAGCGTGCTCCTTAAGGTTGTTTGAGGGCGATGGCTTGAGTGGAAGTGCTCGGCACTACACGGGCCGCGAGGCCGCCGGCGAATACTTGGTTGCCGACCACGCGCAGGGTGATCACTTGGTAGCGCTGATCGGCCTTGACCGTCACCAGCGTGCCGCCCAGGGCGTTGGGCAGGCTGACCTGATGGTCACCGTGCTTGAGGCGCAGGCGCGTCACTTGGGTCATGTCCGGCAGCGTGCGCCAGGTGCGGGTGTCGGCCCCTTCGGTCACGGCCGAGGCGATGCCCAGTACCAGACCTGCCATGGGGTTGGCCTTGTTCAGGTTGTTTTGCGCAATGCCACGGCTGACCGCACGCACGGTGGTGCGCAGGATGATCCCCGGCATGTCGTCACGCAGGGCGCGGCGCGACATGGCGGTGGTGCTGTTGAGTGCGGTGAGGTTCTGTTGCTTGCCGTCGACGCCGATCTGGGCAAAGGTCGCCGTGGAGTTGTCAGCCTTGATCACCGGGAACGACAGCGGCGTGATCACCAGGCGGCCGTCGATCGGGATCGGCAGTGGCAGGCGAATCGAGTCACGCGCCGGTGCCAGGCCGCTCTGGACCACAATCAGCACGTCGGTCTCGTCGGCACCGACCTTGGATTTGTCCAGGTTCAGCAACGCTTGCTCCAGCAGCGGCGTATTGGGGCGCAGCTCGGCGGCCTTGCGATAGCCGGGCGCCGCCAGGTCTCTTTCGCCCAGGGCTTCGTAGACAAAGCCTGCCAGGTAATGGCTGAACGCACTCTGGTAGCTGTTTTTCAGGCCGACCACTTCCGGTGCATCCAGTGCTTCTATCGGGTAGCCGCGCAGGTCTTTGATCTGGGTGGTGACGCCCTGGCGCTCGGCTTCGTTTTCGCGCTTGAGGTATTCCTTGTCGCGCAAGTCGGCGATGACCGCTTCGCGCTCGTGGGTCTTCTTGATCTCGGTGCGGGCACCATCGAAGTCGTTCAAAGCCAGCAGGTTCAAGGCCATCTGGGTGGTCAGCATGACCTTTTCGTAGTCATAACCCTCGTAGCGACGCACTTTGTCGTTGACCATGAAGCTGCCGAACTGGGCGAGGTACTTCTCGCTGTCGAACTTGACCGACTCTTCCCACTTGTAGACTTGCAGGTCGGCGCTGCGCCAGGCGGTCTGGCTACCGGTGAGGTCGCCTTTGGCACGTAACAGCTCGCCCTTTTCAAAGAAATAGAGCAGGTCCTTGTCTTCGCCGGTGTTGTTCTTTTCCAACAGGGTCAGGGCGCCGTCGACATTGCCGGTGGCCAGCTGTTGGTTGGTGGCTTGCAGCTCGGTGTCGTAGCTGCGAAACATCGTACAACCGGATAACAAGGTAACCGCCGCGAGTGCGAGTGGGGTCAAGGCGCGAAATGCCATGTAAACGTCTTCCCTGAAAGTCATCAGCCGATGTGCTAGTTCCTCATAAGAACGAGGAAATAAATTCCCTTTCGCAATAACAGGGCGCGGCATTATAGGCACCGCGAGTGGCAAAACAATGGCTTTTTGCTGTGATGTAATCGACAAATGCCATCGCTGGTATCTCGAAATAACGCATCCCTTCCGACGAGAAATCATTAACGCCTTGAGTCAAACCTTTTAACGATAAACAATGTGTTACTTCGCATTTCCACTTGAGATTCATTCATGACTGCCCCCTACCGTTTTCTCGCCTGGCTGCTGTTGCCGGTGTTGATGTCGTGCAGCTTCAACCTGCTGGCTGCGACTGCCGAAGGCGCCCCGCAAGCCCTGCATCTGCTGGATTACATTGGTGCTGACTACCCACCGACGGTGGAGGCGGGCAAGGTTATCGATGAGTCTGAATACCGCGAACAGCTAGAGTTTCTCGGCGTTTTGCAGGGCTTGGTGGCTGAACTGCCGCAAAGGCCGGAGCGCGCGGAGCTGGTCAAGGGCGTCGACGAATTGTTAGCGGCTGTAACCGCTCATCAGGATGGCGCGACAGTCGCCCGCCAAGCCCGTCAGTTGGGCGCCAAGCTCGCGGTGGCGTATGAAGTCAGCCAGGCGCCGGCGATCACGCCAGACCCCGCGCGTGGCGCACCGCTCTATGCCCAGCATTGCTCGGTATGCCACGGCACTGCGGGCGCGGGTGATGGCCCAGCGTCCACAGGCATGACGCCGCCGCCCGCTAACCTGCGCGATGCCGTGCGCCTTGATCGCCTCAGCCTCTATGCGATCTACAACACGCTCGGCCTGGGCGTTGAAGGCACCGACATGCCGTCCTTCGCCGATCAGTTGGACGACCGTCAGCGCTGGGACTTGGCAACCTACATCGCCGGCTTCACGGCTGACCCGGCCGCGGCCAAAAGCGAACAACCGTTCAACTTGGCCGACCTGGCCCGCCAGACCCCCAATGAAGTGCTGGCAGCCAGTGGTCCGGGCGCGGCCGCGACGTTCCGCGCCCAGCGCGCGCAACCGCCGCAGGTCAAGCGTGGCCCGGCGCAGTTGCTCGATTACACCGCCAGCACGCTGGACAAGAGCCTCGCCGCGTTCCGTAATGGTGATCACGAGCAAGCTTACGACTTGTCGGTGGCCGCGTACCTGGAAGGCTTCGAGCTGGTGGAAAGCTCGCTGGATAACGTCAATGCCAACGTGCGCAAGGACACCGAGAAAGCCCTGATGGCGTACCGGCAGTCGTTGCAGGACGGCCTGCCGATCGAGCAGGTGCAACAGCGCCTGGACGTGGCCAAGGGCAAACTCACCGAATCTGCCGGCTTGCTGGGCAGCGATGGCTTGAGCTGGTCGTTGAGCTACATCTCCGGCTTGCTGATCCTGTTGCGTGAAGGCCTGGAAGCGATTCTGGTGCTGGCGGCGATCCTGGCGTTCCTGCGTAACACCGGCCAACAGTCGGCGGTGCGCAGCGTGAACGTCGGCTGGGGCCTGGCGCTGTTGGCCGGCCTGGCGACCTGGGCATTGGCGGCGTATGTGATTGACGTCAGCGGCGCCCAGCGCGAATTGCTTGAAGGCTGTACGGCGTTGTTCGCCAGCGTGATGGTGTTGTGGCTGGGCGTGTGGATGCACGACCGACGCCACGCAGCGGCTTGGCAGGATTACATCAAGAGCAGCCTGGTGGGCGGCGGCGGGCGATTTGGCTTTGCGGTGCTGGCGTTCTTCTCGGTGTACCGCGAGTTGTTCGAAGTGATCCTGTTCTACGAAACCCTGTGGCTGCAAGCCGGCCCCGCCGGGCACAACGCGGTACTGGCGGGCGGCGCCACGGCGCTGGTGTTGCTGGTGGGCCTGGCGTGGGTAATCCTGCGCGGTTCGGCGAAGCTGCCATTGGCGTTGTTCTTTGGCATCAACGCGGCGCTGCTGTGTGCCTTGTCGGTGGTGTTCGCCGGGCATGGCGTCAAAGCGTTGCAGGAGGCGGGCATTTTCGGCACGCGGCCGGTGGCGTTCTTTGACTTCGACTGGCTGGGCATCCACGCCGATGCCTACTCATTGAGTGCGCAGGCGGTGGCGATCCTGGCGATTGTGGTGCTGTACGGCCGCAGCCGCCTGACTGAAAAACGCCGCGTGGCGGCCTAACCATGCGCGTATGGATCGATGCCGATGCCTGCCCACGGGCGGCCAAGGACCAAGTGGTGAAGTTCGCCCTCAAGCGCGAGTTCGAGGTGGTGCTGGTGGCGGGGCAGAGCCAGATCAAGCCGAGTTTAGCCTGTGTAAAGCTGATTGTGGTGCCCAGCGGCCCAGATGCGGCGGATGACTACCTGGTGGAGCACGCGGTGCCTGGGGAGTTGGTGATCTGCAGCGACGTGCCCCTGGCCGACCGCCTGGTGAAGAAGGGCGTGACGGCCCTCGACCCACGCGGTAAGGAATTCAGCCCGGCGAACATGAGCGAACGGTTGGCGGTGCGTAACCTGTTTACCGATCTGCGTGAGCAGGGCCAGATGGGCGGCGGCCCACCGCCCCATGGGGAAAAGGATAAGCAGGCTTTTGCCAATGCGCTGGACAGGATACTGACCAAGTTGATGCGCCAGGCCTGACCTCTTGTGAGCAGGGCTTTTTGTGGCTGACGGGTTTGTTGTGGCGAGCAAGGCTTGTTGTGGGGAGCGGGCTTTTCGTGGCAAGCCCGCTAGCCACAACATAAGTGTTCGGCGACCCGATCAATCATTCTCGTGGGTCAATTCCAACACCCGATCCACCAGTTTGTTGATGCCTGACGCCACTTCACTGATGCTCTTGCCGAGCATGTAGGCCGGGGTGCTCACCAGTTTGCGTGCCTTGTCCTCGACAATATCCTCAACCCCGCATTCCTGGTGGGTGGCGCCCATCTTGTCCAGGGCAGCGGCGGTGTCGGCGCAATTGCCGATGGTGCAGGTGACGCCGGGGCCGTAGATCTTCGCGGCGAGTGCTGGCGAGATACAGATCAGCCCCACCGGCTTGCCCGCTTCAGCAAACGCTTCAGCCAGCGCCAGCACCTGCGGGTTGACGCTGCAACCGGCGCCTTCCACGGCAAAGTTCGACAGGTTCTTCGCCGCGCCAAACCCGCCGGGCACGATCAGCGCATCGAAGTCTTCGGCGCTGGCCTCACGGATGTCCTTCACGTCACCCCGGGCGATGCGCGCCGATTCGACCAGCACATTGCGCGACTCAGGCATTTCCTCGCCGGTGAGGTGGTTGATCACGTGGTGTTGAGCGATATCCGGCGCAAAGCATTGAACCTGGGCGCCACGCTGGTCCAGGCGCAGCAAGGTGATGACGCTTTCGTGTATCTCTGCACCGTCGTACACGCCACAGCCGGAAAGGATCACTGCAACTTTTTTGCTCATGAGTATTTCTCCCTATTTCATGGCGTTAAATGTCTACTAATTTGTCACCTGTTGCCAATGGGATCTTGCTCCGCTACACCTAATCTTGATGTAACAAAAATAGACCGGACTAGCCCATGGACTTCGTGCCTTACGCGGTACCGTTTTTCATCGCCTTGATCGTGGTTGAGCTGCTCGCCGACCACTGGCGCGGCGAGCGCAACTACCGGGTGGCGGACGCCATCAACAGCCTCAGCACCGGCGTGCTCTCGACCACCACGGGGCTGCTGACCAAAGGCGTGGGCCTGCTGACCTACGCGTTCGCCCTCAAGCACCTGGCACTGATCGAACTGCCTGCCCAGAGCGTGTGGACCTGGGTGTTCGCCTTCGTCTTCTACGACTTCTGCTACTACTGGCTGCATCGCTGCGGCCATGAGCGCAATATTCTGTGGGCCGCGCACTCGGTGCATCACCAGAGTGAGGACTACAACCTGACCACCGCTTTGCGCCAGACCAGCACCGGCTTTCTGCTGAGCTGGATCTTCTACTTGCCTCTGGCCGTGGTGGGCGTGCCGCTGGTGGTGTTTATCAGCGTGGCGTCGCTCAATCTGCTGTATCAATTCTGGGTGCACACCCGCCATGTGCCCAAGCTCGGCTGGTTCGAGTGGTTCTTCGTCACACCGTCCAATCATCGGGCCCACCATGCACAGAACGCTCTCTACATGGATCGCAACTACGGCGGGGTGTTCATTATTTGGGACCGCCTGTTCGGCAGTTTCCAGGAAGAAGACGATAACGAACCGGTGATCTTTGGCGTCACCACGCCTTTAGCCAGTTGGAACCCGCTGTGGGCCAACCTGCAGTTTTATGCGCAGTTATGGAGTGACGCACGACGTACCGAGAGCGGGTGGGACAAGCTGCGCATCTGGTTCATGCGCACCGGCTGGCGCCCGGCAGACGTTAAAGCCAAATACCCGCTGGCTAAGCCTGACTTGAGCCAGTTCCGCAAATTCGAAGTGCCGTTGGACGCGCGCCAGCAGGTCTACATCGCCCTGCAATTTGCAGCGTATGTGGGGTTTGGCAGTTATCTGATGAATTTTGGCGAAGGGCTGTCTACGGCGGCGCTGATCCTGGGCTGGAGTGCGATGGCGTTGGGGTTGTTTACGCTGGGCGTGGCCCTGGAGAACCGCCCTTGGGCGCTAAAGGCTGAGCTGGTGCGCCTGGGGCTGAATGTGCCGCTGGTGTGGCTGGCGCCGGCGGTCGGGCTGTGGCCGGCCAGCAACTTAGGCTGGCTGGGCCTGGTGAGTTACAGCTTGCTCAGCGTGATCGGCCTCTACTGTTGCAGAGACCGGCTTACTCGATTGGCGTCTTAGGCGCCTCGACCGCCTCGACCGCCTCGACCGCGGCGGGCTCGGCGGCGAGCCGGGCTTTTGCATCTTCGCAGGCCTGGCGGGCAATGCGTGCGTTTTTGAAGCGGCGACGCAGCCACAGGCCTAAGCCCAGCAGCAGTAGCGCGCCCAACACCCACAGCTCATATTTCTTGATGCTGCCCAGCATGCCTTCCAATACCGCGCCAAAATGGTACGCCGCAGCGCCAAGCGCTGCCGCCCACACCGCTGCGCCAATGCCGTTCAGCACCAAATAGCGCAAAGGCGGGTAACCGGACAAGCCAATCGCCACAGGCATGACGGTGCGCAGACCATAGACGAACCTGAAGCTCAGCACCCAGATGTCCGGATGCTTACGGATATGTTCCAGCGCTTTGTCGCCCATCAATTGCCAGCGCGGCTTGCGCGCCAGCAGTTTGCGGCCGTGCTTGCGCCCCATGAAGTACCACAGCTGGTCGCCGGCGTAGCTGCCACAAAAGGCAACGACCACGACCAGATTGATATCCATGTATCCACGGAACGCCAAGAAGCCTGCGAGAACCAGGATGGACTCGCCTTCAAAGAACGTGCCCAAGAAGAGCGCAAAGTAGCCGAAGTCATGCAGAAATTGTTGAAGCATGGTCTGGGGTGCTGGCGAAATGAACGCGCAGCCTACGCCTTCGTGAACATTCATGAAAGTATCGAGATGTGTCACGAAGTGAACAATTCCTACATAAACGACGAATGCGACTACAGGTCGCATCGATAAGCACAACTGTCATTCCTTCGTCATAATGGCCGCTTATAACTGCAACGCTCGCCCGTAAACGCGGGCTCAGGAGTCTGTCGTGAGCTTTACCCCTGCCAATCGCCTGTTCCCTGCCACCCGCCTGCGCCGTAACCGTCGTGATGATTTTTCTCGCCGCCTGGTCCGTGAAAACGTGCTGACGACGAATGATCTGATCCTGCCGGTGTTTGTGCTGGACGGTGAAAATCGTCGGGAAGCAGTGGCGTCGATGCCGGGTGTGGAGCGTTTGACCATTGATCAGTTGCTGATCGAGGCGGCGAACTGGGTCGAACTGGGGATCCCGGCGGTTGCGCTGTTTCCGGTGACGCCGTCTGAACTCAAGTCGCTTGATGCTGCGCAAGCCTGGAACCCGCAAGGTATCGCTCAGCGCGCCACCCGCGCCTTGCGCGAGCGTTTCCCGGAACTGGGGGTGATCACCGACGTGGCGCTGGACCCGTTCACCACCCACGGCCAAGATGGCATTCTTGACGAAGACGGCTATGTTCAAAACGACATTACCGTCGATGCGCTGGTTAAACAGGCGTTGTCCCACGCAGCCGCAGGCGCCCAGGTCGTCGCGCCGTCGGACATGATGGATGGCCGCATCCAGGCGATTCGCGAAGCCCTGGAGCTGGCCGGTTACGTTAACGTACGGATCATGGCCTACTCGGCCAAGTACGCCAGCGCCTATTACGGCCCGTTCCGCGATGCGGTGGGCTCGGCGCTGAACCTGGGCAAGGCTAACAAGGCCTCGTACCAGATGGACCCGGCCAACAGCCATGAAGCCCTGCACGAAGTGGCGGCCGACCTGGCCGAAGGTGCCGACATGGTGATGGTCAAGCCTGGGATGCCTTACCTGGACATCCTTTATCGGGTCAAAGAGGAATTCAAGGTGCCGACCTTTGTCTATCAGGTCAGCGGTGAATACGCCATGCACATGGCCGCGATCCAGAATGGTTGGTTGAGTGAAGGGGTGATCCTCGAATCCCTGACTGCCTTTAAACGTGCTGGCGCTGATGGCATCCTGACCTACTTCGCCGCCCGCGCTGCCCAATTGCTTAGAGAGCAACAATAGCCCTCACAGGAACACTCGATGAATACCGAAGGACTCTCAGAAGTTGCCGTAAAAGACGCTCACCCGGTGGTGGAACAAGTCACCGAGACCCCGCCGGAGCTGGAGCCCGCAGCGCCTGCGGTAGTGGCCGAAGCACCGGCGCCAGCCCCGGTGGTCGCGGTGACCAACCTGGATGACAGCAGCCTTTACATCCACCGCGAGCTGTCACAACTGCAATTCAACATTCGCGTGCTCGAGCAGGCGCTGGATGAGTCCTATCCGCTGCTGGAGCGGCTGAAATTCTTGCTGATCTTCTCCAGCAACCTGGACGAGTTCTTCGAGATCCGTGTCGCCGGCCTCAAGAAGCAAATTACCTTCGCCCGCGAACAAGCCGGCGCCGACGGCCTGCAGCCGCATCAAGCCCTGGCGCGCATCAGCGAGCTGGTGCACGGCCATGTAGACCGCCAATACGCGATCCTCAACGACATCCTGCTGCCGGAGCTGGAAAAACATCAGGTCCGCTTCATCCGTCGTCGCCACTGGACCACCAAGATCAAGACCTGGGTGCGCCGTTACTTCCGTGACGAGATTTCACCGATCATCACCCCGATCGGCCTCGACCCGACGCACCCGTTCCCGCTGCTGGTAAACAAGAGCCTGAACTTCATCGTCGAGCTGGAAGGCATTGACGCCTTCGGTCGCGACTCGGGCCTGGCGATCATCCCGGCGCCGCGGTTGTTGCCACGGATCATCAAGGTACCGGAAGAGGTGGGTGGCGCTGGCGACAACTATGTATTCCTGTCATCGATGATCCACGCGCATGCCGATGACCTGTTCCAGGGCATGAAGGTAAAAGGCTGCTACCAGTTCCGCCTGACCCGTAACGCCGACTTGGCACTGGACTCCGAAGACGTCGAAGACTTGGCCCGCGCCCTGCGCGGTGAGCTGTTCTCGCGCCGCTACGGTGACGCAGTGCGCCTGGAAGTGGCCGATACCTGCCCTAAACACCTGTCCGACTACCTGCTCAAGCAGTTCAACCTGGCTGAGTCCGAGTTGTACCAGGTCAATGGCCCGGTGAACCTGACGCGCCTGTTCAGCATTACCAGCCTGGACAGCCACCCGGAACTGCAATACACGCCGTTCACGCCGCAGATCCCGAAACTGCTGCAAAACAGCGAGAACATCTTCAGCGTGGTGAGCAAGCAGGACATTCTGCTGTTGCACCCCTTCGAGTCCTTTACCCCGGTGGTCGACCTGCTGCGCCAGGCCGCCAAAGACCCGCATGTATTGGCCGTGCGCCAGACCCTGTACCGCTCCGGCGCCAACTCAGAAATCGTCGATGCGCTGGTAGACGCCGCGCGTAACGGTAAGGAAGTCACCGCGGTGATCGAGTTGCGTGCGCGGTTTGACGAAGAGTCCAACCTGCAATTGGCCAGCCGCCTGCAGGCAGCCGGTGCGGTGGTGATCTACGGCGTGGTCGGCTTCAAGACCCACGCCAAGATGATGCTGATCCTGCGTCGCGAAGCCGGTGAGATCGTGCGTTACGCGCACTTGGGTACCGGTAACTACCACGCCGGTAACGCCAAGCTCTACACCGACTACAGCCTGTTGACCTCCGACGATGCCTTGTGTGAAGACGTCGGCAAGTTGTTCAGCCAGTTGATCGGCATGGGCAAGACCTTGCGCATGAAGAAGCTGCTGCACGCGCCGTTCACGCTCAAGAAGGGCATGCTCGACATGATTGTCCGCGAAACCCAGTTCGCCCTCGACGGCAAACCGGCGCACATCATTGCCAAGTTCAACTCGCTGACCGATCCGAAGATCATCCGCGCGCTGTACAAGGCCAGCCAGTCCGGTGTGCGCATCGACCTGGTGGTGCGCGGCATGTGCTGCCTGCGCCCAGGCATTGTCGGCGTGTCGCATAACATCCATGTGCGCTCGATCATCGGCCGCTTCCTGGAGCACACGCGGGTGTTCTACTTCCTCAACGGCGGCGAAGAGCAGATGTTCCTCTCCAGTGCCGACTGGATGGAGCGCAACCTCGATAAGCGGGTGGAGACGTGCTTCCCGGTGGAAGGCAAGAAGCTGATCATGCGCGTCAAGAAAGAGCTGGAAAGCTACCTGACCGACAACACCCACAGCTGGAGCCTGCAATCGGACGGCCGTTACGTGCGTAACACCCCGACCGGCAACCAGAACCCGCGCAGTGCGCAGGCGACGTTGCTGGAGAAGCTGGGTAGCCCGATTCTTGTGGTGAATTAAGGCTGTACTTGGCACCCAAAAAATGGCCCTTTAGAGGGCCATTTTTATTTGCACTTTTGAGTGATGTGCAAGCCCGCTCGCCACAACAAGTCTGTCTGCCACAATAGCCAGCAGCGCCCGGGTTAGCGCAGGTTTAATGTGAACCCCACCCGCGTCAGCCACTCCGCTTCCTGGGCGAAGTCCGCCTGGGTCAGTTGGTTTTCATCCAGCCAGCCTTTGGGGAACACCACGTCCAGGCTGTCGCCGTTGGCGCGCAGGGCCACCTGGGGCATTTCCTGGGTGCCACGGATGTGGTGGAACAGGATCGCAAAGCGCAGCAGCACGCACAGGCGGATCAGCTTGCTGCCCTCGCTGCCGAAGTCGGCAAACTTGTCCTTGGGGATGTTGCGGCGATGGCCGCGCACCAGCAGGGCGAGCATCTGTTGGTCTTCGCGGGAGAAGCCGGCGAGGTCCGAGTGCTCGATCAGGTAGGCGCCATGCTTGTGGTAATGGTAGTGGGCGATGTCCAGGCCCACCTCATGCACCTTGGCGGCCCAGCCGAGCAGCTCGCGCCAGACGCCGTCTTCCAGGTCCCAGTCTTCGGCTACTTGGTCGAAAGCATGCAGGGCTTTGCGTTCCACGCGCGCGGCTTGTTCCAGGTCGACGTGATAACGCTCCATCAACGAGCTGAGGGTGCGCTCACGCACGTCTTCATGGTGATGGCGGCCCAGCAGGTCGTAGAGCACGCCTTCGCGCAGGGCGCCGTCGCAGTGGTCCATGCGTTGCAACTCGAGGGCGTCGAAGATCGCCTCGAGGATCGCCAGGCCGGCCGGAAAGATGGTGCGACGGTCGGGCTTGATACCGTCGAAATCGATTTTCTCTGCATCGCCCAGCTTGAACAGCTTGCGCTTGAGCCACGCCAGGCCTTCGGCGTTGACCTCACCGGTGCCATGGCCGCCGGCTTTCAGCGCCAGGCTAATAGCGCGAATGGTGCCGGACGAGCCGATGGCCTCATCCCAGGTCAGGCGGTGCAGGGCGTGCTCGATGCTCATGATTTCCAGGCGCGCGGCCGTGTAGGCCTGGGCATAGCGCGCCGGGGTGATCTTGCCGTCCTTGAAATAACGTTGGGTGTAACTGACGCAACCCATCTGCAGGCTTTCGCGCAGCAGCGGTTCAAAACGCTGGCCGATGATGAATTCGGTACTGCCGCCACCGATGTCGGCCACCAGGCGCTTGCCGGGGGTGTCAGCCAGGGTGTGGGACACGCCGAGGTAGATCAGGCGTGCTTCTTCGCGGCCCGAGATGACTTCTACGGGGTGCCCGAGGATTTCCTCGGCGCGGCGGATGAATTCGCCGCGGTTGCGTGCTTCACGCAAGGCGTTGGTGCCGACGATTCGCACGGCGCCCAGGGGCATGCCGTTGATCAGTTGGGCAAAACGCTTGAGGCAATCGAGCCCGCGCTGCATGGATTCTTCATTGAGCTGGCGCTCGTCGTCGATCCCGGCAGCCAGTTGTACTTTTTCGCCGAGCCGCTCAAGGATGCGGATTTCGCCGTTCTGGGCCTTGGCCACGACCATGTGAAAGCTGTTGGAGCCCAGGTCGATGGCGGCGATCAGGGACAGATTCTTGGCTTGGGATTGCGGCATGGTTTGGGGGTCTCGGTCGATAACCCGACCATCGTGCCACGATCGACCGCCGCCGCCAACGCGTGTGCTTCAGTAATTTGCGTGATGCTGTCTGTGAGGAATTCTTGTGGGAAATGTAGGATTGTTTTGTAAGTGTGCGTTGAATGAGGTGTTCGATACTGTAGGGGGTTTTAACTGTCTACTGTTGCAAGGCGCCTTATTGTTTTTCCTACAGTGGAAGAGTCGATAGGGATCTCTATTGTTTTGCTCAGTACTACATTGTCGATGGGTTAAGGCGATTATTTGTTTTTACTATTCCCACAGTGACTGATGTGTTGTCTGATTCTTTAAGTCAGTGCCAAAGCGACAGACTGTCATCGGCAATTTTGCCTGGGTGGTATTTATTTATCGTCGTGCATGTCCCGGAAGATAGTTGTTAGGCGATGGAGTCGCCAAGGCGCAAATAAAAAACACCTGATAACTTATTTTAGTGACAGGATAAAAATGAAAAGAATTGTTGGATTGACTCTCGGTATCGCGTGCCTGACTGCAGCCTTGAGTGCTCAGGCAGCGGGCAGCGCCCAATTAAGCGTCAAGGGTACGATCAAACCTGCAGCCTGTAGTCTCAGCCTGACGGGCAACGGTGAGATCAACTACGGCACGATTCACTCCGGCGATTTGTCCCAGGCAGCGTTCACCCCGCTCGCAGAGAAGACCACTGGCTTTAACGTCAGGTGCGATGCGAAGAGCACGTTCGCAATCACCTTCTCCGATTTGCAAATGGGCAGCAAGGTGACGAATATCCTGGGTGCGGGGTATAGCGAATCGCAAAACTTTGGTTTGGGGGCTGTAGGCGCCCAGCGCACCGGTGGCTATTCGGTCACTCTCCGGGACCTGGTGGCGTCCGGTACAACCCTACAGCCAATCATGCGTAACAGCAGTGGTAACTCTTCCGCCCCGTAGCAGCTCAGTGATGGCAAAGTTGCACAACTCAGCCAGTACTCGTGGCGCTATGGTGCTGCCGTCGCACCCGCCTCTATTAGCCAGTTGACGGGCACGATTGCGGTGAAAGCGGTCATCAATAGGGCGGCGGATCTAAACTTGACCAACGAAGTCCGCCTTGATGGGCGCGCGACGATTGTATTGAATTACACCTAAGCAACGGAAAACAGCCGATCAAGAAACTAACACTTCCTGATGGGCTGTTTTTTTATGGGTGTTTGTCTGCCAATGGTCAGCTTTATCGGTTGCGGGGAACATTGAGTGCGTAATTGTTCAGTACTAAGTTGTGCCGTGTTGTTGAGTGCAAGTGCTTGTCTGTTATTTACTGCCGTTGCAGCGGCGGACGGCATGCAGCCTGAAACAACTGTGGTGGTGCTTTATGAAGAAGAAGGCGAAGCCACAATAAATGTTAAGAATACCGATGCAGGGCCGGCGTTGCTTCATTCGGTCGTGGAGAACGTGCCCGAAGACCTGGAGCTGCTACTGATCGTCACACCGCCCATCGCCCGTGTGGAGGCGGGAGACACGCAATTGGTGCGTTTCATCAGCACCTTGAAGGAGCCGCTCAAGACTCAACGGCTCAAGCGCGTTTCCTTCGAGGGCATTCCCCAGGCGCGCGCAGCGAAAGGCGCGACCATCGGTATCACCATTCGCCAGAACTTGCCGTTGATCCTGCACCCACAAGGCCTGCCTCGGCATAACACACCCTGGGAGTTGCTGAAGTGGAAACGCGTGGGGGAGCGTCTTACCGTTCATAACGACAGTGCCTATATCGTGCGCATGACGGCGGATGTGCAGCTGCTTCCACAAGGCGTCAACGCTGTGATGCCGCGTACTTACATCTTGCCGGGCGAGGCGCTGGCGGTGACAGTCGACAGCCCTTTGGGCAGTGTGGCTGAGGTCGAGATTCAGCCGGCTACTGTCTATGGGTTCGCAGTAGACAGGTATCGGGCCCCGATCAATGCCGATGAGGGTTGATCGACGCATGGCAAGCCCATCGAATAGGACCATCACGGCGTCTTTTTGGCTTGGCAGGCCGACGCTGCTCATGGGGTTTGCGACGCTGTGGGGGTTGCCCGGCCTTGTATCTGCGCAGGAGCTTGGTGAGGGGTTCGACCTTGCGGCACTGACAGCCCACGGTATCGACCCGAAGGTCTCCGATTACTTTCGCAACGCGGCGCGCTTTCGTGAGGGCGTCCAAGTGGTGGGGTTGCGCGTCAATGGCAACCCGCTTGGGCTGGTAGATGCACGGTTCGATCAAGAAGGCCGGTTATGTTTCACCCCTGGGTTTCTGGAAAAAGCCGGGCTGGTAACGCCTCGCGCAATCATTCAAGAGAACGCCACGCCGGACCAGGCCTGCCATGACTTCTTCGGGCAATTCCCGACGACGATGGTGAGGCTGCGTCCCGGCATTGACGAGGTGACGCTGGTAGTACCGACCCAGTCATTGCGTGATCCCCAGTGGGATGCGGGGCATTTCTCCAAAGGTGGGGCAGCGGCGTTGTTCAACTATGAAGTGCTGGGTTTCGACAGCCGTTCGCGCAGTGGGCCCAGCCGGTTCGTCTCCGCCTATACCGAGGCGGGTTTTAACCTTGATGACTGGATTGTTCGCAGCCGCCAGTTCTATGTGTCTGACAACGGTAAGGCCCGTACCGAACACCTCTACGCTTATGCACAGCGGGATATCGCCGCGCTGCAGTCGACTTTTCAGGTGGGCCAGATCTCCAGTAATAACCCACTGTTTGGCGGCGTGCAGTTGTCCGGCCTGCAGTTTTCCCCTGATGGGCAATCACGCACGCCTGCAGGCAGCAACAATGCCGTGGTGGAAGGGCTTGCGCAGAGCCAGTCACGCATTGAAGTTCGTCAGTCCGGCGTATTGGTCCACAGCACGCTAGTGCCCGAGGGCCCCTTCCGTTTGACGGGGCTGGCATTGCTCAATGGCACCAGTGACCTGGAGGTCAGCGTAATCGATGTGCGTGGCGCCAGGCGTAGCTTCGTGGTGCCGGCGGCTTCATTCGCGGGGGCTGTGCCGGCGGCACCGGGTTACTATTTTTCTGCCGGTAAGCTGCGCAAAAATGCGGGCGAAGAAGGCCCGACGCCGGTGGTTGCCATGGGCAGCGGCACCTGGGGGTTGGGTCGCGACTCGTCTGCAGGCTTTGGCTTGTTGAGTACCGATGACTACTGGGCGGCAGGCGGCACACTGAGCAGCATATTCTTCCAGCGGGTTTCCGTGGGCACACGGCAGAACTTGTCCAGAGACAGCAAAAATGCAGTGTCCGGGGTGCGTAGCAGTGTGTCGGTTAGCAGCCCGCTGGCCGCCAATATCGACGTCAGCCTCAGCGCAACGAACCAAACGCGGGGTTATCGCGAGGTACTTGAAGTCGGCCGGTCATACAGGGGCGATGAGCTCAATTCGCGTTTCAAGAACCAGTACACGGCAAGCGTGAGTTGGGCGGATGCCACGCTAGGCGTTTTCTCTGCGGGCTATACCCGCAGTTCTCAATTTGACGGGCAAACCGCCGAACATGTGTCGGCCTCGTGGAACACATCATTCAGTCGCGCTGATGTTGCATTGATTGCCGATGCGCAAGTAGGCGGCACGCAGTCTGGCCGCGACACCACGCTTGCCGGCCGGCGACGTGATAACAGTCAGGAGAATGACCTGTCCTTGCGGCTACAGGTCAGCGTGCCCCTGGGCGGGGACCGTCGCGTGAGCAGCTACACCAGTCGCCGTGGCGACCGGTTCACCGCGGGTGCAGCGCTCAGTGAGCGGGTCAATGAGTACGTGAATTACGAAGTAGGCGTCGAACGGGACATCAGGGCTCGGGAGCAATCTGTTCGCGGGAACGTGGACGTCCTGGCGCGTTATTCCCGCGTTGGCCTGGGTGTCAGCCGTGATCCGCTGGGCACCAACTACACAGGGCAGTTGCAAGGTGGCGTGGTGGCTCACGAAGGAGGGGTGACCTTCTCGCCTTATACCGTGCAGGACACATTCGGCATCGTCTCGGTAGGCGACATTGGCGCTGCAAAAGTCGAAACGCCCCAAGGCCCGGTGTGGACCGATTCCAGCGGGAAGGCGGTGATCGCCGGTTTGCCGGCCTACACCAACAGCCGAGTCGAGGTACAGACCCAGTCCTTGCCCAAGCGCGTGGACCTGAAAAACGGCACCCAGGTGCTCACTGCCGGGCGCGGTTCCTTTAATGCCGTGAATTTCGACGTAGTGAAAGTGCGCCGCGTATTGCTCACCGCGAATGATCAGCAGGGCCGACCATTGCCCCAGGGCGCCTCGGTGTTCGGTAAGAACAATCGCTTCCTGACCAGCGTGGTGGGTGAAGGCATGATTTTCCTCAACGACGTCGATGAGGCGCAAAGCCTGCGGGTTTCGTTGCCGGATTCTTCCACCTGCCTGTTGCGCATTGACCTCGAGACCCCGCCAGACAATGACAAGTTCTATGAAACCAACTCGGCGGTGTGCCATGGCCAATAAGCTTAAGAACCTACCTTTGGCGTTGCTCTGCACAGTGCTGGCAGTGCCTGACGCTTGGGCCGAAAACTGTCGGTTATCGCTGAGTCAGCCGCGCATCGACTATGGCGCTATACGCCGAGAAGCGCGCGTTGAAAGCGCCTCCTTGGTGCTCGGCACTCGCTCGTTGCGCCTGAGCGTTCTTTGCACTGAGCCTGCGGCCATAGCGCTGCGTTTTATCGGCATAGCGGCCGATGGGCAGGGTTTTCAGTTTGGTCGCCAGGGGCGTTTTCGCTTGACCCTCAAACACGCCCAGGTGGATGGGCATGCAGTCGGCTGGGTTGCTGCGCAGCTGCCCGGCGAGCCTGCCAGTGGGCAACTGCTGCCCGGCCAGACGTTGATGGCGCGAATAGCAGGGATGCCCTTGGTAGGCCGGCAATTGACCGCCCAAGTTGATATCGACACCGAACTGCCCGCCGACGCCTTGCACGTGCGCGACGAGACGCGCCTGGAAGGGCTGGGCAGTTTCGAGCTGGTCAGCCCGGCTGTTCCACCGAGCCAATGAAGTTGGCAAGTTCCGGCGTTCTGGGGTTGGCGAACAAGGTCTTGGGATCGCCCACTTCATGCACCTTGCCTTGGTGCATAAACACCAGCTTGTCGCCGACTTCCCGGGCAAAACGCATTTCGTGGGTCACCATGATCAAGGTCATGCCGTCTTTTGCCAGTTGGCGCACCACACTGAGCACTTCATTGACCAATTCCGGGTCCAGGGCCGAGGTGATTTCGTCGCACAGCAGCACCTTGGGTGACATGGCCAGTGCACGCGCAATGGCCACGCGTTGCTGCTGGCCGCCGGACAGGCGATCCGGGAAGGCGTCGAACTTCTCGCCCAGCCCCACGCGTTCCAGCATCTGCCTGGCAAGCTGTGCGGCTTTGGCCTTGGGCACTTTCTGTACCACTTGCGGCGCGAGCATGACGTTTTCGCCCACTGTCAGGTGTGGGAACAGGTTGAACTGCTGGAACACCATGCCGACCTTCTGCCGCAGGCTGCGCAGGTCGGCGCGCGCGGCGTCAAGGTACTCGCCGTCGACTTCGATCACGCCGTCGTTAATCGATTCCAGGCCATTGAGGGTTCGCAGCAACGTGGATTTGCCCGAGCCACTGCGGCCGATGATCGCCACCACCTGGCCTTCATCCACCGTCAGGTCGATGCCCTTGAGTACGTGGTGGTCGCCGTAATACTTATGCAGGGCAGAAATTCTAAGCAGAGGCATGCAGTCTCCTTTCCAGGTAGCGGGCACTGAGGGACAAGGGGTAGCAGAGCAAAAAGTAACCGAGGGCCACCAGGCCGTAGACCATAAAGGGCTCGAAGGTGGCATTGGCGAGCATGCCGCCGGTCTTGGTCAGTTCGGTAAAACCGATAATCGAGGTCACGGCGGTGCCTTTGACCACTTGCACCGAGAACCCCACGGTAGGCGCCACGGCAATGCGCAGGGCTTGGGGCAGGATCACGTAGCGCAGTTGTTCAAGCGGGTTGAGGGCCAGGCTGGCCGACGCTTCCCATTGCCCGTGGGCGATGGATTCGACGCAGCCGCGCCAGATCTCGGCCAGGTAAGCGCTGGTAAACAGGGTCAAGGCAACTGCCGCCGCCAGCCAGGGCGAGATATCCACCCCCAGCAGGGCAATGCCGAAAAACACCAGGAACAGCTGCATCAACAGCGGCGTGCCCTGGAACAGTTCGATATAGGTGCGCGCAACATTACGCGGGAAGGCTTTGCGGCTGATGCGCATCGTCATCACCAGCAAGCCGATCAGACCGCCGCCGATAAACGCTACCAACGATAGCAACAGCGTCCATTGCAGGCCGGTGGCCAGGTTGCGCACGATGTCCCAGAACGAAAAATCACTCATCGGCTGTTCCTCATCACAAACCGGCGGCCAATCCAGTTGAGCAACTGGCGAATCATCAACGCCATGCACAGGTACACCAGCGTGGTCAGTGCGTAGGTTTCAAAGGCGCGGAAGTTACGCGACTGAATAAAGTTGGCGGCAAAGCTCAGCTCTTCGGTGGCGATCTGCGAACACACCGCCGAGCCGAGCATCACGATGATGATCTGGCTGCTCAGCGCCGGCCACACTTTGCCCAGCGCCGGCAGCAGCACCACGTGGCGGAACGCCTCGAAACGCGTCATCGCCAAGGCGGCAGCGGCTTCCAGCTGGCCGCGCGGGATGGCCTGGATGCCGGCGCGGATGATCTCGGTGGAATAGGCCCCCAGGTTGATCACCATCGCCAGCACGGCGGCTTGCCATTCGGTGATTTTCAGCCCCAGGGACGGCAGGCCGAAGAAGATGAAAAACAACTGCACCAGGAACGGCGTGTTGCGGATCAACTCGACATACACACCGAAGAACCAGGCGAACGGCTGGATCTTCCACGCCCGCACCACGGCGCCGACGGTGCCCAGGGCCACCCCCAATATCGCGCCGATGACCGTCAGCTCAAGCGTGAACAGCGCGCCGCGCAACAGCAGGTCGGTATTGGCCAGCACGGGCATAAAGTCGAATTGATAGGCCATCAATCAGCTCCATTGCTTCAAAGATCAGCAGGCAGCGGCTCTTTAAGCCACTGCATTGCATTCTTTTCCAGGCTGCCGTCGGCCTTGGCCGCCACCAGGATCTGGTTGACCTTCTCCAGCAGCGCCGGCTCGTTCTTGTTCACGCCCACGTACACCGGCGAGTCCTTGAGTTTCACTTTCAGCGCCGGTACGCGTTTTGGGTTGCGCTCACTGATCGCCACCATCACCACGTTACCGCTGGCGATCAGGTCGACCTGGCCGGCCAGGTAGGCGGCGATGGTCGAGTTGTTGTCTTCAAAGCGCTTGATGGTGGCTTCCTTGGGCGCAACAGCGGTCAGCTCGATGTCTTCAATGGCGCCACGGGTCACGCTGATGGTCTTGCCCTTGAGGTCGTCGGTGCTGCTGATGGCCGCGTCAGGTGGGCCGAACACGGCCAGGTAGAACGGCGCGTAGGCCTTGGAGAAATCGATGACCTTTTCCCGCTCGGGGTTCTTGCCCAGGCTGGAAATCACCAGGTCGACCTTGCCGGTGGTGAGGAACGGAATACGGTTGGTGCTGTTGACCGGGGTCAGCTCCAGCTTGACCTTGAGTTGGTCGGCCAGCAGCTTGGCCGTGTCGATGTCCAGGCCGCGGGGCTTCATGTCGGGGCCGACCGAGCCGAACGGCGGGAAGTCCTGAGGCACGGCGACCTTGAGGGTGCCACGGGCGACGATATCGTCCAGACCATTGGCCTGGGCGGGTGCCTGGCTCAGCATCAGGCTGGCAAACAGGGCAGTGAGCAGGGCGCTGTAGCGCTTGGTCATGGCAACTCTCCGAAAAAGGCGAAGGGGTTTTCTGACTTTGCTCAGTGCACAGCCCATGCCATCACTGTCTGAATCGTCCGCGAAGCCGGTATTTGTTGAGCTGCAGTGGTCTTACTGGTCTGAACAGTGCTTAGGCTTTTCGCACCCTTTTCGAGCGTCGACAAAACCGTGCGAGCCCCTTTGGGGCGTGGCTTGCCGCCAGCCGCGAATAGCTTTACAACTACTCGCTACGTTGACTGCAACCTTGAGTTTTTTATGAATTCCATCGCCCAAGCCGTACCGGAAGCGGCCCTGCAGGCCATCCGCAAACTGATCAAGGAACAGGGCTTCGCAGCGGGCGATGCGTTGCCGTCCCAGCGCGACCTGGCGGTGCAGTTGGGCGTCAGCCGGGCGTCGTTGCGCGAGGCGTTATCGTCTCTGAGTGCCTTGGGCGTGGTCAGCGTGCAGCCCGGCAAAGGTGTGTTTGTGCAGGCGGCCGACGAGTCTCCGGGGTTTGCCTGGCCGTTCGCAGCCCAGGCCACGCCGCTGGATATCTTCCAGTTGCGCTATGCCTTGGAAGGGTTTGCTGCGGGGCTGGCTGCCGTGACGCTGACGGTCGAGGAGCTGGATGGCCTGCAAGATAATGTCGAGGCCATGCGCAAGGTGCTCAAGGCCGGCGACTTTGAAGCCGCCGCCCGGCTGGACTTCGAATTTCACCAGCGGATCCTGCTGGCCAGCGGTAACCAGGCGATGGTGAGCATCCTGAGTGCCAGCGCCGAGGTGTTCCTGGAGAGCCAGAAGCTACCGTTCATCCGGCCGGAACGGGCGATGGAAACCTGGCAGGAGCACCGCAAGATCCTGCGCGCGCTGGCCCGCCGCGCCAGCGCGGCGGCACAGAAAACCATGCAGGAACACGTGCGCAATGCGGCATTGCGCACGGGCATCGCGTTCGTCACGCCCGTGTCGCCCTGAGGTGGGCTATACCCAAACTCATGCACGGTCATAGCAAGACTCAATTAGAGGCGGCTTCCTGAACGAGGGAAGGGCAGCTATGATGGGCAACGTTTTTTTTGCTTACAATCCGGAGACATCCATGAGCAACGATCTTATCAAGCACGTCACCGACGCGACCTTTGAGGCCGAAGTACTCAAGGCTGCTGGCCCGGTGCTGGTTGACTACTGGGCTGAATGGTGCGGCCCTTGCAAAATGATCGCTCCGGTTCTGGACGACATTGCAACCACCTACGAAGGCAAGGTAACCATTGCCAAGCTGAACATCGACGACAACCAGGATACCCCGCTCAAGCACGGCGTGCGTGGTATCCCGACGCTGATGCTGTTCAAGAACGGCAACGTCGAAGCCACTAAAGTGGGCGCGTTGTCGAAGTCTCAGCTGCAAGCTTTCCTCGACGCGAACATCTAAGCGTCGTCAAAAAAGCCCCGCAAAATAGCGGGGCTTTTTCGTGAAACAGGGCTAGACGCTCCGAAACTCAGGTGGTACATTCGGCCCCGCACTGGTTTCTCCACTGCCCCCTGCAAGCCGTCGCCGACGCATTCCTTTTCGATTAGTACGCGATCCTGTCGCCTTCTCTGCGGCGCGGCCTCATTAAGCCAAAAGCTTAATTTTCCCCCCTCCATAAATGATTACGTCATTCCTATATGAATCTGACTGAACTCAAGCAAAAGCCGATTACCGACCTGCTCCAACTGGCCGAAGAAATGGGCATAGAAAATATGGCCCGTTCGCGCAAGCAGGACGTGATTTTCTCCCTGCTCAAAAAGCACGCGAAAAGCGGCGAGGAAATCTCCGGTGATGGCGTGCTGGAGATTCTCCAGGACGGCTTCGGCTTCCTCCGCTCCGCTGACGCTTCCTATCTCGCCGGCCCAGACGACATCTACGTCTCGCCGAGCCAGATCCGTCGCTTCAACTTGCGCACCGGTGACACCATCGTTGGCAAGATCCGTCCTCCGAAGGAAGGTGAGCGTTATTTCGCCCTGCTCAAGGTCGACACGATCAACTTCGATCGCCCCGAGAACGCGAAAAACAAGATTCTCTTTGAGAACCTGACGCCGCTGTTCCCGACCGTGCGCATGAAGATGGAAGCCGGTAACGGTTCCACCGAAGACTTGACCGGTCGTGTCATCGACCTGTGCGCCCCGATCGGTAAAGGCCAGCGCGGCCTGATCGTCGCACCGCCGAAAGCCGGTAAGACCATCATGCTGCAGAACATTGCAGCGAACATCGCCCGTAACAATCCTGAAGTTCACCTGATCGTGCTGTTGATCGATGAGCGTCCGGAAGAAGTAACCGAAATGCAGCGCACCGTGCGCGGCGAAGTGGTTGCCTCGACGTTCGATGAGCCGCCAACCCGCCACGTGCAGGTTGCCGAAATGGTGATCGAGAAGGCCAAGCGTCTGGTTGAGCACAAGAAAGACGTGGTGATCCTGCTCGACTCCATCACCCGTCTGGCCCGTGCCTACAACACCGTGATCCCGAGCTCCGGCAAGGTCCTCACCGGTGGTGTCGATGCCCACGCCCTGGAGAAACCAAAGCGTTTCTTCGGCGCCGCGCGGAACATCGAAGAAGGCGGCTCGCTGACCATTATCGCCACCGCGCTGGTTGAAACCGGCTCGAAGATGGACGAAGTGATCTACGAAGAGTTCAAGGGTACCGGCAACATGGAACTGCCTCTGGACCGCCGTATCGCGGAAAAGCGTGTGTTCCCTGCGATCAACATCAACCGCTCCGGCACCCGCCGCGAAGAGTTGCTGACCGCCGACGACGAACTGCAGCGCATGTGGATCCTGCGCAAGCTGCTGCACCCGATGGACGAAGTCGCCGCCATCGAGTTCTTGCTCGACAAGCTGAAAGCCACCAAGACCAACGACGAGTTCTTCTTGTCGATGAAGCGTAAGTAATACGACGCTTCAGGTCCGAAAAATGGCGCCCTTTGGGGCGCCATTTTTTTTGCGCTGAAAAAAGGGAGGTTTGCACGGCAGGAGTGTCAGTAAAGAAACAAAAAGGGTAAGTGCGCCTACGCTTGCCTCCATCTGTATCAGAACTGACTACGATTTATGACTGCGCTTGCTTACCGAAGAGACATTGACGGCCTGCGTGCCATCGCTGTCCTGGCTGTTGTGCTTTTCCACTTTGGGGTTCCAGGCGTTACCGGCGGCTTTGTCGGCGTTGATGTGTTCTTTGTGATTTCAGGTTTCCTGATCACCTCGATCATCTGGCGCGAACGCGAAACCGGGCGTTTCAGTTTCCTCGATTTTTGGGCTCGACGCGCCCGGCGTATCCTGCCGGCGCTGATTGTCATGATGCTGGCGTCATTGGTGGTCGGCTGGTTTCTGATGGCGCCCAAGGACTACGAAGAGTTGGGGCGCTCGATTCACAATCAGGCGATTTTCATCTCTAACCTGTTCTTCATGCGTCAGGACGGCTACTTCGATACGGCCTCCGACATGAAGCCGATGCTGCATACCTGGTCGCTGTCGGTTGAAGAGCAGTTCTACATCGCATTTCCGCTGCTGCTGGTGTTGCTGTCGAGCCGGCTGAAGCAATGGCGTGGTGCTTTGTTTGTGCTGTTGCTGGTTTCATTTGCGGCGAGCGTGTGGGCGGTCTCTCATGAGCCTGAAAAGGCCTTTTTCCTGTTGCCTATGCGCGCCTGGGAGTTGTTGGCAGGCGCCATGCTGGCCGTCTTGCCGGTGCGTACTCAACGCGTAAGCCCGAGGCTGGCCCAGGCTGTCAGCCTGATCGGCCTGGGCCTGATTCTAGTGGCGGTATTGGGTTATGACGCCGACACGGCCTTCCCTGGGGCCTCGGCCCTATTGCCGGTGTTGGGTGTGGTGGGCCTGATTTGGGCCAACGGCCAACACACGACGCTGGTCGGGCGGTTGCTGGGCAGTCGTGTATTGGTGGGCATAGGGCTGATTTCCTATTCCTGGTACCTGTGGCACTGGCCGGTGCTGGTGTTTGGCAAGTACGCCAGTATCTTTGGCCTGGCGCCCTGGGAGCTGACGGCGCTGTTCTTCTTGAGCCTGTTACTGGGTTATGGGTCCTGGCGGTTTGTCGAGGGGCCGTTTCGTGAGCGGCGCCTTTTAGCGGGGAGCCGGTCGGTCCTGGTTGCGGGTGTCATGGCCCTCGTAGGCCTGGGCCTGGCCGGCAAAGGCCTGGTCTGGTCGGATGGGTTTGCAGAGCGCTTGTCACCCCAAGCACTGCAGTTTGCCCAGGCGCATACTTGGAGCCCTAAGCTCATGAGTTGCCTGGGCGATGACAAGAAAAACACTCACCGTGAACCTTGCCATTTTGGCCCGCAAACGAGCGCGGCGCGGGCCCTGGTATGGGGTGACAGCCATGCCTCGGCGCTCATTCCGGCGCTAAGCGACGCTTCGAGCAGGTACGACTTCAGCATCACCCAGGCCGGTTACGCCGGTTGCCTGCCTTTCTACAGAAAAGAAAACACGCCCGGATGCAGAGCCTTCAACGAGCACGTCACCCAACTGCTGAGCCGCGAGCAGTTCAGTGATGTGGTGCTGGTCGCGCGTTGGAGCCTTTACGTTTATGGAGAGCGTTCCGGTGATACGGGCGCGTCCATTCATGACCCGGCGACCGGGAAGTATGACCGCGCCATCGCTCAACAACTGTTTGCCGACGGTTTGAGTGCGTTGGTGCAGCAAATTCGGGCCAGTGGCCACCGGGTATGGCTGGTCAAGGAAGTGCCGCTGCAGGACTTCAACGTCCCTTATCGGCTCGCCCGCTTGGCGATGTTGGGGCGCCCAACCGATAAAGAAGGCTTGCCACTGGCCGAACATCTGGAGCGCCAGGCTTATATAAGCCGCGTGTTTGAGCGAATCGCGGCGGCGGATTCAGGGGTTCGAGTTCTGGATCCGGCGCCTAAGCTGTGTGATGTGAACGGCTGGTGTCGGGTCGAGCTTGATGGCCACTCGCTCTATACCGATGACAACCACCTATCAATCGCGGGCTCGCGGCTTGTTGAGGGGTTCCTTGAACCCTTCTTCCACGCGCTGCGCAACACATCCACTGAATCAGATGTGAGTCGCACTGACGTGCAATAAGCTGTCAGCGCTCTTAAGAGCAGGTAGGATGTACGCCTATTTTACGGGTGGCATGGTTAATGAAATTCAAGGATCTTCGGGATTTCGTGCAGCAACTTGAGCAGCGCGGAGAGTTGAAACGCATCCAGGTGCCGGTTTCCCCGGTACTGGAAATGACTGAGATTTGCGACCGTACCCTGCGCAACAAGGGCCCGGCGCTGCTGTTCGAAAAACCGACCGGCTTTGATATCCCGGTGCTCGGCAACCTGTTCGGCACCCCGGATCGCGTCGCCTTCGGCATGGGCGCTGAATCGGTCAGCGAACTGCGCGAGATCGGCAAGCTGCTGGCCTTTCTCAAGGAGCCCGAGCCACCCAAGGGCCTGAAGGACGCCTGGTCGAAGCTGCCGATCTTCCGCAAGATCATTGCCATGGCGCCTAAAGTGGTCAAAGACGCCGTGTGCCAGGAAGTGGTCATCGAAGGCGATGACGTCGACCTGGCCATGCTCCCGGTGCAAACCTGCTGGCCCGGCGATGTCGGCCCGCTGATCACCTGGGGCCTGACCGTTACCAAAGGCCCGAACAAGGATCGTCAGAACCTCGGCATCTACCGTCAGCAAGTGATTGGCCGCAACAAGGTCATCATGCGCTGGTTGAGCCACCGTGGCGGCGCCCTGGACTTCCGTGAATGGTGCGAAAAGCACCCCGGCAAGCCATTCCCGGTGTCCGTGGCCTTGGGCGCTGACCCGGCGACCATCCTCGGCGCCGTTACGCCTGTGCCCGACAGCCTGTCCGAATACGCCTTCGCCGGCCTGTTGCGCGGCAACCGTACCGAACTGGTGAAGTGCCGCGGCAACGACCTGCAAGTGCCGGCCACTGCGGAAATCATCCTCGAAGGTGTGATTCATCCGGGCGAAATGGCCGATGAAGGCCCTTACGGCGACCACACCGGCTACTACAACGAAGTCGACAGCTTCCCGGTGTTCACCGTCGAGCGCATCACCCACCGAATCAAACCGATCTATCACAGCACCTACACCGGCCGCCCGCCGGATGAGCCGGCCATTCTCGGCGTGGCACTCAACGAAGTGTTCGTGCCGATCCTGCAAAAGCAGTTCCCGGAGATCACCGACTTCTACCTGCCGCCCGAAGGCTGCTCGTACCGCATGGCCATCGTGACCATGAAGAAGTCGTACCCAGGCCATGCCAAGCGGGTAATGCTCGGTGTGTGGTCGTTTTTGCGACAGTTCATGTACACCAAGTTCGTTATCGTCACCGACGACGACATCAATGCACGGGACTGGAACGACGTGATTTGGGCCATCACCACGCGCATGGACCCCAAGCGCGACACGGTGATGATCGACAACACGCCGATCGACTACCTCGACTTCGCTTCGCCGGTGTCGGGCCTGGGCTCGAAGATGGGCCTGGATGCTACCCACAAATGGCCGGGTGAAACCACTCGCGAGTGGGGCCGGGTGATCGTCAAGGATGAAGCCGTGACTGCTCGTGTCGATGCGATGTGGAAAGAATTGGGAATAGATTGATGCGTGTAACCCTGCAACCTTCCGGCGCGGTACTGGAACTTGTCCCTGGCGAGCGAATCCTCGAAGGCGCGCGCCGCCTGGGCTACGAGTGCCCGCAAGCGTGCCGCAATGGTGTGTGTCATGTGTGCGCGGCATTGCTGGTGGAAGGCCGGGTGCAGCAAGCCGGTGAGGTGCGTGACCATGGTGAGTTCTACACCTGCATCGCCGAGCCGCTGGAAGATTGCATCGTGTTATGGGATGGCGTGTTGGCGCCGGGAGAGTTGCCGTTGCGCAAGTTGTCGTGCCAATTGAGTGAGTGCGTGGAAGTCGGTGGCGATGTATGGCGCGTGCGCCTGCGGGCTCCGGCCGGCAAAGCGGTGCGTTACCACGCCGGGCAATACCTGATGATCGAGCGGGAGAATGGCGAAAAGTCGGCGTTCTCCCTGGCCTCGGCGGCCCACGCCGGGCGTGAGCTGGAGTTGCATGTGCTGGTCCGCGAGGACAGCGCCCGCAGCCTGATTGAGCAACTGCAGCGTAATCAGATGGCCCGCATCGAGCTGCCGTTTGGTGATACCCACCTGGCCGAGCTGCCGGACGGGCCGTTGGTGCTGATCGCCGCCGGCACCGGCATGGCGCAAATGCACAGCCTGATTGAGCATTGTCGCGCCTCTGGCTTCAAACACCCGGTGCACCTGTACTGGGGCGTGCGTCGCCCGGAAGACTTCTACGAAATCGAGCACTGGGACCAATGGAAGCAACTGCCTAACTTGTTCCTGCACAAAGTCGTCAGCGACCTGTGCGGTTGGGAAGGGCGTTGCGGGTTGCTGCATGAAGCAGTGTGCGAAGACATCAGCGACCTCAAGGCCGTGCACGTCTACGCCAGTGGTTCACCGGCGATGATCTACGGCACCTTGGATGCGCTGGTCGATGCTGGCATGGACGCGCACCAGATGCGCGCCGATGTCTTCGCCTACGCGCCGCGCCCTTAATGTGGGAGCTGGCTTGTCTGCGATAGCCATGCTGCGATAGCGGCAGTCAGTGCGACATGGGCTGGCTGACACCTCGCTATCGCAGGCAAGCCAGCCCCACACTGATAAGCGGTGCTGTCAGAAACGCACCCCCGCCGTCAGCATCGCCGCATTAAAGCCCAGCAACACCAACTCGCTGGCCACCGGGCCGAAGTTCACGCCCACCGAGGGGATGATCGCCGGTGCCACGCCAAAGCGGTTGAGGGGGATTTTGTCTCGGTACTTGCCGCGATACCCCTGAAGCGCGCCTGCAGTCACCTTCACGTAGAACGGCGAATCGCCAAGGTCGTAGCGTTTGCCTGCGTAAACGTAATATGAACGCTGGCTGAACGAGTTGCGAAAGGTCGCCCCGCCATACACCAGCCCGGACGCTTCGTTGCGTTCCAGGTTGATCAAATCCTGGTTGTTGTTGTGCTTGGGGTCCGGTGAAAAGTGCTGGGTGTAGACGCTCGTCTGGGCATACCAGAAGCCCTTATCGTCTTTGGCGGTAGCCTCAGAGGCCAAGGCGGTGGCGGCTTGTGCCATAAGCAGCAAGCCGGAATAAAAGTACTTCATGGTCCGACCTCGATAGTCGTTTGAATAGGCGGCTAATGTGGGGTCGCTAAACTTCTACAGTTTGGCGGCTAACGTCCTGCGCGGCCTGAACCTGCGCTGAAGGTTTGGTCGCCTATGCTTATGCATTTACGGTATTACTTATGTAGGAAAAATCTCCTTAAGCTATAAGCAACGGACTACCGACTATCTGCCAATAACCAATAGATGACCGCCACCGCCCGCCAGCCGGATCGATCGTATGAACTCAGAGCATTGACGTTCTGATTGTCGATTCTTGGGTTTTAAAAGGAGGGGAGCGGTATGGGGCGCTACAACAAGCACGCGCTGTACACAGCGATTTTGTCGGCTAATTTGCTGACCGCTGTGGGATTCAATCCAGTCCAGGCGGCCGAAACAGCGGCTGGCGACGCACCAAAACTCGACACCGTGATCGTCACCGGCACCCGCGCCCAAGAGCGCACCGCCAGTGCTTCGCTGTCGCCCATCGATGTGATCTCCGGCGAAACCCTGCGCAGCACCGGCTCCGATGAGCTGGGTGCGGTGTTGGCGCGCTTGATTCCGTCGATCAACTTCCCGCGCCCAAGCCTGGTGGATGGCGCCGAACTGGTGCGCCCTGCGCAGTTGCGCGGCTTGTCGCCGGACCAGGTGTTGGTGCTGGTCAACGGTAAACGTCGCCACACCAGTGCCTTCGTCAACCTCGGCGGCGCCGTGGGCCGAGGCTCGGCACCGGCGGACTTGAATGCCATCCCACTGTCGGCGGTCGATCATGTCGAAGTGCTGCGCGATGGCGCGTCCGCGCGTTATGGCTCGGATGCAATTGCCGGGGTGATCAACGTGATCCTCAAGCACGACGACCACGGCGGTTCGGTCTCGACCAAGTTCGGAGAGTACAAGAAGGGCGACGGCATCCAGCGCAATGTCAGCGGCAATACCGGGTTTGCCTTGGGCGACAACGGCTTTATCAACGTCTCCGGCGAAGGTGCCGACAACGACTACACCAACCGCGCCGGTGACGATTTGCGCCCGGGTAGCGTAGGCTCCACCACCTACGGCCAGCGCGTATTCCGTCAGGGCGAGCCGGCCACCAATGAAGGCAAGTTCCAGTTCAACTCTGAATACTCCTTCAACGATGCAGCCGAGTTCTACACCTTCGGCGGCTACAGCAAGCGGCGCGGCGAGACGGCGGCGTTCTACCGTGCGAGCAATGCGTCCAATAACATCCGCGCACTCAACCCCAATGGCTACCTGCCGCTGATCAAGGGCAACCTGGAAGACACCTCATTGGTCGTCGGCCTGCGTGGCTTGCTGGCCTACGACTGGCATTACGACCTGTCGGCCAACTACGGCAAAAACCAATACGCGTTGAGCACTGAAACCATCAACACCTCGCTGGGCCTGGCCACCCCGCGCAAGTTCGACAACGGCACCCTGAGCAACGACCAGAAACAAATCAGCCTGGACCTGTCGCGCGAATTCGACGTGGGCTTCCTGCCGTATCCGGTTTCCGTGGCGTTTGGCGGCGAATACCTACGCCAAGGCTATGAAATCGAAGCCGGTGAGCCTGCGTCCTACTACCAGACCGGCAGCTCGGGCCTGGGCGGTTTCCGTGATGCCGACGCTGGCAGCAGCTCGCGGCACAACTGGGCCCAGTACCTGGACCTGGAAACCAACTTCACCGAAAAACTCAGCGCTTCGGCCGCCGTGCGGCATGAGGACTACAGCGACTTCGGCTCCAACGTCAGCGGCTCGCTGTCGGCGCGTTATGACTTCACCCCACACGTAGCGTTGCGTGGCAGCATTTCCAACGGCTTCCGCGCGCCTTCGCTGGCCCAGCAGAACTTTGCCTACACCTCGTCACAATTGATCGGCAGCACCATTCAGGAAGCGGGCACGTTCCCGGCCAACAGCAAGGTGGCCCGCCTGCTGGGCGCTGAAGACCTGAAGGCCGAGAAGTCGCGCAACTACAGCCTTGGCCTGGTGCTGGAGCCGGCGGATGACCTGACTGTGACAGTCGACGTCTACCGCATCGACATCCGCGACCGCATCAGCCTGTCGTCCAACCTCACGCTCAACCCGGCGACAGTGGCTTACCTGCAAGCCAATGGTGTGGGCAACATCAACTACACCACCGCGCGTTACTTCACCAATGCCACCGACACCAGCACCGACGGCGTCGATCTGGTGGCCAACTATCGCTATCAGTTCGATAACGGCATCCGCTGGAACAGCACCGTGGGCTACAACTACAACCACACCAAAGTGACCGACGTGAAACCCAACCCGGCCATTCTGAACAGCCTGGGTGCCAACCTGGTGCGGGTGGACCGTCGCGAGCGCATCGGTTTGCTCGGTGACACCACGCCGCAGCACAAACTCAGCCTGGGTAACGACTTCACCTACGGCAATTGGGCGCTGCACAGCAACCTGGTGCGCTATGGTGAATTCACCAGTTACCAGGCGGACAAGGTCAACGACCAGACCTTCAAGGCGGCGTGGGTGTTGGACCTGTCGGCGGATTACAAGTTGAAGAGCTGGACCTTCACGTTGGGCGGCGACAACGTCACCGACAAATACCCGGAAAAGGTCAATGCCTACGCCAGCAGCGGCGGCAACCTCGCCTATAGCACTTTTTCGCCGTACGGTTACAGCGGCGCGTTCTATTACGGTAAAGTTGCTTACAACTGGTAATAGATTCTCGTAGCAGCATTGTGCAGTGGTAAAGGAGACCTAATCGATCCGCCATGACCGTCATTGAAACCGATCTTTTGCAATTGGCTTACCCTCCGCGGCTCGATCTGGGGCCGCAACTCACTCACGAACAGTTGATGAGCTCGATGCAGGCCACCATGGCCAAGCATAAGGGTGGGCCGGTCTGGCTATTCGCTTATGGTTCGCTGATCTGGCGACCTGAATGTTCGTCGACCTTGAGAATGCGGGCGCGAGTTCACGGTTATCACCGGGGCTTGTACCTGTGGTCCCACGAGCATCGGGGCACGCCGGAGTCACCGGGTTTGGTGTTCGGGCTGGATCGCGGGGGTTCCTGCAGCGGGTTTGCCTACCGCTTGCCGGAAGATCAGCTGGAGGCCTCGCTTTACGCCTTGTGGCAGCGCGAGATGCCTTACCCCTCTTACCGGCCGCACTGGCTCAGCTGCCGTCTGGAAGATGGCAGTCAGGTGCAGGCATTGGGGTTTGTGTTGGAGCGGCATTTGCCCAGCTATGCCGGCAACTTGCCCGACATCGTGCTTAACCACGTACTGCAAAGCGCTTGCGGGCGTTACGGCACTACTCGCGATTATGTCGAGCAGACCGTGAACGCCCTGCGTAGCCACGCCATGCCAGATAAGAATCTGGAGGCGCGGCTCAAGCGTTGTGCAAAGGATTGCTCAGGCGGTTAACGCGCTGTGCTGACGCTGTTGGTGTGCCACAGCGTTGGGATCAGGAAGGCGATCGCCAACAGGCATGCGCCCACCAGCAACACAAAACCACCATCCCAGCCGAAATGGTCAACCGTGTAGCCCATGGCTGCACTGGCTGCCACCGAACCACCCAGGTAACCGAACAAACCGGTGAAGCCCGCAGCGGTGCCAGCGGCTTTCTTCGGTGCCAGTTCCAGTGCCTGCAGGCCGATCAGCATCACTGGGCCGTAGATCAGGAAGCCGATGGAGAACAGCGCGATCATATCGACCATCGGGTTGCCTGGCGGGTTGAGCCAGTAAACCAGGGTGGCCACGGTCACTAGGGCCATGAACACGATGCCGGTCAGGCCACGGTTGCCACGGAAGATCTTGTCCGACATCCAGCCGCACAGCAGCGTGCCCGGAATACCTGCCCACTCGTAGAAGAAGTACGCCCACGAGGTTTTATCCACGTCGAAGTGCTTGGCTTCCTTGAGGTACGTCGGTGCCCAGTCGAGTACGCCGTAGCGCAGCAGGTAGACGAAGACGTTGGCGAAGGCGATGTACCACAGCATTTTGTTGCGCAGCACGTACTTGACGAAGATTTCCTTGGCGCTGAATTCGTCTTCGTGGGTGGAGTCGTAACCTTCCGGATAGTCGTTCTTGTATTCCTCAATCGGTGGTAAGCCTACCGATTGCGGGGTGTCGCGCATGGTAATGAAGGCAAACGCCGCCACCAGCAAGGCCACGGTCGCGGGCACATAGAACGCCGCGTGCCAGTCGTTGAACCACGCCATACCCAGCAAGAACAGCGGGCCGATCAGGCCGCCGCCGACGTTATGCGCCACGTTCCATACCGACACCACGCCGCCGCGTTCTTTCTGCGACCACCAGTGCACCATGGTGCGTCCGCTGGGTGGCCAGCCCATGCCTTGGGCCCAACCGTTGATGAACAGCAAAATGAACATCATGGTCACGCTGGACGTTGCCCAAGGTGCGAAACCGAAAATGAACATCACCCCGGCCGATATCAGCAGGCCGAAGGGCAGGAAGTAGCGCGGGTTGGAGCGGTCGGACACCAGGCCCATGAGGAACTTGGACAAGCCGTAGGCAATCGCGATTGCCGACATCGCCAAGCCCAGCTCACCACGGGTGTAACCCTCGTCGATCAAGTAGGGCATGGCCAGGGAGAAGTTTTTGCGCAGCAGGTAGTAGCCGGCGTAGCCGAAGAAAATACCGGCGAAAATCTGCCAGCGCAGTCGTCGGTAGGTACTGTCTATTTTTTCTTCAGGCAGAGGCGCCTGGTGTGCGGCAGGACGAAAGAAAGCAAACATTCAAGAGCTCCAAATTTCTTGTTTTGACTGCGGATGCGAATGTTACAGTTTCGTTACCGAAAATAGCATCGCCTCTTATCTGCAAACACAGGAAATCAGAGCAATTGCATGTTCTCTTATGAACATGTCGCAAATGGATAAGTGTGGGTCGGTATCAGTGCTTGAGACCTATGGAGATCAACTGTGGGAGCAGGCAAGCCAGCTCCCACAGTTGATGGCATTTCAAGTCGGTCAGCGGGTTTGGACGACAACCTTGCCCACCGCCTTGCGCTGCCCCAGGTCATTGATCGCTTGGGCAGCCTGCTCCAGCGGATACACCTTCGACACCAATGGCTTCAACTTCCCCTCGGCATACCAACTGAACAACTGCTGGAAGTTCGCCGCATTGTCCTGCGGCTGGCGCTGGGCGAACGAGCCCCAGAACACCCCGACCACCGAGGCACCTTTGAGCAGCGCCAAGTTCACCGGCAACTCGGGAATGCGCCCGCTGGCAAAACCCACCACCAACAGGCGGCCGTTCCAGGCGATGCCCCGAACGGCTTGGTCAAACAGGTCGCCGCCGACCGGGTCGTAGATGACGTCGACACCGTTGCCGTCGGTCAGGCGCTTGATTTCATCCTTGAGGCTGGCTTCGCTGTAGTTGATCAGCTCATCCGCGCCGGCCGCCTTGGCCACGGCGAGTTTGTCGGCACTGCTGGCGGCGGCGATCACCCGCGCGCCCATGGCCTTGCCGATTTCCACGGCGGCCAGGCCCACGCCACCCGAGGCTCCGAGCACCAACAGGGTTTCGCCGGGTTGCAGGTGGGCGCGTTGTTTCAGCGCATGCATCGAAGTGCCGTAGGTCATGCTGAACGCGGCGGCGGTGTTGAAATCCATGCTCGGCGGGATCGGCAGCACGTTGTAGCCCGGCACCGCGACCTGCTCGGCAAAGCTGCCCCAGCCGGTCAAGGCCATGACCCGGTCGCCGACTTTCAGGTGGCTGACCTTCTCGCCCACTTCACTGACCACGCCCGCTGCTTCGCCCCCCGGTGAAAACGGGAAGGGCGGCTTGAACTGGTATTTGCCCTCGATGATCAAGGTGTCCGGGAAATTAACCCCGGCAGCGTGCACGTCCAGCAGGATTTCGTTCTTCTTGATCGCGGGGCTGGCGATCTCTTCCAGCACCAGGGTTTCGGCGGGGCCGAAGGCTTTGCACAGCACAGCTTTCATCGGGCTATTCCTTTTGGTGTCGTGGCCGATAAGTGTAGGAGGGTACGCCCGTGGGTCAACGAGCATGCCCGGGCCTGATAAGTCGCCATAAGCTTGTGCTCAGCCTTGCTAGCGTTATGCTACCCGGCAACCGAATTTGAGGAATGAACTGTGAAAGCGTGGATCCTGTTGATGCTCGCCCTGACCTTGCCGATGGCAGCCCAGGCCGAAGAAGCAAAAGAAGGTGAGGCACCGAAGGTCAGCTATATCAGCCTGACTCCGCCGTTCGTGGGCAACTACGGGTTGGATGGCACGGCAAAACTCAAGGTATTCAAAGCCGATATCGCTCTGCGCGTGACCGGGCCGGAAGCCGCGGCGGCGGTCAAAGCCAACGATCCGCTGATTCGTAACCAGTTGGTGGCGTTGTTCACTCAGCAGACCAACGAGGCCATGAGTACGGTTGAAGGCAAGGAAAAGCTGCGCCAGGAAGCCCTGAAGCAGACTCAGCAAGTGATGAGCGACGAGACCGGCAAACCGGTGGTGGAAGACCTGCTCTTCAATAACCTGATCATCCAATAAAGCGGGCGCTTCGCGCCATCGCGGGCAAGCCCGCTCCCTCATTTGGAATGCATTCACCTGTGGGCGCGGGCTTGCCCGCGATGACGGCAGTAGATACGCCTCAAGACGCCAGGCTCTTCCTGAACCTGGCCAGCGCCACGGCAAAAAACACCAAGCCAATCCCCGCCAGCGCCAGCAAGTCCGGCCACACCACGCTCACGCCCGCATCCCTGAATAAAATCGCCGCGCTCAAACTCACAAAGTGCGTGGACGGCGAGCCCTGCATCACCCACTGCAACCACTCGGGCATGCTGTCCAGCGGCGTGCTGCCACCTGACAGCAACAGCATTGGGATGATCACCGGAATCGCCAGCAAGCCGAACTGCGGTGTCGAGCGGGCGAGGGTGGCGAGGAAGATCCCCAGCGCGGTACTCGCAAACAGGTACAGCGCCGTCACAAACAGGAACAGACTCAAGGAGCCGGCCAGCGGCACGCCGAGCAAGCCTTTGACCACCAGCTCCAGCGACAGCCACGTACACAGCACCACCACCAGCATGTTGCTCCAGATTTTCGCCAGCATGATTTCCAGCGCGGTCAGCGGCAGCACCAGCAAATGATCGAGGGTGCCGTGCTCGCGTTCGCGCAGTAGTGCGGTGCCGGTGAGCACGATGGCGAGGATGGTGATGTTGTTGACGATCTGGATCACCGCCAGGAACCAGCCGCCTTCCAGGTTGGTGTTGAACAGCGCACGGGTCGTCAGCAATGCGGGCGCCTTTTGGCTAGCGTCGGCCTGGCCGCTGTAGTTGAGCAATTCACGCTGGAAAATTCTGCCGATGTAGCCTGCGCCCATAAACGCCTGGCTCATCGCCGTCGCATCCACATTGACCTGCACACCCGGCTGGCGACCCGCCAACAAGTCGGCTTGGAAATTCGCCGGCACGTTGATCACAAAGGTGTACTCACCGCTGTCCATGACCTTGTCCAGTTGGTCGTAGGCCAGCGGCGCGGGCGGCTGAAACTCGGGAGGCTGCAACGCCTCGGCCATCTGCCGCGAGAGCGCGCTGTGGTCTTCATCGACAAACGCCACGCTGGCGTTGTGCACGCCAATCACCGAACCGGCGGCGGGCATGTAGATCGCGACCGTGAAGGCATAGGCCAGAAACAGCAGCAATACGCTGTCATGGCGCAGGCTGGTGAGTTCCTTGAGGCCCAGGCGCAGGATGTGAGCGAGCTTGTGCATCAGGCCTCCTGCTTCTTGAGCATGATCAGGCTTAACCCGGTGAACCCGACAAAAAAGCCGAACAGCGCCAGGCATTGCGGCCACAGCTGGCGCAGGTCCAGGGCCTTGGTGAAGGTGCCCACGGCGATGTCCAGAAAGTGCCCCGCCGGAAACAGCATGCCCATCCATGCGGCCGCGCCTTCCAGGGATGAGCGCGGCACGATCAGCCCGGAGAATTGGATGGTCGGCAGGCTGGTGATGATCATGGTGCCGAGGATTGCCGCGATCTGGGTGCGGGTGAATGCCGAAATCAACAAGCCCATGCTGGTGGTGGCCAGCACATACAACAGGCCGCCGACTGCCAGCGCCAAGGCGCTACCCTTGAACGGTACACCGAACAGCCAGCGGTTCATCGCCACCAGCAGTGCCAGGTTGACCAAACTCACGGCCAAGTACGGCGCCTGTTTGCCCAGCAGGAATTCCAGGCGGGTCAGGGGCGTGGCATAGAAGTTGGTGATCGAACCCAGCTCCTTTTCGCGCACGATGCCCAGGGCGGTGAGCATCGCCGGGATAAACGCCAGGATCAGCGCCATCACGCCCGGGCCGATGGCATTTACGCTGACCACGTCCTGGTTATAGCGAAAGCGCGTTTCCAGCTTGGCGGCGGCTTGGCTGCTGCGGGGCACGCTGCTCAATTCGGCCAGTTGCGCAAGATTGCCTTGGTGCACGGCCTCCACGTAATTGCGGCTGGTTTCCGCGCGAAACGGCATGCCGCCGTCGATCCACGCCGCTACCGTGGGTTGGCGACCGGCGTACAGGTCACGGCCAAAGCCCGGCGGGATTTCCAGGGCCAATTTGATTTCCGAGCGTTGCAGGCGTCGGTGCAGTTCGGTCGCGTCGCGGATGGGCGCCTGTTCGGCGAAGTAGCGCGAACTGCGGAAGGCTTCTAAGTAAGCGCGACTTTGTGGGGTCTGGTCCTGGTCGTAGACGGCGAAGGCGAGGTTTTCCACGTCCAGGGAAATGCCGTAGCCGAAGATCACCATCATAAACATCGCCCCGAGCAGGGCGAAGGCCATGCGCACTTTGTCGCGCAGCAGCTCTTTGCCTTCGCGGCTGGCGACCGCCAATAGCCGAGACACGCTGAAGCCACGTTTGCTCACGGGCGGCGCGCTGGTTTCGCTGACGGTAGCGCTGGGCGTGGCAGGTTCGGCTTCGCCTTGGGCCTGCTCCAGGCAGGTAACGAAGGCGGCTTCCAACGTGTCGCCGTGGAATTGCTGTTGCAGTGCCTCGGGTGTGTCGCAAGCCAGCACCTTGCCTGCATGCATCAGCGAGATGCGGTCGCAGCGCTGGGCTTCGTTCATGAAGTGGGTGGACAGGAAGATCGTTACGCCTTGCTCGCGGGACAGTTCAATCAGCAGCCGCCAGAAATCATCCCGTGCTGCCGGGTCAACGCCCGAGGTGGGTTCATCGAGGATCAGCACTTCCGGGCGGTGCAGCACCGCCACGGCCAATGACAGGCGCTGGCGCAGGCCGAGGGGCAATTCGCCGGAAGGCTGCTCGGCCACCTCGCCGAGGTCGAAGCGCTGAATCAACTCGTCGATACGCAGGCCGCTGTCAGCCTTGGGTAAGTCGAACAGTTGCGCGTGCAGCACCAGGTTCTGGCGCACGCTGAGTTCGCCGTACAGCGAGAAACTTTGCGACATGAACCCCACACGCTTGCGGGTCGCCAGATCCTTGGCGTTCACCGGGTTGCCGAGCAGCGTGGCACTGCCTTCGGTGGCCGGCATCAGCCCGGTAAGGACTTTCATGGTGGTGGTCTTGCCGCAGCCGTTGGAGCCGAGAAAGCCAAAAATCTCGCCGCGGCCGATGGCGAAGCTGACGGTGTTTACTGCCGTGAAATCACCAAAACGCAGCGTCAGGTCGTGGGCTTCGATGGCGATATCGGTGTTGCCGCTTTCGCGCGGGGGGATCACCAGTGGCTGATTGTTGTGGGCGCTGTCGCCCTGGAAATGGGTAAAGGCTTCATCGAGTTTGCCGCTGGGTGTGGCGGCCGCCAGTTCGCTGCTCAAGCCATCGGCAATGAGTTTGCCGCGATCGAGCATCAGGCAATGTTCGAACTGTTCGGCTTCTTCCATGTAGGCCGTAGCCACCAGTAGCGTCAGTTGCGGGCGCTCTCGGCGTACGCTGTCGACCAACTCCCAGAAGCGTCGGCGCGACAGTGGGTCGACGCCGGTGGTGGGTTCGTCGAGGATCAGCAGGTCCGGGTCGTGGATCAGCGCGCAGCACAGGCCGAGCTTTTGTTTCATGCCGCCGGACAACTTGCCGGCCGGCCGCTCGGCGAAGCGCGCAAGGTCGGTGGCCAGCAACAGGTTGTGCATGCGCTGCTCGCAGTCAGCTTTCGACAGGCCGAACAGTGTGGCGAAGAAGCGGATGTTTTCGCTGATGGACAATTCGGGATACAAGTTGCCGCCCAGGCCTTGAGGCATGAAGGCAATGCGCGGGTACAGGCTGTTGCGGTGACGGCGGTCTTCGATGGAACCGCCGAGCACTTCCAGCTGCCCGACTTGAAGCTTTTTAACCCCGGCGATCAACCCCAGCAGGCTCGACTTGCCCGCGCCATCCGGGCCGATCAGCCCGCAGCGAGTGCCGGCGGGCAAGCTGAAGGCGATGTCGACCAGTGCCTGTTGCTTGCCGTAGCGGTGGTTGATACCCGTGGCGTGCAGCGCCAGGCCGGTCATTGCAGGTTGGCCGGCCAGTCGATATCAGCCGTGCGCACGTAGCCGGCGCCGGGCATGCCCGGTTTGGCTTGCGGTACAGCACTGGGTTGAGTCAGGCGTAGTTTGACGCGGAACACCAGCTTCTGGCGTTCGTCGCGGGTTTCCACTTCCTTGGGCGTGAACTGCGATTTGGCGGCGACAAAGCTGATTTTGGCCGGCAACGGTTGCTGGGGCAGGGCGTCGAGCAGGATGCGCGCATCACTGCCGACGGTCAGGCGACCGGTGACGGAGGCGGGCAGGTAGAGGTTCATGTACTGGTCATTCGGATCAATCAGCAGCAACACGCGGCCGCCCGCGCCGAGCACTTCACCCGGCTCGGCCAGGCGTAATTGAATAATGCCGTCGATGGGCGCGCGCAGGCTGCTGTCGTCGATTTCGCTGGTGAGCTGGGCCACTTGGGCCACGGCGGCGCCGATGGCGGCCTTCACCGAGTTGACCTGGGCTTGCGCGGCAACCACGGCAGCATTGCCGGTGTTCTGGCGCGCTTGTTGTTGGTCGATCAACTGGCTGCTGGCGAAGCCGCGCCGGTACAGCTCTTGGGTGCGCTTGAGTTCCTGATTGGCCAGCAGTTGTTCGCTCTGGCGCAACTGCACGTTGGCCTCGGCGGCGGCGAAGTTTTCTTTGGCACGCAGCACTTCGGCTTCGGCCTGGGCGCGCTGGGCTTCGAGGGTGCGGGTGTCCATGCGCGCGAGCAATTGGCCCTTGAGCACCTTGTCGCCTTCATCCACGCGCACTTCGGCCAGGCGCCCGGGTATCTTGGCGGCGATCTGCACTTCGGTGGATTCCAGGCGGCCGTTGCCCATGCTCAAACCTTCGGGCAGGCGGTCCTGGGTCGATCGCCAGTAACCGAAGCCACCGGCGCCCAGCAGCAGCACGATCAGGGCGATGGCGAAAAGGCGCGACATAGTAGGGTGGTTCGTTGACATGGCTGCATCCTGCGGCATTAGCATCCTAGTTTGACCGGTATCGCCCCGAGGGCCGTTGATACGGGTCAACTGAAGCGCAAGCCTAACCCGCTTGGCACGTAGATGCATGCACCAGAAGTGTGACCGCAGGGTTCTGCCTGTTCAGCGCAGGGCAAGTACCGCCGCCCATTGATCGGCCGTCACCGGCATTACGGATAACCGGCTGCCTTTTTGCACCAGCGGCAACTCGGCCAGTGCCGTTTGTTGTTTCAGGTAGCCCAGGCCCAGCACCTTTGAAAACGTCTCGGCGTGCGCCACGTTGATCGCACTCCACGGATTTTTCTCCGGGCTGGCCTTGGCGTCGAAATAGTGGCTATCCGGTTCCAGCGCGGTGGGGTCCGGATAGGCGGCTTCGATGATTTTGCCAATGCCGGCAATGCCTGGTTCGGGGCAACTGGAGTGGTAGAAGAAGAACTCATCACCCACGGCCATTGCGCGTAGGAAATTGCGCGCCTGATAGTTACGCACCCCGTCCCAACGGGCTTCGCCGAGCTTTTCAAGACCCGTGATGGACAGTTCATCGGGCTCGGATTTCATCAGCCAGTAGGCCATTTTTGGGCTCCTGAAAAAGGCATTGGGCAAGTTGTCCGGCAATTCCATGACAAACCGACAGTCGGTTGGCGTCAAGGTTTGCGTGTTGGTTCACGTTACCGCAGAATGCCCGCTTTTAAGCTTGACGCAGCTGCAACGGACTACATTGGAACGTTGTTGTCATCGTGTACGAGTGCCTGAAGGGGGGCAATCGATGCAACGTAAACCGGATTTACTATGGATTTTGGTTATTTTGTTTGGTCTGGGCGTCGTGACCACCGGGTATGCCCAGAGCTTGTGGTCGAACAAGACGGATGCACCTGTTGAGCTGGCTCAGCAGCAGCCACAACCGTTCAAGCGTTAAAACTATTCAAGACGTCGCTGGTTCCAGCGACGTTTCTGCGACATACCAGTGCTTATCGGTGATGGTGCCCGCCAACGGCACGTCCCAGCTCGCCTGCGCCAAGCGCTTGACCTTCTGACATTCATGGGCCAGCCCCAGCAGCGTCGGCTTGCGCCAGCTCTGGCGCCTGGCGAGGTAGGCCAGGCTGCGGTCGTAAAAGCCGCCGCCCATGCCCAATCTTCCGCCCCCATCGTCGAACCCCACCAGCGGCAGCAACACCAGATCGAGTGCCCAGACTTGGCGCTGGCGATTGGCGTTCACTCGCGGTTCTAGGATGCGAAAACGGTTGGGCAGCAACTTATCCCCAGGCCGCACGCGCTGGAACACCATCTTGGTTCGCGGCCAGGCGCTGAGTACCGGCAGATAGGTAGCCTTGCCCCGGCGCTGAGCGGCGCGCAGCAGCAGGCGCGGATCGATTTCACCGTCCGTCGGTAGGTATAAAGAAATATGCTTGGCCCGGCGAAACAGCGGGTGCTGTGCCAGTTGCCGATACAGGCCTTGGGCGGCCTGGCGCTGCTCGCTCGGCGTGAGGGCGCGGCGGGCTTTGCGCAACATGCGTCGAAGTTGCGGACGGGAAAGCGGCGCAGGTTCGGTCATGGTTTTTCGGCTCATAAAACAATGCCAGTCCTAAGACTGGCATTGAGTTTGGGAATTCAGGCTCCCCGACAGAGCCGCTGTCGACTTAGCCCTTGAACCCGAAAGTTCAAGGTGGAAGATGCAGTAGGCTTTAAGGCTTTCCGTCTAGCGGACATGCACACCAGCCCAACGTGCAACTTCCAGGGTAGTGCGAATCGGCTCAGGGACATCGCCGACTGGCAAACACGCCAGGGAGTGGGGCGAGTATACCTTAAACAGACTCGGCAATCAGCCCTTGGGTGGCTCTGGATCGGTAGAAAGTACCAGATCAACCCGCTCCAGCAGGTCACGCACTTGCTCGCGCGTCGAGCCACTGGCCTGCACGTCAGGCCGCTCCTGCTTATGCAGCAAATCGTGGGTAATGTTCAGTGCGGCCATCACAGCGATACGATCGGCGCCGATAACTTTGCCGCTGCTGCGGATTTCACGCATCTTGCCATCCAGGTAGCGGGCAGCACTCACCAGGTTGCTGCGTTCTTCCTGGGGGCAGATGATCGAATATTCTTTGTCGAGGATCTGCACGGTAACGCTATTGCTTGAACTCATGAGTCTTGCTCCAGGGCCTTCAGGCGCGAAATCATCGATTCGACCTTACGCCGGGCGATTTCGTTTTTTTCAATGAGGTGCGCGCGTTCCTCGCGCCAGGTCTTTTCCTGAGCTAATAGGAGTCCGTTTTGACTCTTAAGTTGCTCGACCCGATCAATTAGCAGCTCGAGTCTGGCCATCAGCGCTTGCAGGTCGGTGTCTTCCATTGGGTTCCACTGGATTTGTCTGATGAATGGCAGCTGCAGGATAAACGATCTGACGCCCTCGATAGTCTTGGTACGTCTGCCGGTGCTAGGATACAGCGCTTCATTCTAGACATTGCGCCGTCTGGCGCCTAGCTCACCATGCCTATTCAGAACTCCCCGTACGATGCTTTTTCCAAACTGCTGAGCACCAGCGGTCATCCTTGCTCGCCTGCCGAACTGCACGGCGTGCTGTTGGGCCGCAGTTGCACCGGTGTTGGCTTTGATGCTGACAACTGGCTGGCTGATGTGGCCGAGCTGCTCGAAACCGAGCCGACCGAGAACGTGCGTAACGCGCTGATCGGCCTGCAAGAGATGGTCAAAGGCGAGCTGACCGGTGACGACGTCACCGTAGTCCTGCTGTTGCCGACCGACGACGCGCCGCTCGCCGAACGCGCTGCCGCGCTGGGCCAATGGTGCCAGGGTTTCCTCCACGGTTTCGGCGTGAACGCCGGCGGCCTGGAGCTGAGCACCGACGCCAAGGAAGTGCTGCAGGACCTGGCGGCGATCTCCCAGGTGCAAGACGCCTTGGAAGAATCCGAAGACGGTGAAGGCGACTACATGGAAGTGATGGAATACCTGCGCGTCGCGCCGCTGCTGCTGTTCACCGAGACCAAAAAATCCGCTGAGCCAGCCGCAGCCAAGCCGTCGCTGCATTAAGAAAGGAAGCCCATCTGCCCATGATCCATATCCCGAAAGCGGAATACACCCGTCGCCGCAAGGCGCTCATGGCGCAGATGGAACCCAATAGCATCGCAATCCTGCCGGCTGCCGCCGTGGCGATCCGCAACCGTGATGTCGAGCACGTCTACCGCCAAGACAGCGACTTCCAGTACCTGAGCGGCTTCCCCGAACCGCAAGCGGTGATCGTGCTGATGCCCGGTCGCCAACATGGCGAGTACGTGCTGTTCTGCCGCGAGCGCAATGCCGAACGCGAATTGTGGGACGGCCTGCGTGCCGGTACCGAAGGCGCGATCCGTGACTTTGGTGCCGACGATGCGTTCCCCATCACCGATATCGACGACATCCTGCCCGGCCTGATCGAAGGTCGCGACCGGGTGTACTCGGCTATGGGCAGCAACGCCGAATTCGACCGGCATGTGATGGAGTGGATCAACGTGATCCGCTCTAAAGCGCACCTGGGCGCCCAGCCGCCGAATGAATTTGTTGCCCTGGATCACCTGCTCCACGACATGCGCCTGTATAAATCGGCGGCAGAAGTGAAGGTGATGCGCGAGGCCGCACGAATTTCCTGCGCCGCCCACGTGAAGGCGATGCAGGCCAGCCGCGCGGGGTTGCATGAATTCAGCCTGGAAGCCGAGCTGGATTACGAATTCCGCAAGGGCGGCGCGAAAATGCCCGCCTATGGCTCCATCGTCGCCGCCGGGCGCAATAGCTGCATCCTGCATTACCAGCAGAATGACGCGGTGCTCAAGGACGGCGACCTGGTGCTGATCGACGCCGGTTGCGAGATCGACTGCTACGCCAGCGACATCACCCGCACCTGGCCGGTTAACGGCACTTTTTCGCCCGAGCAGAAGGCGATCTACGAGATTGTGCTGGCCTCCCAGGAAGCCGCTTTTGCCGAGATCGCGCCGAACAAACATTGGAACCAAGCCCACGAGGCGACGGTGCGCGTCATCACCGCCGGGCTGGTGAAGCTGGGGTTGCTGCAAGGCGACGTCGACGAGCTGATCGCCGGCGAAGCCTATCGCGCCTTTTATATGCACCGCGCCGGCCATTGGCTGGGCATGGATGTGCATGATGTGGGCGAGTACAAGGTGGGCGGTGAATGGCGGGTGCTGGAAGTCGGCATGGCGTTGACCGTGGAACCTGGCATCTATATTTCGCCCGACAACCAGAACGTGGCGAAGAAATGGCGTGGCATTGGCGTACGCATCGAGGACGACGTGGTAGTGACCAAGCAAGGCTGTGAAATTTTGACCGGCGGCGTGCCCAAGACCGTCGCCGAGATCGAAGCGCTGATGGCGGCTGCCCGATGAGCCGGGTCAACGTGGCGATTATCGGCGGCGGTCTGGTGGGCGCCAGCCTGGCGTTGGCGTTGCAGGCGGGTGCCAAGGCGCTCGGCTGGAAGATCGTGCTGATCGAACCGTTCGCGCCGGGTGACAGTTACCAGCCGAGCTATGACGCGCGCTCTTCGGCGTTGTCCTACGGCGCTCGGCAGATTTATCAGCGCTTGGGCCTGTGGCAGGACATTTCCCGCCGCGCCGAGCCGATCAAACAGATTCACGTGTCGGACCGTGGCCGCTTCTCCACTGCGCGCCTGTCTGCTATGGAGGAGGGTGTGCCGGCCCTCGGCTATGTGGTGGAAAACGCCTGGCTCGGCCAATGCCTGTGGAAAGGCCTGGACAAAGACGTGGTCAGTTGGCGTTGCCCGGCGGAAGTCACCCGCATGGAGCCGCTGGCCGATGGCTATCGCCTGACCCTCAACGATGAAACCGTGCTGGAATGCGACCTCGCGGTATTGGCCGATGGCGGTCGCTCCGGTTTGCGCGAGCAATTGGGCGTCGGTGTGAAAACCCGGCCCTACAACCAGAGCGCGTTGATCGCCAACATCACCCCAAGCGAAGCCCACAATGGCGAGGCCTTCGAGCGTTTCACCGATGAGGGCCCCATGGCCCTGCTGCCGCTGCCGGACAACCGCTGCGCGCTGGTGTGGACGCGCATCGGCATGGACGCCCAGCGCCTGGCCAACCTTGATGAGCGCAGCTTCCTCAGCGAATTACAGGGCGTGTTCGGCTATCGCCTGGGCACGTTGAAGCAAGTCGGCGCGCGGCACCTGTACCCGCTGACGCTGGTGGAGGCCGAAGAACAAGTACGCTCGCACCTGGCCATCCTCGGTAATGCCGCCCACAGCCTGCACCCGATTGCCGGGCAGGGTTTCAATTTGTCCCTGCGCGATGCCAACGCCTTGGCCGAAGCCTTGCTGGCCGGGCCTGAGGTGCCGGGCGATTTGGCAACCTTGGAACGCTATCGCGAGCGCCAACGCCTGGATCAGAAATTGACCGTAGGTTTCTCCGATCAAGTCACGCGGCTGTTTGGCAGTGCTCAACCGTTGGTGGCCTTGGGCCGTAACATGGGCTTGCTGGGCCTGGATTTGTTACCGCCGGCCAAACGCTGGTTCGCCCGTCAGGCCATGGGCCTGGGCACGCGCCCCGATGCGTAACTGGCTGACCCGACGCCTGGGCAAGGCGCGGCTGTTGCGCTGGGCTCTGTCCTTGTACCCGCCGTACCTGGGCGCTGGAATCCGGGTGCAGGCACTCAGTGCGGATTTGCGCTATGCCAAGGTGCGCATGGGCCTGGGCTGGTACAACCGCAATTACGTCGGCACGCAATTCGGCGGCAGCCTGTATTCGATGGTCGACCCGTTCTACATGCTCTTGTTGATGGAAAACCTGGGCCGCGACTACATCGTCTGGGACAAAGCCGCGAGCATCGACTTCGTGTCGCCGGGCAAAGGCCCGGTGTACGCCGAATTTTCCATCGACGAGGCCTTGCTGGACGAGATTCGCAGGCAGACCGAAGGTGGCGAGAAGTACTTGCCCCACCTCAAAGTACAGATTCATGACGGCTCCGGCACCTTGGTGGCGCGGGTCGAAAAAACCCTTTACGTGCGGCGCAAGCCGCCAGCAAAGCAGGCTTAAAGCATGGACATGCGCGCAGATGTGCTGATTGTCGGGGCCGGAATGGTCGGGAGCGCCCTGGCGCTGGCGTTGCAGGGCAGTGGCCTGCAGGTGCTGCTGCTGGACGGCAGCCCGCTGAGCGTCAAACCGTTCGACCAGGATGCGGCCTTCGAACCCCGCGTGAGCGCCTTGTCGGCCGCCAGCCAGCGCATCCTCGAGCGCCTCGGCGTGTGGGACGGCATCGTGTCGCGACGCGCCAGCCCTTATGGCGAGATGCAGGTGTGGGACGGCAGCGGCACCGGGCAGATCCACTTTTCGGCGGCCAGCGTGCATGCCGAAGTGCTTGGGCATATCGTCGAGAACCGTGTGGTTCAGGATGCCTTGCTCGACCGCCTGCACGACTGCGACCTGGGCCTGCTGGCCAACGCGCGCTTGGAACAGATGCGCCGCTCCGGCGATGACTGGCTGCTGACCCTGGCCGATGGGCGCAAATTGCGCGCGCCGCTGGTGGTGGCCGCCGACGGCGCCAATTCCGCCGTGCGCCGCCTGACCGGCACCACGACCCGCGAATGGGATTACCTGCATAACGCCATCGTCACCAGCGTGCGCAGCAGCCAACCGCACCAGCGCACGGCCTGGCAGCGCTTTACCGATACCGGCCCGCTGGCATTCCTGCCGCTGGTACGCGATGGGCAAGAGGACTGGTGCTCAATCGTCTGGTCGACCACGCCGGCGGAATCCGAACGCCTGATGGCGCTGGATGACGAAAATTTCTGCCGTGAACTGGAGCGCGCCTTTGAAGGGCGACTCGGTACGGTGATCAGCGCCGACCCGCGTGTCTGTGTGCCGTTGCGCCAGCGCCACGCCAAACGCTACGTGGCCGAAGGCCTGGCGTTGATCGGTGATGCGGCCCATGTGATCCACCCGTTAGCGGGCCAGGGCGTTAACCTGGGCTTCCTCGATGCGGCGGTGCTGGCCGAAGTGCTGTTGGCGGCGACCGAGCGCGGCGAGCGCCTGGCGGATGTGAAGGTGCTGAGCCGTTACGAGCGTCGGCGCATGCCGTATAACCTCGCGCTGATGGCGGCGATGGAAGGCTTTGAACGGTTGTTCCAGGCTGACCAGCTGCCATTGCGCTGGTTGCGCAATGCCGGGTTGAAAATGGTCGACCAGATGCCGGAAGCCAAAGCCATCTTCGTGCGCCAGGCCTTGGGCCTGACTGGCGATCTCCCGGAGCTGGCCAAGCCCTGAACTTGAAATGCGATCGTCTGTGGGAGCGGGCTTGCCCGCGATGAGCATAGGTCTCTACACAGCTTTCAAAGGCCGCCACAATCCTCCGTGGCGAGCCCGCTCTTCACAAAAGCTCGCCTGCTAGAGATTTTGCGTTCACCAGCAGTTGTGTAGATACCTATGCCGCGATGAGGCCATCAGCCTCACGTAAATCGCGGCCATGCAACATCTGGTAACGCCTCCACCGAGCGCCACTAAATGTGAGTCCCTATCATTTGCTTTCCATTTGCATATGAGAGACCGCACCCATGTTGGCACCCAAACGCCTCCTGACTGCCCTGGCACTCACCCTCATCGGCAGCACCACCGTGCAGGCAGCCGACGAAGTCGTGGTCTACTCCTCGCGCATCGACGAACTGATCAAGCCGGTGTTCGACGCCTACACCCAGAAAACCGGCGTACAGGTGAAGTTCATCACCGACAAGGAAGCCCCGCTGATGCAGCGGATCAAGGCCGAAGGCGAAAACGCCACCGCCGACCTGCTGCTCACCGTCGACGCCGGTAACCTCTGGCAGGCCGAGCAAATGGGCATCCTGCAGCCGTTCACCTCGGCGGTAATCGACAAGAACATTCCTCTGCAATATCGCTCTTCAAAGCATGCCTGGACCGGCTTGAGCTTGCGCGCGCGGACCATCGCCTATTCCACCGACCGGGTAAAACCGGGTGACCTGACCACTTACGAAGCCCTGGCCGACAAGCAATGGGAAGGCCGCCTGTGCCTGCGCACGGCGAAGAAGGTCTACAACCAGTCGCTGACTGCCACCCTGATCGAAACCCACGGCGCGGCCAAGACCGAAGAAATCGTCAAAGGCTGGGTCAATAACCTGTCCACCGACGTGTTCTCCGATGACATCGCCGTGCTCGAAGCCATCAACGCCGGGCAGTGCGACGTGGGTATCGTTAACACTTACTACTACGGCCGCCTGCACAAGCAGAAGCCGGACCTGGCGGTGAAGCTGTTCTGGCCGAACCAGGGCGACCGTGGCGTGCATGTGAACCTGTCGGGCATTGGTCTCACCAAGCATGCGCCACACCCGGAAGCCGCCAAGGCGTTGGTGGAATGGATGACCACGCCTGAGGCGCAGAAAATATTTGCCGATGTGAACCAGGAATTCCCGGCCAACCCGGCCGTGCCGCCATCGGCGGAAGTGGCGACCTGGGGCAAGTTCGTGGCCGATACACTGCCGGTGGAAGTGGCCGGTAAGCGTCAGGCGGAGGCCATTCGCTTGATGGATCGCGCTGGCTGGAACTAAGTACAATTTGTAAGACGCCGCCGATCTAGAATGTGGGAGCCGGGCTTGCCCGCGATGCAGGCACCTCGGTGTGTCAGTCACACCGAGGTGATGCTATCGCAGCGGTGCGACGATTCGACAAGCCCGCTCCCACGCCAGCCCGCTCCCACATTGGTTGGTGGTGTTTTCAAGACAACTGACACTCTGAGAGTTTTTCCTTGGCCCACCCCGCCCAACGTCGCTGGTACCTGCCGGTCTTCACCGTCGCCGCATTGGTGCTGCTGCCGCTGAGCGTGCTGTTGCTGTCCTGGCAAAGCATCGATCAACAGATCTGGTCCCACCTGTGGGAAACCCAGATGCCGCGCCTGTTGAGCAACACCCTGACCCTGGTGTTGGGCGTCGGTGTCGGCGTGACACTGTTGGGCGTGAGCCTGGCCTGGTTGACCAGCCTGTGCGAGTTCCCCGGGCGGCGCTGGCTCGACTGGGCGTTGATGCTGCCTTTCGCGATTCCCGCCTACGTGCTGGCCTTTGTGTTTGTCGGCCTGTTGGATTTCGCAGGCCCGGTGCAAACCCTGCTGCGTGAATGGTTCGGCAGCGGCTTGCGTCTGCCACGTGTGCGCTCCACCAGCGGCGTCATCATCGTGTTGGTGCTGGTGTTCTATCCCTATGTCTACCTGCTGGCGCGCACTGCGTTCTTGGCTCAGGGCAAAGGCTTGATGGAGGCGGCACGGGTGCTTGGCCAATCGCCATGGCAGGCGTTCTGGCGTGTGGCGCTGCCCATGGCACGGCCGGCGATTGGTGCTGGCGTAGCCTTGGCGCTGATGGAAACCCTGGCGGATTTCGGCGCCGTCTCGGTATTCAATTTCGACACCTTCACCACGGCCATCTACAAGACGTGGTACGGCTTTTTCAGCCTGTCCAGCGCCGCCCAACTGGCCAGCCTGTTGCTGCTGGTGGTGATGTTGGTGCTCTACGGCGAACGGCGTGCTCGCGGAGCCAGCCGCCCGAGCAATGAGCGGCCACGGGGCAAGGCGTTGTACCACTTGCGCGGGTTCAAGGCCGCAGCGGCCAGTACCTGGTGTGGCTTGGTGTTCGCGTGCGCCTTTGTCATCCCCATGCTGCAACTGGTCGTCTGGTTTTGGCAGCGCGGCCGGTTTGACCTGGATGAGCGCTATAGCGGCCTGATCGTCCACACCCTCTACCTGGGCGGCATCGCCGCGCTGATCACGGTCAGCGTTGCGCTGATATTGGCGTTTGCCAACCGTCTGGCGCCGACCCGGGCGATTCGCTCTGGTATCAGCCTGGCTAATGTCGGTTATGCCTTGCCGGGCTCGGTGTTGGCGGTGTCGATCATGCTGGCGTTCAGCTACCTGGACCGTGAGCTGGTGGTGCCGTTGTCGGGTTGGCTCGGCGGTGCGGGCAAGCCCTTGTTGCTCGGCAGCCTGTCGGCGTTGGTGCTGGCGTATTTGGTGCGTTTCCTGGCGGTGGCCTATGGGCCGTTGGAAAACAGCCTGGCGCGAATCCGGCCCTCTTTACCGGAAGCGGCGCGCAGCCTTGGCGTGAGTGGGCCACGACTGTTTTGCAAAGTGTATCTGCCACTGCTGTTGCCCGGGACGTTGAGCGCGGCGCTGCTGGTGTTCGTCGATGTGCTCAAGGAAATGCCCGCGACCCTGCTGATGCGCCCGTTTGGCTGGGACACCCTGGCGGTGCGGATTTTTGAAATGACCAGCGAAGGCGAGTGGGCGCGTGCATCGTTGCCGGCGCTGACACTGGTATTGGTGGGGCTGTTGCCGGTAATCGGGCTGATCCGGCGCTCTGCCCGGCAAATCGCTTAGGTGCCAGTCCTACGGCTTACGGCTACAATGCGCGGCATTCGGTGCGCTCCGTCTTTCGGAGCGAGTCGCTGTATGTCACTGCAGGCCTTGTAATACGGGGTTCTCAGCGTAAACGGTAACTCTGCGCATCTTCGCCAAGCCCGGAAGGAGAAACCCATGGGACAGCGTACGCCTCTGTATGACCTGCATCTCGCCCTCGGCGCGAAAATGGTCGATTTTGGCGGTTGGGATATGCCTTTGCACTACGGCTCGCAAGTTGAAGAACACCATCAGGTGCGACGCGACTGCGGGGTGTTCGATGTATCTCATATGACCGTGATCGATGTTACAGGCCAACAGGCCAAGGAATGGCTCCAGCACCTGCTGGCCAATGATGTCGATCGTTTGCATGGCTGCGGCCGTGCACTTTACAGCGCCATGCTTAATGAGCAGGGCGGCGTAGTGGACGACATGATCGTCTACCGCACCGAGACCGGTTATCGGCTGGTGGTCAACGCCGCCACGCGTGATCAGGATATGGCCTGGATGCAGGCGCAGTTGGGCAACTACGCGGTGCAACTGCATGAGCGGCCCGAGTTGGCCATGCTCGCCATACAAGGCCCGCACGCCCGGCAGAAAATCGCCGAGCTGGTTACCCAGTCTCGTGGCACCCTGATCCACCAACTCAAGCCCTTTGAAGGCCAGGCAGACGGCGACTGGTTTATCGCCCGCACGGGTTATACCGGCGAAGACGGCCTGGAAATTGTCCTGCCGGCCGATCAGGCGCCAGGCTTTTTCAACGACTTGGTCGGTGCCGGTATTTCACCCATCGGCCTCGGCGCCCGCGATACCCTGCGCCTGGAAGCCGGCATGAACCTGTATGGCCAGGATATCCACCAGAATGTTTCGCCCCTGGCGGCCAACATGGCTTGGAGCATTGCCTGGGAACCTGTCGAGCGCCAATTCATCGGCCGCGCCGCCCTGGAGGCGGAAAAAGCCGCCGGTGTGCAGTTCAAATTGGTCGGTTTGGTACTGGAAGAACGTGGTGTTTTGCGCGCTCACCAAGTGGTTCGTATCGCCAATGTTGGCGAAGGGGAGATCACCAGTGGTAGTTTCTCTCCTACGCTGAGCAAATCCATTGCCCTGGCGCGCGTACCGACGGCAACCGCCGACCGGGCCGAAGTGGAAATCCGCGGCAAGTGGTACCCGGTTCGAGTGGTCAAACCGACCTTCGTGCGCCATGGCAAAACCTTGATCTAACGATTACCGGCAGCCCAGAGGCCGCTGACATTTCTTCTTGAGGACACAGACTATGAGCAATATCCCTGCCGACCTGCGTTTTGCCGAGAGTCACGAATGGGCCCGTCTAGAGGCTGACGGCACCGTGACCGTCGGTATCTCCGACCATGCTCAGGAAGCTTTGGGTGATGTGGTGTTTGTTGAGCTGGCTGAAGTTGGCGCCAACTTTGAAGCTGAAGGCCAGGCGGGTGTGGTCGAGTCGGTGAAAGCGGCGTCGGATATCTACTCGCCGATTGCTGGCGAAGTGATCGCGGTGAACGACGCCTTGGGTGGCGAGCCTGAGCTGCTGAACTCCGACCCGTACGGCGCCTGGATCTTCAAACTCAAGCCAAGCAACCCGGCTGATCTGGAAAAACTGCTGGATGCTGCTGGCTACAAAGCCGCCATCGGCGAGTAAACACAAGCAGCTGTAACAGCACAAATCAATGTGGGAGCTGGCTTGTGTGGGAGTCGGGCTTGCCCGCGATGCAGGCACCTTGGTGTTTCAGTCACACCGTGGTGATGCCATCGCAGCGGTGCGCCGACTCGACAAGCCAGCTCCCACATGGTTTAACCGGCTTTCAATACCGCTTTAACCGCTGCTACAGACCGTTCCACGTCCGCCTCTGTCATCGCCGTGAACATCGGCAACGACACGATCAAACGCCCAACACGCTCCGCCACCGGGAACATGCCTTCCTTGAAACCTTGTGCCCGATACAGGCTCAGCAGGTGGATCGGCGGGTAGTGATAGCCAATGCCGACGCCGTGGGCCTGCATTTGCTCCATGAAGGTAGCGCGCGCCGGCAGCCCATCCTGACGTTCCGGCAATACCAGCTGGAACAGGTGCCAGTTGCTGTTTTCGAAATCCGCCGGCGGCAATTGCGCGCCGTATTGCTCTTCAAAGTCACTGCCGAAGCACTTGAAGTAATGTCGCGCCAGGTTCTGGCGATGCGCCGTGATCTTCTCGATATGCGCAAACTGCCCCAGGCCGATGGCTGCAGCAATGTCGGTCATGTTGAACTTGCCACCCAACACGTCCACATCCAGGCCGTCGAAACCTGTACGGGTAACGCCCTGCAGGCGATACTTTTCGGCCAGGCGGGCCTCTTCGGCGTTGTTCAACACCAGGCAACCGCCTTCGGATGACGTGATGTTCTTGTTCGCCTGAAAGCTGAACGATACGAAATCACCGGTAGCGCCGATACGCTCGCCATCCCAGCTCGACCCCAAGGCCTGGGCGGCGTCTTCGACGATGCGCAGGTTGTACTTGTCGGCCAGTGCATACAGCATCGGCATGTCCAGGGGCAGTCCCGCCAGGTACACGGGGATAATTGCTTTGGTACGCGGGGTGATCGCGGCTTCCACCTGGGCCAGGTCGATATTGCGGGTGACCGGGTCGATATCGGCAAACACCGGCGTGGCGCCCACTTCCAGAATCACGTTGGCCGTCGCGACCCAGGAAATCGGCGTGGTGATCACTTCATCCCCAGGCCCGATACCGGCGATGCGCAACGCGATCTCCATGGTGCAAGTGCCGGAGTTGAAGGTGCGTACCGGGCGGCCGCCAAAGTATTCCGACAGCTGTGCCTCGAATGCCTGCACTTTCGGCCCGCTGGTGATCCAGCCCGAGCGTAAGACATCGCCGACCGCCGAGATGGTGGCTTCATCAATGGTAGGTTTGGAAAACGGCAGAAAGGGCTGTTGGCTCATAACGACGAAGGCATCCGTTTCAGGTAGGCGATGAGTAAAGGGTGTATCCGTACCGGCATGGTTACACGGCTCGACTGAATATAGCCTGTCGCCCGTGAATGAATCGTCATCTAGCGCACAAAAAATGCCGCTTCATCAGCGGCATTTTTTTGCAGCAGGTTAGAAGGCAATGCGGGCCTCAACAAACACATTCTGCTCCTTGAGTTTGCCTTTGAGCTGTTCATCGCGGGCGTTTATCCGGTTGGCGAAGGTGTTGTAGCCGGTCTCGACCTTGCCCATGTCTACGTAGCGCCAACCGGTGCCCAGGGTGACCGTTTCGCTGACCTTGGCGTCCAGGCCCAGGCCTACGCTGTAGGCGAAATTGTATTGGCGGTTGCTGGCGAACTGGCGGGTGGCGTTGCTCTGGTAACCCTCGGCATCAATTTGTGCCATGCCGATACCGGCCATGCCGTAGAACGACAGCCAATCATTGATCGGGATGTTTTTATAGCCATTGAGCATCAAGCGCTGGCTGTCGACTTCCAGGCGGTTGACGTTGGCATTGAACGGAGCCCAATAAGAGTCGAACGTCGAGCTGCTGCGGGTGGTGTATTCCCCTTCCAGGCGCCAGCCATCCGCAAAAGCGTAACCTACGGCGAATGAGCCGGTGAATGCTTTGTTGCTGTCAGGTGCCTCCACCCGATCAGTGACGCGAGGGCTGGTCAGTTGCGCACTGGAGAGGTTTTGACGAGCACTGTTGAGTTTTGCCGACCCATACCAGTTTTCTGCCTGAGCAAAAGGGGTGGCTAACGCAGAGAGAAGTAGCGCGTAGGCGAGTTTTTGCATGGAGAGAGATTCGCTTTGTATAAAGGAATCTTTAGTTTGTTGCCTGGTACTTAAGGGCTCGGCAGGACTTTTCTGCTTTTGGCGGGAAAAACCGGAAGACCTGGGCTGGCGGCAATAATCGTGGGGAGACAGGCAAAAAAATACCGCTGAAAAAGCGGTATTTTTTTTGGTTCGGGGTTTACTCGGTTACGGCATTTTTTGCGAGGATGGCGTTGGCCAGCTCCATGTCCGTGGCTTTGAGGCCAGGGTTGTCGGCGCGGACTTTCTGCATGGCAGCTTCAAGGTATGGGCCGCGGATGCCGCCGTCGCTGGCAACGAAGCTGCCCGCGTCGTCTTGGGCGGCGACCACCAGCTTATGGTCCTTGAAGGTCAGGTACGTCGAGCCGGTAGTGGCGCCCGACGAAATGACGTTGCGCCAGAAACTGTCGGCCATGGCTGAGCCGACAGGAAGGGAAAGCACAGCGAGGGTTGCGACAGCATATTTGAGACGCATGATGGGTGACTCCGACTGGGTTATCTGAACAGTTTGATTGTAGTTAGCCCAAGCGAGTTCCATCACTGACTAAACAGTTTCCACCTGTAAAATTACACCGTCCTGACCCGTGACACGCACATGAGCGCCCACGGGACTGTCCGGTCCGGTTGCCATCCACACACTGTCGCCGACTTTTATTTTGCCCCGGCCATCCATGATCGCCTGATGCACCACAAAGGTGCGGCCGATCAACTCCGAGCCACGCATGTTCAGCCCTGGCTGGTCGCTGACCTTCGCGCTGCTGCGCTGGCGTTTCCACCAGTACACCGCAGTCAGGATCGATAACACGGCGAACAACAGCAGTTGCCATTCCAGCCCGAGCGGCGGGACCAGGAACTTGATCACGCCCACGGCGGCGGCGGCGATCCCCATCCACAACAGGTAGCCACCGGTACCGAACACCTCAAGAATCAATAGCACCGTACCCAGTGCCAGCCAATCCCAGAACGACAGATGCTGCAGGAAATCCCACATGGCGATGGCCTCAGCCTTTCTTATTGTCGAAGGTTGCCTTGACGATTTCGCCGATACCGCCGACGGCGCCAATCACCTGGCTGGCTTCCAGCGGCATCAAGATGACTTTGCTGTTGTTGGCCGAGGCCAGCTTGCCCAACGCATCGATGTATTTTTGCGCGACGAAGTAGTTGATGGCCTGCACGTTACCGGTGGCGATAGCTTCGGACACCACTTGGGTCGCACGGGCTTCAGCTTCGGCCTGACGTTCACGGGCTTCAGACTCCAGGAACGCGGCTTGACGGCCACCTTCTGCTTCGAGGATCTGCGCCTGCTTCTTGCCTTCGGCGGTCAAAATCGCCGAGGCCCGCAGGCCTTCGGCTTCGAGGATCTGCGCACGCTTGATCCGCTCGGCTTTCATCTGGCCGGACATGGCGGCCATCAGGTCGGCAGGCGGGCTGATGTCCTTGATCTCGATCCGAGTGATCTTGATGCCCCACGGCGCTGTGGCTTCATCAACGGTACGCAGCAGCTTTTCGTTGATGCCGTCACGCTGGCTCAGCATTGCGTCCAGCTCCATGGAGCCGAGCACGGTACGGATGTTGGTTTGCAGCAGGTTACGGATGGCGTGCTCGAGGTTGTTGACCTCGTAGGCGGCCTGGGCGGTATTGACCACCTGGAAGAAGCACACAGCGTCGATCTGCACGGTGGCGTTGTCGGCGGTGATGACTTCCTGGGGCGGGATATCCAGCACGCTTTCCATCACGTTGATCTTGCGACCGATGCGGTCCATGACCGGGATGATGATGTTGAGGCCGGGTTTGAGAGTGTTGGTGTAGCGGCCGAATCGCTCGACTGTCCATTGGTAGCCCTGAGGCACTACTTTAAAGCCCATGAACAGGATGGCCACGGCCAAACCCACGAAAAGAAGCAGTACGGTTCCGATCTGCATTGCGATTCCCTATCTGATGATGTCAGTGAAACAACGTTCGGGCGATTGTAACGGTCTGGTCACAGATAAGGACGGTTTCACGGCCCAACAATAAAAGCATTTGTATCTGAATCCCCGGGCGTTACCCGCATTACTTCTGCCGGGGTTGTCAGCCCGGCGTTCACCTTGTCGATACCGGCCATGCGCAAGCTGTGCATGCCTTGCCCCAGCGATGCCCGGCGCAGAGCCTGCACGTCGGCGCCGGGAGTGATCAGCGCCTTGAGTTTTTCGTCCACAACCATGATTTCGTAGAGCCCGGCCCGGCCGCGATAACCGCTGTCACGGCATTGCGCACAGCCCACCGCCTCATGAACATTATCCAGCGCATTCGCCGGACGTTTGCAGTGCGGGCACAAAAGCCGCACCAAGCGCTGCGCCATCACGCCTATCAGCGTAGCTTTGATCAAATAATGAGCAATACCCAGTTCTTGCAGGCGACTGATGGCGCTGGGCGCATCGTTGGTGTGCAGTGTGGACAGAACGAGGTGCCCGGTCAGCGCGGCCTGGATCGCCATTTCTGCGGTTTCCTGGTCACGAATCTCTCCGATCATGATGATGTCCGGGTCCTGTCGCAGCAGGGCGCGGATGCCACTGGCAAAGGTCAGGTCGATGTTGTGCTGCACTTGCATCTGGTTGAAGGCGGGCTCGACCATTTCTATCGGGTCCTCCACCGTGCACAGGTTGACCTCGCGGGTCGCCAGCCGCTTGAGCGTGGTGTAGAGCGTGCTGGTCTTGCCCGAGCCGGTCGGCCCGGTGACCAGGATGATGCCGTTGGCCTGGCCGGTCATGGTGTGCCAGCGCTGTTGGTCCTCGGGCGACAAGCCAAGCTGGTCGAAATCCTTGAGCAGCACCTGCGGGTCAAAAATCCGCATCACCAGTTTTTCGCCAAACGCCGTCGGCAAGGTTGAAAGGCGTAGTTCCACTTCAACGCCCGCTGGGCTTTTGGTCTTGACCCGGCCGTCCTGGGGTTTGCGTTTTTCCGCCACATTCATCCGGCCCAGGCTCTTCAGGCGGCTGACCACGGCCATGGTGACCTGGGCTGGAAATTGGTAGACGTCATGCAGCAGCCCATCGATGCGAAAACGCACGCGGCCCTGGTCGCGACCCGGTTCGATATGAATATCACTGGCCCGCTGCCCGAAGGCGTACTGCAACAGCCAGTCGACGATATTGACGATATGCGCGTCATTGGCGTCTGGTTCTTTGTCGCTGGCACCCAGGTTGAGCAGTTCGAAATTGCCGGCCGCCGCTACCTTTTGATCAGCGCCGCTGACCGACTTGGCCAACCGGTAAAACTCGTCGATGCAGCGCTGAATGTCCTGGGGGTTGGCGACCACGCGCTTAACCGAGCGCTTGAGCACCTGCGCCAACCCGGCTTCCCATCCGCTGATATGCGGCTGTGCGCTGGCGACGGTGACACTCTGCGCATCCACGGCCACCGCCAGAATGGCGTGGCGCTGCGCGAAGGCGTGAGACATCAGCGGCACAACCGTTGCCACGTCGATCTTTAGTGGGTCGATACGCAGATAGGGTTGGCCGACATGCCCTGCCAGCCATTGAGTCAGCGCTTCCAGGCAAGGCCCTTGCGCCGCGATGCATTCCAAAGGGTGTTGCGTGGAGGGCGCCGTCGCCAACCTTTGCGCCACGTCCGCTGTCACCAGCCCTTGCTCAAGCAAGACAGGCAGCAGTTGATGCAGTTCCAGTGGGTGATCGTGCAAGGCCGCGGGCATGAAGATTTCCTGGGTGGCGTGGGCTGTAATCCCAGGCTAGTCAGCCGCTGAAAATCCTCCTCCCAGTGTGTATTGCAGACTTTTACTGAGCTGCTGCCGCCACCGCCTGAGGCCGCACGGAATCAGCTGGCCACAGCTCCAGCGTGCATACGCTGATCACGTTTCGAATCTTTTCACCGATCACTTGGGCGCGGTGCCAGCTCAAACCGTCCATCACAATTTCAATGTTCAGCAGGTCGCCCTCGCGGTTCACATTAACCTGTTGCGGCGTCAGAAATTGCAGCGCGAAGTAGTTGAGCACCCGGCACAGCACATCCGGCTCAGCCTCGGCGATGATCTGATAATGCGCCTGGCAATGGGCGCTGTTGACGGCCCACGCATCGACGCGGGTAGCGGGGTGGCGGGTTTCGACGGCGTGCATGCTGACTCTCCAAGTTCGACTGGAGAAATTTTTACATTCGCCTGCGGAGATTTCTTATCTAAGATGAGCCGTATTAACAGTAAATCGACTTAAATAATTCAAGTTAAGCATCATCATGGGTATTTTTATGCATAGCGAGTTGGACGCCTACGACCGCCGCATCCTGGCCTTGTTGCAAGAGGATGCCTCGCTTTCTAGCGCACAGATCGCCGAGCAGGTCGGCCTGTCGCAATCGCCGTGCTGGCGGCGTATTCAGCGGCTCAAGGAAGAAGGCGTGATCCGTGGCCAAGTCACCTTGCTGGACCGCAAGAAGATTGGCCTTAACACGCAGATTTTTGCCGAGGTCAAACTCAACGCCCACGGCCGATCCAACTTCACGGAGTTCACTGAAGCAATTCGCGGGTTTCCGGAGGTGTTGGAGTGTTATGTGCTGATGGGGGCGGTGGATTTTCTGCTGCGCATCGTCACCTCTGACATTGAGGCGTATGAGCGGTTTTTCTTCGAGAAGCTGTCGATGGTGCCGGGGATTCAGGAGGTGAACTCGATTGTGGCCTTGTCGGAGATCAAGTCCACCACCAGCCTGCCGGTTTAGCGCTAAACCTGTGGGAGCGAGCAAGTCGAATCGTCGCACCGCCGCTCCCACATCTGACCGAGTTGCCTGGTATTACAGGCGCAGCAGGGTTTTCCAAGCACGATTCTGATACACCGCAATCGCCTGATGCATACGCGCATCCAGAGACTCATCGGTAATCGGCTGGTTAGCCAATTGCGCCAGCTTGTTCAGCTCGCCGTACAAACGGTCCAGTTCAGGAATGTCCACCACCTGACGTGCATGGTGCAGCCAAGCCTGGATACGTTCGATGCGCGGCAGTTGCTCGGCCAGGTCTTCCGGTTGCTGCTGGTAACGCTGCAGTTGCAGGGCAACGGCGTCGTCAGCCAACAGGCGTGGCAGCCAGTTGGTGATCTGCGCGGCGCCCTGGCGGTTGCCACGTACGTTGCGGTCGGCGGTCCAAGTGCGGGCCAGCAGCCAGCGCGAGGTGTTCAACGAGAACAAGCCCCAGCGCACGTCTTGCAGTTCTTCAACAAACTGTTCAGGTGCGGCTTTGCGGATGTCTTCATCGTCGTCACCGGCCTGCACCAGTGGGCGCCAGTCTTCCAGCAACGCATCCAGTGCGCTGCGCAGTTCGCTGGTGGATTGACGCGGTGCGGCCTGGCCGAGGCTGCCGATCAGCGCGCGCAGTTCGCCGAGGTTTTCGACCCAGTCCTGCAGCAGGCGCCAGTGGCCATTGAAGCGATACTGCTCAGCCAGGCGCTGGCTGCTGCCGAGCAGGTGCCACATGATCGCGGCGAACGCATCATCCAACGGCATTTCGGCCTGAATCTGTGGGGCCGGCAGGCTCAGCGAGTAGCTGCTGGCGTCATACAGACGGTAGCCGCGTTCGGCCTTGCTGATGTCGCACGGCATCAGGGCCAGGGTCGCGGCGAGTTCGGCGGCCAGCTCAAGCAGGGCGGCCGGTTCACCTTCGCGTAGTTCCAGTTCCAGCTCGCAGATTTCTTCTTTCTGCTTGCCGACCACAACATGGCCCAGGTCCAAAGCGGCTTCGATCACTACCTTGGCCTTGCCACGGCCCCAGGCGATTTCGGCGCGTTCACGCACAAAGTCGGTGGTGAAGATCGGCTTGAGGGTCTTTTTGTCCAGCTCGGCCAGTTGCTCGGGCCAGCATTCGCCGTCGAGTTTCTTCACGTCGAGCTTGGCTTTGGGCAGGTCCCAGTTGTACTCATTACGTTCCGACAAGCCTGCGACGCTTTGGCCGCGGGTCTTGAGGGTCTGGATGATTTCGTCACCGTCCTTGCGCAAACGCAGGGCGACTTTAGCCTGGGCCAGGTCGCGCTCAGGGGTGTCGAAATACTGGTTCATCAACTCACGGCGTTCCCAGCCACTTTTGTTGCGTTTTTTCAGTAACGGGTGCTCACGCAGCGCGGCGAGTGTTTCGCGGCTGACGCGGAGCTTGATTTCGGTTTCTTTCTGCATGGCCGGAAAATCCAGGATCGGGAGCGCAGCCGGGAAAAAGAGTGGCTGCCAAGGTCGTGCAGTGTACAGGACTGAGCCCGGCAACGCGCCGCAACGGTTTATTGTCGCGTGCAGATGGTTCTATAGTGGGGCTCATCCGGGAAGTTGAGAGGCCGCGCATGCCGTTACCGTCTATGAAAGAGCAATTCGCCGCGCTGATTGCCGCGCCGTCGGTCAGTTGCACCCAAGCGTCTCTCGACCAGACCAACCGCCCGGTGATCGATCTGCTTGCCGGTTGGCTGGGCGACCTGGGTTTCGCCATCGACATCCAGCAAGTCAGCCCCGGCAAGTTCAACCTGCTGGCCAGTTTCGGCAGCGGCCCTGGCGGCCTGGTGCTGGCCGGCCATAGCGATACCGTTCCCTACGATGCTGCGCTGTGGAAGACCGACCCGCTCAAGCTGACGGAAGTTGACGGCCGCTGGGTAGGACTGGGCAGTTGCGACATGAAGGGCTTTTTCGCACTGGCGATTGAAGCGGTGCTGCCGCTGCTGGACCAGCCGTTCAAGCAACCGCTGCTGATCCTCGCCACCTGTGACGAAGAAAGCTCCATGTCTGGTGCCCGTGCGCTGGCCGAGGCCGGGCGCCCGTTGGGCCGCGCAGCGGTGATCGGTGAGCCGACGGGCCTCAAGCCTATCCGCCTGCACAAAGGCGTGATGATGGAACGCATCGACATCCTTGGCCAAAGCGGCCATTCGTCGGACCCAAGCCTGGGCCACAGCGCCCTTGAAGCCATGCACGACGCCATCGGTGAGCTGCGCGGCCTGCGCCTGGCCTGGCAGCGTGAGTACCGCAACCCGCAATTCAGTGTGCCGCAACCGACCATGAACTTCGGCTGCATCCATGGCGGCGACAACCCTAACCGCATCTGTGGCCAATGCTCCCTGGAATTTGACCTGCGGCCCTTGCCGGGCATGGACCCGCAGGTATTGCGCGCGGCGATCCGGCAGAAGCTCGAGCCTTTGGCCGAGCGCCATAAAGTCAAGATCGACTACGCGCCGTTGTTCCCGGAAGTGCCGCCGTTTGAGCAGGCCGAAGACGCTGAGCTGGTGCGGGTGGCGGAACGATTGACCGGCCATCGTGCCGAAGCAGTAGCGTTCGGCACAGAAGCGCCTTATCTTCAGCGCCTTGGTTGTGAAACCCTGGTGCTTGGCCCCGGCGATATCGCCTGCGCCCACCAGCCGGGTGAGTACCTCGAAATGTCACGCTTGACGCCTACAGTGCGTCTATTGCGGGAACTGATCGACTATTACTGCCTGAAACCCGCATAAATTAACCCCTGCCCATTCGTACATAAGGAGAGCGAGCGTGTCGCCAAGCCTGTTCCGACGATAACCATCAGCCCGCTGTGCGCTTTTACGATTCATCCTTTTTTGGCTGCTTTTTATTACAGGCCCAGGTTTTATGCCCGAATACGTCAATTGGCTTCGTCACGCTTCGCCCTACATCAACGCCCACCGCGACTGCACCTTTGTGGTCATGCTGCCCGGCGATGGTGTGGAACACCCCAACTTCGGCAATATCGTCCACGACCTGGTGCTGCTCCATAGCCTGGGTGTGCGGTTGGTATTGGTTCACGGTTCGCGCCCACAAATCGAAGCGCGCCTTGAAGCGCGCGGCCTCACCCCGGCTTACCACGAAGGTTTGCGCATCACCGATGCCGCGACGCTGGAGTGTGTGATCGACGCGGTCGGCCATCTGCGGATCGCTATCGAAGCGCGCCTGTCGATGGACATGGCCTCTTCGCCAATGCAGGGCTCGCGCTTGCGCGTGGCGAGCGGCAACTTGGTCACCGCGCGGCCAATCGGCGTGCTTGAGGGCGTGGATTACCACCACACCGGCGAAGTGCGCCGTGTCGACCGCAAGGGCATCAATCGCCTGCTGGACGAGCGCTCCATCGTGTTGCTGTCACCGCTGGGTTATTCGCCCACCGGCGAAATCTTCAACCTGGCCTGCGAAGACGTCGCCACCCGCGCCGCCATCGACTTGGGTGCCGACAAGCTGCTGCTGTTTGGCGCCGACTTGGGCCTGATCGACGAACAGGGGCGGCTGGTTCGTGAGCTGCGCCCGCAACAAGTGCCGGCGCACTTGCAGCGCTTGGGCAGCAACTACCAAGCTGAACTCTTGGATGCGGCTGCCGAAGCGTGCCGTGGTGGAGTAGGGCGCAGCCATATCGTCAGCTACGCCGAAGACGGCGCGTTGCTCACTGAGCTATTTACCCGGGACGGTGGCGGTACGCTGGTGGCCCAGGAGCAATTCGAACTGGTGCGCGAAGCGGCGATTGAAGACGTCGGCGGCTTGCTCGACTTGATCAGCCCGCTGGAAGAGCAGGGCATTCTGGTTCGGCGCTCGCGAGAAGTGCTGGAGCGTGAGATCGAACAGTTCAGCGTGGTCGAACGCGAAGGCATGATCATCGCCTGTGCGGCGCTGTATCAGATCGCGGATTCGGATGCGGGTGAACTGGCGTGCCTGGCGGTCAACCCCGAGTACCGCCACGGCGGGCGCGGCGATGAGCTGCTGGAGCGCATCGAGACGCGTGCTCGGGCAAAAGGATTGAAGACGCTGTTTGTACTCACCACCCGCACCGCGCACTGGTTCCGTGAGCGGGGGTTTGTGCCGAGTAGTGTGGACCGCCTGCCATCGGCGCGGGCCTCGCTGTACAACTATCAGCGTAATTCGAAGATTTTCGAGAAGGCTCTCTAAGCCCGTTTTTCCTGCTTAATAAAGAGCTGGTTCTTGTGGGAGCTGGCTTGCCTGCGATGCTGGCGACTCGGTCTTTCGGATAAAACCGAGGTGATGCTATCGCAGCGATGCGGCGTTCCGACAAGCCAGCTCCCACATTTGATTGCCTTACTTGCTGATAAATTTGTCAGTCACAAAGGCCGAGTAGTCCGGCAACACCGCTTCAACCTTCCCCTGCTCCTTCAAAAACTTCGCCGTCTCCCCAATCGCCTTCGCCGTGCCGCCTTTAAGCAGGGCATCGGTTTGTTGCGCCTGGGCATCGGGGAACGTGGTGCCGGCCAGCAGCTCAGGAATGTCGGCCGCATTTGAGCCTGTCAATTTAGCGATTTTCTGCACGGGTTCGGAATCTACCGTCCAGCTGTCTTTGTGGGCGGCATAGTCGGCGAACGAGTCGAGGGTGACTTTGGCAAACTTGGCCACTACGTCAGGATGTTTTTCCGCGAAATCCTTACGCGCCACCCACACTTCGAACGTCGGTGCGCCCCACTGGCCCACCTGGGCTGCGTCTGTCAGGGTTTTCCCGGTCTTGCGAATCTCGCCCAGGGCCGGTGACCACACGAACGCGCCGTCGATATCGCCACGTTTCCACGCGGCGGCAATTTCCGCCGGTTGCAGGTTCACTACTTTGACTTGCTGAGTGTTCAGCCCCCAATGCTTGAGCGCACCGAGCAGGCTGTAATGAGAGGTTGAGACGAACGGCGTGGCGATGGTCTTGCCGACCAGATCTTGCGGTTTGTCGATACCGCTGCCGTTACGCACCACCAAGGCTTCAGAAGCATTGATCTGGGCCGATACGACAAAGGCCACGATCGGTAGATTGCGTGAAGCCGCCGCTGCAAGGGGGCTGGAACCGAGATTACCGATTTGCACATCGCCGGAGGCAATGGCAGTGACGACTTCGGGCCCGCTGTTGAATCGGCGCCAGGCGATCTTCTCGCCAATGGCCTTTTCATAGAGGCCGTCGGCCTGGGGAACTTTGCTGGGGTCGATGCCGGTTTGGTAGCCAATGGTTAAATCGGCCGCTTGGACACCAAAAGAAATTATTAGTGACACAAAAACTGTAACAAATTGACGGGAGGATGTGCGTTTGGCCATGATGGCGTCGCCTTTTTGATCGTGAGTGACGTATGCAACCGTACGGCAACACTAATCGATCTAAAAAAAGGCTGGTAAATACCCTTTAGGAATTAGCTTATGGAGCAGGTGGTCTATGCTGATCAGCTTGCTGCGTGAAAAGTCTTATTCCTGAATCGTATGAAAAAGGATGAAACAATTCTTTTTGGGTGTATGAAAAACTCATTACCCTGCAGGGACCAAATCAACTGCGGTTAGACGAAGGTAGTAGACGTCAAAAGTTACGATTGACTTGGTAGTCACTATCCGGCGCTAATCGCGCATCTGTGGATCGAGGGCGTTAGACCCGAGACCAAAGAAATACAAAAATTAGAAATGAGAGGAGCGGTACATGAAGAAGTCCACCTTGGCTTTGGCTGTTGCTTTGGGCGCAATCGCCCAGCACGCAGGCGCTGCCGGTTTCATTGAAGATAGCAAGGCAAGCGTCAGTTCCCGAACGTTGTATTTCGATAACGACCAGCGTGATGGCGGGGCAGATCAGCGCGAAACAGCCACAGGCTTGAAGTTCAACTACCTGTCTGGTTTCACTCAAGGCGTTGTTGGCTTTGGGATTGACGCTCAGGCACTGGTTGGTTTTCATCTGGACGGTGGTCGTGGCCATCACCCAAACAGCAACTCCTTCGTTCCAAGTGATACCGATGGGTCTGCCGTCAGCAGCTGGAGCAGCGCGAGTGCCAACGTCAAGGCCCGCTTCTCCAAGACAGAGGCTCACTTAGGTGGTGCTCTGATGCCGAACTTGCCGGTCGTCATTGCGAGTGACGGTCGTCTGCTGCCACAAACCTTTGAAGGCGGCACTATCACCTCCAAAGAAATCGACAATGTGACCTTTAATGCCGGTCAACTTGAACATGCTACTGGCCGTGCCTCGAGCAACAGCACTGGCTTAGCTGTCAATGGTGGTACGAGAGACAGTAACCAGTTCCGTTTTGGTGGCGCTGACTGGAAGGTCACTAAAGACCTGACCCTGCAGTACTACTACGCGAACCTGGAAGATTACTACAAGCAACAATTCCTCGGCCTGGTACACGTTTACCCGATCACCGAGGGGCAGTCGTTCAAGACCGACCTGCGCTACTTCGACAGCAGTTCTGACGGCAAGAACGGCAAGACTGGTTATGCGTTCAACAACAACGGTGGCTACGCGAAGAACAATGGCGAGGTTGATAACAAGACCTGGAGTGCCATGTTCACCTACACCTTGGGCGGCAATGCCTTCCTGCTCGGTCATCAACGCGTCAATGATGACGGTGGTTTTGTTTGGCTGAACCAGGGTAGCGTTGTAGACGGTAATGGACGTAACGAAGGTGCCGGTGGCTCGAGCTTCTATCTGTTCACCGACAGCATGATCAACTCATTTGTCCGCGCCGGTGAAAATACCACCTTCGGCCAATACTCGTATGATTTCGCTGCGCTAGGTGTTCCGGGTCTGAAAACCTCGATTGCCTACCTGCATGGTGACAACATCAAAGCCAAAAACGGTGGCAGTGACCAGTCCGAGTGGGAGCGCGATATGCGTATCGACTACACCATTCAGCAAGGTGCTCTGAAGGGCTTCGGCACCACACTGCGTCACGGTGCTTATCGTGGCAGCGGTACTGGTATCCAGGACCAGGATCAGACTCGCCTGATCTTCAACTACACCTATAGCTTCCTGTAACACCAAGGGAAGTTGTTGAAAAACCTCGCGCTTGCGCGAGGTTTTTTTTGCGTTTTCTCAAGTCGGGCTCAACCCCCGCAAGCCCTTCTTGAATTCCTCTTTGTACAGCGTCTCAAGGCCTTCTCGAACCTTGGAATGGATGTTGATCCTCACCAGTAGAAAAGTCCAATGAACAGAATTTTAATATTCGTTTATCGTCTAAATAAATCGATATTTATTCTTTTTAAATAATCTCCAACCCATGCACAGTGGGCTCCATAAGCACTCACCAGGAGCCACACCATGAGCCTAAGATTGGGCGACATCGCCCCCGACTTCGAGCAGGATTCCAGCGCCGGCAAGATCCGCTTCCACGAATGGCTGGGCGATAGCTGGGGCGTACTGTTTTCCCATCCGGCGGACTTCACTCCGGTGTGCACCACAGAGCTTGGCTTTACCGCCAAGCTCAAGGACGAATTCGCCAAGCGCGGCGTCAAGGCGATTGCTTTGTCGGTAGACCCGGTGGACTCGCACCACAAGTGGATCGAAGACATCAACGAAACCCAGAACACCGTCGTCAACTTTCCGATCCTGGCGGATGCCGATCGCAAGGTCTCGGACCTCTACGACCTTATCCACCCGAATGCCAGTGACACCCTCACCGTGCGTTCCTTGTTCGTGATCGACCCGAACAAGAAGATTCGCCTGACGATCACCTACCCGGCCAGCACCGGCCGCAACTTCCACGAAATCCTGCGGGTTATCGACTCGCTGCAGTTGACCGACACCCACAAGGTCGCCACGCCCGCTAACTGGCAGGACGGTGATGAAGTGGTGATCGTGCCGTCGCTCAAGGACGAGGAAGAGATCAAGAAGCGCTTTCCGAAGGGCTATCGCGCGGTGAAGCCGTACCTGCGGCTTACCCCACAACCTAACCGCTAAGGCTGAGACCGCCATCGCGGGCAAGCCCGGCTCCCACAGTTGACCGCATTCCCCTGTGGGAGCCGGGCTTGCCCGCGATGGCGGCCTCCAGGCTGATGCAGGATTCAAGGTGTAAACCGTCTCACATAGCAGGGGTTTTCAGGCCGTTTCGACGGCCTTTTTTTTCGTCCTAAGCTTTATAAACTTCATATGCATTTATAGAATAAACAAATGAATAAATAAGATTTATAGATATATAAATCTGCTGCTAAGGTCTGTCACATCTTGGCGCCATCGCCACACAGCGAACCGCCGACACTTGCTCAAGGAATTTCCTACATGCTGGTCGTAACACTTGGAGGCAGTCCCAGCCAGCGTTCCCGCTCTGGGGTCTTGCTGGAAAAAACCCGTCAGTGGCTGCAAGACAAAGGCGTGGAAGTGGTGAGTTATCAGATACGCGACTTCCCGGCCGAAGACTTGCTGCACGCGCGCTTTGACAGCCCAAAAGTCATCGACCTGCTGCAACAAGTCGCCAACGCCGATGGCCTGGTCATTGCCACGCCGGTGTACAAGGCCTCGTTTTCCGGCGCGCTGAAAACCGTGCTGGACCTGCTGCCCGAGCGCGCCCTGGCGCATAAGATCGTGTTGCCCATGGCGACCGGCGGCAGTATCGCGCACATGCTGGCAGTGGATTACGCCTTGAAACCCGTGTTGTCGGCCCTGAAAGCCCAGGAGTTGCTCCACGGCATTTTTGCCGAAGACAGCCAGATCGCTTACGCCGAAGGCAGTGCCCAGGCGCAATTGGTGCCGGTGCTTGAACAGCGTTTACACGAGGCCTTGGAAACGCTCTACGGCGCCATGGCCCGTCGCCCGAAACCGCTTGACCCCAATGTGTTGAATGAACGTTTGTTGAGTGCTCGCTGGAGCATCTGAGCCTTACCCGATTGTGTAGTACTCACCTTACTCAGCCGCCAACGGCCAAGCAGGTGCAGCCAACCCCCTAATCGCAATTTTTGGAGAGAGCGCCATGCGCACTGTCATCTTGCGTCGTGGTCTGGTCGCACTGTTTGCTGCGGCTGTGTCCTTCGGCGCCATTATTCAAGCCCAGGCCGCCGAAACCCTGCGCATCGGTTATCAGAAGTACGGCACGTTGGTGCTGCTCAAGGCCAAGGGCACGCTGGAAAAACGCCTGGCCGCCCAGGGCGTACAGGTGCAATGGACTGAATTCCCCGGTGGCCCGCAATTGCTGGAAGGCCTGAACGTCGGCTCCATCGACTTCGGCGTCACCGGCGAAACCCCGCCGGTGTTCGCCCAGGCGGCCGGTGCCGACCTGCTCTACGTCGCCTACGAACCGCCAGCGCCGACCAGTGAGGCGATCCTGGTGCCCAAAGATTCGCCGATCAAATCCGTGGCTGAGCTCAAGGGCAAGAAAGTCGTGCTCAACAAAGGCTCCAACGTGCACTACCTGCTGGTACGTGCGCTGGAAGATGCCGGCCTGAAATACACCGACGTACATACCGTGTTCCTGCCGCCCGCCGATGCCCGTGCTGCATTCGAGCGTGGCAGCGTGGACGCCTGGGTGATCTGGGACCCGTACCAGGCCGCCGCCGAGAAACAACTGCAAGCGCGCACCCTGCGTGATGGCACCGGCATCGCCGACAACCACCAGTTCTACCTGGCCACTAAGCCGTATGCCACGCAGCACCCGGAAGTGATCAAGGCGCTGGTGGAAGAAGTGCGCGCGGTGGGCGAGTGGTCCAAGGCCAACCCGCAAGAAGTCACCGAACAAGTCGCCCCGCTGCTTGGCTTGCCGGCCGACATCACCCTGACGTCGGTGAAGCGCCAAGGCTATGGCGCGCTGTTCCTGACCCCGGAAGTGGTCGCCGCCCAGCAGAAAATCGCCGACAGCTTCTACCAGCTCAAATTGATCCCCAAACCCTTGAGCATCAAGGACGTGATCTGGACGCCACCCGCTGCCGTCGCCACAGCGCCGTAAGCCGATTTATTCAGGAGACAACTCCATGAGCCTCAATATTTTTTGGTTCCTGCCTACCCACGGCGATGGCCATTACCTTGGCACCGCCGAAGGCGCCCGCGCCGTTGACCATGGCTATCTGCAGCAAGTGGCCCAGGCCGCTGATCGGCTGGGTTTTGGTGGTGTGCTGATCCCTACCGGCCGCTCCTGCGAAGACTCCTGGCTGGTGGCCGCCTCGCTGATCCCAGTGACCCAGCGTTTGAAATTCCTTGTCGCACTGCGCCCCGGGATCATTTCCCCGACGGTGGCTGCGCGCCAGGCCGCGACCTTGGACCGTTTGTCTGGCGGGCGCGCACTGTTCAATCTGGTGACCGGTGGTGACCCGGAAGAGCTGGCCGGTGACGGTTTATTCCTCAGCCACGAAGAACGCTACCAGGCCTGCGTCGAATTCACGCGCATCTGGCGCCGCGTGCTGGAAGGCGAAACCGTGGATTACGACGGCGAGCACATCAGCGTCAAAGGCGCCAAGTTGCTCTACCCGCCGATCCAGCAACCGCGTCCGCCGCTGTATTTTGGTGGTTCCTCTGAAGCGGCCCAGGACCTGGCAGCCGAACAGGTGGAAATGGTGCTGACCTGGGGCGAGCCACCGGCTGCGGTCGCGGAAAAAATTGAACAGGTGCGCGCCAAAGCCGCAAAACTTGGGCGCACTTTGCGCTTCGGCATTCGCCTGCATGTGATCGTGCGCGAAACCAACGATGAAGCGTGGAAAGCCGCCGACAAACTGATCTCCCACCTGGACGACGAGACCATCGCCCGTGCCCAGGCATCCCTGGCGCGCTTCGATTCCGTCGGCCAGCAACGCATGGCCGCCTTGCATGGCGGCAACCGCGACAACCTCGAAGTCAGCCCCAACCTGTGGGCCGGCGTCGGTCTGGTACGTGGCGGCGCCGGCACCGCGCTGGTGGGCGATGGCCCAACTGTTGCTGCACGCGTCAATGAATACGCTGCATTGGGCATCGACACCTTCATTTTCTCCGGTTATCCACACTTGGAAGAGTCGTATCGGGTTGCTGAGCTGTTGTTCCCGCACTTGGATATCGAACGTCCCGAGCTGCCGAAAAGCGCCGGTTACGTCAGCCCGTTCGGCGAAATGGTCGCCAACGACATTCTTCCCAAAGCTGCGTCGCAGAGCTGAGGCGTCGTTATGAACTTTGAAAAATTGAGCCATCGTGTCGCGCCCTGGGTGCTGCCGATCTTGTTACTGGCGGTGTGGCAGCTGTCGGTGTCGGCGGGCTGGTTGTCGACCCGTATTCTGCCGGCGCCGAGTGCGGTGATCGAAGCCGGGGTCAACTTGGTGCGCACTGGGGAAATCTGGACGCACCTGGCCATCAGCGGCTGGCGTGCGGGCTTGGGCTTTGTGATCGGTGGCAGCATCGGTTTGGCCTTGGGTTTTATCACCGGCCTGTCGAAGTGGGGCGAACGCCTGCTCGACAGCTCGGTGCAGATGATCCGCAACGTGCCGCACCTGGCGCTGATTCCGTTGGTGATCCTGTGGTTTGGCATTGACGAGACCGCGAAGATTTTCCTGGTCGCCCTCGGCACGTTGTTCCCGATCTACCTGAACACCTATCACGGCATCCGCAACGTCGACCCGGCGCTGGTGGAAATGTCGCGCAGCTACGGCTTGTCTGGCTTCAGCCTGTTCCGCCAGGTCATCCTGCCGGGCGCGCTGCCGTCGATTCTGGTGGGCGTGCGCTTTGCCCTGGGCTTTATGTGGCTGACGCTGATCGTGGCGGAAACCATCTCGGCCAGCTCGGGTATTGGTTACCTGGCGATGAATGCCCGCGAATTCCTGCAAACCGACGTGGTGGTGTTGGCCATCGTCATGTACGCCATCCTCGGCAAGCTGGCCGACCTCGCCGCTCGTGGCCTGGAGCGTGTGTGGCTGCGCTGGCACCCAGCTTACCAAGTGAATAAAGGAGGTGCGGCATGACTGCTCAACAACCTCCGCGCCTGCTCAAGGGCATCCCGCTGGCAGTGCGCAAATTGCGCAAAGCCTTTGGTGCGCGGGAAGTCCTCAAGGAAATCGACCTGCACATTCCGGCTGGCCAGTTCGTGGCGGTGGTCGGTCGCAGTGGCTGCGGCAAAAGTACGTTGCTGCGCCTGCTGGCCGGTTTGGACAAAGCCAGTGGCGGCGAGCTGTTGGCCGGTTCCGCGCCGCTCGCCGAGGCGATTGAAGACACGCGGTTGATGTTCCAGGAAGCGCGCTTGCTGCCGTGGAAAAAGATCATCGACAACGTGGGCCTGGGGCTCAAAGGCAACTGGCGGCCCAAGGCTTTGGAAGCCCTGGAAGCGGTCGGCCTGGCCGAACGCGCGAATGAGTGGCCTGCGGCGTTGTCCGGTGGCCAGAAGCAGCGTGTGGCCCTGGCGCGTGCGCTGATCCACCAACCGCGCTTGTTGTTGCTGGATGAGCCGCTGGGCGCGTTGGATGCCCTGACCCGCATCGAGATGCAGCAACTGATCGAAAACCTGTGGCAAAAGCACGGTTTCACCGTGTTGCTGGTGACCCACGATGTCAGTGAAGCCGTGGCCATTGCCGACCGGGTGATCCTGATCGAAGACGGCGAAATCGGCCTCGACCTGATCGTCGACCTGCCGCGCCCACGTGCGCGAGGCTCTCATCGCTTGGCCGCACTGGAAGCCGAAGTGCTCAATCGTGTGCTGTCGTTGCCAGGCGTGCCGCCGGAACCTGAACCTGTTTCACCGCTGCCTACGCAATTGCGTTGGGCGCAATAAAAGCAGCGGCAAGCTTCAAGCTTGAAGCTGCAAGGGAAAGCAACGCGCTTTTACTTGCAGCTTGTAGCTAACAACTTGCAGCTATTTCGACCCGAGGAGAAATCGTATGACTATTAAAGCCATCAACGTGCGTAACCAGTTCAAGGGCACCATCAAGGAAATCGTCGAAGGCGACGTGTTGTCGGAGATCGACGTGCAGACGGCGTCCGGCATCGTGACGTCTGTGATCACGACTCGCTCGGTCAAAGAGTTGGAACTGGTGATTGGCAGCGAAGTGATTGCCTTCGTTAAATCCACCGAGGTGTCGATCGCCAAGTTGTGATTGCCCACCTTGAAATCGCTATCGCAGGCAAGCCAGCTACCACACTTGAATGTATTCAGCGCTCAAAATGTGGGAGCGGGCTTGCCCGCGATGGCGCCCGCCCAGGCAGTACATGACTCAGGCAGCCACCACCCGCTTGGGCAAATACGCCGGCAAATAAAGCCCCACATACGCATCGAACACCCGCATCCCTTCCTCGGCCATGCGCGAGGTAATCTGCCCATGCTGATGCACCGAGCGCGCATACACGCGGTCGCTCAACTCCAGCGCTAGGGCAAACACGTCCACCTCTTCAGGCAAGGTCGGCACCTCGAAGTGGCGGTTGAAGACTTCGAACATCAAGTCGCCCAATTCCAGATCATGCTGACGATCAGCCTGTGTCACCTCGGTAAGCCCATGCTGCGCCAGGATCAACTGCCGCGCGGCAGCGTCGTTGCTGTAGATGCTGAGCATGCGCTGTTCGACGATGTAGGACAGGTCGCGCCAGTGCTTGAGTGAATCATGGTCGATAGGTGCCTGAATCGCGGCGCGGAAAGCGGCGTGCACATCGGCGGTCAACGCCTCCAGCAATGCCGGCACACTCGCGAAGAAGTGATACACCGACGACGGCGGAATCTGCGCGCGCTCGGCCACGCTGTAGATCGACAAACTGGCCACGCCTTCGGTCGCCAGCAAGGTGCGGGCGGCATCGAGGATCGCACCGATCCGGGCCTGGCTGCGGGCGCGGGGTTTGCGAGGGGCGGCGGGGCGAGTTGTCATGGAAGTCTCCTACAAGGCAGCGGGCATTGTATGAGCAGGAAGGTGTGTTGTCTGCCGGGCCGCCATCGCAGCGGTGCGACGATTCGACAAGCCCGCTCCCACCTTTTTGATTTGTGAATACATTCAAGTGTGGGAGCTGGCTTGCCAGCGACAAAGCCACCGCGGTCTACCTGACGAAACCCATAAAAAAAGCCGCAGGCCCTAAAGCCTGCGGCATTCTTTTATTGCAGCAACCGCTTACACGGTATGCAGGTACCAGTTGTACTCAAGGTCGGAGATGGAGTGTTCGAACTCTTCCAGCTCACTTTCCTTACAGGCAACGAAGATATCGATGTACTTAGGATCGATGTACTTGGCCATCACCTCGCTGTCGTCCAACTCGCGCAATGCATCGCGCAGGTTGTTTGGCAGGCTTTGTTCGTTCTGCTCGTAGCTGTTGCCTTCCACTGGTGCGCCAGGTTCGATCTTGTTGGTCAGACCGTGGTGCACGCCTGCCAGGACCGAAGCCATCAGCAGGTAAGGGTTGGCGTCGGCGCCGGCCACGCGGTGTTCGATACGTACGGCATCGGACGAGCCGGTCGGTACGCGAATCGCCACGGTGCGGTTATCCAGGCCCCAGCACGGCGAGTTCGGCACGTAGAACTGTGCGCCGAAACGACGGTAGGAGTTGACGTTAGGGCACAGGAACGCCATTTGGGCGGGTAGGGTCTCGAGCACACCGCCGATCGCGTGACGCAATGCGGCGTTCTGCTCGGGATCCTCGCTGGCAAAGATGTTCTTGCCGTCCTTGTCCAGGATCGAAATGTGTACGTGCAAACCGTTGCCTGCCTGGCCTGGGTAAGGCTTGGCCATGAAGGTGGTGTCCATCTCATGGTCGTAGGCGATGTTCTTGATCAGGCGCTTGAGCAGTACCGCGTAGTCGCAGGCCTTGATCGGGTCGGCCACGTGGTGCAGGTTCACTTCGAACTGCGCCGGGGCACTTTCCTTGACGATGGCGTCAGCCGGGATACCTTGCTCTTTGGCACCTTCCAGAATGTCCTGGAGGCAGTCGACGTATTCGTCGAGGTCGTCGATCAGGTAGACCTGTGTCGAGTGCGGACGTTTGCCGGAGATCGGCGAGCGGGGCGGTTGTGGGCGGCCGTTCACGTTCTCCTGGTCGATCAGGTAGAACTCAAGCTCGAAGGCGGCGCAGATGGTCAGACCAAGGTCGTCAAATTTGCTTACAACTTGGCGGAGCACTTCGCGAGGATCGGCGAAGAAAGGTTCACCTTCAAGTTCGTGCATGGTCATCAGCAATTGCGCGGTTGGGCGCTTTTGCCAAGGTTCATTGCACAGGGTGTCGGGGATTGGATAACAGATTCGGTCAGCATCACCGATGTCCAGACCCAGGCCGGTGCTTTCCACCGTCGAGCCGTTGATATCCAGGGCAAATAAAGAGGCAGGCAGGTTAATGCCCTTCTCGTAAACCTTGTGGAGGCTGGTGCGTTCGATGCGCTTGCCGCGCACCACACCATTCATATCCGCAATTAGAAGGTCTACGTACAGAACCTCAGGATGATCCTTAAGGAACGCGTTCGCTTCGTTAAGCTGAACGGCACGCGGGGGTACCGACATGATGCAACACCTTTGTTGTTAAAAATATCAATCATTGATCTTTCTGGTTTCAGTCAACCCGAACGGCATGCCGAAGTCAAGCGAGGCCTTTTTTGCCCTAAAAAAGCGCCTTGAGGCCTTTTTTGAGGCTTTTTGGGGCGATTTTTTGGGTTTGACCGGCTTGGGACTAGCAGGCTTGAGCGGGCCGTGTTGTATTTTTTACGGGGGTGTTGTGTAAAAAAATGAACAAGGCTAAGCTCGATTCAAACCCATAACAGCAATAATACCGGGGTGCTTCATGTCTCGCCTGCCGCTACTCGGCGTTTCAACCTGCTTCAGACAAGTCTTGTCACCAGTCCAATTTTTCCTTGTCAATGATCGCGCCCCGGCCAATATTCTTGACGCCTTGGGCGACCTCTTTTTTGCCTCCTCATTTCCCTCGCGCCTGCCACTGAGCGGCTCCCACCCAGGGTGCTGCTCATGATTCTGCACGAGTTTGGCCTGAGGAATGCAACGCTGCAGCAAATGGCAGGTAAGCTCCTAACCTGAACGAAAAAGACGACGCGGATGCTGCGTCAAACAACGCCTGACCTTTAATGGATGTCAGGAAACCCAGCCCAGAGGCATTTATGAGTAACAACCTCGACCAGCTCACCGATTGGTTGAAAGACCACAAGATCACAGAAGTCGAATGCATGATTGGCGACCTGACGGGCATCACCCGGGGCAAGATCTCGCCGACCAACAAGTTCATCGCCGAAAAAGGCATGCGCCTGCCCGAGAGTGTTCTGTTGCAGACCGTGACCGGCGACTATGTCGAAGACGACATCTATTACGAATTGCTCGACCCGGCCGACATCGACATGATCTGCCGCCCCGACCAGAACGCGGTGTTCCTGGTGCCTTGGGCCATCGAGCCCACCGCGCAGGTGATCCACGACACCTACGACAAGCAAGGCAACCCGATCGAGCTGTCGCCGCGCAACGTGCTCAAGAAAGTCCTCAAGCTGTACTCCGACAGAGGCTGGCAGCCCATCGTGGCGCCGGAGATGGAGTTCTACCTGACCAAGCGTTGCGAAGACCCGGACTTCCCGCTGCAACCGCCGATCGGCCGTTCCGGTCGCCCGGAGACGGGCCGTCAGTCCTTCTCTATAGAAGCAGCCAACGAATTCGATCCATTGTTCGAAGACGTCTACGACTGGTGCGAACTGCAGGAGCTGGACCTCGACACACTGATCCACGAGGACGGCACGGCGCAGATGGAAATCAACTTCCGTCACGGCGACGCACTGTCGCTGGCCGACCAGATCCTAGTGTTCAAGCGCACCATGCGTGAAGCCGCGCTCAAGCACAACGTGGCCGCCACGTTCATGGCCAAGCCGATGACCGGCGAGCCTGGCAGCGCGATGCACTTGCACCAGAGCATCATCGACATCGCCACCGGCAAGAACGTCTTCTCTAATGAAGACGGGAGCATGAGCCAGCTGTTCCTTAACCACATTGGTGGCCTGCAGAAATTCATCCCTGAATTGCTGCCACTGTTTGCCCCCAACGTGAACTCGTTCCGCCGCTTCCTGCCCGACACCTCGGCGCCGGTGAACGTGGAGTGGGGCGAAGAGAACCGCACCGTCGGCCTGCGCGTACCGGATGCCGGCCCGCAGAACCGCCGCGTGGAAAACCGCCTGCCGGGCGCCGACGCCAACCCATACCTGGCGATTGCCGCCAGCCTGCTGTGCGGCTACATCGGCATGGTCGAAGGCCATAACCCGAGCGCGCCCGTGGTGGGCCGTGGTTACGAGCGCCGCAACCTGCGCCTGCCGTTGACCATCGAAGACGCCCTGGAACGCATGGAAAACAGCAAGACCATCGAGAAATACCTGGGTCAAAAATTCATCACAGGTTACGTCGCGGTCAAGCGGGCCGAGCATGAAAACTTCAAGCGCGTGATCAGTTCGTGGGAGCGGGAATTCCTGCTCTTCGCCGTCTGATCCGCTGGGCGCGTCGCAGGAAAAGACGCGCCCTCACCTGAAAAAGTCTAGGAGATTGGTATGTCCAGCAACAACCCGCAAACCCGTGAATGGCAAGCCTTGAGCAATGATCACCACCTGGCACCGTTCAGTGACTTCAAGCAATTGAAGGTGAAAGGCCCACGGATCATCACCAAAGCCCACGGCGTTTACCTGTGGGACAGCGAAGGCAACAAGATCCTCGACGGCATGGCCGGCCTGTGGTGCGTGGCGATTGGTTACGGTCGCGCTGAACTGGCTGACGCCGCCGCCAAGCAGATGAAAGAACTGCCGTATTACAACCTGTTCTTCCAGACCGCTCACCCGCCGGTGCTGGAGTTGGCCAAGGTCATCTCCGACATCGCGCCAGCGGGCATGAACCACGTGTTTTTCACCGGTTCCGGCTCGGAAGGCAACGACACCATGTTGCGCATGGTCCGCCACTACTGGGCGATCAAAGGTCAGCCGAACAAGAAAACCATCATCAGCCGCAAGAATGGCTACCACGGCTCCACCGTGGCCGGCGCCAGCTTGGGCGGCATGATCGCTATGCACGAACAGGGCGACTTGCCGATCCCAGGCATCACCCACATCGCGCAGCCGTACTGGTACGGCGAAGGCGGCGACATGAGCCCGGAAGAGTTCGGGGTGTGGGCTGCCAACCAACTGGAAGAGAAGATCCTGGAACTGGGCGTGGACAACGTCGGTGCCTTTATTGCTGAGCCGATCCAGGGTGCCGGTGGCGTGATCGTGCCGCCAGCCACCTACTGGCCGCGCATCAAGGAAATCCTCGCCAAGTACGACATTCTGTTCGTCGCCGACGAAGTGATCTGCGGTTTCGGCCGTACCGGTGAGTGGTTCGGTAGCGACTTCTACGACCTCAAGCCCCACATGATGACCATCGCCAAGGGCCTGACCTCGGGTTACATCCCTATGGGCGGCCTGATCGTGCACGATGACGTGGTTGCCGTGCTGAATGAAGGCGGTGATTTCAACCACGGTTTCACGTACTCCGGTCACCCGGTGGCGGCAGCAGTGGCCTTGGAAAACATCCGCATCATGCGCGATGAAAAAATCGTTAAGCGTGTGCACGACGAAACGGCACCGTATTTGCAGAAGCGTCTGAGGGAGCTGGCTGATCACCCGTTGGTGGGTGAAGTTCGCGGTGTGGGCATGCTCGGGGCGATTGAGCTGGTGCAGGACAAGGCCACGCGCAAGCGTTACGAAGGCCGTGGTGTGGGCATGATCTGCCGCACGTTCTGCTTCGAGAATGGCCTGATCATGCGCGCCGTGGGCGACACCATGATCATTTCGCCGTCGCTGGTGATGAGCAAAGCGGAAATCGACGAGCTGGTGACCAAGGCTCGCCATTGCCTGGACCTGACTTTGGCGGCATTACAGGGCTAAATGCTAGGCTCAGTGCGCAGCGGCTTCGGCTGCTGTGTCTGAGCAGTTAGAAATCTGCATTGATAAAAAGGGTGCTTTGGTTGAAAGCCGGCACTCGAACTTGCCAGACTGTCGCCCTGTTTTGTTGCCCTTTAGACGGGCCGCTAAACATTAAGAACGTGGCCCAAAAAAGAAAAATTGGAGCATCACCAAATGAAGGCATTAGGTTTGAAGAACGCTGGCAAGACCCTCCTCGCCTTGTCCCTGATGGGCGCAATGGTGGGCGCGGCCCAGGCAGGCGATAAAGTGCTGCACATCTATAACTGGTCTGACTACATTGCACCGGACACCATCGCCAACTTTGAAAAAGAGTCGGGCATTAAAGTGGTGTACGACGTTTTCGACAGCAACGAGACCCTGGAAGCCAAGTTGCTGGCAGGCAAGTCCGGCTACGACATCGTCGTACCGTCGAACAACTTCCTCGCCAAGCAGATCAAGGCCGGTGTCTATCAGGAGCTGGACAAGTCCAAGCTGCCCAGCTACGACAACCTGAACAAATCCCTGCTTAAAGCCGTGTCGGTGAGCGACCCGGACAACAAGCACGCCTTCCCGTACATGTGGGGCTCCATCGGCATCGGTTACAACCCGGAGAAGGTCAAGGCTGCGCTGGGCGTGGACAAGATCGATTCGTGGGACGTGCTGATGAAGCCGGAAAACATCGCCAAGCTGAAAAGCTGCGGCGTGAGCTTCCTCGACTCGCCAACCGAAATGCTGCCGGTTGCGCTGCATTACCTGGGCCTGCCGACCGACACCCAGAAGAAGGCTGATCTGAAACAAGCCGAGGACCTGTTCCTCAAACTGCGCCCATCGATCGGCTACTTCCACTCGTCCAAGTACATCTCGGACCTGGCCAACGGCAACATCTGCGTGGCCGTGGGTTACTCGGGTGACATCCAGCAGGCCAAGTCCCGCGCGGCTGAAGCCGGTGGCAAGGTCAAGGTTGCCTACGACATTCCAAAAGAAGGCGCCGGCAGCTTCTATGACATGGTCGCCATCCCTAAAGATGCCGAAAACGTCGAAGCCGCCTACAAGTTCATGAACTACCTGCTGGAGCCAAAAGTGATGGCGGCCATCACCAACAGCGTACGTTTCCCGAACGGTAACGAGAAAGCCACCGCACTGGTCGACAAAGACATCACCAGCGACCCGGGCATCTACCCGGCGGCGGATGTGCAAGCCAAGCTCTACGCCATTGCTGACTTGCCGGCTGCAACCCAGCGTGAAATGACTCGCAGCTGGACCAAAATCAAATCGGGCAAATAAGCCTTGATACCGGTGGGGGCGGCGAATGGCCGCTCCCACAAATTAAATGACATAAAGCTTTGCCGGATCGGTTTATCGAGGGTAAGTTGCGCGCCGGTTTTGTTGCCGGGCAACAACTTTGGGCCCAACTATTTAAGAGGACCTCCACTTGCCAATTTCTTTATTTCGCAAAGCCATGCTGGTGGGTGCAGGTATCACGCTGGCTGTGAGCGTGCAGGCCGCACCGACGGTGCATATTTATAACTGGTCGGACTACATTGGCCCGGACACCCTGGTCAACTTTGAAAAGGCCACCGGCATCAAGCCTGTGTATGACGTGTTTGATTCCAACGAGACCCTGGAAGGCAAGTTGCTCGCCGGGCGTACCGGTTACGACGTGGTCGTGCCGTCCAACCACTTCCTCGGCAAGCAGATCAAGGCCGGGGCGTTCCAGAAGCTCGACAAGTCATTGCTGACTAACTATTCCAACCTCGACCCGGTGCTGCTCAAGCGTCTGGAAAAGAATGATCCGGGTAACCAGTACGCCGTGCCGTACCTGTGGGGTACCAACGGCATCGGTTACAACGTCGACAAAGTCAAAGAGGTGCTGGGCGTCGATCACATCGATTCCTGGGCTGTGCTGTTCGAACCGGAAAACATGAAGAAGCTGGCCACCTGCGGCGTCTCGTTCATGGACTCGGCGGATGAAATGCTGCCGGCGGTGCTCAACTACATGGGCTTGAACCCTAACAGCACTAACCCCGAAGACTACAAAAAGGCCGAAGAGAAGTTGCTGAAAGTGCGGCCCTACGTGACCTATTTCCACTCGTCCAAATACATCTCGGACCTGGCCAACGGCAACATCTGCGTGGCGGCGGGTTTCTCCGGTGATGTGTTCCAGGCCAAGGCCCGCGCAAGCGAAGCCGGCAAGGGGGTGAACATCGCCTACACGATTCCGAAAGAAGGCGGCAATTTGTGGTTTGACGTACTGGCGATTCCCGCGGACGCCGCCAACGTCAAAGAGGCCCACGCCTTCATCAACTATTTACTGCAACCTGAGGTGATCGCTCAGGTCAGTGATCAAGTCGGTTACGCCAACCCTAACCCAGGGGCGGACAAACTGATGGAGCAATCGATACGCACTGACGCAGCGGTTTACCCACCGCAGGCGGTTCTCGACCGGACGTTTGTCAACTTCGAGCTACCCCCGAAAGTGCAACGTTTGATGACCCGTAGCTGGACCAAGGTCAAGACGGGCAAGTAAGGCTTAAAGCTCAAACTATCCAAGGTTTCGCCCGTATTGGGTGAACCTCAAATTTTGTTGGGAGTTTCGTAAATGGCAGTTGCCTCCGGCGCCTATAAGAAAGCCCTCGAGGGCGACCAGACACCGAAAAAGGTGCTGGTCAAAATCGACCGGGTCACGAAGAAGTTCGACGAGACGATTGCCGTGGACGATGTGTCCCTGGAAATCAAAAAAGGCGAGATCTTCGCCTTGCTCGGCGGTTCGGGTTCGGGCAAATCCACCTTGCTGCGCATGCTCGCAGGCTTCGAGCGCCCAACGGAAGGTCGCATTTACCTCGACGGTGTGGACATCACCGACATGCCGCCGTACGAGCGGCCGATCAACATGATGTTCCAGTCCTACGCCTTGTTCCCGCACATGACCGTGGCGCAGAACATCGCCTTCGGCCTGCAACAGGACAAGATCTCCAAGGCTGAAGTCGACGCCCGCGTGGCCGAGATGCTCAAGCTGGTGCAGATGAGCCAGTACGCCAAACGCAAGCCGCATCAGCTGTCTGGCGGTCAACGTCAGCGTGTGGCGTTGGCGCGTTCCCTGGCCAAACGCCCGAAACTGCTGCTGCTCGATGAGCCGATGGGCGCACTCGACAAGAAGCTGCGTTCGCAGATGCAGCTGGAGCTGGTGGAGATCATCGAGCGCGTGGGCGTGACCTGCGTGATGGTGACCCACGACCAGGAAGAGGCCATGACCATGGCCGAGCGCATCGCGATCATGCACCTGGGCTGGATCGCCCAGATCGGCAGCCCGATCGACATCTACGAAACGCCTACCAGCCGCCTGGTGTGTGAGTTCATCGGCAACGTGAACATCTTCGACACCCAAGTGGTGGACGACGCCGAAGGCCACGCGGTGCTCAAGTGCACGGACCTGGACCGCGACATCTACGTGGGCTACGGCATCGCTACCTCGGTGGAAGACAAGTCGGTGACTTACGCCATCCGCCCGGAAAAGCTGCTGGTCACCACTGAAATGCCGACCTGCGAACACAACTGGTCCAGCGGCAAGGTGCATGACATCGCCTACCTGGGCGGCCACTCGGTGTTCTACGTGGAATTGCCGAGCGGCAAGCTGGTGCAGTCCTTTGTCGCCAACGCCGAACGCCGTGGCCAGCGCCCAACCTGGGGTGATCAGGTGTACGTGTGGTGGGAAGACGACAGCGGCGTGGTACTTCGCTCATGAATATGAAGAAGTTCAAGCGGCGCTTGGATCGCATAATCCCCAGTGGCAAGCAGGTGGTCATTGGGATTCCTTTCCTGTGGCTGTTCCTGTTTTTCGCACTGCCGTTTTTCATCGTATTGAAAATCAGCTTTGCCGAAGCCGATGTGGCGATACCGCCGTACACCGAGATCTACACCTACGTTGAGCAGAAGCTGCAACTGGTGCTGAACCTGGCGAACTACAGTTTGCTGGCGGGCGATGAGCTGTATATCGCCGCGTACCTGGGCTCGCTGAAGATGGCGTTTTTCAGCACGCTGTTGTGTCTGCTGATCGGTTACCCGATGGCCTACGCCATTGCCAGCGCGCGTAAAGAGATACAGACGGTGCTGGTGCTGCTGATCATGATGCCGACCTGGACCGCGATCCTGATTCGCGTGTATGCGTGGATGGGCATCCTCAGCAACAACGGTTTGCTCAACAGCTTTCTGATGTCCATCGGCTTGATCAACGAACCGCTGCAGATCCTCAACACCAACATCGCGGTGTACATCGGCGTGGTCTATTCGTACCTGCCGTTCATGATCCTGCCGCTGTATGCCAACCTGGTGAAGCATGACCAGAGCCTGCTGGAAGCCGCGTCCGACCTGGGCTCGAGCACCTTCAACAGCTTCTGGAAGATCACCGTGCCGCTGTCCAAGAACGGCATCATCGCCGGCTGCATGCTGGTGTTCATTCCAGTGGTGGGCGAGTTCGTGATCCCGGAACTGCTCGGCGGGCCGGAAACCCTGATGATCGGTAAAGTGTTGTGGCAAGAATTCTTCAACAACCGTGACTGGCCGGTGGCGTCTGCCCTGGCGGTGGTGATGCTGGCGATCCTGATTGTGCCGATCATCCTGTTCAACCGCAGCCAAGCCAAAGAGCTGGAGGGCAAGATATGAAGCGCTTCAGTTTCTCGAGTTTTATGCTGGTGGCGGGGTTGTTGTTTATCTACCTGCCGATGCTGATCCTGGTGATCTACTCGTTCAACGAATCCAAGCTGGTGACGGTGTGGGGCGGTTGGTCGATCAAGTGGTACGTGGGCCTGTTGGACAACACCCAACTGATGGGCTCGGTGGCCCGCTCCCTGGAAATCGCCTGCTACACGGCGGTGGCCGCCGTAGCGCTGGGTACGTTGGCGGCGTTCGTGCTGACGCGCATCAGCCAGTTCAAGGGCCGCACGCTGTTCGGCGGCTTGGTGACGGCGCCGCTGGTAATGCCTGAGGTGATCACCGGTCTGTCGCTGTTGCTGCTGTTCGTGGCCATGGCGCAGATGATCGGTTGGCCGCAGGAACGTGGCATTGTCACCATCTGGATCGCCCACACCACGTTCTGTGCGGCGTATGTGGCGGTGGTGGTGTCGGCGCGCTTGCGTGAGCTGGACTTGTCGATCGAAGAAGCGGCCATGGACCTCGGTGCGCGGCCGTGGAAGGTGTTCTTCTTGATCACCATCCCGATGATCGCACCGTCGTTGGCGGCGGGCGGCATGATGTCGTTCGCGCTGTCGCTGGATGACCTGGTACTCGCCAGCTTCGTGTCGGGCCCGGGCTCGACCACCTTGCCGATGGAAGTGTTCTCGGCGGTGCGTCTTGGGGTTAAACCTGAGATCAACGCCGTGGCCAGCTTGATCCTGTTGGCGGTGTCGCTGGTGACCTTCCTGGTGTGGTTCTTCAGCCGTCGTGCTGAAGAGCACCGCAAGAAAGCCATCCAGCAAGCGATTGAAGAAGCCGCGGCCGATGGCTGGCAGCAGCCGGACAAGCGCCGGGCGGCTGCACCGGTTTAACTGCCGGAGTGGGATGAAAAATGTGGGAGCTGGCTTGCCTGCGATAGCGGTGTGTCAGTCGACAGATGAGTCGACTGGCAGGGCCTCATCGCAGGCACGCCAGCTCCCACAGTTGATTGCATTCCAAGTCAACTAGGCAGCCCACGGCGACTTACGAATCACCTCCACAAAATTCATCGGCTTGAACCCCGGCTCCTGATCCACCAGCACATCCGTCTTCACGTTGCCAAACGTGGTCTGCGGGCGATGGCGCAAGCCGTCGGCAAACGCGCAGATGATGCACTCCTTGAACCCCTCGCCACGTGGATGCGCATGCACCACGGCTTCGCGCTGCACGCTGGTAAAGGCGGCGTAGTCCATGCCCAGCACGTCCATCTCGACACCGGCGGTCACCAGCGCCACGGTGGGGCGCAGATGCTGCGGCACGCCCGGCGTGGTGTGCAGGGCGATCGACAACCACACTTGCTCGATATCGTCATCACTCAGCCCGTACGGCTTTAGGAACGCGGCGGCGGCGTTGGCGCCGTCCACTTCGAAACGTTCGTTGTCACTGCGATGGCCTTCAACCAGGCCCAGGTCATGGAACATCGCGCCGACGTAAAGCAGCTCCGGGTTGTAGGCCAATTGTTTGCGTTCGCCGCTCAACGCACCGAACAGGAACACCCGGCGGGAGTGGTGGTAGAGCAGGTCGGATTCGACGTCGCGGATGTATTCGGTGGTGGCCTTGGCCAGGGCGCTGTCCGGGATCTGGATGCCGGCGATGGTGGGGCTCATGGTCGTTCTCCTCAAGCAAGCGCCGGTGGGGCGCCGATGAGTGAAGTCTGGTCGCGCGCTCGCGACGGGGCTATTGCCGCGAGGGTGCGATCCCGGCCAATGTGCCTCGATATCGCGCCAGATGCGGTCAAATGTGGGCGCTGGCTTGCCTGCGATGCTGGCGACTCGGTCTGTCAGTTAGACTGGAGTGATGCGATCGCAGCGATGCGGCGACCCGACAAGCCAGCTCCCACAGGGGGTTTATGTTCTTCCAGTAGAAGGTGAGTTGTTCATGGGCAAAACCGTCGCCATCCTGATCTTCCCCGGCGTCCAGTCACTGGACGTGACCGGCCCCATGGATGTGTTTTGCGAGGCCAACCGTTTCCTGCCGCCCGAAGACCATTACCAACTCGAAGTGATCGGCCTGGGCCACGGCACCATGGCGGCCTCCAACGGCTTGTCGTTGCAGGCCCACCGGCATTACAGCGAAGCCCTGAGCGCCTACGACCTGCTGCTGGTCGCCGGCGGCCCGCAATTGCCCTTCGAAAATTTCGGCGCGGCGTTTGATGCTTGGCTATGCGACGCCACCGCCCGAGCGCAGCGCTTCGGCTCGATCTGCAACGGCGCCTTCATGCTGGCCCGCGCCGGGTTACTGAATGGCAAAACCGTCACCACCCATTGGAACGATGCCGCTGACCTGGCGCGCTTGTGCCCCTTGGCCCAAGTCGACGCCGACCGCCTCTACGTGCAGGACGGCAACCTCTACACCTCGGCGGGTGTCACGGCGGGCATCGATCTGTCGCTGTTTCTACTGGCCCAGGACCACGGCGCGGAAGTCGCGCTGAGCGTGGCCAAGCGCCTGGTGGTGTTCACCCAGCGTGCGGGCGGGCAGTCGCAGTTCAGCCCCTTCCTCACACCCCACGCCGAAAGCACCTCGGCGGTGGCGCTGGTGCAGTTGTACGTGCTGGCGAACCTGACCGGGGATTTGACCATCGCCGACCTGGCCAGGGCGGCCAATATGAGTGCGCGCAATTTCTCTCGCGTGTTTGCCCGTGAGGCGCGCATCACCCCGGCGGAGTTTGTCGAGCGGGCGCGGGTGGACGCGGCGCGGGTGATGCTCGAAAGCAGCCCCGCGCCGCTCAAGACCGTGGCCTACCAATGCGGGTTTCGCGATGCCCAGCACATGCGCAGCGTGTTCAACCGCCGGCTGGGCGTGACGCCGCAGCAGTTCAGGCTTAACTTTGCGGCGCTGGTTTGAGCGTGTCGTAGGCTTCCAGGGCGCGCAGTGAGTAGATATATGCCGCGCCCGCGTTCATGGAAATTGCGGTGGCCAGGGTCGCGGCCACTTCCTCGCGGGTCGCGCCGGCTTTGATCGCCGCATCCGCATGCACGCCGATGCAGCCGTCACAGCGCGTGGTGATAGCCACGGCGATGGAAATCAGCTCACGGGTCTTGGCGTCGAGCACGTTGTTTTCCTCGGCAGCCTCGTCCAACGCCATGTACGCTTTGACCATCTTCGGGTTGCTCTTGCCCAGCGCGCCAAAGGCTTTCTTTACGGTAGGCAGCAAGTCGGACCAGTTATTGAACATTGCGGTAACTCCTGAACAGGTTGGGTGTGAAGCCAGTCTGTGCTGTTCGGGGTTAGGGGCATTGTTCAATCCGCTCATCTTTTTGACCGATGTTCGCAAATGAATTCGATCGACACCCTTATCAAGATGGCCAACCTGCGCGGCAGCCTGGATTTGCGTTGCCAGTTCCAGGGCGACTGGGCGCTGGATCACACGCCGGAGAATTTGGGCGTGGCGCCGTATCACATTGTGCTCAGCGGCACCTGCCGCGCCGAGTTAACGAGCGGGCAGCACGTAACGCTGGGGGAGGGCGATATCCTGCTGATGCCCGGTGGCGCCACCCATTTGTTGCGCAGTCCAGGTTCACGCATCCAGCCGATGCCACCGACGGTGATTGAGGGCGGTTTACTTCCGGTTCATCGCCTGGGTGGCGAACGGGTGGACTTGGACATGCTCTGCGGCAGCTTTCACTACAACCGGCAGTCGTTGTTGTTTGCCGCGTTGCCGGAGTATCTGGTGGTGTCCAGTCGGCAGTGGCAGGGCGATGGGCAATTGGCTGCGTTGATTGCTTTGTTGCGCAGCGAAGCGGATGGGCAACAACTGGGCGCCCGCTCGTTTATCGATGCACTGTCGTCGGCCTTGTTCACCCTGATCCTGCGCACCTGGCTGACCCTTCAGGCGCCGGTGGCCGGCACCTTCGCCTTGCTCGCCGACAAGCGCCTGAGCAAGGCCTGGCAGGCGATGCTGGCCGAGCCCGGCCATGAATGGACCATCGACAGCCTGGCCTTGGTTGCGACGATGTCGCGAGCGACCTTCATGCGTACCTTTGTGAAGGTGGCGGGTGTATCCCCGTGGGTGCTGCTGACCCAGTTGCGTATGGAGTTGGCGTTCAATCTGCTGCACCAGTCACGCCTGAGCCTGATGGATATCGCCGCCCAGGTGGGTTATCAGTCCCAGGCAGCGTTCAGCAAGAAGTTCAAGGAAACCTACGGCGAGGCGCCGGGGCGCCTGAGGGCGCGGTAGCCGTCACAACCAAGATCAAATGGGTGAGCTGGTTTGCCCTGCGATGGTGGTGCGTCAGTCGACAGATGAGTCGACGGACATGGCCTCATCGCAGGCAAGCCAGCTCCCCCATTGACCGGGTTTCCAGGCGGTTATCTGGCAGGCAGTAATTTCAGCGTGCCCCGCGTATTCGCCGTCACTTCCTCATCACTGAAATGCGCCTGCTCGTACCCGCCTTCAATGTAGGTTTCCGCTTGGTCGCCATAGTGCGAGTCAAACGGCACACCGCTTTGCCCCACCGGGTTGATGGTCAGTGCGTGGGCCGGGTCGGCGAAGTCGATCAGGCGGCGGGTCGATGGGCCGTAGGTCACCGGCCACGGCGCGGGGCCAATCATGGCTGTCTGGTTGTTCGGTACTTCGTGGCTGCCAGGGGCGGGGAAGGGGCCGACGTTGAAGACTATATCCAGCGGCTTCTGCATACCCAGCGGGTGGCCGTGGGTCAGGGTGTGCGCCTTGCCCCACTGCCATTGAGTCGGGTCATCACCGAAGGTGGCTTTGAGGTGTGTCAGGCTGTTGTCCCAGGCGAGCTTGACCGTGTCGGCGCGCTTGCCGTCCCACCAGGGCGAGTCCGGCGAGGCGGCCAGGCGTGGCAGGGCGGCATCGATCACCCGCGTAGTCAGCAGGGTCTTGAACATGGCATCGCCCAGTTTCGGGTGGAAGGCCGCGTCGGCGAGGTTGAACAGGAACTGGTTGAACAGCGTGGCGCTGGTGGAATCCAGCGGGTAGTCACCCTTCCAGCTTGCAAGCTGCTCCACCAGTTTCAACTGTGCCGGGTCCTTGACCACCTCGCGCAGCACCGGCAACAGCGGCGCCAGCAGGCGTGGGCCGTAGGCGGTGGTGGTGCCCAACTGCAAGGCCTGGCTGTTGGTCACGTCCCACTTCACGCTTTTGTCGCTCAGTTGCGTGTTCAACTGCTGGCCACGGTCGGCGAGGTTGTAGTAACCGGGGATTTCCATGCCGGTGGGCGAGACCGGCTGGGCATTGGCCGACACCACATAACCGCGCGCCGGGTTTTCTTCCTGGGGGTTGGCGCTGAATGGGTAGAAGCCCAGCTTGTCGGCCTGGGCGGTGCTGCCATCGAGAATAAAACCGGCATTCACCCCCGCCGGGCGGATTGGCAACTGCGCCGCCGCCCACCAGCCGATGTCGCCCTTGGCATTCGCCCACACAATGTTCAGGCCCGGCGCCGAGACCTTGGCCGCTGCCGCGCGGGCCTTGGCCAACGTGTCGGCGCGGTTGAGCTGGTAGAAACCTTCAAGGATCGGGTTTTCGGTGCCCAGGAACGCCCACCACATCGCGATCGGCGTCTTGCCGGCATTTTCGCCGAGCACGTCATTGATGATTGGGCCGTGGGGCGATTGGCGCAGCGTCAGCGTCACCGGCGCCTGGCCCTTGACCGCGATCTGCTGCTCGCTGCTGGTCATGTCGACCCATTGGTCGTGGTACCAGACTTGGTTGGGGTTGTCCGGGTTGACCTTTTCGGCGATCAAGTCGAGGTCGTCGTTCTGGAACATGGTCAGGCTCCAGCCGAAATCCAGGTTGTGGCCCAGGAACGCTACCGGCACCAGCGCGTTGTGATAGCCGTAGAGCTCAAAGCCCGGCGCCGACAACTGCGCCTCGTACCACACCGACGGCACCGAGAAGCGAATATGCGGATCGCCCGCCAGCAATGGCTTGCCACTTTTGGTGCGGCTGCCGCTGATGGCCCAGGCGTTGCTGCCTTCGAACTGCGGCAAACCGTTGTCGGCCAGGGCCTGATCGCTCAACGAGGCGAGGGCGCCGAGGGTTTTCCAGTCGCTGGCGGCAAGGTTGAGCGCGCCTTTGGTCTGCCAGTCCAGGTCGAAGACTTTCAGGTAATCGCTGCCCAGCTGGTCGCGTACGTAAGTCAGCAGCGGCTCGGTACGAAATGCGGCGGCAAAGCTGTAGGCCATGTACCCGGCAACGCTGATGGTGTCCTCGGCAGTGAACGGTCGCTTGGCAATGCCCAGCACGTCGAACTCCATCGGGCTGGCGTGGCTGTCCTGATACTGGTTGATTCCGTCCAGATAGGCTTGCAAGGCCTTCCATGCCTTGGAGTCGTGGTCGGTGTGTTCCACGTAACTCAAGGCACGCTCGCGAATACGCAGGCTGCGAAACAGCTTGTCGGTGCTCAGCAGCTTGGGGCCGAGCACTTCAGCCAGTTCACCACGGGCCAGGCGCCGCATGATCTCCATTTGGAACAGCCGGTCCTGGGCATGCACGTAGCCCAGGGCGCGATACAGGTCGGTCTCGTTCTCGGCGCGGATGTGCGGCACGCCACGGTCGTCGTAACGCACCGTGACCGAACCTTGCAGGTTGGCCAGTGTTTCGGTGCCCTGGCGGGTCGGTTGCTTGCTGTAGACATACCAGCCGGCGCCAGCCAAGAGGGCGGCAATCAGCAGAGCGAGCACGGTCAGGCTGCGTTTCATGGACGATCCTTGGTCATTCGCCTTTTAGGTCAACGGAGTCTAATAGGTTTGGTGAGGGCTGAGGGAAATGCTGATAACGCGCCCGATGTGCCTCGCCGACAGCCGAGGTTCAAGTGACCGGCAAGTCAAAAGGCTAGTATTGCGCTGTCATCTATGAGCTTTTTTCCATGACTTGCGCCACGCAACCATTGCCAGAACCCAGCCGCGCCGAGACGACTTACGCGTGCTGCTTGGAAGCGCAATCGCTGATCAAGCGCTTTTTGCAGCACCCGCCGGAGGGCTTCGACGCCCGGCTATCCGAGCAGGGCCTGCCGTATTTTTTCACGCCATTCGACCTGTTGACCACCGCCGACGATGGGTTCGAGCAGCGCGTTCGCAACTGGCCGGGGTATCGGTTTTGGCGTTCGTGGCTGCGTATCGACAGCTGCTTCGTGGGCACTACCGTCAGTGAGTACTCGCCGTTTCCCCAAGGCGTGTCGCCCCAGGACCTCGCGCAGTGGCTGCAATATGAATGTGCACCGCAGCGCAAACTCACCGTGATCAAAGACGTGCCGTACAACTCACCGTTGCTCAGCGACGCGGACAACCTTTACGCGCAAGCCTTGATCGACGATTGCACCCGGCGTGGCTTCATCAGCCTGGAAGGCCAGGCGCTGGCCTATGTGCCGATCAACTTCACCAGCATCGACGAATACTTGGCGCGCTTGTCCCACAGCCGTCGGCGCAATATCCGGCGCAAACTGCGCAGTCGTGAAGCGATGCGCGTGGAAGTCCTGGAGACCGGCGATGCGCGCTTCAACGATGACGCCTGGCTCACGCACTTGTACGGGCTGTACAAGGCGGTGTACGACCAGAGCGAGATCCACTTTGACCTGCTCACCCCTGAATTTTTCCGTGGCTTGTTCCGCGACGCCAGCAGCAATGGGCGCGTGTTCTGCTACTGGCACTGCGATGAACTGATCGGCTACAACCTGTGCTACGTGGAAGGCGACAAGCTGCTCGACAAGTACATCGGCCTCAATTACCCGCTGGCGCTGGAATTCAACCTGTACTTCGTCAGTTGGTTTGTAAACCTTGAGTACGCGCTGGCCAATGGGCTGAAGTTTTACGTGGCTGGCTGGACCGACCCACAGGTCAAGGCCAGCCTTGGCGCCGACTTTACCTTCACCCGCCACCTGGTCTGGGTGCGCAACCCGCTGCTGCGCAAGCTGGGCAGTCGGTTCCGCCATCACTTTGAAAGCGATGCCCAGTGGCAACAGGAGCACACCTCATGAGCCTGGCCCGACCGCCGCTGATTCTGGATTTTGATGGCGCCGTCAGTGACATCCCCGGCGCGACCACCTTAGCGCTACAGGCCTGGCAGGAAAAAATCCGCTTCGGCTGCCGGTGGGCGCAGTTCAAGGCGCTGGAGACGGCCCTGCACGCGCAAATGCCCGGTGACTACGGCTGTGTGTTTACCGGCAGTGGCGACTATCACCACCTCAGCCAGTTGTTGCTGAACCGACTGCCAACGCAGCAGAAGTTCCAGCTGATCATTTGCGACAACCACCCCGACAACATGCGTTACCCGTTCGGCATCCATTGCGGCTCGTGGGTCTATTGGGCCAGCCGCTTGCCGCAGGTCGAGCATGTGCATGTGCTGGGCATCGGCTCGCAGGATATCGGCCTGGGCCACGCCTGGGAGAATCACTGGTCGCCGCTGCTCAAGCGCAAGCTGACCTACTGGAACGTCAACGTCGACACGCGCTGGATGAACTGGGTCGGCGCCGGTCGCAGCAATCGCGCCTTCAGCAACCCGGACGATTTGATGCGCGCGTTCTTGGCGCAGTTTGACCGTTCGTTGCCGGTTTACCTGTCCATCGACAAAGACGTGTTGAGCCCCGAGGTGGTGAACACCAACTGGGACCAGGGCGAGTTTCTGGAGCAGCACTTGAACGACCTGATCAGCGCCTGCCATGGCCTGATCATCGGCGCGGACATTACCGGCGACGTGTCGGCGTACCACTATGAAAGCAAGTTCAAGCGTTGGTTGAGTGCTTCCGATGGCCAAGAGGCGCTGCCTGAGGCGCAAGTGCAGATTTGGCAACAGCAACAGAACGCGCTGAATGGCCGTTTGGTGGACCGTATCAATCAGGGCTGGCGACAATAACCTTGAACTGAGCCAGTACCTGTTCGAAGTGTTCGTCCGTCAGCCAATGGCTGTTGCTGATTGACAGTGTGCGGGCGGCGAAGGCTTGGGCCTGGGTAAGGTCGCCGCCTGGCTGCAACAGCGGGGCCGCCGCCGGATAGTCCGGCAAGGTGTGGATAAACAGGCGGGTCACGCCCAGCCCTGAGGTCCACAGCTGCGCCATCGCCGCATCACGTGTCTGTGCAGACGGCATCATCACCATCAAAAAAGGCCAGGTGCCTTGCTGCCCGGGCCGGTCCATTACCACCGAGACGCCGGGCAAGGCATTTAAGCGTGCTGCACGGCGTAAGGCGCGGGTTTGGCCCTGTTGCAAATAATCCGGCAGGCGCGCCAGCGCGGCGGCCCCGACCTTCTGGCGATAGCCGCCGAGACGGTGCAATGGGATGTCGTTAACCGAAAAGTCGTCGCCCACGGCGGCCACTTCATCGCCTTGGGCCAACGCTTTGCGCAGCGCCTTGCCATACACGTAATACAAGCCACGCGGCTGATAGGCCAGGGCGTAACCCCACAGTTCGGCGCTGCGTTGCAGCTCCCAGCGCAGGCTGAAGGGCAGGTCTTGCCGGCACTGGCGGTGCAGCGCCTGGTGCAACACCGGGTCGCGACTGAACAGCACACCGCCTTCGGCTGTCGTCAGGCCTTTACCCAATGCCAGGCTGAAAAAACCTACGTCGCCTTTGAGCCCAACGCTACGGCCATCGTCAAGGGCGCCCATGGCTTGCGCGGCGTCCTCGATGACTGCCGCACCGACGGCGTCGGCAATACGCTTGGCGGCACCCACATCGGCCACGCGCCCAGCCAGGTGAGTGACCACCACCGCCAGCGTGCTGTCGTCGCACAGGTGCGCCAGTTGCTGTTCATCGAGGTCAATGCTGTTGGGCTGCAAATCACAGGGCACTACTCGCAGCGGCGGGCAGTAATGCGCGGCCAATGCCACCAAGGGGCAGGTGTAGGCGGGCACGATGAGGCGCGTGCGGCCGGGCATACGCTGCTGCAAGGTGCGCAGGGCGATGATCAGCGCAGCGGTGCCGGAGCAGGGCAGCGCCGGCCGTGGAATCGAGAATTGGCGGGCCAGCGAGTCGGCCAGGCCGCCCGAGAAACCGAGTAAATCCCGCCAGCGCAAAGGCAGCCCTGCGGTCGGCGGGATTTCCCATGGGTGTGTCATGACACCGGGGCCTGCGCCGGCTCGACCTCGACCTGTTTGCTCTCTTTGTCTTCGCTGCGCGCCAGGCAGAGGATGCCGGCGATAATCAGCGCGCCACCGATGATTTTAGGCAGGGTCAAGGTGTCATCGAACAGCCACACGGAGATCAGCGTCACACTGATCAACTCCAGGTGGGAAGCCGCAAACGCCGGGCCCACGGGGGCGTATTTGAGCAAGGTCATCCAGGTGAAGAAGGCGCCGATATAGCCCACAAAGGCGCCGTAGATCCACGGTGCGCCAAACACCCGGACCAGCCAGGCGACGTCCATGGTCAGCGGTTCGGCATGCACCGAGGCGAATTTGAAGCTGACCTGCGCCAAAGTGTCGAAAATGATCAGCGCCAGAAAACCCAGGATATAGAAACGTTTCATCATTCAAACCCTACGACAGTCACGCCACAGGCGATCAGCATGATGCCGATCAAGCGCCATTTGCTCAGGTTCTCTTTAAACAGGAAACGCCCGGCAATCATGATCACGACAATATTGATGGAGCCCAGCATCACACCAACCGACAGTGGTACGAGTGTCAGGAACGCCAGCCACAACACGAATTCGAAGACATAACAGATCACGCCCAGCCAGATCCATGGACGCTTGAGCATGTGCTTCCAGTGGGCCAGACCGTCATGTTCGGCGCTGGCTGAGGCGGCGGCTTTAAAGGCCAGCTGGCCGGACGTATCAACGATAACGTTGAGCATCCAGAGGATGATGGTTAACTGGCTCATGTATTCCTACGCTTACAATCTCACTGAAAACGTACGATACAGCAGGCTGTGAATCGGGTAATTGGAGTTTGCCAGTTGAACAGCCTGTGTTCAGTTTGACGCCTTGCTCCACGCGCAATAGCAGCCCACTGCCAGGGTGTGGGTGGCGTCTACTTCGCGTCCGGCCTCAAGGGCTTGCAGGATCGGCTCAATGAAACTGTTGCTGGAATTACACGTGAGCCCTTCGCTATAGGGCCCGAAATACGCGAGCTTGCCCGTGCGATCCCAAATACCCACGGCAGGCGTGGCCGGTACCTGATCGGCGCCGGGCAAGGCGTTGAGGGTTTTCATCTTGCGCAGGTTGTCGGGCAACTGGCCGTGGCTGCCGGCTTTTTGCAGGGCGTAGAACTCGACGCCTTGGGGCGCGTACTGCTCGATCAACTCGCCCAGGTGCTGTTGGTTGCCGACGTTGCACGGGCAGGCCGGGTCCCAGAAGTGCACCAGGCGGATCGGGCCGGGGCCTGAGAGTTCGGCGGGCAGGCGCAGGGCATCGCCGGAGAAGACGGCCGTGTGTTCGCTGAATGCGCGCAAGTAGCGACCCTGGAACCAGTCATACGCCGCCCACAGCACGCCGGCGCAGATGATCAGGGTCAGGCTGGCGAACAAGGCGGAACGGTAGGGCTGTCGCATTCAGAACTATCCTCACAGGTCGCGTAGCTTGCCATGCTTGCCCGGACAGATGAATATCGCAGCTCGATATTCATCTTCACCGCAAGTCTGGAACCTTTTATGCCTGTCAGCTTTGACCCCGATCATCTGCGTGAAAGCTTGCGGCCACTTGTGGACGCGCAACCGCTCAGCGCCGAGGCGCGGGTCTACCAGCGCTTCTACGGGCTGGACCTCGCCGCGCGCAAAGTACCGGCGGTGAGCCGCCTGGGGTGTTTTGAGGTGGACGGCTTTGAGGTTGTCGCCCAAGTGTGGTGGCCGCCTGTGCCTGTGGCGACAATGTTCATGTTTCACGGCTTCTACGACCATATGGGTCTGTACCGCAACGTGGTGGACTGGGCGCTGGACCAAGGCTTCGTGGTCATCGGCTGCGATTTGCCGGGCCATGGCCTGTCGAGCGGCGCACGTGCCAGCATCGACGATTTTGCGGTGTATCAGGACGTGGTGCAGGCGCTGTTCGCCCAAGCCAAGGCGCTGCAACTGCCACAGCCTTGGCACCTGTTCGGGCAAAGCACGGGCGGCGCGGTGGTGGTGGACCATTTGCTCCATCACGGCGCCGACAGCCCGGCGCAGGGCAAGACCTTCCTGCTGTCACCCTTGGTGCGCCCGCGTGCGTGGGGGTGGTCGCAGGTCAGCTATTACCTGCTGCGGCCCTTCGTCAAAGGCATCGCCCGTCGGTTCAGCGAGAACACCAACGACCCTAAGTTCAAGCCGTTCCTGGAAGCTGACCCGCTGCAGCCGCGCCAGTTGCCCACCGCCTGGGTTGGCGCACTGGCGCGCTGGATCAAACGCATCGAAGCCGCCCCGCGCAGCCCGCGGCGGCCGGTGATTGTGCAGGGTGAGGAAGACATGACGGTGGATTGGCAGCACAACTTGCAGGTGCTGCGGGGCAAGTTTGATCAGCCTGAGGTGTTAATGATCCCGCGTGGCAGGCATCACTTGGCGAATGAGATTGCGCAGATTCGTGAGGAATACTTCAAGTACCTCACCGACCATCTGAAGTAATACGGACTAAATGTGGGAGCTGGCTTGCCTGCGATAACGGTGGGTCAGCAGCTTATTTGTGACTGATCCACCGCTATCGCAGGCAAGCCAGCTCCCACAATGATTACGGCGCCAGGCTTGAGGTGCTTTGGCCGACCGCCAAGCCTGCGCGAATGGCTGCAAGCGCCGCTTTGTAATACGTCCGACCCTCCGGCGACTCCGCAAACGTGGCGAATTCTTCCAGCTCCGGGTCAGACAAATCCCGATAGACGTACAGCAACGTGTTGTTCAGGTCATTGCCAATCTGCTGCATCAGCCGCTCACGCTGGCCATTCAACATGCCTTGAGCCTGACCACCGCCCAACAGGCCCGGGATCATCTGGCTTAGGCTATCGGCCGCCACACCGGCAATCGCCAAGCTGACTTCCGCGCCGGCTTCACGGGCGGGCAGCGCCTGGGCCAGGTGGCCGATGATCAGGCTGCGGGTGGCGTCGGCTTCGATGTGCGGCAGGCCCTTTGAGTTTTTTGCAAGTTGGTCGCGGCGCGTAGCCAGCAACTCGGCGGCGACAATCTTGCGGCCCAACGGCGATTGGAAAAACGCCAGGGCCGGTTTCGGGTCCGTGAGGTTCTTACGCAATTGCGCTTCGGCGCGTTGGTCCACGGCTTGGGCGGCAAAGCGTTTATTGCTGTTGTCCACCAGCGCCTGGTACACCGCCGGCGGCAGGCTATTGCGGTAGCGTTGCTGGGCGGCACTGAGGGCGTCATTGAAATGCGCACGTTGTTCGGCCCAGCCGGCGACCTTGTACAACTGGTCATGGCCGTCTGCCCACGCGGGCAAAACGCAGAACATCAGCATGGAAAAAAACAAACGACGCATATGGACTCCTGTCAGTCGGCCACTATTGTCCGTGTCGGGCGTAGGATTTGTCGAGAAATCCTATCGGTCACCTGACTAAAGTGTATTCAGACGCTCGGCGGCTCTGTCGGATTCACAGGCGTATGGATACTATGCGCGCCATGCAAATACCCCTTGATCATCCCCTGCTGCAACGCATCGTCGACGACCTGGCCGAAAAAGGTTGGTCGCAGCAGAACGGCTTCCTGCCCCAGGCTCTGACCCTGGAACTGGCGGCTGAGTGCCGTAAACGTGCGGCAGAGGGTGAATTGGCGCCTGCAGCCGTAGGACGCGGCCCGGCCCAGGAGATTCGCGAGGGGATTCGCGGTGACCATATCCAGTGGCTGGAAGAGGGGGATGCCGCAGTCTGCGAGACCTACATGGGCGTGATGGACAGCCTGCGCCAGGCGATGAATCGCGGCCTGTTTCTGGGCCTGGAAGACTTCGAAAGCCATTTCGCGATGTACCCGCCGGGGGCGTTTTACCTCAAGCACGTGGACCGTTTTCGCGACGATGACCGGCGCATGGTCTCGGCCGTGGTGTATTTGAACGATGCCTGGCTGCCCGAGCATGGCGGCCAGTTGCGCATGTACCTCAAGGGCGGCGTCGAACATGACGTGGTGCCCACCGGCGGCAGCCTGGTGGTGTTCCTGTCCGGGGAGGTGCCCCACGAAGTCCTGCCCGCCACGCGCGAACGCCTGTCCCTGACCGGCTGGTTTCGCCGCCGGGGTAACGAGCCTTTTTAACCATGCAAAAGATTCTGATCAGCCGCTGCCTGCTCGGGCACAAGGTGCGCTACGACGGCGGAGCCAGTGGCCCATTTGATCAATTGGCGGCGTGGCAGGCTGAAGGCCGCGTGGTTGCCATCTGCCCGGAAGTGTCGGGCGGTTTGCCCACGCCGCGTCCCTCCGCCGAGATACCGGGCGGGCAGGGCATTGATGTGTGGGAAGGCCGCGCTCAGGTGCTGACCGCAGAGGGCGAAGACTTCAGCGCCGCCTTTCTCGATGGCGCCCGCCAGGCGTTGGCGCTGGTGCAGCGCCATGACATCCGCATCGCCATTCTCAAGGCCAATAGCCCTTCCTGCGGCAACCTGTTGACTTATGACGGCACGTTCACTGGTGTAAAGGTGAGCGGTGAAGGGGTGACGGCGGCGTTGCTCAAGCGTCACGGGGTGTTGGTGTTCAGTGAGCTGGAGCTGTCCGAAGCGGCACGGCATCTCTCAAGCCTTATATAGATCAAAAATGTGGGAGCTGGCTTGCCTGCGATAGCGGTGTGTCAGTCACACATTAGGTGCTGACCCGTCGCTATCGCAGGCAAGCCAGCTCCCACATTGACCGAGTATTTATTCGGCCTTCGTATCGTTCTCAAACCACTTCTGCGCCAGCGCCTTCAGTCGACCATCGGCCTTCACGTGCTGTAATGCCTTGTCCAAGCTGCTTTTGAACGCCGGGTTGCCCTTCTGGAACGGAATAACCAGCTCAGGCTTTTCCCGATAAGGCTCACTGAAATCGAAACGATCCTTCAGCTCGGCAGTCATAGCGATATGGTTGATGGCCACGTCGTACTTGCCGGTTTCCACGCCCGGCAGCAGGTCAGTGTCATCGGTGGTGATAAACGAGGGGCGCACGTCCATTTCCTTCGCCAGTTGCTCGCCCAGTTCCACTTCAAAACCGGTGAGCTTGTCGCCGTCCTTGAAGTTGAATGGCGGCGTGTTGGCCTCCAGGGCGATGCGCAGTTCGCCGCGATCAAACACATCATCGATCAATTCGGCGTGAGCCAATGGGCTCAGAAGGGGCAGTAAAAGTACAAGGCCAGGCGAAAAGCGCATGGTCGCTCCTAAAGAATTCGTCTGTGCGAGGCGCCGATCAGCATCGCTTTGCTATGGTGTTCAGTGCCTTGGACAGCAATTTGTCGCGAAGTTGTCATAACCCTACAGATTTCATAGAAAAACTGGAGAAGCGAATGAAAGCCTTTTTGTCCCGTGCCACCCTGGCCAGCCTGTTGCTGGGTGCTTCGATGCTGGCTACTGCGGCTGACGGTATTCCGCGCAGTGCGCCACCTGAAGGTGCCAAAGTGTTTATCGTGTCGCCAAAAGACGGCGCCACCGTCGATAAAACCTTCACCGTCAAATTCGGCATGGAAGGCCTGCAGCTGGCCCCGGCGACCAGCCAGGACCCAGGCACCGGCCACCACCACCTGCTGATTGACCAGAAAGAGCTGCCGGACGCCAGCGTGCCGATCCCGGCCACCGACACCGTGATCCACTACGGCAAGGCCCAGACCGAAACCCAGCTGACCCTCACCCCAGGCAAGCACACACTGCAACTGGTAGCTGGCGACAAACTGCACATGCAGTTCAACCCTACTGTAGCCTCGAAGGTGATCACGGTTAACGTTAAGTAAGATTTGTTCAGACAAAAAAATGGGAGACCCCTGCGGGCCTCCCATTTTTTATGCAGCGTTTAAAGCCTTAGAACAATACGCGGCTACGAATCGTGCCGTTGATGTGCTGCAGCTTCTCTTGCGCCAGGTCCGAGTACTCGGCGTCGACGTCGATCACCACGTAGCCGACCTTCTCGTTGGTCTGCAGGAACTGACCGGAGATGTTGATGCCGTTTTCCGCGAAGACCTTGTTGATCTCCATCATCACGCCAGGGATGTTCTGGTGGATGTGCAGCAGGCGGTGCTTGCCAGGGTGAGCCGGCAGCGCCACTTCCGGGAAGTTGACGGAAGACACCGACGTACCGTTGTCGCTGTACTTGACCAGTTTTTCCGACACTTCCAGGCCGATGTTGGCTTGGGCTTCAGCGGTGGAACCGCCGATGTGTGGAGTCAGGATCACGTTGTCCAGGCCACGCAGCGGGCTTTCGAAGATGTCGTCGTTGGAGCGTGGCTCCACCGGGAACACGTCGATCGCGGCGCCGATCAGGTGCTTGTCCTTGATCGCGTCGGCCAGGGCGTCCAGCTCAACCACGGTGCCACGTGCAGCGTTGATCAGGATGCCGCCTTTCTTGATGGCGCGGATTTCCTTCTCGCCGATCATCCACTGGGTCTCAGCGGTTTCCGGAACGTGCAGGGTGACGATGTCGGACATGCCCAGCAGCTCGGTCAGGCTCGACACCTGAGTGGCGTTACCCAATGGCAGCTTGGTCAGGGTGTCGTAGAAGAACACCTGCATGCCTAAGCCTTCGGCCAGCACCGACAGTTGAGTGCCGATCGAGCCGTAACCGACGATACCCAGCTTCTTGCCGCGGATTTCGAAAGAGTTGGCCGCGCTTTTGATCCAGCCGCCACGGTGGCAGGAAGCGTTTTTCTCTGGGATACCGCGCAACAGCAGGATGGCCTCGGCCAGCACCAGTTCAGCAACGGAACGGGTGTTGGAGTACGGTGCGTTGAACACCGCGATACCGCGCTCACGTGCAGCGTTAAGGTCGACCTGGTTGGTGCCGATGCAGAAACAGCCGACAGCCACGAGTTTCTTGGCGTGGTCGAAGATCTCTTCGGTCAGCTGAGTGCGGGAGCGAATGCCGATAAAGTGCGCGTCGGCGATCTTTTCCTTTAACTGGGCTTCCGGCAGAGAACTGGTGATGTACTCAATGCTGGAGTACCCAGCGGCTTTCAGTACGTCGACAGCCGATGGGTGGACGCCTTCCAGAAGAAGGAACTTGATCTTGCTCTTATCGAGAGAAGTCTTGCTCATCTGCGTAAACCTGTATCCCGGAGAAAAATGGCAGGGAATCGAGCAGTTAGTGCCTTGAATCAGTGCACAAGAGCTGACCCGGACGGCAGGAAAGCCGTCACCGCAGAACGCCCTTGGGCTCTGTCCTGCGGGGGCGGTATGCTAGCATACGCGCCCCGCTAAACACCTATTCCTGCGACGTGAAGCGTTCTCAGGATGACCATGAATTGTTCGAGAGTTCTGTCGATGACCCATCCTGCCCTGATTGATGAGCTGAAGACCCTGGTTGAGCCTGGCAAAGTGCTGACCGATGCAGACTCCCTGGAGGCTTACGGCAAGGATTGGACCAAGCACTTCGCGCCCGCGCCTAGCGCCATCGTGTTCCCCAAGACCACCGAACAGGTGCAAGCCATCGTGCGTTGGGCCAATGAACACAAGGTGGCACTGGTGCCGTCGGGTGGCCGCACCGGTCTGTCGGCTGCTGCTGTGGCGGCGAATGGCGAAGTGGTCGTGTCGTTCGACTACATGAACCAGATTCTCGGCGTGAACCTCACCGACCGCACCGCCGTGTGCCAGCCGGGCGTGGTCACCAAGCAATTGCAGAACGTCGCCGAAGAGAAAGGCCTGTACTACCCGGTGGACTTCGCTTCGTCGGGTTCGAGCCAGATTGGCGGCAATATCGGTACCAATGCCGGCGGGATCAAGGTGATTCGCTACGGCATGACCCGCAATTGGGTGGCCGGCATGAAAGTGGTCACCGGCAAAGGTGATGTGCTGGAACTGAACCGCGACCTGATCAAGAACGCCACCGGCTACGACATGCGCCAGCTGTTTATCGGCGCCGAAGGCACCCTGGGTTTCGTGGTGGAAGCCACCATGCGCCTGGACCGTGCGCCGAAAAACCTCACCGCCATGGTGCTCGGCACCACTGATTTCGACTCGATCATGCCGGTGCTGCATGCGTTCCAGAGCAAGCTGGACCTGACCGCCTTCGAATTCTTCTCCGACAAAGCCCTGGCCAAAGTCATGGGCCGTGGCGACGTACCCGCGCCGTTCGAAACCGACTGCCCGTTCTACGCGCTGCTGGAGTTCGAGGCCACCACCGAAGAAGTTGCCAACCACGCCCTGGAAACCTTCGAGCACTGCGTCGAGCAGGGCTGGGTGCTGGACGGCGTGATGAGCCAAAGCGAAACCCAGCTGCACAACCTGTGGAAACTGCGCGAGTACATCTCCGAGACCATTTCCCACTGGACCCCATACAAGAACGATATTTCGGTCACTGTCTCCAAAGTGCCGGCGTTCTTGAAGGAAATCGACGCGATCGTCGGCGAACACTACCCGGACTTCGAAATTGTCTGGTTCGGCCACATCGGCGACGGCAACCTGCACCTGAACATCCTCAAGCCGGAAAACCTGAGCAAGGACGAGTTCTTCGCCAAATGCGCCACCGTCAACAAGTGGGTGTTCGAAACCGTTCAGAAGTACAACGGCTCGATCTCCGCCGAGCACGGCGTAGGCATGACCAAACGCGATTACCTGACCTACAGCCGCTCACCGGTTGAAATCGAATACATGAAGGCAGTGAAGGCGGTGTTCGACCCTAACGGCATCATGAACCCTGGCAAGATCTTCGCTGTTTAATCGCCCCTGAAGGAGTCGTTCCATGAGCTACCAGCACAAGTATGTCGACGGCACCAACATCCACTTTCCCCTGGGTAAAGTGGTGTGCATCGGGCGTAACTACGCCGAACATGCCAAGGAACTGGACAACCCGGTGCCGACCGAGCCGCTGCTGTTCATCAAACCGGGCAGCTGCGTGGTCGCACTGGAAGGCGGCTTCACCATCCCTACCGAGCGCGGTTCGGTGCATTACGAAGCGGAAATCGCGGTGTTGATCGGCAAGCCCTTGTCGACCAAACCCAGCCGTGAAGAAGTGCTGGACGCCATCTCCGGCTTCGCCCCGGCCCTGGACCTGACCCTGCGCGACAAGCAGGCCGAGCTGAAAGCCAAAGGCCTGCCGTGGGAAATCGCCAAGTCGTTCGACGGCGCCGCTGTGATTGCCCCGTTTGTGGTGAGTAGCACCTTTGCGGACGTGACCGACATCGGCATCCGCCTGACCATCAACGGCCAAGTGCGCCAGGACGGCAACAGCGCGCAGATGCTCAACCCGATCATCCCGATGATCCAGCACATGGCCGGCTGCTTCTCGCTGCAGGCCGGCGACGTGATCCTCACCGGCACCCCGGCGGGTGTGGGGCCGTTGAATGTGGGGGATGAGTTGGTGCTGGAGTTGGCGGGCGTGAGCCGCTTCGAAAGCAGCGTTCGCTAAAGGCTGGATGCAGTTCAAATGTGGGAGCTGGCTTGCCTGCGATGCGGACACCTCGGTGTATCAGTGATACTGAGGTGATGCTATCGCAGGCAAGCCAGCTCCCACATTCGATTGAGTACATCCTCAGAATCCCAGGCTTTTGCATTTTTTTCACACACCATCCGGATAATTCCAGCCTCCTGCGCGCAGGCCTGTTGATCCTGTGCTATCACCTAACGCTGACTTTCCGGAAAAGCGCTCAATGGCCGTGACCTTGCCCACCGCTGCACCCAAGCCCCGTTCACGTTTTGCCCTGCGCTGGTATTCCTGGCTGTTCCTCGCCGGGGCGATTGTGTATGGCGTTGCCTGGCTCATGCACTGGGACGATCGTGGTGCGCTGTGGGTGGCGGAGCGCTTTGAGACGCCGGCCGAACAACAAGCCAGTGTGTGGCTGCCGGACTATCACGCGGTCATCGACGGCAAGTTGCTGCCCGGCATGGAGAAGGACGAGGCTTCGGACCTGGCCTACAACCCGCAGACCAAAACCCTGTTTTCTGTGATGGGCAAAAACCCGTTCCTGGTTGAGTTGAGCCTGCAAGGCGACGTGCTGCGCAAAATGCCGCTCAATGGCTGGAATAACCCGGAAGGCCTGACGGTGATGGAGAATGGCTTGATGGCCATTGTCGATGAGCGCATGCACACGCTCACCGTGGTGACAGTCGATGCCGGCACTCAACAACTGAACATCGCTGACTTCAAGACCTACGACCTCGGCCCGTCCAAGGACCAGAACAAAGCGTTTGAAGGCATCGCCTGGGACAAGCGCAACCAGCAAATCGTACTCGGCGAAGAGCGCCCACCTGCGCTGTTTACCTGGAAAAGCGATGGCGCCACGCTGACAGGCGACAAGCAAAAAGTCGCCAGCACCGAGTTGGACATGCGCAACCTTTCGGCCCTGGATGTCGACCCGCGCACCGGGCACTTGCTGGTGCTGTCGGCCGACTCCCACCTGTTGCTGGAGCTGGATGCAAAGGGCGAGCAAGTGAGCTTCATGACCCTGCTCGGTGGCTTCAACGGCCTCAAGCACACCATCCCGCGTGCGGAAGGCGTGACCATGGATGAGAGCGGCACGTTGTACATGGTCAGTGAGCCGAACCTGTTTTATCGCTTCGAGAAACAGAAATAACTGACGATTACGTCGGATACAGCGCTAGGAGCGTCATTCGCCAGGCAGTCGGCTGCGTTTAAGTTTAAATTCAGACAGGCGTGATATTCATTCGCCACTTTTTGACGTTGAGCTTGCCTGATGCGCCGACTTACCCGCCCCAAACCCGCGTTTTTTTTGGTGTTGCTGATCGCCTTGGTCACCGGCGCGGTGGTCGCACAGCAATTTCGCTTGTTCGAACGCGCGTGGTTCAACTGGCAGGCGTGGGGCCAGCCCGCCAATGAGCGCTCCATCGGCCTGGCCGATTACCGTGTCAGCCTGGAAGCCAAAGTGATCGAAGGCCTCGACGATGACGTCTCGGCACTCACTTACGACCCGGTGCGAAAAAGCCTGTTTACCGTCACCAACAAAAACGCCGAGCTGGTCGAGCTGTCCCTGGACGGCAAGATCTTGCGGCGCATTGCGCTGGTGGGCTTTGGCGATGCCGAGGCGGTGGAGTTCATCAGCGACAACATCTACGTCATCAGCGATGAAGCCCAGCAGCGGCTGATCAAGGTGCATGTGAATGACGACACCCAGTTCCTTGATGCTGCCGACGCAGAGCAGATGACCTTGGGTGTGCACATCGGCGGTAACAAGGGTTTCGAGGGCCTGGCGTATGACTCGGTAGGTAAACGCCTGTTCGTGGCCAAGGAGCGCGACCCGATGCTGATCTACGAGGTCCACGGTTTCCCGCATTTCAAGCCGGAAAAAACCTACTCGGTGCACGTGATCAACAACCCTAAGCGTGATGCCGGGCTGTTTGTGCGCGACCTGTCGAGCTTGCAATACAACGAGCGCAGCGGGCATTTGCTGGCGCTGTCGGATGAGTCGTTTTTGGTGCTGGAGTTGGACATCGACGGTCGCCCGTTAAGCAGCCTTTCTCTGCTCAACGGGCGCCATGGTCTGCAAAAACGTGTGCCCCAGGCCGAAGGTATCGCCATGGACGATGACGGCAGCTTGTACCTGGTCAGCGAGCCTAACCTGTTTTACGTGTTCAAAAAGCCCTGATCAAAACATCCACTGCACACCCAGCGAATAGCCGGTCTGGCTGCCTTCGGCATGCCCAAGGCGGCTGTTCACCTCGGCGTAAACGCCCAACTGCGGGGTGATCGCCAGTTGGCTGCCGATTTGCGCGCGGCCAAAGCTTTTATCCACTGAACCCAGTTTGGCGGTGCGCGCCTGGCCGTCGGCGTGGGCGGTCAGGTCGAGGTCATCCAGGCGCCCATCTGCCAGCTCCTTGACCCAGGCGATATCGCCGTAAGGCAGCAGGCTCAAGCCATAGGGCAGGGCGACTGCGCCGCGCACGCGCCAACCGAGGCTGGCTTCCAGGGAATCGAAGGCTTGTTCTTCGTACTCAAGCGCGGTGCGCAGGTTCTGTTTCTCGTGGAATTTATCGATGCGGTAATGGCTGTAATCCAGGCCGGCAAACGGCCCGCTCTTGATCGCGCCGAAATCGAAATCATAGCCGCCAAGCACCCGCGCGCCCAAGGACAGGGCGTCAGTGTTGCCGCTCAGTCGCTGGTTGAGCAGGATCGGGCCGCCATTGGCCTGGATCAGCAGGTTGCGCTTGGCGTCGAAGCGCGTATGGCCGACGCTCAGGTCGCCGGCCAGCCAGCTTGGGCCGCCGCCATTGAGCAAGGCGTAGGCCGCAGCCTGCCAGGTGTCGCTGTCCAGTTTGCCGCGGTGCTCAAGTTTGTCGCGACCATTGAGGTAGCTCAGGCTGGCGCCGATGTTCAGGTTGGAGGTGAGTTGGTAATCGCCCAGCGCATGCACGCCCAGGCGCCGCGCCTCGGGGTTGAGTGGGCTGTCGAAGCCGCTGTCCGGGTTGTATTCGCCGTCCACACCGATTTCGCCATCGAAGCTTCCCACCTCGCGGCTGGCCGCTTGCAAGGTTAGCCAACGGCGATCATGCAGGCGCACCATGGCTTGGTGCTGGCGCTGCAGGTTGTCCTGCATATTGCGCGCAACGGCGCCGCCGGAGGCGGTCGAGGCCATCAGGTCGGCGTTGGTCAGCTCCAGCACCAGGCGGCTGAGCAGGCGCGAATAGTCGCGCAGGCGCTGGTCGATACGCGCCTGGCCGAAGGCGTCGGTGAGTACGGCTTTGTTGTCCTCGGCCGGGTCGTGCCAGGTGGAGCCGCCGGGGATTTTCGGGTTGTTGGTCTGGGTGTATCCGTCCAGGTCGCCCAGCTCCCAGTTGGTGGCTTCTATGTACAGAATCGGAATTTTCAGCGGTTCGAACGGTTCGCCATCGCTGCAGCAACCGGTGCCCTTGGGGTATTGCGGGTCCAGGCCCGGGTTGGTGAACAGCGGGATGTTCAGCTCCTTGGCGATCTGCAAGGCGTGTTCGCGCAATGAGGCCAGCGCGGGGTTGGCGGTGCTGTTCTGGCCGGCGTGGGCGTACATCATGTCGCCGGTGATCAGGCTGTCGAGGTTGATCATCGCCAGCATGTTCGCGCGCTGGCTGGCGCTGAGTGAGTCGACGAAGGCCTTGGAGCCGCGTAGGCCTTCTTCTTCGGCGCCGAAGCCGACGATTTGCAGGCCGTTTTCCAACTGCAAGCCGCCGAGGTTCTTCTCCACCTCGGTCAGCACGCTGGCGCCGGAGCCATTGTCGTCCAGGCCTTGCAGGGCCGGGCGGCCGAAGTAGGTATCGAAATGCGCGCCAATCACCACGTACTGCGGTTTGGTGCCGGCGGCGTAGGCCACCACGTTTTGCGAGGCGCGACTGCCGTTGTTCCAGGTGAAATTCTGGCGACTAAGGCTGTAGGCCGAACCCATCTGGCTTTGCATCCAATCCGCGGCGCCGGCGAAATTGGCGGTGCCGCGATACCGGCCGGGGTAGTCGTTGATCAGCTTTTCCAGGGTGGTGTTGGCATGTTGGCCGTAATCGTAGGCCTGGGTGTGTGTCGACAGCAGCGTGCCGACAACGCTGATCGCGAGGGCTAAGGGCTTTATCACAAGGTCGTCCTTGAGGTGATGGGGATGTTCAAGCCCAGACCCATTGCACAATGCGCGCCTCATTCCGTGGGCGACTGCGAAGTGGCGCATTGTTAAACGCGTGGGTCGCTTGGCTGTAATTTGTAACGGATTTGATACTGATTGAGGTGTGAGATGTCGTGACTTGGCGCACGATTTTGGAGGGTGATGCTGCGAAAAGTAGCGTTTTTGTTACATGGATCTTTCGGACAATGGAATCAAATGTGGGAACTGCGGTGCGACGATTCGACTTGCCTGCGATGCGAACGGCTCGGTGTGTCAGTTAAACCGAGGCGATGCTATCGCAGGCAAGTCGAATCGTCGCACCGCAGCTCCCACACAAAGCCAGGCGGTGAGCTTTAGGCCTTGAGGGTTTTCACGCCTTCAGAGGTGCCCAGCAGCAACACATCAGCCGGGCGCGCGGCGAACAAACCGTTAGTCACCACACCGACGATCGCATTGATCTGGGTTTCCAGCTCCACCGGGTTGGTGATCTGCAGGTTGAACACGTCGATGATGATGTTGCCGTTATCGGTCAACACGCCTTCGCGGTACACCGGGTCGCCGCCCAGTTTCACCAGCTCGCGGGCCACGTGGCTGCGGGCCATCGGGATCACTTCCACCGGCAGCGGGAACGCGCCGAGTACCGGCACCAGCTTGCTGGCGTCGGCGATGCAGATAAAGGTCTTGGCCACGGCCGCGACGATCTTCTCGCGGGTCAGGGCTGCGCCGCCGCCTTTGATCAGGTTCAGGTGCTCGTCGCTTTCATCGGCGCCGTCGACGTAGAACTCCAGGTCGCTCACGGTATTGAGCTCGTACACCGGAATGCCATGGCCCTTGAGGCGCGCGGCGGTGGCTTCGGAGCTGGCCACGGCGCCGTCAAACGCGCCCTTGTGCAGGGCCAGCGCATCGATAAAGCAGTTGGCGGTGGAGCCGGTGCCGACGCCGACGATGCTTTTGTCGTCGAGTTTAGGAAGGATTAAATCGACGGCGGCCTGGGCCACTGCCTGTTTGAGTTGATCCTGGGTCATGCGGGCTCCGGAACGGGCGGGGAATTATCGAGGGCGGCGAGTATAACCCAACAAAACCTCGGGATTCGTGTGGTCGCCCGGCTAAACGCTGGGTTAGACTCCTTGGCCCTGCCCAACCCGCCCAGTGATGCTTTCCGATGCTTGAACAGTACGTCAAAAAGATCCTCACCTCGCGCGTTTACGACGTTGCCGTAGAAACCCCCTTGCAGACCGCGCGCCAGCTCTCCGAGCGGCTGGGCAACAAGGTCTGGCTCAAGCGTGAAGACTTGCAGCCGGTGTTCTCGTTCAAGATTCGGGGCGCCTACAACAAGCTGACCCAACTGAGCGCTGAAGAACGCGCGCGCGGCGTGGTCACCGCGTCTGCCGGCAACCACGCCCAAGGCCTGGCCCTGGCGGCCAAGGTGTTGGGGGTCAAGGCCACTATCGTGATGCCCAAGACCACCCCGGAGATCAAGGTCGAAGGCGTGCGTTCGCGTGGCGGCAAAGTGGTGCTGCACGGTGATTCCTTCCCGGAAGCCCTGGCCTACTCGCTGAAACTGGTCGACGAAAAAGGCTACGTTTACATTCACCCCTATGATGATCCGCACACCATTGCCGGGCAGGGCACCGTGGCGATGGAAATTCTGCGCCAGCACCCGGGGCCGCTGGACGCGATTTTCGTACCAGTGGGCGGCGGCGGGCTGATTGCCGGTATTGCGGCGTACGTGAAATACCTGCGCCCGGAGATCAAGATCATCGGCGTCGAGCCGGACGACTCCAACTGCCTGCAAGCCGCCATGGCTGCCGGTGAGCGCGTGGTATTGCCGACCGTCGGTATCTTTGCCGACGGCGTGGCGGTGGCGCAGATCGGCCAGCACACGTTCGACATCTGCAAAGACTATGTGGACGAAGTGATCACCGTCAGCACCGATGAAATCTGCGCGGCGATCAAGGACATCTACGACGACACCCGCTCCATCACCGAGCCGGCGGGCGCATTGGGTGTGGCGGGGATCAAGAAGTATGTCGAGACCCGAGGCATCACCGGGCAAACCCTGGTGGCCATCGACTCCGGTGCCAACGTCAACTTCGACCGCCTGCGCCATGTGGCCGAGCGCGCCGAGCTGGGTGAAGGCCGCGAAGCTATCATCGCCGTGACCATCCCCGAGCAGCCGGGCAGCTTCAAGGCCTTCTGCGAGGCCGTGGGCAAGCGCCAGATCACCGAATTCAACTACCGCTACCACTCCGGCCGCGAGGCGCACATCTTCGTTGGCGTGCAGACTCACCCGGAAAACGACCCGCGCAGCGCGTTGATCGCCAGCCTCACCAGCCAGGGTTTCCCGGTGCTGGACCTGACCGAGAACGAACTGGCCAAGTTGCACATTCGTCATATGGTCGGTGGGCACGCGGCGAAAGTGAGCGACGAGCTGGTATTGCGTTTCGAATTCCCGGAACGCCCGGGCGCGCTGTTCAACTTTCTTAACAAATTGGGCGGGCGCTGGAACATCTCGATGTTCCACTATCGCAACCACGGCGCGGCCGACGGCCGTGTGGTCGCCGGCTTGCAAGTGCCGGCGGACGAGCGCCATTTGGTGCCGGCCGCATTGGCGCAAATCGGCTACCCGTACTGGGATGAAAGCGAAAACCCGGCCTACCAGCTGTTCCTCGGTTGAGCGACTACGCTGACTGAGCGGCCTATAAGGAATCAAGACCATGGAAACGCTGACCACCCTAAAAGTTATCCACATCACCGCCACTGTGTTGCTGTTGCTCTGTGGCCTGGGCCTGGCGGTACTGGCCTGGCGCAAGCGCAGTGCCGGCCCGGCGGTTACCGTGCAACGCCCGTGGGCATTTGTGTGGCTGCTGATGGGGGTTTGCATGGTCAGCATGCCATTCACCGGCTGGTGGCTGGCGCATTTGATCGGCTGGCCGCTGGGGCAAACCTGGATTCTGGGTTCCAGCATCCTCTACACCGTGGCGGCGCTGGCCTGGTTCTGGCTGGTGGCACGGCTTAACCGCCTGCGCCTGGGCGTCGGTGGCAGCCTGAATTTCACCCTGGCGCTGGCCGTGGTCAGCCTGGTGGGGTTTGTGGCGATTGCCGGGTTGATGGGCGCCAAGCCGGTCTAAAGGGGCTTCATGAACGTCCTTCTGGTCGGCGCCACAGGGTTTGTGGGCCGCCATCTGTTGCGCGCCTTGCAGCACGCCGGGCACTGCGTGATCGCGACCTCTCGAACGCCTCAACACCAGAGTTGGCCGGGGGTTGAGTGGCGTTCGCTGGACCTGGGCCGCCTGGCTGTCGACCCCGAGCACTTTGTCTTTCCTGAATCTGTTGATTTATTGATCAATGCGGCGGGCCTGCTCAGCGTGGATGTGGCTGAGTTGAGCCGGGTGCAGGATCAGGGCACTCGCGTGCTGTTTGATCTGGCCGCTCAGCGTGGCGTGCGGGTGTTGCAGATTTCCGCCTTGGGCGCTGCGGCGCAATCCGACCTGCCGTTCCTGGCCAGCAAAGGCTTGGCGGATGATTATCTGCTCAGTCTGGGCATAACCGCTGTGGTGCTTCGGCCTTCATTGGTGGTGGGCGCGGGCGGCACCAGCAGTGCGTGGCTGGCCGGGCTTTCGCCTTGGCCGCTGATTCCGCTGCTCGACCTCAAGGCCCAGGTGCAGCCCGTGCATATCGACGATCTGGTCGGTGCGGTAATGGCCCTGCTGCGCCAGTGGCCTGCTGAATCAATGGTGCTGCCGTTGGTGGGGCCCGAGCCGATGCGGCTGTCGCAGGTCGTTGACCACCTGCGCGCGGCTCAAGGCTGGGAGGCGGGCCGCTACGTGCAAGTGCCGCTGCTGAGGTTGGGCGGTTGGTTGGGTGATCGCCTGGGCTGGCAGGTTTTGAACCGACAAAGTATCGCCCTGGCGCAACAGGACAATGTGGCCGACCCCGAGGTGCTGGCCTCGGTCTGCGGCTATACCGCCGCGCCGCTGGCCTCGCGCCTGCAGGATTGGCCGAACGCGGCCATCAGCAGCCAGCGCACTGTCCGCCCTCTGATGCTGGCGGTGATGGTGCTGATCTGGCTGGGCACCGCAGCGGTCTGCCTTGGCCCGGGTTACGACTGGGGCCTGCGCATCATGGCCGAGGCGGGCGTGCAAGGCACTTGGGCGACACTCGCTGTTATCGGCGGTTCGGCCTGCGATGCCCTGCTGGGCCTGGGCTTGCTGGTGAAGCGCTGGCGCAGGCAGGCCCTGACCCTGCAACTGCTGCTGATGGCCGGTTACACCGTGTTTATCAGCTTTGTTCTGCCCCATTACTGGTTTGACCCTTATGCCGCCGTCGCCAAGAACCTGGTGCTGATGGTGGCGACTGTATGGCTTCTTTGGACTGAACCTTTTTTGAATGAGCCTCGTCGATGAGCGCGTACCTGCTGCTGAAAACCCTGCATATCCTTTCCTCGACCATTCTATTCGGGTTGGGCGCGGGCTCGGCTTACTATGCCTTGCGCGCCTGGCGCAGCGGCAACGTTGAAGTCATCGCCGTGACGTTCAAGCACCTGGTGTTCGCTGACTGGGCGTTTACCGCAACCACGGCGGTGTTCCAGCCCTTAAGCGGGGTTGGCTTGATGCACTTGGCGGGTTGGTCGATGCAGCAGAGCTGGCTGCAATGGACCGTCGGCCTGTATTGCCTGGCTGGGGTTTGCTGGTTGCCGGTGGTGTGGTTGCAGATTCGTGTGCACAAGATGGCGGAGCAGGCGTTGCGCGACGGCACGGCGATGCCGATCAAGGCGACGACCTATATGCGCTGGTGGTTTGGCCTGGGCTGGCCGGCGTTTTTGGCGTTTATGGTGATTTTCTATTTGATGGTGGCTAAGCCGATGTAGGGCTTGGGACTGAGTCGACTTCATCGCAGGCAAGCCAGCTCCCACACTTGAATGTATTCACGAATCTAGGTGTGGGAGCTGGCTTGCCTGCGATGGGGCCATCAGCTTCGCAGTGTTATCACCGGCCAGCCGCGCTTCTGGGCCTCAGCCCGCAAATTCGGATCCGGATCCACCGCCACCGGGTGGGTCACTTGCTCCAGCAGTGGCAAATCATTCATCGAGTCGCTATAGAAATAGCTGTCTTCCAGGCTGTGCCCGGTTTCTTCCAGCCAACGATTCAAGCGCGTCACCTTGCCTTCACGGAAGCACGGCACATCGGTGCTGCGCCCGGTGTAGCGGCCATTCTCCATCTCGCACTCGGTGGCGATCAGGGTATCGACGCCCAGGCGTGCAGCAATTGGCGCGGTGACGAAGCGGTTGGTGGCGGTGATGATCACCAGCTTGTCGCCGGCAGCGCGGTGCTTGGCCAGCAGTTCCACTGCCTGGGGCAGCATGATCGGCTCGATGCAGTCGCGCATGTAGTCGTTGTGCCATTCGTCCAACTGGGCCATCTCGGTGCGGCCGAGGATTTCCAGGCAGAAGTTCAGGTAAGCGGCGTTATCCAGCGTGCCGGCCAGGTAGTCCTGGTAAAACTCGTCGTTGCGGGCCTTGTAGGCCACCGCGTCGAGAATCCCGCGTTCGCAGAGGTAATCGCCCCAGGCGTGATCGCTGTCACCGCCCAGAAGCGTGTTGTCCAAGTCGAATAAAGCCAGGCGCATTGCAGTTACTCGCTGAAAAGTCTGTAAAAAGGCGTCCAGAATACGGTCTTTTCACAAGAGTGCACATAAGGTAAGAAGCCTCGTTGCCGCTGGAACAACCTTTGTGGAACAATGCGGCGACATGCGTTTGCGAGGTTGTTGCCGTGATCGACCCCGATGGTTTCCGTCCTAATGTCGGGATTATTCTTACGAATGATGCCGGACAGGTGCTATGGGCTCGCCGAATCAACCAAGATGCCTGGCAGTTTCCTCAAGGCGGAATCAACCCCGACGAAACCCCTGAAGACGCCTTGTACCGTGAGTTGAACGAAGAAGTCGGCCTTGAGCGTGAAGATGTGCAAATTCTGGCCTGTACGCGGGGCTGGTTGCGCTATCGTTTGCCGCAACGCCTGGTGCGTACCCACAGCCAACCGCTGTGCATCGGCCAGAAGCAGAAATGGTTTCTCCTGCGCCTGATCTCCAACGAGCAGCGGGTGCGGATGGATTTGACCGGTAAACCGGAGTTCGATGGCTGGCGTTGGGTCAGCTATTGGTACCCGCTGGGCCAGGTGGTGACATTCAAGCGCGAGGTTTATCGTCGCGCTCTCAAAGAACTTGCCCCGCGCCTTTTAGCGCGCGACTGACGACGGAGTTCGACCCCGAGCCATGCTCAATACGCTGCGCAAGATCGTCCAGGAAGTTAACTCCGCCAAGGATCTCAAGGCGGCGTTGGGGATTATTGTGTTGCGCGTCAAGGAAGCCATGGGCAGCCAGGTCTGCTCGGTTTACCTGCTGGACCCTGAGACCAACCGTTTTGTGCTGATGGCCACCGAGGGCCTGAACAAGCGCTCCATCGGCAAGGTCAGCATGGCGCCCAATGAAGGTCTGGTGGGCCTGGTGGGGACGCGTGAAGAACCCCTGAACCTTGAAAACGCGGCCGATCACCCGCGTTATCGCTACTTTGCCGAAACCGGTGAAGAGCGCTACGCCTCGTTCCTCGGCGCACCGATCATCCACCACCGCCGCGTTGTCGGCGTGTTGGTCATCCAGCAAAAAGAACGCCGCCAGTTCGATGAAGGTGAAGAAGCCTTCCTCGTGACCATGAGCGCGCAGCTTGCCGGGGTTATTGCTCACGCCGAGGCGACGGGTTCGATTCGCGGCCTGGGGCGCCAGGGCAAGGGCATCCAGGAAGCTAAGTTCGTCGGCGTGCCCGGTTCGCCGGGTGCTGCCGTTGGTACGGCGGTGGTCATGCTGCCACCGGCCGACCTCGATGTGGTGCCGGACAAGACCGTCAACGACATCGACGCTGAAATCAAACTGTTCAAGACTGCCCTGGAAGGCGTGCGCGCCGACATGCGCAACCTCTCGACCAAACTGGCCACGCAACTGCGCCCCGAAGAGCGCGCGCTGTTCGACGTGTACCAGATGATGCTCGACGACGCGTCCCTGGGTAATGAAGTCAAAACCGTGATTAAGACCGGCCAGTGGGCCCAGGGCGCGCTGCGCCAGGTGGTCACCGATCACGTCAACCGTTTCGAATTGATGGACGACGCCTACCTGCGCGAGCGTGCCTCGGACGTCCGTGACCTCGGTCGCCGTCTGTTGGCCTACCTGCAGGAAGACCGCACCACCAACCTGGTCTACCCCGACAACACCATCCTGATCAGTGAAGAGCTGACCGCCACCATGCTTGGCGAAGTGCCGGAAGGCAAACTGGTGGGCCTGGTCTCGGTATTGGGTTCGGGTAACTCCCACGTCGCGATCCTGGCCCGCGCCATGGGCATTCCGACGGTGATGGGCCTGGTCGACCTGCCGTACTCCAAGGTCGACGGCATCGACATGATCGTCGACGGCCATCGCGGTGAAGTCTTCACCAACCCCAGCGAGCTGCTGCGCAAGCAATACGCCGAGGTGGTGGAAGAAGAGAAGCAACTCGCGCTGGGCCTCGACTCGCTGCGCGAACTGCCGTGCGTGACCCTCGACGGCCACCGCGTACCGCTGCTGGTCAACACCGGCCTGCTGGCCGATGTGGCCCGCGCGCAACAGCGCGGCGCCGAAGGGGTAGGGCTGTACCGCACCGAAGTGCCGTTCATGATCAACCAACGGTTCCCGAGTGAGAAGGAGCAGCTGGCGATTTATCGCGAGCAACTGTCCGCCTTCCACCCCTTGCCGGTGACGATGCGCAGCCTGGACATCGGCGGCGATAAGTCACTGTCTTACTTCCCGATCAAGGAAGACAACCCCTTCCTTGGCTGGCGCGGCATTCGCGTGACCCTCGACCATCCTGAAATTTTCCTCGTACAAACCCGCGCCATGCTCAAGGCCAGCGAAGGCTTGAATAACCTGCGCATCCTGCTGCCGATGATCTCCGGCACCCATGAGCTGGAAGAAGCCCTGCACTTGATCCACCGCGCCTGGGGCGAAGTGCGCGACGAAGGCGCTGACGTGCCGATGCCGCCGATTGGCGTGATGATCGAAATCCCGGCAGCGGTGTACCAGGCTAAAGAGCTGGCGCGGCAGGTGGACTTCCTCTCGGTCGGCTCCAACGACCTGACCCAGTACCTGCTGGCCGTGGACCGCAACAACCCACGGGTGGCCGACCTCTACGACTACCTGCACCCGGCGGTGCTGCAAGCCCTGCAACACGTGGTGCGCGACGCCCATGCCGAAGGCAAGCCGGTGAGCATCTGCGGTGAAATGGCCGGCGACCCGGCGGCGGCGGTGCTGTTGATGGCGATGGGCTTTGACAGCCTGTCGATGAACGCCACCAACTTGCCGAAGGTGAAGTGGATGCTGCGTCAGGTGAATTTGAGCATGGCCAAGGAATTGCTGGCCGAGCTGATGACCATCGACAACCCGCAAGTTATCCACAGCTCGCTGCAATTGGCGCTGAAAAACCTGGGGCTGACGCGGATGATTAACCCGGCTTCGGCGAAAACCCTCTAGACCGAGGCGCGGCCATTGCAGGCAAGCCAGCTCCCACAGGGGAATGCATTCCAAACTGTGGGAGCTGGCTTGCCTGCAATGGCGCCAGTCCAGTCACCGCTAAATGTTGAGTTCGACTTCACCCAGCCGGCCACCCAACGGCCCGAAGCTGCGCTCCACCATCCGCCGTGTGCCGTCGGCATTCACAATCAACGCCGTACTCGCCCGCGTCCCGTAACTGGGGCTGGCAATAAACACACTCGACAACAAACTCTCTGTCGCCAGCCCAACGCCGGTGTCCGGCAAGTCGGCAAACGGCGCGGTCTGTGGGTCGCTCAAAATGTCCAGCAAAGCCTCCGGCTGCGGGTTTTCCAGCAAATCGCTCAACGCCGCCTTGGCCTTGAGCAGCTTCGGCCACGGCGTATCCAGCCCGGCGTTGGATAACCCATACACCCCAGCCTCGAGCCGCGTAGGGTCGGTTTGGTTGGCGTTGTAGTGCCACAGCTCATCTCGTGTGCCAATCAGCAGGTTAAAGCCGGCATATTCGATCGATCTTCCGTTAACGTCGGTTAAATAGTCGTCAATCGGTAGCGATCCACTGAGAAAGCGCGCCACCAACTCGCCACGGGACTTGCGTGCGGGCGGCTGGTGCGGGTCGCGGATATTGGTCAGGGCGGCAAAACGCCCGTCGGCGTTCACCCCAAGCCAGGTGCCGCCTGCTTCCTGGTCGCGGCCGGCGTAGATGTGCGGCGCATCCGGCCACTGGGCCAGCGGCAGGCTGGGGCGGGCGTAGAACTCATCACGGTTGGCCGCGACGATCAGCGGTTGGGCATGGCCCGGCCGCCAGGCGAAAACAATCAGGCACATCAGGCGATCCCTTTTGTGTTTTTCTTCACTCTACCCATACAACGGCAGGCGTTCCATCGTATCGAAGTTGGGCGGCACGCCTTCCATCCGTTAACATGCCGGGCTATTAGGCGCGTGTGGACTTCTTAGTTTAAAAGAGCAGCTTAATTTGAAATTGCGGCTGTAACGCAGGCTTAATCGCACACCGGCATGGTCCGGTGCGCCATGACTATTGATTTAACGAGGAGTCGCAATGCTGCCTTACCCGCAGATCAACCCGGTGGCCTTGGCCATCGGTCCGCTGCAAATCCATTGGTACGGGTTGATGTACCTGATCGGCATCGGCGGTGCCTGGCTGCTGGCTTCCCGGCGCCTGAACCGTTTCGACCCGACCTGGACCAAGGAGAAGCTCTCCGACATGGTGTTCTGGATGTCGATGGGCGTGATCGTCGGCGGGCGTCTGGGGTATGTATTGTTCTACGACCTGTCGGCCTATATCGCCAACCCGACACTGATCTTCGAGGTGTGGAAGGGCGGCATGGCATTCCACGGCGGGTTTGTCGGCGTGATGATCGCCGCCTGGTGGTTCGGCCGCCGCAACGGCAAGTCGTTCTTCCAACTGATGGACTTCGTCGCGCCGTTCGTGCCGATTGGCCTGGGTGCCGGGCGCATTGGTAACTTTATCAACGCCGAGTTGTGGGGCAAGCCGACCGACGTGCCGTGGGCGATGGTGTTCCCGCCGTTCAGCGACCCGGCGCAATTGCCGCGCCATCCGTCGCAGCTCTACCAGTTCGCCCTGGAAGGTGTGGCACTGTTCCTGATTCTGTACATCTTCTCGCGCAAGCCGCGCCCAACCATGGCGGTGTCGGGGATGTTCGCGCTGTTCTACGGGATCTTCCGTTTCATCGTCGAGTTTGTCCGTGTGCCGGATGCACAGCTGGGCTACCTGGCGTGGGGCTGGTTGACCATGGGTCAGATCCTCAGCATGCCGATGATTCTGGCGGGCCTGGGCCTGTTGTGGTGGGCTTACAACCGCCCGCAAGGCATCAAGAACACCGCGCTTTAAATTCGAATGCCGAGGCTTTTGCATAGCCTCGGCTTCAACGATACGGGTACTCACATGAAGCAATATCTCGAACTACTGAACGACGTCGTGACCAATGGATTGACCAAGGGCGATCGCACCGGCACCGGCACCAAGGCCGTGTTTGCCCGTCAGTATCGGCATAACTTGGCCGACGGCTTCCCGCTGCTGACCACCAAGAAGCTTCACTTCAAAAGCATCGCCAACGAACTGATCTGGATGTTGAGCGGCAACACCAACATCAAGTGGCTCAACGAAAATGGCGTAAAAATCTGGGACGAATGGGCCACCGAAGACGGTGACCTGGGGCCGGTGTACGGCGAGCAGTGGACCGCCTGGCCGACCAAAGATGGCGGCAAGATCAACCAGATCGACTACATGGTCGACACGTTGAAGAACAACCCCAACAGCCGTCGCATCCTGTTCCACGGTTGGAACGTCGAATACCTGCCGGACGAAACCAAGAGCCCGCAGGAAAACGCACGCAACGGCAAGCAAGCGCTGCCGCCGTGCCACCTGCTTTACCAGGCGTTCGTGCATGACGGCCATCTGTCGATGCAGTTGTATATCCGCAGCTCCGACGTATTCCTCGGCCTGCCGTACAACACCGCCGCGTTGGCGTTGCTGACCCACATGCTGGCCCAGCAATGCGACCTGATCCCGCACGAGATCATCGTCACCACCGGCGACACCCACGCCTACAGCAACCACATGGAACAGATCCAGACCCAGCTGGCGCGCACGCCGAAGAAGCTGCCGGAATTGGTGATCAAACGCAAACCTGCGTCGATCTACGACTACAAGTTTGAAGACTTCGAAATCGTCGGTTATGACGCTGACCCAAGCATCAAGGCTGACGTGGCTATTTAAAGATGGCCCCTGTCTAAATGTGAGAGCTGGCTTATGTGGGCGCTGGCTTGCCTGCGATAGCGGAGTGTCAGGCGACATCAATGTCGCAGATCCACCGCTATCGCAGGCAAGCCAGCTCCCACAATAGTATTCGGTTACCAAGCTGAATCAGTGCCCGTGGCTCCTGCCCACATGCGAAGGCTCAGCCTCGCTGGCCGCGACACTCCCGCTGACTTCCAACCGCTGCAAAATCCCGCACTGATCCAGGCCCGGCCCACCGCCGCAGCGTTGGCGAAGGTCCAGCAATTGCTCCTGTAACGCCAACAACCCATCGATCCGCGCTTTCACGTGGTGGATATGTTCGTCGATCAACGCATTCACGCTTTCGCACTGGTCCTGAGGGCTGTCGCGTAGCCCGAGCAGGCTGCGGATTTCCTCAAGCGTCATGTCGAGGCTGCGGCAGTTGCGGATAAAGATCAGCCGCTCGGTGTGCGCCTGGGTGTACACGCGGTAGTTGGCATCGGTGCGCGCCGGGGGCGGCAGCAGGCCTTCTTTCTCGTAATAACGGATGGTTTCCACCTGACAGTCGGTCAGTTTGGCCAATTCGCCGATCTTCATCGCAGCAATCTCCAAATGGGTGCTTGACCCTATAGTGGCTACAGGGTCTTTACTTGGCAACAGGCACCTTTACGGACGCGACAGAATGAGCGATTCCATCCACACCCCCAAACCGCATGATCACCCGCACGACCATGATCATGACCATAGTCACGACCACGGCGCCAAACTGACGCCCGTCAAACAGCATGACCATGCCAGCCATGGCGACGCTTGCTGTTCCAGCAAGGTTGCGCCTGCCGTGGTCACGCTGAGCGAAGCCCCGACCGCCGGCTCGCGGCTGAGCACCTTTCGCATCGAAGCCATGGACTGCCCCACCGAGCAGACGCTGATCCAGAACAAACTGGGCAAACTGGCCGGTGTGCAGCAGCTGGAATTCAACCTGATCAACCGCATCCTTGGCGTCACCCATGACCTGCCGAGCACCGCGCCGATCATCGAAGCGATCAAATCCATCGGCATGCAGGCCGACCCCATCGAAGAAGGCACCCCAGCCGCCGCGCCGCCCGCCAAGAAACACTGGTGGCCGCTGGCGCTGTCCGGTGTCGGCGCGTTGGGCGCTGAAGTGCTGCATTTCACCGGCGTAGCCCCGACGTGGGTGATTGCGCTGGTGGCGTTGGTATCGATCCTCAGCGGCGGCGTCACCACCTATAAAAAGGGCTGGATCGCGCTCAAAAACTTCAACCTGAACATCAACGCGCTGATGAGCATCGCGGTGACCGGCGCCGTGCTGATCGGTCAATGGCCGGAAGCGGCGATGGTGATGTTCCTGTTCACCGTGGCTGAATTGATCGAAGCCAAGTCCCTGGACCGTGCGCGCAATGCCATCAGTGGCTTGATGCAGATGACCCCGGAACAGGCCACGGTGCAGCAGGCTGACGGCACTTGGGTCGAAAAAGAAGTTAAAAGCATCGAGCTTGGCGCCATCGTGCGGGTTAAGCCCGGCGAGCGCATTGGCCTGGACGGTGAAGTCACCGCTGGCCAATCCACCATCGACCAAGCGCCGATCACCGGTGAAAGCCTGCCGATTGAAAAGGGCGTGGGCGACAAAGTCTTCGCCGGCACTATCAACCAGGCCGGTTCCCTGGAGTACAAAGTCACCGCAGCGGCGAACAATTCCACCCTGGCGCGCATCATTCACGCCGTGGAACAGGCTCAAGGCGCGCGGGCGCCGACCCAGCGGTTTGTCGACAGCTTCTCGAAGATCTACACCCCAGCCGTCTTCCTGTTTGCTTTGGGCGTGGCGCTCATTCCGCCGCTGTTCATGGCGGGTGCCTGGTTTGACTGGATCTATCGCGCCCTCGTACTGCTGGTGGTTGCTTGCCCATGTGCGCTGGTGATCTCCACGCCGGTCACCATCGTCAGCGGCCTGGCCGCAGCGGCGCGCAAAGGCATCCTGATCAAAGGTGGCGTGTACCTCGAAGGCGGCTACAAACTCGATTACCTGGCCCTCGACAAGACCGGCACCATCACCCACGGCAAACCGGTGCAGACCGACTACCTGGCACTGTTCCCGACTGTCGAAGACAGCGCACCGTCCTTGGCCGCCAGTTTGGCCGGGCGTTCCGACCACCCGGTGTCGCTGGCCATCGCCAACGCGGCTGTGGATAAAAACCTGCCGACCCACGTTGTGGATAACTTCGAGGCCTTGGCCGGTCGCGGTGTGCGCGGTGATATCAACGGCGAAACCTACCACTTGGGCAACCACCGCTTGGTGGAAGACCTTGGCCTGTGCTCACCTGAGCTGGAAGAAAAGCTCTTCGCCCTGGAAAAACAAGGCAAGTCCGTGGTGTTGCTGCTCGATAAATCCGGCCCGCTGGCGCTGTTCGCCGTTGCCGACACGGTCAAGGACAGCAGCCGCGAAGCCATCCAGCAACTGCACGAGCTGGGCATCAAAACCCTGATGCTTACCGGCGACAACGCCCACACCGCCAAAGCGATTGCCGCCCAGGTCGGCATCGACCAGGCCCAGGGCGACCTGTTGCCCACCGACAAACTGCAAGCCATCGAAACCCTCTACGGCCAAGGCCACCGCGTGGGCATGGTCGGCGACGGTATCAACGACGCTCCGGCGCTGGCCCGCGCCGAGATCGGTTTTGCCATGGCCGCCGCCGGTACCGATACGGCTATCGAGACCGCCGACGTGGCCTTGATGGACGATGATTTGCGCAAGATCCCGGCTTTCATTCGGCTCTCCAGGCAAACGTCGAGTATCCTCAAGCAGAACATCGCCCTGGCGCTGGTGATCAAGGCGATTTTCCTCGCGGTCACCTTCCTCGGCATGGCGACCATGTGGATGGCGGTGTTTGCCGACATGGGCGTGAGCCTGCTGGTGGTGTTCAATGGCCTGCGCCTGTTGCGCAAATAATTGATGTGAGGGTGGTGTGCTGAGTGCCGAGTTAAAGGCGTTTTTTATGGTCGCCCGCCTGGGCAGCATTACTCAGGCGGCGAAAAAACTCGGCCTGAGCCAGCCCACGGTCACCACCCAGATTCGCAACCTGGAAAGCCAGTACGGCGTTGAGCTGTTCTACCGTGGCGGCCGCCGCCTCACCGTCAGCGACGACGGTGCGCGCCTGCTGCCGATGGTCAAGACGCTGTTGCAGCAGGAAGCGGATATCGAGTTTTTCCTGCGCAACAACGGTCAGGTCCAGGGCGCCTTACGGATTGCCGCAACGGCGCCGTACTACATTCTCGACCTGGTCAAAGCCTTCCGCGAGCGCCTGCCCCAAGTGGACGTGTCGGTGGAAATCGGCAACTCCCAGCAGGTGCTCGAAGCGCTGGATGATTACCGCGTCGATGTCGCCGCGTCCTCACAACTGCTGGAAGACCCACGCCTGATCCGCCGCGTACTCGGCACCGATCCCTTGGTGTTGGCGGTGCATCGCAATCACCCTTTGGCCACGCTTGATCATGTGCCACTCAGTGCGTTGGCCGGGCATACCTTGCTGATGCGTGAGGCGGGTTCCACCACACGGCGCCTGACCGAAGAAATGTTGCAAGGCGCGGGTGTGAGCTATGGGCCGCTGCTGGAAATCGGCAGCCGCGAGTCGATCCGCGAGGCGGTGCTGCGCAACATCGGCATCAGCATCATCGCCCGCCAGGAAGTGCCCCATGACCCGCAGCTGCGGGTGCTGACTATCGAAAATGCGCCGCAGATTCCGGAGTATTTGTACTGCCTCAAAGAGCGCAAAGGCGCGCGCCTGCCGGCTGCCTTTCTGGGGTTGGCGCAGGAAATGTCGCCACTCTGAGGTCTTGTTGATCGTTCCCACGCTCCGCGTGGGAATGCCGCCCTGGACGCTCCGCGTCCGCTCTTGGACGTCGTGACGCGGAGCGTCACAAGATGCATACCCACGCAGAGCATGGGAACGATCGGCTATACCCAAATCCACCAATACCACTATCACTCCCTTTTGCCTTCCTGCCACACCAGGGACTCATTGCCCACCTAGCATGGCCTTCATCAGTTTGATGAGGTGCCTCCATGAACACAGCCCTGACCAACCCCGGCGCGCCCATGACGGTGCGCGGTATCCAGAAACGCTTCGGTGCCTTTACCGCGCTGGATAATGTGTCCCTGGACGTCGCCGCCGGCGAGCTGGTGTGCCTGCTGGGCCCGTCCGGCTGCGGCAAAACCACCTTGCTGCGCTGCATCGCCGGCCTGGAACGCCAGGACAGCGGTGAACTTCGCCTCGGCAACCGCGATGTTTCCCTACTGCCGCCTCAAGCGCGGGATTACGGCATATTGTTCCAGTCCTACGCGCTGTTTCCCAACCTGACTGTCGAAGCGAACATCGGCTACGGCCTCACCGGCAGTGGCCGCGATGAAGTGCGCAAGCGCGTCGGCCAGATGCTTGAACTGGTCGGCCTGCTGGGCAGCGAAAAGAAATTTCCCGGCCAACTCTCTGGCGGCCAACAACAGCGCGTCGCTCTGGCCCGCGCCCTGGCACCGGCGCCTTCGCTGTTACTGCTCGACGAACCCATGTCTGCCCTCGACGCCCGCGTGCGTGAGCACCTGTGCACCGAGCTGCGCCAGCTTCAACGGCGCCTGGGCATCACCACGCTGATGGTCACGCACAACCAGGACGAGGCCATGTTGATGGCCGACCGCATTGCCGTGATGAACAACGGCAAGGTCGAGCAATACGCCACGCCCCAGGAAATCTACGACCGCCCGGCCACGCCGTTTGTGGCGGAGTTTGTCGGCCAGGGCAACTGGCTGCCGTTCAGCCGCAACAGCGCGAGCCATGCCCAGGTCGGCGGGATGAATATGCGCTTGGCCGACGATGCCGGCGTGGCCAAATCCGGGCGCCTGTTCTGCCGCCCTGAAGCCATCAGCGTCAACCCGCCGGTGCATGAAGAAAACCTGTTCCCAGCCAAAATCCGCGAGATCACCTTTCTCGGCAACCGCTGCCGCATGAGCTTTGAACTGGAGCAATTGCCCGGCCACCCGCTGCTGGCCGAACTGGCCCCCGAAGCCATGCCACGCCTGGGCGCCCAGGACATCTGGGTCGCCTTGCCGCCACGCAGCCTCCAGGTGTTTGCCTGAGATGGCGGCTGAAATGACTGTGCCGGTGCCGCGCCAGGCTTCCCGTGCCGAAACAGGTGATCGCATTTTTGTGCTCGGCGGCAAACTGCTGTGGCTGTTGCTGCTGGGTGTCGCCGTATTGTTGCCGTTGCTGGCGATCTTCTGGCGTGGCTTCAGCAGCGATGCCGGGCAGGGCGGTGGCTGGGTGGCGGCACGGGAGCTGGTGACCAGCGCCAACTTCCACTGGTTGCTGGGCAACAGCCTGAAAGTCTCCCTCAGCGTGGCGGCTATTGTCGTACCGCTGGCTTACCTGTTTGCCTACGCCCTGCAACGCACGCTGATTCCCGGCAAGACGATCTGGCGCGGCCTGTCACTGCTGCCACTGATGGCGCCGTCGATGCTGCCGGGCATTGCGCTGGTGTACCTGTTTGGCAACCAAGGCCTGTTGCGCGGGTTGCTCTCGGACAACATCTACGGCTTCTGGGGCATCGTGCTCGGTGAAGTGATCTACACCTTCCCACACGCATTGATGATTTTGCTGTCGGCACTGTCGCTGGCGGATGCGCGGCTTTTTGATGCGGCATCGAGCATGGGCGCCAGCCCCGCGCGTGCGTTTCGCAGCATCACCTGGCCGGCCACGCGCCAGGCAGTGTTCGCCGCGTTTTGCCTGGTGTTTACCCTGACCATCACCGACTTCGGCGTGCCCGTGGTGGTCGGCGGCGATTATCAGGTGCTGGCGCTGGAGGCCTACAAGGCGGTGGTCGGCCAGCAACAGTTTGGTCGCGGCGCATTGATCGGCATGGTGTTGCTGTTGCCGGCGCTGTTCAGCTTTGGCGTCGATGCCTGGTTGCGCCGTCGGCATGGCGACGCCATGAGCGGCCGCGCCCAGGTGTTCCAGCCGGCGCCATCGCGGCTGCGTGATGGCTGCTACTTGGCCATCGTGCTGCTGATTTGCGCGGTGTTGCTGCTGGTATTCGGCATGGCGGTGTATTCCTCGCTGGTGAAGTTCTGGCCGTACAACCTGTCGTTGTCGCTCAACCACTATCAGTTCGAAGACACGGCTGGCGGCGGTTGGCTGGCCTATCGCAACAGCCTGACCATGGCCCTGTGCACAGCGCTGATCGGTAGCGTGCTGATTTTTACCGGCGCCTACCTGATGGAAAAGACCAAGAGCCAGAAAGGCCTCAACCTGGCATTGCGCATGCTCAGCTTTGTGCCGATGGCCGTGCCGGGCCTGGTGCTGGGCCTGGGCTACGTGTTCTTTTTCAACCTCAACGGCAACCCGCTGCACGTGTTCTACGGGACCATGACCTTACTGGTGGTGTGCACCATTGCGCACTATTTGACCACCGCGCAGATGACCGCCACCACGGCGCTGCGCCAGCTTGATAGTGAGTTTGAAGCCGCTGCGCTGTCCCTAAAAGCGCCGCTGTACCGCCACTATCTGCGCGTCACGGTGCCGATCTGTCTGCCGGCGCTGCTGGACATCGTGCGCTACCTGTTTGTGTCGGGGATGACCACCGTTTCCGCCGCGATCTTCCTCTACAGCCCCGACACCATCCTCGCCGCCGTCGCCGTGTTGAACATGGACGACGCCGGCAACGTGGGCGGCGCCGCAGCCATGTCGACCCTGATCCTGTTCACCTCAGCCGGCGTCTCGCTGCTGCTGGCGTGGGCTTCACGTGGCGCGCTGCGCCGCTCCCAAGCCTGGCGCCAGACTGCGCCGGGCCAATAACATCCTTGAAGGAGGTGCTCCATGTTCAAGCCCCTGGCGCTGGTCGCTGCCGTACTCACCGCATTCAGCCTGAATGCCTTCGCCAAGACCGAGCTGACCGTGTACACGGCCCTCGAAGCCGAGCAGTTGAGGACCTATAAACAGGCCTTCGAAAAGGCCAACCCCGACATCGAGATCAAGTGGGTGCGCGACTCCACCGGCATCATCACCGCTAAGCTTTTAGCCGAGAAAGACCGCCCGCACGCCGACGTGGTGTGGGGTTTGGCCGCCTCGAGCCTGGCGATCCTCGACCAGCAAGGGATGCTCGATAACTACGCGCCCAAGGATCTGGACAAAATCGGTAAGAACTACCGCGACCCCGCTAACCCGCCAGCCTGGGTCGGCATGGACGTGTGGGCCGCGACCATCTGCTTCAACACTGTCGAAGCCGAGAAACAAGGCTTGAGCAAGCCGGTGAGCTGGCAAGACCTGACCAAGCCTGAGTACAAGGGCAAGATCGTGATGCCCAACCCGGCATCCTCCGGCACCGGTTTCCTGGACGTGAGCGCCTGGTTGCAGACCTTTGGCGAGAAGCAGGGCTGGCAGTACATGGACGATCTGCACCAGAACATCGGCCAGTACGTTCACTCCGGTTCCAAGCCGTGCAAGCTGGCGGCTTCTGGTGAATTCCCGATTGGCATTTCCTTCGAGTACCCAGCGGTACAACTGAAACGCCAGGGCGCGCCACTGGACATCATCCTGCCCAAAGAAGGCTTGGGCTGGGACATCGAAGCCACCGCCGTGATCAAGGGCACGCCCCGTGCTGATGCGGCGAAAAAACTCGCTGACTTCTCTGCAAGCGCGGCGGCGATGGACCTGTACAAAGAAAACTTCGCTGTGCTCGCCCAGCCGGGTATTGCCAAACCGCAGACTGAGCTGCCGGCCGATTACGAGCAGCGGCTGATCAAGAATGACTTTGTCTGGGCCTCGAAAAACCGCGACAGCATCCTGGCCGAGTGGCGCAAGCGCTATGACGGGAAGTCGGAGAAACAATGACTGATCGTTCCCACGCTCTGCGTGGGAATGCCGCCCTGGACGCTCTGCGTCCGCTCTTGAAGTCTTGACGCAGAGCGTCACCGGATGCATTCCCACGCAGAGCGTGGGAATGAGAGGAATGCATGAGTAGTGATCTCTTAGTTATCGGCGCCGGTATCCTCGGCCTGTCCCACGCCTATGCAGCCGCCAAACGCGGCCTCAAGGTCAAGGTGTTCGAGCGCAGCGCCACGCCGCTGGGCGCCTCGGTGCGCAACTTCGGCCAGGCACTGGTCACTGGCCAGCCGCCGGGGCCGATGCTTGAACTGGCCCAGCAAAGCCGTGATATCTGGGGGCACTGGGCGCAGGTGGCCGGTCTGCCGCTCAAGCGCAATGGCTCGTACCTGTTTGCCCGCACCGAAGCCGAAGAACACTTGCTGGAAGCCTTCTGCGCCGGTCGTGGCCGAGAGCACGGCTACAACGTCGAGCTGCTGCAAGGCGCGGCGATGAAAGATTTGTATGGCGGCCAGTTTCGCCATCACCGCGCGGCGCTGCATGGCAAGGATGATCAGCAGCTGTATTCGCGCGAAGCGATCCCGGCGCTGATCAACTACCTTCGCAGTGAACTGGAGGTGGAGTTTTATTTCTCCACGCTGGTACGCGACGTCGAGCCGGGCCAGCTGCACAGCACGTCGGGCAGCTTTCGCGGCGAGCAGATCATTGTCTGCTCCGGGCATGATTACCAAACCCTGCTGGCCGAGGCGATCGGCGCACTCAACCCGAGCATCTGCCGCCTGCAAATGCTGCGCGCCCGGCCAGCGGTTAACCTGAACCTGCAACATGCTTTGCTCACAGGCCTTAGTTGCGTGCATTACGGCGCGTTCGCTGATTTGCCGCAAGCCGCGCCAGTGCAGGCGCAAATCCTGCGCGATGCGCCGCATTTGCAGGAACATGGGATCCACCTGCTGATCAGCCCCACGCCCCACGGTGAGCTGATCATCGGCGATTCACACGACTATGGCAGCGATGCCTCGCCGTTCAACGCCGAGCAGATCGATGACTGGCTGATCGAACTGGCCGAGCAGACGTTGGGGTGCAAGATCCAAGTGGTGGAGCGCTGGCAGGGCGTCTACGGTTCACGCGGGCCGGCGCCGTTTTCATTCCTGCGGGCGGCACCGGGCGTGAGTGCGGCATTGATGCACAGTGGCGTAGGCATGAGCGTGGGACCGGCGATGGCCGAGCGAAATATCACAGCATTGTGGGGATAAGCGCTATGAACCCTGAGCAGGCGATTGCCGAAGTCTTCGGCTTGTACGAGCAGCACGGCACGGCGGATTACATCGGCGAGCCGGTGTCGCAGATCGAACATATGTCCCAGGCCGCGCAGCTTGCTATCGCTGAAGGCTTTGATGATGAAGTGGTGCTGGCGGCGTTTTTCCACGACATCGGCCACCTCTGCGGCCAGGGCGGCGAGAACATGGGTGGTTATGGCGTGGTCAGCCATGAGCGCCTCGGCGCGGACTATTTACGCCGCGCAGGCTTCAGCGAGCGCATGGCCAAACTGGTGGAGTATCACGTGCAAGCCAAGCGCTACCTGACCTTCAGCCAGCCGGACTATTACGCCCGCTTGAGCGAAGCCAGCCGCCGCACCCTGGGTTATCAGGGCGGCGTGATGACGGCCGAAGAGGCCCGCGCCTTCGAGCAAGACCCGCTCTGCCAAGTCAGCCTGCGCATGCGTCACTGGGATGAGCAGGCCAAGCACATGCATGTGCCGGTGCTGGACCTGGAGCCGTTGAAAGCAATGGCACAACGTCTGCTGATAGCCGGCAGCGTGAATTCATACACGCAGCCCGGAAGCGGCGGCTAGCGAGGTTTTCGTCTGGCTCATTACTCTCATGCGACTTCAACCACGCAAGAGAGCATGTGATGCGTTACTTGAAAGCGACCGCACAGGATCGCAGCGGTAATGGAAAGGCCGATATGGTTGTCCTGCAGATTTTTGAGCAGGCTCCCAACGAACCTGACGAGATGATTCACGAGGCGGTGGCGATTGACATCACCGCTGACGGTGCCGCCGATATTCTGCTGCCCGGAGATATCAACCGCGACGGCTGCAAATCGGCCGAAGATAAAACGCTGCTCAAGCGTTTTACCGACACTTACTTGACGTTGAATTGGTTCAATTGTGGCGACACCTGGGCACGGTATATGACGATACGCGTCATGCACACCGCCAAGAACGGTGCGCCCAATGCGATTCAACTCAGCTTTTATGAATGCAGCGCGTCACGGGGAAAACGTACCTTGGTCTACACCGCGTCCGGCTATGACGGCGATAGCGATGGGGTACTGGAGTCATTCACGAACAGCGACGTGGACCGCAACGGCATTACCGATCACAGCGACAAGGCGGCCATCAAAGCCCTGTGCAATGTGTTCCTGGCGCTCGTGCGAGAGGGTGCGGCTTGGCGTCATTCAGCTCACCACGGTGATGAGTCGCCAATTCCTACCGCCTTGGTAGACGCCGCATGCTAGTGGGCAAATAGGGCTTCAATTAGCGTAGGGGCCTGTTCTTTAAATGAGACACCCCATGCGCTATTTAAAAGCTACCGCCCAGGATCGCCGCAGCCTGCTGCGCAAACCCATACTGGTCTACCAGGCCGCCGGCTACGATGCCGACGGTAACGGCGTATTGGAGTCATTCAGCGCTAGCGATGTAGACCGAAACGGCGTCGCTGACAAAGACGACAAAGCGCTGATCCGGTCCATGTGCAACCACTACCTTGCGTTCAAATGGTATGACGACGCTCCCCCGCGTTTGAGTGAACGCAAACAAGGAGTGGATCAATGCGCTATTTGAAAGTCATTGCCCAGGACCGCACAGACAGTGGGCAGGCCGATGCGGTGTTACTGAACTTCTATGAGCAACGTGACGGTGCGCAAGACGACGTTTTGCTCAACCAAGCTATTGCGACGGCTCGCATCGCGGGCGGCAAGCTGGATTGCACAGTGGGTGATGTAAACAACAACAGCCGTGAAACCTCCGTTGATCGGCGCCTGTTAGACATCTTTGCCAATAACTACCTCAAGTTGAAGTGGCTCAATCAAGGCCATGGTGTGGAACGCTACATGAAGGTCTTTGCCAGGGATCTTCATGCTGACGGTTCGCCCGACTCAGTGCACCTGGAATTACATGAAGGCGAGGGCGCGAGCAGCGGTAAAACCTTGGTCAGTTGGCATGCGGCATTCGACACGGATAACAACGGCTTGCTGGAAAGTATCGTCTACGGTGACGCCGACCAGAACCAGCATGTGGACGCGGCCGACCGGGCTGTCATTCAGTCCTTGGCCAATGTGTTCTTGAAATTCAACTGGAAGTGAAAACGTCCGTCTCAATGGAGAGGAATCAATCAATGCGTTACTTAAACGTTTTCGCACAGGACCGAACAGGGGCTGGTTAGGCGGAGACTGTGTTGCTTCAGTTCTACCAAAGCACGCCGGGTATTCAAGACAGCTTGGTCAATGAAGCCGTGGCTTACGACTTTTCGGCTGACGGAAAAGTCGACTACAGCAGAGTTGGTATGACGCATGACGGCCGGGAAAGCCGCCACGATAAAGTCTTGCTGGACAGGTTTGCCGCGGCCTATTTGAAGCTCAACGGGTTTAGCCCAGGGACTGCATCAACGCGCTACATGAAAATATATTCCGAAGACTTCTACAAAGACGGTACGCCCGACACCGTGCGCCTGCACGTGCTGGAGCGGGCGGGGATTATCAACCCACCCACGCTGCTCGCCTGGCCCTAGCTGTCAATCTTCATTGAGCTCCTGCGCCAACGCTTGAATCTGCTCCTGGCGCTCAGCTTGGCTCAGCTTTGGCTGCGGGTTGAGGGACGACCACTGCGGATAGGCGCGGGCCTTGTTCAACGCATCCGGCAACTTGCCTTCACGCCAGGTTTTGTCCTGGGGCGTGTCGACCTTGATGCTGTGCATCGCCGCATGGCCGCGCAGGTTGAGCGCTTTGAGCAACTGGCGTTGGCGCAGGGCGAGCAGGCGTAGCACGCTGTCGTCGACGGTCAGCTCGCGGTGGCCCTTGATCTTGCCCAGCAGACGGCTGCCGTAGCTGCGCGCGGTTTGCAGCGCGCCACCGGCAATCGCGCCGGCAATCGCGGCAGCGCCGAGGGTCAGGCCGCCGACCAGCAGGTCCACACCCGCACCGGCGGCCGCGCCTGCAGCAATTCCACCGCCGACACGCACGCCCAGTTGCTTGAGGGTTTGCGGGTTGAACAGGTCATCGCCCCAGCGGCCGTCCAGCAACGGCAAGTCGCTGGCGGCGGCATCCTGTGGGCGGAAACCGAACAGTTTGAGCAGGGCATCCACGCATTTTTGCTCGCGCTGGCGCACAGCTTTGCGTAAATCGCTGATGGCTTGTTGCTCGTCTTCGGTGACCACGCTGCGCCGGCACGCGGCGCAGTCGATCAACAGCTCGGCGATCAACCGTGCAGCGCTTTGTTGGCGGGCGACGCGCTGGGCTTGCTGGTCAATAATCAAGCGTTCCAGCTGCGGCCGTGCGTTTTCCAACAGCAGCGCCAGGCTTTCGTACAGGCGGCGCTCGCCATCCTCCGGCGGCGCCACGCTGTCGAAACGCACCAGTGCGTGCAGGCCGAGGCGGGCCAGGGCTTCGCGCCAGTCCGGCTCGCGGTGGTCGCTGCTCGAGACAAAATTGAGCACCGGCAGCAACGGTTTGCCGCAACTGGCCAGCACCTGCAGCTCGTCGCGGTATTTGGCCAGCACCGGCTCGCGGGCGTCGATCACATACAGGCCAGCGTCGGAGGCCAGCAGTTGGCGCAATACTTTGGCTTCCTGCTCGAAACGCTGGCGCGCTTCGCTGCCCTCCAGAAACCGCGCCAGGCGGGCCGGGCCGTCGAGGCGTTCGCCGGGGCGGTCCAGGCGTTCCAGGTAATCGAGCAGGGCGATGGCGTCTTCCAGGCCGGGCGTGTCGTACAGCTCCAGCAAGGCTTCGCCGTCGACCGACAACCGCGCGCCTTCCACATGCCGCGTGGTGCTGGGGCGATGGGAGACTTCACCGAAACCCACGTCCCGGGTCAGCGTGCGCAGCAGCGAAGTCTTGCCGACATTGGTGTGGCCGACCACGGCGAGTTTCAGCGGTTTAGTCATGACCGGTCTCCAGCCACGTGAGCGGCGCGCAATCGGCGAAGGGCAATTCCAGCTGTTGCAGCGCAGCGTGCCAATCGCCCAGGCGTTCGGCGTCCAGCGCTTGGCCGGCTGGGGCTTGCAGCAGCCATACGCGGGTGGCCGTGGCGCTGCGCGCGAGCTCGGCGACCAATGCCAGGCTGCCACGGTCGGGCGAACGGCGCGGGTCACAGGCGATGGCCAGGCGCGCAGGCGGGAAGCGCGTGAGTTGTTCCAGCAGTTTGTTGCGCGATTCGCGGCTGTCGAGGATGCCGGCGTTTTTTACGCTGGCCGGCAGTTTGGGTGGCCAGGCGTGCTGGTCGTCCAGTTCGATGGCCACCAGCAGGGCACCGTCGCTCTCCAATTCGCTGACGCCGCCGCTGATGGCGTGCAGTTGCTCGGGGGCGGCATCGCTGACGCCAAGCCGTTCGCTGCTCGGCATCAGGCGTTCGCGCAACTGGCTGTAGCCGGGCAGGTTGAGGTCCAGGCGCAGGGCCGCGCACCCGCGTTTCCAGCGCCACAAGCACAGCAGGGCGAGGATCAACCGGGGCAGCAGGCCGTAGACCAGCAGCACGCCTACCAGCCAGGCGGCCCAGGCTTGGCGGGCGCTTTCGATATTCAGGGCCGAGTCGCCGCTGGCGCGGATCATCTCGACCGTCGGCACGTTAAAGCCCAGCAACGCAGGCAGGCTGCCCAGGGCTTGGGTCACGGCGACAAAGGTGTCGGCGCCGAGGAGGGTGGTTTCCCACACAAAGCCGTAGCGCCGCGTGGCCAATAGCGTGAGCAGGATCAGCATGGCGCTGAGCAGCGCCAGTAACCACAGGCTATTGACCAGCACACCCACGGCCCAGCGATTGAGCTTCTGGCGCTGCAATAACAGCAGCAACGCTGGCGCCAATTGCGCGGCCTTGGCATCGCGGGCGAATTTTTCGCTGAGCCACAACCACAGGCGGCCGAGGCTGGCGCTGTGTTCGCCGGCAAACAGCAGGCCCAGGGCCCAGCTGATTAACAGGATCAGATTCAAGCCGAGCAGGCTGCCCAAGGCCCAGAACACGTTAACCGGCGTCAAACCGTTGCCCAGCGCGGCAAACGCCAGGCCGGCGCCACTGATCACCGCGACCACCGCCAGTAGCACCAGCGCCAAGCGGGCGCCTTGCAACCAGCGGGTGAGGGCGGCGGTCAAACCGTCGCGTTCGGCCAAGTGCAGGGCGCGCTGTTGAATGCGCGTCGGCAAGTCGCCACCGGCCGTACGGGCGAGGCGGTTGGCTTCCAGGTCTTCGAGGGGGCCTGCGTGTTCTTCACGCAGGCGCACGGTTTCTGTCAGCCAGAGTGTGTGCAGCGGGGTCAGTGCAGTCACGCGCTATCCTGTTGAGCCAGTGAGGTTGGAGCATAACCGCAGACTCGCAGCTCTGGTATTCTCGTCGTCATGAAAAAAACTCTCCCTTTAAGCCTGATCGCAGCCCTCGGTGAAAACCGTGTGATCGGCGTCGACAACAGCATGCCCTGGCATTTGCCGGGGGACTTCAAATATTTCAAGGCCACCACACTCGGCAAGCCGATCATCATGGGGCGCAAGACCTGGGATTCCCTGGGCCGACCGTTGCCGGGGCGCCTGAATATCGTGGTTAGCCGTCAGACCGACTTGGCGCTTGAAGGTGCGGAAGTTTTTCCGTCACTCGATACGGCGGTCGAGCGGGCGCAAGCCTGGGCACTGGAACAGGGCGTGGATGAGCTGATGCTGATCGGCGGGGCGCAGTTGTATGCGCAGGGGCTGGAGCAGGCGGATCGCCTGTATTTGACGCGGGTCGCGTTGAGCCCGGAAGGCGATGCGTGGTTTCCCGAGTTTGATGTGAGCCAGTGGAAGCTGGTGTCGAATATCGAGAATGCGGCTGAGGGTGATAAGCCGGCGTATAACTTCGAAGTCTGGGAGAGGAGCAGCTGCTAGCTTTAAGCCACAAGCTGCAAGTTAAAGCGAAGTGCTCTTTCTTGCAGCTTGAAGCTTATAGCGTGCAACTCAGCTAGCTAGCTGCACATGCTCATCGGCATTCAACAGCGTTTTATCCGTCTGCCCCATGATCTGGCTGGTAATCGCGCCCGCCGTCATCGAACCGTTCACGTTCAGCGCCGTACGGCCCATGTCGATCAGCGGCTCAACCGAAATCAGCAGCGCCACCAGTGACACCGGCAAGCCCATCGCCGGCAGCACGATCAGCGCGGCAAAGGTTGCACCGCCGCCAACACCGGCCACACCGGCCGAGCTCAAGGTCACAATCGCCACCAAGGTCGCGATCCACAGCGGGTCGAGCGGGTTGATGCCCACGGTCGGGGCAACCATCACCGCCAGCATGGCCGGGTAGAGACCGGCGCAACCGTTCTGGCCGATGGTGGCGCCGAACGAGGCAGCGAAACCGGCGATGGACTGCGGGATACCCAGGCGACGCGTCTGCGCTTCAATGCTCAGCGGGATGGCGGCTGCGCTGGAGCGGCTGGTGAAGGCAAACGTCAGCACTGGCCACACTTTACGGAAGAAGCGCAGCGGGTTGACCCCAGCCAACGACAGCAGCAGGCCATGCACCACAAACATCAGGCCCAACGCCAGGTACGACACCACCACAAAACTGCCGAGCTTAATGATGTCTTGCAGGTTGGAGCCGGCGACTACTTTGGTCATCAGCGCCAAAACACCGTACGGCGTCAGCTTCATTACCAGGCGCACCAGGCGCATCACCCAGGCTTGCAGGGTGTCGATGGCGTTGAGCACTTTTTGGCCTTTTTCCACGTCATCCTTGAGCAGTTGCAGCGCAGCAACCCCCAGGAAGGCGGCGAAAATCACCACACTGATGATCGACGTCGGCTTGGCCCGGGCCAGGTCGGCGAAGGGGTTGGCCGGTACGAACGACAGCAGCAACTGCGGGATATTCAGGTCGGCGACCTTGCCTGCGTAATCACTCTGGATCACTTGCAGGCGCGCCATTTCCTGGGTGCCGGCCACCAGGCCTTCGGCGGTGAGGCCAAACAGGTTGGTCAGGCCGATACCGATCAGCGCCGCAATTGCCGTGGTGAACAGCAGCGTGCCGATGGTCAGGAAGCTGATCTTGCCCAGGGACGAGGCGTTATGCAGGCGCGCCACGGCACTGAGGATAGAGGCGAATACCAGCGGGATCACGATCATTTGCAGCAGTTGCACATAGCCGTTGCCGACCAGATCGAACCAACTGATCGAGGCCTTGAGCACCGGGTTACCGTCGCCATAAATAGTGTGCAACGCCGCGCCAAACAGCACACCAAGCACCAGTGCAAACAGGACCTTTTTAGCGAGGCTCCAGTTGGTGCGACGCGTTTGTGCCAGGCCCAGCAACAGGGCCACGAACACCAGTAAGTTGAGGATCAGGGGCAGATTCATTGAAGCTCCGTTGAGAAGGCAGCCAATCGCGTGAGCCTGCGATTGCGAACCGGAAAGCCTAACAGCTTGAAATATATTGATTTAATACCGATATGGAATGGTGACTGTCGTTTTTGGAATAAGCATTTGACGCTCAGGCACATGCCCTTGGCGCAATCACGACGCAAGCAGTCGCGCTCGGGCGATAACTGTCACACAAATTTGTTAGCGTCGATGTCTTTCACTCAGGGAGAAACGCTTATGAAGTTCGCGCCAACATTACTTGCCGCTGCCTTCTGCTTCGGCCTCGCCAGCCAGGCATTTGCCGCCACCGAGTTGAAGCACTGGCCGGCGCCTGCGGCCGAGCAATTGAACAAGATGATCGCCGCCAACGCCAACAAAGGCAACTTCGCGGTGTTCGACATGGACAACACCAGTTACCGCTATGACCTCGAAGAGTCCCTGCTGCCGTTCCTTGAGAACAAGGGCCTGATCACCCGCGAGACCATGGACCCTTCGCTCAAACTTATGCCCTTCAAAGACACCGCCGAGCACAAAGAAAGCCTGTTCAGCTATTACTACCGCCTCTGTGAAGTCGACGATATGGTCTGCTACCCGTGGGTCGCGCAGATTTTTTCCGGTTTTACCCTCAAGGAACTCAAGGGCTACGTCGACGAGCTGATGGCGTCGGGCAAGCCGGTGCCAGTCACGTATTTTGAAGGCGACGTGGTGAAAAAATCCGAGGTCCAGCCGCCGAAAGTCTTCACCGGCCAGGCCGAGCTGTACAACAAGCTGATGGAAAACGGCATTGAGGTGTATGTGATGACCGCCGCCTCTGAGGAGCTGGTGCGCATGGTTGCCGCCGATCCGAAGTACGGCTACAACGTCAAACCCGAAAACGTTATTGGCGTGAGTACCCTGCTCAAAGACCGCAAGACCGGCGAGCTCACCACCGCGCGCAAACAGATCGCCGCCGGCAAATATGACGAAAAAGCCAACCTCGGCCTGGAGCTGACCCCGTACCTGTGGACCCCGGCGACCTGGATGGCCGGCAAGCACGCGGCGATCCTGACCTACATCGACGAGTGGAAAAAACCGGTGATCGTCGGCGGTGATACACCGACCAGCGACGGCTACATGCTGTTCCACGATGTGGACGTGGCCAAGGGCGGCATCCACCTGTGGATCAACCGCAAGGACAAGTACATGACCCAGCTCAACGGCATGATGGCCAAGCATGCGGCCGCACAGGCCAAGGAAGGGTTGCCGGTGACGGCGGACAAGAACTGGGTGATCGTCAAGCCGGACGAGATTCAGTAAGAGCGAGGTGCCTGCTTCGCGAGCAAGCCCGCTCCCACATTCGACCGCATGCTTATGTTGGAACACGGTCAAGTGTGGGAGCGGGCTTGCTCGCGAAGGCGGTGTGTCAGGCAGTACAGATGTTGACTGGCTAACCGCTATCGCAGGCAAGCCAGTTTCCACATGTAATCTTCAGTGATTTGGCGAGTTAGCCAGGCAAAAAAATGCCCCGCACCTGGCGGGGCATTTTTATACGCGAGGCTTACAGGCCGTCGAGCATCGCTTTGTTACGCACGGCACCCTTGTCGGCGCTGGTGGCCAGCAACGCGTAAGCCTTCAACGCGGTGGTGACTTTGCGCGGACGCTTTTCCACCGGCTTCCAGCCTTTCTTGTCCTGCTCGACGCGGCGCGCGGCCAGCTCTTCGTCGCTGATCAACAGGTTGATCGAGCGGTTCGGAATGTCGATCAGCACTTTGTCGCCGTCCTGCACCAGACCAATCGCGCCGCCGGCAGCGGCTTCCGGTGAAGCGTGGCCGATGGACAGGCCCGAAGTGCCGCCGGAAAAACGGCCGTCGGTCAGCAAGGCGCAGGCTTTGCCCAGGCCTTTGGATTTCAGGTACGACGTCGGGTAGAGCATCTCTTGCATGCCCGGGCCGCCTTTCGGGCCTTCGTAACGGATGATGACGATGTCGCCTTCTTTCACTTCGTCAGCGAGGATGCCGCGTACCGAGCTGTCCTGGCTTTCGTAGATCTTGGCGCGGCCTTCGAACACGTGGATGGATTCATCCACTCCGGCGGTTTTCACCACGCAACCATCCAGGGCGATGTTGCCGTACAGCACGGCCAGGCCGCCTTCTTGCGAGTAGGCATGCTCGACACTGCGGATGCAGCCGTTTTCACGGTCGTCATCGAGGGTGTCCCAACGGGTCGACTGGCTGAACGCCGTCTGGGTTGGAATGCCCCCCGGGCCTGCCTTGAAGAAGGTATGCACGGCTTCGTCGTCAGTCTGTGTGATGTCCCACTTGGCGATGCCTTCGGCCAGGGATTTGCTGTGCACGGTCGGCAAGTCGGTGTGCAACAGGCCGCCACGGGCCAGGGAGCCTAGGATCGAGAAGATCCCGCCGGCGCGGTGCACGTCTTCCATGTGGTACTTCTGGATGTTCGGCGCGACCTTGCACAGCTGCGGCACGTGGCGGGACAGACGGTCGATGTCGCGCAGGTCGAAGTCGATCTCGGCTTCTTGCGCGGCGGCCAGCAAGTGCAGGATGGTGTTGGTGGAACCGCCCATGGCGATGTCCAGGGTCATGGCGTTTTCGAACGCCTTGAAGTTAGCGATGTTGCGCGGCAACACCGACTCATCGTTCTCGGTGTAGTAGCGCTTGCACAGCTCGACGATGGTGCGGCCAGCCTGCAGGAACAACTGCTCGCGGTCGCTGTGGGTGGCCAACGTGGAACCGTTGCCCGGCAACGCCAGACCTAAGGCTTCCACCAGGCAGTTCATCGAGTTGGCGGTGAACATGCCGGAGCACGAACCGCAGGTCGGGCAGGCGCTGCGCTCGTATTCCGCGACCTTCTCGTCGGACGCGCTGGAATCGGCGGCGATGACCATGGCGTCAACCAGGTCGAGGCCGTGGGAGGCGAGCTTGGTCTTGCCGGCTTCCATCGGGCCGCCGGAGACGAAGATCACCGGGATGTTCAGGCGCAGGGCGGCCATCAGCATGCCAGGGGTGATCTTGTCGCAGTTGGAGATGCACACGATGGCGTCGGCGCAGTGGGCGTTGACCATGTATTCCACGGAGTCGGCGATGATCTCGCGGCTCGGCAGCGAATACAGCATGCCGTCATGGCCCATGGCAATGCCGTCATCCACGGCGATGGTGTTGAATTCTTTCGCTACACCGCCGGCGCGTTCGATCTCGCGGGCGACCAGTTGGCCCAGGTCCTTGAGGTGGACGTGGCCCGGTACGAATTGGGTGAACGAGTTGGCAATCGCGATGATCGGCTTTTTGAAGTCGTCATCTTTCATCCCCGTGGCACGCCACAGTGCGCGCGCGCCGGCCATGTTGCGGCCGTGGGTGGATGTTTTCGAGCGGTAATCGGGCATTGGAGCTCTCCGGGCGGCTAATCAGGTACTAATCAGGTGCTAAAGGGGAAGTGAGCTTCTATTGACGTCTGGAACACTCAGAAAATGGCCGTGTGTCCAAACGTTGCCACTCGCGTCGCGGGATCGCCGCGTGCTTGGGCCTCGAGCTCATAAACCCGCCGGGGGATGACTGGCGATGAATAGGGTCGATTCTACACCGCTGGCGGCGGGAGGGAATGGGCAGGTGTGAGCGTCGGATGCGTGGGATCGCGGTTTTAGACCGTCTGTCGACGCCGGACAAATCTCTCTCGCTGATAAGTCAGGGCCTACAAGGGGCGATATCTAGCGCAATGTAGCTTGTTTAGACTCGCCCGCTTCGGCCTACACATCGCCCTCAAGGAATAGGAATGCCCGGTCCCCATCGTTTTTTAGGATTTTACCTGCTGATCGGCTTGCTCCAGGGGATCGTGTTCTATCTCTTCGACAAGCTTCATACGCTTGGTGTGCCGCTATTGTTTGTCTTCCTTACCCTGGCCTTGGTAGGGGGTACGACCCTGCAATTGCTCGGAGAAAAGGCCCGGCATTGGCGCTCTATGCTGCCTGCGCTGGTGTTCACCCTGTTGATGGGCGCAATAACACTGTGGATCAGTTACCGCGAGTCTGCAGGAGCCGGCGGTGTGAATGTTTTTGTGTGGCTGTTCAGTCTGCTGCCGCTCAGTTACATCGGCGCCAGCTTTTTGTCTGCATGGCCTGTCACCAAGGGGCAACGCTGGCGGTATGAAGACTTGTTTCATCACGCCTGGAACAGCGTGTTCATTGTGCTGGGCGCAATGATCCTGGTGGGTTTGTACGTGTTGTTGGTCACGTTATGGAGCCAACTGTTCCTGATGCTGGGCATCGAATTCTTCAAGCACCACTTCTGGAGCAATGGGTTCATGTCCATCAGCCTGCCGCTGGTGTTCGCGCTGGGCATGCACATGGGCATGCGCAACGAGAAAGTTATCGGCCAGATGCGCAGCATGTTCTTTGGCGTCTGTAGATTGTTATTGCCGATGATTGCACTGATCAGCCTGCTGTTTACGCTGACCTTGCCGTTCACCGGGCTCGGGCAGATCTGGGCAACTGGCTACTCCACGCCGATTCTGCTGGTGCTGGCCGGAGCTCAATTATTCTTGCTCAACGGCGTGTTCCAAGCGGGCGACCAGCCTCGGCCCTATCCGAAATGGCTGACGCACTTTATCGAGTTGAGCCTGCTGTGCCTGCCGATTCTCGCCGGGCTGGCGTTTTACTCAAGCTGGCTGCGTGTAGAGCAATACGCGTTGTCGCCGCAACGCTTTATCGCCCTGGTGCTGGCCTTGCTGTGTGGTGTGTATGGTTTGGCCGCGGTGTGGGCGGTGGCGCTGCGTTCGCCGGTCTGGCTAAACAACTTGCGCCTGACGAACCCGCCATTGGCGCTGCTTTTTTGTGGGCTGCTGGTGTTGATCCATACGCCGTTGCTCGACCCGGTGCGGCTCAGTGTCGACGATCAGGTCCGTCGCTTGCTCGACGGGCGAACCAAGCCTGAGGCGTTTGATGCGCACTACCTGCGCTTTAATCTGGAAAAGGCCGGTGAGGAAGCTTATGCCAAGCTGCGAATTGACTTGGATCAGGAGCGTATTCTGGACCCGGAAGCGCGTCGCTTATTGCGTGAGCGAATGGAGCGTACGGCGTTGAGTTACAGTGAGCGGTATGCCAAGGCAGAGGCCCAGCGACTCAAACCAGAGCTGGAGTGGATCGGTCCTCAACCCACAGAAAGCGCGTATTTTGCTGTAGCCAGCGGGTTCGCTGACTCGCCGTGCAGAAACGGCTGTGTGTTATGGGCGGTCGACCTCGACCAGGATGGGCGTGATGAGGTGCTGGTGGTGTCCCGGACCGATCCGGGTCACAACTCCAAGCCGCCGCGCATTTTTGTGCAGGATGATATGGGCAGATGGAACGATCGCGGCCCGATGTTTTGGACGCAACAGCAGGACGGCTATATAGACACCGAGGCGCTGGTTCAGGATATCCGTGACGGCAAGGTCTCGCTGGTCCAACCGCGCTACATGCAATTGCAGTCCAGCGACAGGCTATTCACGCCGGTGATTCGCGAGCCTTAGCGGCGCCCGATCCGCCGGTTAGTGAGCAGCCCCCAAAGGCTGAACCCGATGAAGCTGAGGGCGATGGTCATCAGCAAATGGCTGCCGGTCTGCGCAAGGGCGGCGCTGCTGACGGCGGCGGTGAGGAACATGATGCTATTGCCCGCCGATGCCGCCGTTCCCGCGCTGCTCGAAAACAACAGCATCGCGGCCGAAATGGCGGCAGGCCTTACCAGCGTGACCGCCAGGGCGCTGATCAGCATGGGAATCAGCAGGGTGATGGTCGTTATGGCCTCGTAGTGAATGATCAGCGCCAGCAGCACGCCTGAAACACTGAGCAAGCCGAGGCCGATGTTGATTTGCCGGGACAGTGAGATGCGTTTTTGCAGGTACGAAGCCGCCACGCCACCGAGCAGGTAGGCAATGCCGTACACCATCAGCACCAGTGCATATTGGTATTCGGACAGCTTCAACGCATCCATGAAAATCAGCGGCGTTACGCTGATCAAGGCGAAATAGCAGGCGAACACCAGCGCGGCGATCCACCAGTAACGCAGGAAGTCGCGGTTGCTGGCGACGGCTTTGAGCGTGCCGATGATCGACACCGACGCGCGGTGCGGGCTGGCGGACTTGGATGGCAGGATGCAGAACGCATGAATCAACATGCCCAGTGCCATGAGCGCAAAGCCATAGAAGCTGCCCTGCCAGTCGAAGGTGGTTTGCAGCCATGAGCCGATCAACGGCGAGAGTGCGACAAACGAGCCACTCAGGGTCATGTAGTAGAGGCGCACGCGGGCGCGGTCTTGTTCTTCGAACAGGTCTTCCACCAGTGCGTGGCCCAACACGAAAAAGCCGCAGCCCATGGCCTGCACCGTACGAAACAGCAGGAAGGTCAGGTAGTCAGACGCCAGCGCGCAGCCAATCGCACCGAGGATCGACAGCGTGATGCAGCCGAGCAGGACTTCCTTGCGCCCCCATTTATCCGACAGCGGGCCCGCGACCAGTTGGGAGATAGAAAACACCAGCGTAAATAAGCTGATCGAGAGCGCGATGTCTGCGGTGGGCGTGTCGAACCGGGCAGCCAGAGCAGGGAACGAGGGCAGCAGAATATTGATCGGGAAGAAGCTGATCAGTGAAATGCAGGTGATGAGGATGAAGCGCGAGCGCTGTTGGCGTTTTACGTCGGCACTGGGCTGGGCGTAGGACTCAGACATTGTTTTTGTTTTCCGGAGTAATTCCAGAAACCGATACTAGTCTGCGAAATGTGGAATTCAATCAAAACCGTTGCGAGAAGCTGCCTCCACTTGCATGGCTTGCGGCAATATTTCTGACACAGCACAAAAAATGTGGGAGCTGGCTTGCCTGCGATAGCGGTGCAACAGGTTAAAAGTCTGTACCTGATACACCGCTATCGCGGGCAAGCCCGCTCCCACAGTTTGATCTGCGCTTATGGCTTAGCTATTAGGCAGCAACCGGCACGTAATGCTCTTGATGTAACGCGTCTCGGCAATCGCCGGGTGCACCGGGTGATCCGGGCCCTGGCCGCCGCGTTCGAGCATCTGGATATTGCGGTCCAGGTGGCGGGCGCTGGTCAGCAGGATGTTTTGCAGGTCGTCTTCCGGCAGGTGCATCGAGCACGATGCGCTGACCAGAATGCCGTCCTTGCTGAGCAGGCGCATGGCTTGCTCGTTCAGGCGGCGGTAGGCGCCTTCGCCGTTTTTCATGTCTTTTTTGCGTTTGATGAAGGCCGGTGGGTCGGCGACGATCACGTCGAAGCGTTCTTCGCTGGCTTTCAGTTCTTTCAAGGCTTCGAAGACGTCGCCTTCGATGCAGGTCATTTTCTCGGCAACGCCGTTCAGCGCGGCGTTGCGCTCTACGCCGTCGAGGGCGAAGGCGGAGGCGTCGACGCAGAACACTTCACTGGCGCCGAAGGCCGCGGCTTGCACGCCCCAGCCGCCGATGTAGCTGTAGAGGTCGAGCACGCGTTTGCCTTTGGCATACGGGGCCAGGCGCGCGCGGTTCATGCGGTGGTCGTAGAACCAGCCAGTCTTCTGGCCCTGGATCACCGGGGCTTCGAATTTCACGCCGTTTTCTTCCAGCGCGACCCACTCCGGCACCAGGCCGAACACGGTTTCAACGTAGCGGTTGAGGCCTTCGGCATCGCGCGCGGCGGAGTCGTTCTTGAACAGGATGCCGCTCGGCTTGAGCACTTGGGTCAGGGCGGCGATCACGTCTTCTTTGTGCGCTTCCATGGTCGCCGAAGCGATCTGGACCACCAGGATGTCGCCGAAACGGTCGACTACCAGGCCCGGCAACAGGTCGGAATCGCCGTAGACCAGGCGGTAGAACGGCTTGTCGAACAGGCGATCACGCAGGGACAGGGCGACGTTGATGCGGTGCACCAGCAGCGACTTGTCCAAAGGCAACTTGATGTCGCGCGACAGCAGGCGCGCGCAGATCAGGTTGTTCGGGCTCATGGCCACGATGCCCAGGGTCTTGCCGCCGGCCGCTTCCAGGATAGCCTGGTCGCCCGCCTGGAAGCCGTGAAGTGGGGTGGCGGCCACGTCGATTTCGTTGCTGTAGACCCACAGGTGGCCGTTGCGCAAACGACGATCGGCGTTGGCTTTGAGACGCAGGCTTGGCAGGGACATGACGTCGCTCCGGAAAAAAGAGCGGGAGTATACCTGTTGCGCAGATATTCATGTGGGAGCTGGCTTGCCTGCAATGCAGGCGGCTCGATGTATCTGACGTACGGTGGTGATGCCATCGCAGCGGTGCGGCGACCCGACAAGCCAGCTCCCACATTTGATCCGGTTTCAGTTCGGTTTTTTGAGGTGTCGGTCAGCTTCCCATAGAGGTTAGAATCCCCGCCTAGCCCAGAGTGTGTACTTATGTCCCAAGAGCTTTCCGCCGAACAGATCCAACAGGCCCTGCAAGGCATCAGCGTGCCGCCCCAACCGCAAATCATGGTGGATTTGCAGATGGAGCAGTACATGCCCGACCCGGACCTGGACGTGATCGCGCGGTTGATCTCCCAGGACCCAGGCCTGTCCGGCGCCTTGCTGAAAATCGTCAACTCGTCGTATTACGGGCTGAGCAACAAGATCGCCTCAATCCAGCGCGCGGTGAACCTGCTGGGCAGCCGTTCGATCATCAACCTGATCAACGCCCTGTCGATCAAGGGCGAGATGAGCGATGACACCATCGTCACGCTCAACCGCTTCTGGGACACCGCCCAGGATGTGGCCATGACCTGCCTGACCTTGGCCAAACGCACCGGCTCGCAAGCGGTCGACGAGGCGTATGCCTTAGGCTTGTTCCACGATTGTGGCGTGCCGTTGATGCTCAAGCGCTTCCCCAATTACATGACGGTGCTGGAACAGGCCTACGCCAATGCCGGCCCCGACTGCCGCGTGGTCGATACTGAAAACAACGCCTTCAACACCAACCATGCCGTGGTGGGCTATTACACGGCCAAATCCTGGCGCCTGCCGGAGCATGTGACCGACGCCATCGCCAACCACCACAACGCCCTGGCGATTTTCAGCGATGAGTCGACGCGCAACCCGCAACTGAAAAACCTGCTGGCGATCCTCAAAATGGCTGAGCACATCTGCTCGTCCTATCGCGTGCTGGGTAACCAGACCGTGGACCATGAGTGGAATGCCATCGGCCATCTGGTGCTGGATTACCTGGGCCTGTCGGACTACGACTTCGAAAGCATGAAGTTGTCGATCCGCGAACTGGGCGCGCACTGACCCTTTCTTCACGAGGTACACATGCCCGAGTTACCAGAAGTCGAAACCACCCGGCGCGGTATTGCGCCGCACCTGGAGGGCCAGCGCGTCAGCCGCGTGGTGGTACGTGAGCGGCGCCTGCGCTGGCCGATCCCGGAAGACCTCGATGTACGCCTGTCGGGGCAGCGCATTGTGCTGGTGGAACGGCGGGCCAAGTACCTGTTGATCAATGCCGAAGTGGGCACCTTGATCAGCCACTTGGGCATGTCGGGCAACTTGCGTCTGGTGGAAGTCGGCATGCCGGCGGCCAAGCATGAGCATGTGGATATCGAGTTGGAATCCGGCATGGCCCTGCGTTACACCGACCCACGGCGCTTCGGCGCGATGCTGTGGAGCCAGGACCCGCACAACCACGAACTGTTGATTCGCCTGGGCCCGGAGCCGTTGACCGACCTGTTTGATGGCGAGCGCCTGTTCCAGCGGTCCCGTGGCAAGTCGATGGCGGTGAAGCCGTTCATCATGGACAACGCGGTGGTGGTGGGCGTGGGCAATATCTATGCGACGGAAGCGTTGTTTGCCGCCGGGATTGACCCGCGTCGGGCCGCCGGTGGTATTTCACGCGGGCGTTACCTGAAGCTGGCGATCGAAATCAAGCGCGTGCTGGCGGCCGCCATTGAACGTGGCGGCACCACATTGCGGGACTTTATCGGGGGTGATGGGCAGCCGGGGTATTTCCAGCAGGAACTGTTCGTCTACGGCCGGGGCGGCGAGGGGTGCAAGGTTTGCGGGACCGAGTTGCGCAATGTGGTGCTGGGGCAGCGGGCGAGTGTGTTTTGCCCTAAATGTCAGAGCTGATTGCTGTGTGATGGCTGATGCCGCCATCGCAGGCAAGCCAGCTCCCACAGTTAGATTTGTGAATCCATTCAGTGTGGGAGCGGGCTTGCCCGCGATGAGGCCCGGCCAGACACCACAGGGCCTCAGGCTTTACCGGTAATCAACCGGTACTTCTCCATCAACTGCTCTTCCGTTTCCGGATGGGCTTCATCCAGCGGAATGCAATCCACCGGGCACACTTGCTGGCACTGAGGCTCGTCATAGTGGCCGACGCACTGGGTGCACAGGTTGGGGTCGATCACGTAGATCTCTTCGCCCTGGGAAATCGCAGCGTTCGGGCACTCGGGTTCGCAGACGTCGCAGTTGATGCAATCGTCGGTGATGATCAAGGACATGGAAACTCCTGCCAGGGCTGTCAGCCAGGGCATCTGAAAACTAATGCGCGCAATTGTGCCGCATTGGCGCCCGCAGTGCGAGTGCACATGACCTGAGGTCAACTGGTATGTCTGTGTGGGCGCTCACCTGTGGCGAGCGCTTATTAGGGCAAGCCCGCTCGCCACAACAAGCCCACTCATCAGAAATTACTTCTTGAAGCGCAGCGTCAGCGCATCCGCGACAGCCGGGTGTACGAACTTGGTGATATCCCCGCCCAAAGCGGCAATTTCACGCACCAACGTCGAGGAAATGAACGAATAACGCTCCGACGGCGTAAGAAACAGGCTTTCCACGTCCGGCGCCAGTTGGCGGTTCATGTTGGCCAGCTGGAATTCGTATTCGAAGTCCGACACCGCACGCAGGCCGCGCAGGAATACATTGGCGTTCTGCTCTTTGGCGAAGTGCGCGAGCAAGGTCGAGAAACCCACCACTTCTACGTTGGGCAGGTGCTTGGTGACCTCACGCGCCAGTTCCACGCGCTGTTCCAGGGGAAACAGCGGGTTTTTCTTGGGGCTGGCAGCGACTGCGATGATCACATGGTCGAACAGGCGAGAGGCGCGTTCGACCAGATCGCCATGGCCTTTGGTAATCGGGTCGAAGGTTCCTGGGTACAACACTCGGTTCATCGCGTCGTCCTGGCGGAGTCCGTTGGGGAACCGGATGGTATCGCAGCCATCCCGGTCGGCCAAGTCAACTTATGCAGAAGAAAGCAGTATAGACATGGCGAATACCGTGTTTTTTCACGCTGTTTTCAGACGTTCGGCCAACGCTGTCGCCAGTTGCGCGGTTAATCCATACACCGACAATTGCGGATTAGCCCCAATGCTGGTGGGGAATAACGAGCCGTCGTGGATCGACAGGTTGCGCAGTTGGTGATGGCGACCGAGGCTGTCGGCCACTGCGGTTTTCGGGTCTTCACCCATGGCGCAACCGCCCATCACATGGGCACTGCCCAGCGTGGTTCGGTGCAGTTCCAGGCTCAGGTCGTCAATCAGGTTGCGTGCCTCAGCCAGGGTGTTCACGTAGCGCGCATCGTGATGCAGCGGCTTGACTGACTTGGCGCCCGCCGCGAACTGAATCTCGGCCATGCTGTGGAAGGCACGGCGCAGGCCGTCCCACGCGTAGGGCGAAACCTGGTAGTCGAGCACCGGCGTGCCGTCTGCGCGTAATTCCACTGTGCCGCCGGGGCTGTCGGGGTGGAAACCGTCGCGCAGCAGCGCGAGCATGGCGTGGGTGTGGGGCAATTGGCTCATATCGAGCGCGTTCCCTGTGCCGTAGCCGCCGAACAGGGTGCTGGCCAATCCCGGGTGTAACGGCGGTGCCTCCAGCTTGTAGGACATTTTGCCGGTGGTACCGTCCTGCCATTGGAAGTGGTCGGAGTAGATCGACTGCGGCGCGCCGTAGAACGGGTTGATCACGTCGTCGAACAAGCCGGCGGAGAAGTTCACCAAGTGCAGGAACGTTCGCTTGCCCAGCCGAGAATGCGGGTCAGGCGCGTCCGAGCGCATCAGCAGCGCCGGGCTGTTGATGCCGCCGCCCGCGAGCACGTAATGCTTGGCCTTGACCGTAATCTTGCGCCCGGTGGGTGCCACGCAGCGTTCGTCCATCGCCACGCATTCCAGGCTGCTGATGGTGTCGCCGCTGAATTTGAGGCGCTCGGCGCGGGCCAGGTACAGCAGCTCGCCGCCCTTTTCCAGGGTGGACGGGATGGTAGTTACCAGCATTGATTGCTTGGCGTTGACTGGGCAGCCCATGCCGCAATAGCCCAGGTTGAAGCAGCCACGCACGTTGCGTGGGATCACGTGCCAGCTGTAACCGAGTTTTTCGCAGCCTTTGCGGATCACATCATTGTTGGCATTCGGTGGAATGGCCCACGGGGCGATGCCCAGGCGCTGTTCCATCTTCTCGAACCACGGTGCCATGTCGGCGCTGCTGTGGCCTTTTACTGCGTATTCACTGGCCCAGTGGGAAAGAGTGGCGTCGGGTGTACGAAAGCTCGACGTCCAGTTGATCAAGGTGGTGCCGCCTACGGCCCGGCCCTGCAGGATGGTGATCGCGCCGTCCTTGCTCATGCGGCCGATGCCTTCCTGATAGAGGCTGGCGTAGGCCTCGTCTTCGAGCAGCTTGAAGTCGCTGCTGGTCTTGAGCGGGCCTTCTTCGATCAGCAGCACCTTGTAGCCGGCGGCGCTGAGGACCTCGGCGGTGGTGCCGCCACCGGCGCCGCTGCCGATAATTGCCACATCGGCTTCCAGGGTCAGATCGCCGTCAAGGGCAGCGCCATTGTAGGTTTTCCAGCCGCGGGCCAGGCCGTCGCGGAACAGATCGGGTACGGGCATAGGTGTGCACTCTTATTTTTTTGTACGAAGTGGCAACCAATGTGGGAGCTGGCTTACCTGCGATAGCGGTCTGCCTGCCGATCAATTCATCGCTGGCCCGCCGCTATCGCAGGCAAGCCAGCTCCCACCTGTCTGAATGGGTTATCAGCGTCAAATTTTGGGTGGCCCGGGGTAGCCGCAATGCGCCCAGGACTGCGGGCGGAAGTACCAAGCCATGATCACCAGCTTGAGCAGCGAGCCCTGGCCCATGCGCAGCAGGTTCAGGTAGCTGTTTTCCCAGCGGTGCAGGAAGTTGCGGATCTGCTCGCTACTGGCGTTTTCCCAACTGCCCCAGATACCGGTCAGTGGGCCGCGGGTGATGCCCATGCTCAATACGTCGAACAGTTGCTGGGTGAGCTTGAACATTTCCGGCGACAGGTGCTGGAGGCTGTAGTCGAGCTTTTTCAGGGTGTCTTCGATCCCGGCGACCACGTCCTGGGCGCTGGCCGCGCCTTCGAGCAGCACGGGGATTACCGCGCGCAAGAACGGCAAGTCACTGCTGCGCAGCAGGGCAAAGCCGCTGGCCGGGGTGCTGCTGGAGCAGCCGCTGAGGCTGGCGCCTAGCCCGGCGGTGGCCAGGAATGCGCTGGCGCACAGGCCGATTTTCAGGACGCCGCGCCGCGACAGCGCAGGTGAATCAGTCAGGCTAGGGTTCATTGTTATTGTTACCCCGAGGTTGGCGGAATCAGCGAATAAACAGTTTTTGAATCAACGTCTGGATCGACTTGCCGTAAGGCGGGTAGATCAGCTTTGCCGCGTTCAGGCGCTGTTTCACCAGTACGCCCTTGGCTTTGCTGAACGTGAGGAAGCCTTCATGGCCGTGGTAGTGGCCCATGCCCGAGGGGCCGATGCCGCCAAAGGGCATGTCGTCCTGGGCCACATGCAGCAGGGTGTCGTTCAGGCACACGCCACCGGAGTGGGTTTCATGGAGTACGCGGTTCTGCTCGCCCTTGTTGTAGCCGAAGTAGTACAGGGCCAATGGGCGAGGGCGCTGGTTGATGTAGGCAAACGCCTGGTCAATGCCGCGATACGGCACGATCGGCAGCACCGGGCCGAAGATTTCGTCCTGCATCACGGTCATTTCATCGCTGACATTTAGCAGCAGGCTGTGGGCCATACGCCGTGCCTGGCCTTGGTCGTACAGCGGAATCAGGGTGGCGCCTTTGTCGGTGGCGTCTTTGACGTAGGCATTCAGCCGTGCCTGCTGCCTTTCGTTGATGATGGCGGTGTAGTCCGGGTTGTCGGCCAGGGTCGGATAAAACCCGCGAACGGCTTTGCTGTAGGCCTCGACGAACCCTTCGACGCGATCTTCCGGCACCAGCACGTAGTCCGGCGCTACACAGGTTTGCCCGGCATTCAGGCATTTGCCGAAGGCGATGCGCTCGGCGGCGTCCTTGAGCGGTACGTCGGCGGAGACAATCGCCGGCGACTTGCCGCCCAGCTCCAGCGTGACCGGCGTGAGATGCTCGGCAGCGGCGCGCATCACGTGCTTGCCGATGCTGGTGGCGCCGGTAAACAGCAGGTGATCGAAGCGCAATTTGGAGAACGCCATGCCCACTTCGGCTTCGCCCAGCACCACGCATACCAAGTCTTCGGGGAAGATTTTCGCCAACAGCGCCTTGAGCAGTTCACCCGTGGCGGGCGTGGATTCGCTGAGCTTGAGCATCACCCGGTTACCGGCCGCCAGAGCGCCGACCAACGGGCCAATGGCCAAATACAGTGGGTAGTTCCACGGCACGATCACCCCAACCACGCCCAGCGGTTGGTAGATGACTTTGGCCGACGCGGGTTGGAAGGCAATGCCTACGGCGCGGCGGGAAGGTTTCATCCAGCCCTTTAGGTGTTTACTGGCGTAGTGAATGCCATGCAAGCTCGGCATCAGTTCGGCGAACAGGGTTTCGTCTGCGCTGCGATGGCTGAAGTCCTGGCTGATCGCGTTGATCAGGGCTTGGCGTTCGTCGCTGAGCAAGTCGCGCAAGGCTTTGAGCCATTGCTGACGCTGCGCCGCCGGCGGCATCGGGTTGGCGGCATAGGCGCGGCGTTGGGCGTCGAACAGGTCCTGGAGTTGATCCAGCGCCTGGGAATCTTGCAGGTAGGCAACGGTGGCAGACATGGTGCAGTTCCCAATTGTTATAGGTCTGCCTGGATTTTTAGAGTCATTGCTCTAAATTGTCAAATGTCATTGCAGCAACAAGCGGATTTATCCAGACAAGGATAGGCCGTAAGATGCCCCATCACGTGTTTAGAAGCTGATCCCCTATGGCACCACGAGTAAAGACCAGCGAGCGCATTGTGCAAACCAGCCTGGAGCTTTTTAACCAGCAGGGCGAGCGCAGCATCAGCACCAACCACATTGCCGCCCACATGGAGATTTCCCCGGGCAACCTGTACTACCACTTCCCCAACAAGCAGGCGATCATCGCCGTGCTGTTTCGCGAATACGAAGTGTTGGTGGACAGTTTCCTGCGCCCGCCTCAAGGCCGTGCGGTAACCGTTGAAGACAAACGCTTCTACCTGCAGGCCGTGCTGGCCGGCATGTGGCGCTACCGTTTCCTGCACCGTGACCTCGAACACCTGCTGGAAAGCGACCCGGAACTGGCCACCGGCTACCGGCGTTTCTCTCAGCGTTGCCTGATCCAGGGCGGCGCTATCTATCAGGGGTTCGTGGATGCCGGCATCCTCAATATGGACCCGATACAAACCGAGGCCCTGACCCTCAATGCCTGGATCATCCTCACTTCCTGGGTGCGTTTCCTGTGCACCACCAATGAAAACTCCACCCATTTGAGCGCCGAGGCGATCAAGCGCGGGGTGTATCAGGTGCTGGTGCTGGAAGCAGGGTTTGTCACGCCCCAGGCGAAAGAGGCGGTGGACGCCTTGTTCAAAGAGTTTTACGTGCCGTTGAACCAGGCACTGGAAGAAGTGAAGTAGGACCTTTCCCGAATGTGTTCACAGGAGTCCGTCATGCCGCTTGCCCAACTGATCAGCCCCCAGCAATTAGCCGAGCGCCAGCAGGCTGCCGGGCTGGTGATCCTGGATTGCCGCTTTGCCTTGGAAGACCCGGACTACGGGCTTTGCAGCTATGCCGAGGGGCATATTGAGGGGGCGCAATACGCTGATCTGGAGCGCCACCTCAGCGGTCCGGTGACCAAAGGCGTGACCGGCCGACACCCATTGCCAGCCGCGGACACGTTCACCGAGCAACTGCGGGCTTGGGGTATCAACGCCGACACCGACATCGTGCTGTATGACGACGGCCCCGGTGCCTATGCCGCCCGCGCCTGGTGGCTGCTGGCCTGGCTGGGCAAGCGTGATGCTGTGTTTATCCTGGACGGTGGCCTCAAGGCCTGGCACGCCGCCGGTTTCCCGCTGAGCCTGGACGCGCCGGTGGTTGAGCCGGGGACGTTTGCCGGTACGCCGGACAATCACTTGGTGCTGGACGCCGAACACCTGCAAAAACGCCTGGGCGAACCGGGCATGACCTTGATTGATGCTCGGGCTCAAGCGCGCTTTCGTGGCGACGTGGAACCTATCGACCCCATCGCCGGGCACATTCCCGGTGCGCAATGTGCGGCGTTCAATGAAAACCTGGGCAGTGATGGCCGCTTTCTTCCGGCTGAGCAGCTCAAGCAGCGCTTCGCCGCGCAGTTGCAGGGCCGTTCGCCGGATGCGCTGGTGGCGTATTGCGGTTCGGGCGTGACGGCGTGTCATAACCTGTTTGCGTTGAGCTTGGCGGGTTATCCGTTGGGCAAGCTGTATGCGGGGTCGTGGAGCGAGTGGATTACTGATCCGGCGCGGGAAATTGCGACCGGCGACTGAGCTGTCAGGTCTGTAAACCCAATCAAAATGTGGGAGCTGGCTAGCCTGCGATGCCGGTGTGTCAGCTAAAAATCGGCTAACTGAAAAGCCCGCTCGCCACGAAAGCCCATCTGCTACAGATTTTGCGCTCACCGAAAGTTGTGTAGATACCTATGCGCATTGCAGGCAAGCCCGCTCCCACATTATTTATCGTGTTTCTCCAGTAGCCACTGGGGGATTCGGCGCTCCAGGTAGTAGCTGGGGCGCTTGAGCGAACCATCGACAAACCCCACATGCCCACCCTTGGTCAATAACTCGAACTCGGTGCATTCCGACAATTCACTGGCCTCGGGCAAGCTGTGGGCGAACACGAACGGGTCATCGGCGGCCTGGATAATCAGGGTGGGGGTGCGGATAGCACCCAGGTAATACCGACTGGATGCGCGGCGGTAATAGTCCTCGGCGCTGAGGAAGCCGTGCAGCGGCGCGGTCACCCTCCCATCGAAGTCCCAGAACGTGCGCATCTTCTCCAGCGAGCCCAGTGCCTCCAGGGTTTTCAGCCCGTCAGCCTGGCCATCCTGTAAAAAGCGCCGCTGCTTGGCGCGGATATACGCCAGCATCTCGCGCATAAAGTGCTTCTGATAAACCCGCGAAAAGCCCAGCCCGATGCGATCGGCGCATTGATCCAGCCGAAACGGCACCGACACCGCCGCGGCGCCGTGCAACCCCGAGGCCTCGCCGGTTTCCCCCAAATGCTTGAGCAGCACATTGCCGCCCAGGGAATAACCCACTGCGTACAGCGGCGCCAACGGCCGCTTGGCCCGCAGATGGGCAATCGCTGCCGCCAGGTCTTCGCTGGCGCCCGAGTGGTAACTGCGCGCTAGCAGGTTCGGCTCGCCCGAGCACCCGCGCCAGTTCAACGCTGCGCTGGCCCAGCCTTGAGCCGCGAGGGTTTTTTGCAGGCCGGCCACGTAGGGCGAGTTGGATGAACCCGTCAGCCCATGCAGTACCAGCACTAATGGCGCTTGTGCGTCGTGGGGGCCGTGCCAGTCGAGGTCGAGGAAGTCGCCGTCGTCCAGCCACAAGCGTTCGCGTTGGCGTTCGATATGGGTGGTGGTGCGCCACAGCGGCCCCCACAGCGTTTGCAGATGGGGGTTGCCGAGGCCGAAGGCGGGTTTGAACAGGTCGGAAGAAGGGGTCATGTAACTCTCGGTAGCAAGTGAACTCACTGTGGCGAGCGAGCTTGCTCACGCTGGGCTGCGGAGCAGCCCTATCAAGAACACCGCACTTATTCAGCCAGAACACTATTGCAGGTTTTGGGGCTGCTTTGCAGCCCAGCGGGAGCAAGCGCCCTCGCCACAATTGAAGCCAGGCTGAAAGACTAGGCAGCGATTTCGACCAACCGATGCCACAACGCGTAATACACCCGCCCGGACTTCTGCTCCCGGTGCAGGCGCCAGCTGCCCGGCAGGCCGAGGGTAGACGGGGCGGTCTCACTCTCAGTGTAGATCCACGCATCCGCAGCCAGCCACTGTCGCTCTTCCAGCAACGCACACACCGTCGGCAACAGGTTTTGATTGAACGGCGGGTCGAGGAACACCACGTCGTACTCAGTCGCCGCCTGGGTTTCCAGGTAGCGCAGCGCGTCGGCGGTCTGAACCTGGCCGGTGGTGCAACGCAGTGTGCCCAGGTGTTCCTTGAGGCTGGACACCGCCACATTGCTGGCATCCAGCGCCTGGCCCTGGGCCGCGCCACGGGACAGCGCCTCCAGGAACAGCGCGCCGCTGCCGGCGAACGGGTCCAGCACTTTGGCCCCGCCGATGTACGGCGCGAGCCAGTTGAACAGGGTTTCACGCACGCGATCCGGCGTCGGGCGCAGGCCTACGACGTCGGGGAAGCTCAGCTTGCGACTGCCCCATTCACCGCCAATGATGCGCAGTTGGCCCACACCGTTATGCACGTTGTGGACAGGTTTTTTTGGGCGAGATGAACTGGCCATTAATGCTCCGGAACCCCGAGCGGCTGCTCGGCAGGTTTATCAGTGGGGGGCGGTAGTGGCTTTTGCGCAATCGTCGGGCCGGCGGTCACGATGACCATCTTGTCGGCGCTCAAGTGTTTGTTCAATGCAGCCTTGACCTGCTCTACGGTCAGGGCCTGGGATTGTTTCATGAAATCTTCCAGATAGCTCAGCGGCAGGTTGTAGAAACCCATCGCGCCCAGTTGCCCGGCAATATCGGCGTTGCTGGCGGTGGACAGCGGGAAGCTGCCGGCCAGCTCACGCTTGGCGTCATCCAGTTCCTTTTGCGTCGGGCCGGTCTTGAGGTAGTCGGCCAGTACGTCCTCAACCAGGCGCAGGGTGCCGCCGCTCATTTCGGCGCGGGTCTGCAGGTTGATCATGAACGGGCCGCGTACTTGCATCGGCGAGAAACCGGAGTACACGCCATAGGTCAGGCCGCGTTTCTCGCGCACTTCGCTCATCAAGCGGGTGCCGAAACCACCGCCGCCGAGGATCTGGTTGCCCAGGGACAAGGCTGCGTAGTCCGGGTCGGCGCGGTCGATGCCCAGTTGCGCGAACAGCAGGTGCGTCTGCTTGGATGGGAACTCAATATGGCTCAGGCCGGCTTTGGGTTCGGTCGGTTGGGCGATCTTCGCCAGGGCCGGGCCTTTAGGCAGCGATGCGGAGACCTTGGCGGTCATGGCTTCGGCCTCGGCGCGGGTCAGGTCGCCTACAACGGCAATCACCGCGTTACCGGCGGCGTAAGCCTTGGCGTGGAAGGCCTGCAGCTGCGCGAGGGTAATCTTCGGAATGCTTTCAGGCGTGCCTTCGCTCGGGTGAGCGTAAGGGTGGTCGCCGTACAGGCGCTTGAACAGCTCAAGGCTGGCCAGTTTAGCCGGGTTCTGTTTCTGGTATTCAAAACCGGCAAGGATCTGGTTCTTGATCCGCGCCAGGGAGTCTGCCGGGAAGGTCGGCTTGCCGATCACGTCGTCGAACAGCGTCAGGGCTGCGTCGCGCTTGTCGCTGTCACTCAGGCTGCGCAGGGACACCAGCGCCATGTCGCGGTAGGCGCCATTGCCAAAGTCGGCGCCCAGGCTTTCAAAGCCACTGGCGATCTGGCTGACGCCCTTGCCCGGCACACCTTCATTGAGCATGGCGTTGGTCAGCAGGGCCACACCGGGCGTGTTGCCGTCCTGGCTGCTGCCGGCGGCGAACAGGATGCGCACGTCGAACATCGGCAATTCGTGGGCTTCGACGAACAGCACCTTGGCGCCTTCGGCGGTGGTCCAGGTTTGCACGTCGAGCTTGCGGTTGGTCGGCGCCTTGCCGTCCAGCTCCGCCAAAGATTGCAGTTTGCTGGCCGATTGGGCCTTGTCCAGCGCCTGGCTGGCCACGGATTCGCTCGGGCGCAGGAAATACACGGCGCTGGCGGCGATCGCGGTGACGGCGATCAGGGCTGGCAGGATCAGGCGGCTGCTTTTGCGATCACTCATGAGCGGTCTCCTCAGGCAAAACATGGGCGACGCTCAAACGCTCGCGGGTGAAATAAGTACGTGCGGCCTTCTGGATATCTTCCGGGGTCACGCTTTGCAGGTCGGCCAACTCGGTGTCCATCAGTTTCCAGGACAGCCCGACAGTTTCCAGGGAGCCAATGGCCGTGGCCTGGCTGGTGATGGAATCGCGCTGGTAGACCACGCCGGCGATGACCTGGGCGCGGATACGCTCCAGTTCTTCGGTGGTCGGCGGTTTGGCTTTCAATTCGTCCAGCAGGCGCCACAGGCCGGCTTCGGCTTGGGCAATGGTCTTTTTCTTCTGCTGGTTCGGCGTGGCCGTCAGGGTGAACAGGCTGTCACCCCGGGTGTAGGCGTCGTAGCTGGTGGAGGCGGCGGATACCAGCTCTTCACCGCGTTCCAGTTGCTCGGAAATACGCGCACTGTAGCCGCCATCGAGCAGGGCCGAGAGCAGGCGCAGGGCCTGTACCGAGCGTTTGTCTTCGGCGGTGGCCAGGCCTGGCACGTTGAAGCCCAGGATCACGCTCGGCAGTTGGGTCTGCACATGCAGGGTCAGCAGGCGTTCGCCAGGCTCGGCGAGCTCCAGTGGGATTTTCGCGGGTGGCACATCACGCTTGGGGATTGGGCCGAAATAACGCTGAGCCAGGTTCTTGACCTCATCCGGGGTCACGTCACCGACTACCACCAGCGTGGCGTTGTTCGGTACATACCAGGATTGATACCAGTGGCGCAGCTCTTCGACTTTCATGCGCTCCAGGTCCGCCATCCAGCCGATGGTCGGCGTGTGGTAACCGCTGGCCGGGTAGGCCATGGCCTTGAAGCGCTCGTAGGCCTTGGACATCGGGTTATCGTCGGTGCGCAGGCGGCGCTCTTCCTTGATGACCTCGATCTCGCGGCTGAACTCATCCGCCGGCAGGCGCAGGCTGGCCATGCGGTCGGCTTCCAGCTCGAAAGCGACGCCCAGGCGATCACGGGCCAGTACTTGGTAGTAGGCGGTGTAGTCATCGCTGGTGAAGGCGTTTTCTTCGGCGCCTAGGTCGCGCAGGATCAGTGAGGCTTCGCCGGGGCCGACTTTCGCGCTGCCCTTGAACATCATGTGTTCCAGGGCGTGGGACAAACCGGTCTGGCCCGGGGTTTCGTAGCTCGAACCAACCTTGTACCAGACCTGGGAAACCACCACCGGCGCGCGATGATCTTCGCGCACGACCACTTTAAGGCCGTTATCCAGGGTGAATTCATGGGTGGGTTGTGGGTCGGCAGCCAAAGCTGAAAGGGGCAGACAAACTGTGCTGAACAGCAGGCCTGCAGCGCGGCGGGCTAGAGCATTCATTCGTTTTTAAACCTGTTGGGCTGCCCGCTTGGTCTTAGCGTCGGCGGGCGAGGAGGTTAGGGCGTGTCATTCCTCATTACCAGTACCGCGCCGCAGCCTGCTAGTGTGCAGGGCAAGGCGCGAGGAGCGCGATTTGGTTTTTCCAAATAAGCTCCGAGTAACGCAGCCCAGCACACTAACAGGCCCGGCCCTTCGGGTTGTGCCTAAAAGCAAGCCAGGCTGCGTTTGCAGGCCTGGGCAAGGGAAGCACATTCCCGGCGGCCTGCGCCTTGCCTGGCTTGCTTTTAGGCGGCAACGCGGTACTGGTAATGAGGAATGACACGCCCTAGGATACTGATCCGATTTGGACACGGCCACCATGGCGGTCATCTTGTTCCGGATCCAGTCGTAGGAACGTGGAGGTTAAAGGTGTTTTTTCCCGACAATCTTCCACTTTTCGCCGATTTTATCGCTTCAGTCCTTTATTGAAACGATTTGTTGAGGCCTTTATTTACGCCTTACAAAATGTTGCGCATGAACAAGCGAGCGTTAAAGCAGTCTGTTCTGCATCGAATTTATTTACCGAGGCGCCCTGGCGCATCGCTACTTTGAGATAGCCGTCCTCCATGTTTGGTTCCAACGACGACAAGAAGAGCCCAGCTGCGGCTGGCGAGAAAAAAGGCCTGTTCGGATGGCTGCGCAAAAAGCCGCAGGAAACCGTCGTCGAACAGCCGCAGGTTCAACCTGAGCCTATCCCTGAACCGATAGTAGAAGCCGAACCGGTTGCTGAAATCCCGGCACCGGTGGTGTTGCCGATGGCCGAGCCGGTGTTGCAGCCGGTGGCTGAAGCCGCGCCGGAACCTGAGCCCGAGCACAAGCCGTGGCTTGAGCTGCCGGTGGCCGAAGAGCCCGTAGCGCTGGTTGACGATGTGCAGGCCGAACATGTGGCGCCGCCGATTCCGTCGGTGGTTGAGCCGGTGGAAGTGGTGGTTGAAGCGCTGCCGGTAGTCGAAGTGCCTGCGCCGGTCGTTGTTGAGCCGACGCCTGTGCCTGTCGTCGTGGCCGCGCCTGCCGTTATCGAGCCGCCTGTCGAACAAGAGCCGGTCACCGCTGCTGTCGAAACCAGCAAAACCGGCTTCTTCGCGCGCCTCAAGCAGGGCCTGAGCAAGACCAGCGCCAGCATTGGCGAAGGCATGGCCAGCCTGTTCCTGGGCAAGAAGGTCATCGATGACGAGCTGCTGGAAGACATTGAAACCCGCCTGCTGACGGCCGACGTGGGCGTTGAAGCCACCGCCGTGATCATCCAGAGCCTGACCCAGAAGGTCGCACGCAAGCAGCTGACCGACGCCGACGCGCTCTACAAATCCCTGCAGGCCGAGCTGGCTGCGATGCTCAAACCGGTAGAAGCCCCGCTGGTGATCACGCCGAACAAGCCGTTTGTGATCCTGGTGGTCGGCGTCAACGGCGCCGGCAAAACCACCACCATCGGCAAGCTGGCCAAAAAGCTGCAGTTGGAAGGCAAGAAAGTCATGCTCGCCGCCGGCGACACCTTCCGCGCCGCTGCCGTGGAGCAACTGCAGGTCTGGGGTGAGCGCAACAAGATCCCGGTGATCGCCCAGCACACCGGCGCCGACTCTGCCTCGGTGATCTTCGACGCCGTGCAAGCCGCCAAGGCGCGCAACATCGACGTGCTGATCGCCGATACCGCCGGTCGCCTGCACACCAAAGACAACTTGATGGAAGAGTTGAAGAAAGTACGCCGCGTGATCAGCAAGCTCGACGCCGAGGCGCCGCACGAAGTCTTGCTGGTGCTTGACGCCGGCACCGGCCAGAACGCCATCAGCCAGGCCAAACAATTCAACCAGACGGTGCAACTGACTGGCCTGGCATTGACTAAGCTCGACGGCACAGCCAAAGGCGGCGTGATCTTCGCCCTGGCTAAACAGTTCGGGTTGCCGATTCGTTACATCGGCGTCGGTGAAGGTATCGACGACCTGCGCACCTTTGAAGCCGAACCCTTTGTACAGGCACTCTTTGCCGAGCGGGAGCGTTCATGATTCGATTCGAACAGGTCGGTAAACGCTATGCCAACGGGCATGTGGGCTTGCATGAGCTGAGCTTTCGAGTGCGTCGCGGCGAATTCTTGTTCGTGACCGGTCACTCGGGCGCGGGCAAAAGTACGCTGTTGCGCCTGCTGCTGGCCATGGAGCGTCCGACCACTGGCAAGTTGCTGCTGGCGGGCCAGGATCTGGCCACTATCAGCAACGCACAGATTCCTTTCCTGCGCCGTCAGATCGGCGTGGTGTTCCAGAACCACCAGTTGCTGTTCGATCGCACGGTGTTCAACAACATTGCCTTGCCGTTGCAGATCCTGGGGCTGTCCAAAGCCGAGATCGTCAAGCGTGTGGATTCGGCGCTGGAGCGCGTGGCGCTGTCGGATAAAACCGATCTGTACCCAGGCGACCTGTCCACCGGCCAGCAACAACGCGTCGGCATTGCCCGCGCCATCGTCCACCGCCCGGCCTTGCTGCTGGCGGACGAACCCACCGGTAACCTCGACCCGCGCCTGGCGGCCGAGATCATGGGCGTGTTCGAAGACATCAACCGCCTGGGCACCAGCGTGCTGATCGCCAGTCACGACCTGGCGTTGATCGCGCGTATGCGCCATCGCATGCTGACCCTGCAACGCGGCCGCCTGATCGGCGACGGGGAGGCCGGCGTATGAGTGCAACACGCAGCCCTAAAGTCTCCGAACGCGTGGCGCCAAAAGCCGCCGACCCGCAACCGCAGAAGAAAAAACGCGATGAAGACGATGGCCCGGATTTCAGCACGCTGCTGCGCGCCTGGATCGAAAGCCATCGCGCCAGCCTGCTCGACAGCCTGCGCCGCCTGGCCAAGCAGCCGATTGGCAGCTTTTTCACCTGCCTGGTGATGGCCGTGGCGCTGAGCCTGCCGATGGGTTTGTCGCTGCTGCTTAATAATGTCGAGCGTCTGGGCGGTTCCTGGCAGCGTGCGGCGCAGATTTCGCTGTACCTGAACCTCGACGCCAGCGCCAAAGATGGCGAAAGCTTGCGCGACGACATCAAGAACCTGCCGGGTGTGGCGGACGCCGAATACATCAGCCGCGACCAGGCCCTTGAGGAGTTTCAGCAGCAGTCTGGCCTGGGCGAGGCGCTCAAGGAGCTGCCGCAGAACCCGCTGCCGGGCGTGGTGCTGGTGACGCCGAATGAAGTCGACAAGCCGGCGCTTGAGGCCCTGCGACAAAAACTCGCAGAGATGCCCAAGGTGCAACAGGCGCAACTTGATCTAGTCTGGGTAGAGCGTCTTGCCGCGATTCTCAAGCTGGGCGACCGCTTTGTGTTCGGTTTGACGGTGCTGTTGGTGTCTGCATTACTTTTGGTGATAGGTAATACCATTCGTCTTCATATTGAAAACCGTCGCATCGAGATAGAAGTGATTAAACTGGTCGGCGGCACGGACAGCTATGTGCGTCGTCCTTTTCTGTACATGGGCGCGCTTTATGGCTTTGGTGCCGGGATTTTGTCCTGGGGCGTGCTAGCGTTTGGCCTTGACTGGCTGAACGACGCGGTAGTCGGGCTTGCCGGCTTGTACGGCAGCGATTTCGCCTTGGCCGGCGTGCCGGTTGCCGATGGTTTGTCACTCTTGCTTGGCGCGGTATTGTTGGGGTATATCGGTGCGTGGATTGCGGTCGCTCGTCATTTACGTGAGTTGGCGCCGAAGTAGTTAATGTCAGATTAATGTGGTTTCGTTTGTATTGACCGTATCAGTGGTTTAGGGAACTTGTCCTACGGTTCCCGGTCAATTTTCGCAGTGCTGAACTGCACGAGTTATGTGAGTCGGAGGTTTTTTCGTATGACCACTTCTTTGCAACCTGCTTATGCCTTGGTCCCAGGTGCGAACCTGGAAGCCTATGTGCACACGGTCAACAGCATTCCATTGCTGACGCCCGAGCAGGAGCGTGAACTGGCCGAGAGTCTCTACTATGAGCAGGATTTGGGGGCGGCTCGGCAGATGGTGCTCGCCCACCTGCGTTTTGTCGTACATATCGCCCGTAGCTATAGCGGCTACGGCCTGGCCCAGGCTGACCTGATCCAGGAAGGCAACGTCGGCCTGATGAAGGCTGTAAAACGCTTCAACCCGGAAATGGGTGTGCGTCTGGTGTCGTTTGCTGTGCACTGGATCAAGGCGGAAATCCACGAGTTCATCCTGCGCAACTGGCGCATCGTGAAGGTGGCGACCACCAAGGCCCAGCGCAAACTGTTCTTCAACCTGCGCAGCCAGAAAAAACGCCTGGCGTGGCTGAATAACGAGGAAGTCCACCGTGTGGCCGAAAGCCTCGGTGTGGAGCCGCGTGAAGTGCGCGAGATGGAAAGCCGCCTGACCGGCCATGATATGGCCTTCGACCCGGCCGCAGAAGCGGACGACGACAGCGCCTTCCAATCGCCGGCCAACTACCTGGAAGACCACCGGTACGACCCGGCGCGTCAACTGGAAGACGCCGACTGGAGCGACAACTCCAATCACAACCTGCACGAAGCGTTGGAAGTGTTGGACGACCGCAGCCGTGACATCCTCTACCAGCGCTGGCTGGCAGAAGAAAAAGCCACGCTGCACGACCTGGCGCAGAAGTACAACGTGTCGGCCGAGCGGATTCGTCAGCTTGAGAAAAGCGCGATGAATAAGCTGAAGTTGTCGATCGCTGCTTAAAGGCTGCGAAAAGACAAAAAAATGCCCCGATCGAGAGATCGGGGCATTTTTGTTTGCATTCGAAAATCTCAAGTCCAACTCGGCCAGCTCCCACAGGGGGATGTGGTGTCAGTCGGACCAAGGTGCCTTGCGAGAGTTGTTCAACTCCACCAGATAACCATCCCCGCCCAATTGGCTCATCTGCTGGCGAATCCACGCCGCTCGCCGCGCCACATACGCGGTCGGATGGCTGGCACTCCACACCCGTGGGTTCGGCAACACCGCCGCCAAATAGCTGGCCTGCTGGCGAGAAAGCGCCTTGGCACTCACCCCAAAGTGATGTCGCGCCGCCGCTTCTGCGCCGAAAACACCTTCATCCCACTCCACGCTGTTGAGGTACACCTCAAGAATCCGCTGCTTGGGCCAGAACACCTCGATCAACCCGGTAAACCAAGCCTCCAGGCCTTTGCGCAAGTAACTGCGCCCGGCCCACAGGAACAGGTTCTTCGACACCTGTTGGCTCAACGTGCTGGCGCCGCGAATCGAACCGCCGCGCTCGTTGTGCAGCAGCGCCGCCTGAATCGCGCCAAAATCAAAACCCCAGTGCTGCGGGAAGCGCTGGTCTTCACCGGCCATCACCGCCACTTTGAGGTCATCGGAGATCTCGTCCCACGCCACCCACGTGCGTTGCAGGTCGATCGGCTCGCCGTCGATCCAGGATTCGACCTTGCGCTCCACCATTAGCGCGGTGAACGGTGGCGGCACGACACGAAACAGCAGCACCAGCAGCACACTGCCGATGGCAAACCATTTCACGACTTTGAGAAAACGCTTGAAGAGGAGACGCAGCATAGAGATGGCTTGGCCGAACCCGTTGAGCGGGCCATTATACAGACCCGGCCCTTTGAGTCTGATTGGAGTTCCTCATGCTGCGTAGCTTTCTGATGCTGGCTGCCTTTTTCGGCTTTACCGGCGTCGCCCTCGGCGCCTTTGCTGCTCACGGCCTGAAAAACCGCCTGAGCGCCGAGTACCTGGCGATCTTCCACACCGGCGTGACTTACCAACTGGTGCATGCCCTGGCGCTCTTCTGCGTGGCGTTGTTGGCTGCGCATATTCCTGGCCGACTGATCGGCTGGGCGGGTATCTCCTTTACTGTCGGCATCCTGCTGTTCTCCGGCAGTTTGTATGCGCTGACCCTGACCGGCATCAGCAAACTGGGGATCATCACGCCATTTGGCGGGCTGGCGTTTCTGCTCGGCTGGTTCTTCCTCGGTCTTGCTGCATGGCGCCTGCAGGCCATCTGACCGAGGGGCTTCTGACCAAGGGGCTTGGGCCGACAACCATGATCGGGCTAGAATGCTGGCCCCTAAAAACGATGGCGGCCCGTGGCATGCGCATTCAGTTGAACGGCGAATCCTTTGAACTGCCCGACGGTGAAACCGTTGCGGCCCTGCTGACCCGTCTGGACCTGACCGGGCGTCGCGTCGCAGTGGAGCTCAACCTGGATATCGTCCCGCGTAGCCTGCACGTCGAAACCGCGCTCACCGAAGGTGATCAGGTCGAAGTGGTCCACGCCATCGGTGGCGGCTAGCCGCCCGGCGCTCAAGGGCGCCATCCCGCATTCTGCAGAACCTCACTCCAATTCGAGGATTTCCCATGAGCATCGTTCGTAGCGACAAGCCCTTCGTCCTGGCCGGTCGCACCTACCAGTCCCGTCTGCTGGTCGGCACCGGCAAGTACCGTGACATGGAAGAAACCCGCCTGGCCATCGAGGCCTCGGGTGCCGAGATCGTCACCTTCGCCGTGCGCCGTACCAACCTCGGCCAGATCGAAGGCGAGCCGAACCTGCTCGAAGTGCTGTCGCCGGATCGCTACACTTTCTTGCCGAACACCGCCGGTTGCTACGACGCCATCGAAGCCGTGCGCACTTGCCGCCTGGCCCGTGAGCTGCTCGACGGCCACAACCTGGTGAAGCTGGAAGTGCTGGCCGACCAGAAAACCCTGTTCCCCAACGTGATCGAAACCCTCAAGGCCGCCGAAACGCTGGTCAAGGAAGGTTTCGACGTGATGGTCTACACCAGCGATGACCCGATCATTGCCCGCCAACTGGCGGAAATCGGCTGCATCGCGGTGATGCCGCTGGCTGGCCTGATTGGTTCCGGCCTGGGTATCTGCAATCCGTATAACCTGCAGATCATCCTCGAAGAAGCCAAGATCCCGGTGCTGGTGGATGCGGGCGTGGGCACTGCCTCCGACGCCACCATCGCCATGGAACTGGGCTGCGATGCGGTGCTGATGAACTCGGCCATCGCCCATGCCCAGCAGCCGATCATGATGGCCGAAGCCATGAATCACGCGATCGTCGCAGGCCGCTTGGCCTACCTCGCCGGCCGCATGCCGAAAAAACTGTACGCCAGCGCCTCCTCGCCGCTGGATGGTCTGATCAAGTAAGAGCCATTGATGACTGAATCAAACGAAACGCCGAACACCGTGGAAGAAGGCGACGAGTCCAAGCACCGCCGCATCAAGAGTTTTGTGATGCGCGCCGGTCGCATGACCGAAGGCCAGCAAAAGGGTTTGGAGCAGGGCACGCCGCTGTTCGTATTGCCATTGGCCGACGCGCCGGTGGATTACGACCAGGTGTTCGGCCGTTCGGCCCCGCGTTCCCTCGAAATCGGTTTCGGCATGGGCCACTCCCTGTTGGAAATGGCCGCAGCCTCGCCGGAGCAGGACTTCATCGGTGTGGAAGTACACCGCCCGGGTGTCGGCGCGCTGCTCAACGGCGTGCTCACCCAGGGCCTGACTAACCTGCGGGTCTATGACTGCGACGCGATTGAAGTGCTCAACCGCTGCATCGCCGACAACAGCCTCGACCGCCTGATGCTGTTCTTCCCGGACCCTTGGCACAAATCCCGTCACCACAAGCGCCGTATCGTCCAGGCGTCCTTCGCGGAACTGGTGCGCAGCAAGTTGAAAGTCGGCGGCATCCTGCACATGGCCACCGACTGGGAACCGTACGCGGAATACATGCTGGAAGTGATGAACGTCGCCCCTGGCTACCGCAACCTGGCCGAAGACGGCAAATGCGTGCCACGCCCGGCTGAGCGCCCGATCACCAAGTTCGAACGCCGCGGCGAGCGGTTGGGGCATGGGGTTTGGGATTTGAAGTTCGAGAAATTGGCGTAACTCGCCACTGATTTGAAATGCAATCCAATGTGGGAGCTGGCTTGCCTGCGATGCAGACACCTCGGTGCATCAGTGATACCCAGGTGATGCTATCGCAGGCAAGCCAGCTCCCACATTTGGTTTTGTGTTGGGTTTGGGGTCAGCGGCGGTCTGCGACGACGCCAATCAACACCAGCACCACCACCAACACGGGTGCCAGGCTGTAGTTATTGAACTGGCTCAGGCCCCGCACAATCCACGGTGTGGCATAGATCAACGCCGCACCGCTACCGATCATGCACACCAGCGCCATCAACGGTACGCGCAATGCACCGGCGATGCTGCCCAGTCGCGCCTCAACCCAGCCTTTGATGTCCGCGCCGAACAGCACCAGCAAGCAGCCGACGAGGGCCAGGGAGATTTCCGACAGGTTGCTACGGCTCCAGCGGGAGACGGTGGCGAGCAGGTCGAGTACCAAATCCATTCGATTTCCTTAAGAGCGATCAGCTCAAAAACGTCTGCAACAGGTCATTGAGAAAGAGTTGCCCGCGGTCGGTCGCCGCCAGGCGTGACGGTTCGACCTGCATTAAGCCACTTTGTTCTGCCTCACGGCGGCCTTCGTCCAGGCTCGCCAGATCAAGGCCGGTGCGCTCGGCGTAGAGCTTGGCGTCAACGCCTTCGGTGAGCCGCAATGCGTTCATCAGAAACTCGAACGGCAGTTCTTCGTTCGTCAGTTCTTTCGCCCCGGCCTGGAAGCTTTTGGCCGGGTTGAGGTAGTCCTTCGGTGCGCGGGTCTTCCAGGTGCGCACGATGCGCCCGTCCGGGTGGCTGAGCTTGCCATGGGCACCGGCGCCGATGCCGATAAAATCGCCGAAGCTCCAGTAATTCAGGTTATGCCGCGCCGGGCGACCCGGTTGGGCATAGGCCGACACTTCATATTGCGCGTAACCGTGTTCGGCCAGCAGCGCCTGGCCGGCTTCCTGGATGTCCCACAATGTGTCGTCTTCCGGCAGCGCGGGCGGCTGGTTCCAGAACACGGTGTTGGGTTCCAGGGTCAGTTGGTACCAGGACAAGTGCGTCGGCTTCAGTGCGATAGCTTGGCGCAAGTCGCTCAGGGCATCGTCCAAGGACTGATCGGGCAAGCCGTGCATCAAGTCCAAGTTGAAGTTATCGAACCCGGCCTGGCGCGCCATGCCCGCTGCGCGCACCGCTTCGTCGCCATTGTGAATGCGGCCCAGGGCCTCGAGCTTTTGCTGCTGGAAGCTCTGGATGCCGATGGACAGACGATTGATCCCCAGCTTGCGGTATGCCACGAACTTCTCTTGCTCGAAGGTCCCGGGGTTGGCTTCCAGGGTGATCTCGATGTCGCCGGCAAACGGGATACGCGCTTGCACACCCTTGAGCAAGCGCCCCAGCGCGGCGGCGCTGAACAGGCTCGGCGTGCCGCCACCGAAAAAGATCGAGCTGAGTTCACGGCCGTAAACCGCGTGCAGGTCTTGATCAAGGTCAGCCAGTAACGCGTCCACATACTCTTCTTCCGGCAGCACTTTGCTCGCGGTGTGGGAGTTGAAGTCGCAATAAGGGCATTTGCGCACGCACCACGGGATGTGGATGTACAGCGCCAAGGGCGGCAGCTGGGGCAGGGCCGCCCGGGGTGTTTGCGCGCCGCCGTGGATCAGCGGCTGCGCAGAGGTGTTTTGGGTCATTTCAGGCTCAGGCGTTGGCGCAGCAAATCCATTGCGCGGGCGCGGTGGCTGATCTGGTTCTTGTCGGCCGGGCTCAGTTCGGCGCTGGAGACATTGCGCTCCGGCACCCAGAACAGCGGGTCATAGCCGAAACCATGCTCGCCACTGGCTGCATGCAGAATGCGCCCGTGCCACAGGCCTTCGCAGAGGATCGGCAACGGGTCATCGGCATGCCGCACCAGTGCCAGCACGCAGACGAACTGCGCGCCACGTTCCGCATCCGGCACGCCCTTGAGGGCGTCCAGCAGCTTGGCGTTGTTGGCCGCGTCACCCTTGCCGTCAGCGTAACGCGCCGAGTAGATGCCCGGCGCGCCGCCGAGGAAATCCACCGCCAGGCCCGAATCATCCGCCAATGCAGGCAAGCCGGAGATACGCGCGGCATTGCGCGCCTTGAGGATGGCGTTTTCGACAAACGACAGGCCGGTTTCTTCCGGCTCCACCTGGCTGAATTCGCCAATCGAGCGCAATTGCACGGATTCACCGAGCATGGCCTGCAATTCTTTGAGTTTGCCGGCGTTATGGCTGGCCAGTACGAGTTGGGTCAGGTTCATTATTCGGCCGGAAACAGTTCTTGGTTGAATTGGAAGCTATGGGCTTTTCCGCCGGTTTCAACGTTGATGGTAAACGTCTTGTATTCACGCTGCGGCACGGAGTAGGGCGCGAGGTAGTTGATTCCGCCTTTCTCGGTGATTTGCTTGAACGTCAATATCTCGGTCTTGCCGCCCAAATCCTTGATGGTGCCGGTCACTTGCGCCGCCACAGAGGTCACGCCCTTGACCACGGTTACATTGATCAAACCTTTGTTCTTGCTGCGCACAACGCCAACTGCCTGGGCGGTTTCCGGTTGCAGGAAGCTGGAGGTGAAGGTGTTGTAATGCACGGTGATATCGCCGAATTCTTTCTGGCGATTACCGTCGATAGTGTCCGCCGCCATGGCGCTGGCGCCCAGGCACGCGGTGAGCAGGAATACAGCCAAACGACTCATGTTCGTCCTCCTTGAAAATGGTTAGACGGCGATTTTGTGGTCTGTGAGGCCAGGACTGCTGACCCGGTAGATACCAATTTCGCCCAATAGGTTGGGCCATAGCTTACTCGCCCAGCCGTGGCGGTGCTGTTGATCGACAGCAAGGCGGTTGATCACCTTGGCTTCACGCTCGCCGCACAAGGCTTCGAAGTCTTCGAAGGTGCAGAAGTGGATGTTCGGCGTGTTGTACCACGTGTACGGCAGGAAATCCGACACCGGCATCCGGCCCTTGGTGGCCAGGTACCAGCGGCAGCGCCAGTGGCCGAAGTTGGGGAAGGTGATGATGCACTGGCGACCCACGCGCAGCATTTCGTCGAGGATGCGGTCCGGGTAGTGCACCGCTTGCAGGGCCTGGGTCATCACCACGATATCGAAGCTGTTGCTGGCAAAGTTGCCCAGACCCTTGTCCAGGTCCTGCTCGATCACGTTGATGCCCTTGGCCACGCACTGGGCGATGTTGTCCGGGTCGTTTTCCAGGCCATAGCCGGTGACTTGCTTGTTGTCGCGCAGCCAGCTCAGCAGTTCGCCATCACCGCAGCCAAGGTCGAGCACGCGGCTGCCGGCGGGGATCCAGTCTTGGATGATTTCCAGGTCGGCTCTCATGGCGTTCTCACAAAGAAATGCGGTTCATGTAGTTGCGAAAGGCCTGCAAGTAACGCGGGATCGGGATCAGGAAGGCGTCGTGGCCTTGCGGCGCATCGATCTCCAGGTAGCAGACGTCTTTCTTGGCGGCCATCAAGGCGTCCACCAGTTCACGCGAACGGGCTGGCGAGAAGCGCCAGTCGGTGGTGAACGACATCACGCAGAACTTGGCCGTGGCGCCCTCGAAGGTTTTCGCCAGGTCATCGTTGAAGTTGGCGGCCGGGTCGAAATAGTCCAACGCCTTAGTCATCAGCAAGTAGGTATTGGCGTCGAAACGCCCGGAAAACTCCTCGCCCTGATAACGCAGGTAGCTTTCCACCTGGAACTCGACGCTGTGGAAGTCGTAGTTGAGCTTCTCGCTCTTGAGGCCGCGGCCGAATTTCTCGCCCATGGAGTCATCGGACAGGTAAGTGATGTGCCCGACCATTCGCGCCAGCATCAAGCCACGTTTGGGGATCACGCCCGCTTCCTGGAACGAACCACCGTGGAACTCAGGGTCAGTGAGGATCGCCTGGCGTGCCACTTCGTTGAAGGCGATGTTCTGCGCCGAGAGTTTTGGTGCCGAGGCGATGGCCAGGCAATGGCGTACGCGGTCTGGGTAGGTGATGGTCCATTGCAGCGCCTGCATGCCGCCCAGGCTGCCGCCGATCACCGCGGCCCATTGGCCGATGCCCAGCAGGTCAGCCAGGCGCGCCTGGCTGTGCACCCAGTCTTCCACGGTCAGTACCGGGAAATCCGCGCCGAACGGTTTGCCGGTTTCCGGGTTGAGGCTGCTGGGGCCGGTGGAACCATTGCAGCCGCCGAGGTTGTTCAGGCTGACCACAAAGAATTTATTGGTGTCGATGGGTTTGCCGGGGCCGATGCAGCTGTCCCACCAGCCGGGCTTGCGCTCGTCGGCACTGTGGAAACCCGCGGCGTGATGGTGCCCGGATAAGGCGTGGCAGATCAGCACGGCGTTGCTCGCCGTGGCGTTCAGTTGGCCGTAGGTTTCGTAGATCAGGTCATAGGCCGGCAGCGAACGACCGCAGGCCAGGGCCAGCGGTTCGCTGAAGTGCGCCATTTGGGGCACGACCAGTCCAACAGAATCGGGGGGGAAGGCAGTTGGCATCGACCCTGCTCTCGTTTAAATGAGGCTTAAGTCTAAAGACCACTGCACCCAGCGGCAAGCAAAGGCCGGAGGTTTAGAGAACGTTCCTGCGCGGGTGCGCAGGAACGAATCGCCAATCAGATCAAGCTGTACAGCAGCGGCGGCATGCCGGTGAACTCGGCGAGGTAGGGGATTACCCAGATTTGCAGCAACTGCAGCGCGATAAATGCAAAAATCGGCGAGATGTCGAGGCCACCCAGGTTAGGCACCCATCGACGAAACGGCGCAAGTACCGGTTCGGTGATCTGCTTAACCAGCTCGGCACCCGGGCTGCGGCTGTCCGGAGCGACCCAGGACAAAATCACGCTGATGATCATTGACCAGAACAGGATCTTCAAAAATAGCGACAAGATACCAATCAGCGCCCATGGCACCATCAGCACCGTGTCAGGTCGCGAGCCCTTGAGCACTACGACCACCGCGAAAAGTGCCAGCTGCAACAGGAACGCCAAGACCAGTGATGACATGTCCAGGCCAAACATGCTCGGCACGATGCGGCGCAGTGGCTTGAGCAGCGGTTGCGTAGCTTTCACCACGAATTGGCACAGCGGGTTATAAAAGTTCGCCCGCACCACCTGCAGGATAAAACGCATCAGTACGATCAGCAGATACAGGCTGCCCAGGGTCTTGATGATGAAAATGACAGCGTCATTGAGTCCGAGCATCATTGTTTCCTTCGTAAGGGGCGACTACTTGCCCAGTTGTTCGGCCATTTCTGCCGAGCGATGCGCGGCGGCGCCGAGGGCTTTTTCCACCAGGGCTTCAAAGCCCCCGGCCTGGAACGATTCGATGGCGGCCTGCGTGGTGCCGCCCGGCGAGGTTACGCGGCGGCGCAACTCGGCGGCGTCCACGTCGCTGCCAACGGCCATCTTCGCAGCGCCCAGCGCGGTTTGCTCAGCCAGTTGCTCAGCCACTTCGTGTGGCAGGCCCAGTTTCACGCCAGCGGCAGTCATGGCTTCGATCAGCAGGAAGAAGTAGGCCGGGCCGCTACCGGAGACGGCGGTGACCGCATCCAGTTGCTGTTCCTGTTCCAGCCACACGGCGATGCCCACGGCGGACAGCAGTTCTTGAGCCTGGTCACGTTGTTCGGCGCTCACTTCGGACGTAGCGTACAAACCACTCACGCCCTGGCGCAGCAGCGCCGGGGTGTTGGGCATGCAACGCACGATCGGCTGGGCGCCCAGCCAGGTGTTCATGCTGGCACAGGTGATACCGGCGGCGATGGAGACCACCAACTGATGCGGCTGCAGGCTCGGGCGCAGGCTCTCACACACCGCCTTCATGGCCTGCGGCTTGACCGCCAGTACGATCACGTCAACGCCTTGGATGGCCTCAGCGTTGTCGGCAAAGGTTTCAATACCGTGCTCGGTGCTGACGCGGGCGCGGGTGTCGGCGCCTGGGTCGCTGGCGCGGATCTGTGTGGCTTCGAGGCCTTTGGCCCGTAAGCCACCGATCAGGCTGGCCGCCATGTTACCGGCGCCGATAAAGGCAATACGCGTGTTGCTCATGACAGGTCCTTATTCAGAGGAAAGTCAGCCATTTCACGGCTGGCCGTAGTCGCGGGCACCAAACAGGGCGGTACCGATCCGCACCCAGGTGGCGCCTTGGGCGATGGCTGATTCAAGGTCGTGGCTCATGCCCATAGAAAGTGTGTCCAGGCCCAAGTTCAGGCTCGCTTGCAGGTCGCGTACTGTCGCGAAGGCTGCATCCTGCTCGGCACGGTCGTCAGTCGGTTCGGGGATCGCCATCAAACCACGCAACGTCAGGCGCGGCAGGGCGCTGATTGCGTTAGCCAGTGCCGGCAGGTCGGCGGGCGTACAGCCGGACTTGCTGGCTTCGCCACTGACGTTGACCTGAATGCAGATGTTCAGCGGCGGCAGCTCGGCCGGGCGTTGTTCGGACAAACGTTGAGCGATTTTCAAGCGGTCCACGGAATGCACCCAAGCGAAGTTCTCGGCGATCGCACGAGTCTTGTTCGATTGAATGGGGCCGATGAAGTGCCAACTCAAGGGCAGGTCGGTTAATTCGGCCTGTTTGCCCAAGGCTTCCTGCAGGTAGTTCTCGCCAAAATCACGCATTCCGGCGGCATAGGCTTCGCGCACGGCTTGTGCAGGTTTGGTCTTGCTCACGGCCAGCAGGTGAATACTGCTTTCGTCACGTTGCACGGCGTGGGCCGCGGCGCGGATCCGCTCGCTAACCAGGCCAATGTTGTCTGCTATCGTCGACATTCAAGATGCACCCGTGGATATGGAGTCCGCGGCATTCTACTGGAAATGGAAAGCCCTATGGATATCACTGAACTGCTGACGGCCAGCGTGCGCCGTGGCGCCTCCGACCTGCATTTGTCAGCCGGCCTGGCGCCGATGCTGCGCGTCGATGGCGAAGTCTGGCCACTGGAAGGACCGACGCTTTCGCCTACGCAAGTTGCGGACATACTCAGCCCTTTGCTCAACCAGCACCAACAAAAGGATTTCGAAACATCTCTTGAAACGGATTTTGCCTTCGAACTGCCGGGCGTGGCGCGGTTCCGGGCCAATGTGTTTCAGCAGAACCGCGGCATGGGCGCGGTGTTTCGCACCATCCCCGCCGAGGTGCAGAGCCTGGAAGGCCTCGGGCTGGGCGAGGTGTTCCGGCGTATCGCGCAACTGCCGCGCGGCCTGGTGCTGGTGACCGGGCCGACCGGGTCGGGCAAGTCCACGACATTGGCGGCGATGATCGACTACCTCAACCAGCACCGGCGCCAGCACATCCTCACCCTGGAAGACCCCATCGAATTTATCCACAGCCCGAAAATGGCCCTGATCAACCAGCGGCAGGTACACCGAGATACCCACAGCTTTTCGTCGGCCCTGCGTTCCGCGCTGCGCGAAGACCCAGATGTGATCCTGGTAGGCGAGTTGCGCGACCTGGAAACCATCCGCCTGGCGCTGACGGCCGCTGAGACCGGGCACTTGGTGTTTGGCACCCTGCACACCACTTCGGCGGCAAAGACCGTGGGCCGGCTGGTGGACGTGTTCCCGGCGGGGGAAAAGGCCATGGTGCGCTCGATGCTCTCGGAGTCGCTACAGGCGGTGGTGTCGCAGGTGCTGGTAAAGAAGGTCGGCGGCGGGCGGGTGGCGGCTCACGAGATCATGCTGGGCACGCCAGCCATTCGTAACCTGATCCGCGAGGACAAAGTGGCGCAGATGGTCTCGGCGATTCAGACCGGTGGGGCGTTGGGGATGAAGACGTTGGACATGAGCTTGAAGGCGCTGGTCAGCGAGGGGCTGGTCAGCCGGGAGGAAGCGCGGGGGCAGGCGAGGGTGCCTGGGGATATCTAAAGGACACTGAGATCGCTGTGGGAGATGGCTTGCACGCGATGACGGTGTGTCAGCTTGCAGAGGTGTAACCTGTCAGCCCGCTATCGCAGGCAAGCCAGCTCCCACATTTGATTGCATTTCAAATGGGGAGCTCAGTGCCTATTGGCTTAGCGCTGCACAACCCGCAGGTTGCTGTTCTGCTCTTTCGGCAGAACTCGCTTGGCAATCACGTAGTTCTTGTCCCAGAACGGCTTTTTCAGCGTGTCGATGCTCACCGACTTGCCACGACGCGGTGCGTGGATAAAGCGGTCGTTGCCCAGGTAGATGGCAACATGGTTGACCTGGCGGCTCTTCAATTTGAAGAACAACAGGTCGCCCGGTTTCAGGTCTTTGCGATCAACCTTCACGCCGTGGCCGGCGGCCATGGCGTTGGAGGTGCGTGGCAAATCCACCGCTTTGACGTCGTTAAACGCATATTTCACTAAACCACTGCAGTCGAACCCTTTACTTGGGCTGCTGCCGCCCCAACGATAAGGAGTACCGAGCACATTCACGGCGCGGCTCAAAACGTTGCTGCTTTGTTTGGTGTTGACTGCCATCAGGCCAGGAACTGCTTTACCGTTGTGGGCCTTGCTCACGTGAGTCGGGCGGTTGACGGTCAGCTTTACCGATTTGGCAGTGCTTGGCGTGCTGTGAACTTTAGGGGTGAAACCGTTGACGTTAGGAAGACGTTGCTCACGATTGGTGGCGTGGGCGGCCAGTGGCATTAATAGGCAGATGGTCAGCCATGTCTTGAAAAATGGTCGCATTCGGCGTGGCTCTTTTTGGTTTGCGCGCAACTTTATAACAGCTTTTTGTGTCGTTCTAAGGCCGTTTGTCGACTGAACCCTGGGGTCAAATTCAGGAAAAACGCGACGAATTGCCGCTATTGTCCTACAGAGGTCAGGTGGCATAAGGCTTTGCGGGAAGGAAGATACCATTTGCCGTGCGTCGGGCGCCCGTAAAAAAGTCACAAAGAAAATGAAAAAATTTATCTATCGAGGCAAAAGAGGTACTCCATGAACACCTATCGACAGGATGTGATGCAGCAGGACACCCACAGCAAGCTGATCGGTTACCTGCTATGGATTTTCGGTTTTACTGGGGCGCACCGCTTCTATTACGGCAAGCCTGTGACCGGGACAATCTGGTTTTTTACCTTTGGTCTTTTCGGTATTGGCTGGCTGATCGACTTGTTTCTGATCCCCGCCATGGACCGCGAGGCGGACCTGCGTTTTACCGCCGGGCCTATCGAATACAACGTGGCCTGGATACTGTTGGCGTTCCTGGGTGTGTTCGGCTTGCACCGCATGTACCAGGGCAAATGGATTACCGGCCTGATCTACCTGCTGACCGGTGGGTTGTTCCTGATCGGGGTGCTGTATGACTTCTGGACGTTGAATACGCAGATTTCGATCCGCAATGCCGAGCGCAATAACGGGCGATAAAGATGCATCCATTTAACGTAGTCACGGCCAATGTGGGAGCCGGGCTTGCCCGCGATAGCATCACCTCGGTGTATCTGACGCACCGTGGTGCCTGCATCGCAGGCAAGCCAGCTCCCACATTAACTGTGCCCACTTTAGATTTTGCGATCTATCAGGCCTGGTAGCTGATCCGCCCATCCACCAAGGTGTACCGCACCGTCGCTGGCAGGCTATGGCCGATGAACGGGCAGTTTTCACCCTTGGACAACCAGTGCTCTCCGGCAACCGTAGAGCTGGCCGGGTCAAACAGCACCAGATCCGCCGCCGAACCCACCGCCAACTTACCCGCCGGCAGGCGCAGGGCCTCAGCCGGGCCAGCGCTCAGGCGCGCGAGCAACGTCGGCAGGTCGAGCAAACCGTCTTCCACCAACGTCATCGCCAACGGCAGCAACAACTCAACGCTGCTGATGCCCGGCTCTGTTGCGCCAAACGGCGCCAGCTTGGCGTCACGCTCGTGGGGCTGGTGGTGGCTGGAGATTGCCGACACCACACCCGACTTCACGGCCGCACGCAACCCTTCACGGTCGGCCAGGGTGCGCAGCGGTGGTTGCACGTGGTAGAGGCTGGAGAAGTCGATCAGCGCCTCATCGGTCAAAATCAGCTGGTACAACGCCACGTCCGCCGTCACCCGCATGCCGCGAGCCTGTGCCTGGGCGATTAATGCCACGCCGCGAGCACTGGTCAACTGGCTGAAGTGCGCACGCACGCCGCTTTGTTCCACCAACAGCAGGTCACGGGCCAGGGCCACGGTTTCAGCGGTTTCCGGAATGCCCGGTAGGCCGAGGAAGCTGGCAACGGCGCCTTCATGGGCCAGGCCGCCTTCGGCCAAGTCGCGGTCCTGGGAGTGGAAGATCACGGTCAGGTCGAAAGTGGCCGCGTATTCCAGGGCACGGCACAGCGTGCGTGTGCTGCGAAAGCTTTCCAGGCCATTGCCGAACGCCACGCAGCCGGCGTCGCGCAGGGCGATCAGCTCGGCGAGCTGTTCGCCTTCCAGGCCTTTGCTCAGGGCGCCGATGGGGAACACTTTGCAATTGCCGGCTTCACGGGCGCGGTCGAGGATCAGTTCGGTCACCGCCGAGGTGTCCAGGATTGGCTTGGTGTGCGGCGGGCAGCACAGGCTGGTGACGCCACCGGCAGCGGCGGCGCGGGTTTCACTGGCGATAGTGCCTTTGCGGCTGTAGCCCGGCTCGCGCAGGGCGACGTTCAGGTCCACCAGCCCAGGCGCGGCCACCAGGCCTTTGGCGTCGATCGTCTGGCTGGCGTTGAAGCCCGCAGGCGCGGCGCCGATGGCGATGATCTTGCCGGCTTCCAGATGAAGGTCGGTGACGTGATCCAGGCCACTGGCCGGATCGATGACGCGAGCGCCAAGTATGCTGAGCTTCACTGGGCGTTCTCCTGCTCGAATTGACGTTGCGCGGTTTGCCCGCTCATGGCCATGGACAACACCGCCATGCGCACGGCGATGCCGTAAGTCACCTGATTCAAGATCACCGACTGGTTGCCGTCGGCCACCGCCGACTCAATCTCCACGCCACGGTTGATCGGGCCTGGGTGCATCACGATGGCATCCGGCTTGGCGCCGGCCAAACGCGCGGTGGTCAGGCCAAACAGGCGGTAGAACTCACCTTCGCTCGGCAGCAGGCCACCGGACATGCGCTCGCGTTGCAGGCGCAGCATGATCACCACGTCCACATCCTTAAGGCCTTCGGTCATGTCGGTGTAAACCTTCACGCCGTACTGTTCGATGCCGATGGGCAGCAGGGTTTTCGGCGCGATCACGCGGATGTCCGGGCAGCCCAGGGCTTTGAGGGCCAGCATGTTCGAGCGCGCCACCCGCGAGTGCAGGATGTCGCCGACGATGGCCACCGAGAGGTTTTCAAAGCCTCCCTTGTGCCGACGAATTGTCAGCATGTCGAGCATGCCCTGGGTCGGGTGCGCGTGACGGCCGTCGCCGCCATTGATAATCGCCACGTTCGGGCACACGTGCTCGGCGATGAAATGCGCGGCGCCGGAGTCGCCGTGGCGCACCACGAACATGTCGGCGGCCATGGCTTCCAAGTTGCGCAGGGTGTCGAGCAGGGTTTCGCCCTTGCTCGCCGACGAGGTCGACACGTTCAGTGTGATCACGTCGGCCGACAACCGCTGGGCCGCCAGTTCAAAGGTGGTGCGGGTGCGGGTGGAGTTCTCGAAGAACACATTGCAGATGGTCTTGCCGCGCAAAAGCGGGACCTTCTTCACCGCGCGGCCACCGACTTCGAGGAACGAGTCGGCGGTGTCGAGGATTTCGGTCAGCAGTTCGCGGGGCAAACCGTCGAGGGACAGGAAGTGTTGCAACTGGCCCTGAGCATTGAGCTGCAGCGGGCGCTTGGCATCTAGAGGCGTCATCGCGGGGACTCTGTACAAGGCGGTTTAAAGGGCAAGGTCTTGCAGTTCGAGTTCGAGCGGCGTGGGACCGGACAATTTTACCCGCTGGTGGGCTTCCAAGGACAGGGTGGCGCCGACCACATCCGGGCTGATTGGCAATTCGCCGGCCTCCAGGTCCAGCAGGCACACCAAGGTCACGCTGGCCGGGCGGCCGTAGTCGAACAACTCGTTCATGGCGGCGCGGATGGTGCGGCCGCTCATCAACACGTCGTCGATCAGCACCAGGTGTTGGCCTTCGATCTCGAACGGCAGGGCCGAAGGGCGTACTTGCGGGTGCAGGCCGTTCTGGCTGAAGTCGTCGCGGTAGAAGGACACGTCCAGCGTGCCCAGCGGCGAATCACTGCCCAGTTCGTCCAGCAACGCTTGGGCCACCCACACACCGCCAGTGCGAATGCCGATAAAGCGCGGCTCGCTGATGGCACGGTGTTGCAGGTGCGCCTTGAGGCGAATCGCCATTTGGCTGATCAGTTCGGCGGGATTGGGCAGGCTCATGGTGGCTCCTTCAGGGCCTTGCGCAGGCAAGGTCCGGGCTCAAACGTAAAAAGACGCGGCAAGCCGCGTCAGTCAGGATTCAAATAAAGCGGTGTTTTCATCCAGCCAACCCTGCAACAGCAAGGCGGCGGCGATGGCGTCCACGGGGTTGTCGCGGTAGCTGCCTTTCTGCCCACCTCGGTCGCGACGTTCACCCTTGGCTTCAAAGGTGGTCAGGCGCTCGTCGTGGGTATAGAAGGGCAGGTTGTAGCGGCCATTGAGGCGGCGCGCGAACTTTTCGGCGCGCAGGCACATGTCGCTGGGGGTGCCGTCCATGTTCAAGGGCAGGCCGACCACGACGGCATCGGGCTTCCACTCCTTGATCAGGGCTTCGACCTGATTCCAGTCCGGCACGCCGTTCTGGGCTTTCAAGGTGCACAGCTCGCGGGCCTGGCCGGTAATCACCTGGCCGACCGCTACGCCGATCTGTTTGGTGCCGTAGTCAAAACCGAGGATCAAACGCAAGGCCATCAGGCGTGCCCCGCCTGGGTGGTCAGCAGGCTGAGGTTAACCCGCAGCTTGGCCGCCGCCGCTTCCAGGCGCAGTTCGCTGGCCGTGTTGAACAGAATGTCGGCGTCGAACGGGCAGGTCAGCCAGGCATTGCTGGCCAGTTCCGCCTCAAGCTGCCCGGCTTCCCAACCGGCGTAGCCGAGGGTGATCACGCTTTGTTCAGGCCCCACGCCGTCGGCGATGGCGAACAACACGTCCTGGGAGGTGGACAGCGACACACCTTCGAGGTCCACCGTGGCCTGAAACTTGGGCCCGGTGGGGTGCAGCACAAAACCGCGATCGGTCTGCACCGGCCCGCCGATATATATCGGTACGTTTTGGCAACGCGCCGGCGGGTCGATCTCAGGGCGCAATTGCTCAAGAATGTCCGCCAGGCTCAGCTCTTGCGGGCGGTTCACCACCAACCCCATGGCACCATTGGCCGTGTGCTCGACGATGTAGGTCAAGGTTTGCGCAAAGTTCGGGTCGGCCATATGGGGCATAGCGATCAGGAATTGGTGCTTGAGGTAGGTCGGGCTGACATTTTTCATGTCCGCTAGTGTGGCGTTGGAGGGGCGAACTGACAAGCTGCGGTGGACGCTAATTGTGGGGGGCGGGCTCGCCACAAGGGCCCGCAGCCTTTGGCAGAGCGCAGGAACGATCAGTTACTGGACAGCCGATCACCCCGGGCAAACTTCCAGGTGCGGATGATTTCCAGGCGGTCGATGTCGTTCAGGTCGCCGGTAAACGGTGCAAAAGGTGCGGCCAGGCGCACGATGCGTTGGGCGGCCTGGTCCAGCAACGGTTGGCCGGACGACTCCAGCACCTGCACTTCATATAACGAACCGTCACGGTTGATCGACACCAGTAAGCGCAAATTGCCATAGATCTGCTGGCGCCGGGCTTCGTCTGGGTAGTTGAGGTTGCCGATGCGCTCGACCTTCTTGCGCCACTCGTCCTTATACCAGGCGCCTTTGTCGCGCATGGTCGAGGCGGCATTCAAGCGGTAGATACGCGGGCGCTTGGCGTACAGCTGTTGTTCGTTGGCCAGTTCGGCTTCGAGGCTGGAAATCTGGTCGGAGAGCTGCGAACTGTCGAACGTCGGCGCCGGTTTTACTGGCTCGGGTTGCGGCTCGGTCTTGGCTTTCTCGCGCTGGGTCGGGGCTTTTTGCGGTCTCGGCGCGACGGTGGTCACAGCGGCCTTGGGCTCGGCCTGCTTGACCTCTGGCTTAGGCGTGGGCGGCGGGGTGACTTTATTGACCTTATTGTCCTGGAACGGCGCCACTTCGGTGGTCTTGGGCACGGCTTTCTTGTCGAGGGTGCCGCTGCCTTGCTGATTGTCCTGGGCGAGAAAGTCAGCCTTTTCGGGCTTCTTTTCGCTCTTGAACGTGGCGAGGGTGATTTCCAGGGTTTTGGTGATCTGCTTGGGTTCGACGAAGGTGAAGCCCAGGCCGAGCAACAACGCGAGGTGGATCAGGGCTGCCAGGAACAGGGTAAATCCGAGCCGATCAGCCGGGCGCACGCCGCTGTGGGAGAGTTCGGGGGGCAGATCGGGCGGGAGCGTCATGACAAAAAAACCAACATCGCGCGTTTCACAGGTGCCGCATGATAGCGCAATGTTGGTGTGTGTCCGGCTGTTCTATGTCACTTGGCTTGTAGCTTGCGCTCGATGGCCGCCATGAGCATTTCGCCGATGTTCGTGCCAAATGCGTTGTCGATCTCGCGAATACAGGTCGGGCTGGTGACGTTGATTTCGGTGAGGCTCTCACCAATTACGTCAAGTCCTACGAACAGCAGGCCTTTTTCCCGCAGGGTCGGGCCAACCTGAGCGGCGATCCAACGGTCTTTGTCCGACAAAGGCCGTGCCTCACCGCGACCGCCGGCTGCCAGGTTGCCGCGTGTTTCGCCCGCCGCCGGGATACGCGCCAGGCAGTAATCCACCGGCTCGCCGTCGATCATCAGGATGCGCTTGTCGCCGTCCTTGATCGCCGGCAGGTACGCCTGGCCCATAATCTGCTGGGTGCCCAGCGCAGTCAGGGTTTCCAGGATCACCGACAGGTTCGGGTCGCCGGCATGGTGACGGAAGATCGAAGTGCCGCCCATGCCGTCCAGCGGCTTGAGGATCACATCGCCATGTTTGGCGGCGAATTCACGCAGCACATCGGCGCGACGGCTGACCACGGTCGGCGGCGTGCACTGTGGGAAAAGGGTGGCGAACAGCTTTTCATTGCAGTCGCGCAGGCTCTGCGGCTTGTTGACGATCAGCACGCCGGCGCGCTCGGCCTGCTCCAGCAGGTAAGTGGAGTAGACGAACTCCATGTCGAACGGCGGGTCCTTGCGCATCAGGATCACGTCCAGATCGCTCAGCGGGCTGTCGATTTCATCCGCAAGCTCGAACCACTTTTCAGGGTTGGCGAACACCTGCAGCGGGCGCATGCGTGCGCGGGCTTCGCCGTCACCTTGATAAAGGTCGCGCTGCTCCATGTAGAACAGGGTCCAGCCGCGGGCCTGGGCGGCCAGGAGCATGGCCAGCGAGCTGTCCTTTTTATAGGAGATGCTGGCGATAGGGTCCATGACAATGCCGACGCGAACGCTCATGGGGATTTCCTCTAGCAAATTAGGGCGCATAAAAGTGGCGTCAGAGTGGCGCTGCGGCTGTTGTGGGTCAAGGAAAAACCACCTGGCCGGTTGCTCGATAGATTGCGCCCGGAGACTGTGCTAAAAAGACTCCCACGGTGCAGCAGCCCTTGAATTCCAAGGCTTGCAGCGCTCATCCTGTGCAACATCAGGCAGTACACACCGAAAACCGATTCGCTGTGGCGATGGTAGAGCAGATATGGAACAGCATTCCAACGCCTTGAGAGTGATGGTGATCGACGATTCGAAAACGATCCGCCGCACCGCCGAGACCCTGTTGAAGAACGTGGGGTGCGATGTGATCACGGCCATCGACGGTTTCGATGCACTGGCCCGGATTGTTGATCATCACCCGCACATTATCTTTGTCGACATCATGATGCCGCGCCTGGATGGCTATCAAACCTGCGCGCTGGTGAAGAACAACCCGGCGTTCAAGTCGATTCCGGTGATCATGTTGTCCTCCAAGGACGGCCTGTTCGACAAGGCCAAGGGGCGCATCGTTGGTGTCGATCAGTTTTTGACCAAGCCTTTCAGCAAGGAAGAACTGCTGAGTGCGATCAAGGCCTACGTGCCGGGCTTCGCCGCAGTAGAACAAGCACACTGACACCGCCTCACAAGGGCCGGCGTCCACCAATGTAGTGGGGAAAACCATGGCACGTGTTCTGATCGTCGACGATTCGCCGACCGAAATGTACAAACTGACCGGCATGCTGGAAAAGCACGGCCACCAAGTCCTCAAAGCCGAAAACGGCGCGGACGGCGTGGCCCTGGCCCGTCAGGAAAAACCCGACGCCGTGCTGATGGACATCGTGATGCCGGGCCTCAATGGCTTCCAGGCCACCCGCCAGTTGTCCAAGGAGCCGGAAACCAACGGTATCCCGATCATCATCATCACCACCAAGGATCAGGAAACCGACAAAATCTGGGGCGCGCGCCAGGGCGCCAAGGATTACCTGACCAAGCCTGTGGACGAAGAAACCCTGATCGCCACCCTGAACAAGGTGCTGGCCGGCTAACGGCACGCCATCATGACCGAGTCGCAAACCGCCTTCGAGCTGCTGCTGGACATCGACCGCCGCTGCCGCCTGCTGGCCGCCGACCTGCCGTCCCAGGAAACCCGCCTGCAACGTTGGAGCGGGATCGGTTTTCGCCTGGGGCCGTATTGGTATGTGGCGCCGATGGGCGAAGTCGCCGAGGTGTTGCATGAGCCGCGCTGCACCTTGATGCCCGGGGTCAAACCCTGGGTCAAAGGCGTGGCCAACCTGCGCGGGCGCTTGCTGCCGGTGATGGACCTGGGTGGGTTTCTCGAGTTGGGGCAGTCCAAGGCGGGCAAGCAGCGGCGGGTGCTGGTGGTGGAATTCAACGACTTGTTTGTCGGGCTGCTGGTGGACGAGGTGGTGGGCATGCAGCATTTCGCACAAGACGCATTATTAGCGAGCGCCGCGCCCACTGCGCCGTTTATCCAGGGCCAGTTCGACAGCGACCAGCTGTGGCAGGTCTTCAGCCCCTTCGCTTTGGCCCAGGCCCCAGGCTTCATGGATGTTGCCGCATGACCACCGTTACCACGCCCAAACCGCAAGCCGCCTCGCGCAGCCGTTCGCAGATCATCGTGCTGTTTATTGCACTGATCGTGTTTATCATGCTGCTGTTCGCCAACTTCGCGTACCTCAACACCCAGTCCACCTATGACAAGCAGTACATCGGCCACGCCGGTGAGCTGCGCGTGCTGTCCCAGCGCATCGCCAAGAACGCCACCGAAGCCGCCGCCGGCAAGGCTGCCGCGTTCAAGCTGCTGGGCGATGCGCGCAACGATTTCGCCCAACGCTGGGGCTACCTGAAAAAAGGTGATACCGAGACCGGCCTGCCGGCCGCGCCCAGTGCCGTACGCGCCGAGATGCGCGCGGTGCAGACTGACTGGGAAGCGCTGCTGAAAAACACCGACGCGATTCTCGCCAGCGAGCAGACCGTGCTGTCGTTGCACCAAGTGGCCGCCACCCTCGCCGAAACCGTGCCGCAATTGCAGATGGAATCGGAGAAGGTCGTCGACATCCTGCTGCAACGCGGCGCCCCGGCCAGCCAGGTGGCGTTGGCCCAGCGCCAGTCGCTGCTGGCTGAACGCATTCTTGGCGCGGTTAACACCGTGCTGGCCGGTGACGAAACCGCCGTACAGGCTGCCGACGCCTTTGGTCGCGATGCCAACCGCTTCGGCGTGGTACTCAACGGCATGCTCAACGGCAACCCAGGCTTGCGTATCACCCAGGTCGAAGACCACGACGCGCGTGCGCGACTGGCGGAAATCGCCGAGCTGTTCGAGTTTGTCTCCGGCTCCGTGGATGAAATTCTCGAAACCTCGCCGCAGCTGTTCCAGGTGCGCGCTTCGGCGAGCAATATCTTCAACCTGTCGCAAACCCTGCTCGATGAAGCCTCGCACCTGGCCACAGGTTTTGAAAACCTCGCCAGCGGGCGCAGCTTCGACACCATCGGCGGCTATGTGCTGGGCCTGTTGGCACTGGCCTCGATCATCCTGATCGGCCTGGTGATGGTGCGCGAAACCAACCGCCAGTTGCGTGAAACCGCCGAGAAAAACGAGCGCAACCAGAACGCGATCATGCGCCTGCTCGATGAAATCGAAGACTTGGCTGATGGAGACCTGACGGTGACGGCCTCGGTGACTGAAGACTTCACTGGCACCATCGCCGACTCCATCAATTACTCCGTGGACCAACTGCGCGATCTGGTCGCCACCATCAACCTCACCGCCGGGCAAGTGGCCGGCGCGGTGCAGGAAACCCAGGCCACCGCCATGCACCTGGCCCAGGCCTCGGAGCATCAGGCCCAGCAAATTGCCGAAGCGTCTACCGCGATCAACCAGATGGCTCAATCCATTGACCAGGTCTCGGCCAACGCCGCCGAGTCCTCGGCGGTGGCGGAGCGTTCGGTGGAAATCGCCAACAAGGGCAACGAGGTGGTGCACAACACCATCCACGGCATGGACAACATTCGCGAACAGATCCAGGACACCGCCAAGCGCATCAAACGTCTTGGCGAGTCTTCGCAGGAGATTGGCGACATTGTTAGCTTGATTGACGACATTGCCGACCAGACCAACATCCTCGCCCTCAACGCCGCAATCCAGGCGAGCATGGCCGGGGACGCCGGGCGCGGGTTTGCGGTGGTGGCCGACGAAGTGCAGCGGCTGGCCGAGCGTTCATCGGCGGCCACGCGGCAGATTGAAACCTTGGTGCGGGCGATCCAGACCGACACCAATGAGGCAGTTATTTCCATGGAGCAGACCACCACTGAAGTGGTGCGCGGTGCGCGGCTGGCGCAGGACGCCGGGGTGGCGCTGGAAGAGATCGAAGGCGTGTCGAAAACCCTGGCGGCGTTGATCCAGAGTATTTCCAATGCGGCGCAGCAACAGACCTCGTCGGCGGGGCAGATTTCGTTGACCATGAACGTGATTCAGCAGATCACCACGCAGACGTCGTCGGGCTCGACTGCCACGGCGGAAAGCATCGGCAACCTGGCGAAAATGGCCAGTCAGTTGCGCAGGTCGGTGTCAGGTTTCACCCTGCCACCGCCAAAACAGGTAGACGATTGAAAGGCTATCTGGAGAACACCACAGTCCAACTGTGGGAGCTGGCTTGCCTGCGATAGCGGACTGTCAGTTGATACATCTGCAACTGACCCACCGCCATCGCAGGCAAGCCAGCTCCCACAGTGGTTCTCCATTGTTCTTGGTAATACCAGCAATTCACGAATTCTAAGCGGAGCAGTTATGGTTGATCGGCACGACTACGTGGCCCTCGAATGGGTCAAGGGCGACATTGCCGAAACCCTGAAACAGGCCCGTTCGGCGCTGGACGCGTTTGTCGAAACCCGCGACAGCGACGCCATCGCTGAGAGCCTGGCCGGCATCCACCAAGTGCATGGCGCGCTGCAAATGATCGAGTTCTACGGCGCGGCGCTGCTCGCCGAAGAGATCGAAGCACTGGCCCTGGCCCTGCAAGCCGAGCGCGTCGGTCAGCGCGATGAAAGCATCCGCTTGCTGCAACAGGCCCTCGGCCAACTGCCGCTGTACCTCGACCGCGTGCACAGCGCCCGCCGCGACCTGCCGCTGGTGGTGTTGCCGCTGCTCAACGACCTGCGCAGTGCGCGCGGTGAAAGCCTGCTGTCGGAGACCAGCCTGTTCAGCCCGCAACTGTTGTCGATTGCGCCGTTGCCCGATGAGGCCTTGGCCCAGCGCACGCTGCCGGACCTTCACGAGCAGCTGCGCCAGTGGCACCAACTGCTGCTGCAAGCGCTGGCCGGTTTGCTGCGCGAAGACCACGGCCCCAGCAACCTGGAAGACATGGCGCGGGTATTCGCGCGTCTCGAAGCGCTGTGCCAGGGCGCGCCGCTGCTGCCGTTGTGGCAAGTCACCTCGGCACTGGTCGAAGGCATGCTCACCGGTGTGATTGCCAACAGCCCGGCGCTGCGCAGCCTGCTCAAGGCCAGCGGCAAACAACTCAAGCGCCTGCTGGCCCAGGGCATTGGCGGCATCAACCAACCGGCGCCGGATGAACTGCTCAAGAGCCTGCTGTTCTACGTCGCCAAAGTCACCCGGCCGACGCCGCGCATGCAAAGCCTCAAGGAACGCTACGGCCTGGATGAGGCCTTGCCCGACAGCGCCGTGGTCGATGCCGAGCGCGCGCGCTTGGCCGGGCCGGGCCGCAATGCCATGGGCTCGGTGCTCGGTGCCTTGTGCGAGGAACTGGTGCGGGTCAAGGAACGCCTCGACCTGTTCGTGCGCAGCGACCGCCAACACACCCACGACCTCGATGCCTTGCTGGCGCCGCTGCGGCAGATCGCCGATACCTTGGCCGTGCTGGGTTTCGGCCAGCCGCGCAAGGTCATCATCGACCAGCTCGCCGTGGTGCTGAGCCTGGTCCAGGGCCAGCGCGAACCCAATGACGCCGTGTTGATGGACGTCGCCGGCGCCTTGCTCTACGTCGAAGCCACGCTGGCGGGCATGGTCGGCACCGTCGAACCGGAAAGCCGTGAAGAAAGCCGCCTGCCCACCACCGACCTGACCCAGATTCACCAGTTGGTGATCCGCGAATCCTGCCAGTGCTTGCGCCAGGCCAAAGAGCTGGTGATCGACTGCATCGAGGCCGATTGGGACCGCCAGCGCCTGGAGTCGCTGCCGGAACTGCTGAGCCAAGTGCGCGGCGCGTTAGCGATGATCCCGCTGCCACGTGCGGCGAGCCTGATGCGCGGCTGCACCGATTACGTCGATGAACAGTTGATGGCCAGTGATACCGCACCGCCCGAGGCGCAGCTGGCGCACTTTGCCGACGTGATCAGCAGCCTGGAGTACTACCTGGAACGCATGCTCCAGGACCCCGACGCCGCTGGCGAACGGGTGCTGGAATTGGCCACCCAAGGCCTGGCGGCACTCGGCTATTTGCCCGCTGCAAAACCTTGGCGCCAAGCGCTGGTGGCGCCGGATGGCGCGCTGTCCAGCGAGATCACGCCGAGCCAATCACAGTTCGATGCCTTGGCCAGCCCCACTTCGCGCCTGAACCCACCGGCCCTGCAGCGTCCGGGCAGCCTGCTGCCGCCACCCGCTGGCGAAGAGCCCATCGACGATGAACTGCGCGACGTCTTCCTTGAAGAAACCGACGAAGTCCTCGAAGTGCTGCATCGCTATTTGCCCAACAGCGCCGACAAAACCGCTCAAGGCGAAATGCGCCGTGCCTTCCACACCTTGAAAGGCAGTGGCCGTATGGTCCGCGCCCTAGTGCTGGCGGAGTTGGCCTGGGCGGTGGAAAACCTGCTTAACCGCGTGCTCGAACGCAGCGTGACCCTCGGCCCTGACGTGCAACAGGTGCTGGATGAGGCCGTGGCCCTGCTGCCGGAACTGATCGCCGACTTCGCGGCCGACGACCAGCGCCAGCGCAATGAAGTCGACGCCCTGGCCGCCCGCGCACACGCTTTGGCCAGCGGCACCGAGCCGGCCGCAGAGCCCCACGACCCGATGTTGCTGGAGATCTTCCGCAACGAAGCCCAGAGCCACCTGGAAAGCCTCAACCACTTCCTGCAACAGGCCGCCGAACACGTGCCGCTGCAAGTCAGCGATGAACTGCAGCGCGCCCTGCACACCCTCAAGGGCAGCGCCTACATGGCCGGCGTGTTGCCAATTGCTGAACTGGCGCGGCCGCTGGATCACCTGACCCGCGAATACAAAGCCCACCGACTGCCGCTGGACCTGGATGAAGTGGAGCTGCTGCTGGAAGCCGAGGGCCTATTCCAGCGTGGCTTGCGCCAACTCGACAGTGACCCACTGGTGCCGATCAAGGGCGCGCCAGACCTGATCAGCCGCACCCAAAGCCTGCTCGATCAACAGCTGCAAGCCTTGCTCGACGCGCCCAACACCGGGCTTCGCATCAAGCGCGACCCGCAGCTGATTGCCAACTTCCTGGCCCAAGGCATGGACATTCTGCTGGACGCCGAAAGCCTGCTGCGCCGCTGGCAGCAACACCCCGGCGAGCGACAGGAACTGACTGCGCTGCTGGACGAATTGACCACCTTGGGCGAGGGCGCGCACATCGCCGACCTGCACGCCATCGACGCGCTGTGCGAAGCCTTGCTGGATCTGTATGGCGCCGTGGAGGAGAGCAGCCTGGCGGTCAGCGAACGGTTTTTCCATGAGGCCGAACAGGCCCATGAAGCGCTGATCAACATGCTCGACCAACTCGCAGCCGGCCAGGAAATCAACCCGGCCCCGGCGCGGGTGCAAGCCCTGCGCGAACTGCTCGATGAAGCCCTCGACCCGTCCGCCACCGGCCTGATCAAAAGCGACGGCAGCCGCGCCCTGAGTATCTGCGAACTGGGCGCCGCCACGGCCCAGTTGGACCAGGACACGGTGATGGACGACGAGATCGTCGAGATCTTCCTGGAAGAGGCGGTGGACATCCTCGACAGCGCCGGGCAGTCGCTCAAACGTTGGTTGTTGGAGCCGGATAGCACCGCACCGTTGTCGTCGTTACATCGGGATTTGCACACCCTCAAGGGCGGCGCGCGCATGGCCGAAATCGGCCCGATTGGCGACCTGGCCCATGAGTTGGAATGCCTTTACGAAGGGTTGGTGGACCGTCGCTACAGCTACTCGACCGAACTGTCCCAAGTGCTGATGGCCAGCCATGAACGGCTGGCCTTGCAGTTGGATGAACTGCAAGACCATCAGCCCCTTAGCGACTCCGGCGACTTGATCGCCCAACTGCGCGAGTTACGCCAGAGCAGCACGCCCGCTACGCCTACCGCTGCACCGGAAGCGGCGACGGCTGATCCTGAATTGCTGGATATCTTCCTCGAAGAAGCCGCCGATATTCTCGACAGCTCAAGCAGCGCTTTGCTGCGCTGGCAGGCCGAGCCGAGCAACCGCCAGGAAGTGGAAACCCTGCTGCGCGACCTGCACACCCTCAAGGGCGGCGCGCGCATGGTCGAGATCGGGCCGATTGGCGATCTGGCCCATGAGTTGGAGTTTCTCTACGAAGGGCTGTCTGCTGGTTTGCTCGCGCCGTCGCCGGAGCTGTTCGCGTTGCTGCAAGGTTGCCATGACCGCCTGGCGCAGATGATCGACGCCGTGGCGGGCGGGGCGCCAGTAGGGTCGGTGGACAAACTCATCGAGCGCATCAAAAGCCTGGTGCACCCCAGCGATGAATCGCTAGCGCCGGTAGCCTTGCCGGCCGGCAAGGCCGAGACGGCGGTTGATCCCGCCGCCGACATGGTGAAAATCTCCGCCGATTTGCTCGATGACTTGGTCAACCTGGCCGGTGAAACCTCGATCTTCCGTGGCCGTATCGAGCAACAGGTCAACGACGCTCGCGTTGCTCTTAACGAGGTCGAAACCACCATCGAGCGCATGCGCGACCAGCTGCGCCGCCTCGACACCGAAACCCAGGGCCGTATCCTCAGCCGTCAGCAGGCCGAGGCCGAGCGCCTGGGTTACGAAGAGTTCGACCCGCTGGAAATGGACCGCCATTCGCAGTTGCAGCAGTTGTCGCGTGCGCTGTCCGAATCGGCCTCCGACCTGTTGGACCTCAAGGAAACCCTCGACCGCCGCAACCAGGATGCGCACACCCTGTTGCAGCAACAGGCGCGTATCAACACCGAGTTGCAGGAAGGCCTGATGCGCACGCGCATGGTGCCGTTTGAACGCATGCTGCCGCGCCTCAAACGCATCGTGCGCCAGGTGGCGGAGGAGTTGGGCAAGGACGTTGAGTTTGTGGTCGGCAACGCCGAAGGCGAGATGGACCGCAACGTGCTGGAACGCATGGTGGCGCCGCTGGAACATATGCTGCGCAACGCCGTCGACCATGGCCTGGAGTCCCGCGAGGCACGCATGCTGGCCGGTAAGCCAGAGAAGGGCCGTATCAGCCTGGACCTGACCCACGAAGGCGGCGACATCGTCTTCGACATGCGCGACGACGGTGCCGGTGTGCCGCTGGACGCGGTGCGGCGCAAGGCGATCAAGCGCGGCTTGCTCACGCCTGATCAAGACATCAGCGACCGCGACGTGTTGCAGTTCATCCTGCAGCCGGGCTTCTCCACGGCGGAAAAAATCACCCAGATTTCTGGGCGCGGCGTGGGCATGGACGTAGTGCACGAAGAAGTGCGCCAGCTTGGCGGCTCGATGTTCATCGACTCGACGCCGGGCTCGGGCGTGCACTTTCGCATTCGCCTGCCGTTTACCGTGTCGGTCAACCGCGCGCTGATGGTGCAGTGCGCGGACGACCAATACGCGATCCCGCTCAACACCATCGAAGGCTTGGTGCGTGTACTGCCCCACGAGCTGGCCGGGCACTATCAGCAAGACCCACCGCGCTACGAGTACGCCGGCCAGCGCTATGAATTGTTTTACCTGGGCGACTTGCTGCACACCGTCGCCCGGCCGAAACTGCTGAGCCAGTTCCAACCGGTGCCGGTGTTGCTGGTGCAATGCAACGAGCGGCGCGTGGCGGTGCATGTGGATGACATGGCCGGTACGCGCGAGATCGTGGTCAAGGGCTTGGGGCCGCAGTTTGCCGGCGTGCAAGGGTTGTCCGGGGCGACCATTCTGGGCGATGGCCGCGTGGTGCTGATTATCGACTTGCTGGCGCACATCCGCGCACGGCAACCGGCGTTGCCGGCCCAGTCGGTCGACGCGCCGCTGATCCTCAATGACCCGCTGAAAAAGCGCCCGCTGCTGGTGCTGGTGGTGGACGACTCGGTCACCGTGCGCAAAGTCACCAGCCGCCTGCTGGAGCGTAACGGCATAAACGTGCTCACCGCCAAAGACGGCATCGACGCCATCGCACTGCTCGAAGAACATACCCCGGACCTGATGCTGCTCGACATCGAAATGCCGCGTATGGACGGCTTCGAAGTGGCTATCCAGGTGCGCAACGACCCCCGGCTGATGCGCTTGCCGATCATCATGATCACCTCGCGCACTGGCCAGAAACACCGCGACCGCGCCATGACCATCGGCGTCAACGACTACCTCGGCAAGCCGTACCAAGAGTCGGTGCTGCTGGAAAGCATCGCCTACTGGAGCAAGTCCCATGCTTGACCACCGCACCAGCCAACTCACCGGCCTGCTACTGCCCCTGACCGACCGCCACCTGGTGCTGCCCAACGTCGCCATCGCCGAACTGATCGACTTCCAACGCGGCGAGCCGGCCAGCGATGCACCGCCGTGGTATCTGCGGCAAGTGACATGGCGCGATCGGCAATTACCGCTGATCAGCTTTGAAGCGGCGTGCGGTGAGGCCAGCGTGACCGGCGAGCGCTCGCGGATTGTGGTGTTGAACGCGCTGGGCGGGCGGCCGACGTTGAAGTTTATTGCGATGGTGATTCAGGGAATTCCGCGTTCGTACAAGTTGGATAGCCAACTGAGTTACGTCGACGTGCCGCTGTGCCCGCTGGAGCTGGCGGCGGTGCAAGTGGGGGAACATGTGGCGAAGGTGCCTGATTTGATGGGGTTGGAGGCGCTGTTGGTCGAATCCGGCTTGGCCTGACCATAAGCCTTGTGAAGATCCAATGTGGGAGCTGGCTTGCCTGCGATGGCGGCTTGTCAGTCACTGCATCAACAACTGACCCACCGCTATCGCAGGCAAGCCAGCTCCCACACTGAGTTGTGCTCGGCCCAAGATATCAATCAATCCGCGCAAACCGATCAATCACCGGTTGCTCCCGATGCTCGGCCTGCCACAAATCGTAGGCACTTTGCATCGACAACCATAGCTGCGCAGTACTCACGTCCGCCCGCTCCAGCCTCACGGCAAGGTCGAGGCTGACAGGCGTATGGCCATCCAAGATTCTTGAAAATGTCTCGCGGGCAAAGCCTAGGCGTCGTGCCATTTCAGTGATGGTAATGCCCAAGGCTGGGATCACATCTTCAAGCAGGATTTCGCCTGGGCGAGGTGGGTTGTGCATGGGCATCTTGGTGCGTCCTGCTGCGGTGAGCATCTGCCATGAAGGCTAGGCAGGCGCGTTCCGAGCGGCAACCCTAAAGCACTGTATGAAACTTCCTTTTTGCCACTTCGGCTCTACTCATTTGATGCGAATTGATAGCACTAATGTCGGAAGTGGATGGATTTGTTGTAGGTGCATTCTGCATTTGGATTAAGCGGGTTTTCAGGCCTGAGTGGAGTGGCTAGCTTCTGCGCTCCTCACTGCCAGCAAGGACCCGCAAATGGCCGTACCGTTAATGCCGCCCGGTGCTTCAATTTTTGAAAACATGGCGATATCTCGATGCAAACGCACTCATCTCAAGCCGGGCTCGGCATTCGCCTATTCTTGGTTTTATTCTCAGGTCAGGGCTGCTGGCCCGTGGAACTACAAGAAGCGAGGGCGCGAGTATGAAGCTTTTGGTAACTTTAATTACGGTGCCACAGGGACGGTGCTGGGTATTCCCGAGCATGTATTGCTGCGAGCCGCCGGTGTGGCTCAAACCGTCGCAAAAACCACCCTTCCGGATTTTGGAACATGGTGGGGCGGTGAACCTTTTGGTGATGACCCACGGGACCAATATTGGATAAGAAAAGGTATTGAATATGCAATTTCGCAAGGCCATTAAGCGCCTCATACCATTTCTGCGTAATTGCCTGCTTGTGGTCTGCCTGATCTATATCGGCGGCACTTGGTTCCTGTCGTCCGGAACACCGGATCTGGATGAAGTGGTGTTGAAGCATTCATTGGGTAACGGCACCTCGATCTATGGTGCGCGAGACGGCCAGGGCGGTGCGACGGTAGGATTTTCCTACAGGTACTACGTCCATGAGGACTTGGGGAGTGATCAGGAAATACTCACCGCATTAGTGTCTGCACATCCTTTTCTGAAGACCAAAGAGCCCGATGTTCAAGTAAGTGATGAAGGCGGCGCGCTGCACCTGATCATTCAGGGAGAGGTGTATGAGTACCACAGCTATGCGCTGGAGGGCTTGGGGGCGGTCAAGGTGATGATGGCTTTTTGATGGTCCGGTCTTCGGATTTTTCCTGCAAGATTTCGGGCTGTGCATGAACTTGTTGTGGGCAGTCATGGCGGCTAGTCTTCGTCCCGTCATCGAAAAAACGGTGACACGGACGTGCAAGTCCGACGAAACTGTTTAGGCGTACAAACGCCCAGCCAACCACGGGCGTTTTTTGTGGTCGCTGCTTTATGGCGGCTGCGCGCAGGAGGTCTTCGGACCTGCTGGGTGTCCTAAACAGGCCCGGTCTTGCACACCTGCGCACGGTCGCCACCCTCATTCGCGTGCAAGCGAACGGTGGCGCTCCTTACAAACTGTTTAGGAGTTTCATCATGGTCAAACCTACCCCTAATCCGCCTCTCTTCACCGTCAACCCACACCAAAACACCGAAGCTCTACTGGTCAACGCCAGCGAAACTTTATCGTCGCTAAACGCGATGACCTGCAATCTTGCCTTCAACCTGGACACCTCCCAGCGCGCAATCATGCTCGGCATTCAGCAAATGGCCGAGTTGAGTCAGTTGCTGGTCGATAGAGCGCTGGAACACGTCAGCCCTGCGCCGGTAGGTTGAAGCGGTCCCAAACAGGGACCGATCGGTCCCTGTTTGGGACCGCTACCTAACAACCACCACCGAACAAATGTGGGAGCGGGCTTGCTCGCGAATGCAGGGTGTCAGCCGGTACATGTGTCACTGACCCACCGCATTCGCGAGCAAGCCCGCTCCCACATTTTGATCTTCATTTGGTCATAGATCAGCGATTGCTGACGATCCATTACTCCAACCGTAACGATCCAGCTTCGGGCTTGATTGATACCCCCCAATTTCACTCCTAAGGTACAGCCCACGACAGCAAACCCCGTGGAGCGACCATGACAACAACTATCACCCCCGACTCGCGCTGGACGCGGCGGCGCGACGAGAAGCAGCGGCGTCTCGGGCTGGTCAAAAAATACGCAGACGGGGCGGTGTTGCCCAGCGACAAAATCGTCGAGGCCCTGGAAGCCCTGATCCTCCCTGGCGACCGCGTGGTGCTGGAGGGCAATAACCAAAAGCAAGCCGATTTCCTCTCGCGCTCCCTGGCCAAGGCCGACCCGGCCAAGCTCCACGATTTGCACATGATCATGCCCAGTGTCGGCCGCTCCGAGCACTTGGACCTGTTTGAAAAGGGTATCGCGCGCAAGCTGGACTTCTCCTTTGCCGGCACCCAATCCTTGCGCATCAGCCAGTTGCTGGAAGACGGCTTGCTGGAAATCGGCGCGATCCACACCTATATCGAACTCTACGCACGGCTGGTGGTGGATTTGATCCCCAACGTCGTACTGTCGGCCGGTTTCATGGCCGACCGCGCCGGCAATATCTACACTGGCGCCAGCACCGAAGACACGCCGGCGCTGATCGAGCCTGCCGCGTTCAGCGATGGCATCGTGATCGTGCAGGTCAACCAGTTGGTGGATGACGTCACGGATTTGCCCCGCGTCGACATCCCAGCCAGCTGGGTGGATTTTGTGGTGGTGGCCGACAAGCCGTTCTACATCGAGCCGTTGTTCACCCGCGACCCGCGCCATATCAAGCCGGTGCATGTGCTGATGGCGATGATGGCGATCCGTGGCATCTACGAAAAACACAATGTGCAGTCGCTTAACCACGGCATCGGCTTCAACACGGCCGCTATCGAATTGATCCTGCCGACCTACGGCGAATCCCTCGGTCTTAAAGGTAAAATCTGCCGCAACTGGACCCTCAACCCGCACCCGACACTGATCCCCGCTATCGAAAGCGGCTGGGTGCAAAGCGTGCATTGCTTCGGCACCGAACTGGGCATGGAGAACTACATCGCCGCAAGGCCGGATGTGTTCTTCACCGGCCGTGACGGCTCGATGCGTTCCAACCGGATGTTCTGCCAACTCGCCGGCCAGTACGCGGTGGACCTGTTTATCGGCGCCACCCTGCAAGTGGATGGCGACGGGCATTCCTCCACCGTAACCCGTGGCCGCCTTGCCGGTTTTGGTGGTGCGCCGAACATGGGCCATGACCCGCGTGGCCGTCGCCATGGCACCCCGGCGTGGCTGGATATGCGCCACGATGACGCGCCGCAAGCCTTGCTTGAACGTGGCAAAAAGTTGGTTGTACAAATGGTTGAAACCTTCCAGGAAGGCGGCAAACCTACGTTCGTCGAAACCCTCGACGCAGTGGAAGTGGCGCGCAAAAGCGGCATGCCGCTGGCGCCGATCATGATCTACGGCGACGACGTCACCCACTTGCTCACCGAAGAAGGCATCGCCTACCTGTACAAGGCGCGCTCCTTGGAAGAGCGCCAGGCGATGATCGCCGCCGTGGCAGGCGTCACCGCCATCGGCATGCGCCACAACCCCAAGGACACCGCGCGCATGCGCCGCGAAGGCTTGATCGCCTTGCCCGAAGACCTCGGCATCCGCCGCACCGACGCCACCCGTGAGCTGTTGGCCGCCAAGAGTGTGGCCGACTTGGTGGAGTGGTCCGGTGGCTTGTACAACCCGCCCGCCAAGTTCAGGAGCTGGTAAATGCGCGCGCTCAAATTGCATGAAATAAGCCTCGCTGATCGCCTGGCGGATAGGGCCGTCGATGCGCTGATCGATGAGGCTGACCTGTCGCCCAAACCCGCCTTGGTGGACCGTCGCGGCAACGGCGCCCACAGCGATTTGCACCTGGGCCTGATGCACGCTTCGGCACTGTCACTGTGGCCGATGTTCAAAGAAATGGCGGAAGCCGCGCTTGAATTCGGTGAAGTCGGTTTACCTCTGCGCGAAGCCCTCGGGCGTATCGGTCGTGAAGGTGAACAGGCCATGCTCACCACCACCCACGGCGTGAACACCCATCGCGGCGCGATCTGGGCGCTCGGTTTACTTACCGCTGCCGCCGCCCTGGAGCCACGCGCCGTCACGCTGACGGCGGCCCAACTGGCCCTGCTCAACGACCGCTACGCCCCGCAGCCCCTGAGCCACGGCGCCCAGGTTGCGCAACGCTACGGCGCGCGCGGCGCCCGTGAAGAAGCGCAACTGGGCTTCCCGTCGGTGATGCAACGCGGCCTGCCGCAACTGCACAAAAGCCGCCGGCAAAACGCTGGCGAACAAAACGCCCGCCTGGACGCCTTGCTCGCGATCATGACCGACCTGGCCGACACCTGCGTGCTCTACCGCGCAGGCACCGAAGGCTTGCACGCCATGCAACGCGGTGCCCAAGCCGTGCTGGATGCGGGCGGCAGCGCAACCCTCGCCGGCCGGCGCCAACTGCACGCACTCGATCTCCAATTGCTGGCCCTGAATGCCTCCCCCGGCGGCGCCGCCGACCTGTTGGCCGCCTGCCTGTTTATCGACCGCCTCGACGGAGCGTTGTGATGGAAACCTTATCCTTTGAATTCCCCGCCGGGCAGCCGCCCAAGGGCCGTGCGCTGGTGGGGTGTGTCGGCTCCGGCGACCTGGAAGTGCTGCTGGAACCGGGCACGCCCGGCACGCTGACTATCCAGGTGCAGACCTCGGTGAATGGCGCCGAACAACGCTGGCAGCATCTGTTCGAGCGGATCTTCCAGGCGTACACGCCGCCGGCCTTGAAGATTGATATCCACGACTTTGGCGCCACGCCCGGCGTGGTGCGCTTGCGCCTGGAGCAAGGCTTCGAGGAGATCGGCCATGACTGACTTGCTCAACAAACACAGCTTCGTTGAACTGGGCGCACGGCAGCGGGCCAAGGCCTTGCTGGACGCCGGCTCTTATCGCGAACTGATCGACCCCTTTCAACGCGTGATGTCGCCCTGGCTCAGCCGCCAAGGCGTGGTGCCCCAGGCCGATGACGGCGTGGTGATTGCCAAGGGCAACATCGCCGGATTGCCAGTCGTGGTCGCTGCTATCGAAGGCAACTTCCAGGGCGGCAGCCTGGGTGAAGTCGGCGGCGCGAAAATCGCCGGTGCCCTTGAACTGGCGGCTGAAGACAACCGCAAGGGCATCCCGACCCGCGCGGTGCTGTTGCTGGAAACCGGCGGCGTGCGCTTGCAGGAAGCCAACCTCGGCCTGGCGGCGATTGCCGATATCCACGCGGCGATTGTCGACCTGCGTCAGTACCAGCCGGTGATCGGCGTGGTGGCGGGCAGTGTTGGTTGCTTTGGCGGCATGTCCATCGCCGCGGGGTTGTGCAGTTACCTCGTCGTTACCCGCGAAGCGCGCCTGGGCCTTAACGGCCCGCAAGTGATCGAGCAGGAAGCGGGCCTGGACGAATACGACTCTCGCGACCGCCCGTTTATCTGGAGCCTCACCGGAGGCGAGCAACGTTTTAACAGCGGCTTGGCTGACCGTTATGTGGCGGACGATGTGGCGCAGGTGCAACAGACTGTCACCGCGCTGTTGCAACAAGGCTTGCCCGAACGTCAGCGCAGCCGTCAGGCCGATGTCTACCTGGCGCGCCTGGCCGAACTCGACGCCACGCCGCAAATCGACGCGGCCACGGTGCGCGACCTGTATCAAGGAGACCGCTCATGAGAGGGTTGCAGTGGTTCAACGCATTGAGCGCCGGCGCCACGCCTGTGGAAGGGCTGCCGGCCTCGCTGAAAGTCGCCGACGGCGTGTTAGGTGAACAAGCCGTGCGCTTCATCGCCGTGGTCACCGACGCGCAAAACCGTTTCCCGCGTGCGCGCAATGGCGAAGTCGGCTTGCTCGAAGGCTGGGGCTTGGCCAAGGCCGTGGACGAAGCCATCGCCCGTGGCGACAAGCGCCCGATCATCGCCATCGTCGATGTGCCCAGCCAAGCTTACGGCCGTCGCGAAGAAGCCCTCGGCATCCATCAAGCCCTGGCCGCCGCCGCCGACAGCTACGCCCGCGCTCGGTTGGCCGGCCACCCAGTAATCGCGTTGCTGGTGGGCAAGGCCATGTCCGGGGCGTTTCTCGCCCACGGCTATCAGGCCAACCGGATGATCGCCCTGCGTGACCCCGGCGTGATGGTGCACGCCATGGGCAAGGCCTCGGCGGCGCGGGTGACCCTGCGCAGCGTCGAAGAGCTCGAAGCCCTGGCCGCCAGCGTGCCGCCCATGGCCTACGACATCGACAGTTATGCCAGCCTCGGTTTGCTCTGGGAAACGCTGTCGGTCAGGCAGATTGAACAACCCACGGCGGACGATGTGGTGCGGGTCAGTGATTGCTTGCTGCACGCTATCAACGATGTCGCTGGCCCGGATTTAAAAGGACGCCTGGGCGCCACCCATCGCGCCGCTTCCAGCCACGTACGCCAACTGCTGCGGGAGCAGTGGTGAACGCGCACGATTTGCTCTGGGGCATGGCCCCGGCGCATCTGCCCACCGATGCGCCGGCCTGGGCGCTGGATGTGATCAGCGCCGGCCACCCGGTGGTGGTGCGTCGTGCCATCGCCGAGTCGGGCCAGGTGGCGATCGGCGTGCGCGGGCGTTTGCGTGAGCAGCGGTTTGCGGCAGTGATGCCCGTCGCGGCCGTGCAGCGGCGAGTAACGCCGGAGGCTTTGCGTGGGGTGATCTCGCGTCGGGATCTACCGGCGTTGCGCGCGCTCGATCTACTGCGCCCGGTGTTGGCGCAGGAGGCGTGGGGCGTCACAGGCAGCGCGGGTTTCGAGCTGGCCAGCGGAATTGAAGCGCTGCATGAGCAGAGCGACCTGGATTTGATCCTGCGCACGCCCGAGCGGCTGGCGCGCGGCGATGCCGAGGATCTGCTGGCGATACTGGACACCGCACCGTGTGCCGTGGACCTGCAACTGCAAACCCCATTTGGCGCCGTTGCCTTGCGCGAATGGGCCGGCGGCTCACGCCGGGTACTGCTGAAAACCCTCAGCGGCGCGCATTTGGTGGTGGACCCGTGGCAGGCCGTGGCATGAGCAGCCTTCTGGTGTTTCCGGGGCAGGGCGCCCAACGCACGGGCATGCTCCAGGCGCTGGCGGCTGACATTCTGCAAGAAGCCAGTGATGCCTTGGGCGAAGACGTTCGCACGCTCGATTCGGCACACGCCTTGGCAAGCACGCGTGCCGTTCAGCTATGCCTGCTGATCGTCGGTGTCGCCCATGCCCGCCAGTTGCAACACACGCCCGATTACGTCGCGGGCCTGTCCATCGGCGCCTACCCGGCGGCGGTGATCGCGGGCGCCCTGGATTTTGCCGACGCAGTAAAACTGGTCAGCCTGCGCGGCGAACTGATGCAAAGCGCTTATCCACAAAGCTTTGGGATGACCGCGATCATCGGCCCGGAGTTATCCACAGTCGAAAATGTGCTCGCCGAAATCCACAGTCCGCAAACCCCGGTGTATTTGGCCAATATCAACGCCGACAACCAAACCGTCATCGCCGGCAGCGACGAGGCAATGAAGCTCGTCGCAGCACGCATCAAAGGCAACGGCGTTGTTAAGCGCCTGGCCGTCAGCGTGCCGTCCCATTGCGCGCTGCTGGAGGCGCCTGCCCAGACGCTGGCCCAAGCGTTCGTGACGCTCAAAGCGCCGCGTATTACCTACCTGAGCAGCACCCGCGCGCGGCCGATCCACAACCCTGAGCAACTGCGCGACGACCTGGCCTTCAACATGTGCCGCATTGTCGATTGGCGCGGCACCGTGCAGAGCGCCTACGAGCGTGGCGTGCGCTTGCAAATCGAACTGCCGCCGGGCGCGGTGCTGACCGGCCTGTCACGCCGTGTCTTCGAACAAGGCACGGTGATCGCCTGCGAAGGCGCACGCCTGGACACCTTGCAGGCCCTGCTGCAAGAGGAGGAGCGCCGCCACCGATAAAGCATTACCCAAGGCTTTCGAAGCACAAAAACAACAATTTCGATGAAGCACTTTGAGGAAAAACACGATGATTATTTACGGTGTAGCGTTTCTAGCGTTTTGTACGCTGGTGGGGCTGTTTGTGGGCGAGGTGCTGGGTAAGTTACTGGGCATCCCAGCCAACGTTGGTGGCGTGGGTATCGCCATGTTGTTGCTGATCGGCCTGGGCAGTTATTTGCAAAAACGCGGCCTGTTTGTCGGCAAGTCCGAGCAGGGCCTGACGTTCTGGGCGGCGATTTACATTCCTATTGTGGTCGCCATGGCTGCCCAGCAAAACGTCTACGGCGCGATCAAGGGCGGCCCTATGGCGATTCTGGCTGGCACGCTTGCAGTGGTGCTGGGCTTTGCCTTAGTGCCGCTGCTGTCACGCATCGGCAACCGTGAGCCGCGCGCGGTTGTTCCCACCAAAGAAGCCGGGTGATCGTCATGTACGAATCGATGATGAAAGTGATCACCGGCTACGGCCTGATCAGTGGTTTTGCCGTGATCGGCCTGACCATGTGGGTGTCCTACTGGATCTCCAATAACTTTACCAAAGGCCGTCTGCACGGCTCGGCCATCGCTATTTTGCTTGGGCTGGCGCTGTCCTATGTCGGTGGCGCATTTACCGGTGGCTCCAAAGGGGTGGTGGATATTCCGTTGCTGTCGGGCATCGGCCTGTTGGGCGGTGCGATGCTGCGGGACTTTGCGATTGTCGCCACGGCGTTTGGGGTGAGTGTCGATGAGCTCAAACGCGCCGGCTATGCCGGTGTGCTAGCACTGTTTGTCGGCGTGGGTTCATCGTTTATCGCCGGGGTCGGCGTGGCCATGGCGTTCGGTTATACCGATGCGGTGAGTCTGACCACGATCGGCGCTGGCGCCGTGACTTATATTGTCGGGCCGGTCACCGGTGCGGCGATTGGCGCCAGCTCCGAGGTGATGGCGCTGTCCATTGCCGCGGGGTTGATCAAGGCGATTCTGGTGATGGTCATGACGCCGTTCGTGGCGCCGTTTATCGGCCTTAACAACCCTCGCAGCGCAGTGATTTTCGGAGGCTTGATGGGTACGTCCAGCGGCGTGGCCGGCGGGTTAGCGGCAACCGATCCGAAACTGGTGCCGTATGGCTGCCTCACAGCCGCGTTTTATACGGCGCTGGGGTGTTTGCTGGGGCCGTCGTTGTTGTTTCTGATCATGCGTGGCTTGGTGGGTTAGCCGCCCCGATTGGCATACATCCGACACTCGGCCAACAGCGCCAGCAAATTCGGGTCGCGCTCCTTGGCCTTCAAAAACGCCACGCCAATATGCTGCTGCAACCGATACCTGGGTTGCAGCGGTATCAGCTTCACGCGGTTCTCATACACCGCCGCAATCCGCCCCGGCAGCAGCGCATAACCCACGCCAGAACTGACCATGCTCAGCAGCGTGAAGATGTCATTGACCTGCATCGCCACCTTCGGCTCAAACCCCGCCTGCTTGAACACCCGGTTGCCATCCTGATGGGTGGCGAAGCCTTGGGTGAGGGTGATGAAGGTCGCGTCGCGCACGTCGGCCAGGTCGATTTCCTGTTCGCGGTCGAAGGGTGAATCGGCCGGCGTGGCGAGGAATATGTCGTCGGTGAATAGCGCGATCTGTTCGCAATCAGGGTCGTTGGTGCGTTCGTCGAGGGAGATCAGGATCGCGTCCACTTCCATGTTCTTGAGCTTGTAGAGCAGGTCGAAGTTGGAGCCCAGGATCAGGTCGATATTAAGTTCGCTGCGACGGATTTTCAGGCCCATGATCAGCTGCGGTACGGTTTTGACCGTCAGCGAATACAGCGAGCCGAGCTTGAAGCGCTCAGCTGAAAAGCCCGCAGCTTCGCGGGTCAGGCGCACGCTGTCGACCACGTCGGCCACCAGCTTTTGCGCGCGTTCCTCCAACACGTAAGCGCTTTCCAGCGGGGTGAGGTTGCGCCCTTCGTGTTTGAACAAGGGGCAGCGCAGCGCGTTTTCCAGCGAGTGGATGGCGCGGTGCACGCTGACGTTGCTGGTTTGCAGCTCGGCGGCGGCGCGGGCCAGGTTGCCGGTGCGCATGAACGCCAGGAAGATCTCGAGCTTCTTGAGGGTGAATTCTTCGTCGATCAGCATGGCCGTGGCTCTTATTTGAATGCCGTCGATTGTGCCTCTAAAACCAGTTTGCTCCCAGCCATGCGCTGCACCGCCACTTGGCATAGGCCAAACCTGCGCACGCGGACATCAATGAGGGGAACAGGTACCGCCTGCACACGGTCACAACCGCACCCGCCAAGCTAAGCAGGCGTCGGCCGAAGAGAATGCCGGCGTTGGCGAAGTTGGGGCCCAGGCATGAAGCGAATCATCTATCGGCGTATGCGTTTGGGAAAATGAAAAAAAGGTTGTTACCTGCCGAGCCGCCTAGCGCGTCAGAATGCAGGTAGCACAACCAAGTGGTAACCGTTATTCGAGGTGAGTGACACATGTATCACGGGGAACGATTCAACGCCTGGAGCCATTTGTTCGGGGCGGTTGCAGCTTTTGTGGGGGCAGTGTGGATGTTGGTGGTGGCGAGCCTGGACGGCAGCCCCTGGAAGATCGTCAGCGTGGCGATTTATGGCTTTACGCTGCTGGTGCTGTACAGCGCGTCCACCGTGTACCACAGCGTGCGCGGGCGGCGAAAAGCGATCATGCAGAAGGTCGACCACTTTTCGATCTACCTGCTGATCGCCGGCAGCTACACGCCGTTTTGCCTGGTGACGCTGCGCGGGCCGTGGGGGTGGACGCTGTTCGGGATCGTGTGGGGGCTGGCGGTGATTGGCATCCTGCAAGAGATCAAACCGCGCTCCGAGGCGCGCATTCTGTCGATTGTGATCTACGCGGTGATGGGCTGGATCGTGCTGGTGGCGGTCAAGCCGCTGCTTGCCGCGTTGGGTACGGCGGGCTTTGTGTGGCTGGCCTCGGGCGGGGTGTTGTACACCGTGGGCATCATCTTTTTTGCTCTGGAAGATCGTATGCGCCATTCCCATGGGATCTGGCACTTGTTCGTGATCGGCGGCAGCGTGCTGCATTTTGTGGCGATCATGCATTACGTGCTGTAACAGGCAACGCGGTTAAAAAATGTGGGAGCGGGCTTGCTCGCGAATGCGGTGTATCAGTGACGGATGAAGTGGCTGACACGCCGCATTCGCGAGCAAGCCCGCTCCCACATTAGTTTTGTGGTGTTCTCATAAGCGTTCCAGCAGTTCACGCGCGCGCTTGCCGAAAATCTGCAGCAGGTTCGCCAGCATATGCGGCGGCGGTTCATCGGCGCGGGTCAGCGCGTACAGGGTGATCGGCAGCGGTGGGGTAAGCGTACGGATGCAGGTAGTGGCCGTCGACGCGCCGAGGGCGGTGAACGGGTCGATCACGGTCAAACCGGCGCCGGACTCCACCATGGCCCGGGCCAGGGAATAGGTCTGTACGGAAATGGTCACCCGCGGCGGCGGGTCGACATTTTCCAGGTAACTGTCGAGTTTGGCCGCCAACGGGTCGGCGCTGGACAGGCCAATCAACGGCGCCCCCGCCAGATCAGCCAGTGGCAGTGGTTGGTGCAATTGCGCCTGCGGCCAATAGCCCTTTGAAGCCAACGCCACCAACACCCCATTAGCCAACACTTGCGTGGTCAAGCCGGGGTGGCCGGAGAAGTTGAGGGTCAGCGCCAGCTCGATCTCACGCATCAACAGCTTCTGTACCAACTCGCGGCTGTGGTCGCTGGACAGCTCGCAGGCGATGTCCGGGTAGTCGCGCGTCCACTCCAGAATCGCCGGCGGCAGCAGCGACAGGGCCAGCGCCGGAATGGCGCCTATGCGCACGCTCTGGCCTGGCTCGCGGCGCAAGCTCTTGGCCAGGCGCCGCACACCTTGCAGGCTCTGTGTGACTTTCTCGACTTCGCTTTCCAGCGCCAGGGCTTCCGGGGTGGGCTGCAACTTGCCGCGCACGCGCAGAAACAGCGGGAAACCCAATTGCAGCTCGGCGTGCTGCAACACTTTAGTCACCGCCGGTTGCGAGACGTGCAGCAACTGCGCGGCGGCGCTGACCGAGCCGGTTTGGCGAATAGCCTGGAAGATTTCGATATGACGTAAGCGCATGGCACGTCCATAACCTTTGTTTATAGGTGACCCATCTTTATTCATTGTCGCGGGCCTGTCACCTGGCCCTACGCTTGAGGCCTATTCATTCAACGGTAGGGGGCGGGGATGGCCAAGCGCATTTGCATCATCGGCGGTGGCGTCATCGGCTTGGCGACTGCCTACGCGCTGGTGCGTGCCGGGCACGCGGTAACGGTGATCGAGGCGCGCGACAGCCTGGGCAGCGAGACCAGTTTCGCCAACGGTGGGCAATTGTCCTACCGCTACGTCGCGCCGTTGGCCGATAAAGGCGTGCCGCTGCAAGCCCTTGGCTGGCTGCTGCGTGGTGATTCGCCGCTGAAGCTGCGCCCGCGCCTCGACCCGCAGCAATGGCGCTGGATGGCGGCGTTTCTCGGCGCCTGCCGTGGCTCGGTGAACCAGCGTAATGCCGCTCACCTGCTGCGCCTGGCGTCCTTGAGCCAGGCCACCTTGCAACAGTGGCGCGAGGATGACCGCCTGGGCGACTTCGACTGGCGGCGCAACGGCAAGCTGGTGACCTTTCGCAGCGCTGGTACTTTCGACAAGGCACGCAGCAAGGTCACCGATATTCTGCAGCAGCAGGTGCTGTTGGCCGCCGACTGCGCGCGCCTGGAACCGGCGTTGGCGGGCGGTGATTTTGTCGGTGGCATCTACACGTCCAATGAAGAAGTCGCGGACTGTCATGCCTTCTGCCAGCGGCTGGCCGCGCGGCTTGAGGCCTCGGGGCTTTGCACCTTTTTGCTGGGGCGCAAGGTCACGCAAATCCGCCACGCCGACGGTGCGGTGCAGGCCATCGTGCTCGGCGATGAAGTGCTGCCGGTGGAACATGTGGTACTGGCGGCCGGGCATCGCAGTGCGCAGTTGGGGTTGCCTGGCCTGTCGCTGCCGCTGTATCCGCTCAAGGGCTACAGCCTGAGCGTGCCGATTGGGGCGCAGCACCAGGCGCCGAGCGTGAGCATCACCGACTATGACCGCAAGATTGTTTATGCGCGGATTGGCGAGCAGCTGCGTGTGGCCGCCATGGTCGATATCGTCGGCTTTGACGCGAGCCTTGAGCCCAAGCGCCTGGCGCTGATCAAACGCCAGGCGCTGGAGACGTTTCCCCATGCCGGCGACTACGCCCACGCTGTCGAATGGGCCGGCATGCGCCCCGCCACGCCAACCGGGGTGCCGCTGATTGGCGCCAGTGCTTATCGCAACCTGTGGCTGAACCTGGGCCACGGCGCGCTCGGCTTTACCCTGGCCTGCGGCAGCGGCCAACTGCTGGCCGAGTTGATCGGCCAGCACGTTCCTTCCATTGATATGCAGGGCCTGACGCCCCGCGCCGCTTGAGGATGCAGCCATGACCATCAACCGAATCAGCAGCAATGAGCGCCTATCTGGCGCCGTCACCTTCAAGGACCTGGTGTTTCTTTCGGGCCAGGTGCCGGGTGAGGGCCAGGATGTGGCCACGCAAACCCGCGAAGTATTGGCCAAGATCGATGCATTGCTGGCGCAAGCCGGCAGTGACAAGGACCACCTGCTCAACGCAACGATTTACCTGAAAAACATCGGTGACGGTTTTGCGCCGATGAATGCAGTGTGGGCCGCGTGGCTGTCGCCGGGCATGGCGCCAACGCGCACGACCTTGCAGGCAGAACTGGCGCGCCCGACTGTGCTGGTGGAAATCAGCGTGATTGCTATCCGTAAATAACCGCAAGACCAACGGAGAATAACAATGAAAAAAATCCTGTTGACCGGCTGCACCCTGGGGCTTTTGTTTGGCGCCCAGGTTCAGGCGACTGAAACCCCGCTGGACGGCACGTTGAGCAAGATCGCCAGTGCCAAGTCCATCACCTTGGGTTATCGCGATGCGTCGGTGCCGTTCTCCTACGTTGGGGATCACAGCGGCAAGCCCATGGGCTATTCGGTCGACCTGGCGAGCAAGATCGTCGAGCGTATCCAGCAGAAAACCGGGCTGGCCAACCTCGGCGTGAAGTACAACCTGGTGACTTCCCAAACCCGTATCCCGCTGGTGCAAAACGGCACGGTGGACCTGGAATGCGGCTCCACCGGCGTGACCGCCGAGCGGCAGAAGCAGGTGGCGTTTTCGTACGGGTTTATCTACGTGAAGGGCCAGTTGCTGACCGCCAAGGACAGCGGGATTCAAGGCTTTGAAGACCTCAAAGGCAAGAATGTGGTGACCACCGCCGGCACCACTAACGAACGCTTTCTGAAGAGCTATAACGCCGAACACAAGGCCAATATGTTTGTGATCAGCGCCAAGGACCACGGCGAAGCCTTCAAGATGCTCGAGACCGGACGTGCGGTGGCGTTTTACATGGATGACGCGTTGCTCTACGGCGAGCGCGCCAAGGCGCGTGACCCGCATCGCTGGGTGGTGGTGGGCAAGGAGCAGTCGCGGGAGATCTACAGTTGCATGGTGCGCAAGGACGACCCGCAGTTTCTCGCGGTGGTCAACGAAACACTTGGCGACCTGTATCGCTCCGGGGAGATCAACGGAATTTACCAGCGTTGGTTTGAACAGCCGATTCCGCCCAAGGGCTTGAACCTGGAATTCCCGATGACGGCTGAGTTGAAGGCGATTATTGCCAAGCCGGTCAGTGATCCGGTGGACTGACAGCCCGGTTCAAAATGTGGGAGCAGGCAAGCCAGCTCCCACAGTTGAATGGGGTTCACACGGCAGGGCTAGAAGTCGCCCCAGAGTTGCTGTGCGACGGCCAGCGCCACCACTGGCGCTGTTTCAGTGCGCAGCACCCGCGGGCCGAGGCGGGCGGCGTGGAAACCGGCGCCTTGGGCAGCTTGGACTTCGTTATCGGTCAACCCACCTTCAGGCCCGATCAGGAACGCCAGGCTCGCAGGCTTGGCATGGCTGATCATCGGCTCGGCCACTGGGTGCAGCACCAGTTTCAAATCGGCCTCGGCCTGCTTTAACCAGTCCGCCAGCAGCAGCGGCGGGTGAATCACCGGCACCGTTGAACGCCCGCATTGCTCGCACGCACTGATTGCCACCTGCCGCCAGTGCAGCAGGCGTTTGTCGGCGCGTTCGTCCTTGAGGCGTACTTCGCAGCGGTCGCTGAAGATCGGCGTGATTTCATTCACGCCCAGTTCGGTGGCTTTCTGGATCGCCCAATCCATCCGCTCGCCCCGGGACAAGCCCTGGCCGAGGTGGATGTGCAGCGGCGATTCGGTCTGGCCTGCGAAGCTTTCGGTGAGTTGCACGCTGACGCGTTTTTTACCAACCTCCAGCAACGTGCCCGAAAACTCCTGGCCGGAGCCGTCAAACAGTTGCACGGCATCGCCTTCGGCCATGCGCAATACGCGGCTGATGTAGTGCGCCTGGGCTTCGGGCAGTTCGTGCTCGCCGAGGCTCAGCGGGGTGTCGGTGAAAAAGCGGGACAGTCTCATTTCTGTTCTCTGGAGAAGGTTGTGCACAGCGGACGCGCAGCGTCTTGGGCTGCATTCCCACGCAGAGCGTGGGAACGATCAGGTAGGGACCGTCAGCCTGGATCGCGGAAGCCTGGGTGGAAGTCTTTGGGCACCGCAACGCTGACTTTACTGTTGGTGGCGATATCGATGCCTTCGCTGGCCACTTCGGCCAGAAAGTCGATCTGCTCCGGTGTGATCACATACGGCGGCAGGAAATACACCACGCTGCCCAACGGCCGCAACAGTGCGCCGCGCTCCAACGCGTGTTCGAACACCTTCAGGCCACGGCGCTCCTGCCACGGGTAGGCGGTCTTGGTGGCTTTGTCCTGCACCATCTCGATGGCCAGCACCATGCCGGTCTGGCGCACTTCCGACACGTGCGGGTGGTCCACCAGGTGTGCGGTGGCCGTGGCCATGCGCTGGGCCAGGGCCTTGTTGTTTTCGATGACGTTGTCTTCTTCGAAAATATCCAGGGTCGCCAGCGCCGCGGCACACGCCAGCGGGTTGCCGGTGTAGCTGTGGGAGTGCAGGAAGGCGCGCAGGGTTGGGTAGTCGTCGTAGAAAGCGTCGTAGACATCTTCGGTGGTGACCACCGCCGCCAGCGGCAAATAGCCGCCGGTGAGGGCTTTGGACAAGCACAGGAAATCCGGGCGGATGCCGGCCTGTTCACAGGCGAACATCGTGCCGGTGCGGCCAAAGCCCACGGCGATTTCGTCGTGTATCAGGTGCACGCCGTATTTGTCGCAGGCTTCGCGCAGCAGCTTGAGGTACACCGGGTGGTACATGCGCATGCCGCCGGCGCCTTGGATAAGCGGTTCGACGATAACGGCGGCGACGCTGTCGTGGTTCTCGGCCAGGGTCTGTTCCATGGCCAGGAACATGTTGCGCGAGTGCTCTTCCCAGCTCATGCCCTCGGGGCGCAGGTAGCAATCCGGGCTGGGCACTTTAATAGTGTCCAGCAGCAGTGCTTTGTAGGTTTCAGTAAACAGCGGCACGTCGCCCACCGACATCGCGGCGATAGTTTCGCCGTGGTAGCTGTTGGTCAGGGTCACGAAGCGCTTTTTGTTCGGCTGGCCGCGGTTGAGCCAGTAGTGAAAGCTCATCTTCAGCGCGACTTCGATGCACGACGAACCGTTATCGGCATAGAAGCAGCGGGTCAGGCCTTCGGGCGTCATCTTGACCAAGCGCTCGGACAGCTCGATCACCGGCTGGTGGCTGAAACCGGCGAGGATCACGTGTTCCAGCTGATCAACTTGATCTTTGATGCGCTGGTTGATGCGCGGGTTGGCGTGGCCGAACACATTGACCCACCAGGAACTGACGGCGTCGAGGTAGCGCTTGCCTTCGAAGTCTTCCAGCCATACGCCTTCACCGCGTTTGATCGGGATCAGCGGCAATTGCTGGTGGTCTTTCATCTGGGTGCAGGGATGCCACAGCACCGCGAGGTCGCGTTGCATCCACTGGTTGTTCAAGCCCATCGTCTATCTCCTCGAAGCGGTCCTGCGGCCTGCGCAGGTGAAACAATCGCGCAAGCCTATGCAATGGTCGGCTGTGTCACAACCCATTACGGATAAATTCGTAGTAAACGCAGGACGGTCTGTCACGTTTCTTAGCAATAGTCCTTAATCCATTGTTAACGTACTGTGCATAACCTCTTGATCGTATTTCTCGATATTTCAAAGCGAAATTTTGAGCTTTAATTCGATAGGTAAATCGCTAGTCTTGGGCACAGTTCTTACGGGATTTGGAACATGCAGCTACGTAATTCACCGGCCCGCTATGGCTGGGTCAGTATGGTTTTGCACTGGGGTGTGGCCCTGGTGGTGTTCAGTTTGTTCGCCTTGGGCCTGTGGATGGTCGGTCTCGACTACTACAGCGCCTGGCGCAAAGACGCGCCCGACCTGCACAAGAGCATTGGCATCACGCTGTTCGCCATCATGCTGGTGCGCATCGTCTGGCGTCTGGTCAGCCCACCGCCACCACCGCTGGCCAGTTACAGCCGCTTGACCCGCATGGGGGCCGCGTTTGGCCATGTTTTTCTTTATCTCGGGCTGTTTGCCGTGATGATTGCCGGTTACCTGATTTCCACCGCAGACGGTGTCGGTATTCCGGTATTTGGCCTGTTTGAAATTCCTGCCGTGGTTTCCGGGCTACCGGACCAGGCAGACACCGCCGGCGTGGTGCACCTGTACCTCGCCTGGGTGTTGGTGGTCTTCGCCGGTTTGCACGGCGTGGCTGCGTTGAAACACCACTTTATCGATCGTGATGCGACCCTCAACCGAATGCTGGGGCGCAAAGCCTGATGTTCAACCTCGACTCATAAGGAATAGAAAGCATGTTGAAAAAGACTCTCGCTGCTCTGGCACTTGGTACTGCTCTGCTGTCTGCAGGTCAGGTCATGGCCGCTGACTACAAGATCGATAAGGAAGGCCAGCACGCCTTCATCGACTGGAAAATCAGCCACCTTGGCTACAGCTTCATCCACGGTACCTTCAAGGACTGGGATGGTTCGTTCAGCTGGGATGCCGCCAAGCCTGAAGCCAGCAAAATCGCCGTCGACGTGAAAACCGCCAGCCTGTGGTCCAACCACGCAGAGCGTGACAAGCACATCGCCAGCAAAGATTTCCTGGACGTCGCCAAGTTCGCTGATGCCAAGTTCGTGTCTACCGCGGTTAAATCAACCGGCGAAAAAACTGCTGACGTGACCGGCGACCTGACCTTTCATGGCGTGACCAAACCTGTGACCTTCAAGGCCACTTTCAACGGTGAAGGCAAAGACCCATGGGGCGGCGAACGTGCTGGCTTCAACGCCACCACCACGCTGAACCTGAACGACTTCGGCGTCAAAGGCCCAGGCCCGACTTCCCAGACCGTGGACCTGGACATCTCGCTGGAAGGTGTCAAAGCGAAGTAATTACTTTCGCTGCTTCACACTCAAAACGCCGACCTCAGGGTCGGCGTTTTACTGTCTGCCTGCTTATAAACTGGCCTTATAGATCACCACTTGCTCTTTGAGCCAGGTGTGCAGCGAGGTTAACTGCGCTGAATGTTTACTGCCGACCGGCCAGACCAGAAAGTAGCGTGAAGTGTGCACCGGTTCGATATCGGTGAGCCTGACCAAGTCCCCACGTTGAATCAGTGAGTGAGCAATCGAGCGGCGGGTCAGCGCGACGCCGTACCCCAGCCTGACCGCTTCAAGCATCAACGTAGAGTCGGTGAACTCCAGCGAGGCTTGAGGGCGTTGTTCTTCCGCGCCGGCTGCGCCGAGCCAAATTGGCCAGCTTTCACTGGCGTGCAGCAGTGGCTGCTCCAAGATGGCTTGCGCAGTGTCGGGCAACACGCCGTGATTGAAGTCGCGCGCGGCGACCACCAGCAATGAGTCATCCATCAGCGTTTCGCAATGCACATCGGGCCATTGCCCATGGCCGAAGCGGATGGCGCAGTCGAGCGGGCCCTGCCCGAAGCTGGCGAACTCCATGCCCGACTCCAATCTCAGGTGCAGTTCGGGGTGGGCGCTTCTGAAATCATGCAAACGCGGCAGCAACCAATGCATGGCATAGGAGGGCAGCACCGACACGGTCAGTTGCGGGTGCTTGGTCTTCGCCAGGAGCTTTTCCGTGACGCCTGCGATCTCGCCCAGTGCTTGCCTGATCTGGTAGGCATACACACGTCCCTCATCAGTCAGTATCAGGGAGCGTTTGTTGCGCATCACCAAGGCGATACCCAAATACTCCTCGAGAGAGCGAATCTGGTGGCTGACCGCACTGTGGGTCACATGCAGTTCAATCGCTGCCAGGTTCACCTTGCCCAGTCGAGCCAATGCCTCGAAGGCACGTAACGCGGCGAGAGGAGGGAGTTTCATTGTGTGAATTCCTTTCACATAAAAACCCAATAATAGCCGCTATACGTGAAATAAAGGGACTAACGATAATGCGCGACCGGTTATTTATTTAAATAGCCCTGTGTTGAAATCGGGAGTTTTGAATCGTGATAGATGAAATTCAGGCGTTTCTGAAAGACTACTTTGATGTGTTGCAAACCCAGGACTTGAACAAGTTCGATCAGGTGTTTCACCGTGGCTGCGTGCTCTATAGCGCGCAGAATGCGGACGTGGTTGTGCGGCCTTTTGCTGAGTATCGCGCCATGGTTCAAGGCCGTAAGTCACCCTATGAGGGCGGTTTTCCGCAACTTGATGAAGTGCTGATGATTGACGTGATGTCCTCGGAAATGGCCATCGTGAAGGTGCGCCTGCGCTTGTTCAATAATGTAATGGTCGACTATTTGAATCTTATGAAAGTTGAGGGGCGCTGGATGATCTTCGCCAAACTTTTTCATAAGGCGGGTGACGCGACTGAACAATAACTTAACCGCCGGATGCAAAAACGCCCCGATTAATCGGGGCGTTTTTTTTGCCGTCTAAAACTCAGCGGTTGCGGGTGAGCAGCGCTGGTTTTTCACCACGAGGGCGGCCTGGCAACTGATCCAGCTGCTCAGGTGTCGGGAAGCGGTCAGCTTTCGACTCCTTGTGGATGATCTTCGGCGCCGGGCCACCGCGCGGGTTCTGCACGGCGGGTTCGGACAGACTCGGCTGCTCATCACGGGCTGGGCGGCGGTTGTTGCTGCGCGAATCGTCGCGACGAGCTTGGCCGTCACGTGGCGCACCGCTACGTGGACCGCTGCGCTTGGCAGGCGGAGTGCCGGTGGTGCCGCCGCTGCTGTTGCGCGGAGCATTCTGACGACCGCCCTGTGGCTGGCCGCCACGTGGAGCGCCGGAACCTGTGCCCGCGCCCGGCGCTGGTGCACCTGGACGACGGCCACGGCCCTGGGCCGGCTTGGCCTGGGGCACGTAGTCGACGCGGTTACCGAAGTTATCCACGTCGTCGTCGAGGAACTCGTCCGGCGCGCGGTCGGCTGTGGCGCGTGGCGGCTGGCTCGGCTGGCGCTGTTCGCGGGCCGGGGTGCCTTCACGGGGCTTTTGCTCACGGGCTGGGCGTTCGCCACGGCCGTTGGTAGGCGCTTTTTCCTTGCCGCCTTTGTCTTTGCCCTTATCGCGACGACCACCGCCACCACCGCCGCCGTTCGGGCCATCGCCCTTCGGACCGCGTGGGTTGCGTGGGTTGCGCACATCCGGACGCTCGCGCACTTCAGGCTTCTCAGCCTCAACGGCGCTTGAGTCGAAGCCCATCAGGTCGCCGTCGGCGATTTTCTGCTTGGTCATGCGCTCGATGCTTTTCAGCAGCTTTTCTTCGTCCGGTGCGACCAGGGAAATGGCCTCGCCCGAACGACCAGCCCGGCCGGTACGGCCGATACGGTGCACATAGTCTTCGTCGACGTTTGGCAGTTCGAAGTTGACCACGTGTGGCAACTGGTCGATATCCAGGCCGCGGGCGGCGATATCGGTGGCAACCAGGATGCGCACTTCACCGGCCTTGAAGTCGGCCAGGGCTTTGGTGCGCGCGTTCTGGCTCTTGTTGCCGTGGATGGCGACGGCGGTGAGGCCGTGCTTGTCCAGGTACTCGGCCAGGCGGTTGGCGCCGTGCTTGGTGCGGGTGAACACCAGCACCTGTTCCCAGGCGCCTGCGGTGATCAGGTGGGCCAGCAGCGAACGCTTGTGGCTGGCGGCCAGGCGGAAGACACGCTGCTCGATACGCTCAACCGTGGTGTTCGGCGGCGTGACTTCAATGCGCTCTGGGTTGTGCAACAACTTGCCCGCCAAAGCGGTGATGTCGTTGGAGAACGTGGCCGAGAACAGCAGGTTCTGACGTTTGGCCGGCAGGCGCGCGAGGACCTTTTTCACGTCATGGACAAAGCCCATGTCGAGCATACGGTCGGCTTCGTCCAGCACGAGGATTTCCACGTGGGACAAGTCAACGCTGCCTTGGCCGCACAGGTCGAGCAAGCGACCCGGGCAGGCGACCAGCACGTCAACACCGCGGGACATGGCCTGAACCTGTGGGTTCATGCCGACGCCGCCGAAGATGCAGGCGCTGACGAACTTCAAGTCGCGGGCATACAGCTTGAAGCTGTCGTGCACTTGGGCGGCGAGTTCGCGGGTAGGGGTCAGGACCAGTACGCGCGGTTGGCGCGGGCCGTGACGCTGGGATTTGTCCGGGTGACCGTTGGGGAACAAGCGCTCCAGAATCGGGAGGGCGAAACCACCGGTTTTACCAGTACCTGTCTGAGCCGCAACCATCAGGTCGCGACCTTGCAACACGGCGGGAATGGCCCGCTGTTGCACCGGAGTAGGCTCGGTATAGCCCGCCGCCTCGATGGCGCGGACTAAAGCCTCGGAGAGACCGAGGGAAGCAAAGGACATGAGTAATCCTGTTTTAGTTAGGGCTTGGCCCAAAGGGATAATCTTGCCGGGCGTGAATGGCGCTTAGGGGAGCGCAACCCCGTCCGGTCCTGCTGCGTCTGGCGGGCACTCCACTGGCTCGCGCGGGCTGAAAGCTGCGCAGTAGCTAGGTTAGGTGCCTTTTTCAAGACCTCAGCGGCCGGGCGTGAGCCTGGCGGAAAGGTCGGAGTATAACAGAGCAATCACGGCGCGCCGCTTTCCTGCTGCTCAACGGTGTGTTCTGAGGCCGTAATCGCTTGAATTCCGCCATATTTGGCGCTCAAGGCGGCGTAGGTGGGCTCTTGTTTAAAGCGCTTGAGCTCGGCGGCGAAGCGTTGCACCAGCAGGTCCATGCCCGCGCCACGGCGCACGGCGAGAAATTGCGGCTGGCGGCTGACCACGAGGGGCGCCTGGCTGACCTTGCCTTCCAGGCCCATGGCCTTGATCACATGCTGGCCGACCCGGCGGTCCGTGATCACCAGATCGACACGCCCCAGCGACAGTTTGCCGAAGTTGGCTTCATGGCTGGGCGCCGGCTCGCGGTTGAACAGGGTGGAGTCGCTGAAGGCGTCGCCATACAGGTAGCCCGGCGAATTGCCGACAGTCAGCCCGCGCAGGTCGTCGAGGGTTTCGGCCGGGTGAGGGCGGTCGTTGGCGTAGAACAGTACGAACTCGACGTCCGACAGCGGCTCGCTGGGGTAAAGCAGCAGGGCGTCGCGCTCATGGCTGTGGAAAATGTCCAGCGCGCCATCGGCGTGGCCTTGCTCGAGCATGGCCAGGCAGCGTTTCCAGGGCAGGAATTGCCACTCCACGTCCACGCCCAGGCGCTGGAACACGATCACCGTGGTTTCATAATCCAGGCCGCGCATGCTGCCGTTATCGTCGTACACATAAGGTGCCCAGGGCTCGGTGACAATGCGCAGTTTCTCGCCGTAAGCGGTGAAGCTCAGGCAAGTAAAAAGCACAGCGGTCAACAGCTTAAGAATGACGGGCATACCCTGAGGTTACGATGCTAGAGCGCTAAAGAGAAGCTCTGGCACGAGCATTTGCGAGCGAGTCGATGTGGCGTATTTAAAACCAAAAGGCCCTCGTATTGACGAGGGCCCTTGAGTAACGGAGCAAGCCTTAGCGTGGCAGCTTGAGGTTGTTCCAGATGGCCAGGCTAGGCTCAGCCTGGTTCAGGGTGTAGAAGTGCAACCCTGGTGCGCCACCTTGCAGCAGTTGTTCGCACATCTGGCTGATAACCTGCTCGCCGAATGCCTGGATGCTCTTGACGTCATCGCCATAGGCTTCCAGTTGCTTGCGCACCCAGCGTGGGATTTCAGCACCGCAAGCGTCGGAGAAGCGCGCCAGCTTGCTGTAGTTGGTGATCGGCATGATGCCCGGCACGATCGGGATGTTCACACCCATGGCCCGTACACGCTCGACGAAGTAGAAGTAGCTGTCGGCGTTGAAGAAGTACTGGGTGATCGCGCTGTTGGCGCCGGCGTTGGCCTTGCGCACGAAGTTCTGCAGATCGTCTTCGAAATTGCGTGCCTGGGGGTGCATCTCCGGGTAAGCCGCCACTTCGATATGGAAGTGATCGCCGCTCTCTTCACGGATGAAACTCACCAGGTCATTGGCGTAGCGCAGCTCGCCGCTGGCCATGCCCATGCCGGACGGCAAGTCACCACGCAGGGCGACGATGCGCTTGATGCCGGCTTGTTTGTACTGGGTCAGCAGGCTGCGCAGGTCGGCCTTGCTGTCGCCTACGCACGACAAGTGCGGAGCGGCGGGAATTTTGACTTCGCTTTCCAGCTGCAACACGGTGTTGATCGTGCGATCACGGGTAGAGCCGCCCGCGCCGTAGGTGCAGGAGAAGAAGTCGGGGTTGTAGCTGGCCAACTGCTTGGCAGTCGCCATCAGTTTTTCATGCCCAGCATCGGTCTTGGTCGGGAAGAACTCGAAGCTGTAGCGACGGTCTTGGGACATGGTCGTACCTATGGAAACTCAGAATACCGGTGTGGGAGCGGGCTTGCCCGCGATGCAGTCACCTCGGTGTTTCAGTCATACCGAGGCGATGCTATCGCAGGCAAGCCAGCGCCCACAAAAGCCAGCTCCCCTATGGAAGCTGGCACTAGGCCGATCAGTAGCGGTAAGCGTGCGGCTTGAACGGACCTTCGACGGTCACGCCGATGTAGTCGGCCTGGGTCTTGGTCAGTTGAGTCACCACGCCGCCGAAGCCGCGGACCATTTCCAGGGCCACTTCTTCGTCGAGTTTCTTCGGCAGCACTTCCACGGTCAGGCGCTCGGCTTTCTGGGCTGGCGACAGGTCGGCGTACTTCTGGTCGAACAGGAAGATTTGCGCCAGTACCTGGTTGGCGAACGAGCCGTCCATGATGCGGCTTGGGTGGCCGGTGGCGTTGCCCAGGTTAACCAGGCGGCCTTCAGCCAGCAGGATCAGGTAGTCGTCGTTCTGTGGGTCGAAATCACCCGCACCGGTACGGTGAACCTTGTGTACCTGTGGCTTCACTTCTTCCCATGCCCAGTTTTTGCGCATGAAAGCGGTGTCGATTTCGTTGTCGAAGTGACCGATGTTGCACACCACGGCGCGCTTTTTCAGGGCCTTGAGCATGTTCGCGTCGCAAACATTGACGTTACCGGTGGTGGTCACGATCAGGTCGATCTTGCCCAGCAGGGCCTTGTCGATGCTGGCTGCAGTGCCGTCGTTGATGCCGTCGATGAACGGCGAAACCACTTCGAAACCGTCCATGCAGGCTTGCATGGCGCAGATCGGGTCAACTTCGGAGACCTTAACGATCATGCCTTCCTGACGCAGGGACTGGGACGAACCCTTGCCCACGTCACCGTAGCCGATCACCAGGGCTTGTTTGCCCGACAGCAGGTGGTCGGTACCGCGCTTGATCGCATCGTTCAGGCTGTGACGGCAGCCGTACTTGTTGTCGTTCTTGCTCTTGGTCACCGAGTCGTTGACGTTGATGGCCGGGATTTTCAGCTCGCCCTTGGCAAGCATGTCCAGCAGGCGGTGCACGCCGGTGGTGGTTTCTTCGGTCACGCCGTGGACGCGGTCGAGAATCTGCGGGTACTTCTTGTGCAGCAGCTCGGTCAGGTCGCCGCCGTCGTCGAGGATCATGTTGGCGTCCCATGGCTTGCCATCTTTCAAGATGGTTTGCTCCAGGCACCACTCGTACTCTTCTTCGGTCTCGCCTTTCCAGGCATAAACCGCGATACCGGCAGCAGCGATAGCGGCAGCGGCCTGGTCTTGAGTCGAGAAAATGTTGCAGGACGACCAACGCACTTCGGCGCCCAGGGCAACCAGGGTTTCGATCAGTACGGCAGTCTGGATGGTCATGTGGATGCAGCCGAGGATCTTCGCGCCTTTGAGCGGAAGCTCTGCGGCGTACTTGCGGCGCAGGCCCATCAAGGCAGGCATTTCGGATTCGGCGATAAAGGTTTCGCGACGGCCCCAGGCAGCGAGGGACATGTCGGCGACTTTGTAGTCGTTGAAATCTGCAGGCGTGATTACAGCGCTCATGAAGAGCCTCCATTCGTAGTGTGCGAATGGGCGCCGTTGTGCGTTTAGTATCCAGCCAGTAACCAGGCTGGACAACGCCCCATCCGAGCCTGACAGGTTGAACCTGCTGCAGCGCCCCTCGGACAGGTGGCGGGAGAACGGAATAGCCGTTCGAAATCGGAGACGATTATAGCTTTCTTTGTCCGGCTAGTGGCAAGCGACAAGCTACAAGCGGCAAGTTAAAACGATTCGGCTTTTACTTGCAGCTTGTCGCTTAAAACTTGAAGCTGGGGCCATTACTCTATCTCCCAAGCACCTCAACCCCGGAGCCCCCATGAACTTCCACACCCGCAAATGGGTAAAACCTGAAGACCTCAACCCCAACGGCACCCTGTTCGGCGGCAGCTTGCTGCGCTGGATCGATGAAGAAGCGGCCATTTATGCGATTGTCCAATTGGGCAACCAGCGGGTGGTGACCAAGTACATCTCCGAAATCAACTTCGTCAGCGCCTCGCGCCAGGGCGATATCATCGAGCTGGGCATCACCGCCACCGAGTTCGGCCGCACCTCGATCACCCTGACCTGCGAAGTGCGCAACAAGATCACCCGCAAGAGCATTTTGACCGTGGAAAAAATGGTCTTCGTCAACCTGGGTGAAGACGGCTTGCCGGCGCCCCACGGCCGTACCGAGATCAAGTACGTGAAAGACCAGTTTCAAGAAGACGGCATCAAAGACTAATCGTGTGGCTGACCAGTGAACGCTCTTGATGGGCGACAGGTCGTACCTGAACAACACCCACGTTCAGGTACGACCCATGGCCACGCAAGAAGACGGCAAGACCCCCAACTTGTCGCAGGAAGAGCAACACGACGTCGACAAGAACCAGCCGCCTCGCGCGGCAGTGCTGCACGAAATCATCCGTACCCAGGGCGATCAGGAACTGGAGCGCAGCGTCGCCGCTTTATGGTGGTCGGCGTTGGCCGCCGGCCTGACCATGGGCTTGTCGTTGATGGGGATGGGCCTGCTAAATTCACGGCTGCCGGACGGTGAAGGGTTCAAGGTGATTGCCAGCTTCGGTTACTGCGCAGGTTTTCTGGCGGTGATCCTCGCCCGTCAGCAGTTGTTTACCGAAAACACCCTGACGGCCGTGCTGCCGGTAATGAGCAAACCCACCCTGAGCAATGCCGGGCGATTGCTGCGGTTGTGGACGGTGGTGCTAGTCGGCAACCTGTGCGGCACCTTGCTGGTGGCCTACGTGATGCTGCACTTGCCGATTTTCGACACCAAGACCGACATGGCCTTTCTCGAAATCGGCCGTAAGGTCATGGAAAACGACCCCGGCCAGATGTTCGCCAAGGGCATAATTTCCGGCTGGATGATCGCCACCATGGTGTGGATGATCCCGTCCATGGAAAGCGCGAAGATGTTCATCATCGTCCTGATCACCTACCTGATGGCGCTTGGGGATTTCACCCATATCGTGGTGGGTTCGGCGGAAGTCTCGTACCTGGTATTTGCCGGCGAACTACCGTGGAAGGACTTCTGGCTGATATTTGCCGGGCCGACCCTGGCGGGCAATATCATCGGCGGCAGTTTTATCTTTGCCCTGATCAGCCATGCGCAGATTCGCAGCGAAAGCAGCTTGCCGGGCAAAGCGGCTGCGGACCCGAGGCATCCGCAGCAGATTAACAAGGGTCAGTGAGGCTCAGGCGTGGCCTGGGGCTCGTCCCGGGTCACGCGCTTGACCAGCTTGCCGATGCTCAACCCCTGCAACAGGATCGACGACAGCACTACGATGTAGGTGATGCTCAGCAACAGGTCGCGCTCCGGGCCCAGTGGCAAGGCCAGCGCCAGTGCCACCGAAACCCCGCCGCGCAAGCCGCCCCAGGTGAGGATGCGGATGGTGCCGCGCGGCACTGTGCGCCAGCGGCGCAGCAGCAGGATCGCCGGGGCCACGGTCAGTAGGCGTGAGAGCAAAATCGCCACGGCTAGCAAACTGGCGGCCAAGACGTGCAGCCAGTTGAACGGCAACAGCAACAGCTCCATGCCGATCAGCGCGAACAGCAGGGCGTTGAGCATGTCATCAAGCAATTCCCAGAAGCCGTCCAGATAGCGTCGGGTCATGTCGTTCATCGCCAGCGTGCGGCCCAGGTTGCCGATGATCAGCCCAGCGACCACCATCGCAATCGGCGCCGAGACGTGCAGTTCGGTGGCCATTGCCGAGCCGCCGATCACCAGCGCCAGGGTCAGCATGACTTCGATCTGGTGTTGCTCGATGCTCTTGATCATCAAGTACACCAAGTAGCCGATCAGCCCGCCGAACACCACACCGCCAATCGCCTCATGGGCGAACAGCATGGCGGTGGCGCCCACGGTCGGTGTTTCGCCTAACTGCGCGATGCCCAGCAGCACGGTAAACACCACCACGGCCGTACCGTCGTTGAACAGTGACTCGCCGACAATGGTGGTTTTCAGCGGTTTCGACGCGTTGGCGGTTCGCAGCACACCCAACACCGCAATCGGGTCGGTGGGCGAAATCAGCGCGCCGAACAGCAGGCAGTAGAGGAAGCTCACGTGCCAGCCAAACAGGGCAAAGATGTAGTACGCCAAGCTGCCGATTACCACGGTGGCAATCAACACGCCGAAGGTCGCCAGCAGGCCGATGGGCCAGCGGTAACTGCGCAGGTCGTTCAAGTTGACGTGCAAGGCGCCGGCGAACAGCAGGAACGACAGCATCCAATTCATCAGCAGGTCGCCGAAGTCGATCTGGCCGATTAACTGCTGGATACGTTCTTCCAGGCCTGGGTAGCCGATAAAACTCAGGCCTTGCAGGAGCAGCGAGAACAGCAGGGCCGTGACCATCACACCGATGGTGGGCGGCAGGCCGATAAAACGGAAGTTCACATACGTGAGCAGGGTGGTGAGGCAAATGAAGGCGGCGACAAGTTCAAGCATCCGGGGTCCTTGGAAGGTGGAGTGAGCGTTAGTTAATGGGTGGATGGACCGCAGCAGTGGCGGGAGGTTGCAAGCCATGGGGCAGAAGGCCGGTAGAACCTTTTGCGGTGGCGTGGTTCATAGCGGTTAAGTGCGGCGTGGCATTTTTAGTGCTAAAACTCTAACCGCTGGCTAAAACTACAAAAGGAATCAGTAATGACGGTGGCTTTCTGGTGTGTGTTGATCGCAATTTTCCTGCCTTACCTGTGCACGGGTGTGGCCAAGTTCAGCGGCGGCAAGTTCGGCCCACGCCAGAACCACGACCCCCGCGGCTTCCTGGCCACGCTCGAGGGGTTCGCCAAACGCGCCCACAATGCGCAACTCAACAGCTTTGAAGTGACACCTGCGTTTTCGGCGGCGGTGATCATTGCGCACCTGGCCGGCACGGCCTCGCTGGTGACCATCAATGTGCTGGCGGTGTTGTTTATCACCAGCCGCTTGCTGTACGTCATTTGCTACCTGGCGGACTGGGCGATGCTGCGCTCGCTGGTGTGGGCGGTGGGCATGGCGTTGATTGCGAGTTTCTTTTTTGTCTCGATCTAAGGCTTAACGCAGCGAGCGGGCTTGTTTGTGGCGAGCGGGCTCGCCACAGCAAGCCCGCTCCCACACTTGATCTTCAGGTTCCGGCAGGCGCATCCGGCACCTGCGGCAACGCCGCGCCCTTCGGCCACAACATCCAGATCTGCCCCTGCTGCTTCATATTCCCGGCCAATTCCCCCGCCGCATCGCCGGTGCCCCAGAACAAGTCCGCGCGCACTTCGCCGATGATTGCCCCGCCGGTGTCTTGGGCGGCCACAGGTCGGGCAATCGGCGAACCGTCAGGTTTGGTGGTCGACAACCATAGCAGGCTGCCGAGCGGGATCACTTTGCGGTCCACCGCCACGCTGTAGCCGGCCGTCAACGGCACATTCAGCGAGCCGCGTGGGCCTTCATTGCTGTCCGGGCGGGCACTGAAGAATACGTAGCTGGGGTTGCTCGCCAGCAGTTCGGGGATGCGCTGCGGATGTGCCTTGGCCCACGCACTGATCGCACCCATGGTCACGTCTTCTTTCTTCAGTTCGCCTTGCTCCACCAGCCAGCGGCCGATCGGGCGGTAAGGGTGGCCGTTCTGGTCGCCATAACCCACGCGCAGTTGGCGCCCGCTCGCCAGTTGAATGCGGCCCGAGCCTTGGATCTGCAGGAATTGCAGGTCCATCGGGTTGGTCAGCCAGGCAATCGGCTTGGCGCTGGAGCCTTGGCCGTTGATGGTGTTGGCGTCGTCATAAGGTTTGAGCACACGGCCTTCGAGGCGACCGCGCAGGCGCTTGCCCTTGAGTTCCGGGTAGATGCTTTCCAGGTTGACGATGATCAAGTCATCCGGCACGCCATACACCGGCACATGGGCAGTGGCGGTTTCGGTCAGGCTGCCGGGGTACACCGGTTCGTAGTAGCCGGTGATCAAGCCGTTGGGCGTGTTATCGGCCGAACGCAGGCCGAACACATCCAGGCGCTCTTTGAGGAAGCTGCGCACCGCCGGGGCATTACCCGGCACGGTCGCCGCCGCCGCACATGTCGCGCCCCAGGTCGGATCAGCCTTGAGGCGTTGGCAAGCGCTGCGCCAGGATTCAAACCCGGCCAACAGGTCGCTGTCGGAAACAGCCGGCAGCGCGTCCCACGGTGCATTTACATAGGTGGCGACGGCATGAGGTTTAACGGTTTCATCTTTGCCGGCGTCTTTGCCGCCATCGCAACCGGCCAGCAGTGCAATCATCGGCAGAGCCCAGGCCAGGCGGCGGCTCCAAGGTTTCAAGGTGACATTCATACACGCAATTCCTGAAGCGATTGCCCGCGCCGTAGCGCTTTTGGGCAACCCTTATTAATAATAGGGCTATTGGCCTTTACGGGCGGGGCGAGGATACTGGCCGCCGTTTTCCGTGACCTTGAAGCCATGATGACCTTTAAAAAACTGACCCTGGTATTGCTGGCCTGCCTGACCTTGTCCGCCTGTGGCGGTGTTGATCCGAACTCGCCCTTGGGTCAGCGCAAGGCGATTTTCAAACAGATGCTCAAGACCGGCGAAGACCTGGGCGGCATGTTGCGTGGGCGTCTGCCGTTCGACGGCGCGAAGTTCGCCGAAGGCGCGGTCAAGCTCGATGCGTTGTCCCACGAACCGTGGAAACATTTCCCGAGCGTGCGCGAAGAAGATCACACCAGCGCCAAGGACAACGTGTGGCAGCAACAGGCACGTTTCCAGGAACTGGCCCGAAACCTTGAAACGGCCACCGGTGAATTGGTGATCGCAAGCCAGGTGCAGCCTTACAAGGCCAGCAATCTGGGGCCTGCGGTGCAGAAAGTCGAAGATGCCTGCACGGCTTGCCATAAACAGTTTCGGGACCACTGACCGGGCTTACTGGTCGAGTTCTTCGACGGCGTCCTGCAGTTCTTTGCGCGACTGGGCGAGCTTGTCTTTGCGCTTGTTGATCTTGTCCGCATCGCCCTTTTTCATGGCTTTGTCGAGGTCGGCCTGACGGCGGCTGACTTCGTGCTTGGCGTCGAGCACTTTGTTTTCACGCTCTTTACGCAAGGACGCGTCGGTGCAATGGGCGGTGACTTCACTCAGGGCTTTTTCCAGGCCTGCCTGTTGTTCGCTGTTGCCATGGGCCTTGGCTTGCTCGATCTGGGTGCTGATGGCTTGGCGCTTGGCGGCGCAGCCGGCCAGGGGTTGTGCATCTTCAGCGGCCAGCAGTGGCGTAGTCATGAAGCTTGCGACGGTGAGCAAGGCAAGCGGGGCAAGGAATTTCATGTGATGCTCCAGAAACGCAATTAAATGGCAGGGTGAATTCTGCCGAGGGTTAGAGGTGGCAAGGCCGGGTTTAAAACCCTTCAACCCCCGCCACGCGTAATGTTTCAGCCAAAGCCTGTACCTGCGGGTCGCGAAAAAAAGCGCTCAGTTGCGCTGCGCGGCCCGGGCCGATGCCGTCGGTAGCCAGCCAGGCCTGGGTGTCTTTGGCGGCCAGGGTCTGCCAGCCGCCAGCCAGGTCGTTACGTGCCGAAGGCGGTACGCCCAGGGCTTTGAGCCATTGTGCAAAGGGCCGTTGCCGCGCGCTTTGAAGGCTGTTGAGCAATCGCGCACGGCTGCGATCACCGAAGCCCTCAATGTTAGCAAGCTCTGCCGCATCCAGGGTCAACCAATCGAGAATGCCTACGATTAGACCCGCCTGGATCAAGGCGTTCCAGGTCTCGCGGCCGATATGCGGCAAGGACAAGCCCTGGCTGCCGCTTAACCAGGCCAGGCGCGCCAGCAATTGTTCCTCACAGCCGGGGTCCAGTTGCCAGCAGCTCAACGCGTGAAAGTCCCGTGCATCGGGCGCTTGCACCTGCACCCTGGTTTCATTGCGCAGGATCACCTGCTCCAACTGTGGGATCACTTGGCCGGCAAGGCTGATGGACACCTGATCGCCGGGCCGGATATCCAGCGTTTGCCAGCGTTTCAGCGAGCCGACGCTGACACGGCTGATTTGCCGATCGTCCAGTTGCACCGGCTCCAGTTCCAGGATAGGTGTAATGCGCCCGGTGCGGCCGATCTTGAACTGTACCTTGCGCACCAGCGCCAGCGCCTTGGCGGCCGGGTACTTCCAGGCGACCGCCCAGTAAGGCGTGCTGGCTTGCCAGCGTTTGGCGGGTGCGCGCAACGCTTGGTGCAACACCACGCCATCGCTGGCGAAAGGCAGTGGGTGGTTGTACCAGTACGTGCGCCAGTGCGCGGCATCGGTGATGTTTTGGATAGGCTGGCTGTAGCGACGGCTGTCGGTAAAGCCCCAGCGCGCCAAGGTGTCCAGGCGCTCGGTGAAGTCGGTTGGGCCGTCAGGCCAGGCCCAGACGAATAAGCCGATCCTCGCGGCCTCGGTATCGCTCAGCTGCCGGCGGTTCATCAAACCGGCCACTTTGCTGCGTGCATTCAGCCCGCCATCGGTTGACTGCACATGATCGTCGAGGCGCCAGTAGAGTTCGCCTTGCAGCACCAGGTTGATGGGCTCAGGCAGTTGCTGGAGGATGCCCGGGATCTGCCGTGCGGCAGTTGACCAGTCCTGGCCGAGCAAGCCATTACCTCGGCTGATAAGTCGGCTCAACCGGCCCTGGCGATAGACCAATGTCACTGCAACGCCGTCGACCTTGGGTTGAACCCACACGTCTCGGCGTGTCCTGAGCCAGTCATCGACTGCCTGCTCATTCAACAGCTTTTCCAGCCCGGTATGAGCGACCGGGTGCGGTTGCGTACCCCGTGAACTCGCCAGAGGGTTGTCAGCCGCCTTTGGCGTTTGGGTGAAACATTGGCGCCAGTGAGCCAGGCGCAGGCGGGCCTGATCGTAGAGCTCGTCGCTGACCGGGGATTGGCCAAGTCGGTGATAGCTGTCATCCCACAGCTTGATCTGTTCAGCCAGAGTGTCGACCTGTGAGCGGGCTTCTTCGGGGCATTCTTCGGCCCACGCCAAAAAAGGTAGGGCGCTGAGTAAAAGCGTAATCAGTAAACGCACGATGAGCATCCTTGCTCGAGAAGGGTGCCCAGCCTAAGTGATCCACACCGCCATAAAAAAGCCCCGCCAGTGCGGGGCTTTTTACCGGGTGTTTCAGATTACTTGAACAGACCGCCCAGTGCTTTCACGGTGTCGTTCTTATCGGCCTTAGCTTCCTGTGTTTGCTGCTTGGCGTCGACTTTGGCTTGGGTTTCAGCAAGTTTGTTGCAACCTTTGTTGACCTGGTCCTGCGCTGCTTTAAACGCCTTCACTTTCAGGGTGTCGTTCGCGGCTTCGGCGGCATCGATCTTGGTTTGCAGGTCTTTGGCTTGCTGCTGGCAGTTGCCGGAGTTGCCGCCCAATTGGGAGCTCAGGGCGCCACTCAATGCGCTCAGGTCGGCGGCATGCGCCGGCAGGGTGAACAGGCTGAGCAGAAGGGCGGCAGGGGCGAGCGTGGAAATGCGCATGAAAACCTCAATGTTCGATTGCCTGCGCGTTTATCTGTCCCGGGCTGGCGCAGGGCAATATCCAAGTAAGGTGAAGGGCCCGAGAGGGCGCGGATTCTAGAGGGCCGTTATTTGGCCTGCAAGCATTGGATCCAAAAACATGAGCGTCGCTGGTTAATCATCCGGCAATAAAAAAGCCCCGCCGGTAAACCGACAGGGCTTTGTGTACCGCGAGCGATTAAAGACCGGCAGCCGTGCGCAGGTCGTTGGCGCGGTCGGTTTTTTCCCAGGTAAACGTGGTGAAGGTGTCGTCGCCGACAGTCTTCTGTGCAGGCGTGCGACCGAAGTGGCCGTAGGCTGCAGTTTCCTGGTACATCGGGTGCAGCAGGTCGAGCATGGTGGTGATCGCGTAAGGACGCAGGTCGAAGATCTCACGCACCAGCTTGACGATCTTGTCATCGCTGATCTTGCCGGTGCCGAAGGTATTCAGCGAGATCGACGTAGGCTGGGCCACGCCGATAGCGTAGGAAACCTGGATTTCGCAACGCTCGGCCAGGCCGGCCGCGACGATGTTCTTGGCCACGTAACGACCGGCGTACGCCGCCGAGCGGTCAACCTTGGACGGGTCTTTACCCGAGAACGCGCCACCGCCGTGACGGGCCATGCCGCCGTAGCTGTCGACGATGATCTTGCGGCCGGTCAAACCGCAGTCGCCCACTGGGCCGCCGATGATGAACTGACCGGTCGGGTTGATGTGGAACTGGGTGTCTTTGCTCAGCAGTTCGGCAGGCAGTACGTGCTTGACGATCAGCTCCATGACGCCTTCGCGCAGGTCGGCGTAGGAAACATCCGGGTTGTGCTGGGTCGACAGCACAACCGCGTCGATACCCACGACTTTGCCGCCTTCGTAACGGCAGGTTACTTGGGACTTGGCGTCCGGGCGCAGCCATGGCAGCAGGCCGGATTTACGCGCTTCGGCTTGGCGCTGCACCAACTGGTGCGAGAAAGTGATCGGCGCCGGCATCAGTACATCAGTTTCGTTGCTGGCGTAGCCGAACATCAGGCCCTGGTCGCCGGCACCCTGATCTTCAGGCTTGGCACGGTCCACACCTTGGTTGATGTCGGGCGACTGCTTGCCGATGATGTTCATCACGCCGCAGGTCGCGCCGTCGAAGCCGACGTCGGAGCTGTTGTAGCCAATGTCAGTGATCACGTCACGGACGATCTGTTCCAGGTCGACCCAGGCGGTGGTGGTGACTTCGCCGGCGATGATCGCCACGCCCGTTTTCACCAGAGTCTCGCACGCCACACGGGCGAACTTGTCTTCAGCAATGATGGCGTCCAGCACCGCGTCAGAAATCTGGTCGGCGATTTTGTCCGGATGCCCTTCAGACACGGACTCGGAGGTGAAAAGGGAGTATTCGCTCATCTCGATGTTTTCCTGATATTTACCGATGGTGAGTGTCGCCAGCCGGCCGCTGAAAATGGCAGACCTGAATCTGGAAACCATTACGTAAACCTACATAGAGGCTTTCCCCGGGAACGAGTCCCGCAGCGGTGGCCCAACGGGCCAGATCGTCCTGTTCAAAACCCAACCAGAGATCACCGCAGGCCTCCTTGGCCCAACTCTGGTTGTGGCTGCATAAATCTGTGACCAGCAGGCTACCGCCGGGTTGCAGCAAATTTGCCATCTGCTTGAGGGCGTCGGCAGGGGCGGCGAAATGGTGCAAGACCATGTTCAGCACCACGCAATCGGCCCGCAGGCTGGTGTCATTCAACGCGTCCGCCAGCTGCAGGCTGACGTTGCCCAGTGCTTCGCGCTCACAGAGCTGGCGCGCCAGTTCGAGCATCGCCGGGCTGTTATCCAGCGCGGTGACGTGCGCAAAGCGGCGTGCCAGTTCTGGCAGGAAACCGCCATCACCAGGGCCGACTTCCAGCGCCGTGGCCTCATCACTGAAGCCTAGCTTGTCCAGCAGTGCCAGTACGCTTTCGCGGTACTGCGGCAACCCTGCGATCAAGTCCTGCTGGGCGCGAAACTTCTCGGCGACCCGTGAGAAAAAGTCCTGGCTGGCAGCGGCGCGTTGCCCGTGGACTTGGCTGATGCGCGACTGCACTTCAGTCGGCAGGCTCAAGTTGTCCACTTCTTCGAGCAGGGCGGTGTGCAGCTTGCCGCCGAGCAGTTCAGTGTGGGGCAGGGCGCGGCGGTAAAAAATCGCATTGCCTTCACGGCGAGTAGCCACCAGATCGGCCTGGGCCAAGACCTTGAGGTGGTGGCTCATGCCGGACTGGCCGATGGCGAAGATCTGAGCCAGTTCCAATACACCGAAAGAGTCGTTGGCCAGTGCGCGCAATACGTTCAGGCGCAACGGATCACCAGCGGCCTTGCACAAGGCAGCCAGCTCATCGCCGTCGTCGGAACGTAGGGAAGGCACGGGTAGGTTCATAAGGCCAGCAGTCTAGTGACGGGTGGAACTCCCCGCAAGACCAATATCAAAAAGTTTTGATATTGGTCGATAATCGGTAGTTATGAGCAGCCGCTATAACCTTTAGACGAAGCCGGGGCGCTTTTCTGCAAGGGAATGCCGGGCAAACCGCAGGAAAAACACCTACAAGTGACTATCTATCATTGCCCGCAGGCGGTGGCTGAGGGAAAATGCCGGTCCTTTTTTCCGTTTCTTTTATTCAACCCCCTAGGAGATCAGCGATGCCCAGCCGTCGTGAGCGTGCCAACGCCATTCGTGCCCTCAGCATGGATGCCGTGCAAAAAGCCAACAGCGGCCATCCCGGTGCCCCGATGGGCATGGCGGATATCGCCGAGGTACTTTGGCGTGACTACCTGAAACACAACCCGAGCAACCCGTCGTTCGCCGACCGTGACCGCTTCGTGCTGTCCAACGGCCATGGCTCGATGCTGATCTATTCGCTACTGCACCTGACCGGCTACGACGTCACCATTGATGACCTCAAGAGCTTCCGCCAGCTGCACAGCCGCACCCCGGGCCACCCGGAATTCGGCTACACCCCAGGCGTCGAGACCACGACCGGTCCCCTGGGCCAAGGCCTGGCCAACGCCGTGGGCTTCGCCCTGGCTGAAAAAGTATTGGGCGCGCAGTTCAACCGCCCTGGCCACAACATCGTCGACCACCACTCCTACGTGTTCCTGGGTGATGGCTGCATGATGGAAGGCATTTCCCACGAAGTCGCTTCCCTGGCCGGCACCCTTGGCCTGGGCAAGCTGATCGCTTTCTACGATGACAACGGCATCTCCATCGACGGCGAAGTCGAAGGCTGGTTCACCGACGACACCCCGAAGCGTTTCGAAGCCTACAACTGGCAGGTGATCCGCAACGTCGACGGCCACGATCCGGAAGAGATCAAGACCGCCATCGACACCGCGCGCAAAAGCGAGCAGCCGACCCTGATCTGCTGCAAGACCACCATCGGCTTCGGCTCGCCGAACAAGCAAGGTAAAGAAGACTGCCACGGCGCCCCACTGGGTGACGCGGAAATCGCCCTGACCCGCGAAGCACTGAAGTGGAACCACGGCCCGTTCGAAATCCCGGCTGACATCTACGCCGAGTGGAGCGCTAAGGAAAAAGGCCTGGCGACCGAAGCCGAGTGGGACCAGCGTTTTGCTGCCTACTCCGCCGAATTCCCGGAACTGGCCAACGAACTGGTGCGCCGCCTGGCCGGTGACCTGCCTGCCGACTTCTCGGAAAAAGCCTCGGCCTACATCGCCGAAGTCGCGGCCAAGGGCGAGACCATCGCCAGCCGTAAAGCCAGCCAGAACACCCTGAACGCCTTTGGCCCATTGCTGCCGGAAATTCTTGGCGGTTCGGCTGACCTGGCCGGTTCCAACCTGACCCTGTGGAAAGGTTGCAAAGGTGTCTCGGCTGAAGACGCCAGCGGCAACTACATGTACTACGGCGTGCGCGAGTTCGGCATGAGCGCCATCATGAACGGCGTGTCCCTGCACGGCGGCCTGGTGCCTTACGGCGCAACCTTCCTGATGTTCATGGAATACGCACGTAACGCCGTACGTATGGCCGCGCTGATGAAGAAGCGTGTTATCCATGTGTACACCCACGACTCCATCGGCCTGGGCGAAGACGGCCCGACGCACCAGCCGGTCGAGCAACTGACCAGCCTGCGCACCACGCCGAACCTGGATTGCTGGCGCCCAGCCGACGCGGTCGAATCTGCCGTGGCCTGGAAGCACGCCATCGAGCGTAAGGACGGCCCTTCGGCGCTGATCTTCTCGCGCCAGAACCTGCAGCACCAAGTGCGTACCGACGCGCAGATCGCTGCGATCAGCCGTGGTGGCTACGTGCTCAAGGACTGCGTTGGCGAGCCGGAGCTGATCCTGATCTCCACCGGTTCCGAAGTGGGCCTGACCGTTCAGGCGTACGACAAGCTGACTGCCCAGGGCCGTAACGTGCGCGTTGTGTCCATGCCGTGCACCAGCCTGTTCGAAGCCCAGGATGCTGACTACAAGCAATCGGTTCTGCCGTTGCAGGTCAGTGCGCGTATCGCCATCGAAGCGGCTCACGCCGACTACTGGTACAAGTACGTGGGCCTGGAAGGCCGTGTGATCGGCATGACCACCTACGGTGAGTCGGCGCCGGCGCCAGCGTTGTTCGAAGAGTTCGGCTTCACCCTGGAAAACATCCTGGGTCAGGCTGAAGAGCTGCTGGAAGACTAAGTCAGTCTGCGTTGTTTGCACTGGCGCTATCGCGGGCAAGCCCGCTCCCACATTTGATCTCGGTCTAAGGTGGGAGCGGGCTTGCCCGCGATGGCGTCAGAACATTCAACTCCGAACTAACATTGATCGAGAACCCCATGCCCCAACCGCGTCCCTACAAAGTTGCACTCAACGGCTACGGCCGCATTGGTCGTTGCGTCTTGCGTGCTCTGTTCGAGCGAGGGGCGGCGGCCGGGTTTGAAATTGTGGCGATCAACGATTTGGCCGACATGGCCAGCATCGAATACCTGACACGCTTTGACTCCACCCACGGCCGGTTCCCCGGCGAAGTGCGGGTTGAAGGCGATTGTCTGCATATCAATGGCGACTGCGTGAAAGTCTTGCGCAGTGCCACCCCCGAGGGCATCGACTGGGCGGCGCTGGGCGTCGACCTAGTGTTGGAATGCTCCGGTGCTTACCACACCCGTGCCGATGGCCAGCGTTTTCTCGACGCCGGCGCACCGCGTGTGTTGTTTTCCCAGCCGATGGCCAGCGAGGCGGATGTCGACGCCACCATCGTCTACGGCATCAACCAGGATTGCCTGACCGGCGACGAGCTGCTGGTGTCCAACGCCTCCTGCACCACCAATTGCAGCGTGCCGCTGTTGCGCCTGCTGGATCAGGCGATCGGCCTGGATTACGTGTCGATCACCACGATTCACTCGGCGATGAACGACCAGCCGGTCATCGACGCCTATCACCACGAAGACCTGCGCCGCACACGCTCGGCGTTCCAGTCGGTGATTCCGGTGTCTACCGGCCTGGCTCGTGGCATCGAAAGATTGTTACCGGAACTTGCCGGGCGAATTCAGGCCAAAGCCGTACGCGTGCCGACAGTGAACGTGTCGTGCCTGGATATCACCATGCAAACGGTCAGTGACACCGATGCCACTGAGGTCAACCGGATACTGCGCGACGCCGCCACCAGCGGCCCGCTCAAGGGGCTTTTGGCCTACACCGAGTTGCCGCACGCCAGTTGTGATTTCAACCATGACCCGCATTCGGCCATTGTCGATGCCAGCCAGACCCGCGTTTCCGGCCCACGGCTGGTGAACATCCTGGCTTGGTTCGACAACGAATGGGGGTTTGCCAACCGAATGCTGGATGTTGCCGAACATTATCTGCACATCGCCTCTGCTAAATCAGCCCTTTAAATCAGCCAATTCAGGAACTGCGACCCATGACCGTGTTGAAGATGACCGACCTCGATCTGCAAGGTAAGCGCGTACTGATTCGCGAAGACCTCAACGTCCCAGTCAAGGACGGTGTTGTCACCAGCGATGCGCGAATCCTGGCCTCGCTGCCGACCATCAAGCTGGCCCTGGAAAAAGGCGCGGCCGTGATGGTCTGCTCCCACCTGGGTCGCCCGACCGAAGGTGAGTTTTCCGCCGAAAACAGCCTCAAGCCGGTCGCTGACTACCTGAGCAAGGCCTTGGGCCGCGATGTGCCGCTGGTGGTTGACTACCTGGGTGGCGTCGACGTTAAGCCTGGCGACATCGTGTTGTTCGAAAACGTGCGCTTCAACAAGGGCGAGAAAAAGAACAGCGACGAACTGGCCCAGCAATACGCGGCCCTGTGCGACGTGTTCGTGATGGACGCCTTCGGCACCGCGCACCGCGCTGAAGGCTCGACCCACGGCGTGGCCAAGTTCGCCAAAGTCGCCGCTGCTGGCCCACTGCTGGCTGCTGAACTGGATGCACTGGGCAAAGCCCTGGGCGCTCCGGCCCAGCCAATGGCCGCCATCGTTGCCGGTTCCAAAGTCTCCACCAAGCTGGACGTGCTCAACAGCCTGAGCCAGATCTGCAACCAGCTGATCGTCGGCGGCGGCATTGCCAACACCTTCCTGGCGGCTGCCGGCCACCCGGTGGGCAAGTCACTGTACGAACCGGACCTGCTCGACACCGCCCGCGCCATCGCTGCCAAAGTCAGCGTACCGCTGCCGGTGGACGTGGTGGTTGCCAAGGAATTTGCTGAAAGCGCCGCAGCCACCGTCAAGCTCATCGCTGACGTGGCGGCCGACGACATGATCCTGGACATCGGCCCGCAAACCGCAGCCAATTTCGCTGAGTTGCTGAAGTCCTCCAAGACCATTTTGTGGAACGGCCCGGTTGGCGTGTTCGAGTTCGATCAGTTCGGCAACGGCACCAAAGTACTGGCGCACGCCATTGCTGAAAGCTCGGCCTTCTCCATCGCCGGTGGTGGCGACACCCTGGCGGCCATCGATAAATATGGCGTTGCTGACCAAATCTCCTACATTTCTACCGGTGGCGGCGCGTTCCTCGAATTCGTCGAAGGCAAAGTTCTGCCAGCCGTTGAAGTGCTGGAAACCCGAGCAAAAGGCTAAGGCTCGTGATCCGGAAAAGGAGCATTCCCATGATCAAGTCGTTGGCACTGGTGATCGCAGCGGGCCTGTTGGCCGGCTGCGGCAGCACGCCAAGCGCTAAGCCTGCGGGCGCAGAGTCTGCGCCGGGGCAGAAAAAGAGCTGCTACCAGGCTGACTGGCAAGCCGAAACCATGCCGGTGATCAACAAGCGCATCGGCAACGAACGGCTGGAGCAATACGGCGCCGCGCCCAACGGTCAGGAACAGGGTTGCCCCTGACGGGTCTGATCAACTAACCGACAGCAGTGGCGGCCCTTGGGCCGTCGTTCGAGGATTGGCAATGAAAGGCGTTTTCGCCCTGGCAGCCCTGGCTTTATTGGCCGGTTGCAGCAACATGAACATGTTCAACAAGGCAGAGCCTGCCGACAAGTGGACCACTTGGACCTGCGACAGCAAGGCCGAGGTCAACTGGCGCTTTGCCAATCAGGCTCGTTCCGAAGTGGATGTACGCCTCGGCGGTTCGGACCAGGTTTACCGTCTTAAAGAAGACGTTGCCGCCTCTGGCGTGCTGTACAGCAACGACCAGTTGGCGTTTCACACAAAAGGTGAAGAAGGCCTGATTTACTGGGTCGCCACCGATGATTTGATCGGGCGAGGCTGCAAAGCTCAGTGAGAACACTATCTCAAGATAAATGAGATCTAAATGTGGGAGCTGGCTTGCCTGCGATTGCGGTGGGTCAGCAAAACAAATGTTGTCTGATCTGCCCCTATCGCAGGCAAGCCAGCTCCCACATTGATCGGCTTTTTCAGTGGCGTTAGCACACGGCCATGCCAGCAATAACGATTCAGCAGGCCAAGCCTTAACCCCTTGATCTGCAATAACTTGAATAGCAGCCGCCGCTACGGCAGGCTTGCACGATTAACGACCCTCGATCGGGAGAGACAACACAATGGCACTTATCAGCATGCGTCAAATGCTGGACCACGCAGCCGAGTTCGGCTACGGCGTCCCAGCTTTTAACGTCAACAACCTTGAGCAGATGCGCGCCATCATGGAAGCCGCTGACAAGACCGACTCCCCAGTGATCGTCCAGGCTTCGGCCGGTGCCCGCAAATACGCTGGCGCGCCTTTCCTGCGTCACCTGATCCTCGCCGCGATCGAAGAATTCCCGCACATCCCGGTGTGCATGCACCAGGACCACGGCACCAGCCCTGACGTGTGCCAGCGCTCCATCCAACTGGGCTTCAGCTCTGTGATGATGGACGGCTCCCTCGGCGAAGACGGCAAGACCCCAACCGACTACGAGTACAACGTACGCGTTACCCAACAAACCGTGGCCATGGCTCACGCCTGCGGCGTTTCGGTTGAAGGCGAGCTGGGCTGCCTGGGTTCGTTGGAAACCGGTATGGCCGGCGAAGAAGACGGTATCGGCGCCGAAGGCGTGCTGGATCACAGCCAGATGCTGACCGACCCGGAAGAAGCCGCTGACTTCGTCAAGAAGACCCAGGTGGACGCCCTGGCCATCGCCATCGGCACCAGCCACGGCGCCTACAAGTTCACCAAGCCGCCTACCGGCGACGTGCTGGCTATCGACCGTATCAAGGAAATCCACAAACGCATCCCGAACACACACTTGGTGATGCACGGTTCTTCCTCGGTACCGCAAGAGTGGCTGGCGATCATCAACCAGTACGGCGGCGACATCAAAGAAACCTACGGCGTACCGGTTGAAGAAATTGTCGAAGGCATCAAGTACGGCGTGCGCAAGGTCAACATCGACACCGACCTGCGCCTGGCGTCCACCGGTGCGATGCGTCGCCTGATGGCTACCAACCCGAGCGAATTTGACCCACGTAAATTCTTCGGCGCCACCGTGACCGCGATGCGTGATGTATGTATCGCGCGTTATGAAGCGTTTGGTACGGCCGGTAATGCTTCGAAGATCAAGCCGATCTCCCTGGAAGCGATGTACCAGCGTTACCTCAAAGGTGAGTTGAACGCTAAGGTGAACTGAGCCTAAGGCGTTTAAAAAGAAGCCCGCAGCGATGCGGGCTTTTTTGTGGCTGGGATTTGATCAGGCCGCGTCAGGTGTATCGAAGCCGCGGTGCTCAATCACCCGGAACACATCACTCACGTCCTGCACCAGAATGCGCGCGGTGTTGGCCACGTTGTTCAGGTCACGCTCGGCGAAGTCCGGCAGGCTGGAGCAGGCGATCAGGTTGAGGTGTTCGAGGGCGGCGTTGAGGCGTTCGCGCAGGCAGGCGTGGAGTTCAAGCAGTGGGGCGTCGCTGTCGATTAACAGTACGGGGTAATCGGTTGCGGTTTCGGTGCATGGGGTGAAGCGGCGGGGTGGCAGTTGTTGGGTCATGGTGAATCCTTAACTCGGTAGAAGAATGACCACCGTTTGCTGCGAAACAAATTGGGTGGCAGCTGTACGCGGGTTCGCAGACCGAGGAGTTAAGACCCGGCAGACCCGAAGGTCTCCCACGCACAGCCGCCATAACAAGACGGCCATTGGCAGGAACGCCAGGGCTGTTTTGACGGGTGCGGAATTAACTCTGTAGGGCTGCGAAACCCTATCGCTGTTCAATGCCAGCGACGGGGGGAACTATAAGCGCCGATCTGGCTTGCCGCAACGGTCGTGTAGGACGAGCACTTAACCCTCAACCGACGCAGGGCAACTGTGGGAGCCGGGCTTGCCCGCGATGGCGGTGTGTCAGCCGCCGCAAAGACTGGCTGATCCACCGCCATCGCGGGCAAGCCGGGCTACCACAGGGACTGGCGGTGCGTTTAAGAGGTTGGATTACCCCATGAATTGTCCTTGGGTTTGCCGGACATTACCTACGAATCGAAACGCTCCTGAGTTGTTTGCAGTCGGAACTGTCCTGAATACTAATAAGTTGATGTTCCGGCGGCGCTACAGCCTTTCTGTTTTATTGGTAGGTCATTGAAAGTGCGCTTTTATCGGCCTTGGATCATTTAAGGTGAGGCCTTGATGATGTTCAATGATGGAGCGTTGATGATGGGTTTTATTAAAGCCGCTGGCGTTATTCTGGCGTTGGCAGCTGCAGGGTCTTTTGCATACGCGGAAAGTCGGATATTTACCGCCTCTATTGATGATAAAGGCCAGGTCACTGCGCAATCGCCCCAGTGGCTGAAAGAGGTAAAGTTGACTGCGCAGCCTGATTACTTTTCGGAGTACAAAGTCCGCTTCGTGCCCGGCGTCTTTAAACAGCCGCCACGCTTCTGTTCGGTCTCGGTAACCGATGTCAGTACCACTGAGCATGTTTTCTATGGTCATGCGAAGTTGGGCAGTGTGCCAGCGATCAACTACGTGAATGTCTTGACCCTCAAGGTGGGCGATAATAACCCTACCGGTGATTCATCGATGGGCTTCATGTTGATATGCATTGAATAACTTTCTGTCACTGGCAGGCGTTGGTAGGGCTTCCTTTAGGAGGAGGGTAGGTCACTAAAAACGTGGCTGCCATGCGCTTATTATTTGGTTTTATCAACTGTCAAACTTGGCAGTTGTTTTTCAGTGCCGGGTCTCTACGATCATCGTATAACCCACCCGGGTTTAAGCATGGTCGCAAGGTGAGGTGCAGGATGCCGCCCAGATATCGCGTACTTTCAGTAGCGCTTGACGGATATTATTCGGACTTTTTTACGGACAGGCTTGAAGATGAGCTGGGCTTTGATCCAGTTAATCCAGCAAACGTTGCCTACGCCAAATATAATAAGCCCTATGCTCGATTTCAATATTTGGGCGGCTTTGGTCTGGCGGTACCCGCCACTGCATTGCCCGTTACGCCACAGCCTGGCGATAAATGGGACATTGATATTCAAAATTTAACAACGGGTAGTCCTTCAGCGGTTTTTAATTATTCATACACCTTTTTGTCGGGCAGTGAGGGCCGGTCACTGCGTGCATTGGTGGGTATGCCCGCTATGCAAGTGCTCGGGCCGGGCCTAATTGAAATCAACGCTTCATTCACATCAAACGCCGCCAATACGGTCTATATTTTCCAGCCTAAACAGATAACGTTGGTAGCGCCGTAATGATAACGTTCAGGCTAACAAACCATTACGTAGAGATACATCGACCTGTTGGAACTTGGCTGCTTACGTAATGCGAACCCCTATGGGGGCGATGAAAGCCCGCCCCACAGTTGGTCGGCTATGCAATGATCATTGGGTTCAAAGGTTGAGGCTTATGTCGATTGAAGCCTGGCTTACTCGTGATCAATATCCAACTTCGCAAATGTCACCCGCGCGCCTTCTTTATTGTCCCCACTGTTGTCTTGCACATACGCCCCCGCCTTGAAATACAACGGTTTGGCGCCCCACGCGGCACCGATGCGTTCATTCCACTGCCCGTCAGCGGCCTCCACACTCAGCAAGCCGGCCTTATTGAGGTTGATCACATAGGTAAAGCTCTTCTCCAGCGGCACATTGGAGGCCACGATAATCACGCGGCCTTCGTCTTCATCCGGGCGCATGCGCACCTTGGCGATGATGTTGCCAGTCTGGGTTTTTTCCTTGAATTGGTATTCCAGTTTGATCAGCGGTTTTTGGCTGTCATAGGCGTGGATCTGGCCGATCACGACTTTGCCGGAAGAGGGCACCTGATTGACGGCCAGGGTGGCGCGCAGGAAGTTGTCGGCGTCGGGGTAGGTCCAGTTACGCAAACGCCCGTCGGCGTAGGTTTCGCGCAGTTCGCTGCGCGGGTAAACGGCGTTTTCGGTGCGGGTACCGGTCACCGGTGTCCAGAATTGCACGTTGCTGCCTTCGGCCTGGAAATATTGGTCCTTGAAGCCGCTAAGCAGTTTCGGCGTGTCGATGGTCGCGGGCGGCGAGCCGACCGGAATGCTCAGGTTCCAGGTGGAAAGGTCGATCATGGTGTTGGCCTTTTACAGAGGGTGAAGGCTTTGGCCCGAGGGCCTTGCAGGTTCTTTATAGGCGGTGATCGTCCGGTTGTTAAACGATTACTGGCAATTTATTGGCGTCAGAGGAGTGCCAAAAAGCCATGTTTCCCATGAACCGTGGCCTGTAGGGCTTGACCGTTAGTCGGCTTCCAGGGCTTTGGCGCAATGATGGCACCCACGTCACTTCTGCTTTTTTGGAACCGGGGCTAGAGTGAGGCCTCATTGTTTGTCCGGTTTTTATATCAGAAGTGACCGGTGCAGCCCCTCAAGGAAGAGACGTAGCATGGATTGCGCTCCACACCCAGGCGATGGCAGTTCGGTACTCTTGGTGGTCGATGACTACCCGGAGAACCTCGTCAGCATGCGTGCGCTTTTGCAGCGTGAAGATTGGCACATGATGACTGCAGCGTCGGGGCTTGAAGCCTTGGAGCTGCTGCTGGCGCACGAAATCGACCTGGTGTTGCTGGATGTGCGCATGCCCGGCATGGACGGCTTCGAAGTCGCCCGCCTGATGCGCGGCAGCCAACGTACGCGCATGACGCCGATTATCTTCCTGACCGCCCACGCCCAATCGCCCGCCGCGGTGCTGGAAGGCTATGCCAGCGGCGCCATCGATTACCTGTTTAAACCGTTTGACCCGCATATTCTCAAGCCCAAGGTGCAAGCCCTGCTGGAGCACCAGCGTAACCGCCGGGCCTTGCAGCGCTTGAGCCATGACCTGGAATCCGCGCGAGCCTTCAATGCCTCGGTACTGGACAACGCCGCCGAAGGCATCCTGGTGGTGGGCGAGGGCAGTGTGATTGAGTACGCCAACCCGGCAGTTTCGCGGCTGCTTAACGCCACGATGGCGGAGTTGCAGGGCGAGAGCTTCCTGAGTTTCTTGCAAAAGCCCCATGTGCCCGCCTGGCTGGGCTTCCCGATGTACGAGGCGTATCGCAAGGGTGAGACGTGGCGCCAGCACGACGCCATTTTGCGCACCGGTCGCGGCCAGCAGGTGCCGGTGGCGTTGTCCTGCGCGCCCTTGCCCGCCGAGCAGAAGGCCATGGTGGTGACGGTGCTGGACATGTCCGAGGTGCGCCACCTGCATCAGCAACTGGAGTTCCAGGCGGTGACCGACCCGTTGACCGGGCTGCTGAACCGGCGTGGCTTCCACCAGGCGGTGGAGAACATGCTGCTGCGCAGCGAGCGTAACGAGTTGTCGCTGGTGTTGCTCTACCTGGACCTCGACGGTTTCAAGCGGGTCAACGACTCGTTGGGCCACGATGCTGGGGATCGGGTGCTGCGCTGGGTCTCGGAGCAGATGCAGGCGTGTCTGCGTTCCTACGACATTCTCGGGCGCATGGGCGGGGATGAATTCACTGCATTGCTAGAGCTGGAGTTCCCGGAGCAGGCGGCGAAAATTTCGGAAAAACTGATCGAGCGCGTGTCTGTGTGCCAGCAGGTCGACGGTTTGGATGTGATGCTCGGTGTCAGTATCGGCATTGCGACCTTCCCGGACTGCGGCTCGGATTTGAACGGCCTGCTGCGCGCGGCGGACATCGCCATGTACGAAGCCAAGCGCGCGGGGCGTCAGCAATATCGCTATTACGATCAGGAAATGAACGGCCGCGCCCGCTCGCGCCTGATGCTTGAAGACAGCGTGCGAACCGCGATTCAGAACAAGGACTTCACCTTGGTGTACCAGCCCCAGGTGTCGCTGGAGGACGGGCGTTTGCGCGGCGTCGAGGCGCTGCTGCGCTGGCAGCACCCGAGTGTCGGCGATGTGCCGCCGGGCCTGTTTTTGCCGCTGTTGGAAGAGGCGCGGCTGATCAGCCAGTTGAGCGCCTGGATCTACCAGCAAGTCGCCGCCCAACGGCAAGCCTGGCAAGCGAGTTTCCATGAAGAGCTGGTGCTGAGCGTGAGCTTGAGCAGCAGCCAGTTCAACATGCCCAACCTGGCCAGCCAGCTGCAGCAGGTACTCGACCGACATGGGTTGCAGGGGCGGCAGTTGGAGGTGGAAATCAGTGAAGACAGCCTGATGAGTAACCTTGAAGAAACCAACAAGCAGTTCAAATTATTGCGTCAGGTCGGCGTGCGTATCGCGCTGGATGACTTTGGTTTGGGGCAGTGTTCCCTGGCCCACCTGCGTGACCTGGAGTTCGACACGCTCAAGCTGGACCCACAACTGGTGGCGCGCCTGCCGGGCTCGATGCGGGACGCGGCCATGGCCCGTAGCATCATCCAGCTGTGCGGGCATTTTGATGTGCTGGTGATCGCCGAGGGCGTGGATACCCTCGAACAGTCGCAGTGGCTCAAGGCCAATGGTTGCTCATTTATCCAGGGGCCGTGGGCGGCGCAGCCGCTGCGGCCTGAGGAAATGGCCGATTGGTCCCACCCTGGGCCGCTTTGAATTCGCTACACTGGCGGCCATTCGAACCTTGTTGCTGAACTCATGACCGCGCTGAAATACCTCCAGGCCTACCCCGCAGCTCTTCAGGAACAAGTGCGCCAGATGATCGCCAAGGACCAGTTGGGCGCCTATCTGGAACAACGTTACCCCGAACGCCATGCGGTGCAGAGTGACAAGGCGTTGTACAGCTACGCCCTGGCCTTGAAGCAGGAACACCTGCGTAACGCGCCGGCCATCGACAAAGTGCTGTTCGACAACCGCCTGGACCTGACTCACCGCGCGTTGGGCCTGCACACCACGATTTCACGGGTGCAGGGTGGCAACCTCAAATCCAAGAAAGAGATTCGTATTGCCGCACTGTTCAAGGAGGCGGCGCCGGAGTTTCTGCGCATGATCGTGGTGCACGAGCTGGCGCACTTCAAGGAATCGGACCACAACAAGGCGTTCTACAAACTCTGCGAATACATGATGCCCGGCTACCATCAGGTGGAATTCGACCTGCGGGTGTACCTCACGTATCGCGACTTGCAGGGCAAGCCCTAACCTCAGTAGGCGATCAAGCATGGACGTGAGCAAGACCAAAAGCAGTTTCTACCGCCGCCTGTATGTGGCGTACCTGATCGACAGCGGGCAAGCCAGCAGCGTCCCGGCGTTGACCGACGCCACCGGCATGCCTCGGCGCACGGCGCAGGACACGATTGCCGCGCTGGCCGACCTGGATATCGTGTGCGAGTTCGAGCAGGAAGACGGTGCGCGCAACCATGCCGGGCACTATCGGATTCGCAGTTGGGGGGCGATTGATCGGAAGTGGATCGAGGCGAACCTGGCGGGGATCAAGCAGGTGTTGGGTTATCCCTGAATGTGGCGGTGATTGGGCTGACGCTTTCGCGAGCAAGCCCGCTCCCACATTCGACCGCGTTTCAAAGGGTGTACACGGTTAAATGCGGGAGCGGGCTTGCTCGCGAAAAGGGGCTCAAGCGCGCCGCATACCAATATGTGGAATATCATCTTCCAAATATTGCTCACCCTCCACCACAAACCCATACCGCGCGTAATACCCCTGCAAGTGCGCCTGGGCTGACAGAAAGATCGGCGTCTCAGGCCAGATATCTTCAATGCGCTTGAGGGCCTCTTCCATCATCTGATGGCCCAGCCCGGTGCCGCGTGCCACTGGCGCGACGATCACGCGGCCGATCACCACATCATCGTCCTGGGTCTGCGGGTCCAGCAGGCGCAGGTAGGCCACCAGTTCGTCATCTTTCCAGGCCATCAAGTGGTGGGTATCGCCCGAAAGGTCCTGCCCGTCGAGGTCCAGGTAAACGCACTGCTGTTCAACGACAAAGACCTCGCTGCGCAGACGCAGAATGGCGTACAGCTGTTCCTTGCCTAAGTCATCGTGATGCTTGCAGACCCAATCAACCGTCATGGTGTGCTCTCTCAATTAATGGCTGTTGCCGATAGTAAGCGCGACGGGCCCCCCTGTCTAAATTCGTCATTTTTGTGAATGGCGTCAATTTGCCATCATTCAGTGCAATCCCCGCTGAGTTCTTTGTGTAATCTGCAATACAGGCTCATTGATGAGCTACTGTTATCAGGCCACTGCCTGCCCGCCAAGGACTTTAAGCATGCCGCGATTTTCTCGTGCCGTTGCTTTGATAGGAGTGTTGCTGCTGACCACGCCTGCGGTCGCACAACGTCTGCGCCTGGTAGCGGATGCCTGGCCCCCGTTCACCGATGCCACCTTGGTCAACGGTGGGTTGGCCACCGATATCGTCAGCACCGCCTTGGCTCGCGCCGGCTACGCCAGTGATTTCGAACAGGTGCCCTGGGCGCGAGCGCTGATGGGCGTGGGCGACGGGCGTTATGACGTGCTGGTCAATGCCTGGTACGACGATTCACGCACGCAATTGGGGCAGTTTTCCGCGGAATACCTGTTGAACCGTGTGCGCTTTATCAAGCGCCGCGACGATCCCATCGATTATCAGAGCCTGGAACAACTGCACGACCAGCCCATCGCGGTGGTGCGCGGTTATGCCTACTCGGCGGCCTTCGACCAGGATGCGCAGTTGCAGAAAGTGCCGGTGCATAACTTCGCCATGGCCGTGCGCATGCTCGCGGCGCAGCGCGTAAGGCTGACGCTGGAAGATGAATATGTTGCGCGCTATTACCTGGCGCGCGAATCGCCCCGGGTGCGCAATACGGTGGAGTTTTTACCCAAGCCGCTGAGTGAGAACAGCCTGCATATTCTGGTCAGCCTGAAGAACCCTGAGCATGAGCAAATTGTCGCCAGTTTCGACCGGGAGATTGCCAAGATGAAGGTCGATGGCAGTTATGCGCGGTTGATGAAGGCGCACGGGATGTAGGGTGCTTGAGGGCCACATCGCGGGCAAGCCCGGCTCCCACAGGTAACCGCATTCCAATGTGGGAGCTGGCTTGCCTGCGATAGCGATTTAGGCCGCGCTGGTATCTTTGATCAGGTGCGCCGCCAACGTGCGCAATGGCCCCAACTGCCGGCAGATCAACGCCAACTGGGTCTGCACCAACCGTTGCCCTTCATCAATCTCATCCGGCATCTGTTCCAGCTCCGCCGCCAACGCTTCCTCAGCATCGCTCTGAATCGCAACCGGCTGCTTGTTGGCCAGCCCCGTGGCGATCTCGTCGATGCTCGCCGCCAGGCTGTTACCGGCGCCGTCGATCAAATGTTCACGCACCTCGGCCGGCAGTTGCGTCTCGCGGTGCGCGCCCAGCCCCGACAGGTAACTGAGCAAGGTGTGCGACAGCACCAGGAAACGGAAGCCTACGTCAGCCTCTTTGCGAAAGTGCCCCGGCTCCATCAGCATATTTGCCAGCGTGGTGGACAGCGCCGCATCGGCGTTGTGGGCGTTGCGCCGGGCCAGGCGGTAGGCCAGGTCGTCGCTCTTGCCCGCGGCGTATTGCTGCATGATCTGGCGCAGGTAGATGCTGTTGCAGGTCAGGGTGTTGGCCAGCACCTTGTTCAGACGGCGGCCTTGCCAGTCTGGCAAGAACAGGAACACCGCGAGGCCCGCGATCAGGCTGCCGAGCAGGGTATCGAACAGCCGTGGCAGGAACAGCCCGTAGCCATCACCCACTTGGTTGAAGCAGAACAACACCATCAAGGTGATCGCCGCCGTGGCCAAGGTGTAGCGGGTGGTGCGGTTGATAAAGAACACCAGCCCTGCGGCGATGGCGAACAGCGATTGCACCACGGGGCTTGGGAACAGGTCGAACAGCGCCCAGGCCACGGTCAAACCGATGGCGGTGCCGATGATCCGCTGGCCGAGCTTGCGCCGGGTGGCGCCGTAGTTGGGCTGGCAGACGAACAGGGTGGTGAGGATGATCCAATAACCCTGGGAGGCGTGAATCGCATGCAAGGTGCCGTAGCCGATGGTTAACGCCAGGGCCAGGCGCAAGGCATGGCGGAACAGCAGCGAGGTCGGCGTCAGTTGCGTGCGCAGGCGCGTCCACATTTCCTTGAGGTTGCGCGGGGCGCGGTCCAGCAGGTTGCTGTCGGTGGCGTCGGCGAGTGCGTCGGGGTTGCTGGCGTCGCCGAGCAGGCGGTCGAGTGTCGACAGGTTGGCCGCCAGGGCGCGCAATGAGCGCAGCAGGCCGCGCCAGGCCGGGTTGCTCTGGACGCGCAGGTGTTCCAGCGAGGCATTCAGGTCGCCGAGGGCTTCGGCGAAGCTGTCGTCGTAAATGAACGGCTGGCGCAGTTGAATCGACTCGCCCAAGGTCTGGCAGGCCTTGCCTTGCTGGCGCAACAGGCGCTGGCAGCGGAACAGCACGTCGCTGTGGAAGAAGGCATCGGCCAAGGCGTTATACGGGTAGTGAGACGAGCTGGCGCGTTCGTGGATGTCCTGGGCCAGGAAATACAGCTTCAGGTAGCGGCTGACCTTGGAGCCTGGGCGGCCATTACCGACGCGGTGCAGGATGATTTCCTTCGCCGCATTCAGCGCCGCCACCACCCGGCCATTTTGCTGGGCCAGTTCCAGGCGGCGCGCTTCTACGTCCAGCTGACGGATCGGTTCGAACAGCGATGATTTGAGCTTGAGGTAACGCCCCAGCTCGCGAAACAGCCGCGCCAGGCTTTGCTGCACTGGCTGGTTGGAAAACAGCACCTGCCACAGCACCGACAGCACGCCATACCACGCGGCACCGGCCACCAGCAGCAGCGGTTCATGCCAGAAATCAGACACGGCACCACCGCGCTGGTCCACACCGATCATGGTGTACACCGACAGAATCAGCGTCGCCGAGGCAATCGCACCATAGCGCTCGCCCAGCGCCCCGAGCATGGTCAGGCAGAAACTGGCCAGGGCCAGAGCGATCGCGAAGATCCAGGGGTAAGGGAACAGCAGTTCCACCGACAGCGCGGCGATGCTGAAACACACCAGCGTCACCGCCAGGGCATTGAGGCGGCCTTGCCAACTGTCATCGGTCTCGGCCAGGGCGCTGGCGATAATCCCCAGGAACAGCGGGATGAGCAGCGTCATTTCATCCTGATACCAGCACAGCGCCATGCTGCCGGTGAGGGCGATGAATACCCGCACGCTGTAACTGAATTTATCCAGCGCCCACAGGCGCCGCATGGACTGCTTGAACGAGGTCGATGACATGAAGTCTGGTGTCTTCCGGGACGATGCCGTTAAATTGAGCTATCAAGGACGCCACGGCAAGCGTAGCGATCACATCAATTGCGCAAAATAACTTCCAAGCACACCACAAAAGCAATGTGGGCGCTGGCTTGCCTGCGCTAGCGATGTTGGATTCACCACCGCTATCGCAGGCAAGCCAGCTCCCACATTTTGACCGCGTACACCTTTAGGCGTATTGCGCAGCCGCGTAGCCCGAAGCCCACGCCCACTGGAAGTTGAACCCACCCAAGTGGCCGGTCACATCCAGCACTTCACCGATGAAGTACAACCCCGGGCTTTTCAGCGACTCCATGGTCTTGGACGACACTTCGCGCGTATCCACCCCACCCAACGTCACCTCGGCCGTGCGATAGCCTTCAGTGCCGGCCGGCACCAGTTGCCAGCTGCCGAGTTTTTGCGCGATATCGGCGATTTCGGCGTGGGTGTACTGCTTCATCGGCTTGGACACAAACCAGGTTTCCGCCAGCAGGTTGGCCATCTTCTTGGTGAAGATCTCACCCAGCAGGGTTTTCAACTCGCTATTGGGGCGCTCGACCTGTTGCTGTTGCAGCCAGGCGTGGGCGTCGTGGTCGGGCAGCAGGTTGATTTCCACGGTGTCGCCGGTTTCCCAGTACGAGGAGATCTGCAGAATCGCCGGCCCGCTCAGGCCGCGGTGGGTAAACAGGATGTTCTCGCGAAAGCTTTGGTCGTTGCAGCTGACCAGGCAGTCCACCGAGGTGCCGGACAGCTCGCCACACAAGTCCTTGAGCTGGTCGGTGATGGTGAACGGCACCAATCCTGCGCGGGTCGGCAGCAGTTCATGGCCGAACTGCTTGGCCACTTGATAACCAAACCCGGTAGCGCCCAAGGTCGGGATCGACAGGCCGCCCGTGGCAATTACCAAAGACTCGCAGCGCAGTTCACCCAACGTTGTTTGCAACTGATAACCGGCGTCCAGCTTGGCAATCTCCTGGACCGACGTGTCCAAGTGCATGCTCACGCCAACTTGAATGCATTCATCCAGCAGCATGCCGAGGATGTCGCTGGATTTGTTATCGCAGAACAGTTGGCCGAGCTTCTTCTCGTGATACGGCACGCCGTGCTTGGCCACCAGCCCGATGAAATCCCACTGGGTGTAGCGGGCCAGGGCGGACTTGCAGAAGTGGGCGTTGTGCGAGAGGAAGTTGGCAGGCTCGGTGTACATATTGGTGAAATTGCAGCGGCCACCGCCGGACATCAGGATCTTTTTGCCGGCCTTGTTCGCGTGGTCGATCAACATCACCTTGCGCCCACGCCCGGCGGCGGTCAGCGCGCACATCAAACCTGCGGCGCCGGCGCCAATGATCACAACTTCGGTCGAGCGCAAAACGGTGTCCTCATACAAATTCTGAATTGGAATACAGTCAAATGTGGGAGCGGGCTTGTGTGGGAGCCGGGCTCGCCCGCGATGCAGGCACCTCGGTATGCCAGGTACACCGAGGTGATGCTATCGCAGGCAAGCCAGCTCCCACACAAGCCCGCTCCCACATTTAGATCTCTGTATAGCTTGAGATCTTTACAGGATCCGCACGCGCAACGAACGGCCTTTGATCTTGCCGTCATTCAAGCGCTGCAGCGCCTGCTTGGCGATCCCGCGCTCCACGGCCACGAAGGCCTGGAAGTCAAAGATCGCGATCTTGCCGACCTGGGCACCGGGGATGCCGGCATCACCGGTCAAGGCGCCGAGGATGTCGCCCGGGCGAACCTTGTCTTTACGGCCGGCGGCGATGCACAGGGTGCTCATCACCGGCAGCAACGGGCCGCCGCTCTGAGGCTTGAGGTTGTCCAACTGGTCCCAGTTCAACGGCGATTTCTGCAGCTGCTCGATGGCCTGGGCGCGGTGCGCTTCGGACGGCGCCACCAAGCTGATGGCGAGGCCGGTCTCACCGGCGCGGCCAGTACGGCCTACACGGTGAATGTGGATTTCCGAGTCACGGGCCAGTTCGACGTTGATCACCATGTCCAGCGAGTCAATGTCCAAACCACGCGCGGCCACGTCGGTGGCTACCAGTACCGAGGTACTGCGGTTGGCGAACATCGCCAGTACCTGGTCGCGGTCGCGCTGTTCCAGGTCGCCATGCAGGCCGACGGCGGAAATGCCCTTGGACGTCAGGTGGTCCACAGTTTCCTGCACTTGCTGCTTGGTGAAGCAGAACGCCACGCAAGAGGCTGGACGGAAATGCGCCAGTACCTTGGTCACGGCGTCCATGCGCTCTTCCGGAGAAATCTCGTAGAAGCGCTGCTCGATCTGGTCGTCGGAGTGGAACGCTTCGGCCTTCACTTGCTGTGGGGCGCGCATGAATTTCGAGGCCAGCTGCTTGATGCTCACCGGGTAGGTGGCCGAGAACAGCAGGGTCTGGCGGCGCGCCGGGGTCTTGCTGATGATGTCTTCGATGGCGTCGTAGAAGCCCATGTCGAGCATGCGGTCGGCTTCGTCGAGGATCAGCGTGTTCAAGCCGTCCAGCACCAGCGAACCTTTGCGCAGGTGCTGCTGGATGCGGCCCGGGGTGCCGACGATGACGTGGGCGCCGTGTTCCAGCGAGGCGATCTGCGGGCCGAGGGACACGCCGCCACACAGGGTCAGCACCTTGATGTTGTCTTCGGCACGCGCCAGGCGACGGATTTCCTTGGCGACTTGGTCGGCCAGCTCACGCGTCGGGCACATCACCAGGGCCTGGCAGCCGAAGTAGCGCGGGTTGATCGGGTTCAACAGGCCGATGCCGAAGGCGGCGGTCTTGCCGCTGCCGGTTTTGGCCTGGGCAATCAGGTCCAGCCCTTTGAGGATCACCGGCAAGCTTTGCGCCTGGATCTGCGTCATCTCGACATAACCCAGCGAGTCGAGGTTAGCCAGCATGGCGGCGGAGAGCGGCAAAGTATTAAAAGCGGTGGCGATGGTAGTCACGGGACTGGCTCTGCAAAACAAAATGTCGCGCAGTGTACCAGTCTCGTGGGGATTTCCCTGCAAGTTCTAGACGAGAAGCCTGTTAATGCTCGATGTCGTGCTCGCGGCTGACCACGCGTTTGCCGTCCGTTGGCGACAGTTGCAGGAAGATCGCCGCCGCCAGCATGGCCATGATGCCCACGGTGAGGAAGGTCAACTGGAATGCGCCGAGCACGCTTTCCACGCCATCGTTACCCGCTTCAGCGGTAAAGCCGCCGAGCAACGCACCGGCACAGGCCACGCCCAGGCTCAGGGACAATTGCGCCACCACCGAGAGCAAACTGTTGCCGCTGCTGGCCTGGGCGTCGTCGAGGTCGATCAGGGTGACGGTGTTCATCGCGGTGAACTGCAAGGAGTTGATCGCCCCCAGTACCGCCAGCATCCCCAGTAGAAGCGGATAAGGCGTGTGCTCGCTGACCAGGCCCATGCTCGCCAGCATGATACCCAGTGCCAGCGTATTGCCGGTCAGCACGATGCGGTATCCCAGGCGCTCGATCAGTGGCCGGGCGACTGACTTGGCAAACATCGCCGCCGCCGCCAGCGGCAGCATGCTCATCCCGGCTTGCGATGGCGAGTACCCCAGCGCTACCTGCAACAGCAGCGGCACCAGGAACGGCAGGGCGCCGCTGCCGAGGCGCGCAAACAGGTTGCCGAGAATGCCCACGGCAAAGGTGCGGGTCTTGAACAGCACCGGCGAAAACAGCGGGTTATCGATATGCCCGGCGCGCAGCCAGTACGCCGCCAGGCACGCCAGCCCGCCGAACAGCAGCAACATCACGCGCAAATGCGGCAGGTGCAGTTCGCCCAGGCCTTCCATGGCGATGGTGATCAGCACCATCGCCGCACCAAACAGCACAAACCCCACGCTGTCGAAACGTGTGCGCTCGCTGCCGCGCAGGTCGGGGATGAGTTTCCACACGGCGTAGCAACCGATCATGCCCACCGGCAGGTTGATCAGGAAGATCCAGTGCCAAGTCAGGTATTGCACCATCCAGCCGCCCAGGGTCGGGCCGAGCAACGGGCCAAGCAGGCCGGGGATGGTAATAAAGCCCATGATCCGCACGAGTTCGGAGCGCGGATAAGCGCGTAAGACGACCAGGCGCCCCACCGGCAGCATCAGCGCACCGCCCAAGCCCTGGATGACCCGCGCGCCCACCAGCATGGTCAAGCTGCTGGACAGGGCGCACAACAGTGAGCCAATGCTGAACAGCATGATCGCGCCAAAGAAGATTTTCTTGGTGCCGAAGCGGTCGGCGACCCAGCCCGACGCAGGGATCAGCAAGGCGACGGTGAGCATGTAGGCGATCACCACCCCTTGCATGCGCAGCGGGTTTTCCGCGAGGTCCCGGGCCATGGCCGGCAGTGCCGTGTTGAGAATCGTCCCATCCAGCGACTGCATGAAGAAGGCAATCGCCACCACCCAGGGGAGCCAGCGGGCGGTCTTGGCATCGAGAGGGGCACGATTGGGCATGAGCTACCTTTTTGTTAGCAGGCTATGTGTCGGCGATTATGCGCCTTCCGTTACTCCTTTTCCCACTGGCGGTTCGTCTAAGTCTGACAATGTCGCGTGCTCTCCGACGAGGAAATCCAACAGCGCTCGGTGCACCGCCAGCGCCGCCTCGCGGGACTCAAGGTCGAGTAAGTGGCCGGTGTGTTCGGCGACGGCGAAGCTGCTGCGACCGACGTACTTTTTGAACAGTTGGGCTTCGGCAGCCGGGGTGTACTCATCCAACGTACCGTTGAGGAAATGCACCGGGGTTTCGATCTGCGCGAGCGCCGGCAGGTAGTTGCCATCGCCCAGGCCCAGCACCTGGTGGATATGAAAGCGCGCTTGGCGGTACTCGTTGGTGGCCATGCTCGACAGGTGCCGGTGGTTATTGCGCTTGAGGCGGGGCGAGAGGTATTTGCCGACTGTTTCGTTGAGCAAATGGCCGACGGCGGACTTGTCATCGGCCTCAATTAGCACGCGCACGCGCTCCACATAATCGAGCATGGCCTGGTTGAGGTTGGGTGCCAGGGCCATCACCACCGAGCTTTCGATGGAGGGCGGGTTGTGCGCCAGGGTCAGCAATGTGGAGATGCCGCCCCACGAGGCTGATACCAAGTGGTTGACCTGGAAGCGCTCCACCAGCGCGCGCAGGATCTGCACCTCGTCGTCCTTGGTCACCAGGTCAAGGTCGGTGTTGTGCTCGCGCGAAAGGCCGGAGAACGGCAGGTCGAACAGCAGCACGTTGAAGTGTTCCGCCAGGCATTTGCTGGTGCGGGCGAAGGAGCGGGTGGTGGACAGCGCTCCGTTGACCATCAGCACTGTTTTTTTTTCCGGATGCTCTTGTGAATGCTTACCTAGCTGCTCTACGTGCACGTTGTAGTGCTTGTAAAGCTTTTCAATGACAAAACTTCCATGGTCCATGTCAACGCTCCAGCTTGCCCAATCCAGGCAAGGTCATGCATCACGTGCGGGCACGTGGGGTTGGTGGCGGGATGCCACTAACCGTTATAACGAGGTTTTTTGCGGGCGACAACCGGCCGCACGGGGAGAAGTGTGAGATGGGATTTTGCGGTAGGAAGGGGTGAAGCGGGGGGGCAGAAACGAACATAGAGCAGTGTGGGAGTTGGCTTGCCTGCGATGGCATCACGGCGGTCCTACTGACACACCGAGGTATCTACATCGCAGGCAAACCAGCTCCCACATAAGCCAGTTGCCACATTGGGTTTTGTGTTTACAGGGTGAGGGTCAGGCGTTTTACCAACGCGCCCGGCAACAGATTGGACGCCGTATTGCGCTGGCTGTACGTACTGGCCGACAACAACAGCTCCCGCTCAGCGGTCAGCGCTTCAAGCTGCGAACCGAGCAGGCTATAGACGCTGTCATCAAAACGCATGGTGCTCACCGGCGCCTTGATCTCGCCGTCTTCCACCCAGAACGTGGCGAAGCGCGTCATCCCGGTCAGGCGTGCTGCGGGCAAGTCCGAGTAGTTCAAATACCACAGGTTGCTGATGTACAGCCCAGTGCCCAACTGCTTGAGGATATCGGCCTGGGCCAGGCTGCCTGCGGCCATCTGCAAGGCGCTGGGCGACTCGTCGCTGCTGGCGCCGTTGGTGCTCAGGCCGTATTCGGCGGCGCTGCGCGAGTTGATCAACTGGCCGCAGGCGGTGCCTGCGTTAATCAGCGTGACATCCCCGCGCGGGTAGCCTTCGGTGGAAAACGCCTGGCTCAGCGAGCCGCTGATCTGCTCATCGACTTTTACCAATGGGCTCAACGACTGCTCACCGGCATACAGCTTTTGTAGCGAGCTGCCTTTGCTGGCGATAGCCTGGGCGGAAAACCCGCCCCAGGTGATGATGCCGATGATTTCTTCCAACGCTGCCGGGGCGAGGTAGGCGCGGTATTGGCCGGGGGCCAGGTTGTGCAAAGGGCGACCCAGAAATTCCAACTGTTCGCGCGCTTGCTGCAAGCGTGCGGCAAACTCGGCGCTGTTCCAGGTGTGCCCGGCGTAGCTGGCTTTAACCGCTTCGCCATTGGCGTGGAACAGGCTGAAATCGAAATTGAAGCTGTTGGCCTGATGCCAGCCAAACGCGCCGTCCGAACTGGCGAAGCCACGGCTGATCGGGCCTGCGGCATAGAAGCCGACCAAGTCCACGCCGGCGGCGGCCTGGCTGATGTCTTCCAGCACCTGGGCCAGTTCCGGTAAGGGCCGAAGCTGCTCGTTGTGGCTTTGCCAGGCGTTGTGATTAAGCAGCAAATACGGATCTTGCGGCAGCAAGGGCAAGGTTTCGCGCAATTGTTGCAGGCCATCGGCGAGGCGCTGGCGGTCCAGTTCCGGGGAGCCTGCCAAGGTAATGCCGAGGTCCGCATGGCGGCCGTCGTTGATCAGCTTGAGGTTCAGGCTGGCCTGTTGCACCTGGCCGGCTTGGCGTACCTGAGCGTGGTTGAAGCGCACGAACTCGGAGGATTCGTCCGCATAACCCAAGTGAAACTGTTCCTTGTCGGTGACGGCCTGCTTGAGCCATTGCACCAGTGCCTTAAAGTTATTCATCAGGCATCTCCCCCAAATACGTCGACATCACTGAACACACACGCAGGTGACGCGTGGCCCACGCGGATCACTTGGTTAGGTTCGCCTTTGCCGCAGTTCGGCGTGCCCAATACCTTAAAGGTGCTGGCATCGCCGACGGCGCTGAGCTTGCGCCAGAACTGCGCGGAAATGGCACGGTAGTTGGGGTTTTTCACCACGCCCTTGAGCTCGCCGTTTTCGATCAGTTGGCCCCACTCGCAGCCGAACTGGAATTTATTGCGCGCGTCATCAATGGACCAGGAGCGGTTAGTACTCATCAGAATGCCGTGCTCGATACCGCTGATCAGCTCGGCCTGAGTCTTGTCGCCGGCCTCGATGTTCAGGTTGGCCATACGGTCGATCGGCGCGCGGTTCCAGCTGCACGCGCGGCTGTTGGCGACGCCGCCCAGGCCTGAGCGAAATTGCGACAGCGCGCCGCCCAATGGCTTGAGCAGCAGGCCGTCACGGATCAGGAACTGCTTGGTGGCGCGGGTGCCGTCGTCGTCATGGCTGTAGCTGGCGAGTTGCTCGGGGATGTCCGGGTCGAAGGTCACGTTGAGCAACGGCGAGCCGTATTGCAGGTGGCCGAAGTCGCTGGCTTTCACAAAGCTGGTGCCGGCGTAATTGCGCTCATCGCCCAGGATGCGGTCCAGTTCCAGTGGGTGGCCGATGGACTCGTGGATCTGCAGGATCATCTGGTCGGGCATCAGCAGCAGGTCGCGCGGGCCGTGGGGTGTGTTTGGCGCGAGCAACAGTTGCAGGGCTTCATCGACCACTGTGCGGGCGGCGCCGGCCAGGCCGAAGCGGCGAATCACGTTCGCGCTGCCTTGCTGGCCGAAGTTGGTGCCGCCCAGGGTGCGAGTCTGGCTGTCGTTGCCGTCGAACGCGGTGACGCTCAGGCCCGGGTAGACGAAGCGCTGGGCCTGACGCAGCTCGGCACCGGCACTGTTGAGGTAGATCTGTTCCACGTGGGTGGTGCCCAGGCTGACTTCCCAGCTGACCAGGCGTTCGTCCTTGGGCACGCTGGCGGACTCATCGCCCAACAGTTGGTAGCAGTCGCTTAAGGAGGGGAAGGGCTGGTCAAGGTCAGGCGACAGGTAGTCGGCAACGTCGCTGGCCACCGGCTGCGTGTGCAGGTCGAGCAGGGCGTGGGGCAATATCCGCTGGGCTTGCTGTTCAGCGCGCTCAAGGGCGGCTTGCAGGCCGGCCAGGGAGATGTCGTGGGTGGCGGCGTAGGCTTCCACGCCATTGAGGCGCACGGTGAGCATGGCGCCCTCATCGTGGTTCAGGTGTGGCGGCTCGGCGACGTTCTTGCGTACCGACAGGTATTGGCCGGATTCGCGCACGTAACGCAGCGAGAAGAATTCGGCGCGGGTGCGCAGGGCACTGAAGTGCTTTTTGAGTGTGGCGTGTTGGTCGAACATGGGGCCTTCCTTGTGGGCGGCTCATCGCGGGCAGGCAACAGATTAGGCCTGGGGCGGGGAGGTGATCAAGGAAAGTGTAGGGCGGGGAACTTGCGGTGTGGGGTCGGGCCTCATCGCGGGCAAGCCCGGTTCCCACAGTTGACCGAGTTGTTCAGATGAACTCGGTCAACTGTGGGAGCTGGCTTGCCTGCGATACAGGCACCGCGGTGCGTCAGTTACTGCGCGGTAGGGCCTACTTCACGCATCGGCTTGCCACGCAGCGGCGCATCGCCGGCCACGTAGTAGTCGGCGGTGCTGCGCGGCAGCGGCTTGCGGCCACGGATCTTGTCGGCGATTTTCTCGGCGATCATGATCGTCGGCGCGTTGAGGTTACCGGTGGTGATGATCGGCATGATCGACGCATCGACCACACGCAAGCCTTGCATGCCATGCACGCGGCCTTCGCCATCCACTACAGCCATCTCGTCGTCGCCCATCTTGCACGAGCAGGACGGGTGGAACGCGGTTTCGGCGTGTTCGCGGATGAACTTGTCCAGCTGCTCATCGGTTTGCACGTCAATACCCGGGCTGATTTCGCGGCCACGGTATTGGTCCAGTGCCGGCTGCTGCATGATTTCGCGGGTCAGGCGGATGCCGTCGCGAAATTCCTGCCAGTCTTGCTCGGTGGCCATGTAGTTGAAGAGGATGCTCGGGTAGTCCCGTGGGTTCTTCGACTTCAATTGCACGCGGCCACGGCTTGGCGAACGCATGGAACCCATGTGCGCCTGGAAACCGTGCTCTTTCACACCGTTGCTGCCGTTGTAGTTAATCGCGACCGGCAGGAAGTGGTACTGGATGTTCGGCCAATCGAATTCTTCACGGGTACGGATAAAACCGCCCGCTTCGAACTGGTTGCTGGCGCCGATGCCGGTGCCGTTGAACAGCCATTCGGCACCAATGGCCGGCTGGTTGTACCAGAGCAGCGACGGGTACAGCGACACCGGTTGGGTGCAGGCGTATTGCAGGTACAGCTCAAGGTGGTCCTGCAGGTTTTCGCCGACGCCTGGCAGGTCGTGGACCACCGGGATGTCGAGGCTTTCCAGCAGTTTGGCCGGGCCCACACCGGAGCGTTGCAGCAGTTGCGGCGAAGCGATTGCGCCGCTGCACACCAGCACTTCTTTACGCGCACGGGCTTCAACGCGCTCTTCGGCGGCGCCGATCAGGTAGCGCACGCCAACGGCACGCTTGCCTTCGAACAGCACTTTGTCGGTCAGGGCGTGGGTGACGATGGTCAGTGTCGAACGCTTTTTAGCCGTGTCCAGGTAACCGCGAGCGGTGCTGGCGCGACGGCCTTTAGGCGTGACGGTACGGTCCATCGGGCCGAAGCCTTCTTGCTGGTAGCCGTTCAAGTCGTCGGTGCGCGGGTAACCGGCTTGTACGCCAGCTTCAACCATCGCGTGGAACAGCGGGTTGTTGCCGGCTTTAGGCGTGGTCACGCTGACCGGGCCGTCGCCACCGTGGTAATCGTTGGGGCCGATGTCGCGGGTTTCGGCCTTACGGAAATACGGCAGGCAGTCGAGGTAGGACCAGTTTTCCAGGCCTGGCAGTTTCGACCAGTTGTCGTAGTCCATCGCGTTGCCGCGGATGTAGCACATGCCGTTGATCAGCGAGGAACCGCCGAGGCCCTTGCCGCGACCGCATTCCATCCGGCGGCCGTCCATATGTGGCTCTGGGTCGGTTTCGTAGGCCCAGTTGTAGCGGCGGCCTTGCAGCGGGAACGCCAGGGCGGCCGGCATTTGGGTACGGAAGTCGAAACGGTAGTCTGGGCCACCGGCTTCCAGCAGCAAAACAGTGACGCCTTCGTCTTCGGTCAGACGGGTCGCCAGGGTGTTACCGGCGGAGCCGGCACCCACAATGATGTAATCGTATTCTTGGGACATAATGCGCCCTCGTAAAAGTTGGTTCAGGCTGTTTTTTGTGGCGAGGGGGCTTTTCCCCCGTTCGACTGCGCAGCAGTCGCAAATTCAGCGATCGAGTTCTATCTGAAAGACTGCGGTGGCTGGAATGGGGCTGCTTCGCAGCCCAACGCGGGGCAAGCCCGCTCGCCACAGAGGCCAATCCGCTTGGCTTTAGAACACCGAGGCGTAGTCGCCCAGCTCTACCTGTACCGATTTGATGCGGGTGAAGTTGTTCAGCGAGCTGATGCCGTTCTCACGGCCCACACCGGATTGCTTGTAGCCACCGACCGGCATCTTGGCGTCGGATTCGCCCCAGGCGTTGATCCAGCAGATACCCGCTTCCAGCTGATGAATCACGCGGTGAGCGCGGTTCAGGTCTTTGGTGACCAAGCCGGCAGCGAGGCCGAAGTCAGTGTCGTTGGCGCGGCGGATCACTTCTTCTTCGGTCTCGTAAGTGAGGATGCTCATCACTGGGCCGAAGATTTCTTCACGGACGATGGTCATTTCGTCGGTGCAATCGGTGAACACGGTCGGGGCCACGTAGGCGCCTTTGGCGAATGCACCGTCGGTCAGACGGTCGCCGCCGCACAGGACGCGGGCGCCTTCTTCCTTACCTTTGGCGATGTAGCCGAGCACGCTTTCCATGTGGGCGAAGCTGACCAGCGGGCCGAAGTTGGTGTTCTCGTCTTGCGGGTCGCCAACGCGAATGCGCGCAACACGCTCAACGATCTTGGCTTCGAAGGCCGCTTGCAGGTGCTTAGGCACGAACACGCGAGTGCCGTTGGTGCAGACCTGACCGGAGCTGTAGAAGTTGGCCATCATCGCGATGTCGGCCGCACGATCCAGGTCGGCGTCTTCGAACACGATCAGTGGCGACTTGCCGCCCAGTTCCATGGTCACTTCTTTGAGCGAGGAGCTCGAAGCGCTGGCCATGACTTTCTTGCCGGTGTCGGTGCCGCCGGTGAACGAGACTTTCTCGATGCGCGGATGCTCGGTCAGCCAAGTGCCGACTTCACGGCCGCTGCCGGTCAGGACGTTGAACACGCCATCCGGAACGCCGGCTGCGGTGTAGATTTCAGCCAGTTTCAGGGTGGTCAGCGAGGTGACTTCGCTCGGCTTGAAGATCATCGCGTTACCGGCGGCCAGGGCCGGTGCGGATTTCCACAGGGCGATCTGGATCGGGTAGTTCCACGCGCCGATACCGGCAACCACGCCCAGCGGCTCGCGGCGGGTGTAGACGAACGAAGTGTCGCGCAGTGGGATCTGCTCGCCTTCGATGGCTGGCACCAGGCCTGCGTAGTATTCCAGCACATCAGCGCCGGTGACGATGTCGACGTATTGGGTTTCGGAGAAGGCTTTACCGGTGTCCAAGGTTTCCAGCGCGGCCAGCTCGTCGTTGCGCTCACGCAGGATGTCGACGGCACGGCGCAGGATGCGCGAACGCTCCATGGCGGTCATCGCAGCCCAGATTTTCTGGCCTTTTTCAGCGCTGACCACGGCACGTTCAACGTCTTCCTTCGTGGCGCGTTGCACTTGGGCGAGAACTTCACCGTTAGCCGGGTTGATGGCTTCGAAGGTGGCATCGCTGCCAGCGTCGCTGTAGCCGCCGTCAATGTAGAGTTTTTGCAGTTCGAAACGGGCCATAAAGTCCTCGCAAGTGCATAAGTGGTTGGCGTTACCCGCCGCCAGTGGGCCATGGTGTTCTGGCAACACTGAGCGGCAGACGTTCAGGGGTTGAGCGTTTATGTGTGCTCTAACTCACCTGCTTGGCCAATTGGAAATCCATGTATTCGTAAGCGATCCGTTGCGCCTGCTCCGTGTCGAAAGCGTCTCCCGACAGGGCGCCGCGCAACCACAAACCGTCGATCAGGGCCGCCAGGCCTCTGGCTGCTTTGCGTGCGTGCGGCAGCGGTAGCACTCGGCGGAACTGGCAGCACAGGTTGGAATACAGACGTTGATCGTTGATCCGCTGCAACCTGTGCAATGACGGGTGATGCATGCTGGTGGCCCAGAAGGCCAGCCAGGTTTTCATTGCCGGTCCGTTGACCTGGCTGGCGTCGAAGTTGCCCTCGATGATCACCCGAAGGTGCGCCCGTGGGCTGTCGTCCTTCAGCGCAAGCCTGCGTTCGTGGACGTTCTCGATCAGCACATTCATCAAGTACCGCATCGTTGCGGCGATCAGGCCGTTCTTGTCCTGAAAGTAGTGACTGATGATGCCGTTCGAGACACCGGCCAAACGGGCGATCAGCGCAATGCTGGCATCTCCCATCCCAACCTGATCGATGGCCGTCAAGGTGGCTTCGATCAACTGCTGGCGGCGTATGGGTTGCATACCGACCTTGGGCATGTAGCACCTCTCCTTAGGCCTGCCGGTGGGCGATAAACGTCCGTCGGCTTGAAGGCCAGTCTATTTTGTTTTGATTGAACGTTCAATCAACAAAGAATAAGATCTGCGACAAATGGTCGCTCCCTACAGATATTTCCTACCTGTGAGCAGCAGCCTCTGACACCTGCAAAAATCCTTGAAACCGGCCATATCAGGGCCTGCCACCGCTTCGGCGGGGCTCAAGAATTTTCGGGGTGTCTTTATAACACCCGTCCGTCGACTGCCGAAAAATCGATGTCCCGGGATAACCGTTGCCTTGTGTTTCTCTCTCGCACTGCCCGGAGCATCTGCGCCATGAGTTCTGCCTCTCTTATAAAGACCCCGCCGGAAAAGGTCCGGGTCAACGGTTGGGTGTTCTACACCTCCACCGCGCTCATTCTGTTGTTGACCGCCATTCTGATCATCGCCCCGCAGGAGGCCGGGCGCATGCTCGGCGTAGCACAGGCTTGGCTTTCCAAAAGCTTTGGCTGGTACTACATGGTGGTCATCGCCGCTTACCTGGTGTTTGTGGTCGGCCTGGCGTTTTCGTCCTACGGTAAATTGAAACTGGGCAGCAAGGACGACACCCCGGACTTCAGCTACGGCGCCTGGGCCGGCATGTTGTTCTCGTCGGGTATCGGCATCTCGCTGCTGTACTTCGGCGCCTCGGAACCGTTGGACCACTACTTCAACCCGCCCGAAGGCGCGGCTGCCAGTAATGGTGCGGCACGCCAGGCGCTGCAGTTGACCTTCCTGCACTGGGGCCTGCATGGCTGGGCGATCTATGCTTTGGTGGGCCTGGCCGTGGCGTACTTCGCCTACCGTCACAACCAGCCGCTGGCCTTGCGTTCGGCGCTGTACCCGCTGGTAGGCGAGCGTTGGGTGAAAGGCGCGGCCGGCCACGCGGTGGACGGTTTCGGCATGTTCGTGACCTTGCTGGGCCTGGTGACGAACCTGGGGATTGGTGCGATGCAAGTGTCGTCCGGGTTGGAAAACCTGTTCGGCATGGAGCACAACAACACCAACCTGCTGATCGTGATCATCGTGATGAGCACCGTGGCGACCATCGCCGCCGTGTCGGGTGTGGAAAACGGTATTCGCCGCCTGTCCAACCTCAACATCGTGCTGTTCAGCGGCTTGCTGATTTTCGTGCTGCTGTTCGGCCCGACGCTGCACCTGCTCAATGGCTTGGTGCAGAACACGGGTGATTATCTCAACGGCATCGTGCTGAAGACTTTCGACCTGTATGTGTACGAAGGCGACGCCGACAAGACCGAGCGTTGGATGGGCCTGTGGACCCTGTTCTACTGGGCCTGGTGGATTTCCTGGGCGCCATTCGTAGGCATGTTCATCGCGCGTATTTCCCGTGGTCGCACCGTGCGTGAACTGGTGGCCGGCGTGCTGCTGATCCCGCTGGGCTTCACCTTGGCGTGGTTGTCGATCTTCGGTAACTCGGCCCTGGACCTGGTGCTCAACCACGGTGCCGTGGAGTTGGGCAAGACGGCGCTGGAACAACCGTCGATGGCCATCTACCAATTGCTGGAGCACTACCCGGCGTCGAAAATTGTTATCGGTGTGTCGATCTTCGTGGGCTTTGTGTTGTTCCTGACCCCGGCGGATTCCGGCGCGGTGATGATGGCCAACCTTTCCTGCAAAGGCGGCAATGTGGATGAAGATGCGCCGCACTGGTTGCGTATCTTCTGGTCGGCCGTGATCACCCTGGTGACCATCGGCCTGTTGTTTGCTGGCAACTTCGAAGCCATGCAAACCATGGTGGTGCTGGCGGGGCTGCCGTTCTCGGTGGTGCTGATTTTGTTCATGTTCGGTTTGCACAAGGCGATGCGCCAGGATGTGGCCATCGAACAGGAGCAGGCGCAATTGGCCGAACGTGGCCGCCGTGGTTTCAGCGAGCGCTTGACCGCCCTGGACCTGCAACCGAGCCAGGCCACCGTGCAGCGCTTTATGGACAAGCACGTAACGCCGGCGCTGGAAGAAGCGGCGGTTGCGTTGCGTGATCAAGGGCTGGAAGTGCAGACCTTGTTGGGCAAATCCAAGCGTTGCATCGGTGTGCGCATCGAGATGGAAGAGGGCAACCCGTTTGTCTATGAAGTGAGCCTGGATGCTTATTCGGCGGCACCGAGCGACTTGCCCGAAGAAGAGCGCACGCGTTATTACCGGGCCGAGGTCTACCTGCACAACGGACCTCAGGAATACGACCTGATGGGCTTTGCCCAGGAACAGATCACCCGGGACGTGCTCGACCAGTTTGAAAGCCATCGGCAGCTCCTTGGCCGTGTCTATAGCTGATAGTTGAGTTTGAATGATCATTCCCACGCGGAGCGTGGGAATGCATCTTGTGACGCTCTGCGTCACGACTTAAGAGCGGACGCAGAGCGTCCAGGGCGGCATTCCCACGCAGAGCGTGGGAACGATCAAGCGACTAGCCCAGGTTCTTGCCCAGCAGGGCATGGTAAAGCTCACTGTCCCCCAAGATCCCCACCACCTGGTGGTTGCTGTCATGCAACACCAACTTATTCCCGGTGTGATAACGAATCTGCAACGCATCACGCATGCCGATATTGGAATCCACCAGCGTCGGCACACGGCCCAAACCTTCTACCGGTTGCCCTGGTGCCCAGTTCTGCAGGTTCATCACCGCGCCATTCTGGCGGGCACCCTTGATGGTGTTGCCTTCTGCCAGGTCCAGCCACGAATCGCCGCCCGGGTCCAGGCACACTGAACCGTTGATGCGTTTGCAGTTGTCCAGGGTGCGCATCAGGCTGCGACCGCACAATACGTTCAGCGGGTTGGTATGCGCGACGAAGGTGCGCACATAGTCGTCCGCCGGGTTCAGCACGATCTCTTCCGGCACGCTGTACTGGATGATCTTGCCGTCTTTCATGATCGCGATGCGGCTGCCGAGTTTCAGTGCCTCATCCAGGTCGTGGCTCACGAACACGATGGTCTTGCTCAGCTTGCGTTGCAGCTCCAGCAGTTCATCTTGCAGGCCTTGGCGGATCAGCGGGTCGAGGGCGGAGAAGGGTTCGTCCATCAGCAGGATATCGGCGTCCATCGCCAGCGCGCGGGCCAGGCCGACGCGCTGCTGCATGCCGCCGGACAGCTCGTCGGGCTTCTTGTTGCGCCATTGGGCCAGGCCCACCAGCTCGAGTTTTTCATCCACCAGCGCGCGCCGTTCTTTCTCGGGGCGGCCCTGCATCTCAAGGCCAAAGCTGATGTTTTCGCGCACCGTCAGCCAGGGCATCAGGGCGAACTTCTGGAACACCATGGCGATGCGCTTGGTGCGCATCATTTTCAGCTCCGCAGGCGTGCAGGACGCGATGTCGATCTGGCGCCCTTCATGCTCCACAAACAGCTGGCCACGGCTCACGGTGTTGAGGCCGTTGATACAGCGCAGCAAGCTCGACTTGCCGGAGCCCGACAGGCCCATCAGCACGCAGATCTCGCCTTTCTCCACGTCCAGGCTGGCTTTTTCAACGCCGACAATCTGCCCGGTCTTTTTCAGGATCTCGTTGCGGTGCATGCCCTGGTCGAGCAGCTTGAGCGCTTCGCGCGGGTCTTTGGAGAAGATCACATCGACATTGTCGAATCGGATAATGCTCATGCATCACCTCCTACTTTGGCGTCGGGTTGTTTGCAGATGCGGTCGAGCATGATCGCCAGCAATACGATTGCCAGGCCGGCTTCAAAGCCCAGGGCGATGTCGGCGGTGTTCAGTGCGTTGACCACTGGCTTGCCGAGGCCGTCGGCGCCTACCAGGGCCGCGATCACCACCATCGACAACGACAGCATGATGCATTGGGTAATGCCGGCGGCAATGCTCGGCATAGCGTGGGGCAGTTCAATCCGTGAGAGCAACTGGCGGCGCGAGCAGCCAAAGGCCTTGCCGGCGTCCATTAACTCTTGCGGCACATCGCGGATACCCAGGTAAGTCAGACGGATAGGTGCGGCAATCGCGAACACCACCGTGGAAATCAGCCCGGGCACCACACCCAGCCCGAAGAGGGTCAGGGTTGGGATGAGGTAGACGAAGGTCGGTACGGTCTGCATCAGATCGAGCACCGGCCGCATCAGGGTGTAGAACATGGGTTTGTGCGCGGCAATAATGCCCAGTGGCACACCGATGACCACGCAGACCAGGGTGGCGAACAGCACCTGGGCGAGGGTCTCCATGGTTTCCTGCCAGTACCCAAGGTTCAGGATCAGCAGGAAGGAGGCAATGACAAATACCGTCAGGCCCCATTTACGTTGAATAAAGTGAGCGAGTAGCGCAATCAGACCGATCAATGCCAGCGGATTGAACCAGGTCAGCGCAAACGTCACGCCGTGGATCATCGTTTCCAGAGTCGATGCGATTGCGTCGAAGTAGTTGGCACCGTGTTGGGTCAACCATTCGACGAAGGCAGCGATGTACTGGCCTAGTGGGAGTTTATGTTCAGTCAGCATGGTAGTGAATGTCCACATGCGAAGGGGAAAACATCCCAGGCCAGCGCACCGGCCTGGGGTCAGCGGGTGCTAGTTGGCGAGATACGCTTTTACGGCCTCCAGCCCAGGTTTGCCGTCAACCGTGGTCACACCGGCGAGCCAGGTGTCGAGCACTTGCGGGTTCTTCTGCAGCCAGGCCTTGGCCGCGGCGTCGGGCTTCATCTTGTCGTCCAGGACGTTACCCATCAGGGTGCTTTCCATGTTCAACGTGAACGCCAGGTTTTTCAGCAGTTGGCCAACGTTGCTGCATTCCTGGGTGTAGCCCTTGCGGGTGTTGGTGTAGATGGTGGCCTGGCCGTAGTTGGGGCCGAACGAATCGTCACCGCCGGTCAGGTACTTCATCTTGAAGCGGGTGTTCATCGGGTGCGGTTCCCAGCCAAGGAACACGATGGCCTGGCCGCGCTTGGTGGCCCGTTCGACCTGGGAGAGCATCCCGGCTTCGCTGGATTCCACGATCTTGAAGCCCGCGTCTTTCAAACCGAACTGGTTCTTGTCGATCACGGTCTGGATGGTGCGGTTGCCGTCGTTACCCGGCTCGATGCCGTAGATCTTGCCGCCTAGCTCATCCTTGAATTTGGCGATATCGGCGAAGTCTTTCAGGCCCTTGTCATACAGCGCCTCGGGGACCGCCAGGGTGTACTTGGCGTTTTCCAGGTTGGCGCGCACGGTTTCCACGGTGCCGGCATCACGGTACTGCTTGATGTCGTTTTCCATGGTCGGCATCCAGTTGCCGAGGAAGATGTCCATGTTTTTGCCGTCGGCCAGCGACTTGTAGGTCACAGGTACCGAAATCATCGTGGTGCGCGGCTTGTAGCCTAGGCCTTTGAGGATTTCGCTGGTGGTCGCGGTGGTGACGGTAATGTCGGTCCAGCCGACATCGGAGAAGTTAACGGTCTTGCACTGTTCCGGTTCTGCAGCGTGTGCCAGGACTGGCAGACTCAGCATGGCGGCCAACAACAACGAGGGTGAACCTTTCATCGGGGTAGACTCCTGTGTCTTTTTTCTGGCGGCTTTCGCCGCGCTTTATAAGTGTTGCGGTTGGGGCGTGCGATGAAGCGCCGGCACGGTGCCTTGCCATCGAGTCGAGACTGATCATGTACCAGTGAAAATCTGACGCCTACAGGGGGCGTCGTATCCAGTACAGGGATGGTCGTATCCAGTGTCGGTGACGTCGCTTACAGATTTTTCCGAAGGCAAAACTGCAGTTTTTACCGATCTGCACCGCTAAAAACGGCCAAAACGCTTGATCGCACGGGAGCGACGCTGTTGAGCATGGGTGCGTCGGTGTGAGACGCCGTGAGGGCGGATAAAAGCTTGATGATGCCGCCATCTGGGCGATCTGAGCGTAGCAGCTTGTTCATGCCTAGCCTGCTCACCGAGGAGTTTCACGGCAATGGCTATCAGCGTTTTCGACCTGTTCAAGATCGGCATCGGGCCTTCTAGTTCTCACACCGTCGGCCCCATGCGCGCCGCAGCGTTGTTCGTCCAAGCATTACGTGAACGTGAACTGTTGGAACAAGTCAGGCGCGTCGAAGTTCAGCTGTATGGCTCATTGTCGGCCACCGGCATCGGCCACGGCAGCGACACCGCCACCATCATGGGCCTGATGGGCGAGTGGCCGGACGCTATCGACCCGGCGCAAATCGGCCTGCGTATTCACACCCTGCGCGAGACCGACACACTGTTGCTCGACGGCCGCCTGCCGGTGCCCTTCATCTGGGCGCGCGACATGCGCCTGCTCGACGAAAACCTGCCGTTCCACCCCAACGCCATGACCCTGGTGGTGTTCGGCGATGACGGCGAGCTGCACCGCGATACCTACTACTCGGTCGGTGGCGGTTTTGTGGTGGACGAAGCCCAGGCGCAAAGCGGCGTGGCCGATATGGACCGCACCGAGTTGCCGTATGATTTTTCCAGCGCGGTGGAGCTTTTGCAGCTGTGCAAGACCCACAACCTGCGCGTGTCCGAGTTGATGCTGGCGAATGAAAAGACTTGGCGCAGCGAGGAAGAAATCCGCAGCGGCCTGATGAAGCTCTGGCGCGCCATGCAAGATTGCGTGGAGCAGGGCCTCAAGCACGAGGGCATCTTGCCCGGCGGCTTGAACGTGCGGCGTCGCGCCGCCAAATTGCACCGCAGCTTGCAGGAGTTGGGCAAGCCAAATGTGATTGGCTCGACCTTGAGTGCGATGGAGTGGGTCAACCTGTTCGCCCTGGCGGTGAATGAAGAAAACGCCGCCGGCGGGCGCATGGTCACCGCACCGACGAATGGCGCGGCGGGGATCATCCCGGCGGTGCTGCACTACTTTATGAAGTTCAGCGACGAAGTGACTGAAGCCAACGTGGTCGACTATTTGCTCAGCGCGGCGGCCGTGGGAATTTTGTGTAAAAAGAATGCCTCGATTTCCGGCGCCGAAGTCGGCTGCCAAGGCGAAGTCGGTTCGGCCTGCGCCATGGCCGCAGCCGGGTTGGCCGAAATCCTCGGTGCCACGCCGGAGCAGCTGTGCAACGCCGCCGAAATCGGCCTGGAACATAACCTCGGCCTGACCTGCGACCCGGTGGGCGGGCTGGTGCAAGTGCCGTGCATCGAGCGCAATGCGATTGCAGCGGTGAAAGCGATCAACGCGGCGCAGATGGCGCTGCGCGGCGATGGCCAGCACTTTATCTCCCTGGACCGAGTGATCCGTACCATGCGCGATACCGGCGCGGACATGCATGACAAGTACAAGGAAACATCGCGGGGTGGGTTGGCGGTAAGTGCGGTGGAGTGTTGAGCGCTTTCTTCTGGTGAGCGGCTTGTTGTGGCAAGCCCGCTCGCCACAATTGATTAGCAAACTGCTCATAAAGTGAACACCCGGATTCAAAAGCGCCACCTTTTAGCGCGTCGCAAACAGATAAGTAGCTCCAGAACGAATTCCCGCCCGACCACCCGTCACCCGTGCGTGCGGTGACAGACTCTTCCTACGCCCGCAAAGCGCCTTCCCACAAGTGCTACCGATCTGCTCACACCCCGTGAGCAGGCGCACGCCAGCGTCCTTTTCGAGGCATATCCCGCACTTCCTGCGCGGGCTTAAATAGACGCGTCATCAGGTCGTTTTCAGGAGTTATTGAATGCCCATTCAATTTTAGGCATGGCATTTGCTCTATCTATTCAAAGCCTCTCCTTTCCAGGGCGAGCGCAATAACAAGAGCCTCGCCTGAGGCCATCACCCGCTTTGTGTGAGGAGATACCGCGATGACGTCGTTCAACTCAGGGGCCCAACCCCAGAACCGTGCGCCTCAATCCATCGGCTTTTTGCTGCTGGACAATTTCACGCTGATTTCCCTGGCGTCCGCAGTGGAACCGCTGCGCATGGCCAACCAGTTGTCCGGCCGTGAGCTGTATCGCTGGTCAACCCTGAGTGTCGACGGCAACCAAGTGTGGGCCAGCGACGGTCTGCAAATCACCCCCGATGCCTCCATGCACAAAGCCCCGGCCCTGGACACTGTGATTGTGTGCGGCGGCGTGGGTATCCAGCGCACCGTTACCCGTGAACACGTGTCGTGGCTGCAAAGCCAGGCGCGCCAGTCGCGTCGCCTCGGCGCCGTGTGCACTGGCAGTTGGGCCCTGGCCTGCGCCGGTTTGCTCGACGGTTTCGATTGCAGCGTGCACTGGGAATGCCTGGCGTCGATGCAGGAAGCGTTCCCGCGTGTCGCCATGAGCACACGCCTGTTCACCCTTGACCGCAACCGCTTCACCAGCTCGGGCGGCACCGCGCCGCTGGACATGATGCTGCACCTGATCAGCCGCGACCACGGCCGTGAATTGTCGGCAGCGATCTCCGAGATGTTTGTGTACGAACGCATCCGCAACGAACAGGATCACCAGCGTGTGCCGCTCAAACACATGCTCGGCACCAACCAGCCGAAACTGCAGGAAATCGTCGCGCTGATGGAAGCCAACCTGGAAGAGCCGATCGACCTGGACGAGCTGGCGGTGTACGTCGCCGTGTCGCGTCGCCAGTTGGAGCGGCTGTTCCAGAAATACCTGCACTGCTCGCCGTCGCGTTACTACTTAAAGCTGCGCTTGATCCGTGCACGGCAACTGCTCAAGCAAACGCCGATGTCGATCATCGAAGTGGCCTCGGTGTGCGGGTTTGTGTCCACGCCGCACTTCTCCAAGTGCTACCGCGAATACTTCGGCATACCGCCACGGGATGAACGCGTAGGTTCCAACACCACCCAGCAAGTGGCGATGATGCCGATTCCGCAGGCGCTGGTGTTGTCACCGTTGTCGGGGCCGATGTCGGCGTTGAGTCAGGCCAGGAATGAGTCGACTTTCGCGAGTGTAAGGCTCTAGACCGAAGGTACTTCATCGCAGGCAAGCCAGTTCCCACATTTTGATCTGTGAATACATTCAAATGTGGGGGCTGGCTTGCCTGCGATAGCGATCTATCAGACGCCAGAGTTCTGCTTGAACTGCCCCAACGCCGGCAACAACTGCCTATCGATCGCCTGGCGCACAGCCGGCAAGATCGTCGCGCTGCCGGTGTACATCTGTTCCACCATGCCCTTGAGCGCCTTGGCCCGCGCGGCACTCAAACCGCGCACCGCACACTCGCAAGCCTGCTCGGCGGTGGCGCCGCTGGACACTTCAAAACCCAGTGAGCGCAGTTGGCCCAGCAGGTCATCCTGGTCAATCAAATCCGCGTGCATCATGACGTTCATCCTGGTGTAGGGAGCGGGGACTGACTGGGATTCTGGTAGGCCCTCGGCCGGTCGGCAAGGGCAGATTCAACGAATGGCTCAGATGGCTATGAACAGGTCGTTTTCGGGTCATTTACCGACACAAGTAATAGGCACACTGAACGCCAGGCACGCACCTTGAAGGTTTGGTCACCCTCGGGATGTCACGCTCACACCAAGCACTCTGCCCCGATCCAGTCACGGCTGGATCGGGGCTTTTTTTGCCTGGAGTTTGTGGTGAGTTCACGGGCCCCCTCGCAGGCAAGCCAGCTCCCACATTTTGACTTGTGAACGCAGTCAAATGTGGGAGCTGGCTTGCCTGCGAGGGGTGCGCCGCGGTCTACCGCTGCAACACCAGAATCCGTGAGAGCAACTCATCCCGGTCGATGTAACAACCCTGAAAGTGCCGCGCTCCGGAAGCCGGGTCAAACGCATTGCGCGCATGCAACGTGCGGCGGTTATCAAAGCACCACAACTCGCCCGGATTCAAACGCTTGACCAACCGAAACCGCTCCTCCCGCGTCATCGAAATAAAGCGCCGATACGCGCGATACAACAACGGCATCTGTTCCACCGGCGCCTCGAATGGCCCACGCAGAAAGTTGGCCATGCGGATCTCCGCCACTTCACCCAAGGCATCCAGCGCAATGATCGGCGCGAGGCGGCGATAGTCGCTGTGACGGTCCTTGTTGCGAAACTCCACCGGTATTTCACACAGCGCGCGAAACGCCTCGGGGTCTTCGCTGCGCAGCGCATTGGCGATGGCGAACCCATCGACAAAAATGCTCTCGCCGCCCGTGGCCTCGTTCACCAGGCAGTGCAAAAACTGCAGCCCCGGTTGCAGCTCCCGCGTCGGCAAATCGCTGTGCAATGGCAGGTTGAAAGCGGTGTAGGCATTGCTGTCGGCATCGGCCTTGGATTGCACGTTGAACAGCACGCCGAAGTTGCTCTCGCGGATAAACGAAATACGCTTGGCGATCAGCGCCAGGGAGCCGGGTTCGGTGGGTACGCCACGGATTTGCGTGAGGCCGCCGTCACGCAAGGCCAGCAACCATTGCAGCAGGACCTTGGGGTCTTCCATCACCGCCGCGTAGTCGAAAACCGGCAACGTGAAGTGCTGGTCCCACAGCTGGGGTTGGGGTTTCGCCGCACGGCGCTCAGCGCGGGATTCATCGTCGTAGGCGTGCGCCCGTAACCAGCCGGGATCGTACTGGCTCAGGTGGCCGCCGTTCCATTCCACACTCAGCAAGCCCTGATCAATGCGCGCGCTGCTGGCGCTGAGATTCTCAGCCACATCGACAATCTCCAGCACCTGCTCACGGGTCACGCTGTACACGCACTCCGCGCACGGGCAGTTGTCCCGCAGCCACTGATGATGAAACGGGCTCACTCGGCCATCGGCCCAATGCACGCGAAGCTGATCCTCCAGCACCTGCACCTCGGCGAGGTCGCAGATCGTTGGGTAAGTACGAAAGTCGGCAACAGCGGCTGCAGTGCGCATGACGGCTCCTTAGGGTTTTTTGGGCGGCAAACCGATCACACGGCCGAGGAGGGCGGGCCTTGGCAGGTCGGCCTGCGCAGCGCGGATAGCGATGAGTTTTTCCAGGGTGGCCGCGGTGAACGGCGCCGAATGCGGGCCAGCGAGGTCGACGTGCAGCAGCATCTGTTCGTTGCCGGCCAGTTCTTTTTCATCGCCCGCTAAATGCAGGCTGTGATACAGGTGCAGGCGCTTGGCATCGTGGGCGATCAGTTGGGTGTGCACCTCTACCTCGGCACCGAGTTTTACCTCGTGCAGGTAGTTGAGGTGCAGTTCCAGGGTGAACAATGAATTGCCGCTGGCCTCGCGGTTTTCAATGTCCAAACCCAAGGTGTCCATCAGCGCGTCGGTGGCGTAGCTGAAGATCAGCAGGTAGAACGCATCGCGCAGATGGCCGTTGTAATCCACCCAGTCGGGGAGGATTTTTGTGGTGTAAGTCGTCAGTGCAGGCATCACATAAATTCCGGCTATGTACTCGGTCAAATGTGGGAGCTGGCTTGCCTGCGATAGCCATGTACGACTCACCGCCGCTATCGCAGGCAAGCCAGCTCCCACAGGAAATCAACAGCGGTTACTCAGCGAAGCTCATGCCGTGTTTGGCTTTGGTGGTTTTCACCGCTTCAAGCACCGCCAACAGGCAATCATCACGATAGCGTTCCAGCGCCGAAATGCTGTGCTTGCCCAACTGCTCGCTGGTGCCATCGACCACATCATCAATCAACTTGTCAGTCAATTCCGGCGCCGGCAGGTACGTCCACGGCAACTGCAGCGCCGGGCCGAACTGCGCCATGAAATGCCGCATCCCGGCATCACCGCCGGCCAGGGTGTAGGTTAGGAAGGTGCCCATGAACGACCAGCGCAACCCGGCGCCAAAACGGATGGCGTCATCGATCTCTCCGGTGGTCGCCACGCCGTCGTTGACCAAGTGCAGCGCCTCACGCCACAGCGCTTCAAGCAGGCGGTCTGCGATAAACCCCGGCACTTCCTTACGCACATGCAACGGGCGCATGCCGAGTGATTCATACACCTTGATCGCCGCCTGAACAGCCTCCGGCGCGGTATTTTTGCCGCCCACCACTTCCACCAGCGGCAACAGGTAAACCGGGTTAAACGGGTGGCCGACCACGCAGCGTTCCGGGTGGGTGGAACCCTCGTAGAACTCGCTTGGCAACAGGCCCGAGGTACTCGAACCAATCAGCGCATTCGGCTTGGCCGCCGCGCTGATCTTGCTGTGCAACTCCAGTTTCAGCTCCAGGCGTTCCGGGGCGCTTTCCTGGATGAAGTCGGCGTCTTTCACGCACGCTTCAATGGTGGCGACAAAGCGCAGGCGGTCCTGGGATGCTCCCGGTGCCAAGCCTTGTTTTTCCAAAGCGCCCCAGGCGTTGGCGACGCGTTTGCGCAGGGCCGCTTCGGCGCCGGGCGCCGGGTCCCAGGCGACTACATCCAGGCCGTGGGCCAGGGCGCGGGATACCCAGCCGCTGCCGATGACGCCGCTGCCGAGGGCGGCGAAGGTTTTGATTTCGGTGATAAAGCTCATAGTGACGATCCTGAAAAGTCCGGTGATTCAATGTGGGAGCTGGCTTGCCTGCGATAGCGGTGTGTCAGTTGGAGTATCCGGTGCAGGTGTACCGCCATCGCGGGCAAGCCCGGCTCCCACAGGGTTCAGCGGTGGTTGGAAAAATTAGCCGCGCTTGGTCAGGCCCATCTTGATTCGACCTTCCGCCGGGGTCATGACCCGCGCGCCCAGGCGGCTGAGGATTTCACTCGCTCGCTCCACCAGCTGGCCGTTGGTGGCGAGCACGCCTTTGTCCAGCCACAGGTTGTCCTCCAGACCGACCCGTACGTTGCCGCCCAGCAGCACCGCTTGCGCCGCCATCGGCATTTGCATGCGGCCGATACCGAAGCCGGCCCACACTGCGTCGGCGGGCAAGTTGTCGACCATGGCTTTCATCGTGGTGGTGTCAGCCGGTGCGCCCCATGGGATGCCAAGGCACAGTTGGAACAACGGGTTGTCGAGCAGGCCTTCCTTGATCATCTGCTTGGCGAACCACAGGTGGCCGGTGTCGAAAATTTCCAGCTCGGCCTTAACGCCCAGTTCCTGAATGCGCTTGGCGCCGGCGCGCAGTTGGGCTGGGGTGGACACGTAAATGGTGTCGCCATCGCCGAAGTTCAGGGTGCCGCAGTCCAGGGTGCAGATTTCCGGCAGCAGCGCTTCCACGTGGGCCAGGCGGGTCAGCGGGCCGACTAGGTCGGTGTTGGGGCCGAACTCCATCGGGTTCTCGCCACCGCCGATTTCCAGGTCGCCACCCATGCCAGCGGTGAGGTTGACGATGATGTCGATATCGGCCTCGCGGATGCGCTCCATCACCTCGCGGTACAGCGCGACGTCGCGGCTGAACTTGCCGGTTTCGGGGTCACGCACGTGGCAGTGCACCACGGTCGCGCCAGCCTTGGCGGCTTCCACGGCGGCAGCGGCGATTTGTTTGGGAGTGACCGGCACGTGTGGGCTTCTGCCGGTCGTGTCGCCAGCACCGGTGAGTGCGCAGGTGATGATGACGTCGTGGTTCATGAGTCGGTTCCTTGCAGGCGGGCGTAGTGATGCCGCGCGCAGCCAAAAGCGGCTGCGACACGGTGATTCGGATCGGTTATTTGCGGGTCAATTGCAGGTTGGCCGCGGCCGGTTTGCCGTCGAAGGTGGTCACGCCTTCAAGCCAGCGCTGCTGGTCTTGCGGGTGGTCCTTGAGCCACTGCTTGGCGGACTCGAGCGCGTCTTTGTGATCCAGCAACGGCTGCATCATTCGGCTCTCGTCGGCGGCGGTGAAGGTCAGGTTGGTCAGCAGCTTGTGCACGTTCGGGCATTGCTCGGCGTAGGTCGGCGAGGTGACGCTCCACACCGTGGCCATGCCTTCGTTCGGGCCCAGGGCGTCGTCGCTGCCGGTGAGGTAAGTCATCGCCACGTTGACGTTCATTGGGTGCGGCGCCCAGCCGAAGAACACCACGGCTTCCTTGCGGCGTACCGCGCGGTCCACAGCGGCGAGCATGCCGGCTTCGCTGGATTCCACCAGCTGGAATTTGCCCAGGCCGAATTGGTTCTTGGTGATCATCGCCTTGATCTGGGTGTTGGCGCCCGAGCCTGGCTCGATGCCGTAGATCTTGGCGCCCAGTTCTTTCTCAAACTTGGCGATGTCAGCGAAGGTTTTCAGGCCCTTGTCCGCCAGGTAAGTCGGCACGGCAAGGGTGGCGCGTGCGTCTTCCAGGCTGGGTTTTTCGAGGACTTTGACTTGCTTGGCGTCGACGAACGGCGTGATGGTCTGGGTCATCAGCGGGTTCCAGTAGCCCAGGAACAGGTCCAGGCGCTGGTCACGGATGCCAGCGAAGATGATTTGCTGGGACGCGCTGGTTTGTTTGGTCTTGTAGCCGAGGCCGTCGAGCAACACTTGGGTCATGGCGCTGGTCGCGATCACGTCGGTCCAGTTCACCACGCCCATGCGCACGTTTTGGCAAGACGCCGCATCGGCTGCCATCACGTGGGTGCTCAAAATGGCGCTGGCGCTGAGTGCAAGCACACAGCGGCTGATCAGTCGGTTCATGGTGGATCCCTCGGCAGGTCGTTATTGTGGGGGCCGGCGTCTTTGTGCACCGTGGGATCAAGGTACGCAGCTTAAAGGGCGGCAAAGCGCACGGCGGCGACCAGCTCTTGCACTGCAGCGACCTGTGCTCTTGAATGGCTTGTTGAACTGGCGTATCACAGTGACCACGCTGCCCGTCCTACGAGAGCGCCACCATGTCCCAGGATTTCTACTTTCTGCTGATGCCGGGTTTCTCGGCCATCGGCTTTATCTCCGCGCTGGAACCGCTGCGCGTGGCAAACCGCTTTCGCGGCGAGCTGTACCGCTGGCATGTACTCAGCGCCGACGGCGGCGCGGTGCTGGCGAGCAATGGCATGTCGGTCAACGCCGACGCCGCATTGGAGCCGCTGAAAAAAGGCGCGACGCTGATGGTGGTTGCCGGTTTCGAACCCTTGAAGTTCACCACGCCCGCGCTGGAACACTGGCTGCGCCGCCTCGACCACGACGGCGTCACCCTCGGCGCCATCGACACCGGCGCCTGTGTGCTCGCCGAAGCCGGTTTGCTCGACGGCCACCGCCTGACCCTGCACTGGGAAGCCATCGATGCCTTCAAGGAATCTTATCCACAGCTCACCGTGACCCAGGAGCTGTTCGAAATCGACCGTCGCCGCATCACCTGCGCCGGCGGCACCGCCTCCATCGACCTGATGCTCGACCTGATCGCACAGGCTCATGGCCCCGACTTGGCGATCCAAGTCTCCGAACAATTCGTGCTCGGGCGAATCCGCCCACGCAAAGACCACCAGCGCATGCAGATCGCCACGCGCTACGGCATCAACAATAAGAAGTTGGTGCAGGTGATCGGCGAAATGGAGCAACACACCGAGCCGCCGCTGAGCACCTTGGCATTGGCCGATGCGATCAAGGTGACGCGGCGCCAGTTGGAGCGGCTGTTTCGTCTGCACTTGAACGACACGCCGAGCAACTTCTACCTCGGCCTGCGCCTGGAAAAAGCCCGGCAGCTATTGCGACAGAGCGATATGAGTGTGCTGGAGGTGAGTATCGCGTGCGGGTTTGAGTCGCCGTCTTACTTCACCCGTAGCTATCGAGCGCGGTTTGCCAAATGCCCGAGGGAGGATCGGCGACGGGAGGTGGTTTGACGGGCAATTATAGTCAATTATACTCGTCACTATAATTTATAGTCCTTTCAATAATTGAGTATAAAAGCATGTCGAAGAACAGCGGCTTCGTGTTCCGCCGCCCCGCCCTGGCAAGCAGCATTGCTGACGGATTGGTGGGGGCCGGTATTCAGGATTTTACGTCCGGCCTGTTCCTTGCGGCGCCGCGTCGCACCGGCAAAAGCACCTTTTTGCGCGAAGACCTGATCCCCGAGTGCCAACTGCGGGGTTGGTTGGCGGTGTATGTCGATCTCTGGGCGGACAAAGAGAAAGATCCCGCTGAGTTGATCGCCAGCGCTATTGCCGCTGCTCTGGTGCCCTATGAAAAAGGCATTCGCAAACTGGCCAAGAATATTGGAATCGAGAAACTCAGCTTTCTGCGTACCCTCTCCTGGGACTTTACCAAGCCACAATTGCCCGTCGGCGCCACGCTGACCCAAGCCTTGGAATTGCTCCACAGCGCGGCGGAAAAAACCGTGGTGCTGGTGATTGACGAAGCGCAGCACGCCTTAACCACCGAGTCCGGTATCAACGCGATGTTCGCGTTGAAGGCCGCCCGGGATCAGCTCAATCAAGGTCGTGACGAGGAAGGCAGTGGCTTGCGCCTGGTGTTTACCGGCTCCAACCGCGACAAGCTGGCTCACTTGGTGTTGGGCAAAAGCCAGCCATTCTTCGGCTCTAGCATCACGCCGTTCCCCTTGCTCGGCAAAGAGTTCACCCAGGCCTACACCGTGCACCTCAACGCGCATTTGGCTAAAACCAATCAGTTTAACGCGGCGGATATCGACGAAGCCTTCGAGCTGGTAGGCCGTCGTCCCGAGATGCTGCGCACCATCATCGGTGAAGTGGCGCTGGAGCTGGGCGAGGCAAGCAATTTGGGCCAACTGCTGCACAGCCGTGCCGAACTGCTGCGTGCGGGCGTGTGGACCGAATTCGAAAGCGCCTGGAACAATCTCACCATCCCCCAGCGCGCCGTGTTGGAAGTGATGGTGGAGCGTTCGCAACACAACCAACCGTTCGCGCCGTTTACCGACAGCACCCTGACGGCAGTCAGCAAAGCGCTGGAAGACATGGGCAGCGACGTGGTGCCAGGCACCCAGACCATTCAGGCCTGCATCGATGCGTTGCGCGACAAGGAGCTGGTGTGGAAGTCGAGCCGGGGCGGCTATGCCCTGGAAGACAAAACGTTCGGCGATTGGCTGCAGCACAAGAACCGCACAAGGATTTAAACGCAACAAGGTTCAAAGGTGGGAGCTGGCTTGCCTGCGATGCAGGCACTTCGGTGTATCAGTGACACACAGTTGATGCCATCGCAGGCAAGCCAGCTCCCACATTGATCTTCGGTGTGGCTTATTTCTTTACCAAGGCCGAACACGCCGCCTTGTAGGCCTCATGCTGATACTTGTTCAGCGAGGCCGGCAAATCAAAGTTGTGTTTCTTGCTCTGCGCATTAATGGTCTGTGGTGACAGCAACGTCACCTCAACCCCATCCAACAACTGAAACACCCCTTCAATCTTGAAGGTAGTCGGGCCGCCGGCGAACTCGCCTTTCTTGCTGCGCTTCTTGATCGCGATGCGGGTGATGGCGTTTGCCTGCACAAACGCCTTCACCTGGGCGGCGAAGGCTTTGACGTTGGCGGCTTCATCATCGTCTTCAAGGGCGATTTTTTTGGTAGCCAGGGCGACGTGGGTCAGCGCCTGGTTGTCCAGGGAGGCGACGGCGATGATGGCTTCGCTGCCTTTGATTTCGATGCCGCAAATAGTCATGCAATGGCCTATTAAATAAAGTGGAGGCTGAGTGGCGAGTATCAGTAATGCCGGTCTTCTTCTTGATGTTGATAGATCTGATGTGCCGTCCAGAACATCAGCATCGCGAGCACCATCATCAAGCCGACGCTTACGCTCATGATGTAGAAGTTAGGCGAACTCGATTTAAGGTTCGCCTTGATGTTATGCACCGTTGGAAACCATTTTGAGTACACCACGGGGACCGGGCTGCCCACTTCGTAGCCAGGGTCGTCGATGTAGCTGCTGTTGTTCACCATGCCTTCGATGCGTTGGCCTTCATGGTCGAAGGCGTAATACACGTTGGTGCTTGAGGCCCAGGCGCTGAGGCTTTCCAGTTGGGTGATGTGCCCGGTGGTTTCGATGGGCGCCGCCTTTATCAGTGCAAAAGGAGCACCCCGGCTCACTGACAAGCTCAGCATCAGCGACAGTATCAGCATGGCCAAAAACAGCAGGGCGGCGCGCGTGTAGAGGAAATCCCTCTGCGCTTCGCGTGGGTAATACATGTGAATTCCTTTTCAATAATCCTGGAAGCTTTGAATCTGGCTTATTCCTGCCCAATCGACTCCAAAAACTCCGACCGCTCATCACTCATCCGCGCCAGGCAGTCATTCTGTTGAATCGCATAGCCCTTGCTACCGTTCACCGCCGGGAAGGTGTCCACTGCACAATCGGCATCGCGCAATTTTTCCCATTTCTGCTGGGCATCCTTCAGACGAGCGGTAATGTCGGCCAGTTGCGACTTGTTGCTGCCATAGGTCGAACCCATGCGTTCCAGCAGGCCTTGATAGTTATCCTTGAGCAATTGCTCGGCGGTGGTTTTGTTATAGGTGGCGCATTCCAGGGTTTGCTTGTCGTTCTCGATGCCATCGCACGGCGTGCTGTCGGTGTCTTCGGCCGCGTGGACGCCGGTTGCGATGAGTGCCAAAGCCAGGAAAATCGATTTCATTGCGCCGTCTCATATCAGGTGATACGGAATTCTGGCTCAAGCGTCAGACAAAGAACAGTCGTCAGTCGGACGTGTCATGTAGGCCTTTGTCGCGGATTGACGCTTTCGGCAATTCCCCTGTCGTTTTTGCACCCGGTTCGTTCAGCCCCTGGGCATATGCTGGCCCCAAAGCGCCGGCAGACGATTCGGCGCACGAATCGCCAAAAAGGGGACAGCCTGATGAGCCCAGCCGAACTGCACGCCGACAGCATCGTTATCGACGGGCTGATCATTGCCAAGTGGAACCGCGACCTGTTCGAGGACATGCGCAAAGGTGGGCTGACCGCCGCCAACTGCACCGTGTCGGTGTGGGAAGGCTTCCAGGCCACGATCAATAACATCGTGGCCAGCCAGACCCTGATCCGTGAAAACAGCGATTTGGTGATCCCGGTGAAAACCACCGCCGACATCCGCAAAGCCAAGGAACAGGGCAAGACCGGCATCATCTTCGGCTTTCAGAACGCCCATGCGTTTGAAGACCAGCTCGGCTATGTGGAGATCTTCAAGCAGCTCGGCGTCGGTGTGGTGCAGATGTGCTACAACACCCAGAACCTGGTCGGCACCGGTTGCTACGAGCGTGACGGCGGCCTGTCGGGCTTTGGTCGTGAGGTTGTCGGTGAGATGAACCGCGTCGGCATCATGTGCGACCTGTCCCACGTCGGTTCCAAGACCAGCGAAGAAGTCATCCTCGAATCGAAAAAACCGGTGTGCTATTCCCACTGCCTGCCGTCCGGCCTTAAAGAACACCCGCGCAACAAGTCTGATGAAGAGCTGAAGTTCATCGCCGATCACGGCGGTTTTGTCGGCGTGACCATGTTCGCGCCGTTTTTGGCCAAGGGCATCGATTCGACCATCGACGACTACGCCGAAGCCATCGAATACACCATGAACATCGTCGGCGAGGACGCCATTGGCATCGGCACCGACTTCACCCAGGGCCATGGCCAGGATTTCTTCGAAATGCTGACCCATGACAAGGGCTACGCCCGCCGCCTGACCAGCTTCGGCAAGATCATCAACCCGCTGGGCATCCGCACCGTGGGCGAGTTCCCCAACCTCACCGAGACCCTGCTCAAGCGCGGCCACAGCGAGCGCGTGGTGCGCAAGATCATGGGTGAAAACTGGGTCAATGTCCTCAAGGACGTCTGGGGCGAATAAGCCAACCTCTCTTTTCCTCCGGCCATCTGTGCCGGGGGCATCAAAACGAATTTTTCGGAGTTAAGTTTCCATGGCCAAGATCGCCCCGCAATTGCCAATCGAAGTCGACAGTGAAACCGGTGTCTGGACCTCCGACGCCCTGCCGATGCTGTATGTGCCACGCCATTTCTTCGTCAACAATCACATGGGGATTGAAGAAGTATTGGGCGCCGAGGCCTACGCCGAAATCCTCTACAAGGCCGGCTATAAATCCGCTTGGCACTGGTGTGAAAAAGAAGCTGAATGCCACGGCCTGGAAGGCGTTGCGGTGTTTGAGCACTACATGAAGCGCCTGTCGCAGCGCGGCTGGGGCCTGTTCAAGATCCAGGACATCGACCTCGACAAAGGCACCGCCAGCGTCAAGCTCGAGCACTCGGCGTTTGTCTACGTGTATGGCAAGGTCGGGCGCAAGGTCGACTACATGTTCACCGGCTGGTTTGCCGGCGCCATGGACCAGATTCTGCAGGCGCGTGGCAGCAAGATCCGCACGGTGGCCGAGCAAGTCTACGGCGGCTCCGAAGAAGGCCACGACGACGGCCTATTCACCGTCAAGCCGTTGTAAGTCGAGGACCCTGCCATGGCTTTCGAAGCAATGTTCGCGCCGATCCAGATCGGCAAGCTGACCATCCGCAACCGCGTGCTCAGTACCGCCCACGCCGAGGTGTATGCCACCGACGGCGGCATGACCACCGACCGCTATGTGAAGTACTACGAAGAGAAAGCCAAGGGCGGGATTGGCCTGGCGATCTGCGGCGGGTCTTCCAGTGTGGCCATCGACAGCCCGCAAGGCTGGTGGAAATCGGTGAACCTGGCCGACGACCGGATCATCCCGCACTTCCAGAACCTGGCCGATGCCATGCACAAGCATGGCGCCAAGATCATGATCCAGATTACCCACATGGGCCGTCGCTCGCGCTGGGACGGCGAGCATTGGCCGACCCTGCTGTCGCCGTCGGGCATCCGTGAGCCGGTGCACCGTGCGACCTGCAAAACCATCGAGCCGGAAGAAATCTGGCGCGTGATCGGCAACTACGCCAGCGCCGCCGCGCGGGCCAAAGCCGGTGGCCTGGATGGCGTGGAGCTGTCGGCGGTGCACCAGCACATGATCGACCAGTTCTGGAGCCCACGGGTCAACAAGCGCACCGACGAATGGGGCGGCAGCTTTGAAAACCGCATGCGCTTCGGCTTGGAAGTCCTGAAGGCTGTGCGCAAGGAAGTCGGCCCGGATTTCTGCGTGGGCATCCGCCTGTGCGGCGATGAATTCCACCCGGACGGCTTGTCCCACGAGGACATGAAACAGATCGCCAAGTATTACGACGACACCGGCATGTTGGACTTTATCGGCGTGGTGGGCTCGGGTTGCGACACTCACAACACCCTGGCCAACGTGATCCCGAACATGAGTTACCCGCCGGAGCCGTTCCTGCACTTGGCAGCCGGTATCAAGGAAGTGGTCAAGTCGCCGGTGCTGCACGCGCAGAACATCAAGGACCCGAACCAGGCCACGCGCATTCTGGAAGGCGGCTACGTAGACATGGTCGGCATGACCCGTGCGCACATCGCCGACCCGCACCTGATCGCCAAGATCAAGATGGGCCAGATCGACCAGATCAAGCAGTGCGTCGGCGCCAACTACTGCATCGACCGCCAGTACCAAGGGCTGGACGTGCTGTGCATCCAGAACGCCGCGACCTCGCGTGAGTACATGGGCGTGCCGCACATCATTGAGAAATCCACCGGGCCCAAACGCAAGGTCGTGGTGGTCGGTGCCGGCCCGGCCGGGATGGAAGCTGCGCGCGTCGCCGCCGAGCGTGGCCATGACGTGACGTTGTTCGAGAAGAAAGACTTTATCGGTGGGCAAATCACCACCGCCTCGAAAGCCCCACAACGTGACCAGATCGCCGGCATCACGCGCTGGTTCCAGCTGGAACTGGCACGCCTGAACGTCGACCTGCGCCTGGGCGTGGCGGCGAATGCCGAAGCGATCCTCGACCTGCGCCCAGATGTCGTGGTGCTGGCTGTCGGCGGGCATCCATTCCTGGAGCAGAACGAACACTGGGGCGCGGCGCAAGGCCTGGTGGTCAGCAGTTGGGACGTGCTCGACGGCAAAGTCGCGCCGGGCAAGAACGTGCTGGTGTACGACACCATCTGCGAATTCACCGGCATGTCGGTGGCGGACTTTTTGGCGGACAAGGGCAGCCAGGTCGAAATCGTCACCGACGACATCAAGCCGGGCGTGGCCGTCGGCGGTACGTCGTTCCCGACCTACTACCGCAGCATGTACCCCAAGGAAGTGATCATGACCGGCGACATGATGCTGGAAAAGGTCTACCGCGAAGGCGACAAGCTGGTGGCGGTGCTGGAGAACGAATACACCGGCGCCAAAGAGGAGCGAGTGGTGGACCAGGTGGTGGTGGAAAACGGCGTGCGCCCGGACGAGGAGATCTACTACGCCCTCAAACCCGGTTCGCGTAACAAGGGCCAGATGGACATCGAAGCCCTGTTCGCGATCAAGCCACAGCCGTGCCTGAGCGAGCCGGGTGAGGGGTACTTGCTGTTCCGCATTGGTGACTGTGTGGCGCAACGTAATACCCACGCCGCCATCTATGACGCCCTGCGCCTGTGCAAGGATTTCTGACCCAACAGGAACGCGATCAATGTGGGAGCCAGCTTTTCTGTGGGAGCCGGGCTTGCCCGCGATGCAGGCAACTCGGTCTATAGGAAGACCGCGTTGATGCCATCGCAGGCAAGCCAGCTCCCACACAAGCCAGCTCTCACATTGAACCGATTCCCATGCAAGACCTGTGTGGTCTTCGGGAGCTTCACCATGTTGAACACCTTGCTGCCTGTTCTCTTGTTTGCCGCCCTGGGCCTTGCCGTCTTGGGCGCCCTGCGCCGGGCAGCCATGTGGCGCCGTGGCCGTGCCTCCAAAGTCGACCTGCTTGGCGGCCTGCTGGCCATGCCCAAGCGCTACATGGTCGACCTGCACCACGTGGTCGCCCGCGACAAATACATTGCTAACACCCACGTCGCTACCGCGCTGGGCTTTGTGCTGTCGGCGCTGTTGGCGATTCTGGTGCACGGTTTCGGCCTGCATAACCGCGTCCTCGGCTATGCCTTGCTGCTGGCCTCGGTGCTGATGTTTGTCGGCGCCACGTTCGTTTACCTGCGGCGGCGTAACCCGCCGTCACGTCTGTCGAAAGGCCCGTGGATGCGCCTGCCGAAAAGCCTGATGGCGTTCTCGGTGAGTTTCTTCCTGGTGACCTTGCCGGTGGCCGGGGTTCTGCCAGCCGACTTCGGCGGCTGGTTGCTGGCCGCCTTGTTGAGCCTGGGCGTGCTGTGGGGCGTGTCGGAAATGTTCTTCGGCATGACCTGGGGCGGCCCGATGAAACACGCCTTCGCCGGTGCCCTGCACCTGGCCTGGCACCGCCGTGCCGAACGTTTTGGTGGCGGCCGTTCCACCGGGTTGAAGCCGCTGGACTTGAGCGATAAAACCGCGCCGCTGGGCGTGGAAAAACCCAAGGATTTCACCTGGAACCAACTGCTCGGCTTCGACGCCTGCGTGCAGTGCGGCAAGTGCGAAGCCGCGTGCCCGGCGTTCGCCGCCGGCCAGCCGCTGAACCCGAAAAAGCTGATCCAGGACATGGTGGTCGGCCTGGCCGGTGGCACCGACGCCAAGTTCGCCGGCAGCCCGTATCCAGGCAAGGTTATTGGCGAACACAGCGGCAACCCGCACCAGCCGATCGTCAACGGCCTGGTGGATGCTGAAACCCTGTGGTCGTGCACCACCTGCCGCGCCTGCGTGGAAGAGTGCCCGATGATGATCGAGCATGTGGACGCCATCGTCGACATGCGCCGCTACCTCACCCTGGAAAAAGGCGCGACCCCGAACAAGGGCGCCGAAGTCCTGGAAAACCTGATCGCCACCGACAACCCTGGCGGCTTCGCACCGGGCGGTCGCCTGAACTGGGCGGCGGATTTGAACCTGCCGTTGTTCAGTGAAAAAGGCAGCGCCGATGTGTTGTTCTGGGTCGGCGACGGCGCCTTCGACATGCGCAACCAGCGCACCCTGCGCGCCTTCGTCAAAGTGCTGAAGGCGGCCAAGGTCGACTTTGCCGTACTCGGCCTTGAAGAGCGCGACAGCGGCGATGTCGCGCGCCGCCTGGGCGATGAAGCCACGTTCCAACTGCTGGCCGCGCGCAATATCCAGACGTTGGCCAAGTACAGCTTCAAGCGCATTGTCACCTGCGACCCGCACAGCTTCCACGTACTGAAAAACGAGTACGGCGCCTTCAACGGCAATTACCTGGTGCAGCATCACAGCACCTTTATGGCCGAGCTGATCGGCGACGGCGCGTTGAACCTGGGCCAGCACAAGGGCAACAGCGTGACGTATCACGACCCTTGCTACCTGGGCCGTTACAACGGCGAATACGAGGCCCCGCGCCAAGTGCTGCGCGCGCTGGGCATCGAGGTCAAGGAGATGCAACGCTCGGGCTTCCGTTCTCGCTGCTGCGGTGGCGGTGGCGGTGCGCCGATCACTGACATTCCCGGCAAGCAACGTATTCCCGATATGCGCATGGAAGACATCCGCGAAACCGGCGCCGAGCTGGTGGCTGTGGGTTGTCCACAGTGCACAGCGATGCTTGAGGGTGTGGTTGAACCGCGCCCATTGATCAAGGACATCGCCGAGTTGGTGGCCGACGCGTTGCTGGAAGACGCCGCCCCGGCCAAGACCCTGAAACGTGAACCTGCGCAGGTGCATTGATGAGCGACATTATCCGCCGCGACCCACGGGCCGAATGGATCGCCCGTAACCGCCTGCACCCGCTGCATGCGGCGATGCAGCCGGTGCAACACAGCTGGATGGGGCCAAACGGCGTCATTCGCAAAAACGTGCATGGCGTCGGTTTTATCGGCCCCAACGGCATCAAACGCATTGACCGCAGCGGCGCCCAGCAGGGCGGCGCGGCCAAACGCACAGCGGCGGTGCAAGTGCAGTTGCCGCTGCATCAGGTGCCTGCGCCGGCGTTCTACATCAACGTGGTGCCGGACATGGTCGGCGGCCGCCTGAGCAGCCACGACCGCGACTTGCTCGGTTTGGCGCGGCAACTCGCCGGCAGCGACGGCGCGGTGTTGGCCGTGGTGTTCGGCGACTACAAAGAAAGTGCGTTCGCCACGGCGGGCGTTGATCGCCTGCTGGTGTTGGAAGGCCATGAATTCGACGGTTATTCACCGGAGCAACGCGTGCAAGGCCTGCGGGCTGTGGATAACCAGTTCAACCCGCGCCATTGGCTGCTGCCGGATAGCCGCAGCGGTGGTGGCGAGTTGGGTCGGCGTTTTGCCGCGAGCCTCAAGGAGCGCCCGGCCACGCGAGTCTGGCAGATCAAGGGCGAGGCGTGTATCGGCCGCGCCGGTGCGGGCCAGGAAGATTTGGCCCGGCCATTGCCGCGCCTGATCCTGGCGGCAGTGGAATGCGCCGAACCGGTCAGCGAAACACGCCATGAAGTATTGCCCGTGGAGTTATCCACAGCCTTGGCGCGCAGCTTGCCGCGTATCGAAGACCTCGGTGCCGTGGCGGTGGACCCCGGCGCGATTCCCATGGCCGAGGCGGAGTTTATTTTCTCCTGCGGCAACGGCGTGAAGGACTGGGCCCTGTTCCATCAGACCGCCGCGGCCCTGGGCGCCACCGAAGGCGCCTCGCGGGTGGCGGTGGATGATGGCTTTATGGCGCGTGATCGCCAGGTTGGCGCCAGCGGCACCTGGGTCACGGCGCGGGTTTACGTGGCCGTGGGGATTTCCGGGGCGATCCAGCACCTGCAAGGCATCGGTGCCTGCGACAAAGTGGTGGCAATCAACCTCGACCCGGGCTGCGACATGATCAAACGTGCCGACCTGTCGGTGATCGGCGACAGCGCCGCGATACTGCAAGCCTTGATCGCTGCGGTCGAGGCCCACCGCAACGGCGCCAAGCGCGATGCGGCTTAAGGACATGACCATGACGACACATGTAATCAGCTTGGTGTCCATCGGCGCCCACCCTACTTCAGGCCGCCCACGCCGCGCCGAGCAAGATGCTCGCGCTGTCGAGCTGGGTTTGCAGATGGCTGGGGATAAGTTGCAGGTGCTGCATGCGGGCAACATTCACGAGCCTACGTTACGCAGCTACCTGGGCATGGGCTTGCCGCAGTTGCACGTGCTGGAGCAGCCGGCAGGTTCTGATGCCTTGCCGGTGCTCAGTGAATACCTGCGTGACGCCGGCGCCCAGGTGGTGCTCACCGGCAGCCAGGCGGAAACCGGCGAGGGCTCGGGCATGTTGCCGTTCCTGCTGGCCGAACAACTGGGCTGGCCGCTGATTGTCGGGCTGGCGCAGGTGGAGTCCATCGATGGCGGTGTGGCCCATGTGCTGCAAGCCTTGCCGCGCGGGCAGCGGCGGCGCTTGAAGGTGCGCTTGCCGTTTCTGGCCACGGTGGATAACGCTGCGCCCAAGCCACGGCAAAGCGCCTACGGCCCTGCGCAACGAGGCGAGCTGGCCGCCCATGAGGTCGAGATTGAGCAAGACGAGTTATTCACAGGTGCGCTGCTGCAACCCGCCAAGCCACGGCCTAAGCGCCTCAAGGTGATCAAGGCCAAGAGCGGCGCCGACCGCATGAAGGCCGCCACGGCCAAGGCCAGCGGCGGCGGTGGGCAAGTGCTCAAGGGCCTCAGCCCCGAGGCGGGCGCCGAAGCAATCCTCAAGCTGCTCATCGAAGAAGGCGTCGTGCGCTAACCCAAGGTGGGAGGAGGCCAGTGTGGAAGCTGGCTTGCCTGCATCGCGGGCAAGCCCGGCTCCCACAGAAAGGCCAGCAGCCAGACTGTTTTTGCGGCGCGCGTGTAGGCTTACCCACAATCCCTGTTGACCCGTCTGTGGATAACCTGTTCGCGGTTGTCCACAGCCCCGGTAAATCAAGCCCTGCAGCCCTCTGTACGAAAAACAACCAGGCTAACTGACGGTTTTTGCTTGGGTTTTTCCACATCCCAAGCCATCGCCCAGTTCAGACTTGCCCCCAAAGTCTGTTGGCGCTTCTGTGGATAAGATGTTCGCTATCATCTGCAGCCCATAAAAATAGAGGCTTTCGCTGGGTTGATCAAAATATGATCAATTGGTCTTATTTGCCGAAGAAAAACCCTGAATGGCCCGATTTGTGACGCTTTGACGCGGTTTTCCACAGCGTTGGCAAAGTTGCCCCCAAAGTCTGTTGGTGCTTCTGTGGATAAGGTGTTTGCGTACTGCTACAGGCCACGTGAATAGAGGCTTTCAGAGACTTGGTTAATAAATGATCAGGCGTGCAAAAAACCGCAAGCTTTGAATAAGTCACGGATTTTCTTCATTTAATTTCGGGAGGAAGGTGTACTTGCCCACAATTACTGTGGGTGGCTTTGTGGATAAGTTGTTGGGCGAAGGCTGGAGGGCAGGTTATTAGGGGCCTGTAAAAGGTTTGATCGAAATTTGAACAATGGTGATAGCCAATGTGGGAGCTGGCTTGCCTGCGATGGCATCACCCCAGTGCAACTGAGGCTCCGAGGTGTCCGCATCGTAGGTAAGCCAGCTCCCACACAAGCCCCATATTGATGATCTGTGGGGTGTCAGTTATTCGTGTACGGCCACACCTTTGAGATACGGCGCCGGCGCCGCGCCCAGGTTGCTCAGCATCCGCTCGCTGTACCAATCCACAAAATTCACCACGCCAAACTCATAGGTCTTGGAGTACGGCCCTGGCTGGTAAGCGGTGGAGTTGATCCCGCGCTGGTTTTCTTCGGCCAGGCGACGGTCCTGGTCGTTGGTGGCGTCCCACACTTTGCGCATGCGCTCCACGTCATAGTCCACGCCTTCGACGGCGTCCTTGTGCACGATCCACTTGGTGGTGACCATGGTTTCCTGTGCGCTGATCGGCCACACGGTGAACACGATGATGTGATCGCCCATGCAGTGGTTCCAGGAGTGCGGCAAGTGCAGGATGCGCATCGAGCCCAGGTCCGGGTTCTTGATGCGGCCCATCAGCTTGTTGCAGCCTTGTTTGCCGTCGAGGGTCATCGACACGGTGCCCTTGAGCAGCGGCATGCGCACGATACGGTTACGCAGGCCGAAGCTGGCGTGGGCGTAAGGGATTTTTTCCGCGTCCCAGGCGGCGGCCGACGCCGCGACGTGGTCCTTGAAGGCCTGGTCGGCGCGCGGGTCGGTGACGTCGTCCCATTCCAGCAGGGTTTTCAACAGTTCCGGGTGCGACGCGTTGCAGTGGTAGCACTCGCGGTTATTTTCCAGCACCAGTTTCCAGTTGGCTTTTTCAAACAAGGTGGTCTGGATCGCCACCTTGGTGTTTTCCATGTCGTAGGGTTCCATGTAGTGGTTCAGCGTCGACAGGAAGTCATCGATGGCCGGCGGGTTCTCGGCCAGGCTGATGAAAATGTAGCCGCCGGCGGTCTTCACGTTCACGGGTTTCAAGCCGTACTGCTTCATGTCGAAGTCGGCGCCCATCTCGGTGCCGGCGAACAGCAGGCGGCCGTCCAGTTCGTAGGTCCACTGGTGGTAGTGGCAGACCAGTTTGGCAACCTTGCCCTTGTCGCTGGTGCACAAGCGCGAACCACGGTGGCGGCACACGTTGTGGAACGCATGCACCACGCCTTCGGCGCCACGGATCACGATGATCGGGTTCTTGCCCACTTGCAGGGTCAGGTAGTTGCCCTTGGTGGGGATCTCGCAGGTCATGCCGGCGATCAACCACTCTTTCTGGAAAATCTCCTGCATGTCGATGTCAAACAGCCGCTCGTCAGAGTAAAACGGCTGCGGCAGCGAAAAGGTGCGCTCGCGCTCTTGCAGCATGTGCGCGGTGGCCTTGCGTGCGGGTTCCAGCGGATCGCCCAAGCTTAAGGTTGCGGTGACGTCCATCGTGTGTGTCCTCAGGGCCATTCTGTGTGGCCGGCGAATAGTGGCTACGGTTGTTGCTGTGCAAGGCGTAAAGAAAGTGTCTTTGTTGGGAGTGAGTGTGGGCCCGGCAAAGGCCAGAACCTTGTCCATTAACGACATGGCCCACTCTGATCCCGACGCGCAACCCCCGTGATATGGGGGCTGGTCGCGATAAGTATGTGAATGTCGCAGATAGGTAAATGGGTGGCTCTCGCGTTACGCAGAATCGCCACCATAAGGCCGAATATCGGCGGTGGAGAACAGCATGTCCAACAGCTTCCTGAATCCGGTAACTACCCAGACCTGGGCCAATGGTCGGCACATCGTCCGTTGCGTCAAAGTCATCCAGGAAACCTGGGACGTGCGCACCTTCTGCTTTATGGCCGACCAGCCGATCCTGTTCTTTTTCAAGCCGGGGCAGTTCGTCACCCTGGAGCTGGAAATCGATGGCCAGCCGATCATGCGTTCCTACACCATTTCCAGTTCGCCGTCGGTGCCGTACAGCTTTTCGGTGACGATCAAGCGTGTGCCGGGCGGCAAGGTCTCCAACTGGCTGCACGACACCCTGCACGAAGGGCAGGAGCTGGCGGTGCACGGGCCGGTCGGGTTGTTTAATGCCATCGACTTCAGTAACCCCAAAGTCCTCTACCTCAGCGGCGGCGTTGGCATCACGCCGGTGATGTCCATGGCGCGTTGGTATTACGACACCAACGCCAACGTCGACATGACCTTTATCCACAGCGCGCGCTCGCCCAAAGACATCATTTACCACCGTGAGCTGGAACACATGGCGTCGCGGATCGACAACTTCAGCCTGCACCTGATCTGCGAGAAGCACGGCCTGGGCGAGCCCTGGGCCGGCTATCGCGGCTACCTGAACCACAAGATGCTCGAACTGATGGTGCCGGACTTCCTCGAGCGCGAAGTGTTTTGCTGCGGCCCTACGCCGTACATGAACGCGGTGAAGCGCCTGCTGGAAGTGGCGGGCTTCGACATGGCGCGTTACCACGAGGAATCCTTCGGCGCCACGCCTCCCGAGGCGCGTGCCGACGCGGTGGAACAGGCCGAGCAAGCCGCCGACGCCCCGGAAATCGACTTGGCGGATTTGCATCAGGTGGAGTTCATTGCCTCGGGCAAAAGCATCCGTGTGGCCCCGGGCGAAACCGTCCACGCTGCTGCCGCCAAGCTTGGCCTGCTGATCCCCAAGGCCTGCGGCATGGGCATTTGCGGTACGTGCAAGGTGATGAAGCTGGGCGGGGAGGTCGAGATGGAGCACAACGGCGGTATCACCGAAGAAGACGAGGCCGAGGGTTACATCCTGTCGTGCTGCAGCGTGCCGAAGGGTGATGTGCGTATCGAGTTCTGAAAGATCGTTGAAAGATCGTTCCCACGCTCCGCGTGGGAATGCCTCCTGGGACGCTCCGCGTCCCGCCTCCGTGTATCTTGTGACGCGGAGCGTCACGGGCTGCATTCCCACGCGGAGCGTGGGAACGATCGTTACGATCATCAGTACCACTGTTGTATGTCTATTAAACCCTCACTTCCTGCGTAATTACGGGCGCTGGAATATCGCCAGTGCTCGGCCAAGTCCACATATCCTCGCTTTACTGGGTTGCAATGGATGTAATCAAGTTTTTGGCGCATCACTGTCTCGCTGTACACCAATTCGGCATGTGAGCCTTCCTGCCAAAGCTGATAAACCCGATCTGCCTTGTGTGCTCGTTTGCTGAAGCGCAGGCGTTGTAACACCCGCTCGGCACCTTTGCTTTGCAGGTCATCAATGATGGTACGAGCGGTGAAGGATTTGAATTGACTGACGCACTTGCGCAGGTCCGGCGCTTGGGCGACGAAGTGCAGGTGGTTTTCGAGAATGACGTAGCCAAATAGGCTTAGCGCATGGTGCTTTTGCTGATATCGCCAACAATCCAAGAGATGGCCCACGAGGTAGTCGCGGGTAAACAGCGGTAGCCACTCCATGACAGTGCACGTTAGGAAGTGCGGTTTTTCGGGTTCGGTGATGACGTAGCGGCTTCTACCCATCTATTCGTCCTTGAATGGAGGTGTGGCGTGGACGCGGAGCGTCCCAGGAGGCATTCCCACGCGGAGCGTGGGAACGATCACTACGATGCGACGCGCTCCTTAGTCGTTAGCGGGTGTAGATCTGGATGGAGAACTGATCGCCGGAAGCTGTCAGTTCGAAGGCTTTTTCATAGATGGTCAGGGTTCTCGAAGGCTCCCTGATGGTGTCACCGACGTTTGCCAGTTTCCTGAACTCGTCCCAACTTACGAACGTGTCGTTCAGGCTGCCGTCTTGTCGTGCGTTCATGGCGTAGCATTGAACTTCCATGGTCTAACCCTCTGCTGGATTTCCGTTTCCGGCCGATTATTCGGCATGCAGTTGTTCCCGAAAGGTGGCCGCTGCAGCGGCCTTTTCCTTCCGAGTTCCAGTAGGCTAGTCGATGAAAATAGGGTTAGATGCTGTCGGAAACACCAAATAACAGTCTCGGCAATCCGCCAGTATTCGTCACGCCTAGGCGCCCATCACTTTCCTAATATCCGCAGCTAATTCTCTTACGCGTTCTTCCTCGGTATCCCACGCACACATGAAGCGCGCGCCGCCTTTGCCGATGAAGGTATAGAAACGCCAGCCCTTGGCCGTCAGCGCCTCGATGGCCGCTTCAGAGAGCTGTAGGAACACGCCATTGGCCTGTACCGGGAACATTAATTCCACGCCGGGAATATCCGCCACCAAGCTGCTGAGCAGTTGTGCGCAATGGTTGGCGTGGCGTGCGTGTTTGAGCCAGGCGTCGTTTTCCAGCAAGCCCACCCACGGCGCCGAGAGAAAGCGCATTTTCGACGCCAGCTGGCCGGCCTGTTTACAGCGGTAGTCGAAGTCTTCGGCCAGTTTGTGGTTGAAGAACAGGATGGCTTCACCCACCGCCATGCCGTTTTTCGTACCGCCGAAGCACAGCACGTCCACGCCGGCTTTCCAGGTCAGGTCGGCTGGGGAGCAGCCGAGGAACGCGCAGGCGTTGGAGAAGCGCGCGCCGTCCATGTGCAGGTTCAGCCCCAGTTCTTTGCAGGTGACGCTGATCGCGCGGATTTCTTCTGGGGTGTACACGCTGCCGACTTCGGTGGCTTGGGTCAGGGTGACCACGCGTGGTTTGGGGTAGTGGATATCCTGGCGCTTGAGGGCGATCTCGCGGATCGACTCCGGGGTCAGCTTGCCGTTTTCGGTGCGCGCGGTGAGCAGCTTGGAACCGTTGGAGAAGAACTCCGGTGCGCCACATTCGTCGGTTTCGACGTGGGCGGTTTCCGAGCAAATCACGCTATGGTAGCTCTGGCACAGCGAGGACAATGCCAAGGAGTTGGCGGCGGTGCCGTTGAAGGCGAAGAACACTTCGCAGTCGGTTTCGAACAGGTTACGGAAACCGTCGGCGGCGCGGTGGGTCCATTCATCATCGCCGTAGGCGCGTTGATGGCCTTGGTTGGCGAGTTCCATGGCGGCCCAGGCTTCCGGGCAGATGCCGGAATAATTGTCGCTGGCGAATTGTTGGCTCTTGTCGGTCATGGCCCATTCCTGTGGTCGATGTTGGTGCGCACTGTACCCAAGATTGTCTGAGGTGCGCACGCACTGTAAATGCAAAGTCACTGGGGAATTATGCACGGTACACAAACGTTGCCTGTCGGACGCGTCCGCGATGGCGCCCTGGATTTGCTCAAGTGGCTGGCACTGCTGAGCATGGTGCTCGACCATTTGCGTTATGTCGGTTTGAACCTGGATGGCCTGTATGTACCCGGCCGCCTGGCGTTTCCCTGGTTTTGCCTGGCGATTGCGGCCAATTTGCACCGAGTCAGGCATGCGCCCGTAACCGGCCAATGGCGATACCTGGGCTGGCTGCTGCTGTTCAGTGTGATCAGCGAAGTGCCCTATCGAATGTTTATCGATGATGCCGATACGTTGAACGTATTACCGACCTTGGCGCTGGGCTTGCTGGTTGCCCGAGGATGGCAGCATAAAGCGCTTTTTGATCGAGGATTGGCGCTGATCGCCCTCATGATCGCCGGTGTGTTTTCCACGCACCTGATGTTCGGTTTCTTCGGTGTCTTGCTGCCGCTGGCGATGCTGCTGGTGTTCAGCCGCCGATGGTATTTCAGCGTGTTGCCGGGTTTGGTCTGTGTGGCTGCCAACCAATGGCAGATTCTGCTCAATAGCGGCACGCTGGTCGCGATACTTGGGCTGGCGGCTTGCCTGATCGCGCCGTTGGCGGGATTGCTGCTTTTGCGACACGCCAAACACGCCTCTGCACCCGCCATGCACCGCTGGGCCTATGCGCTGTACCCGCTGCATTTTTTACTGCTGTTGTTGGTGCGCAAAGCCATTGGCTGAGCACGCGTGAAGCCAGCGAGGAGGAAACGGGTGAGCCGCGTAAAACTCGCGCATTTTTTGTACGTCGCGTTCGAACCAGTCCCGTAGCCATTGGCAATATTGCAGTGAGATAGCCTGCCTATGCGCTGGGGTGGCATGTTCATCGACAATGCAGCGCGCGGCCATCATTCCCGACATCAAGGCCTTGAGTACCCCGTGAGAAGCCCCCGGGTCCAGCACGGCCGCCGCGTCGCCTATGATGAAGTAGCCATTACCGGCCGCGTGTTCGCAGACTCTCCAGGTGACATCGGCACCCTGGATCGCGCCCTCGCACACCAGTTGTTCAAAACAACCCGGTACCGCTGACGCCTTGGGGGCTTTATCTTGCGCAAAGTGCAGTCGTGTCCAGTGATAAAACCCTTGGCCTATGTGAGCCGTCCAGTACCAGCCTGATCGGTCAGCGAAGATACCAAGAGCGCGCTCGTCGACCGTTCCGCGCTTATAGCCATACAGGGCCGTCAGTGCGGGTGAGTAGCGACGTGTTGCCAGCCCCAGTTGGCGTGCCAGCCAGCCATGAGCACCGCTGGCATCGATAAGGTGCCTGCAAAACAATTGCTCAGTCTGGGTACGAATACCAACAACGCGATCGTTTTCCACCAACAACTGCTTTGCCTGGCAGGGTTGCAGGGCATGCACGCCCAATGCGATCGCTCTGTCCAACAGCAACCCATCCAGCGTAGCCCTTGGAATCTGAAACCCTCGCCACGGCCCATTTGCGTCTTCCCCGAAGGGCACAAAGCGCCGGTCTTTATCCCACTTCACCCAGGCACCCTCAGGGCGGATGAAGGTATCACCGCCCACTTTTTCAGCCACACCCAGTTGCTGGAGCAGCGGTTCTATACCCGGGTGCAAAGTTTCACCTGGGCGATGGCGGGGAAACAACAGGCGCTCAACAAGGGCTACTTTCAGGCCCTGTTGAGCGCAAGAAATAGCGGCCGAACAACCCGCCGGGCCGGCGCCTAGGATGATGACGTCATATGTGTTCATTGAGTCTGGCCTGGATCTCTCTAAACGCGTTGCCAAGGTTTAATACCTTGCTGGCGCAAGATAACGTTCGGCCATACGAAGTAAGTAAAACTCTCGGTCAGTTTGAGACGTACTTGGTCGAACGCCGGTGATTGTGCAGGGAGAAAGCGGAACAGTTCAAGCCGATAACCTGGGCCATATGACGTCGCTGGCAAGTCTGTGTTTGCCGTGACTACTGCGTAGTCGACAGGCATTGCAGGGTTGAACGAGTCGATAAACCAATCCCTTGCGGTGCTTCCCAATGAACGTCTGACTCGCCGCCAGGCATCAACGCGACGTTGATATTCCTGTGAATCGACTTTACCCGTCAGCGCCAGTGAGAACGTCGCGTTTAGCGCGTTTTCCACGTAATCGGTGTAGTGGTAAGTCTCGTAGGCCCTATGTGTCGCGCCATTGGCGATATAGCTTTTCGCAGCGGGTACGCCATCCCAGGGTAATCCGGTTTTCTTGCCGATTTCCTGATCCAACATCGGCTTGACGGTCGGCCCGGCTCTGCCTCCCGGTTCATAGGATTGCGCTGAGTCCGGTGCAACGGCGGGCCAGAAGGAACTCAGGGCTGCGCAAAGTTTGGCATCTTCGGGAAATGGGCTACCCAGTCTGTAAGAGGCCAGGTGCGTAACGTCGTCCAATTCAGAGATGCCAACGTCCCATCCAGGTGCGAATACCCCGGCTCCTGCATCAGTCAGATGCGAGGCACACTTTGCTGATGCGACATTCGGTGTCAGGGGTGTAGCAGGGGCGGGCGAGGTATTAAACTGGGCGACAATTGCAGTCATGCTGACGTCGGTGCTGGAAAAAGACTCTGGGAAAGACTGGATATTGGCCGCGAAACGAGAGTCGGACAGGCACCTCGGTCGTACGGAAAAGACCGTGAACTGAGAGGCTGCATCCATGCTTTCAAGCCATTCCAGCAGGTGCCGCTGGTCGCACAAAGGGTAAAAGTCAGGTGCGCAGATCAGCGAATACGCGGCCACACGTTGTGGAATCGCGAGGTCCAGCGCCGCGCAATGGGCTTTAATCCCGCCATCGCCAGTGAAGTCCAGATAGTGCAGGGCCTTGAAATTGCCCTTCCTCAATTCGCCAAGCATGTCTGGCCGCCGATTCAGATTGATCACGTTCCCCGTGTCATCGACTTTATGACGAATGTGCACAAATTCCGGCGCATTCCCGTCAATTGCCAAGCTGGAAATCAGAATTCCAGGATTGGCAGGCACATTGAACGTCAACGGTTTGCCCAGGTATTGGGCAGCCTCCGTCAGGCGTTTATGGGGTATGGCAGACATGAGTCCGGGGCCATACGCTTGTTCAGGGAGCCAGTCTGCGAGACCTTCAGTCATGACGAAGGGCGGTTGGCTGATATCGGGTTCGCCCCAGCCCGAACCCGCCCCTAATTCCAAGTGTATGCGGCGTAACTTCTCGTTTTTATGCTGCGCCTGGAGGTTAACCGCCAGCGTCATGCCGGCGATGCACTCGTTGCCGCTGAACAGTTTATGCAGTGGCACCCAGAAATCATTGGCTGCGTCATTTGCCCCAAAACGCATGGGGCCGAAACTGGCGCGGTCGCCTTTAAGCTGCACCGCAACATAAGCACTGTAGCGCGCCGGCAAGACGCGAATAGCGTGGTTTTCCCCTTCTACAAAAGGCAGGAAACCCCTGCTTTTTTCATCGTACAGCGGGGCCGCAGTACCGACTCGTGTTATGCCGGTGCGGGAAAAACACAGATCGGCATGCGCCTTATGCACAGTGTCCGGTGCTGTGCGGTATTCGAGTGCGAAAACCACCACCGCCATGGGCCTGCCATTGGCGCGCGCCTGCAACTGCGCAAGGCTGGGCGCCTGTCTGGCATAAACATAGTTGAGGACGGTTTCAAGTTCTGCCGGCGTGGGGTACGCCTGGAGCGGGTTGCCCCTGGCATCGGTTGTCACGTTGGCATTTGCCAGTGCGTGGTACAGCAGGCTATGTGCGGGTTTGCCAGGCTCAATACCGCGGGTTCCGGCCAAGGCAAAGTCTTCAAAACCTGGAAGTGTTCGGTTTGGGGTCAGCGTTTTACCCAGTTCGGCTTCAAGGCTGGGCGCCAGGATGTCGAGACCATGGCCAAGCAACAAATTTTGCCAGCCATGGGGAGCCAGGCGTTTGCAGATATCAATAACTTGGTTAAGTAGAGCCATGTTGGCATTCCTCGACGTAGCAGGGCGTTCAATCTTTTCGATTGAACCGTGAACGCGTCGAATGCATGAACTGGCGCTTTTGATTGGCAAGCGTAGCTATCTTTTTGTGTTTTGTGCGACTAGGCCGGTTTTTTTGCGTTCCCCGCGCCCTGTGTGACGTGAGCAATCTCAGCGCTTTGTTCGCCTGCACGTCAGGCCATGTCGTAAACGCACCTTTGCGTGGCGTCCGTAGGCATTTGACCTGTCTGCGCCAGCCCTACCATCGCATCAAAGGGCCCTGCACGGGCCTTAACAATACGAAAGGCTGGGAGAGACGCGATGTTCAGCAAAAAAGACCAGATCCAGGGATATGACGACGCCTTGCTGGCGGCGATGAATGCCGAGGAGCAGCGTCAAGAAGATCATATCGAGCTGATCGCGTCAGAGAACTACACCAGCAAACGCGTGATGGAAGCCCAGGGCAGTGGCCTGACCAACAAATACGCCGAAGGCTACCCGGGCAAGCGCTACTACGGTGGCTGCGAGCACGTGGACAAGGTTGAAGCCCTGGCCATCGAGCGCGCCAAACAACTGTTCGGCGCCGATTACGCCAACGTGCAGCCGCACTCCGGTTCGTCCGCCAACAGCGCGGTGTACCTGGCGCTGCTGAACGCCGGCGACACCATCCTTGGCATGAGCCTGGCCCACGGCGGTCACTTGACCCACGGCGCCAAAGTGTCGTCCTCGGGCAAGCTGTACAACGCAGTGCAGTACGGCATCAACACCGACACCGGCCTGATCGACTACGATGAAGTTGAGCGCCTGGCGGTGGAGCACAAGCCGAAGATGGTGGTGGCCGGTTTCTCCGCTTACTCCAAAACCCTGGATTTCCCACGTTTTCGCGCGATTGCCGACAAGGTCGGCGCGCTGCTGTTCGTCGACATGGCCCACGTCGCCGGCCTGGTGGCTGCTGGTTTGTACCCGAACCCGCTGCCTTACGCTGATGTGGTCACCACCACCACCCACAAGACCCTGCGCGGTCCCCGTGGCGGTTTGATCCTGGCCAAGGCCAACGAAGAGATTGAGAAAAAACTCAACTCTGCGGTGTTCCCCGGTGCCCAGGGCGGCCCGCTGATGCACGTGATCGCCGGCAAGGCCGTGTGCTTCAAGGAAGCGGCAGAGCCGGGCTTCAAGGTTTATCAACAACAGGTGATCGACAACGCCCAGGCCATGGCCAGCGTATTTATCAAGCGTGGCTACGATGTGGTGTCCGGCGGCACCGATAACCACCTGTTCCTGGTCAGCCTGATTCGCCAGGGCCTCACCGGCAAAGAGGCGGACGCCGCCCTCGGTCGCGCCCACATCACCGTCAACAAGAACGCCGTGCCGAATGACCCGCAGTCGCCGTTCGTGACCTCGGGCCTGCGTATCGGCACCCCGGCGGTGACCACACGTGGCTTCAAAGTACCGCAGTGCATTGAGCTGGCTGGCTGGATCTGCGACATCCTCGATAACCTCGGCGACGCCGATGTCGAGGCCAACGTGGCCAAGCACGTGTCTGCCCTGTGCGCTGATTTCCCGGTTTATCGCTGAGCGCGGTTTTGGAGTAATGACTATGCAACGCTACTCGGGCTTCGGCCTCTTCAAGCACTCACTCAGCCACCACGAAAACTGGCAGAAGATGTGGCGCACCCCCACGCCGAAAAAAGTCTACGACGTGGTCATCGTCGGCGGCGGCGGGCATGGTCTGGCGACCGCCTATTACCTGGCCAAAGAGCACGGCATCACCAACGTGGCCGTGGTCGAGAAAGGCTGGCTGGGCGGCGGTAACACCGCGCGCAACACCACCATCGTGCGCTCCAACTACCTGTGGGACGAGTCAGCGCACCTGTACGAACACGCGATGAAACTGTGGGAAGGCCTGTCCCAAGACCTGAACTACAACGTGATGTTCTCCCAGCGTGGCGTCTACAACCTGTGCCACACCCTGCAAGACATCCGTGATTCCGAGCGCCGTGTGAGCGCCAACCGCCTCAATGGCGTGGATGGCGAACTGCTTAACGCCAAACAAGTGGCCGACGAGATCCCGTACCTCGACTGTTCGAAAAACACCCGTTACCCCGTCCTTGGCGCCACCGTGCAACGTCGCGGCGGCGTGGCCCGTCACGATGCCGTGGCCTGGGGCTTTGCCCGCGCGGCTGACGCACTCGGCGTGGACCTGATCCAGCAGACCGAAGTGATCGGCTTTCGCAAGGAAAACGGCGTGTGCGTCGGCGTGGAAACCAACAAGGGCTTTATCGGCGCCAAGCGCGTCGGTGTGGTCACCGCCGGTAACTCCGGGCACATGGCTTCGCTCGCCGGTTTCCGCCTGCCGATCGAATCCCACCCGCTGCAAGCGTTGGTGTCGGAGCCGATCAAGCCGATTATCGACAGCGTGATCATGTCCAACGCCGTGCACGGCTACATCAGCCAGTCGGACAAAGGCGACTTGGTGATCGGTGCCGGTATCGACGGTTATAACGGTTATGGCCAACGCGGCTCGTACCCGGTGATCGAACACACCATCCAGGCCATCGTCGAGATGTTCCCGGTGCTGTCGCGCGTGCGCATGAACCGCCAGTGGGGCGGCATCGTCGATACCACGCCGGACGCCTGCCCGATCATCTCCAAAACCCCAGTGCCGAACATGTTCTTTAACTGCGGTTGGGGCACCGGTGGCTTCAAGGCCACGCCGGGCTCAGGCAACGTATTTGCCGCCAGCCTCGCCAAGGGTGAAATGCACCCGTTGGCCGCACCTTTCTCCATCGACCGTTTCCACAACGGTGCGTTGATCGACGAACACGGCGCTGCGGCCGTCGCCCACTAGCTCTCGGCGTATCAAGAGGAGAAATACCCTATGTTGCATATCTTCTGTCCTCACTGTGGCGAACTGCGCTCTGAAGAGGAATTCCACGCGTCCGGCCAAGCGCACATCCCGCGCCCGCTGGACCCGAACGCCTGCACCGACGAGCAGTGGGGCGACTACATGTTCTTTCGCGATAACCCACGAGGCCTGCACCACGAACTGTGGATTCACGCCGCCGGTTGCCGCCAGTATTTCAACGCCACCCGTGACACGCTGACCTACGAAATTCTTGAAACCTACAAGATAGGCACCAAGCCGCAATTCACCGCCAAGGCTTCTGGAGAGAAGGTATGAGCCAGATCAATCGCCTGTCCAACGGTGGCCGCATCGACCGTAATAAAGCCCTGACGTTTACCTTCAACGGCCAGAGCTACAAAGGCTTTGAGGGCGACACGCTTGCCGCTGCCTTGCTGGCCAACGGCGTCGACATCATCGGCCGTAGCTTCAAGTATTCGCGCCCACGCGGCATCTTTGCCGCCGGTGCCGAAGAGCCGAATGCGGTGCTGCAGATCGGCGCCACCGAAGCCACCCAGATTCCCAACGTGCGCGCTACGCAACAGGCGCTGTACCAAGGCTTGGTCGCCACCAGCACCAACGGCTGGCCGAGCGTGAACAACGACATGATGGGCATTCTCGGCAAGGTCGGCGGCAAGCTGATGCCGCCGGGTTTCTACTACAAAACCTTCATGTACCCGCAATCGTTCTGGATGACCTACGAGAAGTACATCCGTAAGGCCGCAGGCCTTGGCCGCTCGCCGACCGAGAACGACCCGGACACCTACGACAACTTCAACCGTCACTGCGACGTGCTGATCGTCGGCGCCGGCCCTGCCGGGCTGTCGGCAGCCTTGGCGGCTGCGCGCAGTGGCGCGCGGGTGATCATTGCCGATGAGCAGGAAGAATTCGGCGGCTCTTTGCTGGACTCCCGCGAAAGCCTCGACGGCAAGCCGGCCGCCGAGTGGGTCGCCAGTGTGATCGCAGAACTCAACGCCCTGCCGGACGTGGTGCTGCTGCCTCGCGCCACCGTCAACGGTTACCACGACCATAACTTCCTGACCATCCACGAGCGCCTCACCGATCACCTCGGTGACCGTGCGCCGATTGGCGTGGTGCGTCAGCGTATCCACCGTGTGCGCGCCAAGCGCGTAGTGCTGGCGACCGGCGCGTGTGAGCGCCCGCTGGTGTACGGCAACAACGACGTGCCGGGCAACATGCTCGCTGGCGCCGTCTCCACTTACGTGCGCCGCTACGGCGTGGCGCCGGGCAAAAAACTGGTGCTGTCGACCAACAACGACCACGCCTACCGCGTAGCGCTGGACTGGTTCGACGCAGGCCTTACCGTGGTGGCCGTGGCCGATGCGCGCCACAACCCACGCGGCGCGCTGGTGGAAGAAGCGCGCGCCAAAGGCATTCGTATCCTCACCGGCAGCGCCGTGATCGAAGCCCGTGGCAGCAAACACGTGACCGGCGCCCGCGTGGCGGCCATCGACGTCAACGCGCATAAAGTCACCAGCCCCGGCGAGTGGCTGGAGTGCGACCTGGTCGCCAGCTCCGGCGGCTACAGCCCGGTGGTTCACTTGGCTTCGCACTTGGGCGGCAAGCCGACTTGGCGTGAAGACATTCTCGGTTTCGTACCGGGCGAAGCACCGCAGAAACGCGTGTGCGTCGGTGGCATCAACGGCGTCTACGGCCTTGGCGATTCCCTGGCGGATGGTTTTGAAGGCGGCGTGCGCGCGGCCAGCGAAGCCGGTTTCACGCCGGTGGAAGGCACGCTGCCCAAAGCCTTGAGCCGTCTAGAAGAGCCGACGTTGGCGCTGTTCCAAGTGCCTCACGAGAAAGCTACCGCACGGGCGCCCAAGCAATTTGTCGACCTGCAAAACGACGTGACCGCCGCCGCCATCGAACTGGCGACCCGCGAAGGTTTCGAGTCGGTCGAACACGTCAAACGCTACACCGCGCTGGGCTTCGGCACCGACCAGGGCAAGCTCGGTAACGTCAACGGCCTGGCCATCGCGGCCCGCTCGCTGAACGTGACCATCCCGCAGATGGGCACCACCATGTTCCGTCCCAACTACACGCCGGTGACCTTCGGCGCAGTCGCGGGCCGCCACTGTGGGCATATCTTCGAGCCGGTGCGCTACACCGCGCTGCAAGCCTGGCACGTGAAAAACGGCGCCGAGTTTGAAGACGTCGGCCAGTGGAAACGCCCATGGTATTTCCCGCGTAACGGTGAAGACCTGCACGCGGCGGTGAAACGCGAATGCCTGGCTGTGCGCGACAGCGTCGGCCTGCTGGATGCGTCGACCCTCGGCAAGATCGACATTCAAGGCCCGGATGCCCGTGAGTTCCTCAACCGCATCTACAGCAACGCCTGGACCAAGCTCGACGTGGGCAAGGCGCGCTACGGCCTGATGTGCAAGGAAGACGGCATGGTCTTCGACGACGGCGTAACCGCCTGCCTCGCCGACAACCACTTCCTGATGACCACCACCACCGGCGGCGCGGCGCGTGTACTCCAGTGGCTGGAAATCTACCAACAGACCGAATGGCCGTTCCTCAAGGTGTACTTCACCTCGGTCACCGACCACTGGGCGACCATGACCTTGTCCGGCCCCAACAGCCGCAAGCTGTTGGCCGAAGTCACTGACATCGACCTGGACAAGGACGGCTTCCCGTTCATGACCTGGAAAGAAGGCTTGGTCGGCGGCGTACCGGCGCGGGTGTTCCGTATCTCGTTCACCGGTGAGCTGTCGTACGAAGTCAACGTGCAGGCCGACTACGCCATGGGCGTGCTTGAACAGATCGTTGAGGCCGGCAAGAAATACAACCTGACGCCGTACGGCACCGAAACCATGCACGTACTGCGCGCCGAGAAGGGCTTCATCATCGTCGGCCAAGACACCGACGGGTCGATGACCCCGGACGACCTGAACATGGGCTGGTGCGTAGGCCGCACCAAACCGTTCTCGTGGATCGGCTGGCGCGGGATGAATCGCGAAGACTGCGTGCGTGAAGAGCGTAAGCAGTTGGTGGGCTTGAAGCCGATTGATCCGACGGTGTGGCTGCCGGAAGGCGCGCAGTTGGTGTTCGATCCGAAGCAGACGATCCCGATGAAGATGGTCGGCCACGTGACCTCAAGCTATGCGCATAACTCGCTGGGTTATTCGTTTGCGATGGCGGTGGTGAAGGGCGGCTTGAAGCGCATCGGTGAGCGGGTGTTTTCGCCGCAAGCGGATGGCAGCGTGATCGAGGCGCAGATTGTGTCTTCGGTGTTCTTTGATCCGAAAGGTGAGCGGCAGAACATCTGACACCTGATCGTTCCCATGCTTCGCGTGGGAATGCATCCCGGGGCGCTCCGCGCCCCAAAAGCGGACGCAGAGCGTCCATGGCGGCATTCCCACGCAGAGCGTGGGAACGATCAAATTAGGAAAGGTGCTTTATGACAGCAGCCAATGTTTACCAGCAACGCCCCACGTCCGGCGCCAAGGCCGAGTCGTCGCTGCACCATGCCGATCTCGCCAACCTGGTCGGCAAGGGCCGCAAGAACGCCGGCGTGACCGTGCGCGAAAAGAAACTTCTCGGCCACCTGACAATCCGTGGCGATGGTCACGATGCGGCCTTCGCTGCCGGCGTGCACAAAGCCCTGGGCATCGAACTGCCTGGCGCCCTGCAAGTCATCGTCAAAGGCGAAACCAGCCTGCAATGGCTCGGCCCGGACGAGTGGCTGTTGATCGTGCCAAGCGGTGAAGAATTCGCCGCCGAACAAAACCTGCGTGCCGCCCTGGGCGACCTGCATATCCAGATCGTCAACGTCAGCGGCGGCCAGCAGATCCTCGAGCTTAGCGGCCCGAACGTGCGCGACGTGCTGATGAAGTCCACCAGCTACGACGTGCACCCCAACAACTTCCCGGTGGGCAAGGCGGTGGGCACGGTGTTCGCCAAGTCGCAGTTGGTGATCCGCCACACCGCTGAAGACACTTGGGAGCTGGTGATCCGTCGCAGCTTCTCGGACTACTGGTGGTTGTGGTTGCAGGATGCCTCGGCCGAGTTCGGCCTGAATGTCGTCGCATAACGATCATTCCCACGCTCTGCGTGGGAATGCATCCCAGGACGCTCCGCGTCCCAAGAGCGGACGCAGAGCGTCCATGGCGGCATTCCCACGCAGAGCGTAGGAACGATCAACGAAGGCCTGAGGATTCACTATGAGCCGCGCACCTGATACATGGATTTTGACCGCCGACTGCCCCAGCGTGCTCGGCACGGTGGATGCGGTCACCCGCTACCTGTTCGAACAGGGCTGCTACGTCACCGAACACCACTCGTTCGATGATCGCCTCTCGGGCCGCTTTTTTATCCGCGTGGAATTCCGTCAGCCCGACGGTTTCGACGAGCAGGCTTTGCGCGAAGGCTTGGCCACTCGCGGCGAAGCCTTCGGCATGGTCTTCGAGCTGACAGCGCCGAACTACCGGCCAAAAGTGGTGATCATGGTCTCCAAGGCCGACCACTGTCTCAACGACCTGCTGTACCGCCAGCGCATCGGCCAACTGTCGATGGACGTGGTCGCGGTGGTGTCCAATCACCCTGATCTCAAACCCTTGGCCGACTGGCACCAGATTCCCTACTATCATTTCCCCCTCGACCCTAACGACAAACCGTCCCAGGAGCGCAAGGTGTGGCAGGTGGTGGAAGCTACCGGCGCTGAACTGGTGATCCTTGCGCGCTACATGCAAGTGCTGTCGCCGGAGCTGTGCCGCAAGCTGGATGGCAAGGCCATCAACATCCACCACTCGTTACTGCCGGGGTTCAAGGGCGCCAAGCCGTATCACCAGGCGTACAACAAGGGTGTGAAGTTGGTCGGCGCCACCGCGCATTACATCAACAACGACCTGGACGAAGGCCCGATCATCGCCCAAGGCGTGGAGGTGGTGGATCACAGCCACTATCCCGAGGATTTGATTGCCAAGGGGCGCGATATCGAAGGGCTGACATTGGCCCGGGCCGTTGGGTATCACATAGAGCGCAGGGTGTTTCTCAATGCCAATCGCACGGTCGTTCTTTAGATCGCTATCGCAGGCGAGCCAGCTCCCACATTTGAATGTGTTCACAAATCAAAAGGTGGGAGCGGGCTTGCCCGCGATGAGGCCATCAGCAACAACGCACAAACAGCATCTGTACCCGAGCATTTTACGCGCTGCCTGCCTGGGCAACGCGGTTCCATAAAAACAACAGCGAGGTGAAAGCATGTCTGGTAATCGTGGTGTCGTGTATCTCGGCAACGGCAAGGTCGAAGTACAGAAAATCGACTATCCCAAAATGCAGGACCCCCGTGGCAGGAAGATTGAACACGGCGTCATCCTGCGCGTGGTCTCCACCAACATCTGCGGCTCCGACCAACACATGGTGCGCGGCCGCACCACTGCCCAGACCGGCCTGGTGCTCGGTCACGAAATCACCGGCGAAGTCATCGAGAAGGGCAGCGACGTAGAGAACCTGAAAATCGGCGACTTGGTCTCGGTGCCGTTCAACGTCGCATGCGGCCGCTGCCGCTCCTGCAAAGAACAACACACCGGCGTGTGCCTGACCGTTAACCCGGCGCGTGCCGGTGGTGCTTATGGCTATGTCGACATGGGCGACTGGACCGGTGGCCAGGCCGAATACGTACTGGTGCCGTACGCCGACTTCAACCTGCTGAAACTGCCGGACCGCGACAAGGCCATGGAGAAAATCCGCGACCTGACCTGCCTCTCCGACATCCTGCCCACCGGCTACCACGGCGCCGTCACCGCTGGCGTTGGCCCAGGCAGCACGGTTTACATTGCCGGTGCTGGCCCGGTCGGCCTGGCCGCTGCCGCGTCCGCACGCCTGCTCGGCGCGGCCGTGGTGATCATCGGCGACGTCAACTCTATCCGCCTGGCCCACGCCAAGGCGCAAGGGTTTGAAGTGGTTGACCTGTCCACCGACACCCCGCTGCACGAACAGATCGCCGCGTTGCTGGGCGAGCCAGAAGTGGACTGCGCCGTTGACTGCGTGGGCTTCGAAGCGCGTGGCCACGGGCATGACGGCGCCAAGGCCGAAGCCCCGGCCACCGTGCTTAACTCGCTGATGGGCGTGGTGCGTGTGGCAGGCAAAATCGGTATTCCTGGCCTGTACGTCACCGAAGACCCAGGCGCGGTCGATGCCGCCGCGAAAATGGGCAGCCTGAGCATTCGCTTTGGTTTGGGCTGGGCTAAATCCCACAGCTTCCACACCGGGCAGACGCCGGTGATGAAGTACAACCGCCAGCTGATGCAGGCGATCATGTGGGACCGCATCAACATCGCTGAGATTGTGGGTGTGCAGGTGATCAGCCTGGATGATGCGCCGCGTGGGTATGGCGAGTTTGATGCGGGTGTGCCGAAGAAGTTTGTGATTGATCCGCACAAGTTGTTCAGTGCGGCGTAACTATCGGAGAAGCAAGAGGAGAGATGATCGCTTCATTTCTCCTTTTGCTGTAAACAGCGATGGGGGCGTATCTGGTGTGATTAGCTAAGTCTTGATTTTTATCTTTTATCCTCCATTCGCCTCCCTCTCTTGCTTCTCAAACTCCGCTTTCTCTCGTTCGAATTCGTCTGATGTAACGCAGCTAAATGTGTCTCTCGGATCAGTGTATTTTTTCTTCAGTATTTCAATCGCCTCGGCCTCGCTGTTTGCAACGACATCCTCTTTTTGTACGTTGCGGTAGCCGGTTGTTGTCCCAATAGTGCAATTGTATTCGCGCTCGCTCATCTCAATCATCCTTGTGCGTGTTCGGCTTTTTATGGCTTTCAGAGAGAGTGTGTTTGATATTTTATTTGTGTGTACCTGTTAGATTTCACAGTTTTTTATAGGCGTTCGAAATATTAATGCGAGGTTTTTTTCTTAAAGGATCTATGCGGGTGCTTTGTTAAAGGTAGAAGTGATTAGGTCGTTTTTGCCTGGGCGATCTGGGCACCGTTATCAAAAAAATCAGCAGATGAACTGGGTGCTTGGACGATGCGTCCCATGGTGATGGCGAGTTTGATGCGGGTGTGCCGAAGAAGTGTGTGATTGATCCGCTTAAGAAGCTGAGTGACGCGTAAAGCCAAAGCTGAAAAAATGGCGACCCTGGAGTTTGCCCGTGAGTCGCCCATTGTGTACGTTCAGTGTCCCCAGGTCAGGTTTAAATTGTTTATACTGCCGAAGGTTCTGAAGAGCGTTGCTGCAGGTCGTGTTGAATCGGAGTGTTGGATTTAATTTCGTTGTAATTGCTCTAACTTTACTTGGAGATATATCTTCTTTTGTGGATCCGTCTCAGTCTTTAATTGTTCTTCAATCTCTGCTTTGCGTTTATTTTCCTCTGCTTTCCCCGAGAAAGTGCAGCTAATAACATCGCGGGAGTCGTTGTACTTTTGCTTCATCTTCTCAAGCGCTGCAGCCTCGCTATTTGCATTTAGACTCTCATATATTACGTTGCGATAGCCAGTTGTTGTACCTATGCGGAAACTAAAATTATAATCTTTCGTTGCGGCATTTCTCATGTTTTCTTGGTGGTGGGCTTACAGGGTGATGTTATTAGGAAAACGTATTATGTGTAGCTGTTGGTGCTAACAGGTTGTTGTGTTTTTTAGAAAAAAAGTTATTGAAGAAGTATTTTGCTTGTCTCATTTAAGGTACTTGAAATAGTGTAAGTTCAAAGAAAAAGCACGGCGCCCGATGGGCCGCCCTTGCTATTTATTTGAACGTACAGGCTGTCGGGTCTGTAGACGTGCAGTACGTGTTTTCAGTGCCGGCGGAGTTGGTAACGACAGTCCTGTTAATGGTCTCGGTCAACCAATTGCCTTTGTCTGGCTTAGGCAGCGTAGTGTATCGCTTGGAAAGCCGGACGCGATCAGGCGGTGAGCCGGCTTTGCTGCCACCAGCGCCAACATAATCGCATTTGACAAACGAGACGATAGAGCCCGCTGTATCTTTTGGGTCTTCTCCATGCGTGCCAATTTTGCGTTGCGACAGGGTCGCTCGTTCAAACTTTAAGGTGGGGCTCAAGTACGATCGATTTTCGTCGTTTCCGCTGTCCTCGTTATTGCCTTTAAACTCGCCCGCTGTGTATACGACCTCGCCGCCACTTTCACTTGCCGTAATCTGGCTCTCTGGCGCACAACTTTCAGCGAATGCGCAAGTGCTACCAATTAGGGTCGCCAAGGTAATGACAACTTTCAAACATTGAGAGCTAAGAGTTGATCGTTTTGTTGTGCTTAGGCATTTCATGAGTAGGTACCCTGTGTGTTGGTTCAAGACTGAATATTCAGTGATGATCAGGGCGGACGGATACTGTTAGAAACAACAGTTTTTTAGAATTGTTCGTGCTTAGTCGCCTTATTGTTTGTTGCGATAAACTATAAAGACGTGCGGTGAGAGGGGCCACGTGCTGTACAGAAAGGGCTACCCATAGGTCGCCCTTTTTTGCATCTGGGTGTTTAGGCCTGCAACCGCCGGCTGATCACATCCAGCAGGTCGCACCCGTCCCGCAAGGGAATGGCGCAGAGCAGGGCGAAGTCCTGGAGGACGAGATTGTCGATGTGCAGGCCCTCACGAAACGCGAGGTTTTCCATGACTTGTGTCACCGCGCGGATGCGGTAGACCGCGGCGTCGTGGAGGACGTCGAGCGGGACTTGGGTGTCGATGAGCAGGGAAGGGGTGGTGCTGTCGTGGCCGGTGAGCGGCATGTATCGGTTCATGTTTTAAAACCCATTCAAGTAGAGGTGGGCTACACACTTATTCGTCGCCAAACGAATTGGGTGGCAGCTGTACGCAGGTTGGCGAACCGGGAATGGAACCGGCAGACCCGAAGGTCTCCCGCGCACAGCCACCATGAAAGCAGCTATTGCGGACGCAAAAGAACCTGCAAAAAAGCAGAAGCTTTTGCACCATTCACCCGAGTCGCCAAACCCGTGTCGCCATGTGGACGACCGCCGAACTATAAGCGCCATCCGTCGCCAGGAGCAAGTCGCCTGGGCGATGATGATCAACTGCGGGTCACCGATGGGTGAATGAGCACTTGGTGGCGTCAGAGTCTTCGCAATAGGTGCCTTTCCAATAACCAATAGGCGTGAGGTTCCACCCCTCGACGGATTTGAGCGTGACCGAAAGCTGTGCGTCATTACCCATTGGACCCTTGTAGGTGCAGGTGACGGCTTCGTTTTGTGCATCGTAACGGGCATCGTGAAACGTCGAGTCATTGAGGTAGGAGGCGGTAGCTGACGGGTTTTTGCCGGTCCAGGTAAGCCCGCCCGGCTGTGAGGCTTCATAGCTATAACCGCCACCGGCCATCGCGGTTTGATGGATGCTCTGGATCGGTGGGCAAGTTGCGGTCGCCGCGATGGCATTTGCTACCAGCCCTGTCATTGCAGACAAGCCCGCAAGCAGTGCGCGCTTCATAAATGTCTTCCGGTGGGGAGCAGATGTTTCATGCTGCGGGTGATACAGAGTGTTGGCTACTGTTATAAATGACAGTTCTTTAGCGTATTTACTTCTTGTAGAGGCACTGGTTATTTCAAAGTTGCCCAGCCGATGAAGATCAAATGTGGGAGCTGGCTTGCCTGCGATTGCGGTCGGCCAGTCAACCTGTCTCTGGCTGACCCACCGCTATCGCAGGCAAGCCAGCTCCCACAGGGATTATGTGGTGTCAGCGAGAGGCCAGTGCGCCTTGATAGAGCACCGGTCCGGTGGGTTGGCCTGTCGGCGAGCCGCCTGCAGGCTCCAGGCTGACGGCGAGGGTCAGCGGTGCGGCCAACAATGCTTGCTGTTCCTTGCTCAACTGGATTCGGCCTTTACCCGAGCTGGGCACCAACCCCAGAGAAATCGGTTTGCCGCCGGCCGCAATGGCCCACAGTTCCAGTGCACGCGTCGGCTCAACCGCCGCCAACGTCAACGGCTCAACTTGCAGGTGATCCCCAAATGCCTGGATCTGCAACGCCGGTTGTTGGTTAGCCGCGATCAGCGTGGCGTTGTACTCGGCGCCGATATCACGCTGATAAAGCACACCCACCAGCACTGCGACGACCACCGCGCAGGCAGCCGCTAGCACACGAAAGCTCATCCAGAACGGTTTCTTCGCCGGCACATGCAGCACCTGCGGCTCAATCCGCGCTTTGATGCCTGCCCACACGTGATCGGGCACCGGCCGCTCGGGCAGGGCGCCGGTCAGGCTGGCGAGCGCATCCTGCCAATGACCGAGTTCGACGCGCAGTGCGGCGTCTTCCAATAACAGGGCGTCGAAGCGCCGACGAGCGGTCGCAGGCATTAGCCCAATGGCGTAATCGGCGGCCAGGGCGCGGCGCAGGGCGGTGGTTTGGTAGTTCATGATTCAAGGCACCTGCGCAGGCGCTCCATGCCGCGGCGAATCCAGGATTTGACCGAGCCCAAAGGCGCCGCCAAATGTTCGGCTAACTCCGAGCACGACAGGCCTTGGAAGTAAGCCACGGTGACTGATTGGCGCTGCATGCCGTCGAGCGTGTCGAGGCAGCGGTTGAGGGCGCGCGCTTCGCGTTCGTTGTTGAGTTGCTCGTGGGCGCTGGGGCTGTCGTCGAGCAGGGCGTCCTGCTGGCCGTCGGCCAAGGGCTGTTCGCGGTGTTTGCGCAATTGGTCGATGGCCAGGTTGCGGGTGATGTTGACCATCCACGTCATGGGCGCCGCCAGGTGTGCTTCGTAGCGTGAGGCGTTGTACCAGATACGCACGAAGGCTTCCTGCAGCACCTCTTCGGCCAGGTCGGCGCGGCCCATGAAGCGCAATGCAACACCGTGAAGACGTGGCGAAACGCTGCGGTAAAGGGTTTCGAACGCCTGGCGGTTGCCCAGGGCGCACTGGGCCAGCAAGGGCCGCAATAGATCAGCATCGTTGATGGAAATAGGGCTTCTCCAGGCTCTCGAACGAGGGCGACGGGACTGCGCACGGTAGGCAGAGGGTAGACCAGCTTGAGCATTCATTCCATCCAACTCCGGGCGGCGCATGTTCGATATACGCGCGGGCGGGTGATTTGGATGCAGCTTTTTCTGAACTAATCTCTAGGTGGGAACATTCCTTCTGGACCGTCAGTCCAACGCCTGCTTTTAGCTCCTACATTCAGAGGTTGTCTTGATGAAGATTTCACGCGGTTTTGCCCTGTCCTGCCTGATGACCGTGGCTGCCAGCCCGGTATTTGCCGCAGGTTTCAGCCTCGGTGACGTGGCCAATGCCGTCTCCGGCGCTCAGGGCAGCAATAACAAGGCGGCTGCCGCAGCGCCGAGTTCCCAGACCGCCGGCCTGCTGAGCGCCCTGACGTCGCAACTGAACGTCACCCCCGAACAAGCCGTCGGCGGCACCGGCGCCATGCTGGGGCTGGCCAAAAATAAACTGAGCGGCACCGATTATTCGCAACTGGGCAAGAGCGTGCCCGGCTTGGATCAACTGTCGGGGAGCAACTCCCTGGGCAGCCTTGGCGCCTTGAGCGGGATGCTCGGCCAGAGCGGCGGCAGCAAGACCAGCGGCCTGGACGGCTTGCTGGGTAACGTCAAGAACACCAGCGACCTGAACACCGCGTTCAGCGCGCTGGGCATGGATAACAGCATGATCGGCAAGTTTGCGCCGGTGATCCTGCAATACCTGGGTGGTCAGGGCGCCAACGAGTCGGTGCTGGGCAAACTGGCCTCGGCCTGGGGCACTGGCAGCTAAATACGTTCCGCGCGCAGTTGAGCGATGCGCGCGTCCTTCTCCCTCCAGAGCTGGTTCACCCAGTTCTGGACGGTCTGGCGAAAGGCCGGATCATTCTCGTAATCGCCCTGCCACAACGCCGGGTCCAGCTCGCGGGTGCGGATATCAATGATCACTTTTGGCACCGCGCCGCTGATCAAATCCCAGAACCCCGGAATCTTTTGCTGCTGCTTTTGAGATGGATAGACCACGGTCACATCAAGCACCGCGTCCAGCTGTTCCCCCATTGCCGCCAACACAAACGCCACGCCGCCCGCCTTGGGCTTGAGCAACCGGGCAAACGGCGACGCCTGCTGCTTGTGTTTGGCCGCGCTGAACCGCGTGCCTTCCAGGTAATTGACCACCGTCACCGGCTGGCGCTTGAACAGCTCGCAGGCCTCTTTGGTGATTTTCAGGTCCTGGCCTGCCAGTTCCGGGTGCTTGGCCAGGAATGCCTTGGTGTAGCGCTTCATGAACGGGTAATCCAGCGCCCACCAGGCCAGGCCGAGGAAGGGCACCCAGATCAGCTCCTTTTTCAGGAAGAATTTGAAAAACGGCGTGCGCCGGTTGAGCGCCTGGATCAGGGCCGGAATGTCGACCCAGGATTGGTGGTTGCTGATCACCAGATAGGACGTGTCACCGCGCAGGTCGCCGCCGCCGCGGATCTCCCATTGGGTTGGGATGCACAGCGAAAAGATCAGCTTGTCGATTTCTGCCCAGGTTTCGGCGATCCACATCACCGCCCAGGAGGCATAGTCGCGATAGCGACCGGGGGCCACCAGCTTGAGCAGGGCAAACACCATCAACGGGCCGAACAGCACCAGGGTGTTGAGCAATAACAGCAGTGTGACGAAACAGCCGGTGAGCAGGCGGCGCATAAGTAACTCTTGGAATCCTGTGGGCGGGCCATGATAAGCAAGCTGAGTCTAGAGGCCAAATCGCAAATCGCCGCACGAATGTTTCACAATGTGAAGGCTATGCTGATCGTTCCCACGCTCTGCGTGGGAATGCCGCCAGTGACGCTCTGCGTCAAGCCTTTAAAAGCAGACGCAGAGCGTCCAAAGCTGCATCCCCACGCAGAGCGTGGGAACGAGCTGCTGATGGCGGGGCTAACTAAGTGCTGCTTTTGCGGTCTAGAATCCGCCTACTTATTTCGAGGAAATCACTTCGTGAAATTGCTCCTTGCTGCGTTCGCCCTGGTGGCTCTGCCGGTCATGGCTGCCGAACCGACCCTCTACGGTCGCTACGAATACATCCAGCTGCCGGAGATCGGCGAAACCTTCAAGGCCAAGATGGACACCGGCGCACTGACGGCTTCGCTGTCGGCCCGTGACATCGGCACCTTCACCCGCGATGGCGACGACTGGGTGCGCTTCCGCCTCGGCGGCAAGGACACCACCAACAAGGTCTACGAACACAAAGTCTCGCGCATCAGCAAGATCAAGAGCCGCGCCGACGAAGATGAGGACAAGGACGAAGCCACCGTGGCCAAGCGCCCGGTCATCGACCTGGAGATGTGCCTGGGCAACGTCAAACGCACCGTGGAGGTCAACCTCACCGACCGCAGCAGCTTCAACTACCCGCTGCTGATCGGCGCCAAAGCCCTGCGTGAATTTGGCGCAGCGGTGAACCCGGCGCGTCGTTACACTGCCGACAAACCGGACTGCTGACGGACCCACATGCCGCATATCCTGATTGTCGAAGACGAAGCGGCGATAGCCGACACGCTGATTTTCGCCCTGCAAGGCGAAGGCTTTACCACCACCTGGCTGAGCCTCGGCCAGGAGGCGCTGGCCCACCAACGCCAGACGCCGGCGGACCTGATCATTCTCGACATCGGCCTGCCCGACATCAGCGGCTTTGAAACCTGCAAGCAATTGCGCCGTTTCAGCGAAGTGCCGGTGATGTTCCTCAGTGCGCGGGATGCTGAGATTGACCGGGTGGTGGGCCTGGAGATCGGCGCCGACGATTACGTGGTCAAACCGTTCAGCCCACGGGAAGTGGCGGCGCGGGTCAGGGCGATCCTTAAGCGCGTCGGCCCAGGTGTTGCGCCCAGCGTGTTTCAGGTGGACCTGGAGCGCATGCAGATCCATTATCGCGGCCAGCCTTTGATCCTGACCCGTCATGAGTTCCGTCTGTTGCAAAGCCTGCTCGAGCAACCCGAGCGCGTATTCAGCCGCGAGCAATTGCTCGATGCGGTGGGCGTGCCCGCCGACGCTGGCTACGAGCGCAATATCGACAGCCATATCAAAAGCCTGCGCAGCAAACTGCGTAGCGTGGCCGCCGATGCCGAGCCGATCCAGACCCATCGTGGCCTGGGCTACAGCTATAGCCCGAGCCACAGCTGATGCGCCTGGGGCTGCGGATTTTCCTGGTGTACGCGCTGTTTATCGGCCTGACCGGCTACTTCGTGCTCAACACGGTGATGAAGGAAATCCGCCCCGGCGTGCGCCAGTCCACCGAAGAAACCCTGGTGGATACCGCCAACCTGCTGGCTGAAATCCTGCGGCTGGACGTCAAGAACGGCACCCTTGGGCAGAGCCACTGGCCAGAGTTGCTCAAGGCCTATGGCAACCGCCAACCGGGCGCGACCATCTGGGGCCTGCCGAAAAACCAGGTCAACCACCGTATCTACGTGACCGACGCCAAGGGCATCGTGTTGCTCGACTCGACGGGCGAAGCGGTGGGCCAGGACTACTCCAAGTGGAACGACGTGTACCTGACCCTGCGCGGTGAGTACGGCGCCCGTTCGACCAAAAGCGAACTGGATGACCCCAACTCGTCGGTGATGCACGTGGGCGCGCCGATCCGCGACAACGGCCAGATCATCGGCGTAGTCACTGTGGCCAAGCCCAACAGCTCGTTGCAGCCCTATGTCGACCGCACCGAGCATCGCCTGCTGTGGTACGGCGCAGGGTTGGTGATTCTCGGCCTGCTGCTCGGCGCGCTGTTGTCCTGGTGGCTGAGCGGTGCGCTGCACCGGCTCACGGCGTATGCGCAGGCCGTTAGCGAAGGCCGGCGTGCCGAGTTGCCGCATTATCGTGGCGGCGAGCTCAAGCAACTGTCCACCGCTGTGGAGCACATGCGCACGCAGCTGGAAGGCAAGGCCTACGTCGAGCATTACGTGCACACCCTGACCCACGAATTGAAAAGCCCGCTGGCGGCGATTCGTGGCGCGGCGGAGTTGTTGCAGGGTGACATGACCCGCGAGCAGCAGCAGCGTTTCGTCGGCAATATCGACAGTGAAAGCGCGCGCTTGCAGCAGTTGATCGAGCGCCTGCTAAACCTGGCCCAAGTGGAACAGCGCCAGGGGTTGGAAGAACAAATCAGCATGCCGTTGGCCGCCTTGGTCGACGAGGTGCTAAAGGCCCAATGCGCGCGAATCGAAGGCGCCGGGTTACACGTCGAACAGGCGATTGGCGCGGATGTGAAAGTGTTCGGCGAGCCTTTCCTGCTGCGCCAGGCCTTGGGCAATCTGCTGGATAACGCCCTGGACTTCACGCCACCCGGTGGCACGTTGAGGTTCAGTGCGCACACCCAGCACAACGACGTGCAGGTGAGCCTGTTCAACCAGGCCGCGCCGATTCCCGACTACGCCTTGCCGCGCCTGAGTGAGCGTTTTTACTCCCTGCCACGCCCGACCAGCGGGCGCAAAAGCACCGGCCTTGGCCTCAACTTTGTCGAAGAAGTGGTGAAGCTGCACGGCGGCGCCCTGCAGATCGGCAATGTGCAAGGCGGCGTGCAAGTGGTGCTGCATCTCCACACAGTCTCCACATTGCCCACATAAATCTCCCATACGCGCGGTTCACGCTCTGCCCATCAAAACAGGGAGAGACCCATGAACCGCAGCTTGCTTTTCAAACTTGGCGCGATTGCGCTGCTGATCCTGCTGTTGCTGATTCCGTTGCTGATGATCAGCGGCATCATCAGCGACCGCCAGCAGATGCGCGATGGCGTATTGATGGACATCGCCCGCAGCTCAAGCTACAGCCAGCGCCTCACCGGCCCGGTGATGGTAGTGCCCTATCGCAAGACCGTCCGTGAGTGGAAGCTCAATGAAAAGCTCAACGAACGCTACGAGCAAGTCAGTGAAGTGCGCGGTCGTCTGTATTTCTTGCCGGAGCAGTTTGAACTCGACGGCAAGGTGCAAACCGAGCTGCGCTCGCGGGGCATTTACCAGGCGCGGCTGTTCCATGCAGACAACCGCATCAGTGGGCGTTTTGAGCTGCCTGCGCAGTTGGGCATCACGGAAAACTTTGCCGATTATCGTTTTGAACCGGCGTATTTGGCGGTGGGTATCAGTGACATTCGCGGCATCGAAAATGCGCTGAAGCTGGAACTCGGCAGCCAACGCCTGGAGTTCGCGCCCGGTTCTCAAGTGGCCTGGCTGGGCGAGGGCGTGCACGTGATGCTGCCCGAGCAAGACAGCAAAAAACCAGCCCCGTTTGACTTCGCCTTTGACCTGCGCCTGCAAGGCACCGAGCAGATGCAAGTGGTGCCGGTGGGCAAGACCAGCCAGGTGAAACTGGCGTCGAACTGGCCGCACCCAAGCTTTGTCGGCAACTTTTTGCCAGCTCAGCGTGAGGTCACGGCTCAAGGCTTTAGCGCCCATTGGCAGACCACGTTCTTCGCCACCAACCTGGAAGAAACCCTGCGCGGCTGCGAGTGGGACAAGGTGTGTGACGACTTCAACAGCCGCAGCTTCGGCGTGCGCTTTATCGACCCGGTGGACCAGTACCTCAAGAGCGACCGCGCGATCAAATATGCGCTGCTGTTTATCGCCCTGACGTTCGCCGGCTTCTTTCTGTTCGAGGTGCTCAAAAACCTGGCGGTGCACCCGATTCAATACGCGTTGGTGGGCTTTGCCCTGGCGTTCTTTTACCTGCTGTTGTTGTCGTTGTCCGAGCACATTGGCTTTGGCCTGGCGTACCTGTTGTCGGCGAGTGCCTGTGTGTTGTTGATTGGGTTTTACGTGTGCCATGTGCTGCGCAGCATCGCCCATGGACTGGGCTTTTCGGCAGGGTTGGCGGCGTTGTATGGCTTGTTGTACGGGCTGTTGAGCGCCGAGGATTACGCGCTGCTGATGGGCTCGCTGTTGCTGTTCGGCCTGCTGGGCACGGTGATGGTGCTGACGCGCAAGCTGGATTGGTATGGCGTGGGCAAGCGCAAGGTGCAGTTTGATCTGGAGGAGGTGCAATGATCGGGTTGCGCGAAGATCAGCAGGTGAGGGCGCAGCTGATAGGCAAAATTAACGCGCTGTTTTTTGTGGTAAATGGGCTCCCTGTGGCGAGCCCGCTTGCCACAGGTAGCGGGCTTGCCTCAAGGCAGGCTAGACCGGCGGCTGGGTCTCAAACATCGACGGCCGCTGGCTGACCTCGGCGTACCAATCGGCAAGCTTGGGGTTAGCCGTGCGCCATTGCAGGTCAGGGTGGCGGAAGTCCAGGTAACCCAGCGCGCAGGCCACGCTGATGGAGGCGATGTCGAAGCGGCTGGCCAACTCGGCAATCGCCTCTTTCTCCAACTCGGCGACGGCGCGGCGGATTTTGTTGCGCTGCTCATCGAGCCATTGGGCCCAGTGCTTTTCTGCCGGGCGCATGGCGGTTTCGTAACGCACCAGCACGGCGGCATCCATGATGCCGTCGGCCATCGAGGCTAGGGTCAGGCGGCGCCACCGGGCGGAACCGTCGCGCGGTATCAGCGGGTTGCCGACATGCTGGTGGTCCAGGTAGTCGAGGATCACCCGGCTGTCGTGCAGCACCGAACCGTCGGCCAGGCGCAGGGCCGGGATCTTGCCCACGGGGTTTTCGCGAGCCAGCTGCGCATCCGGGTTGACCGGCGTCGGCATGCAGCCGTGCAGCGCCACACGGTCCTGCTGGCCGGTCTCGATCAGCAGCACGCGGACTTTGCGAACAAAGGGTGAGGCCGGGTTGTGAAACAAGGTCATGCTGGGCGCGGACATGGGCATTCCTCGAAATGGGCAGTGGCTAGCCTAGTGGGTTGCTCGGTGGCTGGCGAGTGGTGGGTGGGTGTTTTTGGCGGCCTCATCGCAGGCAAGCCAGCTCCCACAAGGGGAATGCATTTCAAGGTGGGAGCTGGCTTGCCTGCGATAGCGCCCTCAGCCGCGCCGCTTAAATAACGCCCAAACACCAATGACAGCAGGAACCCCCAACCCCACCCAACTGAGCGAATCCCACAGCCCATCCCCCAGCAACGCGGCAAACAACCCGGCCGCGCTGAGCACGCCAATCCCCAGCGGTATGCCAAACACCTTCCAAAAATTCGACTGGCGCGGCTTCATACCTGGGCCGCCTTGCGCCGCACGATCCACAGGTACACGCCGCTGCCCAGCATGATGATGGTCAGCACATCCAACAGCGCCCAGAGGATCTTCATCGGCATGCCGCCGTAGTCACCGAAGTGCAACGGCTGGGACATGCCCATGGCGTCCATGTACCACGGCCGCTCGGCGATAGCGGTGACGGCCAGGGTGCTGGCGTCGATCAGCACCGGCGTGAGCAAGTGCGAGGTCAGGTGCGTGCTGCCCTTCATGAACACGGCGTAATGGTGCTCACTGGAAAAGCGCGTGCCGGGGAAGGCGATAAAGTCTGGCTGCATGCCGGGCGCGGCCTTGGCGGCGATGCTCAGCAGCTCGGTAGCCGGTGCACGCAAGGTCAGCGGCGGCGCGTTTTTGTACGGTTCGATCATGGCGCTGAGGCTGTCCTGGCGCCACGCGGCGATGATCAGGTCGGCGCAGGCACTGATTACGCCGGTCACGCCCACCACCAGCGCCCAGGTCAGTGTGACCACGCCGATCAGGTTGTGCAGGTCAAGCCAGCGCAGGCGAGTGGATTTGTCCTGGCGCACAGTGGCGAACTTCACGCGGCGCATGAACGGCAGGTACAGCACCGTGCCGGAAACAATCGCCACCACAAACAGAAGGCCCATGAACGCCAACAGCAACTTGCCCGGCAGGCCGGCAAACATGTCCACATGCAGGCGCAGCAGGAACAGCGTCAGCCCGCCATTGGCCGCCGGCGTTTCCACGGCTTCGCCAGTGCGCGCATCGAGCATGAAGGTGTGGGACGCGTTGGGTTCGGTGCCGGCCGTCGCGGCCATGATCGCGATCACGCCGTTCTTGTCGTCCTCGTCCCACGCCAGGTATTGCATCGCCTCACCCGGGCGATGCGCCTGGGCTTTGGCCACCAGTTGCTCAAGGTTCAGCTGTGGGGTGTTGGCAGGCATCTGCTGGAGTTCGGGCTCGTTGCCCAGCAGGTGATCGATCTCGTGATGAAACACCAACGGCAGGCCGGTGAGGGCGAGCAGCAGCAGGAACACCGTGCAGATCAGGCTGGTCCAGGTGTGGATGAAGGACCAGTGGCGGATGGTTTTGCTTTTCATTTTCGAACCTTCAGACACACCAAAGCCGCCCCGAAGGACGGCCTGGTTATTAACTCAGCCGATTACCACTGGTAGGTGGCGCTGGCGACTACGCTGCGTTGGTCGCCGAAGTAGCAGTAGGAAGCATCACAGGTGGAAATGTAGTCCTTGTTGAACAGGTTAGTGGCGTTGAGTTTCAACGAGGCACCTTTGAGGCTGCTGTCGAGGCTGCCCAGATCGTAATGCACGGCACCGTCGAACACGGTGTAGGCATTTGCTTTACCCAGCCATGTGTTGGCCTGGTCGCCATAGGTGTTGCCGGTGTAGCGGGCACCAAAGCCGATGCCGAAACCATCGAGTACACCGTTGTGCCAGGTGTAGTCGGTCCACAGGGAGGCTTGCTGGTTTGGCATCAACTGCAGGCGGTTGCCCTTGAAGCTGCCTTTTTGCACTTCGGATTTTGCCAGCGTGTACGCGGCGATCACTTTGAGGTTTTCGGTGACGTCGGATACGGCTTCCAGCTCCAGTCCTTTGACTTTCACTTCGCCGGTTTGGTCGGTGACAGACTGGCCGCCTGCGCCGGTGCTAGAGACAAGCACGTTTTTCTGAGTCAGGTCATACACCGCCGCACTCAGCAAAGTGTTTGAGCCGGGCGGCTGGTATTTGATCCCCAGTTCCCATTGCTTGCCTTCGGTGGGCTTGTACGACTTGAGCGGGTCAACACTGGCATTGCTGGCGGGCTGGAAAGATTCGGCGTAGGACAGGTATGGCACAAAGCCCGAGTCGAACACGTAGCTCAGTGCCGCGTTGCCACTGAAGTTTTTGCTGCGGTCGGTATTGGTCGCGTCGTTCTTGTTGAAGTAGGTCGTGCCTTGATGCACCCAGTCTTCACGCCCGCCGAGGGTCAGGCGCCATTTGTCCAAAGCCATCTGGTCTTGCACATAGAGGCCGGTCTGTATCGTCTTCTGGTTATAGTCGTAGTAAGCATCGGCGCGTGCCGGACGCACTACCGGTGTTGTGTTGACGGGGTTGAAGATGTTGACGCGCCCAGCGCCACCATAGATCGACAGGTAAGAAGTGTCGGTGCGCTGGTGGTCCAGGCCCAGTAGCAGAGTATGGGTGACATCACCGGTCGAGAAGTCGGCTTGGAAATTGTTGTCGACCGCGAATTGGCCGATGTTCTCGTCCACGTTGGTCGAGGTGCGGTCGATATTGCCCGCTGCATCAACCGGATAATAGCCGAAGGCGCCCACGGTCAGTTGCTGGAATGACAGCTCGGACTTGGTATAGCGCAGGTTCTGCTTGAACTGCCAGGTATCGTTGAAACGATGCTCGAAGGCATAGCCCAGCGCGTAGTAGGTGCGGTCGTAGAACTCGTAATCCGGGTCGCCCAGGTTTTTGTGGTGCGAGACTTTGCCCAGCGCAGAGTCGATTTTGGTACCCACAATCGGCAAGAACTGACTGGTGGCACCCGTATCGTCACGGGTGAACTGCGACAGGAAAGTCAGCTTGGTGTCGGTATCAATATTCCAGGTCAGGCTCGGCGCGATGTTATAGCGCTTGTTGTCGATGTGATCGACCTGGGTGTCGGCATCGCGCACTACGCCGCTGATGCCATACAGGAACTGGCCTTCATCATCGATTTTGCCGGTGCTGGCAAAGTTGATCTGGCGGTAGTTGTCACTGCCGTATTGCAGCTGGATAGCATGGCTCGATTCCTCGTTGGGGCGGCGGCTGACCATGTCCAGCAGGCCGCCCGGTGGCGTCTGACCGTAGACCGACGAAGCCGGGCCGCGCAGCAGGGCGAGACGATCGAGGTTCCAGGTTTCGGCTTTTGGGTTGGCATACACACCGCGTGGCAGTGGCAGGCCGTCAAGGAACTGCGTGGGTTCGAAACCGCGCACGCGCATCCAGTCGTAACGGGTGTCGCTGCCGTAGCTGGAAGATACGATGCCGGGCATATATTTAACCGCGTCATCGAGGTTCTGGACGTTGCGGTCCTGCATCTGCTGGCGGGTGGCGACGGAGATCGAGCGCGGCGCTTCAACCAGTGCTGTATCGGTCTTGGTGCCCGCTGCGGTGCGTGTCGCCAGATAGCCAGTCACCGGCCCCCATGCACTTTCAGTGTTGCCTTGAGCAATGATGCTGGTCTCGGCCAATGCAACCACCCCGTCAGGAATCGCAACCAGGGAATAAGTCCCCGCGCTGCTTTGCTCCAACTGCAACCCAGTCCCCCGCAACGCCTCACGCAACGCGCCTCACGCAACGCGCCTTGCGCATCGAACGGGCCCTTGACCGGTGCCGAGGTCTTGCCCGATGCCAGCGAAGGATTAAGCGTCAACGCAAGACCGGCTTGGCTGGCGATCTGGTTCAGGGTGCTGGCCAATGGTGCCGCCGGCAGGTTGTACGCGCGCACGCTGGAAGCCTGTTCGGCGGCGATCAGCGCGGTGCTGGCCAGTGGGGCGCTGAGGGCAATGGCCACGGCCAACAGGCTGGGGCGCAACAAGGTGTCTAGCGTGCGGGACATAGGACGGCTCCTGAATGGAAACATTTCTCAATTGCCTAGGTGCCGAGCGAGAATCAAAAAGTGATAGGGCCAAGCGAAAATAAATCTGTGAATGCTCACAACTGTTCGAACTGCATGGCCCTCAGGGCTCAGGATAGCGGGGGTTCTCAGCCGACGGCCCACTGCAGTTTGTCGGCCAATGCCTCAGGGTAATCGTCGACATTGGAGATCGCAGCGCGCGTGGCTTCGCCATGGCCGAAGGTTTCGATCAGCAGCTCGACGTGTGTGGTCAGGAAATCGCTCAACGTATCAAGCCGTTGCTCAAGCGCGCGGTAGCGGGCAATGTCCATGAGGCCTTCGCTGATGAACCAGGCCGCGTGTTTGTTCAGGTACTCCAACACGTAAAGGCCGCACAACGCGCTTGCCAGTTCCTTGGCCAGCCCTTGGGCCAGTGAGTCGCCGGCCCGGACTGCGCTCTCGATGGCCAGGCGGTGGGCATAGGCCTCACCCGCGCGGGCAACGATCATCAATTGCGAGTTCCAGATCTGCATGTCGTCTTCTCCCTCGCCACGGTGCTGGGCAACATGGTCGGCAACCTGCTTGAGCAAGCGGTACTCCAAGGTGTGAGTCATGGCCAGCCAATACTCGGCATCATCCAGCTTGCCTTGTGGGTCTGGCGGGGTGGGTTCGCTCAAGGGCTGGCCGATCAAGACCTTGGCCGCGTCCAGCAGGATCATGCGGTTATTGCCACCGGCATCCTGATAGATCTTGGCCATGCCTTCGTAGTCGGCGAAGCGATTGAGGTTAAGCGCACCGGCCACCCCGCAGCGCAAGCGGCATTCTGTCGCCAGTGCTTCGGCGGCGGGGGCGCAGAGCGCTTTGGTCAGCGCCAGGGTCTGGCTGATGGCGGCCCACGGTGTCCACGTCACATCGCCTGTGCCGGTAGCTTGCAGCGACGCCTGACTGGCCGTGCCTTCAATCCACAGGCGCGCGGAGTCATTGGCAAAGCATTTCATGACATACGCGGTGGCCAGGCAACCGAACAGCGCGCGGCGTTGAGTGCGAAACGCCAGCAGGCTGGTGCCGTTGCCGATGCGCGCCTGCGTGGTGCGGCGGTTGGCATGGGTCAGGGCCAGGGTGGAACAAGCCAGCATCACCGAGCTCAAGCCGACACCGACCATTGCCCATACATTTTTGGGCGCGAACAGTGAGCGAATCAGGCGTCGGTCGGTGCTGCCCAGCGGGTCGTGGAACTGGTTGGATGCGCTGATCGAGGCGCCATCGCGAAGCCACGCATCGAAGGGCAGACGCACGTGATCAAAGCTTGCCAGGCCGTAATCCAGTGGCACTGCACGAATTTCTGTCGGTGACGACATTGAAATACCCGGGCGCGGGCCCTGGGCATCACTCATTGGCAGCACAAAAGCGAATACGCCACAGTGCTGGCCTTGCACGATGACTTGGGCAAACACCACGCCGACCTTGTTCAGGTTATTGATACCCACGTTGGCGAATTTCAAGGCCGCCTTGTTTGGCGTATTCAGCACAAAGGTACGCGTGTCGGCGTCGAAGGTTGCCTCGACACACGCGCCCATATGGGAGTTGCTGTGCCCTATCTCGGTCAGTGCGTAAACCCCCAGGGTTTCGCCAGCCTCCAGTTCGCGGCGCCACGTTGCCGCATGAGGGTGATCCTGCTCGAACGCCAGGAGTGTGCCGATGCATAGCCCCTGCTGAATCACGCATCCCATGAACAACGAGGGGTCACTAATCGCCGCATGGCTGGCCACGGCCATCAACAGTTGCGGTTGTTTGAACGCGTGAATGCCTTCGGGCAGCTGGCGCATCAAATGTTGCAAGCGCTGGTAGGTCTGTCGATGCCCGTCGTGGAAGCTCTGGTTGGCGCGGGGATGGAGCTGCCGGTCGCTGAAAATCCTGGCCATTTGCGCGTGTGCCTGAGCGTCGACGGGGCCATTGGCCAACTCACGCAAAGCCGCGACCGCGGCCTGTTCAGTCGGCGCTTTGAGCAACAAGTGGTGCAGGGTTTCGATGGGTTCTGCAAGCGGTGCGTACGTCTGTGCAGGTGGCAAGCTCTTGCGTATGCACATCGACATGCCGCTGTTCACCCCGAGGTCGATAAACACGGTGTGTTCGTCGGTCGGCAGTTGCGCCAGTGTGTGGGGCAGGTTGGTCGGTTGCGTGACGCCCCGGGTAAACATTTCATGCAGGTCGTCCGTGGCCTCATAGCGACGTCCCAGCACGGTTGAGTAGATCGGTGTGTTGAAGGGTTTGGCTGTCAGCGGTTGTAGGTTCTCGAGGAGGCGCCGGGCAACTTCCTGGTGATGGGGGTAGTGTGAGGCGTAGGCGATCGCGACCGGCCGCAAAGGATGCGCGCTGTCGTCATGGTGGGCAAGCAGGTGTTCAAGGTCTGCCGTCTCGCCGCTGATGATGCATTGTGCCGGCGCGTTGACGGAGCCCAGCACCAGGTTCGACGCGGGGAAACGGTCCAGCAGTGCTTGAGTGGCCTGCGCTGAAAGGTTGATCAGCAGCATGGTGCCTCGTCCCTCTTCGGCGCGGTAGGCGTCGTTGAGAGCACAGACCGCGCGGGCGCCCTGGGCAATGTCGAGCACTCCGGCACAGACCCTGGCCGCAATTTCGCCGAAGCTTTGCGCCAGGATCAACGTCGGACGAACACCTGCATCCTCAAGCAACTGATTGAGCACCACGGCCGCGCCATACAGCGCCAACTGCGCGATGCCGGAAGGCAGAGGGATGTGATCCCGGGTCAGCAGTACTTGCGTTACAAGCCCAGGTTTTGGCTCGGGTTCGTACTGCGCAGCCTCGTTTTCGATAATTGCCAGAAGGGTGTCAATTCGGTGCCTGGTTTCAGGAACGCATTGATACAACTCGGTCAGCGCACCACAAGGATCGCTGCCTTGGCCGGGAAACGCGAAGACGTAGCTCTGACGTGAGATGTTTAGTTGGGTTGACATGGAACCATCCTCGTTAGCCTAACAGGGAACGCTTTTACCAGCGTCATGCTGGAAAAAACGAAGGCTCATTGGATGGCAAAAGAGGGTGGTGCGGATCTGTGAGATATGACAGTTCTTTGGACTATTTCGAAATAACCCTAATTCAGTTATGGCTGATGGACCCACCTTGCGCTGGCCCTGCGATAACCTTGGTCCACCACGGCGTGTGCTGCTCGATCTGCACCGGCAAGGTCGGCAGCAGCGCATTCAGCGCCAGCGTGGTGTCGTGCAGCGGGAAGCTGCCGGTGATGCGCAGGTCGGCCACGCTTTTATCCACACCCAAATAGCCGCTGCGGTAGCGGCTGAGTTCCTTGACCACATCGCCCAGGCGGGCGTTGTCGACCACCAGCATGCCGCGTGTCCAGGCGTCGGCGGCGTGGGTGACGGCAAGCGCAGGGCCGAGGCCGTGGCTGCGCATCAGCACTTGCTGGCCTTGTTCGAAAATCTGTTCCGTGTGCAATGCCCCTGGCTGGGCGGCCACGGCGGACTGCAGCACGCTCAAGCGCGTGGCGTCGTCTTCGCGTTTTACGATGAACCGCGTGCCCAGGGCCCGCAGGCTGCCGTCGCGGGTTTGGACATAGAACGGGCGGGCATCGTTGTGGCCGGTTTCGACAAGGATTTCGCCTTCCTGCAGCACGATCAGCCGGCGTTTTTCATCAAAGCGCACGTCGATGGCGCTGTGGGTGTTGAGGTTGATCAGAGTGCCGTCCGTCAGTTTCAGCGTGCGCTGCTCGCCCGTGGCGGTGCGTTGGTCGGCCAGCCAGTAGTGGATCGGCACGTAACGCTCGCCGGCAAACAACGCCAGGCCGCACACCAACGCGATACTCGCCAAGCCGCTCCCAAGCTTGCGCACGCGCTGGCGAATGCCCTCGCGTGACTGCAACAACGCCGCCCGCGCCGGGCCTGCGGCCGCGCTGAAACGCTGGTCGAGCATGCCCAACTGGCGCCAGGCGCGTGCATGTTCGTCATTGCTGGCCAGCCATTTGGCGAATTCTTCCTGTTCCACAACGCTGCCATCGCCCGAGTCGAGGGACAGTTGCCAGGCAATCGCAGCATCCAGCACACGGGCCGAGACCGGTTTGGAACTGATCGCGGTCACAACGGCTCGCCATACAGCGCGATGTAGCACTGGCGAATGCCCTGGGCCAGGTATTGGCGCACGCGCGGCACTGAAACGCCGAGGCGCTGGGCGATTTCGGCGTGGCCCAGGCCATCGAGGCGGTTGTAGAGGAAGGCGGCGCGGGCCTTACTCGACAGCTTGCCGAGCAGGCGGTCGATGGCCTTGAGGTCTTCGAGGATCAGGTGCTGTTCTTCCGGTGAAGGGTGTTCGCTTTCCGGGATCAGCATTAATTCGGTGAGGTAGGCCTGTTCGAGGGCTGCGCGCCGGAAGTAGTCGAACAACAACCCTTTGGCGATCGCCACCAGAAACGCGCGTGGCTCGCGGGGTTCGCGCAGCTCTTCACGGCCCAGCAGACGCATGAAGGTGTCTTGGCTGAGGTCTTCGGCGCGGCTCGGGCAGGCCACGTTGCGGCGCAACCACGCCAACAGCCAGCCACGATGGTCGCGGTACAACGCGCCAACAAGCTCACTGTGTGGGTTTTGGACCGACGACAAGGCATCACCGAATAAAAGAGAGGTTTAAACTAACGAGAATTATTCGCGATTGTGTCAGAGGCAGGCAGTGGGCGCAATTGGCGTCTGTCGGGCGATCATTCCCACGCTCTGCATGGGAATGCCTCACTGGACGCTGCGCGTCTCGCTAGAAACCGGGCGCTTGTTTACGCCGTTTCCATTGGCTCAAGCGCTCCTGAAGCGCTTGCGGGGAGTCGATGTGCTGCTGGCGCGCACGACTAAACAGGATGAGCATCAACTCCGCCGTGGCCAGGGCATCGGCGCTGGCGTGATGGCGCTCACCCACCTGCAGCTTGAAGTGGCTGATCCAGTCGTCCAGCCCGGCTTCACGGATATTCGCTTCGGGGCAGAGGAGCGGGGCGATGTCGGCAACGTCCAAAAAAACATGGGCGAGGCGATAACCCAGGCTGTCCTTGAGTGCCCGGCACAGCATGTGTTGATCGAACGGCGCGTGGAAAGCCAGCAGTGGGCTGTCGCCAACAAACGCCATGAAGTCCAACAGCGCCTCGACCGGGTCGCTGCCGGCGGCGATGGCGCTGGGGCCGAGGCCGTGGATCAGCACGCTGGGGCTGAGTTTTGTTTCGGCTCGGTGCAGGGTGCGCTCGAACATTTGCGAGAAATCCACGGCGCCGTCCTCAATCACTACGGCGCCGATGGACAACACCTGGTCACGGTTGAGGTTCAGGCCGCTGGTTTCCAGGTCGACCACTACCCAACGCTGGCTGCGTAAGGCGTTGTCGCCCAGCACTGCGGGTTTGGGCAATTGCTCCAGGCGCCGCTGTTGGACCGCGTCGAGGCCAGGCTTTTTCGTACGCAGCCAGTCGAACAAGCTCACAGCTGATACCGAAAGGTCAGGCTGCTTTGCAGGCGCTGGGCCTGGCGCAGGGATTCACGCAGGATGCGCCGGTCCAGGTGGTTGAGGCTGTCGGGGTCAACGCGGTTGGAGTACGGCTGGTTCTCGCGGGTTTGTAACTGGTGCTGCTGCATGCGGGTTTGCTGGATGAAGTGGTAGGCCTCTTCGTATGCGGCGCCGTCCAATCGCTCAATGACCTCTTTATCCACCAATTGGCGCAGGCGCTCCAGGGTGTTGTTGGCGTGGATGCCGTTGGCCAGGGCCAGCAGGCGTGCGCCATCGACAAAGGGTGTGAGGCCCTGCACCTTGAGGTCGAGGGTGGCTTTTTCGCCGCCTTTGCGTGTCAGCACAAAGTCCCGGAAGCGACCCACCGGCGGGCGCTGGCGCAAGGCGTTCTCGGCCAGCATGCGTTGGAACAGCCGGTTATCCACGACCTGATCGAGAATGCCCTGGCGCAATTGCTCGCAACCCTGTTCATCGCCCCACACCACGCGCAAATCGAAATAGATGCTCGACCCCAGCAGGTTCTCCGGCGTCGCCTCACGGATAAATGCCCCGAAGCGCCGCGCCCATTCGGCCCGCGACAAGCACAGCTCGGGGTTGCCGGCCATGATATTGCCCTTGCACAAACTGAAGCCGCACAACGCCAGGCTCTGGTTGATTTGCTGCGCCAGGGGCAACAAGCGGCCGCGAATCTCGTCGGCTTCGGCGGCGTCCTTGGCGTCGAACAGGATGCCGTTGTCTTGGTCGGTAAACAGCGTTTGCTCGCGGCGGCCTTCGCTGCCGAAACACAACCAACTGAATGGCACGCCGGGGTCGCCTTTGTCGGCCAACGTCAGCTCGATCACCCGGCACACGGTGTGATCGTTGAGCAGGGTAATAATATGGGTGATCTGGGTGGAGGACGCGCCATGGGCCAGCATGCGTTCCACCAGTTGGCCGATTTCACCGCGAATCGCCACCAGGTGTTCCACCCGTGGCGCGTTGCGGATGGTACGGGCCAGGTGCACCAGGTCCACCCGCTGCAGGGAAAACAGGTCGCGCTCAGACACCACGCCGCACAGGCGCTGGTCTTTCACCAGGCACACATGGGCGATGTGCCGCTCGGTCATGGCAATGGCGGCGTCAAAGGCGCTGTGGTCCGGGCTCAAATAGAACGGCGCCTGGGTCATATGGCCTGCGATGGCCTGATTGAAGTCACTGGTGCCGTCGGCCACCACTTGGCGCAGGTCGCGCAGGGTGAAAATCCCCAGAGGCGCCTTGTGTTCGTCGACGATCACGATGCTGCCCACCTGCTGCTCATGCATCAGCGTCACCGCCTCGCGCAGCGGTGTGTTCGGGCTGCACGTGACCGGATGGCGCATGGCCAATTCGCCCAGGCGCGTGTTCAATGAGTATTGGGTGCCGAGGGTTTCCACGGCTTTTTGCTGCACCTGTTGGTTCACTTGGTCCAACAGGCTGCTGACGCCGCGCAGGGCAACGTCGCGAAACGGGCTCGAAAGCGCGAACAGCTTTATAAACGCCGGCTTGTTCAGTTGCAGGCAGAAGGTGTCTTCGGCGGCTTTGTGCTCAGTGCGGGTGGCGCGTTCGCCCAGCAGTGCGGCGAGGGGGAAACACTCGCCGGTGGCGATTTCGAAGGTGGTTTCGGTCGCATCTTGATTCAGCAGCGGGCGTTCGCCGACGACTCGGCCCTGCTTGACGATGTAAAAGTGCTCCACCGGCCCGCCCGACGGCGTGAGGATGCTGTCGCCTTGGCCGTAGAAGCGCAATTGGCACTGTTCGACCAGAAACGCCAGGTGCGCGTTTTCCATCTGGTTGAACGGGGGAAAGCGTTGCAGGAATTGCAGGGTGCCGTGGATGTTCTGCAACACGGCAGTTTTTCCCGCCTGCGTGAAAGCATCAGCTTTACTCATAACAGTGACCGCAGTTTCTTGTCGTTATCGTTCTTTATGGTCGGCCCCCGTGCCCTGGGTGCCCATTGGACGTAAGTCTAGGTAGCGGTAAATCCATTCACGAATAGGGAAAAACCTTACACGACTATCGTCCAAACCCCGTAGAACGCCCACTAGGCAAACTTTCCGACGAAGTGCACATTGTTCGCACTTCCGCAGATGTCTGACGAGTGTGCTGCGAGATTGATGAGAACTGCTGAGAAACGTATGTCCGACCACGATATTTTGAGTGATGCCGAGCGCGAGGCGCTGAGCGCCGTGATGCTGGAGCCCGATCTACCGCCACAACGCGTGTTGATTGTTGATGATGACAAGGACGCGCGCGAACTACTGGCGGAGATCCTGGGCCTGGACGGCATTCGCTGCATGACCGCCGACAGTGGTGAGTCGGCGTGGGATTTGTTGGAATCCAGCAGTTCCATTGGCCTGTTGATTACCGATCTGCGCATGGAGCCCAGCAACGGGCTTAAATTGATCGAGAAAGTGCGCAGTTCCGAGCGCGCGGCGTTGCCGATCATCATCATGTCGGGGGACGCCGAAGCGCCGGATGTGATTGATGCAATGCATTTGAGCGTGGTGGACTTTTTGCTCAAGCCGATTGATAGCGTGAAGCTGGCGAAGATGGTCAAGCGCGAGTTGGGCATGGCTTCCTGATTTTTTGGCTGTGCTCGCGAAAGCGCCAGTCCAATCGCTACACAACTTAGTAAAAAAGGCCCTGATCTCGCGATCAGGGCCTTTTCTTTTACAGGCCGTTTTTAGCCTTGAACTCACGACGCCTGCGGTGCAACACCGGCTCGGTGTAACCGTTAGGCTGCTTAGTCCCTTCAATCACCAACTCCACCGCCGCCTGGAACGCGATGTTGCTGTCGAAATCCGGTGCCAGCGGGCGATACAGCGCATCCCCGGCGTTCTGACGGTCTACCACCGGCGCCATGCGCTTGAGGCTTTCCATCACCTGGGCTTCGTTGACGATGCCGTGGCGCAACCAGTTGGCGATGTGCTGGCTGGAGATGCGCAGGGTAGCGCGGTCTTCCATCAGGCCGACGTCGTTGATGTCCGGCACTTTCGAACAGCCTACGCCTTGGTCGATCCAGCGCACCACATAACCGAGGATACCTTGGGCGTTGTTGTCCAGTTCGTTGCGGATTTCTTCGTCGGACCAATCGGTGTTGCTGGCCAGAGGAATCGTCAGGATGTCGTCCACCGACGCACGCTCGCGCGTGGCCAGTTCGGCCTGACGCGCGAACACATCGACCTTGTGGTAGTGCAATGCGTGCAGCGCTGCCGCCGTCGGCGATGGGACCCACGCGGTGTTGGCGCCAGCCAGTGGGTGAGCGATTTTCTGTTCGAGCATCGCCGCCATCAGGTCGGGCATCGCCCACATGCCTTTACCGATCTGCGCACGCCCTTGCAGGCCGGTGCTCAGGCCGATATCAACGTTCCAGTTTTCGTAGGCGCTGATCCATTTCTCGGCTTTCATGGCCGCTTTGCGCACCATCGCGCCGGCTTCCATGGAGGTGTGGATCTCGTCGCCGGTACGGTCGAGGAAACCGGTGTTGATAAACACCACGCGCTCGCTGGCCGCCTTGATGCAGGCCTTGAGGTTGACCGTGGTACGGCGCTCCTCGTCCATGATCCCGACTTTGAGGGTGTTGCGCGGCAGGTTCAGCACTTCTTCGATGCGGCCGAACAGCTCGTTGGTGAACGCCGCTTCTTCGGGGCCGTGCATTTTCGGTTTGACGATGTACACCGAACCGGTGCGGCTGTTCTTGCGGCTGCTGTTGCCATTGAGGCTATGGATCGCCGCCAGGCTGGTGAGCAGGCCATCGAGAATGCCCTCAGGCACTTCGTTGCCGTCTTTGTCGAGGATCGCATCGATGGTCATCAGGTGGCCAACGTTGCGCACGAACAGCAGCGAACGGCCGTGCAGGGTCACGTCCTGGCCGTCCACGCCGGTGTAGACGCGGTCGGGGTTCATGGTGCGGGTGAAGGTCTTGCCGCCCTTGGCCACTTCTTCGGCCAGGTCGCCCTTCATCAGGCCGAGCCAGTTGCGGTAGATCACCACTTTGTCGTCGGCATCGACGGCGGCGACGGAGTCTTCGCAGTCCATGATGGTGGTCAGCGCAGCTTCCATCAGCACGTCTTTGACGCCGGCGGCGTCGGTCTGGCCGACCGGGGTGCTGGCGTCAATCTGGATCTCGAAGTGCAGGCCGTTGTGTTTCAGCAGGATTGCAATCGGCTCGGCCGCTGGGCCTTGGAAACCGATCAACTGGGCATCGTCGCGCAGGCCGCTGTTGCTGCCGCCTTTAAGGCTGACGATCAGCTTGCCATCAACGATCTTGTAGCCGGTGGAATCGACGTGGCTGCCCGCCGTGAGCGGCGCCGCTTCGTCGAGGAACGCACGGGCGAAGGCGATGACCTTGTCGCCACGGACCTTGTTGTAACCCTTGCCCTTCTCGGCGCCGCCGGCTTCGCTGATGGCGTCGGTGCCATACAGCGCGTCATACAGCGAGCCCCAACGCGCGTTGGAGGCGTTGAGGGCGAAACGGGCATTCATCACCGGCACCACCAGCTGAGGGCCGGCCATGCGGGCAATTTCGTCATCGACGTTTTGGGTCGAGGCCTGGAAGTCTGCGGCTTCTGGCAGCAGGTATCCGATGTCTTGCAAGAAGGCTTTGTAGGCCACCGGGTCGTGGGCCTGGCCGGCATGCGTCTGGTGCCAGGTGTCGATCCGCGCTTGGAAATCGTCGCGTTTGGCGAGTAGGGCTTTGTTCTTCGGTGCCAGGTCGTGGATGACCTTGTCGGCGCCGGCCCAGAACTGGTCGGCAGTAATGCCGGTGCCGGGAATGGCTTCGTTGTTCACGAAGTCGAACAGGACTTTGGCGACCTGCAGGCCACCGACTTGAACGTGTTCAGTCATTGCTTGCCTCACTCTGCGGAGCTTATGCGCTTTTTCAGATTTTCATTATGTAGTGCACGGTTGGGCATACTACATGATGACTTGCGGTTGTGAAAATTAGACTAAATACGTCGTTTAGCGACCCACTTTGGTCGTACGGTCACAGCGGAGTACCGGATGTTCTCAAAAAACTATTCGATTGTTCCAGATAAATATAAAAATGGTACACGATTTGTTTTCGAGGGCTCACGAGTCCACCTTGTAGATTGAATTCAGAGGGCTTCGCCATGGACCATCTTGTACTCACTATTATCGCCGCCGACAAACCCGGGCTGGTTGAACGCATCGCGCAGAACATTGCTGCCCACGGCGGCAACTGGCTGGAAAGCCGTATGGCGCACATGGCCGGGCAATTTGCCGGGATCCTGCGGGTCAGCGTGCCGACAGAAAGCCGTCAGGATCTGGTGAATGCGCTGGAGGACTTATCCACACATGGCATTCGCGTACTGGTGGGCGAGGGCAGCACCGGCCAGGCGTCGGCTGCAAAGGCGATCCTGATGACGCTGGTGGGCAATGATCGGTCGGGCATCGTGCGTGAGATCACGGCGCTGTTGAGCAAGCAGGGCGTCAACCTGGAGCGGCTGAGCACCGACGTGCGCCCGGCACCCATGAGCGGTGATCCGTTGTTCAATGCCGAGGCGCTGTTGCAGGTGCCGTCGTCGCTGTCGCTTGAGACATTGCAGGCGTCGCTGGAAACCTTGGCGGATGACTTGATGGTGGAACTGCGCAGCGAAGAGTAATTGCCTACAGGGTTATGCATGGAAATCTTGCATGGGCCTGTGGATAACCTGTAGAGACCCGGCGCTATGCCACACCGGCCGGGCCTCTTCCACCGTTGAGCAAAAAACGATCAGTTTCAACGGCTTGTGCACAAATGGCGGGGATCAGGTTGTGGATAACCTTGGGGTGGATGCCTGCAAGCCACGCCCGTTGTGGCTTGCAGAGGTTTGTATGTTATTTGATCAGCGTTTACGCAGGGTCAGCCACGCATCCAGGCTGTAGACCACCAAGCCGGCCCAGATAAACGCGAAGGCAATCAGGGTGCTCGTTGCCAAGTGCTCGCCGAACAACAGCACCGCTTCAAGCAGCACCAGGGTCGGCGCCACATACTGCAAGAAGCCCAGCGCGGTGTAGGGCAAATGCCGCGCAGCCGCGTTGAAGCACACCAGCGGGATCAGCGTCACCGGGCCTGCGGCCACCAGCCACCAGGCTTCGGACGTGCTCCAGAATTCAAGCTGTGCACTGTGCGCCGACGGGTTGAACAGCAACCATGCTACGGCGATTGGCACCAGCATCCAGGTTTCTACCACCAGCCCCGGCAGCGCCTTGACCGGCGCCTGCTTGCGGATCAAGCCGTAGAAGCCGAACGTCAGCGCCAGCACCAGCGACACCCACGGCAAACTGCCGACCTGCCACACCTGCTGCATCACGCCCACTGCAGCCAACCCGACGGCCATCCACTGCAAGCGGCGCAGGCGTTCGCCAAGGATCAGCATGCCCAGCAGCACATTTACCAGCGGGTTGATGTAGTAACCCAGGCTGGCTTCGAGCATGCGCCCACTGTTCACCGACCACACATAGGTCAGCCAGTTAGCCGCAATCAACGAACCGCTGAGTGCCAGGATCGCCAGGCGCTTGGGGTTGTCGCGCAGTTCGCGGAACCAGCCCGGGTGTTTCCACACCATCAGCAACAAACCGCCGAACAGCGCCGACCACAACACGCGGTGCACGATGATTTCGGCGGCAGGAACGCTGGCGATGGCTTTGAAGTAGATCGGGAACAGGCCCCAGATGATATAGGCGCTCAGGCCCAGGATGTACCCTTTGCGAGGGTTGGCGGCTTGCATTGCAGAATCCTTGCTTAGGCAGCTAACAAAGGCGCAATTGTAAGGATTTTTGTCAGGCGATGGGTGATGCTTTTCTGTGGGCGCTGGCTTGCCTGCGATGGCATCACCTCAGTGTGACTGATACACCGATGTGGCTGCATCGCAGCGGTGCGGCGATCCGACAAGCCAGCTCCCACAAGGAGTAGCGGCAGTGTCAGAACAGTTTCAGCGGTTCTTCATTCAGCGCCGACAACTGCTCGCGCAACGCCAACACCTGATCACCCCAATAGCGCTCGCTGCCAAACCACGGGAAGCTGTGCGGGAACGCCGGGTCATCCCAGCGCCGTGCCAGCCAGGCGCTGTAGTGCATCAGGCGCAAGGCGCGCAGGGGCTCGATCAGTGCCAGTTCGCGTGGGTCGAAGTCGTGGAACTCCTGATAACCGTCCATCAATTCCGACAGCTGGCCGAGGCATTCCTGACGGTCGCCAGCAAGCATCATCCACAGATCCTGCACGGCCGGGCCCATGCGGCAGTCATCCAGGTCGACGATATGGAACATCTCGTCGCGGCACATCATGTTGCCGGGGTGGCAATCGCCGTGCATGCGGATGTTCTTGTGCGGCGTGGCCTTGTACACCTCTTCCACCCGCTTGAGCAGGTCGCGGGCCACGGACTCGTAGGCCGGCAGCAGGCTCTTGGGAATGAAGTTGCCTTCGAGCAAGGTGGTGAGGGAGTCGTGACCGAAGTTCTTCACCCCCAAGGCTTCGCGGTGTTCGAACGGGCGGGTGGAACCCACCGCGTGCAAACGGCCGAGCAATTGCCCCAGGCGATAGAGCTGATCGAGATTACCCGGCTCCGGCGCACGGCCGCCACGGCGGGGGAACAGGGTGAAGCGGAAACCGGCGTGTTCGAACAGGCTTTCGCCGTTGTGGATCATCGGCGCGACCACCGGCACTTCGCACTCGGCCAGTTCGAAGGTGAAGCGGTGTTCTTCAAGGATCGCTTCGTTGGTCCAGCGCTGCGGCCGGTAAAACTTGGCGATCAGCGGTTCGGAGTCTTCGATGCCCACCTGGTAGACGCGGTTTTCGTAGCTGTTAAGCGCCAGAATGCGAGCATCGCTGAGGAAACCGATGCTTTCGACGGCGTCGAGCACCAGGTCGGGGGTGAGTGTTTCAAACGGATGGGCCATGCGAACTCCTGCGCGCAGCAGGTCGCCGCGTCCGGCTCGGTATGGTAACGCACCAAGGCAGGGATAGGTGGTGACTGTTAGTCCGCCATCGCGGGCAAGCCCGCTCCCACACTTGGAATGCAATCCCCTGTGGGAGCGGGCTTGCCCGCGATGGCTGTCTATCAGGCGCCTACAATCCCGCCGTCATCCCGCCGAATCGCCATCACCGACGAGCGCGGCTTGCCATTGGGCAAATGCTCCGGCCAGGTCGAACCGCCGGTTTCGCCCGGGTGTTGAATCCCCACAAACAGCGTCTTCTGATCCGGCGAAAAGCTGATGCCTGTCACCTCACACGCCACTGGCCCGACCATGAACCGGCGGATTTCCCCGGTGCTCGGGTCAGCACACAGCATCTGGTTATTGCCCATGCCGGCGAAGTCGCCCGCGTTGCTGTAGTCGCCGTCGGTGAGAATCCACAGGCGCCCGGCCTTGTCGAAACCCAGGCCGTCGGGGCTGTTGAACATGTTCTGCGGGTTGATGTTGGACGAGCCGCCCTTCGGCGTACCTGCATGCACGCCGGGGTTGCCGGCCACCACAAACAGGTCCCAGGTAAAGTCTGGCGCGCCGTGGTCGGAGGCGTTGGCCTTCCAGCGTAGGATCTGGCCGTAGACGTTTTTCTCGCGTGGGTTAGGCCCGCCCACCGGCTGGCCGTCTTCGCCGCGCTTGGCGTTGTTGGTCAGGGTGCAGTAGACCTGGCCGTCGGTGGGGCTGACCACGATCCATTCCGGGCGGTCCATGCGCGTGGCTTTGACCACACTGGCGGCCAGCCGCGCGTGGATCAGCACTTCGGCCTGGCTGGCGAAACCACTGCTGGCGTCGATGCCATTTTTGCCATGGGTGAGCTCAACCCATTGGCCGCTGCCCTTGGGGTGGTCGGCGTTGCCGTCGCCTGCGTCGAAAATCGCCACGTACAAGGTGCCGTGGTCGAGCAGGTCTTTGTTGGCCTTGGGGTTTTTGTGGTTGATCTTGTCACGGCTGACGAACTTGTAGATGAACTCACCGCGCTCGTCGTCGCCCATGTACACCACGGCGCGACCGTCGCGGGTTTCAGCCAAGGCGGCGTTCTCGTGCTTGAAGCGGCCCAGGGCGGTGCGTTTGGCCGGGGTGGATTGTGGGTCGAACGGGTCGATCTCCACCACCCAGCCATGACGGTTGAGCTCGTTGGGGTTTTTGGCCAAGTCAAAACGTGGGTCGTGTTGATGCCAGTTGATGTCTTTGCTGGCCGCCACCGCGCCGTAGCGCTTTTGCCCGGCGTCGAAGGTTTGCTGTGGGTTGCTGCTGCCAAAGCAGTCGGTGAAGTTCTCTTCGCACGTCAGGTAAGTGCCCCACGGGGTCTTGCCGTTGGCGCAGTTTTGGAAGGTGCCGAGGGCTTTCTTGCCGGACTTGTCGGCGCTGGTTTTCAACCACTCGTGGCCGGCCGCCGGGCCGCTCAGGCGAATCGGCGAGTTGCCGTGAATGCGCCGGTTGTAGCGTGAGTCCTGAACGAACTGCCAGGTGTCACCTTTGCGCCGTACCTCGATCACCGACACGCCTTCGCTGGCCTGAGCCTTGCGCACGTCCTCGGCCGATTGCGGCGCGCCGCCGTGGGCGAAGAGGTAACGGTAATTGGTGTATTCGTTGTTGATCGCCATCAGCGCGCGGTTGTCGTCGCCGGGGAAGGCGAACAGGCTCATGCCGTCATTGTTGTCGCCGAACTGCTGCTCCTGGGCCTTGGCTGTGCCGTTGCCGGACGGGTCGAACGCCGGGGCACTTTTGTGCAGCGGCTGGCCCCAGCTGATCAGCACCGAGGCGCTGTAGCCCGGCGGCAAGGTGATGGCGTCGCTGGTGGCGGCGGCGATGCTGGTGAACCCCAGCAGGGGGCTGGCGCTGGCGGCATTCACGGCGAGGGCGCTACGGGTCAGCAGGTTGCCGCCGAGGAACATCGCGGCACCGCACAGGGCGCCGGCCCCGATAAAACGACGGCGGGTGAGGCCGACGATTTGTTCCAGGTCGGTGGCTTGGTTTTCTTCTAATAGGCTCATCTCAGGCTCCCTGCGGTTTTTGCAGATACCTTAAGGAGCACTCGTGACGAAATTGTTGCAGTTTGAAGAGGCTCGCCCGCTACACCGGCGTGCCGAGCAGCACATTGCTCGGGGCGAATTGCACCTGGATCGGCTGGCCCTTGGCGGCCTTTAATGCCTTGAGCGCCGCAGGCTGCGCCAGGGCGCATAAAACCTGGCCGTTGGGTAGCGTGATGCGCACCTCGCTGGGGCCATCATCGGCGTCGAAAATCGTCTCGATCACACCGCCCATGCAATTGTGTCCAGGTGTTGCAGCCTGATCCATTGCGAGCAGTTCCAGCCAACCGGCCTTGATCAAGGCGACCACTTCCACGCCGGTCTCAAGTTCCAGGCGTTGCGTGCTGTCGTGGGTGATTTGCGCACTCAAGCTCAAGCCGCCCGATAACTGCAGGCGGATAAGGTCATTGCGGCCATGGCTGTCGATGCCGATGACCTGGCCGTGCAATTGGTTGCGCGCGCTGGTGCGCAGCATCAAGCGGCCCAGCAGGTTGAAGTCGCTGGCCGCTTCGTCGGAGCCGAGCACCTCGGCCTGCAGCACTTGCAGGCGCTGATAAAGGCGCAGCACGCGCTCACCTTCGGCCGTGAGCTTGGCACCGCCGCCGCCTTTGCCGCCAACGCTGCGTTCCACCAGTGGTTTTTGCGCCATATTGTTCAGTTCATCGATAGCGTCCCAGGCGGCCTTGTAACTCAAGCCGGCGCTTTTGGCTGCGCGGGTGATTGAGCCTTGCTCGGCGATGTGCGCCAGCAAGGCAATGCGCTGGGGGCGGCGGATGATGTGTTGGCTGAGGGACGTCGGCAGAGACATGTGGATACGCTTAGATAAGGTCAGCCGACGTTGCAGGTGTGGCGCACGCGAGTCAAGTCATGTACCCGGTTTGGGTGTGCGTGCCAGGCAGTACACGTCGACCTGACGCGCACCGGCCTCCATCAACAGCCGTGCCAGGCTGTGGGCGGTGGCGCCGGTGGTGAGTACGTCGTCGACCAGCGCGAGGTGACGGCCCTGCACCTGGGCGTCGGGTGCCAATGCAAACGCGGCGAGCAAGTTGCGTTTGCGCGTCTTGGCGTCGAGGGCTTGTTGCGCAACGGTTTCATGGGGGCGTAACAACAGATGTTCATCGTGTGCAATAGCCAGGTGTTCACTGAGCCAGCGGGTCAGCATCAGCGCCTGGTTGAAGCCGCGCTGGCGCAGACGTTTACGCGCCATGGGCACCGGCAGCAGGCAGTCGGGGAGGCTGAGTTCAGCGTTGTCGAACCGGTGTTGCAGGTGCTGCCCCAGCAGGCGCGCGAGCAGGTGGCCGAGTGGCCAGCGCGACTGATGCTTGAAGCGGCTGATAAGGGTGTCGACCGGAAAACTGTAGGTCCAGGGCGCGACCACCTGTTTAAAGGCCGGTGGTTGTTTCTGGCATTGGCCGCAGATCAGACCGTCCATCGGCAACGGCAGGGCGCACACCTCGCAGTGTTCCAGTAACCACGGCAGCTCGGTTTCGCAGACGTTGCAGACACAATCGGCCGATTCTGTGGGCTCATCGCAAATTAAACACATCTGGTTGTTTTTTAGCCAGATGTAAACCTCGCGTTTGTATCTAGGTTGACAGTGCATGAATCTTCCTTAAATATGCCGAGCATCCGTGTCGTGACTGTGGGTATTGCCCTTCCCGCAGCGAAAGCCCAAGCATAATCAAGGAATCGCCCATGAGCGCCAGCACCACTGCCACCCTGCGTCACGATTGGTCCTTAGCCGAAGTCAAAGCGCTGTTTGTGCAGCCCTTCAATGACCTGTTGTTCCAGGCGCAGACCGTGCACCGCGCGCATTTCGACGCCAACCGCGTGCAGGTGTCGACGTTGTTGTCGATCAAAACCGGCGCCTGCCCAGAAGATTGCAAATATTGTCCGCAGTCGGGCCACTACAACACTGGCCTGGAAAAAGAAAAGCTGATGGAAGTGCAGAAGGTCCTCGAAGAGGCCGCCCGCGCCAAGGCCATCGGTTCGACCCGCTTCTGCATGGGTGCCGCGTGGAAGCACCCGTCGGCCAAAGACATGCCGTACGTGCTTGAGATGGTCAAAGGCGTGAAGGCCATGGGCCTGGAAACCTGCATGACCCTCGGGCGCCTCGACCAGGACCAGACCGAAGCCCTGGCCCAGGCCGGCCTCGACTATTACAACCACAACCTCGACACCTCGCCTGAGTTCTACGGTTCGATCATCACCACCCGCACCTACGGCGAGCGCCTGCAAACCCTGGCCTACGTGCGTGATTCGGGCATGAAAATCTGCTCGGGCGGCATCCTCGGCATGGGCGAGTCCCTCGACGACCGCGCCAACCTGCTGATCCAACTGGCCAACCTGCCGGAGCATCCGGAGTCGGTGCCGATCAACATGCTGGTGAAGGTGGTCGGTACGCCGCTGGAAAACGCCGAAGACATCGACCCGTTCGACTTTATCCGCATGCTCGCCGTGGCGCGCATCTTGATGCCGCAATCGCACGTGCGCCTGTCGGCCGGCCGTGAAGCCATGAACGAGCAGATGCAGGCCCTGGCGTTCTTTGCCGGTGCCAACTCGATCTTCTACGGCGACAAACTGCTGACCACCGCCAACCCGCAGGCTGACAAGGACATGCAACTGTTCGCGCGCCTGGGGATCTTGCCGGAAGCCCGTGAAGAGCACGCCGATGAAGTGCATCAGGCGGCGATCGAGCAGGCGTTGGTGGAGCAGAAAAGCAGCGAGCAGTTTTATAACGCCGTGGTTTGACACCGACCCACATTGGATTGAGTTCAACCTGATCTACCGAGGCCTGCATGTCTTTTGATCTCGCCGCGCGTCTCGCTGCCCGCCGTGCCGAACACCTTTATCGTCAACGGCCCTTGCTCCAAAGCCCTCAGGGCCCGCAAGTGGTGGTGGACGGCCAGCCGCTGTTGGCGTTCTGCAACAACGATTACCTGGGCCTGGCCAATCACCCGCAGGTGATCGAAGCCTGGCGTGCCGGTGCGTCGCGTTGGGGCGTGGGCGGTGGCGCGTCGCACTTGGTGGTCGGGCATTCCACGCCGCACCATGAACTGGAAGAGGCCCTCGCCGACCTGACCGGCCGCCCGCGCGCGCTGCTGTTTACCACCGGCTATATGGCTAACCTCGGCGCCGTCACGGCGCTGGTGGGGCAGGGTGATACGGTGCTGGAAGACCGTCTCAACCATGCCTCGTTGCTGGATGCCGGTTTGCTCTCCGGTGCGCGGTTCAACCGCTACCTGCATAACGACGCCGCTAGCCTGGCCAAGCGCTTGGAGAAGGCCACCGGCAATACGCTGGTGGTCACCGACGGCGTATTCAGCATGGACGGCGACCTGGCCGACCTGCCCGCGCTGGCCCGTGAAGCCCGCGCCAAAGGTGCATGGTTGATGGTGGATGACGCCCATGGCTTCGGCCCGTTGGGTGCCACTGGCGCTGGGATTGTCGAGCATTTCGGCTTGAGCCAGGAAGATGTGCCGGTGCTGGTCGGCACCCTGGGCAAAGCGTTCGGCACTGCCGGTGCCTTTGTAGCGGGCAGTGAAGAGCTGATCGAAAGCCTGATCCAATTCGCCCGGCCCTACATCTACACCACCAGCCAACCGCCGGCGCTGGCCTGCGCCACCTTGAAAAGCCTGGAACTGCTGCGCACCGAGCATTGGCGACGCGAGCACCTCAATGGCCTGATCCGCCAGTTCCGCGAGGGCGCCGAGCAGCTCGGCCTGGGCTTGATGGACAGCTTTACGCCGATCCAGCCGATCTTGATCGGCGACAGTGCCAAGGCCGTACGCCTGTCGCAGATGCTGCGCGAGCGCGGCCTGATGGTTACCGCGATTCGCCCGCCCACTGTGCCTGTCGGTAGCGCGCGTTTGCGCGTGACATTGACGGCGGCCCACGGCGAGGCGCAGGTGCAGCTACTGTTAAACGCATTGGAAGCGTGTTTTCGCTTGTTAGGCGCCACGGAGCCCGATCATGCGTGATCGACTGATATTACTGCCCGGCTGGGGCCTCGGCGTGTCGCCGCTGGAGCCGTTGGCCGCCGCCTTGCGCGGCCTCGACGAGCACTTGCAGGTGCAGATCGAACCGTTGCCGGCGCTGGATTCCAGTGACTTGAATGAATGGCTCGATGAGCTCGACGCCACACTGCCGGACAACGCCTGGCTGGGTGGATGGTCCTTGGGCGGCATGCTCGCGTCAGAACTGGCGGCACGGCGCGGCGAGCGTTGCTGCGGCCTGCTGACGCTGGCGAGCAACCCATGTTTTGTTGCCCATGCCGGTTGGCCCAGCGCCATGCCAGCCGAGACGTTCGATGCGTTTCTCGCCGGTTGCCAGGCCGATTCCCAGGTCACCCTTAAACGCTTTGGCCTGCTGTGTGCCAAGGGCTCGCAGGACCCGCGCGGGCTCTCGCGTTTGTTGGTCAGTGGTGCGCCGAGTGCGCCTTCCAGCGTGTTGATGAGTGGCCTTGAGCTGCTTGCCCAGCTGGATACTCGCGAAGCCTTGCAAGCCTATCGCGGCCCGCAGTTGCATCTATTTGCCGGTATGGACGGGCTGGTGCCTGCCGAAGCCGCCAGCGACTTGCTGGCGCTGCTCCCCGATGTAGAAATCGGCCTGATTGAACAGGCCGGTCACGCTTTTCTTCTGGAAGACCCCCACGGTGTAGCGGCGGCCATCCAGGCTTTTTTGCATGAGTGCGTTGATGACTGATTTATCCCACCCATCACTGCCTGGCGGCTTGCCGGACAAGCGCCAAGTGGCGGCGTCCTTTTCCCGTGCCGCCGCCAGCTACGACAGCGTGGCCGAGTTGCAGCGCGCGGTGGGCACTGAGCTGTTGGCGCGCTTGCCGGCGGCCACCGCGCCGCAACGTTGGCTGGACCTGGGGTGTGGCACGGGGTTTTTCAGCCGCTTACTGGGCCAACGGTTACCGGCCAGCCACGGCGTGGCGCTGGATATTGCCGAGGGCATGCTCAACCATGCGCGACCCTTGGGTGGCGCCGAGCATTTCATCGCCGGTGATGCCGAACGCCTGCCGTTGCAGGGTGAGAGTTGCGGGCTGATCTTCTCCAGCCTGGCGGTGCAATGGTGCGCGGATTTCGACGCGGTGCTCAGCGAGGCTTATCGCGTGCTGCAGCCCGGTGGGGTGTTGGCGTTTGCGAGCCTGTGCGTGGGCACCCTGAATGAATTGCGTGAAAGCTGGCGCGCGGCGGACGGCCTGGTGCACGTTAATCGCTTCCGCACCTTTGAGTCGTATCAACAGCTGTGCGCCGCCAGCGGCTTGCGGGTGGTGAGCCTGGAGCGCCAGCCCCACGTGTTGCATTACCCGGATGTGCGCAGCCTGACCCACGAACTCAAAGCATTGGGCGCGCATAACCTCAACCCCGGTCGCCCAGGAGGGTTGACGGGCCGCGCGAGGATTGTTGCACTGGTGGACGCTTACGAGCAGTTCCGTCAGGCCCAGGGCCTGCCCGCCACGTATCAAGTGGTGTACGCCGTACTGGAGAAACCTTTATGAGCGCCGCTTACTTCATCACCGGCACCGACACCGATGTCGGCAAAACCACCATCGCGGCAGGCCTGTTGCATGCCGCAAGGCTGGCGGGCAAAAGCACTGCCGCCGGCAAACCGGTGGCCTCGGGTTGCCAGGTCACGGCTAAAGGTTTGCGTAACAGCGACGCCTTGGCACTGCTGGCTGAATGTTCGTTGCCGCTGAGCTATGCCGAGGTCAACCCGGTGGCGTTCGAGCCGGCCATTGCGCCGCACTTGGCGGCGCGGGAAGCGGGCGTGGCCTTGACGGTGCAATCGCTGCTCAAACCCATGCAGCAGATTCTGGCGCGGCAGGCTGACTTCACCTTGATTGAAGGCGCGGGCGGCTGGCGCGTGCCGTTAGCCGATCAAGACAACCTGTCGGACTTGGCCATGGCGCTCCAGCTGCCGGTGATCCTGGTGGTCGGCGTGCGCCTGGGCTGTATCAGCCATGCGTTGCTCACCGCCGAAGCCATTGCTCGGGACGGTTTGCCGTTGGCGGGCTGGGTGGCGAATATCATCGACCCCAAGACCTCTCGTCTGGAAGAAAACCTCGCCACCCTGGCCGAACGGTTGCCTGCGCCGTGCCTGGGTCGTGTGCCGAAACTTAAGCAGGCCAGCGCTGAAGCCGTCGCCGAGTACTTGGAATTGGACCTGCTTGACTGATTTTGGCTATCGCTAAGGCATTATGCCATTAGTGTTTTTGACGGGCGTTTTGCCGGGATGTCTGCTTCAATTCAATTTCACGATTCTCTAAAGGCAGGCTTACGCCATGGAAATCTCTGGAAGCAGCGCGTTTTATTCGGGGCTGAGCACTATTCAGGCCGGGCAGAGCCGCGTCGACCAGGCCGCCGGCAAAATCGCCAGCGCCGCGACCACCCAGCCATCGGATGCACAAAGCGACCGTCTGCAAGCCAACGACCGTGCCCAGCCGTCTAACTCGGCGAGCAACATGGTCGAAATGGCCCAAGGCAAGTTTCAAGTGGAGCTGGGCGCCAAAGTCGCCAAGGCTTCGGATGAAATGCTTGGCACCTTGATCGACACTTACGCTTAATCCCTCTCTCCAGGTATGCCGGCTCTTCTGTGGGAGCTGGCTTGTCGGGTCGCGCATCGCTGCAATGGCATCCACTCGGTCCCCCTGATACACCGCGGCGTCTGCATCGCAGGCAAGCCCGCTCCCACATTTGTCCTGCTTAGCGCTCTCGAATTTCTAAACTCCTTTTGACGTGGCATCTCGCCGCAGGCGTTGCCGTGCCTGATGTTGATCCGCGTCATGACAAATGGCATCTGGACGGTGCTTGACAACCCCAGGACGTAAACGTATGTTTCAAACACCTGTTTGACCGCCACAACACATCCACGCGGTTGTTCATCCCAGATACATCAGCAGAGGTTTATCGCTATGCCTGACTACAAGGCCCCCTTGCGTGATATTCGCTTCGTTCGTGACGAACTGCTCGGCTATGAAGCGCACTATCAGAGCCTGCCGGCTTGCCAGGACGCTACTCCGGACATGGTTGACGCCATTCTCGAAGAAGGCGCCAAGTTCTGTGAGCAAGTGCTGGCACCGTTGAACCGCGTGGGTGACATCGAAGGTTGCACCTGGAGCGAGTCAGGCGTTAAGACCCCTGCTGGTTTCAAAGAAGCCTACAAACAATTCGTTGAAGGCGGCTGGCCAAGCCTGGCCCACGACGTGGAGCACGGTGGCCAAGGCCTGCCGGAATCCCTGGGCCTGGCCGTCAGCGAAATGGTCGGTGAAGCCAACTGGTCATGGGGCATGTACCCGGGCCTGTCCCACGGTGCGATGAACACTATCTCCGAGCACGGCACCCCGGAACAGCAACACGCTTACCTGACCAAACTGGTCTCGGGTGAATGGACCGGCACCATGTGCTTGACCGAGCCCCACTGTGGCACTGACCTGGGCATGCTGCGCACCAAGGCCGAGCCTCAGGCGGACGGTTCCTACACAGTCACCGGCACCAAGATCTTCATCTCGGCCGGCGAACACGACATGGCCGATAACATCGTCCACATCGTGCTGGCCCGCCTGCCGGACGCGCCGGCCGGCACCAAAGGTATTTCGCTGTTTATCGTGCCAAAATTCCTGCCGAACGCAGACGGCTCGATCGGTGAGCGCAACGCGGTGACCTGTGGCTCCCTGGAGCACAAGATGGGCATCCACGGTAACGCCACCTGCGTGATGAACTTCGACGCGGCCACCGGTTTCCTGATCGGCCCGGCGAACAAAGGCCTGAACTGCATGTTCACCTTTATGAACACCGCTCGCCTGGGCACCGCACTGCAAGGCTTGGCCCACGCTGAAATCGGTTTCCAGGGCGGCCTGAAATATGCTCGCGATCGTCTGCAAATGCGCTCCTTGACTGGCCCGAAAGCGCCGGAAAAAGCCGCTGACCCGATCATCGTGCACCCCGACGTGCGCCGCATGCTGCTGACCATGAAAGCCTTCGCCGAAGGCAACCGTGCGATGGTGTACTTCACCGCCAAGCAAGTGGACATCGTCAAGTACGGCACCGACGACGAAGCCAAGAAGCAGGCTGACGCACTGCTGGCCTTCATGACCCCAATCGCCAAAGCGTTCATGACCGAAGTCGGTTTTGAGTCCGCTAACCACGGCGTGCAAATCTACGGCGGCCACGGCTTTATCGCCGAGTGGGGCATGGAGCAGAACGTTCGCGACAGCCGCATTTCGATGCTGTACGAAGGCACCACCGGCATCCAGGCGCTGGACCTGCTCGGCCGTAAAGTGCTGATGACTCAAGGCGAAGCGCTCAAGAGCTTCACCAAGATCGTGCACAAGTTCTGCCAGGCCAACGAAGGCAACGAAGCCGTGAAGGAATTCGTCGCACCGCTGGCTGCACTGAACAAAGAGTGGGGCGAGTTGACCATGAAGGTCGGCATGGCCGCGATGAAAGACCGTGAAGAAGTCGGTGCCGCCTCGGTGGATTACCTGATGTATTCCGGCTACGCGTGCCTGGCTTACTTCTGGGCCGACATGGCGCGCCTGGCTGCCGAGAAATTGGCTGCCGGCACCGGCGAAGAGGCGTTCTACACCGCCAAACTGCAGACCGCGCGCTTCTACTTCCAGCGCATCCTGCCGCGTACCCGCACCCACGTGGCCACCATGCTGTCGGGCGCCAGCAACCTGATGGACATGAAAGAAGAAGACTTCGGCCTGGCTTACTAAGCCTCAGCTGGTTCACTAAAAAGCCGCCGCTCCTTCTGGAGCGGCGGCTTTTTTGTGGGCGTGGGCAACACGGCACTTAAGGTGTCGGGATAAAAGGCGCGCCGTCGCAATAGGTGTTGCCGGGCAAAACACTCCTGACTGCAATTGCCACGGGCGGTGATTGAAGCACTTGCCCGGCAGTATTCGGCGTCGTATAGCTGAAATACATCACGCCTCTGCCGATGATCCGCATTGTGGTCGAGTACGGTACGTTTACGGTCTGCCCCACTGTTGATGCATTGGGTGAAAGTGTTATTGGGATAGTCAGCGGGGGCGCAATCAGGGTTGAGCCATCGTCCTGCCGGCTCAGTACGCAGGTCAATATCGCCGCCGTGTTAGCCCGCAACAGAACAGAAGGTGGAAGAAATACCTCAATAAACCGGTTTGCATAGGCTGCGCTCGCAGGCAGCGGTGAGTTGCAAGTGAGGTTGCCGTTATTCAGGTTGCGCACCACCGGTGGTGCCAACTGCATCAAGGTCCAAAAGTTGAAGAAGATGTTTCTGGCAGGCCCAAAAACGGTATTCAGGCCGCTGCTGACCATGAACCTTAGCGCGGCTTGCGTATTACCGTTTGCGGTGCCTGGAAGATAGGCTTGTATTTGCGCCACGGTAACAATAAACCGTAGCGGTAACGGCTGCCCTGTGTAAGTCAAAGGCGTTGTCAGCGGGGTATTCGAACCATTGATTACCGTGACAGTATCGCCAGGTTGCAAACCGTCGGCGCTGTCCAGCCACACCTCGACCCCGCCTTGCCCGCTTTGGTTGATATCCCCCAAAGTCACCGTGTTGTCGGGCGCAATCGCTTGGAGCACGCGTGGCATGGCAATGTTCGACGGCGTGATTCGCAGCGCCACCATGATTTCAAGAATCAACGAATCCCGAGCGCGGTTGCCGGCCCGGTCCAGAAGGCGGTAAGTCAGTTGCCGCATGCCGTTGCCACGAGCGCGAATAACTGACGCTGGAACAGGTAGGTAGCGAACCGCCGGATAGTCGGGCAAGTTGACCACAATGTTAGGTGCCAGGTTGTAAGACACCTCCATATGGCTGTCGGTGCTGCCATAGTAAGGGACGTACCTCAGCCCTGTTTCGGCGTTTGTCACCGGGTGTTCAGGAATCCGGAACATGACGGGATCATTGTTGGCCAAATACTCGTCTGTAATCGGCCCGGTCAGGTTCGCGGGCAGCAGTGGGCGCGGCGCGGTGATGACCTCGTAACCAAACGGTGGGGTTTTGTGCACCCGCAGGGGAGTGCTGGCGGTCGCGCGCAGAACGTTGTCACCATCGTCCACGATATAGGTGAGTCGATACTCGCCTTCATTGCCCACCATGCGGCGCGGCACTTCTATATTGATATCCCCTGTGGGGAAAGTCGGAAATCGCTGGTAGGCCACCGCTTGGTATTCACCCGGCGGGGGAGATTCAATGAACACCATGATTCGGCACTGAGCCCCGGCAGGCCCGGGTTGCGGCAGCGCCGGGATTTGAACTTTCAAGTCACTTGCCGCCGCCCGCAAGGGGATCAAGCCGTCGGTATTGGGGATCGCGTCCACTACGATCAGCGGCGGCAGCCTGAGTATTGCGTTACGAATCAAGAACAGTGAGCCGGTGCGCACTTGTTCGGTGACTAAGTTATCCATGGCGGTTACTCCCATTGCGTGTAAGGACACTCCCTTGTCCCGAATACCCACTGGGGAAAATTGAGTGGACCGCGCAAGTAAGCACGCCACAGCCAACGATGGATACTGTCATAAATGACAGGTTGAGATGGCTCACGCATTGCGCGGGCTTCTTGCTGTATTCATAGCGGTGATAAAAAACCGCAGCGTGACACTCAGGGATTAGGCTGATCGGCCGTTACAGTGATGGCAATGTGATACAGGTCACATTGAATGTGCTTAACTGTGAGCAGTGAAGGCACTGTGCCATCTTTTTAAGTGGGTCGGAGCTTTACCCTTGTCGCGCGCGTCTGCTGTACGTTTCAGTCATTTTTTACCCTCACTGCTGTTGCTATTGGCGGGGCTCTCGGCTGCGTACGTGAAGGACCTCAACGTATTCTTCACTTCGTTATTCAACGTACTGCCAACCTTGGTGTTGCTGCTCGGTGGTGCGTATTGCGCGGTGTATCGGCGCCAGCGTGAGCTGTTTTTGATGATCACGGTGTACGTCGTCTACTTCCTGCTGGATACCCAGACCGATTACTACCGCGACAACGGTCGCGTGCGAGAAGATGCGGCGGTGGTTTTCCACCTGTGTTGCCTGCTGTTGCCGCTACTGTTCAGCATCTATGCGTTGTGGCAGGAAAAAACCCACCTGTTCCGCGATTTCGTGGCCCGCTGCGCGGTGCTCTTCGCGGTCGGCTGCGTGGCCCTGGCGCTTGAGCAAAGTTTTCCACAGGCCTTGTTGAACTGGCTGGCGGAGATTCGCTGGCCGCTCTTGCACGGCAGTTGGATGAGCCTGATCCAGCTGTCGTACCCGATGTTCCTGATTGGTTTTGTCACCCTGGCGGCGCAGTACTGGTATCAGCCACGGCCCTTGCACGCCGCGCAACTGGTCGGTTTGCTAGGGTTGTTCTGGATGTTGCCGCAAACCTTCATCCTGCCGTTCACCCTGAACATCATGTGCAGCCAAGTGATGCTGATGATCGCGGCCGGCGTGGCGCATGAGGCCTATCAAATGGCCTTTCGCGATGAGCTGACCGGCTTGCCAGGCCGCCGTGCCCTCAACGAGCGCATGCAGCGGTTGGGGCGCAACTATGTGCTGGCGATGAGTGACGTCGACCACTTCAAACGCTTTAACGACACCCACGGCCATGACGTCGGCGACCAAGTACTGCGCCTGGTCGCCAGCAAGCTGTCGAAGGTCAATGGCGGCGGGCGCGCCTACCGGTATGGTGGTGAAGAGTTCGCCGTGGTGTTTGCCGGCAAGACCTTGGATGAATGCATGCCGCACTTGGAAGAGATCCGCGAGATCATCGCCAACTACGATATCAAGCTGCGCAACCCGGACCGTCCCCATGACGACCAGCAAGGCCGCCAACGCCGAGCAGGCAGTGGCGCGTCGAGTGTGTCGGTGACGGTCAGCATCGGCGTGGCCGAGCGCCAGGTCGAGCAACGCACCCCGGAAGAAGTCCTCAAGTCCGCCGACCAGGCGCTCTACACCGCCAAGGGGGCCGGGCGTAACTGCGTGGTCGCGGCCGGGCAAACCCGGCGTGGCGCGGTGCGTATGGAAAGCGCTGTCGGTTGAGTGATGGCGATGTATTCAGCGGTTCTACAGTGATTGTTTGCGGCGGTGGCCAGCAGTAGGTTGAAACCATCTGCTGCCGGAGACATCGCCATGCCTGAGTACAAAGCTCCCCTGCGCGACATGCGCTTTTTGATCGACAACGTGTTTGATTTTCACGGCCACTACGCTGCCCTGGGCGCGACGGACGCCAGCCCGGATATGGTCAGTGCGATCCTCGAAGAAGGCGCCAAGTTCTGCGAAAACGTACTCGCACCGCTCAACCGTAGCGGCGATGAAGAAGGCTGCCATTTCGACAACGGCGTGGTCACCACGCCCAAGGGTTTCAAGGAAGCCTTCGCGCAGTACGTGGAAGGCGGCTGGCACGGCCTGGCAGCGGATCCGGCTTACGGCGGCCAGGGCTTGCCACAGTCGCTGGGCCTGGTGCTGAGCGAAATGATCGGCTCCAGCAACACCTCCTGGGGCATGTACCCGGGGCTGACCCACGGCGCCATGACGGCAATCCACGCCCACGGCACTGAAGAACAAAAAGCCACCTACCTGAGTAAACTCACCGCCGGCGAATGGACCGGCACCATGTGCCTGACCGAAGCCCACTGCGGCACTGACCTGGGCCTGATCAAGACCCGCGCCGTGCCCCAGTCGGATGGCAGTTACGCGGTCACCGGCAGCAAGATCTTCATCTCGGCCGGCGAGCACGACCTGAGCGCCAACATCATCCATCTGGTGCTGGCCAAGCTGCCGGAGGCGCCGGCCGGCACCAAAGGCATCTCGTTGTTTATCGTGCCCAAGTTCCATGCCGATTCGGGGGAGCGTAACGCGGTGCACTGTGGCTCCATCGAGCACAAGATGGGTATCAAGGCCTCGGCCACCTGCGTGCTGAATTTCGACGGTGCCAAGGGGTTTCTGATTGGCGAGGCGAATAAAGGCCTCAATTGCATGTTCACCATGATGAACCACGCGCGCCTGGGCACCGGTATGCAGGGCCTGTGCTCTGGCGAAGCGAGCTTCCAAGGCGCGATCAAATATGCCAACGACCGCCTGCAAATGCGCTCGCTGACCGGCGCCAAGGCGCCGGAAAAAGCCGCCGACCCCATCATCGTGCACGCCGATGTGCGGCGCATGTTGCTGACCATGAAAGCCTTCAACGAGGGCAACCGCGCGCTGACCTATTTCACCGCGCAACTGCTCGACACCGCGCACCTGAGCAGCGACGCCGCCCAGCGCCAGGACGCTGAAGACCTGTTGGCGTTTCTCACGCCCATCTGCAAAGCCTTTATGACTGACACTGGGCTTGAGGTGACCAACCACGGCATGCAGGTATTCGGCGGCCACGGCTACATTCGCGAATGGGGCATGGAACAGTTGGCCCGCGATGCCCGGATTGCGCCGATCTATGAAGGCACCAACGGCATTCAGGCCCTCGACTTGCTGGGGCGCAAAGTACTCGGCAGCCAAGGCAAGCTGTTGCGCGGCTTCACCAAGATTGTGCATAAGTTCTGCGCGGCCAATGCCGAGCATCCGCAGCTCAAGGCGCAGGTGGAGCAGCTCAATCAACTGAACCAGCAGTGGGGCGAGTTGACGGTCAAGGTCGGCATGGCCGCCATGAAGAACCCGGATGAAGTGGGCGCGGCGGCGGTGGATTACTTGATGTACAGCGGTTACATCATCCTCGCCTACCTGTGGTTGCGCATGGCGATAGCGGCTCAGGCACAAGACGACGTTGAGTTTGCCAAGGCCAAACTGGCTACCTGCGACTTCTACTTCAAGCGTTTGCTGCCGCGTACGGCCACGCACCGGGCGGCGGTGGAGGCGGGCAGCGAATGCCTGATGAGCTTACCTGCTCAATTGTTTGCACTGTAGGCGCTAGATTCTCCAGGGTTTAACTGTGGGAACGGGCTTGCTCGCGAGTGCGATGTGTCAGAAACAAATTAGGTGACTGACACGCCGCTTTCGCGGGCAAGCCCGCTCCCACATTAGAACCATGCGTGACTTATAAAAACCTAATAGTCACGAAAGGACCCTATGTGTTTGAAAAGTTGTTCGGGTACACTCGGAGCTTGTAAAACCGACCCTATCGAATCACTTTTCACGTTCTCACGAGGTTTGCCATGGCTGATTACAAAGCGCCGCTGCGGGATATGCGTTTCGTCCTCAACGAAGTTTTTGAGGTCGCCACGACTTGGGCCCAATTGCCGGCATTGGCAGACACCGTGGATGCCGAAACCGTCGAGGCGATCCTCGAGGAGGCCGGCAAGGTCACCGCCAAATCCATCGCCCCGCTCAGCCGTGGCGGCGATGAGCAAGGCTGCCGTTGGGCGGATACCGTGGTCAGCACGCCGGATGGTTTCCCCCAGGCCTACAAAACCTACGCCGAAGGTGGCTGGGTAGGTGTTGGTGGTGATCCGATCTTTGGCGGCATGGGCATGCCCAAGGCGGTGTCGGCCCAGGTCGAAGAGATGATCAATTCGTCGAGCCTGGCGTTCGGCCTGTACCCGATGCTGACCTCCGGCGCCTGCGTGTCGATCAATACCCACGCCAGTGAGGAACTCAAGGCCACCTACCTGCCGAAGATGTATTCCGGTGAGTGGGCCGGCTCCATGTGCTTGACCGAAGCGCACGCCGGGACCGACCTGGGAATTATCCGCACCAAGGCTGAGCCTCAGGCGGACGGCTCCTATAAGGTCAGCGGCACCAAGATCTTTATCACCGGTGGCGAACACGACCTTACCGAAAACATCATCCACCTGGTGCTGGCCAAGTTGCCGGATGCGCCAGCCGGGCCCAAGGGCATTTCGCTGTTCCTGGTGCCGAAGTTCATGGTCAATGCCGACGGCAGCCTGGGCGCGCGTAACCCGGTGAGCTGTGGCTCCATCGAACACAAGATGGGCATTCAGGCGTCTGCGACGTGTGTGATGAACTTCGACGAAGCCGTGGGTTATCTGGTGGGCGAGCCGAACCGTGGGTTGGCGGCGATGTTCACCATGATGAACTACGAGCGTTTGGGGGTGGGTATCCAAGGCTTGGCATCGGGCGAGCGCTCTTATCAGAACGCGATTGAGTACGCCCGTGACCGTCTGCAAAGCCGTTCGCCGACCGGCGCGCAGGCCAAGGACAAAGTGGCTGACCCGATCATCGTCCACCCCGACGTGCGTCGCATGTTGCTGACCATGAAAGCCTCGAACGAAGGCGGCCGGGCGTTCTCCACCTATGTGGCCACGCAGTTGGACATCGCCAAGTTCAGTGAAGATGCCGTCGCCCGCGAGCGTGCCGACAACCTGGTGGCGCTGTTGACGCCTGTTGCCAAGGCCTTCCTCAGTGACCTCGGCCTGGAAACCACCGTGCTCGGCCAGCAAATCTTTGGCGGCCACGGTTACATTCGCGAGTGGGGCCAGGAGCAGCTTGTTCGGGATGTGCGCATCACCCAGATCTACGAAGGCACCAACGGCATCCAGGCTCTGGACTTGATGGGGCGCAAGATTGTCGGCAGCGGCGGTGCGTTCTACACCCTGTTCGCTGATGAGATCCGCCAGTTCATCGCCACGGCGGGCGCCGAACTGGGTGAATTCACCCGGCCGCTCAGCGCGGCGGTGGACAACCTGGATGAATTGACCGCCTGGGTGCTGGACCGCGCCAAGGCCAACCCGAATGAAATCGGCGCGGCCTCGGTGGAGTACCTGCACGCCTTTGGCTACATGGCTTATGGCTATATGTGGGCACGCATGGCCAAGGCCGCGTGGGGCAAAGAGGCTGAGGAAGACTTCTACGCCAGCAAACTGGGCACCGCGCGCTTCTACTTTGCCCGTTTGCTGCCGCGTATCCAGTCGCTGAGTGCGTCGGTAAAAGCCGGTAGCGAATCGTTATTTTTGCTGGATGAAGCACTGTTTTAAGGGCTTGGAGGGCGTGTAAGCATTCTCTTACATGACGTGCTGCTATTCGTCCTCTATCGCCAAATTGGATCCACGGATAATCTACTTCACATGGACGTCGCGCAGGAAGCGCAAAGCAACAACAGGGACACGTAGGATTCTGCCAGGATGGCGGAGTGAAATGGATGTCAGGGAAACAGTCTGCAAAGCCCCGCTTCGGCGGGGTTTTCTTTTGCCTGCGAAAAAGTCAGGCAGGCGCCTGCGGCGCGTTCATCACGTCTTCCAGCAAGGTGCGCAGCAACGCCACCGTCGCTTGCTGGCGCTGCACATCGCGGCACACCAAACCCACTTTCAGCGGCACCCTCGGCTCACTCAAAGGCTTCCACAGCAGTGCCTTGCTGTTGTGCTCATCCTGGGAGCGCCCCGGCAGCACTGTTGCCAGTTTGGTGTGGGGCAGGCTGTCGAGTATCCCAATCATCGTATTGAGCTCCGCCTGCACTTGCGGCCGCCGGCCCAGGTTAGAGAGTTGGCCCTGCCAGATCTGCCGCACCTGAAACTCTTCACCCAACAGCAACATCGGCAATTCGGCTGCCTGTTTCAGTGAGACTTTCTTGAACTCGCGCAGGGGATGGTCTTCGGGTATCACCACCTTCAACTCATCTTCATACAACAGCACACCGTGCAGCCCCGGCTGGCGTGGCGGCAGGTAGCTGATGCCGATGTCCAACGAGCCGTTAAGCAGCCGCCGTTCGATCTCAAGCCCGGTCAATTCGTAGATCTGCACCACCAAATGCGGCTGAGCCTTGCACACGCGCTCGAGCATTTGCGGGACCAGGCTGGTGTGCACGGTTTGCAGCACGCCGATGGCCAGGGTGCGCATCGCCTGGCCCTTGAAGTTGCGCAAGGCTTCGACGGCTTGTTGCATGCCATCAATCAGCGGCAACGCGTGGTTGTACAAGGTATGCGCGGCCAGCGTCGGCAGTAGGCGCTTGCTGCTGCGCTCGAACAGGCTCACATCCAGGTTCTGCTCCAGCTGGCGAATCTGTTGCGACAGAGCTGGTTGAGAGATCGAAAGACGCTCCGCAGCCCGGCCCACGTGGCCTTCCTCATACACCGCGACGAAATAACGCAGTTGCTTGAAATCCATAAGACTTACTTATCGAAAAAGCTGGAAAATCGAAATGGCCGATGGCCCCTGAGACGCCTAGTCTAGCGCCTATTCGCAAGGCTTACAGGGCCGGATCTGGCAATGAACAGCGTATTTGTTGATAGCGTTTACATAGGCAAGGCAAAACACCTCAAGGCGGTTTTTCGAGGCGACATCGACCAAGGTCAGGTTGCCATCGGGGCCAACCTATGAACCTGTTCAATATCCGTCGCCCCGCGCCAAGCCTGGATGACCTGATCCTGGATACCCCGCGTGATCATCTCTGTGGTGAATGTCTAATGCCGACGGTGGCGCGAGCGCCTCAAGTCTTCGTGCGTGGCCAGGGTTCCTGGCTCTGGGACAGTGACGACCGCGCCTACCTGGACTTCAGCCAGGGCAGCGCCGCCAACAGCCTCGGCCACAGCCCGCAGGTATTGATCAAGGCCTTGGCCGATCAAGCTCACGCGTTGATCAACCCCGGTAGCGGCCTGTACAACCGAACGCAACTCAACCTCATCGACCAGCTCTGCCAGCGCACCGGTAGCGGTCAGGCTTACCTGCTCAACAGCGGCTCGGAAGCGTGCGAAGCCGCGATTAAGTTGGCGCGCAAATGGGGCCAGCTGCATCGTGGGGGGGCTCATCGCATTATTACCGCCAGTAACGGCCGCCATGGCCGCAGTTTTGCGGCGATGGCGGCCTCGGCAGGCGGCTGCGAAAACCGCTTCGATCCGCAGTTGCCTGGCTTCAGCCACGTACCTTTCAACGACCTGCCGGCCCTGCACGCTGCGGTCGATGCGCAGACCGTCGCGATCATGCTGGAGCCTATCCAGGGCGACGCCGGCGTCATCCCTGCAACCGAGCACTACCTCAAAGGCGTCGAGCGGCTGTGTCGCGAGCTGGGCATTTTGCTGATCCTCGATGAAGTGCAAACCGGGATTGGCCGTTGCGGCACTTTGCTTACTGAACAGCAGTACGGCGTACGTGCCGACATCATCACCCTTGGCAAAGGCTTGGGCGGCGGCGTGCCATTGGCGGCGCTGCTGGCGCGAGGCAAGGCCTGTTGCTTCGACGTGGGCGAGCTGGATGGTACCCATCATGGCAATGCGTTGATGGCATCGTCCGGGGTGGCGGTACTCGATACGGTGCTGGAGCACGGCTTCCTGGAACAAGTCCGTGAGTCCGGCGTTTACCTTGGCGAAGGCCTCGCTCGACTGGCCTATCGCTACGACCACGGCCAGTTGCGCGGCCATGGCCTGATGTGGGGCCTGACGTTGTCGGATGATTCTGCAGATGCCGTGGTAAAGGCAGCACTGCACGAAGGCCTGATTCTCAACGCCCCGCAGCCCAATTGCCTGCGCTTCACGCCTGCCTTGACGGTGAGCAAAAGCAACATCGACGAAATGCTCCAGCGCCTGGCCCGCGCCTTCTCCCGCGTGCGCACCGCACAGCTGCAATGCCGCAAGGGCATCGCCGTTTAACCCCCCATTCCAGAACCGTCTCGCGGCATACGCGGCGCCTCCAGCCTGATTCTTTTGGCTGGGGGCGTTTTTTTGTCTGCTCATTTCAGGATGGCCCAGGGCCAGATCTCACTGAACCCTTACGAACGCCCAAGGTCGATTACCTACACGGCTCACACGAGCCGATTTTCTGGAGCTGACCCATGGATATCATTCGTATCATCATCGCCATTCTGCTGCCGCCACTGGGTGTGTTCTTGCAAGTGGGTTTCGCCGGCGCGTTCTGGCTGAACATTTTGCTGACCTTGTGCGGTTACTTCCCAGGCATCATTCACGCCGTGTACATCATCGCCAAACGCTAAAACCCTCAGCCTTTTGCGATGAGTCGTGAGTTGCGCTCGTTGCGAAAGGCCAGTTGCTCGATGGTCTGAGTGGCGTGTTCGGCCTCTTCCCGCGCTTGCAGGATGATGCCGTGCTGCTCGGACTTGCTGCACACCGGGTCGGCATTGCTCGCGTCGCCCGTGAGCATGAACGCCTGGCAACGGCAGCCGCCAAAGTCCTTTTCCTTCTCGTCGCATGAACGGCACGGCTCGGGCATCCAGTCGTAGCCGCGAAAGCGGTTGAAGCCAAACGAGTCGTACCAGATGTGCTGCATGCTGTGGTCGCGCACATTCGGAAATTGCACCGGCATCTGTCGGGCGCCGTGGCAGGGCAGGGCGGTGCCGTCCGGCGTGACGGTCAGAAAAATACTGCCCCAGCCGTTCATACAGGCTTTGGGGCGCTCTTCGTAGTAATCCGGCGTGACGAAGATCAGCTTGCACGGGTGGCCTTCGGCTTCCAGCTTGGCGCGGTACTCGTTGGTGATGCGCTCGGCACGCACCAGTTGTTCTTTTGTCGGCAATAACCCCACACGATTGAGCTGCGCCCAGCCATAGAACTGGCAAGTGGCGAGCTCGACGAAGTCTGCTTCCAGCGCGATGCACAGTTCGATGATGCGGTCGATCTTGTCGATATTGTGCCGATGGGTGACAAAGTTCAGCACCATCGGATAGCCATGCGCTTTCACCGCGCGGGCCATTTCGAGCTTTTGCGCGAAGGCTTTTTTCGACCCGGCCAACAGGTTGTTTACCTGTTCATCACTGGCCTGGAAGCTGATCTGAATGTGATCCAGCCCAGCCTTCTTGAAGTCGCTGATCTTCTGCTCGGTCAGGCCAATGCCGGAAGTGATCAGGTTGGTATAGAACCCCAGCTTGCGCGCCTCGGCGATCAGCTCGGCAAGGTCCTGGCGCACCAGCGGTTCACCGCCGGAAAAGCCCAACTGTGCGGCACCCATCTCCCGCGCTTCACGAAATACCTTGATCCATTGCTCGGTGCTCAGCTCCTTGCCTTGCTCGGCAAAATCCAGCGGATTAGAGCAATACGGGCATTGCAACGGGCAGCGATAAGTCAGCTCGGCGAGCAGCCACAGCGGCAGGCCAACAGGTGGCTTTTCAGGCAAGGGTGATCCAGTGCTCAGCACGGGCGACCTCCATGAAATCCTCGATGTCTTTGCCGAGCTCAGGCACGCCGGGGAATTGTTTATCCAGCTCGGTGATGATGGCGGCGACGTCGCGCTCGCCGTCGATCAAACCACCGATCAGCGCGGCGCTGTCGTTGAGCTTGATCATGCCTTCGGGGTAGAGCAACACGTGGCCTTTTTGCGCCGGCTCGTACTGGTAGCGATAGCCCTGGCGCCAGGTCGGTGTTCTGCTGCGATCAAAGCTCATAGGGCGATCCCTTTATGCCACACCCGCTGCGCGGTCACGCTGTGATAAGGCGGGCGGTTCAGTTCGTAGGCCATGCTCATGGCATCCAGCATGCTCCACAAAATGTCCAGTTTGAACTGGAGAATTTCCAGCATGCGCTCCTGGCCCTCGCGGGTGGTGTAGTGCTGCAGCGTGATCGCCAGCCCGTGTTCCACGTCGCGCCGGGCTTGGCCCAGGCGGGTGCGGAAGTATTCATAGCCGGTGGGGTCGATCCACGGGTAGTGCTGCGGCCAGCTGTCGAGGCGCGACTGATGGATCTGCGGCGCGAACAGTTCGGTCAGCGAGCTGCTGGCGGCTTCTTGCCAGCTGGCGCGGCGGGCAAAGTTGACGTAAGCATCCACCGCAAAGCGCACGCCGGGCAGCACCAGTTCCTGGGAGCGCAGTTGGTCCGGGTCGAGGCCGACCGCTTGGCCCAGCCGCAGCCAGGCTTCGATGCCGCCGTCTTCTCCGGGGGCGCCATCATGGTCAAGCAGGCGCTGGATCCACTCGCGGCGGATCTCGCGGTCCGGGCAATTGGCCAGAATCGCGGCGTCCTTCAGCGGGATGTTCACTTGATAGTAGAAGCGGTTGGCGACCCAACCCTGGATCTGCTCGCGGGTGGCGCTGCCTTCATACATCGCCACGTGGTACGGGTGATGAATATGATAGAAGGCGCCTTTGGCCCGCAAGGCATGCTCGAACTCGGCGGGCGTCAGCGGTGTGTCAGTCATGTGGTCTGCTCCTACAATTCTATGCTCATGCCGTCGTAAGCCACTTCGACATTACGTCGCACCAGCTCGGCTCGCTCAGGGGAGTCTTCATCGAGGATCGGGTTGGTGTTGTTGATGTGGATAAGCACCTTGCGCTGCTCGGGCAACTGCTCCAGTACTTCGAGCATGCCGCCGGGGCCGTTCTGTGCCAAGTGGCCCATCTCGCGACCGGTGCGGGTGCCGACGCCACGGCGCTGCATTTCATCGTCGTCCCACATCGTGCCGTCCACCAGCAGGCAATCGCTGCCGGCCATGATCTCCAGCAGCGGCGCGTCGACCTTGCCCAGGCCCGGTGCGTAGAACAGTTTGCCGCCGGTGCGCAGGTCTTCGACGATCAGGCCGATGTTGTCGCCAGGGTGCGGGTCGAAGCGGTGCGGCGAGTAGGGCGGCGCGGCGCTGCGCAGTGGCAGCGGGGTGAAACGCAGGTTGGGGCAGGCGGGGATGGTGAAGCTGGCGTCCAGCTCAATGCGGTTCCAGGCCAGGCCGCCATTCCAGTGCGTGAGCATGGTGAACAGCGGGAAGCCGGTGCTCAAATCTTCGTGGACCATGTCGGTGCACCACACCTGGTGCGGGCAGCCTTCGCGCAGGCTCAACAGGCCAGTGGTGTGGTCGATCTGGCTGTCCATCAGGATGATCGCGCTGATGCCGGTATCGCGCAGGGCACGGCCGGGTTGCATCGGTGCAAAGCCTTGCAACTGCGCGCGGATATCCGGCGACGCGTTGCACAGCACCCAATTGACGCCATCGTCGGAGATCGCGATGGATGATTGAGTACGCGCCAGGGCCCGCAGGCTGCCGTCGCGAAAGCCTGCGCAGTTCACGCAGTTGCAGTTCCACTGCGGGAAGCCACCGCCGGCGGCGGAACCTAGAATCTGGACAAACATGATCGCTCCATCAGCAAAGCTCAAAACAAAAACGCCCCGGACGAGCCGAGGCGTTGTATTACTCAGCCAATCAACGGCTGGCGAAGTACATGGTGACTTCGAAACCAATACGCAGATCAGTGTAAGCAGGTTTGGACCAAGACATATTTATACTCCTACGAAGGGATGGGACGTTCAATACTCATACATATAGTCCACCTCCAACCGGAGATGTTCAGAGGTGTGCGTATGGATGTTACGCAATTCTTTTCAAGTTAGCGCTGTCTTGGTGGCAAAAGCCTTTTGCAGGGCCAGCAATGATCAGCCTGCCGCGTGCCAGGAACCCTTGATGGACGGGCCGTTGGCCACACAGCGCCAGCCGCCAGCAGCGTCGTTGAGTTGCCGTGCGGCGTGCTGCAAATCCTCGCGTGTACGGGTTTGGATCAGTTGCTGAAGCGGCTCCAGATAACCCGACGAATGGTCGGCCAACTGCGCTTGCCAGAGCAGTTCGGCCGCTTGGGCGATGGGTAATGCCTGGGCAGTGAATTGCTGCGCCAGGGTCTGGTTGCCCAGGTCGGCACTGTTGGCGATCAACGCCGGCAGTTGCGCCAGGAAGGTCTGCAGGTGTTCGAAGATCCCAGCCAGGGAGACGCTTGGGGATTGCACGCCGAACAGCAGGCCGGTTTGCCCGTTGATCTGTCGGATGCCGCTGAATACGGCGTAGCCGACTTGCAGTTCGACCCGCAGGCGTTGGTAAAACGGCGCGTGGAGCAGATGCCCGAGCAGTCGCCATGCCGCTTCATCGGCCAGGGTTTGGGTTGGCGTTGGGCAAAACAGCAGCAACGCGGCTTCGCTGGAGTCGGTTTTCACTGTGTGCCAGAACCGCTGGCCGTCGAGGCTTTGGCGCGTGTATTCAAGGCTTGCCGGCTGGCCGGGCAATCGCACTGCTGCGGTTTTGATCGCCGCTTCACACGCGGCGGGCAAACCGATTCCCAGACCTTGCCAGCGCGCGGTGCTCCATGGCGCTGACGTCTCGCTGGCTCCCGAACTGCCGACACAACAAGCAGGCAACGCCTTGAGCAATTCCCGAATCGCAATCATCGGCGTTGATGTGGAAGGCGACGGCAGTTCATCGGACCGGCTCAGGTTAAGCGCTAGCGCTTCGACCACGGCCGGCATCGGTTCGTGAAGGCCGACCATTTTCACCCGCCACTCATTGGCGAGGGTCTCGAAAGACAATTCGATTCCAGCCTGGCGAGCATGCTCACGCAACGGCTGTAATGGGTTTTCCAGCCCGGCGGGCACGCCGCCATCAAATCGCCAATGCAGATACAGCGCGCCCTCATCCGTGTCATCCGCCAAGGCTTGGCTGAAGGTCAGCGCCGACACGTCTCGACGTCCCCGCGAGCGATCCTGGGCAAAGGTTCGCAAGCCACGGTGGGCGCTGGTCTGGCCGCGAATCAGGCCGGCGCGCTCTTCTTTGACCGGTGGGCGCAGGAATGGATTGTTGGGCGGCAATTGCCAAGCGTGCTGGGGAGGTGGCAGGTGCAGTGAGTCGAGCAGGCTCTTCAGGGCTGCGATGCCCGGCCCCGACAGGTCTTCGCTGTCGTTGCGAGCCAGTGCCAGGGCGCCTTGGACCTGCTGCTGGCGAGCGTTCAGCAAGGCGAACTCTTCTCGCAACAGCGTCCAATCGCTCTGTGCGAAAAAGCTCAACCAGTCGTGCAACAACACTTTGGTCTGAGTAACCGACTCGCCTTGAGTGACGAGGGTAAAGTCGATATCCAGCAGCGCTTGCCCGGCGAAGTGATACAGCACGGATGCTTGCAGTGCGCTCGCCAGCTTTCGCGCTTTCAGCTCCGCCAGCAAACCGCCGGGCGCCGAGGCGTTGAGCCAGGTGCAGAGAAAATCCAGTGCTTGGCGGGGTACGTCACAGGCAATGACGTGGTGCAAGTGATGATTGGCGGCGTGTTGATAGGCGCGTGCTGCGCCTTGCATCAGTGCGGGCGGTTCGGCCTGGGGGTGCAAAGGCCCCGAGGCTAATGCTTCGCTGAATTGCTTCGCCAAGGCTTGCAGTTCATCCAGCGGCTGCGGGCCTGCAAGGCTCAAGGTCATCTGTGCGCTTTGGTAAAAGTGCGCGTGGAATTCCCGCAGTGCTTGCTGAAATGCCTCACGCTCCACCGGCAAACTGTCGCGATTGCCCGCGTGAAAACCGCGCAGAGGATGATCAGCCGCCAAACCCTCCAGCAGCGCAACCTCCTGCTGCGCCTTGGCATCCTGGGACCAGGCGATAAACTCCGCGTGCACCACTTCGCGCTCACGCAACTGATCTTCAATCGCCAAGCACGGGTGGGCCAGCATGTCCGCCAAGCGCTCCAGCCCATCGGTAAAGGCCGCCACCGGCAGTTCAAAGAAGAAGTCGGTGGTGCGTTCGCGGGTGCTGGCGTTGACCTGCCCACCGTGGCGTTGCACGTAGGCCATCAAGCCTTCGCTTGTGGGAAAGCGCTCGGTGCCGAGAAACAACAAATGCTCAAGAAAATGCGCCAGCCCCGGCCAGGCCAAGGGCACGTCATGGCTGCCAGCGGCCACGCGTAAAACGGCAGCGCAACGCTTCAGGCGCGGCGCATGGCGCAGGGAAACCCGCAGGCCGTTGGCCAGGGTCAGGTGAAGGTGGTGAGGGTGGGCCGGCGCAGGCATGGGCACTTCCGAAACGTAGGATGTGGCCATGTTAACAAACCGCTGACAAACCGGCTGGGTCAGGGCTTATGCAGTGCGCCGTACAACTCCGGGCGACGGTCTTGCAGGTAGTGATTGGCGGCGCGTGCATCAAGGATCGACTGGCGATCCAGCTCCCCGACGATCAAGGCCTCATCCAACCCGGCCTGGGCGATGCGCTGGCCATTGGGCGCAGCAATGCTGCTTTGCCCGCAATAGTGAATCTCGCCTTCCTGCCCGCAGTAATTGGCGTAAGCCACATAACACTGGTTTTCAAAGGCCCGCGCACGCACGGTCACGTCGGCGACAAAGTCGAACGGCACCATATTGGCGGTGGGCACCAGGATCAACTCGGCGCCGGCCAGGGCCAGTCGACGGGTATTTTCCGGAAACTCCAGGTCGTAACAGATCAGGAAACCGAGCTTCCAGCCGTTCAATTCCACCAGCGGGAAAGCATCTTCCCCGGCACTGAACATCGAGTGGTCCAGATCGCCAAATAGGTGGGTCTTGCGGTAGTTGCAGAGGCGCTGGCCATGGGCGTCGATCAACTGCACGGCGTTGTAGATCTGGCCATCCTCGGCCCGCTCCGGGTAGCCGTACAGAATCGCCAGCCCGGCGCTTTTGGCAAGTGCAGCTATCGCCTGTGCCGAGGCGCCATCCTGTGCTTCAGCCAGCGCGCCAACGGCTTCGGCGCCGATGTTGTAGCCGCTGAGAAACATCTCCGGCAGCACCAGCACATCGGCATCCGACGCCTCATGCGCGAGCTGGTGCAGGCGCTTGAGGTTACCGGCTACATCCAGCGGCAGCGGTGGGCATTGGTACAGGGCGACGCGCATACTCAACTCCTTAATCGGCCAGGGCGATTGGGCCGATTTCGTCAAATACATCTCCCGGCCCTGGGTTCTGCGGATGCGTGCTGCCGCCGAAGTGGGTCATGATGCCCCACACCGCGTTCAGCGAGGTTTGTACCGCGCCTTCCACCCAGGCGGGTGTCCAGGAGACGTCGTCACCGGCGATAAAAATCCCACGTTGTTCGGCGGGCATGTCCTTCTGCATGAAGTGCGCATACATCCGCTGGTTGTAGCGATAGTGGCCGGGCAACGCGCCTTTGAAAGCCCCAAGGAAATGCGGGTCGGCTTCCCAGGACACCGTGATCGGGTCGCCGATGATGCGCGCCTTGATATCGACTTTAGGGTAGATCTTCTTCAGCGCATCAAGGGCCAATTTCACGCGCTTGTCGATGGGCTGCGGCAGCATTTTCAGCGCGTCGCTCATCCACGAGTACGACAGGCAAATCACGCCCGGCTTGTCGTCACCATTGTCGAACAGATAAGTGCCACGGGTCAGGCGATCGGTGAGGGTCATGCTCATCAAGTCGCGGCCGGTTTCCGGGTCTTTGTCTTTCCAGAACGGGCGGTCAACCATCACGAAGGTTTTCGACGACTGCATATAGCGGGTGCGATCCAGTGCCATCCACATTTTCTGCGAGAACAGGGTTTCGTCGCATTCGATCTGGGTGGTCAGCAGCCAGCTTTGGCAGGTGGTCAGCACGGCGGCGTATTCACGCGTGTCGCCATAGTTGTCGGTCACGGCAAAGCGGCCATCGGCGGCGTGGGCAATACGGCTCACACCGGCCCGTGGCGCACCGCGATGCAGCGAGCTGAGGCTGGTGCCGGCGGGCCAGTGCGCACAACGTTCCGGCACATGGCGCCAAATGCCCATGGGCACTTGCGCCACGCCGCCGACCACCAGGTGCTGGTGGTCGTCGCAGTTGGTCATCACCACGCGGAAAATTTCCAGCATCGAGTTAGGGAAGTCCGAGTCCCAGCCGCCGGTGCCGAAACCCACTTGGCCAAACACTTCGCGGTGCGCGAAAGACAGTTTGGCAAACGCCTTGGAGGTGGCGACGAAGTCATAGAACGTGCGGTCGTCCCACAGCGGCACCAGCTTGTTCCACAGCTCTTTTAGGCGTGGCACGTCGCGGTCGCGGATGGCTTGCTGGATATCACCGAACTGCGAGCCGGCTTCCAGCGCATCGGCCCAGGCGTCAGCGACTTCCTGGAACAGCACCGGCAAGTCAGAGAGTTTTTGCGCGTAGTGGGTCTGGCCTTCGAGGTCGACCACGGTGCTGCCGGAGGCCGGCGTCAGCGGGTTGGGGAAGGGTTTGGTCTCCAGGCCCAACTTGTCCACATAGTGGTAGAACGCGGTGGACGACACCGGAAAACGCATGCCGCCCAACTCGGCGATGATGCCCTCGGCCCCTTCAAACGCCTGGGAGCGCAAACGGCCGCCCATCTTCGAGGCTTCGTACACCACGGGCTTCAGGCCCAGCTTCATCAGCTCGTAAGCGGCTACAAGGCCCGCGATCCCGGCCCCGACAATCGCCACTTCCGCGCCATGGTTGGCCGCGGGGATGCTGCCCAGGCCAGCCGGGTGTTCGATCCAGTCATCAAAGGCAAACGGAAAGTCCGGGCCAAAGATGGTGATAGGCTTTTTACCGTCGGCGGGGTGGCGATGGGTCTTGCTGATGGTGCTGGACGGAATGCTCATGGCTGACCTTACTGACGACTCGGCGGGAGGTGGCCCGTTGAGTATAGGAAAAGATGGCAGCCAGTTTAGGCAGCGTAGCGTTCGTTATTAAGACTCAATGTGTCGTCGGATTGAGCTGTTTTTAGTCAGAGTGACGAACGTGGTGGTCAGATTGGCTGCCCGCGATCCAATTTGTTACTGAGGATGATCGAAGTAGTGGTTTTCTCCACACCGTCGACACTGCCGATCTGGTCCAGCAATTGATCCAGTTGCTCCGGCGAATCCGTGCGCAGCCAGGCCACGTAATCGAACTCGCCACTCACCGCACACAACTGCTGCACCTGCGCCATGGCACTCAGCCTGCGCAGCACTTCCTTACCCGAGCGCGCTTGCACGGTGATCCCCACATAAGCCTGCAAACCGCCATCGACCACCCGCTGCCCGAGGCGCACGCCATAACCGGTAATCACCTGGGTTTTTTCCAGGCGCGCCAGGCGCGACGTCACCGTAGTGCGCGCAATACCCAACTGCCGGGCGAGCATGGCCACGCTTTCGCGGGCGTTGATCTGCAAGGCAGCGATCAGTTGACGATCGATTTCATCGAGGACGGGCAAGGGGAGCTCCAGTGCGGGCGGCAATGGGTCGCCATGTTACAGGCTTGCGCCCGTCTGGAGCGGTGCGATCTGCGAGATTAAAGCGGCTTGCATACTTTCGCAGCGGCGGCATCGTTCGGGATAAACGAGTCCGGCGTGCCAGGCTTGAGCACTACGTAGCCACGACGCCATGGTTGGTCGTCAACCAGGTTCCAGCGATGGCCGGTGCCGGTGTTGTCTTCAGCGACCAGCACTTCACCGGGGTGCAGGGTGAATGTCTCGCCGCCTCGGGTAGCAAAGCAGTTGGGGACAATTAACAAATCTTTCATTGCAGAAAAGTGCGAGAGGGCCAGCGTTCCCCATTTCCAAACGCCAGACACACAAAAGCCGCGCAGTGCGCGGCTTTCTTGTTTGGTGGGCCCAGTAGGACTCGAACCTACGACCAAGGGATTATGAGTTGCTGGGTGAGCAGATATGCTTAGAGAAAGCGTCCGAAGGTGAACGTAGGTTGGCATAGCTGGAGGGCCCGTAGTTACTGGTGTTGAGCGTAATTCAGAGAAGGTAGCTCAAGCTGAGAACTGTACCGTGGTTGTACTGATTTCGCAGCCTTTGAGGCTCGCTCCACTATGCAGTTACCCGAAACCAAGGGGAAACAGCTGGACTGATCGATCCCGATGCTCCGGCTCTTAAGCCGGAGCATTCTCCTTGAGGCCAGCCGTATCCCTTGGCAGACGTAAGCACATGTTCAATGAAGCGGGCGATTCACGGAGCGCTGGAGGGCATCACCTGTGGCATATGTGCATACCCCGCCGCTGCCACGAACTGCGGAAGTCGCCACAACTGACCGTTCGCGCCCCACGTCCCATCCTCTACGTCGCTGACGATGATGGAGGTCACCAGCCGCTGTGCTTCAGGTACCGGCACGATCTCCACGATCGCCTGATGCACTGCTGCGGCATAACGCGCACGATGCGCGTCATCCAGCACACCGGCTGGGGCCAGGATCTGCACTAGGCATGGTACAAACTGGCTGAAGTCGTCGCTGCCGCCGCAGCGCCACAGGCCCGCAGGAATCTCCTCGGCGATCACCCAGCATAGACGGCGCTGACGCGGGTCCGGTCCCAGCCCACTGCACTGTGTGGCTGCCGCGTCGACGGCGGTGAGCATCCGTTCACGCTGCTGCGCACTCAGTGCGCCGGCAGGGGTCTTGATGAAAATAGTCGGCATTGATCACAGCTCCTGTGGGAAAGAACCTCCATTAAAGAGCACGACCACCGCGAGCAACAGTGGCCGATTTGCCGTAAATCATGCACTATCAGTCAATGTACGATTTCACTCTGGTGGTGCCCCAAGGCGCCTTCGCTTCTAGCGTCACCCTTACCCTGGATCTACTGGCCACGGCCGCCAAGCTTGCGTCCCGGGTAGGTGTGGTCGCGCCACGCTGGCGCGTGTGTGGCATTAGCGCCGGTACCCTAGAGTTGGCCGGCGGCCTGCAACTACAGGTCGCAAACCTGCCCGTCCAAACGAACAAGCACGACTGCTGGATCCTGCCTGGGCTGGATGTAGACGACGCCGCGCAACTCAGAGTACGCATGGCCCAGCCGGACGTCGCACCACTGGCTGCAGCCCTGCGTCGTCACGCCGAGGCTGGCGGCAAGATTGCCGCTTCGTGCTCGTCCGTGTTCTTGCTCAACGCCGCCGGACTGCTGAATGGGCGCTGCGTCACCACCACCTGGTGGCTGGCATCCGCGTTGCGTCACGCGGCTCCTCAGGCACGCGTGGAACCGGACCGCATGGTGCACGCCGATGGTCCGCTGATCACCGCAGGCGCAGCGCTGGCCCATGTGGACCTGCTGCTGTATGTACTGCGCCAGAGCTTCGGTGAGCGGCTGGCCGCGATGATCGGTCAGGCACTCCTGGTGGAGCGTCGACGCCTGCAGTCGCCCTATATGTCCCCGACGATGATGGCGCCCGAGAACGGTCTGATTGCCCAACTGACCGCGCATATTGCGCAGACAATTCCAGCGCCGGTGACAGTGGGCGCGCTGGCTCTCAAGGCGAACGTATCCACGCGCACGCTCAACCGGCAGGTCACCAAAGTGCTAGGCTACGGGCCGCAGCAACTGATCCAGTCGGTGCGATTGAACAAGGCGCGCGTGCTATTGGAAGGTAGCGGACTTTCGGTAGAGGAAGTGGCTGCCGAGGTGGGACTAGGAGATGCGGCGACCCTACGACGGTTGCTGCGCAGGTGGCTGGATGTGATGCCGAGTCAGATCCGTGGGGAGGGGATTGCCATTGGCAGTTCCAGGCCCTTGTCGCGTCAGTGAACAGCCGAGGAGATCCTGGAAACCAGTCTCGCAGTCATAGACAAGCAGCCCTGGCCGACCAGCAGTCGTAGCTGGAAGAAGCCGAACGTCGAGGATGAGGTGTTAGCAAACCGCCACCTGAGACTGACTGTGCATGCGGACGGCGTTGTTTGGTCATCTGACACCTCGATCTGGCGGGTATTCTCGCCTAAATGGGTGTCCAGTTTCATTAGACCACTACACTCAGCCTATCGCTAGGGGTAGGTCAAGGGCTCCGCCCGCCGTGCCTGCCCCGCAGCCAGTCCGGCAAGTTCGGACACGGGATGCAGCCGAAGGGGTTACCCAAGCGGAGCGCGGAGCTCCAGGACAGGCGTTCAAACATTCCCATCGTTTGGGTTTCTGACGGAGCAAGTGTCTCCTTCGGTGCCTTACTGGGGAGAACCTCGGTTAGACTAGTGGTTCTTCAAGGAAGCTTTTCAAAGGAGTGAATCGGTGCAAACCAACCAAACCGTCAGTTGCCCACATTGCATGAATAACGTCCCTTGGGGCGCATCAGTTTGTAGAGGCTGTCATGCGGAGATTTCCTATGGCACGCCTGGGACGATTACCATCTTTTTTATTGTCGTTTCGGTGGCGGCAGGTTGGTATGCGGCGAAGCTCGTTCACGATCACCTCTCTACCAATTCGACGCTCCTCTGGGTTGTGTTCGGGGTAGTGCTCGCACTGGTAGGCATTCTGTCCATCAAACTTTGTAAGCGTCTTTACACAGGCAAGACTTGGTTTCGACGGATCTACCGGACCAAGTGACCATCCGGCTCAGGATGGTATTAGACGCATTAGTCATCAGACAAAATGCTGAAGTCGCCTTGTTTTTCTAATTGTCGGTTAGGTTCATAGCGTTGACGTTTTTTCCTACCCCATCTCCCGCGCCCTTCCCGTAAGCGAGAAGGGCGTGAGTTTCTCTTGGTTTACTGAGGTTTTGGGCCGTCTGGTAGTAGCGCTTGAGATATGTCGTCAACGATCGCCTTGCCCATTTTTCCTAGATAGTGCGAGGCGAACGCATAGTGTTCTCCCCCAGTATCCATGGCGGCTTCAAGGGAAAGAACCTTCGCGTAGTAGAGCAGGTGGGACGCGTGCTCCAGTGCTTCCCGCATCGGCACGCCGGCGTTGACGCGCAGCACTTTCATATCGTGTTTGTTCTCTCCGCAGTCTGCGAAGGTCACTGCTCCAATGGTGCTCACTTCCTCCACATTGCTCATTGGGCATCTCCGGATTGTGTTGCACGTTGGATGACGTCATAAACGGGCATTTTGTAGCGTAAGAATCGCTGACCGGATTTCGCTCTATGAGCAAATTCCTCGTGGAATACATCAGACGTGCCGGTGGCTACCTGCATTTTGATAAGCTCCATAAAATATGTTGTTTAAAGGTGTACGTACGCGACCTTTAATTTAGGTCGCATTCGTACACCTGTCAAGAGGGGTCTATGGAGCTTTTTGAGAAATTGAGAGAAATCCGCCGCGCGGAAGGGCTGACGCAGGTTCAGTTGTGCGAAGCCACCGGGATCAATCTTTCAACGTGGAAGAGTTATGAATTGCAGCGCCGTAAGGAGGTGAGTTCGTTGGAGCTGCTGAAAATCACCATGCACCCACAATTCAAGAAGTACACCTTGTGGCTGATGTGTGATGAGACTGCTTTGGGGTGTGGGCAGGTCAGTCCGGTTTAGATACTTAAGCGTTGAAGGCGCGAGACAAGCCCGCCCAGAGGTGGGGCTCATTCGGAGGAGGGCCGATGAAATTCCCAGTGGTAGTACATAAAGACGCCGATTCGGACTACAGCGTAACCGTGCCCGATGTACCCGGTTGCTTCTCGGCGGGCTCTTCGTTCTCCGAAGCATTGGATAATGTCCGGGAGGCGCTGGCGTTGCATCTTGAAGGGCTGGTTGCCGACGAAGAAAAGCTTCCCCAGGCACAAGAGGTCGATGCTCACTTGGACAACCCGGACTATGTCGGTGGCGTCTGGGCGATAGTCGAATTTGACCTCACGCCTTACCTGGGTAAGTCGGTCCGGTTCAATGCGTCTTTACCGGAGCAGTTGTTGCACCGCATTGATGAGCGCGTGCAGAAGGATCATCGCTACGCATCGCGGTCAGGTTTTCTGGCGACGGCGGCGTTGCGCGAATTGGCGGTGTGAATCAAACGCCAGACACACAAAAGCCGCGCAGTGCGCGGCTTTCTTGTTTGGTGGGCCCAGTAGGACTCGAACCTACGACCAAGGGATTATGAGGCATGAGATTACTTAATTCTGTGTAACACTATGGAACGCTAAGGCCAGTAAATACAGGCGTCTAAGCCTGATTTATCGTTTCGTGACATTTCCCAAAAAACCCTTATATTGCTGGCATTCGTTGAGCAATTCGTTAAGCGGTTTGAGGGGCTGAAAGTGGCGCAGAAACTGGCTCACAGCAAAATCACTGCCTTGAAAAAGGGCACTTTGTCCGAGGCTTTGGACGTGAAGGGCTCCGGTTCACTGATCTTTGAACGTAGGATTAGTGGAATATTGGTCTACCTGTCTCTGCGCCGTGACGGTAAGCAAGAGCGGCTCAAGCTAGGCGGCTACGATGATCGAGCCCTAGTCGATTGGCGTACCTATGCCGCTGCTAGGTCGCTGGAGGTGCGGGAGTTCTCTACCATTGAGGATTACCAGGTCGCCCAAAGTGAGCGCCAGCGCACCGTGCAGCGAGCCGCCAATCTGGAGGCCAGGCAAGGCACTTTTGCGCAGTTGCTCGACGCCTATGTCGAGGATATGGAAAGACGCGGCAAGACCAGCGCCAAGGAAGTGCGCGGCGCTCTAAAACTGAATGTGCTAACCCCATTTCCTGAGCTATCCACCCGCAAGGCTAAGGAGGTCGAGCCCGGTGATATTGCCGAGCTTCTGCGCCATTGCCTAAACCGGCCTGTCGCCAGCAAAGGGCGCGGGGTACGGCTGACCAAGGCCAACGCCACCAACGGCAAGAAGCGCCAAGCGGACAAGCTGCGCAGCTATCTGCAAGCGGCATTCTCCTTTGGGCTGGCGAACGACCTTAACCCACTGCGTGCCGGTGACGCCGTTCAATATGGATTGAAATTCAATCCAGCGCGTGACGTACCGACCATCGAGGGCGCTAACCAGGCTAACACTTGGGCACTGACCAAGGATGAATTGAGGGCTGCCGTTCTCGCTGTCGAGGACCTACCTGAGCGTCGCCGTGCTATCGCCAAGGCCATGCTTTACCTAGCCGGGCAGCGCGTGGAAATGCTCTGCCGTGTTACCTGGCAGGACCTATACGACGATGGCGAGCATGGCCCGGTAATGCGTTTGCTGGATCTGAAAGGTGGCAAGGGCACCCCGCCGCGTGAGCATCTTCTGCCAATGGTCGAACGCCTGGGCGAGATTATGGCCCCGTTGCTAGCCCTGGAGAGCGAAGGTAAAGCCCCTGGCCCGTTCTCACTGCGCGGCAAAGTGACGATTGCGCCGGGTACTGCACTGGATATTTTTCAGGATCTGGGTGAACGCCTGGCGGGAGAGGGCAAGGCCCGCCGTTTCACCTGGCGCAACATGCGCGCAACTATCGAAACCCATTTGGCAGCCCTGGGCGTGAATCAGGAGCGCCGTGCCTGGCTGTTATCGCATGGTCGGAGCGGGGTACAGGCAAAGCACTATGACCGTTGGAACTACCTACCGGAAAAGCGTGCTGATTTGGACGGGTGGGCGCGCTACTTGGATGAGCTTGTGGGAGTCGTGCCTGCTGGAAACGTGGTGCAACTGAGGGGTAGGCATGGTTAGCAGGAATAAGAGTCTTGAAAAGAGAATGGCGGTCATGCGCAAGCCTGGGAGCTACTCCGATGTGGTTTATGGGTTGGAAGGTTATTTATTTGGTTATTTGGTGAAGGAGAAAGGTGCGACTCCTGATATTGCTCTTTCAGGACTCGCTCATGACTTGGCTAGATGTAATGCAAGGCCTTTTGCTGTTTGGTGGGAATTTGAGGATCAGGGATTGCCGAAAGGGGGGGTGGTGCCTGAAGAGTTCGACTTTGACCACCAGATGCACTTGAAAAAGATTAGAGACTCTGCGGATACGCTATATAAGCTCTTGAATGAAAGGAGAACACCTTTAGAGTTGAGTTCTGCAATTGGTGCGACGGAGGCCATGTTTCTGACCCCCGCAGGAACAGTCGGAAGTCGAACGCTGGAGAGATCGCTTCTGTGTCGGCTTGGTGATTTAATTTCTTTAATACCAGATGTTAAACCCACTGAACTCGCTCAAAAGGTTAAAGGCGGGAACATGATTCGGCAGGAGGCCATTCGCGCATTGCTTGCCATTTGGGCGCGGGCGGGTGATGGCGAGCCGAAATTTCAGCGAAAAGGCTCGTTAGGTGGAGCAACGGGTCCATTTGCTGAATTTTGCGATGGAGTCTTGAAAGCGGTAGGTATTAAGACAAATGGCTTGGAGGCGCTGATTAGAGAGGCCGAGGAAATTTGGCGAGAAGGTTCAGCTTCTTAATCCCCATCTAAGAACGATGGTGCCAATGCTGCTGGCGTACGAATCTGTGAGGGAGGGCAGGTAGCTGCCATTACTACCGCGAACAATCGGCCTGACTTTTCAACCGGCATAATGTCAGACACCTACAAACACCGGAGAGCCTACATAAACGGGCCCTCATCACTGCTAAGGAGAGCTTGCGCCATGACTCACATCCACAAAACTATAGGGGCCCTTTTGCTCCCGATAGCTGTTTTGATCTCTGACTATGCTCTCGCCGAAAATCAGGATTGCCTCAACGGCTATGAATTTTTGAAGTCCCAAAGAAAGGGTGATGGTATAGCGCTGCCGCACACGGGGCTAGAAATGAACTCTCAATATGATACTCACCAGGTTTGTTACAGGGGCAAGGACGTTACCCAGTGGGCGGCTGGCCTTGGAATGGAGATTACATCCGGCAGCAATGGCTTTTTTAAGAATGGGACTGTTGCCATTGTTACAGCACACGAACGGCTGGAGGACGGTCGAGGTTACTGGGCAGGTGACTACAAAGCCGCGCTTATCCTACTTCGAGTAGATGAAGAAACGGGCGAGCTGAAACGCACTATGCTTGCGACTCAGAAGCAGGACAATGATCCGACAAAGACAATTGAGGATTTTCACTTAGCCGGCTATGACGAGTTCAACAAGGTTGTATATTTCGAAACTCCGGCTTTTGCTACTGCTAGCGCAATATACTCTTTTCCGGTCTTCCCTGTACTTCAAGGTGAGAAACCGGTTCTCAAGTATTTTGGGCCGGGTAGAATCGATCTCGTGATGTTTGACTTAGGGACTAGTAACGCTTCAAGAAATATTGGAAACGTGCTGGTCTGGCGAGATGAAATTTTTCCAGATCGCGGTAGGGATGAGGTTTTGTATCTGATTAATTCTGCTGGAAAGCAGATCTGTAAAGTCGACTCTACCGACCCGGGATACCGATTTAACCCCGTCTGCATAAATCATTAGCATAGTGATGATTGCAAGTGCGGTACGTCCGACCTCAGCTTTGAGGGGAGGGCTGGTGTGTTGACTAGAGGATTGATGGAAAGGTAATCAATCGCTCACCAATCCATCAAACGACGAACCTTTTTAAAAACTTTTAGATGGGGCCTCTGCTAACTATGTGAGGCTTCATGAAATGAACCAATCAACCGACACTATTTACCGCAACAAAGCCGCCGCAGATTACCTGGGCGGTATCTCGCTTGTGACCCTTTGGCGTCTTTCCCAGACCGAGGGCTTCCCTCGCAAAATCAAGCTGAGCACCCGTGCCGTGGGCTATCGCAAGTCCGAGCTTGATGCCTGGCTGGCTACCCGTCAGGGCGAGGTGGCCTAAATCATGAACAAAAAAAAGGCTGACCAAACGGCCAACCATAATCACTCACCTTGCCATTCTACTAGCGCTTTCGCTCAACGTGCCCGCATTCTTGAGCGCCTACGCGAAGGCCCAGCCGACACCCTGTCTCTTCGTTGTGATTTGTCTGTCTTAATGCCTGCGCCGCGCGTTCTTGAGCTTAAACAACGCGGCTTTGATATCGAGACGCACCGCATATCAACTATCGACGAAAACGGAACCGTCCACCACGGCGTGGCGCTGTACGTATTGCGAGAGGTGGCCAAATGAATATGGCCGTTGAGCTTGACGACGATCCGTTTAGCCCCCCCGACATTGGCAATGTACCCGCTAGAGACGAGCTACCAATAGAAGCGTATGCGGGGGCGTCTAATGCCGAATTTCAAGACCGTCACGGGCATTATGATGACCTGCCAATAGGTAGGGACTCCAATACGCCGACAAAGGCGACTGAGCCGTCTGCCGAGCTTGTAGCTGATGGCGATCCGCTTGCCAACGAGACGAGTACCGCGCCTCCTGTTGAGCGGTTGTATGACTTTGGGCTGCCACCCAAAACTCAACGACTAGGAATGTACGATCAGCAAATAGCACGTATGAGGGGGCCTTTAGAGCCAAGGACTGTACCTAGCCGACCATATTTTCCTGAGACTCTGGAGCCGTGCCCCGAGCCGCGCCCGTTATTGCCTGAATTGGAGGCCGCAGAGCCCTACCCTATCTTGGCGTTGCCGCCCCTTATGCGTGATGCCGTCCAAGCCATTGCTGAGCATGTACAGGCACCGTTGGCGCTGGCTGCGCAGTGCGTTACCGGCGCGACTGTCTACTTGGCGCAGACCCGTGTTAACGCCCCGCATATTAACAACCCTGATGGTATGCCTTGCTCACTGTTCACGCTGACCTTGGCCGACTCTGGCGACCGTAAGAGCGAATGTCGGCGCTTGGCTTCCAAGACGATAGACGAGGCCGAAAAGAAGGTCCGTACCGATCACAAGAAAGCCTGCGAGGAGATGGACTCGTTTGCACGGGGACTTAAAGGCAAAGAGCTAAAGCAGCACTTAGCGGATAACCCACGGCCAGCCGACCCGCGCACGCAATACACCGATGCCACGTTTGAGCCGATTGCCGGGGCATTTATTCGCGGTATGCCTGCTGCAAGTTGGGACACTGATGAGGGGGGGCAGGTGCTGGGCGGTGCATCGCTCAAAGCAGACACCCGCGCCGCAACCCTGGGCGCCTTGGTCAAAGCGTATGACACTGGAGGCTTTGAGCGCACTCGGTCACAGGGCAACGAGGAAGGCTCCGGCGTTGCCTATCACCGCCGCCTGAGCCTTAACCTGCTGGCGCAGGCAGTGACGGTGCGTGACGCCTTGGCCGATCCGCTGTTGCGTGGTCAGGGCTTCTTGCCGCGCTTTCTGTTCGCCAGCCCAGCCAGTATTGCCGGGACACGCGTTCTCACTGCTGAGCAGTTAGGCCGAAAGGCGTATACCGACACACGACTACAGCGCTACTGGGCGCGTTGTGAGGCTATTGCAGCAACCCCCCAAGCAATTGACTACGAGACAGGCGAAGTTAAGCCGCCCGTGCTGCAATTGACCCCTGAAGCCGAACAGGATTGGCTTGAGTTCTACAATGAGGTTGAGGGCGAGCAATCCTCCCTCGGTAAGTTCGCCAATCTGCGCCCCTTTGCTGGCCGCGCTGGTGAAATTGCCCGCCGCGTAGCTGCCGTATTTGCCTGCTTTGAAGGTAAGACCGAAATTGACGAAGAGTGTATGTGCCGTGCTGCTGCGATAGTCCGCCACTCACTTTCAGAATGGCGGCGGTATACGGACAGTGCTGTACCTGACCCGTTACTACAGCAGGCAGCAGCGCTAATGGGGTGGCTACGCGATCCGAGGCGGGCTGATGACTGGAAAGAGTTCCACCGCGACAAGCTGGGCAAGTCAGGGCCGCCCACCACCCGCAAGAGTGCCAGGGAGCGCGACCGATTGCTCGCCGTGCTGGCGGCGCATCACCACCTGCTAACCACTGACGGCAAGCACTTCAGCATTAACCTGTCTGCGGAGGCTGAGGATTTTGAGGAATCTGCGGAAAGCCAGTAATACCGGGCCTTAGTGGTTGAGGAAGTTTTGCGGAAAAGTGCGGAAAAAGGCTGCATCGCTAAAAATCCTCAACCTTCCGCAAACTTTCCGCAGTCGCAAACCTAGCAATGGCGGGGCTTTCCGCAAAATCCGCGAAATCCTCAGTATTCAGGTAGGGCAAGCCCTTGAGGCCCGAACAATTCCTGAGCAATCCTCAGGCTCAGGCTCAGGTACGCATCGCACGCGCGGGACGATCACAAAGACACCAACCAACGGAGCGCGACCAGTGACCAACGATCAAGCTGAACTGCGCAAGCTGTGGGTAAAGCACAACAAGGTGAGCAAGGCCATAACGCTTGCCTGGCTTGCCGCAGGAATGCCACACGGACAACTCTTTGCCCTGCCGTACCCCGATGAGCTACGCGGAATGATTTGCGGGGCTAAGATTCGGGCGGGTACGCCATGTAAGCGCCGTGACCTATACGCCAGTGGCCGTTGTCGTTTGCATGGTGGCCTATCTACCGGGCCGAAGCGTAAACCGACAGGCGCCCCTTGGGGAGTGCTAAGGCCGACCCCATGAGACCCTGAGTAATCATAAGGGTCAGGGCACGCATCGCGCGCGCGCGCGTAGTGGTCGCCTATTTCCAACCAAACCTGGCAGTTGCTGGGCTTTTTTGTGCGTGTATTGAAAGCATCCGGCGAGAAGTGGCACTCAAGTGCCGATGACGGGTAGCCGCCAGCATTCGTTTAGCAGTTCGTTAGAAATTTGAGTCTATAAATACAAACGGCCTACTCAAAAATGACGTAAGCCGTTGATTTTATTGGTGGGCCCAGTAGGACTCGAACCTACGACCAAGGGATTATGAGTCCCCTGCTCTAACCAACTGAGCTATAGGCCCTCAGTAGGTCGCGGATTATAACGATGGTTTCCCCACTGTGCCATCCGAAAAGTCTGAAACTCTCATATGAAGAAAAGCCTCGGCAAAAAGCTCGGGCGGTAGGGGTAGGCTGACGATGTAGCCTTGCATCTGTTCACAGCCTTCGGCGGCGAGGAATGCTTGTTGCGCGGGGTTTTCCACGCCTTCGGCGATGATGGTGAATTGCATGCTGTGGCCTAGGGCGATGATGGCGCGCACGATGGCGGCGTCGTGGGGGTCGTCGGGCAGGCCGCGTACGAAGGATTGGTCGATCTTCAGGAAGTCCAGCGGCAGGCGCTTGAGGTAGCTGAGGGATGAATAGCCGGTGCCGAAGTCATCAATCGCCAGTTGCACGCCCAGGCGTTTGAGTTGGTGCAGTACTTCCAGTGCTTCTTCGGCCTGGCTCATGATGAAGTTTTCGGTGATTTCCAGTTGCAGGCAGCCGGGCTCCAGGCGGTAGTCGCGCAGGAGCTGTTCGATGCGTGCGAGCAGGCCGGGGTGGCGCAGTTGGGCGCCGGCAAGGTTGACCGACAGTGGGCCGAAGTCATCGAAGGCTTCTTTCCACTGGTGCATCTGACGGCATGCCTGTTCCAGTACCCAGTCACCGATCTGCAGGATCATGCCGTTCTCTTCGGCCAGGGCGATGAAGTGTTCAGGCGGCACATCACCAAAGGTCGGATGGTGCCAGCGAATCAGGGCTTCGGCGCCGATCAGTTCCTGGGTGATCAGGCTCAGCTTCGGCTGGTAGTACAAAAATAACTCTTCACGCTCGATGGCGCGGCGCAGTTCGTGTTCCAGGGCCACGCGTTCGTTGGCCTGGGCGGTGAGGTCTTGGGTGTAGCTTTCGACGCGGTTGCGGCCCTTGGCCTTGGAGCGGTACATCGCCGCGTCGGCGTTTTTGACCAGGGTGGCGACGTCGGTGCCGTCCTGTGGGTACAGGCTGGTGCCGATACTGGCGCTGATAAAGAACTCGTGCTCGCCGGCCTGGAACGGCGGGGTGAAGCAGGCGAGCAGTTTATTGGCCAGGTGCTCGGCATCGCTGGCGTGCTGCAGGCCGGGCAGCAGGATAATGAATTCGTCGCCGCCCAGGCGAGCCACGGTGTCGACGTCGCGCAGTTGGTCTTTGAGGCGCACGGCGATGTCTTTGAGCAGCAGGTCGCCGACGGGGTGGCCAAGGCTGTCATTGATGTGTTTGAAACGGTCCAGGTCGAGGAATAGCACCGCGCCTTGGTTGCCGCTTTCTTGCTGGCCATTAAGTGCCGCCTGCAGCCGGTTTTCGAACAGGGTGCGGTTAGGCAGGCCCGTCAGTGGATCATGATGCGCCTGGTAGTCGAGGCGCGCCTGGGCATGCTTGAGGCTGGAGATGTCGGCAAACACGGCAACAAAGTGGGTGATCAGTTGCTCGCGGTTGCGCACGGCACTGATGGTCAGCCAACTGGGGTACAACTCGCCGTTCTTGCGGCGGTTGGAGATCTCGCCCTGCCAATGCCCCTGGGCGGTCAGTTGGTGCCACATGGCCGCATAGAACGCGCTGTCATGCAGGCCGGAAGCGAGCAGGCGCGGCGTACTGCCGAGGGCTTCGGCTTCGCTGTAGCCGGTGATTTCGCTGAAGGCGCGGTTGACGGCGCTGATGTTCTGCCGGGTGTCGGTGATCAATACGCCTTCGGCCGTACTTTCGAACACCGTCGCGGCCTGTTGCAGCTTTTCCTGCATGAATTGGCGTTCGGTGATGTCCCGGGCGATGGTCAGCATGCAATCTTCATCGCCGATGGGCAGTGGGCGGCTGGACACTTCACAGAGGCGAATCTGGCCGTCGTTGCGGCGTATGTGGCAGACGAAATCGCGGACAAGCCCGTCGCGCTGCATCAGTTCCAGCATGTGTTTGCGTTCGTTGAGGTCGACCCAAATGCCCAGTTCCAAGGTGGATTGGTCGAGCGACGTTGCGCTGGTGAACCCGGTCAGCCGGCTGAAACCGTCATTCACTTCAATCAGCAGCCCATCGCGCTGGCGGCTGAGCAGCAAGCCATCGGGTGAGGCGTGGAAGGCCTTGGCGAATTTCTCTTCGGAGGTTTGCAGTTGTTGCTGGGTTTCCTTGAGCGGGGTGATGTCACGCACCACCACCACCAAGGCTTCGGTGGTGTCGAGTTGGAATGGCTCTGCCGAGATCAACCCGGTAAAGGTTTGGCCGTTGCTGCGCCGAAAAGGCATTTCCAGGTTGCGGATGCTGGTGGTCTGCACCCGTTGCAGCAGGTCGGGACCGACGCCTTGAATGCCCCAGATATCTAGTTCGGTGGCGGTTTTGCCCACCACGTCTGCGGCGCTCAGGCCGATCTGGTCCTCAAACGCCTTGTTGACCTCCAGCAGGCAGCCATCGGACAAGCGCGCAATCACCAAGATGTCAGGGCATTGCTGGAACACCGAGGCAAATTTCTCCTCGGACAATTGCAAGGCTTCTTCGGTGCGCTTGGCTTCGCTGATATCGATCATCAGGCCGCGCAGTACTGGCTCATGCCCGTGCTCGATGAGGCTGACAATGTCGCGCACCCACAAGCAGCGGCCGTCGGCGGTGATTACCCGATAATCGACGCTGTGATCACGGTTGGCGCGGGTTTCCTGGTAGCAGTAGGCCTCGGCACGTGTCAGGTCGGCGGGGTGGATGATGTTGCGCCAGAAGCCTGGAATCAGCCAATGCGCACGCGGGTAGCCGAGCAAGTCTTCGGCATGGGGCGACACGTAGCTGTAGGTGAAATCGGTGATGCTGGCTTCCCAGGCGATGGCGGACAGTCTCTCTACCAGGCCGCGGTAGTGGTATTCGCTGCTACGCAGTTCTTGCTCGAGGGCCACCCGGCGGGAGATTTCCGAGCTGAGCCGGCGGTTGATCCGAATCACAATGGCCAGCACGGTGCTCAGCAGCAGCACTGCCGGTAGGCCGTACATCAGCAGGTCGGACCAAAACGTGCGGTGATCGGTGATGCTGCCGACCCAGTGTTGCTGGATGGCGTCGGTTTCGCTGGGGCTGAGGTCGGCGAGGACCTTGTCGAGGATGCCCACCAGCATTTTCTCATCCCGCGGCACGCCCATTGCCAGCTGATAGCGGTAGGGCGTTTCGCCGCTGACGTATAAACCATCGAGCTTGAGCTGGCGCAGGCTCCAGACGCTGGACGCGAGGTCGCCGACCACGGCATCCACTTCGTCGGTGGCCAGGGCTTGCAGCGTCGAGCTGACGTTGGGCAAAGCCACCAGGTTGAGGTCGGGATGGTGGGTGCGCAGCAATTCATGGGGGGCGTAGTTTTCCACTACGGCGATCTTCAGCCCGTAAAGGTCCTTGAGGTTGCGCGGTTTCGCGCCGCCTTCATGGGCGAGGATGACAATAGGGAAATCCAGGTACGGGCGCGTAAAGGCCAGGAAGCTCTGGCGCTCCGGCGTGGACATGATGCCGGGCAGCAGGTCGAGCTGGTTGTTTTTGGCCTGCTCAAGCACGGCGGTCCAGTTGACCGGCTCGATCAGCTTGATTCTGACGCCCAGGCGGTCCTGGATCAGGCGGATGTAATCAGCGGCCAAGCCCTGATAGCGGCCATTTTCATCACGGTATTCGAAGGGTGGCCATGAGGCGTCCACCCCAAGGCGCAGCTCCTGATGGTCCGACAGCCAGCCACGCTCTTCATCAGTAAGAGTCAACGCGCCAGCCGTTGCGGTCCAGGTCAGCAGCGACAGCAGTATCACGGTCGGCAGTCTGGGCATAACGGTCTCGTTATGGCACGGGGAATGTTTCGAGTGTAGACGGGCATTGCGGGGGAGGGGGGCGCGGCAGTTAATCTATAGAAAGTAATCGGCACAAAGCAAAACCCCCGGCCTGGGCCGGGGGTTTTGGTATCACTCGTCGAGGAAGGAGCGTAGATGCTCGCTTCGCGTCGGGTGGCGCAACTTGCGCAGCGCCTTGGCTTCGATCTGACGGATCCGCTCGCGGGTCACGTCAAACTGCTTACCGACTTCCTCAAGGGTGTGGTCGGTATTCATGTCGATGCCGAAACGCATGCGCAGTACCTTGGCTTCACGGGCAGTGAGGCCGGACAGTACGTCGCGAGTCGCTTCTTTCAAGCTCTCAACAGTGGCGACATCGATAGGCGACTGCATAGTCGAGTCTTCGATGAAGTCACCCAAGTGGGAGTCTTCGTCATCACCAATCGGCGTTTCCATGGAGATCGGCTCTTTAGCGATCTTCAATACCTTGCGGATTTTATCCTCAGGCATTTCCATGCGTTCGCCCAGCTCTTCCGGGGTCGGTTCGCGACCCATTTCCTGCAACATCTGCCGGGAAATACGGTTGAGCTTGTTGATGGTCTCGATCATGTGCACCGGAATACGGATGGTGCGGGCCTGGTCGGCGATCGAGCGAGTGATCGCCTGACGGATCCACCAGGTGGCATAAGTCGAGAACTTGTAGCCGCGACGGTATTCGAACTTGTCCACAGCCTTCATCAAGCCGATGTTGCCTTCCTGGATCAGATCGAGGAATTGCAGGCCACGGTTGGTGTACTTCTTGGCGATGGAGATCACCAGACGCAAGTTCGCTTCAACCATCTCTTTCTTCGCGCGGCGGGCCTTGGCCTCACCGATCGACATGCGACGGTTGATGTCCTTGATCTCGGCAATCGTCAGACCGGTTTCGGTCTGCAGCGCAGTCAGCTTCTGCTGGCAACGGATGATGTCGGGCTGCAGGCGACCAATGGCTTCGGCGTATTTTGCCTTGCCCTTGGCCAGTGCGTCGGTCCAGCTTTCGTCAACTTCGTTGCCCGGGAACTGGCGCAGGAAGTCAGTACGCGGCATGCGTGCATCACGTACACAGAGCTGCATGATTGCGCGCTCTTGGGCACGCAGACGTTCAAGGGCACTGCGAACACGCTCAACCAGGCCTTCGAATTGCTTCGGCACCAGCTTGATCGGCATGAATAGCTCAGCCAGGGCTACCAGCTCGGCGATTGCCAGCTTGTTGCCACGACCGTGCTTTTTCAGGGCCTTGCGGGTGATTTCCATTTGATCGGAAACCGCACCGAAACGCTGGGCAGCGACGATTGGGTCCGGGCCGCTTTCGACTTCATCTTCGTCGTCGGTGCTGGCTTCAGCCTCGTCGTCATCAGTGTCGTCGTCAGCTTTAACCGCCTTCGGGTCGACTGGCGGCGGTACTTCGGCGGCAGGCGGCGCAATGCCGTCGTCCGGGTCGATGTAACCGCTCAAGACGTCAGACAGGCGACCACCTTCGGTGGTGACGCGGGTGTACTCGGAGAGAATGTGGTCAACCGTGCCAGGGAAGTGCGCGATTGCGCCCATCACTTCACGGATGCCCTCTTCGATACGCTTGGCGATTTCAATTTCGCCTTCGCGTGTCAGCAACTCGACCGTACCCATTTCGCGCATATACATGCGCACAGGGTCCGTCGTGCGACCGATATCGGTCTCCACTGCTGCCAACGCTGCTGCTGCCTCTTCGGCCGCCGCTTCGTCGGTATCGGCGTCGGCCAGCATAAGGGAATCCTTATCTGGCGCAACCTCGAATACGTTGATCCCCATGTCATTAATCATGCGGATGATGTCTTCCACCTGCTCTGGATCTGAAATATCCTCAGGCAGGTGGTCGTTGACCTCCGCGTAAGTCAGGTAACCCTGCTCACGACCGAGTGTGATCAACTCTTTGATACGAGACTGCTGTTGCGCTTTTCCGGACATAACACCCTATCCACTGAAGGTCTTGGCGGGCAAAAAACAAGCCGAGGATTATACCCGAGCTATGACCTCACGCGCCAGCTGAGGTCGGGTTTGATGCGGAAACATTCTGTTTTAAGAGGTCGCGCATCTGTTTTGCTATCTGAATTTGCTCTTCAGCCGACAATCCCGGCTGTCTTGCTCTTTTGATGAGTTCGTCGAGGGTCTGCGTATGCTGACCCGCGGATAACCTAGTAATGGTGTCTAAAAACTGTTGTTCAAGGTTATCGCCGTCAATTAGCCACTCCTTTTCTGCGAGTGCTCTCAAGAGGCGGCCTTGTTCGGTGCCATGCCAACGAGCCATCAGCTGAATTGAGTTTAGCTTAGGATTTTTCTGTACCGCCCCGATCAAGGCGATCAGTACCTGCGCATAGGTGTTGCTTTCGTTGGCAAAATGATCAGCGCTCTCGACCTTCTTGGCCAATTGCGGGTGGTGGATAAGCGTGCGCAACGCAATAAGCGTCGGTGCTTCCACCGCCACTGGCGTACGTGGCGCGTAGGCTTCATCGCGGTCGCCGCGTTTGCCGTTCTTGCTCCAGGGTTTCTTATCCCATTTCTTGCCGCCGGCGCCGGGTTTCTTCGGTGTCCACTCCTGCTGGGGCGTGAACGCATCCTGCGGTTGGTGGAAGTCTGAATAGTCCGGCATGGCGTCGTAATCCATGCCCGGGTCGTACGCCGGTGGCGCATTTTGTGGTGCGTTGTGCACCAGCTGGCTGACGGCTTCACCGCTCAAACCGGTGATTTCCAGCAGGCGCATGCGCATCAGTGATTTCAGGTTGGCGCCCGGCACTTTGTCGATCAGCGGTGCTGCGAGGGTAGCCATATGGGCCTTGCCTTCGAGCGAGCGCGGGTCGGCTTCTTCGGTCAATTGCTGGAAGAAATAGTCCGCCAGTGGTTGCGCGTGTTGATTGATGCGCGCACGGAACGCGTCGGTACCTTCGGAGCGCACCAGGGTGTCCGGGTCTTCGCCTTCGGGTAGGAACAGGAAGCGCGCACGGCGGCCATCCTGCAGGCTCGACAGCGTGGCTTCGAGTGCGCGCCAGGCGGCGTTGCGGCCGGCCTGGTCACCGTCGAAACAGAACAGTACGTTGGGCACCACGCGAAACAGGCGTTTCATGTGTTCTTCGCTGGTGGCGGTGCCCAGGGTGGCCACGGCGTTACGCAGGCCTTGCTGGGCGAGCGCGATCACGTCCATATAGCCTTCAACCACGATGATTTCATCGAGGTTGCGGTTGTTTTTGCGCGCTTCGAACAGCCCGTAGAGCTCCTGGCCCTTATGAAACACCGGGGTTTCCGGGGAGTTCAGGTACTTGGGCTTGTCGTCGCCGAGTACGCGGCCACCGAACGCGATGATCCGGCCACGACTGTCGCGGATCGGGAACATCACGCGGTCGCGGAAACGGTCATAGCGCTTGCCGGTCTCGGCGTTTTCCACCAGCAGGCCAGCGTCGATCATGGCTTTTTGCTGCAGGGTGTCGCTGCTCAGGTGCTTGTACAGGTTGTCCCAGCCGGGCGGCGCGAAACCCAGGCCGAAGTCCCGGGCGATTTCACCGGTGAGGCCGCGACCCTTGAGGTACTCAACGGCGGCCTTGCGCTGCGGATGGCTTTTAAGTGCCTGACGGTAGAAGTCGGCAGCGGCCGTCAGCAGCGGGTACAGCGGCGAGTCGGTGGGTTGGCGCGGCTTGTGCGGGCGGCCACTTTCTTCGCGAGGTATTTCCATGCCCGCGGCTTTCGCCAGTTCCTCGACGGCCTGGGGGAAGTCCAGGTTGTCGTGGTCCATGATGAAGCCGAGGGCATTGCCGCCCGCGCCGCAGCCGAAGCAGTAGTAGAACTGCTTGTCGGGGCTGACGCTGAACGAGGGGGTTTTTTCTTTGTGGAACGGGCAGCAGGCGGTGTAGTTCTTGCCAGCCTTCTTCATTTGCACGCGAGAGCTGACAACATCGACGATGTCGGTGCGGTTCAGAAGGTCGTCAATAAAGCTCTGGGGAATTAGCCCGGCCATGGCGTTCTCGTCATCACTGCGTGTCAATGAGGCCCGCGAAGTGCTCAGGCGCGCATTATGCGGCTCGATCAGCTTTCGTCTGGTTGGGCTGTCAGGGAGTGTATCTGCCGAACATTCACTGACGTTAATTTCTATCAGTGTTCGGCTTTGAAATGTTGCCCTGGCGTCCGGTGTTGGCCAATAAAGGGCCTCGGAAACGCATCGTTGGGCACAGCCGACACAGTTGATCGTCTGCTTAAAAGAATGAGTGTGCTCGTCAGTAGCCTTGTTAGGCTCGTCAGAAGAGACGCGCACCGCTGGCAAAAGAGCCAGTCCTGACGTTTGAAGCGGTGTCTCGGTCGCATGTGCGGCGTCGACGATGAAGCATCAAGCGATATCCGCAAATGCCAATAGCCCGGCTGAGGGCCGGGCTTGGCAGAAGCTTGCTACGTAAGTCTGTGTATTAGTACAGACGAACGGCGCGGCGCTGCTCGCGCTGAACTTTCTTAGCGTGACGCTTAACAGCGGCTGCTGCTTTACGCTTACGCTCAGAAGTTGGCTTCTCATAAAATTCGCGGCTACGAACTTCAGCCAGAACACCGGCTTTTTCGCAGGAGCGCTTGAAACGACGCAGAGCTACGTCGAAGGGTTCGTTCTCTTTTACTTTGACGGCTGGCATCCAGAGCTACCTTCTTTCATTACCGGGAATCAACGTTCTCATCGCAAAAAATTCGCGGCTGAGGTCGTCGGTTTTTAAGGGTTGCGGATGTTAACCCCTCATTGCCCGGAATGCAAAGCCTCTGATCGAAAACCGCTAGTCGGGAGGGGGAGTGGCGACTATTATGCGCGCCTTCGAATTCAGCCTCTACAAGGCGCAAACCCATGCTAGTACTGGGACTTGAAACCTCCTGCGACGAAACCGGTGTCGCACTTTACGACAGTGAACGCGGGCTTTTGGCCGATGCACTGTTCAGCCAGATCGACCTGCACCGCGCCTATGGCGGCGTGGTGCCGGAGCTCGCCAGCCGTGATCACGTCAAACGCATGCTGCCGTTGATTCGCCAGGTGCTGGACGAGGCTGGCTGCGTGCCGACCGAGATTGACGCGATTGCCTACACCGCCGGCCCCGGATTGGTCGGAGCCCTGCTGGTTGGGGCCTCTTGCGCCCAGGCGCTGGCGTTTGCCTGGGGCATTCCGGCCCTCGGCGTGCACCATATGGAAGGCCATTTACTGGCGCCTATGTTGGAAAAAACACCGCCGCAGTTCCCGTTCGTCGCTTTGTTGGTGTCGGGTGGGCATACGCAGCTGGTTCAGGTCGATGGGATCGGCCAATACACACTGTTGGGCGAGTCTTTGGACGATGCCGCCGGTGAAGCGTTCGACAAAACCGCGAAGATGATGGGCCTCAATTATCCCGGCGGCCCGGAAATCGCGCGCCTTGCCGAAAAAGGCGTCCCAGGCCGCTACACCTTCCCGCGCCCAATGTGTGATCGCCCGGGCCTGATGTTCAGCTTCAGTGGTTTGAAAACGTCTGCGCTGAACACCTGGCAGCAGAGCGTCAGCGCCGGGGACGACAGTGAGCAAGCCCGTTGCGACATCGCACTGGCGTTCCAGCAGGCCGTGGTGGAGACTTTGACCATCAAGTGCAAGCGCGCCCTGAAACAGGCGGGCATGAAGCGCCTGGTGATCGCAGGCGGCGTCAGCGCTAACAAAGCCTTGCGCACCTCGCTGGAAAAAATGCTCGGCGACATGCAGGGCGATGTGTTCTATGCGCGCCCTGAGTTTTGCACCGACAACGGCGCGATGATCGCCTATGCCGGTTGCCAGCGCCTGCAGGCCGGGCAGCATGAAAGCCTGGCGATCAGCGTGCAGGCGCGCTGGCCGATGGAGCAACTGTCGCCGCTGTAGGCCGTTGTATGGCCGCGACGTGAGCCGGGCTCATCGAACGTATTTAAAAATGCCGTTCGCGCCCGGCAAACAGGTCGCGTAAATTGCCGCGGTGGCGCCAGACGATCAGCAGGGTCAACACGCTCATCGGCAACAGCGCTGCCGGCGCTTGCCAGGCCAGCAAGGGCAGGGTGAGCGGCGTGGCGATCAATGCGGCCAGCGAGCTGGTGCGGGTCAGGTAGAACGTCAGCAGCCAGGCAAGCACGGCCAGTAACGCCGCTGGAGGGTAAATCCCCAGCAACATGCCGGCCGCCGTGGCGACACCCTTGCCACCGCGAAAGCGGAAGTACAGCGGAAACAGATGGCCGAGGACGGCGCACACGCCTACCCAGGCCTGCTGTTGCAGAGTGAGGCCGGCGAGGCTGGCGATGAGTACGGGCAACAGGCCCTTGCAGATGTCGCCCAGCAGCGTCAGTACGGCGAGTTTTTTGCCGGCCAGGCGCAACATGTTGGTGGCACCGGCATTGCCTGAGCCACTCATTCGCGGGTCGGGATTTCCCGTCAGGCGGCTGAGCAAAATGGCGAAGGACAGCGAGCCGAGCAGGTAGGCGAGAATCGCCAGTGACCAAAACATGCTAACTATTCCGGGCGAGGACGCCCTGATTCTAACGGGGCATCGCGCCCTTGTCGTGCTGCGGAGAAGAGCTTGGACAGAGTGTTTATCGAAGGCCTGGAAGTCGACACCGTGATCGGGGCCTACGACTGGGAGCGCGGCATCAAGCAATGCCTGCGCCTGGACCTGAGTTTTGCCTGGGACAATCGCCCGGCCGCGGCCGGTGACGACCTGACCCTGGCGCTCGATTACGCCAGCGTGTCCGCGCGTATCCAGGCCTTTGCCGAGCAGTCCCAGTACCAACTGGTGGAAACCTTTGCCGAGCGTCTGGCCGAAGTGCTGATGAGCGAATTCCAGATTCCTTGGCTGCACCTCAAATTGACCAAGCCAGGCGCCGTGCCGGCAGCCAAAGGCGTGGGCGTGGAGATCGAGCGCGGATGTCGCTAACTCAGGTTTACCTTGGCCTTGGCAGCAATATCGAGCGCGAGCCGCACCTGCGCGCGGGCCTGGACGCGCTGGCGAGCTTCTTGACTGACGTGCGCTGCTCGCCGGTGTTCGAAAGCCAGCCGGTGGGGATCAAGAGTGGGCCGTTTTTCAATCTGGTGGTGTCGGCCTATACCGACTTGCCGTTGATGGAACTTGATCGCCGGTTGAAATTTATCGAGGCCGACAATGGCCGCTATGCGCCCGACCGCAAAGGGCTGCCGCTGGATATCGACGTATTGCTGTATGGCGAGCTGGTGGGGAATTTCGACGGATTGATCCTGCCGCGCGCAGAAATCCTGAAAAACGCCTTCGTGCTGTGGCCGCTGTCGTTGATGGCACCGGATCGCGAGCACCCCGAAGCGGGCAAGACATTGGCCCAGCTGTGGCGCGATGCGCAGATCGATCAAGTGCTGGCGCCTGTCGGCTTCGAGTGGCAGGGCCAGCAACTCACCCCGGCGGATCTCCTATAGCCGCCGCTCCCACAGGGGATCTGCGCTTAACTGAACGGCATTAGGGCAAGCCCGCTCGCCACAAAAGCTCGCCTGCTACGCGTTGTGTTGTTCCTTGTAGGTTTTCAGCGCTTTGAGCCGTTCGCGCTTGAGCGCCTCGCCCAGTTCCGGGCCTTTGAAGCCTTTCTCCAGCAGGGGCGCGACCGCCACTTCGCGCGCAATCTTGGCCGCACCACGTAAATAATCCGCCTGTGGATAACTTCGTTGCTCAAGCCCCTTGCGGCCACGCGCATCCATTTCACAGCTCACCACGAATTCCTCAAAGCGCTGCGGCCGGCGATACACGTCGAAACTCTGCAGCAACTCCAGCAATGTCGAAGCTTTTAGCTCCAGCGCTCGATGGCCATGAGTGTGATATTGGCCCACCAGCAGTGCCAGTTCCTGGCAGTCCTTCGGCACTTTGAAGCGCTCATTGACCGCCTTGATCAGCTTCAAGCCCGTATGCTCATGAGCAATATGCTGCGGCAACTTATCCACAGGTGTCAGGCCCTTGCCCACGTCATGCAGCAAGCAGGCCCAACGCACCGTGAGCGGTTGTTTGTGCAAGGCGGCCTGTTCCAACACGCTCAAGGTGTGCAGGCCGGTGTCGATTTCGGGGTGATGGGCCTCGGGCTGTGGCACGCCGAATAGCGCGTTCACTTCCGGCATCAGGGTTTTCAGCGCATCGCAGTCACGTAGCACCTGAATAAACACCTGTGGCTGATCTTCCATCAGTGCCCGGGAAATTTCCTTCCAGCTGCGTTCCGGTGTCAGGGCTTCCAGTTCGCCGGATTCGCTGAGCTGGCGCATCAATTCCAGCGTCTCAAGAGCGACCGTGAAACCCAGGTGCGCATAACGCGCCGCAAAGCGGGCAACACGCAATACGCGCAGAGGATCTTCGGCGAACGCCGGGGAAACGTGACGCAAAATGCGCGCCTCCAAATCGCTCTGGCCGTGGTACGGGTCGGTCAAGTTGCCGTCATCGTCCTCAGCTATGGCGTTGATGGTCAGGTCGCGACGAATCAAGTCTTCTTCCAGCGTGACCTCGGGGCTGGCATGAAACACAAAGCCGCCGTAACCCCGGCCACTCTTGCGTTCGGTGCGGGCGAGGGCGTACTCATCGCCGTTTTTCGGGTCGAGGAATACCGGGAAGTCAGCGCCCACCGGCTTGTAGCCCTTGGCGAGCATTTCTTCAGTGGTCGCGCCGACCACAACGCGGTCGATGTCAGTGACCTTGATGCCGAGCAGGCGATCACGCACCGCGCCGCCAACTGTGTAGATTTTCATGAAAAAGCCTCCATTAGCGGCACAGGATAACGCCTGTGCCTGACCAATGGAGGCTTTGGTGTTTCAGAGATGAACGACGGCCAAGTCCAGGCGGCCGTAGTCGTTGTCGTTGTGATCGCTGCGCGGTGGCACGTGGTGAGTCTTCATCACTTGGTCGCCCTGCAGGGTTTCCAGGTGAATGTCGAAGCCCCACAACCGGTGCAGGTGCTTGAGCACTTCCTCGGTGGATTCGCCCAAGGGTTTGCGGTCGTGCTGCTGGTGACGCAAGGTCAGCGAGCGGTCGCCGCGTACATCGATGCTGTAAATCTGCACGTTGGGTTCGCGGTTGCCCAGGTTGTACTGCGCCGCCAGGGTTTCACGGATGGTGCGGTAGCCGGGTTCGTCGTGGATGGCCGGCACCACCAGATCATCCTTGAGGTCGTCATCCATGATGCTGAACAGCTTGAGGTCGCGAATCACCTGGGGTGACAGGTACTGCAGGATGAAACTCTCGTCCTTGAAGCTGCTCATGGCGAACTTGATGGTCGACAGCCAATCGCTGCCGGCGATTTCCGGGAACCAGCGGCGGTCTTCTTCGGTGGGGTGTTCGCACATGCGCCGGATGTCGCGGTACATGGCAAAGCCCAGCGCATAGGGGTTGATGCCGCTGTAATAGGGGCTGTCGAAGCCGGGTTGGAACACCACGCTGGTATGGGAGGTGAGGAACTCCATCATGAAACCGTCCGTGACCAGGCCCTCGTCGTACAGGTCATTCATCAAGGTGTAGTGCCAGAACGTCGCCCAGCCTTCGTTCATTACCTGGGTCTGGCGCTGTGGATAAAAGTACTGGGCGATCTTGCGCACGATACGCACGATTTCGCGCTGCCAGGGCTCCAGCAGGGGCGCGTGTTTTTCCAGGAAGTACAGGATGTTTTCCTGAGGTTCGGCGGGGAAGCGTGCATTATCTTTGTCGCTGTTCTTGCCGGCGCGCTTTGGAATGGTGCGCCACAAATCGTTGATCTGCTTCTGCAGGTGCTCCTCGCGCTCCTTCTGGCGCAGGCGTTCTTCCTCGGCGGAAATCGGGTATGGGCGTTTGTAGCGGTCGACCCCGTAATTCATCAGGGCGTGGCAGGAATCGAGCAAATCCTCCACTGCATCGATGCCGTGGCGTTCCTCGCACTGCATGATGTACTGCTTGGCGAACACCAGGTAATCGATGATCGAGCTGGCATCGGTCCAGGTGCGGAACAGGTAGTTACCCTTGAAGAAGCTGTTGTGCCCGTAGCACGCGTGCGCCACCACCAGTGCCTGCATGCAGATGGTGTTTTCTTCCATCAGGTAGGCGATGCATGGGTCGGAGTTGATCACGATCTCGTAGGCCAAACCCATCTGGCCACGCGTGTAGGACTTCTCAGTGCTGAGGAAGTGTTTGCCATAGGACCAATGGTGATAGCCCAAAGGCATACCCACCGAGGCATAGGCATCCATCATCTGTTCGGCGGTGATCACTTCGATCTGGTTGGGGTAAGTGTCCAGAGCATAACCGGCCGCGATACGGCTGATTTCCCGGTCATAGGCCTGGATCAGTTCAAAGGTCCACTCGGACCCGGTGGAAATGGGTTGGCGCTTATGCTCTTTTTTGGCGGTCATGTCACTAACCTGCGCTGGAAGAGTTCACGGAAGACCGGGTAGATATCGCCGGCCGAGACCAGTTGCTGCTGGGCGAACGTGTCGGCAAAGGCTTCGCCGATGCGTTCATATTCGAACCACAGGGCCTGGTGCTCACGAGGGGTAATTTCGACGTAGGTGTAGTACTGCACAAACGGCATGATCTGGTTGATCAGAATGTCGCGGCAGATCGGCGAATCATCATTCCAGTTGTCGCCGTCGGAAGCTTGGGCTGCGTAGATATTCCACTCATTAGCCGGGTAGCGTTCGGCCATGATTTCCTGCATCAGCTTCAACGCGCTGGAGACGATGGTGCCGCCGGTTTCCCGCGAATAGAAGAACTCTTCTTCGTCGACTTCCCGGGCGCTGGTGTGATGGCGGATAAACACCACATCGATCTTGTCGTAGTTCCGCTTCAGGAACAGGTACAGCAGGATGAAGAAGCGCTTGGCAATATCCTTGGTTGCTTGGGTCATCGAGCCGGACACGTCCATCAGGCAGAACATCACGGCCTTGGAGCTCGGGTTGGGTTGTTTGACCAGCAGGTTGTATTTCAGGTCGAAGGTGTCGAGGAACGGCACGCGGTGAATCCGCGCGCTGAGTTTCTCGATTTCCACTTCGATTTCCTGGATATCGCCGAAGTTGTCGGGCTCTTCGCGTTTTAAACGCGCCAACTCTTCCTTGGCCTGCTTTAGTTTGGCGCGGCTGCTGCCGGACAGGGCGATACGCCGGGCGTGGGCCGAGCGCAGGGTGCGGATGATGTTGATCCGCGACGGGTTGCCCTCATTGCTGATCCCCGCGCGCACGGTCTTGAAGGTGTCGGTGCCGGTCAGGTTGCGTTTGACCAGGTTGGGCAGTTCCAAGTCTTCGAACATGAACTCCAGGAATTCTTCCTGGGTGATCTGGAACACGAACTCATCCATGCCTTCGCCAGAGTTACCGGCCTTGCCTGGGCCTTTACCGCCGCCACCGCCTTGCGGGCGTTGGATATGTTCGCCGGTGGTGAATTCCTTGTTGCCGGGGTGCACGACGGTTTGTTTGCCGCCGCGCCCGTGGTGCAGCACCGGTTCGTCGATGTCGCGTCCGGGAATGCTGATTTGCTCGCCATGCTCCATGTCCGTGATGGAGCGGCGGCTGACGGCCTCTTCAACGGCCTTTTTGATGTGGTCACGGTAACGCCGCAGGAAACGCTGACGGTTTACCGTGCTCTTGTTCTTGCCATTGAGGCGTCGGTCGATCACATAGCTCATGGGGAGCCCTCCGGGCAGCTTCACGTTACAAGCTTCAAGCCGCGAGCTGGAAGCTTAGAGACAAGCGGTCAGCTGCCAGGCCAAAGGCCCGGCAGCGCGCGCCTGTCGCTGCCTTACTGTGATTTACGAACCCGCAGGTACCACTCGGAGAGCAGCCGTACCTGTTTGTCGGTGTAGCCACGCTCGACCATTCGTGTAACGAAGTCGTTGTGTTTTTGCTGATCCTCCTTGCTGGCCTTGGCGTTGAAGCTGATGACCGGCAGCAGATCCTCGGTGTTGGAGAACATTTTCTTCTCGATGACCACCCGCAGCTTCTCGTAGCTGAGCCAGGTAGGATTCTTGCCGTTGTTGTTGGCGCGGGCGCGCAGCACGAAGTTGACGATTTCGTTGCGGAAATCCTTCGGATTGCTGATGCCGGCCGGTTTCTCGATCTTCTCCAGCTCCTCGTTGAGGGCCACGCGGTTGAGGATCTCGCCGGTTTCCGGGTCGCGGTACTCCTGGTCCTGGATCCAGAAGTCGGCGTACAGCACGTAGCGGTCGAAGATGTTCTGGCCGTACTCGCTGTAGGACTCCAGGTACGCGGTCTGAATTTCCTTGCCGATAAACTCGATGTAGCGCGGCGCCAGGTATTCCTTGAGGAAGCGCAGGTAGCGTTCGCGGGTTTCGGCCTGGAACTGTTCCTGTTCGATCTGCTGCTCCAGCACATACAGCAGGTGCACGGGGTTGGCGGCGATTTCGTGTGGGTCGAAGTTGAATACCTTGGAGAGGATCTTGAACGCGAAACGTGTGGAAAGGCCATTCATGCCCTCATCCACGCCCGCAGTGTCGCGGTATTCCTGGATCGACTTGGCCTTGGGATCGGTGTCCTTGAGGTTTTCGCCGTCGTAGACGCGCATCTTCGAATAGATGTTCGAGTTCTCCGGCTCCTTGAGGCGCGACAGCACGGTGAACTGGGCGAGCATCTTCAAGGTGTCAGGCGCGCAATGGGCCTTGGCCAGGGAGCTGTTGAACAACAACTTGTCGTAGATCTTGATCTCATCGCTGACGCGCAGGCAGTACGGCACCTTGACGATGTAGATCCGGTCGATGAAGGCTTCGTTGTTCTTGTTGTTACGGAAGGTGTGCCATTCCGATTCGTTGGAGTGGGCCAGCAGGATCCCGGTGAAAGGAATTGCGCCCAGGCCTTCGGTACTGTTGTAGTTACCTTCCTGGGTGGCGGTCAGCAGTGGGTGCAGCACCTTGATTGGCGCCTTGAACATCTCCACGAATTCCATCAGGCCCTGGTTGGCCCGGCACAGCGCGCCCGAGTAGCTGTAGGCGTCGGCGTCGTTCTGTGGGAACTCTTCGAGTTTGCGGATATCGACTTTACCCACCAGTGCCGAGATGTCTTGGTTGTTCTCATCGCCCGGTTCGGTCTTGGCTACGCCGATCTGGTTGAGGACCGACGGGTAGAGTTTCACCACGCGGAACTGGCTGATATCGCCGCCAAACTCAGCCAGGCGCTTGGTGGCCCAAGGCGACATGATGGTATTGAGGTAGCGCCGTGGGATGCCGAAGTCTTCTTCGAGGATCGCGCCATCTTCCGTGGCGTTGAACAGCCCGAGAGGCGACTCGAAGACCGGCGAGCCCTTGATCGCGTAGAAGGGCACTTTCTCGATCAGTTGTTTGAGTTTTTCCGCCAGGGACGACTTGCCGCCGCCGACGGGGCCGAGCAGGTAGAGGATTTGCTTCTTCTCTTCCAGGCCTTGGGCGGCATGGCGGAAGTAGGAGACGATCTGGTCGATGCATTCTTCCATGCCATGGAAGTCTTCAAAGGCCGGGTAGCGGCGGATCACCTTGTTGGAGAATATTCGCGACAGGCGCGAATTGTTGGCGGTTTCCACCAGCTCCGGCTCACCAATTGCCAATAGCAGGCGTTCGGCGGCAGACGCGTAGGTGCTGCGGTCCTGTTTGCACAGCTCGAGATACTCTTGCAGCGTGAGTTCTTCCTGCTGGGTGGACGCGAAGCGTTGTTGGAAGTGGCTAAAGATACTCATGACGTCGTCACCTCGCTCGATACGTGGAGCCGACGCCGGGTCAATCAGTCGATGCTGGCAGTCATTGGTGATCAACCAATGGCCGTTTTCCCCCCAAGCACCCTGAAACGCTACCGATGACCCGTACGCCGGTGTACCGGCTCTCCCCTGATTCGGATGGCCTGCGCTTAAGGATAGTTCGGAATCCGGGAGGTCAAGGCGGGATACGTAATTAGTTTGGCTGCGCCGTTCGTCAGAAACGGCGCGAGCCCAAGCGTCACGCGGGGTAGCGGGGTGTGAAAAAAATTATTGCGAATCGCTGGAGGCAATTTCCGCAGGATAGGTCGCACGCCACAGCTCAAAGCCGCCGTCCAGGCTATAGACGTCGGAGAAGCCCTGGCTGATCAGATAGGCCGCTGCGCTCTGGCTGGAGTTGCCGTGGTAGCAGGCCACGATCACGGGCGCGTCGAGGTCGGCGGCACGGATGAAGTCGGCAATGCTGTGGTTGTCCAGATGCTGCGCGCCGGTGATATGGCCAGCGGCGTGAGCCTGAGGGTCGCGGATGTCGACCACCACGGCACCTTGCTCGCGCAGGGCCTGGGCTTGTTCGGGAGGGATACGTTTGAATTCGCTCATGGCGGGCTCCTTGGACATGGCTGCGGCGTTTAGCGCTTGGTGGCAGCCGGCAGTGTAACGGGAAGGGGAGATTCGCACTGGCAGCTCAGGCGCTCGCCGGTGTCGATGTTCATCAGGGTCATGCTACCGCCCCACACGCAGCCGGTGTCGAGTGCGAATACGCCGGGTTCATTGCACTTGCCCTCAAGGGCTGCCCAGTGGCCGAAGATGATCTTCGTGTCACGGGTCTTGCGTTCCTTGTGCGCGAACCACGGCTTATAGCCGGGCAGTGCGGTGTCGGCGCCTTCCTTGCTTTTGAGGTCGAGCTTGCCCTCTGCAGTGCAGAAGCGCATGCGTGTGAAATAGTTGGTGATCACGCGCAGGCGGGCCACGCCAGTGAGGTCGTTGTCCCACTTGACCGGCTCGTTGCCGTACATGCCGTCGAGGTAGGCGGTGTACAGGCTGTCATCGGTCAGGGCGCTCTCGACTTCGGCGGCGCACTTGAGGGCTTTTTTCAGCGTCCACTGCGGCGGGATACCGGCATGGACCAGCGCCATGTTGCGGCCTTCGTCGTAATGCATGAGTTTCTGCCCACGCAGCCACTCCAGCAGCTCGGTGCGATCCGGCGCTTCAAGGATCTCACGCAGGGTGTCGCCCTTTTTCAGGCGCTCGATGTTATTGCCGGCGGCCAGCAGGTGCAGGTCATGGTTGCCCAGTACGCACACCAGCGATTCGCGCAGGCTATATAAGTAGCGCAAAGTCTCCAGAGACTCGGGGCCGCGATTGACCAGATCCCCCACCAACCACAGGCGGTCGCTTGCCGGGTTGAAGGCCACCCGCTCCAGCAAGCACTTGAGGGGCTCCAGGCAGCCTTGCAGGTCGCCGACCGCGTATGTCGCCATCAGTGCAGGGCTCCAGGCACTGCGAGGCGGAACGGCGCGATGATGGCGTCGAACAACTTACCGTCGGTGGCCTTCATCTGATACGAGCCCTGCATGGTGCCGACCTTGGAGGTCATGACCGTGCCGCTGCTGTAGGTATGGCTGGCGCCAATGTCGATCAACGGTTGCTGACCAACCACACCGGCGCCGCGCACCTCTTCGACCTGGCCGTCACCGTCGGTGATCACCCAGTGGCGCGACAGCAGCTTGGCCGGCACCTGCCCGTTGTTCTTCACCGTGATGGTGTAGGCAAAGGCGAAGCGGTTGTGTTCGGGTTGCGATTGGTCCGCGAGGAAGCGGGTGACGACGCTGACGTCGATCTGGTAGCGAGGATCGGACATGCAAGAGGCCTTAAAAGCAAAAGCGGAGGACAGCAGATGCGGATCAGTCTAGGCCATGAGGAGGGCACTAGGCCAGACATGCTGTCTGGCCCATGCTTGGCAGGCTTTAGTCCGCGGCTGGCGCAGGCTGGATGGCAAGCTGGTCGGCCAGGCGCACGAACGCGGCCAGGTCCAGTTGCTCGGGGCGCAAGCTGCCATCGACGCCGGCGGCTTCGATTTCGGCGTTGCTGAGCAGCGCCTTGAGCGTGTTGCGCAGGGTCTTGCGGCGTTGGTTGAACGCCTCGCGTACCACGCGCTCCAGCAGCTTGTGATCCTTGGCTGGGTGGGGCAGCACGGCGTGAGGCACCAGGCGCACGATGGCCGAATCGACCTTCGGCGGCGGGTTGAACGCGCCCGGGCCGACGTTGAACAGGTGTTCCACGCGGCAATGGTACTGAACCATGATCGACAAGCGGCCCCAATCACCACCGCCGGGACCTGCGGCCAAGCGCTCAACCACTTCTTTTTGCAGCATGAAGTGCATGTCGCGGATGATCCCTGCGTTGTTCAGCAGGTGGAAAATCAGCGGCGTGGAGATGTTGTACGGCAGGTTGCCCACTACCCGCAGGCTGTTGGGCGCAGCGTTGAGGCTGTTGAAGTCGAACTTCAGTGCATCGCCCTGGTGCAGGTTGAAGTTGGATTTGCCGGCGAACTGCTGGTTGAGGATCGGGATCAAGTCCTTGTCCAGCTCCACGACGTCCAGTTGGCCGCCACTGGCCAGCAGGCCTTGGGTCAATGCGCCCTGGCCCGGGCCAATTTCCAGCAAGCGGTCTTCGGGCTTGGCATGGATGGAGCGCAGGATACGGTCGATCACGCCGGCGTCGTGCAGGAAGTTTTGCCCGAAGCGCTTGCGCGCCCGGTGTTGGTAATGCTCAGTCATATACGGGTCTCGGCCATCTGATAGGCGGTTTCCAGGGCCACGTGCAGGCTGCCGGTATCGATCTTGCCGCTGCCCGCCAGGTCCAGGGCAGTGCCATGGTCGACGGAGGTGCGGATGATCGGCAGGCCCAGTGTCACGTTGACTGCGGCGCCGAAGCCTTTGTATTTCAGCACGGGCAGCCCTTGGTCATGGTACATCGCCAGCACTGCGTCGCAGTGCTCCAGATATTTGGGGGTAAACAGAGTGTCAGCAGGCAGTGGGCCACGCAGGTCCATGCCTTCTTGGCGCAGACGCTCTAATGTCGGTTCAATGATGTCGATTTCTTCATGGCCCAAGTGGCCGCCTTCACCGGCGTGGGGGTTGAGCCCGCAGACCAGGATGCGCGGTTGGGCAATGCCGAATTTGTGTTGCAGGTCGGCGTGCAGGATGCGCGTGACGCGCTCCAAACGCTCGGCAGTGATGGCGTCGGCGATATCACGCAACGGCAAATGCGTGGTCACCAGGGCCACGCGCAGGCCGTGAGTGGCCAGCATCATCACAACTTGGGCGGTATTGGTCAGCTCGGCGAGGAATTCGGTATGGCCGGAAAAGGCGATGCCGGATTCGTTGATCACACCCTTGTGCACCGGGGCAGTGATCATGCCGGCGAAGTCGCCGTCGATGCAGCCCTGGCCTGCACGCGTCAGGGTTTCCAGCACAAATGCCGCATTGGCTTTGTTCAGTTGCCCGGCAATCACCTTGGTCGCAAGTGGGGTGTCCCATACGTACAGGCTGCCCGCAGGTGCCGGCAGGTCGGGCCAGTTGCCTGGCGCCACGTCCAGCAGGTTGACAACCACGCCCAACTGCGCGGCCCGCTCAAGGAGCAGGTCGCGGCTGGTAATGGCAATCAGGGGGTGTGGCTGAGGTTGCGAGGCGAGCAGCAGGCACAGGTCTGGACCAATGCCGGCCGGCTCGCCGGGTGTTACCGCGAAACGCTGGGGTTTCACTGCGCTGCCTGGTCGGTGCCTGTTTGCTCGGCGCCTGGCAGCTTGTTTTCTACGTAGGCTTCGTCACGGATCTGACGCAACCAGGTTTGCAGCTCTTCGTCGTACTTGCGGTTACGCAATACGGACAGTGCTTGTTGCTCGCGGGCCTGGGTGGTGTTGTCGGTGGCGCGACGGCCAAGGACTTCCAGGACGTGCCAGCCATATTGGGTCTTGAACGGCTTGGACAGCACGCCTTGCGGCGTATCGGCCATTACTTGCTGGAACTCAGGCACCAAGGCTTTCGGGTCGATCCAGTTCAGGTCGCCACCGTTGAGGGCCGAACCTGGGTCTTCCGAGAAGCTCTTGGCCAAGGTGGCGAAATCTTCACCGCCTTCGATGCGGTCATAGATCTTCTGGGCCAGTTCCTTGGTTTGTGCTTCGGTGCGAATTTCGCTTGGTTTGACCAGGATGTGACGAACATGTACTTCGTCTTTCAGCGAAGTCTCGCCACCGCGTTTTGCCAGCAGCTTGAGGATGATGAAGCCACCCGGTGTGCGTGCTGGCTGGGTGATTTCACCCGGCTGCATGGCGCTCAGCTCGCGGTCGAACGGAGGTGGCAATTGAGCGGCTTTACGCCAGCCCATGTCACCGCCGTCCAGGGCGTTGTCGCTGCCCGATACCGCGATAGCTGTTTGGGCGAAGTCAGCGCCAGCCTTCAGGCGGTCATAAACTGCCTGGGTTTTGGCGGCGGATGCATTGAGCTGCTCGGCGTTGGCGCTGTCCGGGGTTGGAATCAGGATATTGGCCAGGTGCAGTTCTTCGGAGAGCTGCATCTTGCCAAGGTCCGAGGCCAGGAAGTTCTTCACTTCCTGCTCGGAAACCTGAACCCGCTCGGCCACACGGCGCTGACGCACACGGCTGATGATCATTTCGCGGCGGATCTGGTCACGGGCGTCCTCATAGGACAAACCGTCGCGGGCCAGGGCAGCGCGGAACTGGTCAATGCTCATGTTGTTGCGTTGAGCGATGGTGCCGACGGCCTGGTTCAGTTCTTCGTCCGAAATACGGATGCCGGAACGATCGCCGATCTGCAGTTGCAGGTTTTCGACGATCAGGCGCTCCAGAACCTGTGGGTCCAGCACGCTGGTAGGCGGTACACCGCCGCCACGCTTGGCGATGGTTTGCTGAACTTCCTTGACCCGTTGGTCCAGTTGGCTCTGCATGATCACGTCGTTATCGACAATGGCCACTACCTTGTCCAGCTGTTGAACCGCAGCGTGTGCCGATGCGGTCCCCAGGAACAGTGCGCCCAGCACTAGCGGGCGCAGACAATCAGAAAGCTTGATCTTCACGTTCACGATAACCTTGAATGCCTTTGTCGAGGAAGCTCTCTACCTTGGCGCCAGTCAGGCCGCCGAGTCCTTTAAGGACGATCTGGAAGAAGAGCCCGTGGTCACCCTTTTCGTTCAGCGGGGCGATCTGGCTGTATTCGTCGTTGGAAACCCAGTAACGGTTGATGACGCGCAGTTTCCAGCAGCAGTTGTCGTACTCGAAACCACCAAAGGCTTCCAGGGTACGGTTGCGGGCATAGTCATACTGCCAGCGGGTGATCAGGTTCCACTGAGGAATGATCGGCCACATCATCGAGAAGTCGTGTTGCTGGATTTTGTAGTAATCCTTGATGAAGTTCGGTTGGCCCGCAGTACCGTAATCACCACCGAACTGCCATTTGCCGGTCAGCTGGTTGTAGACCACTTGGTCGTTACGATAGCGGTAGCCGACGTTGATGATCTTGTTCGGGTTGTCTTCCGGCTGGTAGTGGAGCATTGCGCTACCCGAACGAGGGGTGTGTTCCTCAGTGTCCCAGTTGTAGTCGGCAGTGGCGCGCCAGTCGCGGTTGAAGCGGAACTCGTATTCCAGGGCAACTGGCGATACGTCAGACTGTGCGTCGGCACGGTCAGAGGCGAGGATGCCCGGCAGTTGAACCTGGCGATCCTTGAAGTACACCGCCTGGCCTATGGCCGCGCGTTGACGTTCGAAGCCATTCTCTTCGATCCAACGGCTGGTTAAGCCCAGGGACAGCTTGTTCTCGTCGCCGATCCGGTCGTTGCCGCTGAAGCGGTTGTCGCGGAACAGAGAGGCGTAGCTGAACGAGTACTCGCTGGTGTCGAACACCGGGATATCGCTCTGGTCCTTGTTCGGGACATAGAGGTAGAACGCGCGCGGTTCCAATGTCTGGCGATAGTCTTTGCCGAACCAGTTGGTATTGCGGTCGAAGTACAGGCCGCTGTCTACGCTGGCGATTGGGATTGCGCGGTCTTGGTTGCTCTTGAAGGTGCCACCGGCATAAGGGTTTGCCGCAGTGGCGGCTGCTTGCGCAGCAATAATTTCGTTCTTGCCCTTGGTATCAAGGTCCAGATCGTACTTGGTGTAGACGTACTTGAGCTTCGGCGTAATAAAACCGTAGGTCCAGTTCATCGGGTATTCGACGGCTGGTGCTACGTTCAGGCGAGTACCGTTTGCACGGGTCAGACCTGTTACGTAGTCATCCAGACGCTTATCACCTACAGCAACACCGTTCGCAGCGAACGGGCCACCGTCCTTGTCGAAAATGGTGCCGCTCCTGAGGTCCCGGTCAAACCGAACAGCCTCAGTCTCATAGGTAAAGTTCACGCCACCCGGGTGGTACGGCAGCATCCCATTGAAGGTGATCTGCGGCAGCCGGTCATACGGGGTGATCTGGGAAATAGTCGCCAGTTGGTAGGCCTGAACGTTCAGGCGCGCCTGGTAGCTGTCACCGCGATAGGTCAGGGAACCCTGCTGGTTGACGAAGTCCTGGGTTTGGATGCCTTCCTGGTAGGACTTCAAGTCCTGGTAGTAGAACGGATCGCTGATCTTGGTGTAGTCGACCTGGGTCGCCAGACGCGAATCCAGCCCGCCCTTATGCTGCCAATTGAGCATATAGCGAGTTTTTTCGTAATCAGTCTGTTTCTTCCGCTCGTCGCTGTCGTCGTTCAGGTACGCGCCGCCGAACTGACCTTCGCTGGATTTGGTGAGGTAGCGGAATTCGCCTTCCATCAACAAACCGCGCTTGGTCATGTATTGCGGGTACAACGTGGCGTCGTAGTTTGGCGCCAGGTTGAAGTAGTACGGCGTGACGAGCGTGAAGCCGGTTTCGCTGCCGGTGCTGAAGCTCGGCGGCAGGAAGCCGGATTGACGACGATCGTCGATCGGGAAATAGATATACGGGGTGTACAGGATCGGAATGTTCTTGACCCGCAACGTCGCGTTGGTCGCCGTACCGAAACCGGTGGCCGGGTTCAACGTGATGTTGTTGCCTCTGAGCTGCCAGGCGTTGCTGTCCGGCTCACAGGTGGTGTACGTACCGTCCTTGAGACGGATGATCGCGTTCTCGGCACGCTTGGCGTACAGCGCGTTACCGCGGATACGCGATTTGTGCAGCACGTATTCGGCGTTGTCGATCTGGGCGGCTCCAGTATCGAGCTGGACCTCAGCGTGGTCACCAACGATCAGAGCGCCGTTGTCGCGCAAACGAACGTTGCCGTTCAGCTCGCCACGGTTCTCGGCCTGATACAGGCTGGCTTCCTGAGCCTCCAGCTGCATGCTGCCCTGGCGCATGACGACGTCGCCGGCCAGGGTTGCGATCTGTTGTTCTTGCTCGTAACGAGAGGCCTTGGCACCGATGAAGGTCGGCGCATCGCTCTTGTCCGTCTTGTCGTTCATGCCAGGACGCATCGGCTCGATGTACGCGCCGGCGCAATAAGGACCGGTTTCGGCCAGCTGGGCTGCAGTCAGCTTCTCGCGCGGTACCCAGTCCAAGTGGCTGTAGTCGGCGCTGCGCGCACGCAGGCCTCGGCCCTTGGCTTCGGTGACCAGTGCGGTCTTCGGTTCGGCCTCGGCGCTGCCACCAGCATCGGCTTGCGCCGTGCTGCCGGCGGAGCTGACGGCAGCGCCGTCATGCACCGGGCGTGGTGGCAACGGGGCTGCGGCGGTTTTTGGCGCGCAATCCCAGGCACCCGAAGCAGAGACTGAGCAGTCATACTGTTCCGCGGCGACCACGAATGAGGTGGCGAAAGGTTGCATGGCCAGCAGACTGCCGGTTACCAGCAACGGAAATTTTCTACGAAACGCGGGGGATTTCAATGCCATCTTATTAGTCCGGGCTTCCTGCGTGCCATCTGCCCGCGGTTTGGGCCGCACGCCTCTCGATGGTCTGAAAAAGATGCGTGATAATAAAGCATGACCCGCTTGACGGCTAGCGCCGTCGGAGACCCTTGTAATGCCCGAGCAAGATCTACGTTTACAACAGCTGAAAGTCTGGCTGGATGAGCAGTTGCCAATCCTTTTCAACGCTCAGGACTGGGGTGTCGTACCTCCGGCCACGTTGACCGCGGCCAGCAGTGACGCGAGTTTCAGGCGTTACTTCCGGTGGGAAGGCGGTGGGCGAAGTTTCGTCGTCATGGACGCGCCGCCGCCCCAGGAAAACTGCAAACCTTTCGTCGATATCGCTGATTTACTGGCGAAATCAGGAATAAATGTTCCAAAAATTTATGCAGAAGATTTGCCCCGCGGCTTTCTTTTGCTCAATGACCTGGGTAAAAAAACCTATCTGGACGTGATTGACGAGCAAAACGCCGATCAATTGTTTGCCGATGCCATCGACGCGTTGCTGGCTTTTCAGCAATTGCCGATGGACACGCCGCTGCCCAGCTATGACGTCGCCTTGTTGCGCCGTGAGCTGGAATTGTTTCCGGAATGGTACGTGCGCCGGCACCTGGGCATCGATTTCGACGCCCAGCAGCAGGCTCTCTGGCAGCGCGTCAGCGACCACTTGATCGACAGCGCCCTGGCTCAGCCCAAAGTGCTGGTGCATCGCGACTATATGCCGCGCAACCTGATGATCAGCGAGCCGAACCCGGGCGTGCTGGATTTCCAGGACGCGGTCTACGGCCCGGTCACCTACGACATCACCTGCCTGTTCAAGGATGCATTCCTCAGCTGGCCCAAGGCACGTGTACGTGAATGGCAGCGTGGCTACTGGGAGCGTGCCGGGCAACTGGGCATTCCGGTGCAGGCCGACTTTGCAGCGTTCCTGCGGGCCAGCGACCTGATGGGCGTGCAGCGCCACCTCAAGGTGATCGGCATCTTTGCGCGTATCTGCCATCGCGACGGTAAGCCACGCTACCTGGCCGACGTACCGCGCTTCTTTGCTTATATAGAGGCGGTGCTGGCAGACCGGCCGGAGCTGGACGAGCTGGGCGAACTGCTCGCCAGCCTGCGCCAACCTGTCGAGGCGGGCGTATGAAGGCCATGATCCTGGCGGCCGGCAAGGGCGAGCGCATGCGCCCGCTCACCTTGCACACGCCCAAGCCGCTGGTGCAGGCGGGCGGCAAGCGGTTGATCGAATATCACCTGGAAGCGCTGGCCAAGGCCGGTTTCAGCGAAATTGTGATCAACCATGCCTGGCTCGGCCAGCAGATCGAAAGCTACCTGGGCGACGGTGCGCAGTTTGGCCTGCGCATCCAGTATTCCGCCGAAGGCGAGCCGCTGGAAACCGGAGGCGGGATTTTCAAGGCGTTGCCGCTGTTGGGAGATGAACCCTTCCTGCTGGTTAATGGTGATGTCTGGACGGACTTCGACTTTGCCAGCCTGCTCAACAAACCGTTGGAAGGGCTTGCCCACCTGGTCATGGTCGACATGCCTGACCATGCGCCTACTGGTGGCGACTTCTATTTGAGCGGCGGCTTGCTTCATGATGCGGCGCCCGGTGCCGATAACCTGACCTTCAGTGGCATCTCAGTGCTCGACCCTCAATTGTTCGCGGGTTGCAGTGCCGGTGCCTTCAAGCTGGCGCCGCTGTTACGGGTGGCCATGGCCAAAGGTCTGGTAACGGGGGAACACATGACAGGACGCTGGATTGATGTCGGCACGCTGGAGCGTCTGGCGCAGGTTGAAACCTTGCTGACTGCGGGGCAATAAGATGTTGTGGCCAGGGACACTGATCGGTGCCGGGGCTGGCTTTGCCATTGCCAGTATTCCGGGGGCCTTATTGGGGGCATTGCTGGGGCAGGCGCTGGATCGCCGCCTCCAGTTGCAAAGTTGGGCGCAACTGCGCGAGCGCCTGGGCGGGCGCCCGGCGTTGCGCAATGACGAACTGTTGTTCGTGCTGTTAGGGCGTCTGGCCAAGAGTAATGGCCGCGTGGTGGATGGGCATATCCAGCAGGCGCGCCAGGAAATGCGCGCGCTGGACATGACTGAGCACGCCCAGCGCCGGGCGATCAGCGCGTTCAATCGCGGCAAGTCCGGTTCCGACCGGGTGCGTAATTATCTGCGGGTGCTCAAGGCTCAGCCCCATGCCGCCGAAGGTGTGTTGCGCGCGTGTTGGCGCATGGCCTGGGCGGACGGCAAGGCGGATAACGCCGAGCGCGACTTGATCGACCTGTGGGGCAAGTGGCTCGGCTGGACGCCGCAACAGCTTCAGGCACTGGCGGCCGATTACGTGCGCGAGCGCAAGCCGTTGGCCAATCGTGCCGGAGCTTATCAGGACGCGATGCGGGTACTGGGAGTAACGTCCACCACCGAGCCGACCGTGATCAAACGCGCCTATCGCCGCCTGCTCAGCCGCCACCACCCGGACAAGATTGCAGGCACTGGCGCCAGCCCAGCGCAGGTGCGCGAAGCGACCGAGCGAACCCGAGAGTTGCATAACGCCTATGCATTGATTCGCGAGCGCCGAGATTTTCGCTAGCCGCCACAAATCCTGAGTTGCTAACCCAATTAGTGTGAGAGCTGGCTTGCCAGCTCCCACACTAATTGGAGTATCAAGCCAAGATCACTCGGCGGCAGCTTGCGGGCTCAACCACCCGCGAATCCGTCGATACAACTGCTCCTGCTCGGCAGCACTGTTGCCGGGCAGGGTCTTGAGTGACACCTGCTTATACCCTTCATTCTTCCCACGCTTGGCGGCGTGGGCGCGCGCGAGTGCGTTTTTGCGCTCCAGGGCGCCGTCTTGGTAGAAGACATCCGCCGTCGGCACTTTCAACGCGGGGGCCAGTTGTTGCAGGTCTGGCTGGCGACCGGCAGGCGCTTTGCCGGCCACCATCACCAACTTCTGCACTTGGGCCGGTTGTTTCTCGCTCAGGTAACGCGCGGCCCACCAGGCGCCCGTGCCATGGCCGAGCAGCACCACGCTGCGCGCGCTCTGGGTCTGGGCAAAGGCGACGGCAGCGTCGATGCGGTCGAAGATGCGCTTGGCGTCGGTCTTGTCCTGTTCATCCGCGCCCGGCACTACCGCCGGATCGGTGCCTTCGGCTTCGGCACTGGCGGCCTGTTCGATAGGTTTGGCGGCGGTGCTGCCGTCTTTGCTGCTGGTGTCGACGGCGGCCTTGGGCGATTCCATCACGCGTGGCGGCAAGGTGTCGACATTCACGTCCGGCAGCGACAGGCTGACTGTGCCCCAGTTGGCATCGGGCAATTTGCGTCGCAACGGTGCGATTGCTTGCGGCCAGTCAGCACTTTCGCCGGCGCCCGGCACGATAATCACCACGCCTTCGGGCTCGGCGCTGTTGGCCGGTTTCCACAAGGCCAGAAATGAATCGCTGCCGGCCTGCAATTGTTGCTGTTCCTGTTGCGGAACCTGGCGCTCCAGGGCGTTGGCTTCTTCCTGGCTGCGCTCGGGCAGGGGTTGGCGTTCAGCCGGTTTGTCGGCAGCGGGTGCCGGCGCGTCGGCGGCCTGAACAGAAAAGGCGCTGGTAAATAGCAGCGACAGGCACAATGCTGGCAGTGCCGAACGGTGGATAAAGGGCATCGTTAATTCCCGGCCAGAAGTGATTCCAGCAGCCTAATGGGTTGGTCAGTATTTGTCAGTGATGTGAGACGTGGATCATGGGTTTTCGCTGTCTGCTGGTTATCGGCGGTTTGTGCTTTGCCTTGATGGCGAATGCCGCGCCTGCGCCTGTTGCACCACAGGCGCAGCTCAATGCACCGCAGCGTGAATGGCTGGCCGAGCACCCGGAGCTGCGCGTGGGCGTGGTATTGCAGGCGCCGTACGCGCAATACGATCGGCGCCTGCAGCGTTTGTCCGGGGCCAATGTCGAGTTGATGCAGTGGCTGGCCAAGGCGCTGAACATCGAGCTGACGTGGCGTAACTTCCCCAGCCAGGAACAACTGGAAACCGCTGTGCGCGACGGCGAGGTGGATATTGCCCCCGGCCTGCAGCAAACCCCGGCCGGCTTGCGCCTGTGGTTATTCAGCGACCCTTATATGCGCGTGCCCCAGCATATCGTCGGTATCCGCGAGGGCAGCGGCGCGGTGGAGCTGGAGAAACTCGACGAACTGTCCCGCGTTGCCGTGCGCATGCCCAGCGCTGTGGCCGATTACCTGCGCAGCAATTATCCCAACCTCAATCTGCAAGGCGTGCCCATGGAGCGCCAGGCGCTGCAATTGCTGGTCAGCCAGCAAGCGCGTTATGCCGTGGTGGATGAGGCACAGTTGAGTCGGTTGTCCGGCGAGGCGGAGTTTGCCGGGCTAGCAGTGGTCGGCGATATCGGCCTGCCGCAACTGCTGCGCGTGGCCACCCGCCGCGAATGGCCTGCGCTTGCCGGCATCATGCAAAGCGCTTTGCGCGCGATACCCGCTCGCGACCTCGATCAATTGCACAGCCGCTGGCTGCAACCCAAATACCCACGGCTGACCGAATCGCCGGGACTGTGGCAAAACCTTAGCCTGCTCTTGGCGATGTTCTTGCTCGCCAGCCTGGCGGTGGTGTTCTGGCAGCGCCGTCACCAGCGCGTGCTGGAACACAGCCTGCTGGCCGCCCGGGAAGAAAGCGCCGCCCGCGCCGCCGGCGCCGAAGCCTTGCGCTTGACGCAGTTCTCCATTGATCAAAGCACCGTGGGCATCTTGTGGGTCAATTGGGACAGCCATGTGCGATACGCCAACCGCGCCGCCGAGACCATGCTGGGCTACGGCCCCGGCGCGTTGATCGAGCGACCGCTGATCGATTTCGACCCGACCTTGAACATGGACCGCTGGCTCAACATGTGGAAGCGTGCGCGTGCCAGCGAAGAAGGCGCGCAAACCTTCGCCGCCGATTGCGTGCGCGCCGACGGCAGCATCCTGCCGGCCGATGTGTCGCTGAGCTTTTTGCGCTTTGCCGAAGGCGAGTACCTAGTGGTCTACCTCAATGACGTCACCGAGCGCCGCCGTTACGTGGCCGCGTTGCAGCAAAGCGAAACACAATTACGCGAACTCTCGGCCCACCTGGAAACCGTGCGCGAAGAAGAAAAGGCGCGCATCGCCCGTGAAGTGCACGACGAACTCGGGCAGATGCTCACGGTGCTCAAGCTGGAAACCTCGATGTGCGAGCTGGCCTATGCACAACTGGACCCAGGCCTGAACGAGCGCTTGAACAGCATGAAGCGCCTGATCGCCCAGCTGTTCCAGCTTGTCCGGGACGTGGCGACCGCACTGCGCCCACCGATTCTCGACGCCGGCATTGCCTCGGCCATCGAATGGCAGGCACGCCGCTTCGAAGCGCGCACACACATCCCTTGCCTGGTCCAAGTCCCGGATAACCTGCCGGCCCTGAGCGATGCCAAGGCCATTGGCCTGTTCCGCATCCTGCAGGAGGCGCTGACCAATGTGATGCGCCATGCCCAGGCGCATACTGTCGAGCTGACCTTGAGCGTGGAAGGCGCCGACCTGCGGCTGACCATCAGCGATGACGGCATCGGTTTCGTCGAAACCCAGGGCCGCCCGGTGTCCTTTGGCGTAGTCGGTATGCGCGAGCGCATATTGATGATGGGTGGGCAACTGAGCCTGCACAGCGAACTGGGGGAGGGCACGACCTTGAGTGTCACGGTGCCGTTGGATGCATAACCCTAAGAGGAAGCCCCTGTGATTCGTGTACTGGTAGCCGAAGACCACACCATCGTCCGTGAAGGCATCAAGCAATTGATCGGCCTGGCCAAAGACCTGCTGGTGGTCGGCGAGGCCTGTAATGGCGAGCAGCTGCTCGAGACCTTGCGCCATGTGCAGTGCGAGGTGGTGTTGCTGGATATCTCGATGCCCGGTGTGAATGGCCTGGAAGCCATCGCGCGTATCCGTGCACTGAGCCATCCGCCGGCGATTCTGGTGTTGTCGATGCACGATGAAGCGCAAATGGCCGCCCGCGCCCTGAAGGTCGGGGCGGCAGGGTATGCCACCAAGGACAGCGACCCGGCGCTGCTGCTGACGGCGATTCGCAAGGTCGCGGCAGGCGGGCGCTATATCGACCCGGACCTGGCCGACCGCATGGTCTTTGAAGTCGGCCTCACCGATACGCGGCCGCTGCATTCATTGCTGTCGGAGCGCGAGTTCTCGGTGTTCGAGCGCCTGGCCCAGGGTGCCAACGTCAATGACATCGCTCAGCAACTGGCGCTGAGCAGCAAGACCATCAGCACCCATAAGGCGCGGTTGATGCAAAAGCTCAATATCACTTCATTGGCTGAGTTGGTGAAGTACGCCATGGAACACAAGCTGTTGTGACCCCGTGATCGTTCCCGCGCTCTGCATGGGAATGCAGCCAAGGACGCTCTGCGTCCCAAAGCGTGACGCGGCGCGTCACAAGAGGTGTTCCCACGCGGAGCGTGGGAACGATCAGTGGCAGGCGGCATGCCCAATAACGACACCTCGAAAATACCGTCGAGCCCATTCCTGCTGCTTGTAGCTCGCCCCTTGTCGCTGCCCTGTCCCATCCCCGCCATACGTGTAGGGCAATCCCTACCCCGAACCTTCCATCCTGCTGATGCGATTCTCTCCTGGCCCCCGATTTCCGGGGCCTCGCGCCTGGACTACGCTTGTGCCACAGCAGTCCAAAACAAAAAGGTGCGGGTATGAGCGAGGCGGATTCAAATGATGTGCTGGTCAGCTTTCGTGGCGTGCAGAAAAGCTACGACGGCGAGAACCTGATCGTCAAAGACCTCAACCTGGAGATTCGCAAGGGCGAGTTCCTCACCCTGCTCGGGCCCTCTGGTTCGGGCAAGACCACCAGCCTGATGATGCTCGCCGGCTTCGAGACGCCGACCGCCGGTGAAATCTTGCTGGCCGGGCGTGCCATCAATAACGTGCCGCCGCACAAGCGCGACATCGGCATGGTGTTCCAGAACTATGCGCTGTTCCCGCACATGACCGTGGCCGAGAACCTGGCATTCCCGCTGTCGGTGCGCGGCTTGAGCAAGACCGATGTCAGCGAGCGGGTCAAACGCGTGCTGAGCATGGTCCAGCTGGATGCCTTCGCCCAGCGCTACCCGGCGCAACTCTCCGGCGGCCAGCAACAGCGCGTGGCCCTGGCCCGGGCGTTGGTGTTCGAACCGCAACTGGTGCTGATGGACGAGCCCCTCGGCGCGCTCGACAAGCAACTGCGCGAACACATGCAGATGGAGATCAAGCACCTGCACCAGCGCCTCGGCGTGACCGTGGTGTACGTGACCCACGACCAGGGCGAAGCCTTGACCATGTCCGACCGCGTGGCGGTGTTCCACCAGGGCGAGATCCAGCAGATCGCCGCGCCGCGCACCTTGTACGAAGAACCCAAGAACACCTTCGTTGCCAACTTCATCGGCGAGAACAACCGCCTCAACGGCCGCCTGCACAGCCACACTGGCGAGCGCTGCGTGGTGGAGCTGGCGCGCGGTGAGAAGGTCGAGGCACTGGCGGTGAATGTCGGCCAGATCGGTGGCCCGGTGACGTTGTCGGTACGCCCGGAGCGCGTCAGCCTCAATGGCTCCAGCGAATCGTGTGTGAACCGTTTCTCCGGGCGCGTGGCCGAATTTATCTACCTGGGCGACCACGTGCGTGTGCGCCTGGAAGTCTGCGGCAAGGCCGATTTTTTTGTGAAACAACCGATTGCCGAGCTGGACCCAGCCCTGGCGGTCGGCGACGTGGTACCGATTGGCTGGCAAGTCGAGCACGTTCGCGCACTCGACCCACTTCTAGAGGCGAATTGATCGCCCCCTGGCTTCACCAACCCTGCACGTGGAGAGAACAACAATGTTGAGATCCCTGAAATATTCAGCGCTGGCCATCGGTTTGATGGGCGCGACACAGGCCATGGCAGGCCCGGACCTGACGGTCGTGTCCTTTGGTGGCGCGAACAAGGCGGCCCAGGTTAAGGCCTTCTATGCACCGTGGGAAAGCGCGGGCAACGGCAAGATCGTCGCCGGTGAGTACAACGGTGAAATGGCCAAGGTCAAAGCCATGGTCGACACCAAGAGCGTGTCCTGGGACTTGGTGGAAGTGGAGTCGCCGGAACTGTCTCGTGGCTGTGACGAAGACATGTTCGAGCCGCTCGACCCGAAACTGTTCGGCAATAGCGCTGACTACGTGAAGGGCGCAATCCAGCCCTGCGGCGTGGGCTTCTTTGTGTGGTCCACCGTGCTGGCGTACAACGCCGACAAGCTGACCTCTGCACCGACCAGTTGGGCGGACTTCTGGGATACCAAGAAATTCCCAGGCAAGCGCGGCCTGCGCAAGGGCGCCAAGTACACCCTGGAATTCGCCTTGATGGCGGACGGTGTGGCACCCAAAGACGTGTACAAAGTGCTGGCCGGTAAAGACGGCCAGGACCGCGCGTTTAAGAAACTCGACGAACTCAAGCCGTCGATCCAGTGGTGGGAAGCCGGCGCCCAACCGCCGCAGTACCTGGCCTCTGGCGACGTGGTCATGAGTTCGGCCTATAACGGCCGTATCGCGGCCGTGCAAAAAGAAAGCAACCTGAAAGTGGTGTGGAACGGCGGCATTTATGACTTTGATGCCTGGGCCATTCCAAAAGGCCTGGCCAAGGACCGCGCCGAAGCGGCGAAGAAGTTCATCGCCTTCTCGGTGCAGCCACAGCAACAGAAGATCTACTCGGAAAACATCGCCTACGGTCCGGCGAATACCCAGGCCGTGCCGTTGCTGGCCAAAGATGTGCTGAAGGATATGCCGACCACGCCGGAGAACATCGCCAATCAGGTGCAGATCGACGTGAGCTTCTGGGCGGATAACGGCGAGCAGCTCGAGCAGCGCTTCAATTCCTGGGCGGCCAAGTAACCCCGCATAACCCCCTGTGAAAGCAGGCTTGTGTGGGAGCAGGCAAGCCAGCCCCCACAAAAAAGCCCGGCCCACAGGGGATCCTTAGAAGATTTCCGGAGTTAGCCATGGCCATCGCCGTTCCCTCCAACGAGGTCAACAGCCCCACCCTCAAGCAGCGCCTGGCGCGTGCCGAGCGGCTCAACCGCTGGAAGGCCCAGGCCTTGATTGCGCCGCTGGTGCTGTTTTTGCTGCTGGTGTTCTTGGTGCCGATTGTTGCGCTGCTCTACAAAAGCGTCGGCAACCCGGAAGTGGTGGGCGGCTTGCCGCGCACCGTGGTGGCGGTCAAAACCTGGGACGGCCGTGGCCTGCCGGCTGAGCCGGTGTATCAGGCGCTGAGCGAAGACCTGGGCGAGGCGCGTAAAAACCAGACCTTGGGCGACCTGTCCAAACGCTTGAACATGGAACTGGCCGGCTACCGTAGCCTGCTGACCAAAACTGCGCGGGCGCTGCCGTTTACTCAAGCGCCGGCCTCTTATAAAGAAGCGTTGGAAAGCCTCGACGAACGCTGGGGCGACCCGGCGTACTGGCAGGCGATCCGGCGCAATACCAGCAGCCTCACGCCGTACTACCTGCTGGCAGCGGTCGATCACCGCATCGATGACCTGGGCGAAGTGGCCCCGGCCACGCCCGATCAGGCGATCTACCTGGACATCTTCGCCCGCACGTTCTGGATGGGCTTGGTGATCACCTTCGTCTGCCTGCTGCTGGCGTATCCCTTGGCCTACCTGCTGGCTAACCTGCCGGCACGCAAAAGCAACCTGCTGATGATTCTGGTGTTGTTGCCGTTCTGGACCTCGATTCTGGTGCGAGTGGCGGCATGGATCGTGCTGCTGCAGTCCGGCGGGCTGATCAACAGCGCGTTGATGGGCATGGGCCTGATCGATAAACCCATGGAGCTGGTGTTCAACCGCACCGGGGTTTACATCTCGATGGTGCACATTCTGTTGCCGTTCATGATTTTGCCGATCTACAGCGTGATGAAAGGTATCTCGCCCACGTATATGCGCGCGGCGATTTCCCTGGGTTGCCACCCGTTCGCCAGCTTCTGGCGCGTGTACTTCCCGCAGACCTATGCCGGTGTCGGCGCCGGTTGCCTGCTGGTGTTCATCCTGGCGATTGGTTACTACATCACCCCGGCGCTGCTCGGCAGCCCGAACGACCAGATGGTCAGCTACTTCGTGGCGTTCTACACCAACACCAGCATTAACTGGGGCATGGCCACGGCGTTGGGTGGCTTGTTGCTGCTGGCGACGGTGGTGTTGTACCTGATCTACAACCGGCTGGTGGGTGCCAGTCGCCTGCGCCTGAGCTGAGGAGACCTAGCGATGCTGAGCCCTTATATGTCACCGGTGGAACGGGTGTGGTTCTACAGCTTGCGGATCCTGTGCGGCTTGATCCTGCTGTTCCTGATCCTGCCGGTGCTGGTGATTATCCCGCTGTCGTTCAACAGCGGCAGTTTCCTGGTGTACCCGCTGCAAGGCTTCTCGCTGCATTGGTATCAGGACTTTTTCGCCTCGGCCGAGTGGATGCGTGCGCTGAAGAACAGCGTCATCGTCGCCCCGGCGGCCACCGTGCTGGCCATGGTCTTCGGCACCTTGGCGGCAATTGGCCTGACGCGCGGCAACTTCCCCGGCAAAGCGCTGGTGATGGCCTTGGTGATTTCGCCGATGGTGGTGCCGGTGGTGATCATTGGCGTGGCCAGCTACTTGTTCTTTGCGCCGTTGGGCTTGGGCAACAGCTTCTTTTCGCTGATCGTGGTGCACGCGGTGCTGGGCGTGCCGTTTGTGATCATCACCGTGTCGGCGACGTTGCAGGGCTTTAACCATAACCTGGTGCGGGCGGCGGCCAGCCTGGGCGCTTCGCCGTTGACCGCGTTTCGCCGGGTGACCTTGCCGCTGATCGCGCCGGGGGTGATCAGCGGGGCACTGTTTGCCTTCTCAACGTCCTTCGATGAAGTGGTGGTGACGCTGTTCCTCGCCGGCCCGGAGCAAGCGACCCTGCCTCGGCAGATGTTCAGCGGCATCCGTGAAAACTTAAGCCCGACGATTGCGGCGGCGGCCACGTTGCTGATTGCCTTCTCGGTGCTGTTGTTGCTGACCCTTGAATGGCTACGAGGCCGCAGCGAGAAACTGCGTACTGCTCAGGTCTAACTGTGGAAACCCGATCAAATGTGGGAGCTGGCTTGTCGGATCGCTGCACCGCTGCGATAGCATCACCTCGGTTTGCCTGTAACACCGAGTCGCCCTCATCGCAGGCAAGCCAGCTCCCACATTGACCGAGCCATTCAGCCCCTGAATGCTAGGCAACCCAAAATACCCAGCTATCCTTGTGCCAGCCCATCATTAATAAGAGGCCGCGCACATGAGTACCTCCTCATTCAAGATCGCCCACAAGCTGCTGACCGGCGCTGGCGCCATCGAGCAGCTCGCCTTTGAGCTCACCCGCCTGGATGTGGATAACCCGCTGATCGTCACCGACGCCGCGCTGGTCAAGTCCGGCACCGTGGCGCTTGCGCTGGAACACTTGGGCGAACGGTCCTATGAAATATTCGACCGCGTGCTGCCCGACCCGGAAATCGCCATCGTCGAGGACTGCATGCGCGCGTACCGCGAAGGTGGGCATGACGGCCTGATCGGCGTGGGCGGTGGCAGTGCCATCGACATCGCCAAGAGCGTTGCGGCCTATGCCGGTTACCACGGCGCGCTGGCGGACTTGTTCGGCGTCGACCAAGTGCCGCGCAAAGGGCCACCGTTGATCGCCATCCCCACTACCGCCGGTACCGGCTCGGAAGTGACCAATGTGGCGATCCTCTCTGACAAGGCCGCACAACTGAAAAAAGGCATCGTCAGCGATTACCTGCTGCCGGACGTCGCGTTGATCAGCCCGCAAATGACCCTCACGTGCCCGCGCAGTGTGACCGCCGCCAGTGGCGTGGATGCCATGGTGCATGCCATCGAATCCTACCTGTCGCTGAATGCCTCGCCGATCACCGATGCCCTGGCCATCGGCGCGATCAAGCTGATCGCCAAGGCGCTGCCCAAGGCTTACGCCAACCCGGCCAACCTGCAGGCCCGCGATGACATGGCCACCGCCAGCCTGATGGCCGGCATGGCGTTCGGCAATGCCGGGGTGGGCGCGGTGCATGCGTTGGCGTACCCGCTGGGCGGGCGTTTCAATATCGCCCACGGCGTGAGCAATGCGCTGCTGCTGCCCTACGTGATGCACTGGAACAAGCTGGCGTGTGTGGAGCGCATGCGCGACATTGGCGAGGCCATGGGCGTGAATGTCAGTGGTTTAAGCGTTAATGATGCCGCCGACCAGGCCGTCGAAGCGATGACGCGACTGTGTGCCGCAGTGGAGATCCCGTCAGGCCTGCGCAGCTTCGGTATTCCCGAGGACGCGATCCCGGCCATGGCCACTGAAGCGGCGGGCATTGAACGCTTAATGCGCAACAACCCGCGCAAGCTCAGCGCGGCGGATATCGAGAAAATCTACCGGGCGGCTTACTAACCGTTGAGTTAGGTCACGGTGCGCGCAGCAAAGCATGAGGTATACAATGCGCGCCATCGTGATTTAGCTCAAAAAAGGTGCGTCATGCAGCCCTTCGTTATCGCTCCATCGATTCTCTCCGCCGATTTCGCCCGTCTGGGTGAAGAAGTGGACAAGGTGTTGGCCGCCGGCGCCGACTTCGTGCACTTCGATGTCATGGACAACCACTACGTGCCCAACCTGACCATCGGCCCGATGGTCTGCGCGGCGCTGCGCAAGTACGGCATCACTGCGCCGATCGATGCGCACCTGATGGTCAGCCCGGTGGACCGTATCGTCGGTGACTTCATCGAGGCCGGCGCGACCTACATCACCTTCCACCCGGAAGCCACGCTGCACGTCGACCGCACCTTGCAACTGATCCGCGAAGGCGGCTGCAAGGCGGGCCTGGTGTTCAACCCGGCCACCCCGCTGAGCGTGCTTGAATATGTGATGGACAAGGTCGACATGGTCTTGCTGATGAGCGTCAACCCAGGCTTCGGCGGGCAGAAATTCATCCCTGGCACCCTCAACAAGCTGCGCGAAGCCCGCGCGCTGATCGACGCGTCCGGCCGGGATATCCGCCTGGAAATCGACGGTGGGGTCAACGTCAACAATATCCGCGAAATCGCCGCCGCTGGCGCTGACACCTTCGTGGCCGGCTCGGCGATCTTCAACGCCCCGGACTACCAGGAAGTCATCGACAAGATGCGTGCCGAACTGGCGCTGGCGCGTCCATGAGCGGCTTTGAGCAGCTGTTCCCCGGCAAACTGCCACGGCTGGTGATGTTCGATCTGGACGGTACCTTGATCGACTCGGTGCCGGACCTGGCGGCAGCGGTGGACCAGATGCTGCTCAAGCTGGGGCGCAAGCCTGCGGGTGTTGAGTCGGTGCGTGAGTGGGTCGGCAACGGCGTGCAGATGCTGGTGCGCCGGGCCCTGGCCAATCACATCGATGCCGAAGGTGTCGATGAGGTGGAGGCCGAACACGCCCTGGAATTGTTCAACGCCGCCTATGAGGACGGCCACGAGCTGACCGTGGTTTACCCCGGTGTGCGCGACACCCTCAAATGGCTGCACAAGCAAGGCGTGGAAATGGCCCTGATCACCAACAAGCCGGAGCGTTTTGTCGCGCCGCTGTTGGATCATATGAAAATCGGCCGGTATTTCCGCTGGATCATCGGCGGCGATACCTTGCCGCAGAAGAAACCCGACCCGGCGGCGCTATTCTTTGTGATGAAAATGGCCAATATCCCGGCTTCCCAGTCGTTGTTTGTCGGTGATTCGCGCAGTGATGTGCTGGCCGCCAAAGCCGCAGGCGTGCAGTGTGTGGCGCTCAGTTACGGCTATAACCATGGCCGGCCGATCGCCGAAGAATCACCGGCACTGGTGATTGATGACCTGCGACGGCTAATCCCCGGTTGCTTGGGAGCGGGCGCTGAGATAACGTTGGCCGACATCGAACCAACCCCTTCTGGAAACGCCATCGTGGTGGTCACTCGCAAACTCTGGATGAAAGTCATCAAGGCCCTGGCCCGCTGGCGTTGGCGCGCCTGACTGATCCTGGCCGCGCTGCGGCACGTTTGCACACCTGACCGTTTGACCCTCATGCCACGAGGCACCTCATGATCCGCGAAGAATTCCTGCGTTTGGCCGCTGCCGGCTATAACCGTATCCCCTTGGCCTGCGAAACCCTGGCCGACTTCGATACGCCGCTGTCGATCTATTTGAAGCTGGCCGACGAGCCCAACTCCTACCTGCTGGAATCGGTACAAGGCGGCGAGAAGTGGGGCCGTTACTCGATCATCGGCTTGCCGTGCCGCACCGTGCTGCGGGTGCATGATCACCACGTGAGCATCACGCTGGATGGCGTCGAGATCGAAAGCCACGACGTTGAAGACCCTCTGGCCTTCGTCGAGGCATTCAAAGCGCGTTACAACGTGCCGACCATCGCTGGCCTGCCGCGCTTCAACGGTGGCTTGGTGGGGTATTTCGGCTACGACTGCGTGCGCTACGTGGAAAAACGCTTGGGCAAATGCCCGAACCCGGACCCGCTGGGCGTGCCGGACATTCTGTTGATGGTCTCTGACGCGGTGGTGGTGTTCGACAACCTTGCCGGCAAGATGCACGCGATTGTCCTCGCTGACCCTTCCCAGGCGGGCGCCTTCGAGCAAGGCCAGGCCAGCCTCGAAGCGCTGCTGGAAAAACTGCGCCAGCCAATCACCCCACGTCGTGGCCTGGACCTCAGCCGTCCTCCGGCCGCCGACCCGATATTCCGCTCCAGCTTTACCCAAAACGACTACGAACGCGCCGTCGACACCATCAAGGAATACATCCTCGCCGGTGACTGCATGCAGGTGGTGCCGTCGCAACGCATGTCCATCGACTTCAAGGCCGCGCCGATTGACCTGTACCGCGCGCTGCGTTGCTTCAACCCGACGCCATACATGTACTTCTTCAACTTCGGCGACTTCCACGTGGTGGGCAGTTCGCCGGAAGTGCTGGTGCGGGTCGAAGACAACCTGATTACCGTGCGCCCGATCGCCGGGACGCGCCCGCGTGGCGCCACCGAAGAAGCTGACCTTGCGCTGGAAGAAGACCTGCTGAGCGACGACAAGGAAATCGCCGAGCACTTGATGCTGATCGACCTGGGCCGCAATGACACCGGCCGCGTTTCGGAAATCGGCTCGGTGAAGCTGACCGAGAAGATGGTCATCGAGCGGTATTCCAACGTGATGCACATTGTGTCCAACGTCACCGGCGAGCTGAAAGAAGGGTTGACCGCCATGGACGCGCTGCGGGCGATTCTGCCGGCGGGCACCTTGTCGGGCGCGCCGAAGATTCGCGCGATGGAGATCATCGACGAACTGGAGCCGGTCAAGCGCGGTGTGTATGGCGGCGCCGTGGGCTATTTCGCCTGGAACGGCAACATGGATACCGCGATTGCGATACGCACCGCCGTGATCAAGGACGGCGAACTGCATGTGCAGGCCGGCGGCGGGATTGTGGCTGACTCGGTGCCAGCGCTGGAATGGGAAGAAACCCTGAACAAGCGCCGCGCGATGTTCCGTGCGGTGGCGTTGGCCGAGCAAACTCCGCAAAACTGAGATCAGATGTAGATCAAAATGTGGGAGCTGGCTTGCCTGCGATAGCATCACCTCGGTCTACCTGATACACCGAGGTGATGCTATCGCAGGCAAGCCAGCTCCCACATTGGGTTTGCGCTGGCTTCAAGACCGCATCAGAAATCCAGACTCACCCCCACACTCACCCCTTGCTGGGTCAGGCTGTCATCTTTCCTCACGTTATACGCCGCCCGTAACGCCAGCTCCTGAGTCAGCTTATGGCTGACACCCACACTCAAGCGATCCGAATTGCTGCGTGGCGTGTAGCCATCCAGTTTGAAATCGATCCCTTGCACGCTGTTGAGCGACATCTTCACCTTTTGGGTGTCGTTTTCGAACTCATGCTCGTGAGCCACTTCGCCAAACACCTGGGTTTGCGGGGTGACGCGGTAGCTGCCCTGCAGGCCTACGCCCAGGCGCTTGGAGTCGCGTTGTTGATCATCGAAGGTCAGCGCGGTAGAGCGGTTGTCTTTTTCCGAATAGCCGTTCACTTCGACGCGCGCATAGTCGGCGCTGACGAACGGTGACAAGTGCCAGTCGCTGCCGGCCCCGGCGATGTCATAACCCACGCGGCCGCTCAAGGCCCAGAGCCAGCCGTCGGTGTCGCCTTTTTCCGAGCCTTCGCCGACGCCCAGGGCGAACTTGCGCTTAAGGCTGTCGAAGTCCAGCTTGCCGCCGGTCAGTGCGGCATCGGCCCACCAGTGATTTTGCTGATATTGCGCGAACGCGGTGCCCATGTAGCTGTTGAGCTTGTAGTTTGAATCGCTGGCGCCGGCTTCGAGTGTCTGCCGATACAGGCCGGCGGCCACGCCGACGCGCCAGTTTTCGTCGAGCCGGTAGCTGCCGCCGACGTTCAGGTTATAGCCACTGCCGTCACCGCTGGCCGAGCTGCTTTGATCATCGAAGTCCAGGTGCTGGCCGCCGCCGGCCACAATCGCGCGCCATTGGCCGACCGCTTGCCAGCTACCGGTGTCGGCCTGCCACTGGTTGCGCAGTTCATCTTGGTGGGCGCGCAAGGTGCCTTGGGCCATCTCCGGCAGCAAGGTCAGTTCCCATGGCGCTGCCAGCAGTGAATAGGCGTAGTCGGCGATCAAGCGTTGCCCGGCGATGGTGGGGTGGACCGAGTCGTTGTAGATCAGCTTGGTTGGGTCCGGGTGGGTGCCGCCAATGCCGTAGGTCGGGTTGGCGGTGCAGCTGTTACCGCTGAAGCAGGTGCCGGTGAGGTTTTGCCCGGTGGCCAGGCCGAAGCGGGCAGGGTCGGCGAAGGTTTCCTTCAGCAGCAGCGGAATATTCAGCGGGATGATCTGCGCGTCGATCTGTGACAGGCGCTGCACCAGTGACTGGTTGAAGATGTTACTCAGGGCCGAGCTTGCTGCCTGCGACGGCGTGCCATTGATGGCTGGGGTCAGGCCCAGGTCAGGCAGCATCCACACCATGATGTAGCGCGCGCCGGCTTGTTGCAGGGCTTGGGCGCTGTCTGCCAGCCGGCCGCCGGCGGCAACAGCCTGGCCCGGGCTGAGAACGCGCCCTTGCAGGAAGTCGTTACCGCCACCGGAGAGGAAGTACAGCGCGTTCGGGTCGGCCCGCCCGCCGTTTGCGGGCAGATAACCCTGGCGGCTGCGCAAAACAGTGCCGCCACCTGGGTTGCCCGGCGGAATCGCCGCGTTGGAGACTGAGGTGATGGAGTCCAGAATGTTGTCGGTGCGGTAGCCGCCCACTGCCCAGTTGTTGCCGTCAGGCAAGCCTTGGGCTGCGCGAACCGGCGAGGTGGAGGCGTTCAGGTCGTTTGGCGCTACGCCCAGTTTCGAACCCAGTAAGGTCGATGAAACCAGGCCGTAGTCGCCCTGAAACGTGGGGCCGGTGCGGTTGGTAAAGCGCAGGGTGGCGCCGTTCGAACCATCCGGGAACTGGCCGGCGTCAGCCAGGCTGTCGCCAAAGACGATCATGGTTGAGTACGGCGAAGGGGCTGCCAATGCCTGCGCGCAGGCCAGTGACAGGAGACAGCCGGCCAGGGGCGCGAAAAACGGTGGTCTGAGCATGCGAAATTCCATTTAGTTGTTTTTGTATCGGAAGCGAAACACTAGCAATGTATTGCGAGAATTCGACGAAGAAAACCGTTTTTTCCTATAAAGATTCCGTCGTGATTTCCCCGTATTCGCTGCTCCATATTGCACCGCTGGCGAGGCTACGTTACTGTGCCTGAACGTATGAATGAGACCCTCCCCGTGTTGATCATCAGCAAACTCTTGATGCGAGTAGTCAAGGCACACGCCCGTTGGCGTTGGCGCGCCTGACATTTTTCTCTGCCGGCCCGGCCGGACCTGTACCGATTTGCCTTCTTCACCCGTTGTTTGACGCCCCTTGTCGGCTAACCCTGGCAACCGGAACGTGCGTCTGGCAGCGGGTCACTCTCTTGGAAGGCGGTCATTTGAAATCAGTGAATTCAAGAGGTTTGAACCCACATGTTGCTGATGATTGATAACTACGACTCCTTTACCTACAACGTTGTGCAGTACCTGGGTGAACTCGGTGCCGAGGTCAAGGTGGTGCGCAACGATGAACTGACGGTCGCCGAAATCGCCGCCCTGAACCCGGAGCGCATCGTGGTTTCGCCTGGCCCTTGCACGCCGACTGAAGCCGGTGTGTCCCTGGAAGCGATCAAATATTTCGCCGGCAAGTTGCCGATCCTGGGCGTGTGCCTGGGCCACCAATCCATCGGCCAAGCCTTTGGCGGTGATGTGGTGCGCGCGCGCCAGGTGATGCATGGCAAGACCAGCCCGGTGTTCCATAAGGACCTCGGTGTATTCCACGGCCTTAACCTGCCGGTGACGGTAACCCGCTACCACTCGCTGGTGGTCAAGCGTGAGACCCTGCCGGAGTGCCTGGAACTCACCGCCTGGACCCAACTGGAAGACGGCTCGGTCGATGAGATCATGGGCCTGCGCCACAAAACACTGAATATCGAAGGGGTGCAATTTCACCCCGAGTCAATCCTGACCGAGCAGGGCTACGAGCTGTTCGCTAACTTTCTCAAGCAGAGCGGCGGCACGCGCTAAGGACTTTCCATGGATATCAAGACTGCCCTGAGCCGTATCGTCGGCCACCTGGACCTGAGCACCGCTGAAATGAGCGATGTGATGCGCGAGATCATGACCGGCCAATGCACTGACGCGCAGATCGGCGCGTTCATGATGGCGATGCGCATGAAGAGCGAAAGCATCGACGAAATCGTCGGCGCCGTGTCGGTGATGCGTGAGCTGGCTGACAAGGTCGAACTCAAGACCCTCGACGGTGTGGTCGATGTGGTCGGCACCGGCGGTGACGGTGCGAATATTTTCAACGTGTCGACGGCGTCCTCCTTTGTGGTCGCGGCCGCCGGCTGCACCGTGGCCAAGCACGGTAACCGTGCGGTCTCCGGCAAGAGCGGCAGCGCCGACTTGCTGGAGGCGGCCGGCATCTACCTGAACCTGACGCCGGTACAAGTGGCGCGCTGCATCGACAGCGTCGGCATTGGCTTCATGTTTGCCCAGTCCCACCACGGCGCGATGAAACACGCCGCCGGCCCGCGCAAGGACCTTGGCTTGCGCACCCTGTTCAACATGCTCGGCCCGCTTACGAATCCGGCCGGTGTGAAACATCAGGTGGTCGGCGTGTTCAGCCAGGCGCTGTGCCGCCCGCTGGCCGAAGTGTTGCAACGCCTGGGCAGCAAGCATGTGCTGGTGGTGCACTCCAAAGACGGCCTGGACGAATTCAGCCTGGCGGCCCCGACCTTTGTGGCGGAGCTGAAGAACGACCAAGTCACCGAATATTGGGTTGAGCCCGAAGACCTCGGCATGAGAAGCCAGAGTTTGCATGGCCTGTCGGTGGAAAGCCCGGCGGCCTCGCTGGAGCTGATTCGTGATGCCTTGGGGCGTCGCAAAACAGAAAACGGCCAGAAAGCTGCCGAAATGATCGTACTGAATGCCGGTGCGGCACTCTATGCGGCAGACCATGCCTATAGTCTTAAAGAAGGTGTCGCGTTGGCTCATGATGCGCTGCACACCGGCCTGGCTCGCGAGAAGCTCGAAGAACTCGGGGCATTCACCGCAGTATTCAAGATGGAGAATGAAGGATGAGTGTGCCGACCGTTCTGGAAAAGATCCTGGCCCGCAAGGCTGAAGAAGTCGCTGAGCGCCGCGCGCGCGTCAGCCTGGCTGAGTTGGAAGGCCTGGCGAAAAGTGCCGATGCACCGCGTGGTTTTGCCAATGCCCTGATTGCCCAGGCCAAGCTCAAGCAGCCGGCCGTGATCGCCGAGGTCAAGAAGGCCTCGCCGAGCAAAGGTGTGATCCGTGAGCACTTTGTGCCGGCTGACATTGCCGTCAGCTATGAGAGGGGCGGCGCAACCTGTCTGTCGGTACTGACCGACATCGACTTCTTCCAGGGTTCCGACCTGTTCCTGCAACAGGCCCGCGCTGCGTGCAAGTTGCCGGTAATCCGCAAGGACTTCATGGTCGACCCCTATCAAATCGTCGAAGCCCGTGCCTTGGGCGCCGATTGCGTGCTGCTGATCGTCTCCGCACTGGATGACGTGAAGATGGCTGAGCTTGCGGCCGTGGCCAAAAGCGTCGGCCTGGATGTGCTGGTGGAAGTGCACGACGGCGATGAGCTGGAGCGTGCACTGAAAACCCTCGACACACCGTTGGTGGGGGTCAATAACCGTAACCTGCACACGTTTGAAGTCAGCCTGGAAAACACGCTGGACCTGCTGCCGCGTATTCCACGTGACCGCCTGGTGATTACCGAGAGTGGCATCGTCAACCGCGCTGATGTGGAGCTGATGGAAATCAGCGGTGTGTATTCGTTCCTGGTGGGCGAGACCTTTATGCGCGCCGAGAACCCGGGGGCGGAACTGCAGCGTTTGTTCTTCCCGGAGCGCGGTGTGGCGGTTAGCGGCTCCACCCTGGATTAATTTGAAACACAGTCAATGTGGCAGCTGGCTTGTGTGGGAGCTGGCTTGCCTGCGATAGCATCACCTGGGTGTAACTGATACACCCAGGTGTCTGCATCGCGGGCAAGCCCGGCTCCCACACTTGCCGGCTCCCACATTTGGAATGGGTTTGCGCAGTGAGGATGGCGCAATGATTAAGCCAGTCGCGATGACCGTTGAAGCAGGCCTCGCCGCCGAGCAAGAACTGCTGGCAGCTGTTTGCGCCGGTGAGCAGGCATTTGGACTGTTGTTCTGGCAGCCCAGTGATCAAGCATTGGTGATGCCGCGCCGCTTGAGCCGCCTGCCGGCGTTCGACGCCGCCAGCCAAGTATCAGACGAAGCCGGCTGGCCGGTATTGCTACGGGAAACCGGCGGTGAGCCGGTGCCGCAATCTGCCGCGACCGTCAATATCGCCTTGGTGTACGCGCCGCCGCGCAGCGAAGGCGATCAGGGCCGCATCGAAACCGGCTACCAGCGTTTGTGCCAGCCGATTTGTGACTTGCTGATCGAGTTGGGCGGCGATGCGTCCGTCGGTGAAATCGACGGTGCGTTCTGCGACGGTCGCTACAACGTCAACCTCAATGGCCGAAAAATGGTGGGCACTGCCCAGCGCTGGCGGCAGAGCGGTGGCCGCCCGGTGGGGTTGGTGCACGGTGCGTTGTTGCTGGATAACGACCGCGAGGCGTTGATTACGGCAGTCAATCGCTTCAATGAAGCGTGTGGCCTCGACCAGCGAGTGCGTGCCGACAGCCATATCGCACTGCACGAAGCATTCCCCGCGCCGGATGCGATCAGCCGGCTGGATACCTTGTACCGGCAGATGCTGGCCGGTTTTGTGCCGGGTTAACGCGTCCCGAACACCACCATTGTCTTGCCTTTGACGTGCACCAGGTTGCGTTCTTCCAAGTCTTTGAGCACGCGCCCGACCATTTCCCGTGAGCAGCCGACAATACGCCCGATTTCCTGGCGTGTGACTTTGATCTGCATGCCATCTGGGTGGGTCATGGCGTCGGGTTGTTTGCACAGTTCCAGCAGGCAACGCGCCACGCGGCCGGTGACGTCAAAGAACGCCAGGTCGCCGACTTTGCGCGTGGTGTCGCGCAGACGTTGGGCAATCTGACCGCTCAGCGCGTAGAGAATGTCGGGATCATGTTGGGCCAATTCGCGAAATTTCGCGTAACTGATTTCGGCAACTTCGCACTCAATCTTGGCGCGCACCCAGGCGCTGCGTTCCTGCTCTTTACCGGCTTGTTCGAATAGCCCTAGTTCGCCGAAGAAATCCCCGGTATTGAGGTAGGCGATGATCATCTCGCGGCCGTCTTCGTCCTCGATCAGGATGGTGACCGAGCCCTTGATGATGAAGAACAGTGTTTCGGAGCGTTCACCCGCGCAGATGATGTTGTGCTTAGCCGGATAACGTCGGCGTTGGCAGTGCATCAGCAGCTTGTCGAGGTTCTTGATCTTGGGTGTGGGAGTAAGAGCAACCATGGTTGTATCCCGAAAAGACTGCACGGTGTGGTTGGATTTATTTTTATCCAGCGGGGTGGGCATTGATACACGCTGTACAAAGGATGGCAATGCGCCATTGAATTGGCGCCAGCTTACCAGACACATTCTGCCTCGATTAAGGAATTTACCCGGCAAACGTTGTCATTGATCGTTTTCAGGAAGAAAGCTGCTGCTTCGAGGCCCTGTGCTAAGCTGGCGACCCTTTTTTAGCAGTGGAGTCTGGGCGATGAAGGCACGCATCCAATGGGCGGGCGAAGCCATGTTCCTCGGTGAATCGGGCAGTGGCCATGTAGTGGTCATGGACGGCCCGCCGGAAGCCGGTGGCCGTAACCTAGGCGTACGCCCGATGGAAATGCTCCTGCTGGGTGTTGGCGGTTGCAGCAATTTCGACGTGGTCAGCATCCTGAAGAAATCCCGACAGGCTGTGGAAAGCTGCGAAGCTTTTCTGGAAGCCGAGCGCGCCACTGAAGATCCCAAGGTGTTTACCAAGATCCATATGCATTTTGTGGTGAAGGGCAGGGCGCTGAAAGAAGCTCAGGTCAAGCGTGCCATTGAGCTGTCAGCTGAGAAGTATTGCTCGGCGTCGATCATGCTCGGCGCAGCTGGTGTGGTCATTACTCATGATTACGAGATCATCGAGTTGGGTTGATCGCCAGTCGGCAAAAAAAGAAGGGCGCCTCGATGGCGCCCTTTTTTGTGGATCAGATTCGATGCACCTAAATTCGATAGGTGCTTTTGGTCATGACCTTGGCCAAAAGGCTCATGCCAAACCTGACCGGCGCCGGGAAGCGGAAACCGCCCGCATCCAGTGCGCTTTCGGCGTGGTGTTCTTCATCAATGCGCATCTGCTCAAGGATGGCGCGGGACTTTTCGTCTTCGGCCGGCAGTTGCTCAAGGTGCTCATCCAGGTGTTTGCACACCTGATGTTCGGTCGCGGCGACAAACCCGAGGCTGACCTTGTCGCTTATCAAGCCGGCAGCCGCACCGATACCGAACGACAAACCGTAAAACAGTGGGTTCAGCACACTGGGATGGCTACCCAGCTGGCGAATGCGCTGCTCGCACCAGGCCAAGTGGTCAATTTCTTCCTCGGCGGCATGTTCCATCGCTGCACGTACTTGCGGCAGCTTGGCAGTCAGCGCCTGGCCCTGGTACAGCGCCTGGGCACAGACTTCGCCGGTATGGTTGATACGCATCAGGCCGGCGACGTGGCGGGTGTCGGTTTCGCTCATCTGCGCGTCAGGCTGCACGATGGCGGGCGATGGGCGGTACGGTTGGCCGCTGAACGGCAACAGCGTGCGCATGGCCATGTCGGCTTGCAGCAACAGGCGGTCAATCGGCGAGTAGTGACGTTGGGTAGTCATGCTGACCTCCGGGAAGAATCTCGGCGGCCAGTTTACCGCAAGAGAGGGCGAAGCGTTTGCGCTGAGTCAAGGGCATGAGGTCGCAGCCTGGGGCCACGACCTATGCAGCAAGGCTGATCAGCCCGGTGGCCAGTTCATCTGGCGCTGACCCAGTACGTGCATGTGGATGTGGTAAACGGTCTGGCCGCCATCCTCATTGCAGTTCATGACCACGCGAAAGCCTTTCTCGCAGCCTTGCTCCACCGCCAGCCGCTGAGCGGTGAACAGAATGTGGCCGGCCAGGGCTTTGTCTTCTTCGGTGAGGTCATTGAGGGTGCGAATCGGCTTTTTTGGAATGACCAAAAAATGCACGGGCGCCATTGGGGCAATGTCGTGGAAGGCGAGGACCTGGTCATCTTCGTAGATGATCTTCGCCGGTATTTCCCTGTTGATGATCTTGGTGAACAGAGTATCCACAGCTGTTTCTCCATTGTGAAAGTGCAGGGGAGTGTACCCAGCCAGTCAGCGTGGGCAATAGGCCTTGTTGATCGCGCCGGCAATCTTGCGCGTCAGCCAGCGTGGGCTAAAACGCGGGCTGAATGCCAGCCAGCGGTTGCGTCGGCCGGGAATGATGATGGCTTTGTTTTTTTCCAGTGCGCGAACGGTGTAGAGCGCGACTTCTTCCGGGCTCATCAACTGTTGGCTGCGGTCGAGCTTGGCGGTGTCCATTTGCGCGGTGCCGAAGAACGCGGTGCGCGTAGGGCCAGGGCACAGCACCGATACCTGGATGCCGCAGGTCTTCAGCTCTTCGCGCAGGCCTTCGGAAAAGTGCAGCACATACGCCTTGCTGGCGTAATAGCTGCTCATCCAGGGGCCGGGCTGGAAGGCTGCAACCGAGGCAACATTGAGAATATGCCCGCCGCCCTGCAACGCCATGGCATTGCCCAGGGCATGGCACATGCGGGTCAGGGCGAGGATGTTGACTTCGATCAGGTCTTGTTCGGTCATCCAGTCCTGGGCCAGGAAGGGCCCGCTGGTGCCCATGCCGGCGCAGTTGACCAGCAGGTCGATCTGGCGCTCACCCTCTTCAAGTTCCAGCAGAAACCCGGACAAACGCAATGGCTCACCCAAGTCGCAGGCTCGAAACAGCACCTCGACGCCGAAGCGTTGAGTCAGTTCGATTGCAATGCTTTCCAACTGATCACGCTGGCGGGCTACCAGAATCAAGCTGCGGCCGCGACGGGCCAGTGCTTCGGCCAAGGCCAGGCCGATGCCGCTGGAGGCACCGGTGATCAGAGCGTAACGGGTCATGCCTTTCTCCATCGCAACGCCGCCGGGCCTGTGACAGAGGCATCACAGGCGGCGGGCGTTTCTTCACTGTTCTGGAGAGTCTACAGGTTCGGCCGCGTCGTCAGCACTTTGCGCGCCTTCTTCTTCATCAACGGTGACGCTTTGATCGGTGGCGTCATCGGAGGTGATGGAGCTGCTTTCGTAGCTGCTGTCTATGTTGGCTTCGAGCTGATTCAGGTAGCCGTTCATGCCCAGCGTCACCAGAATGGCGAGCATCACCGGAATGAACGCCAGCCACAGCGCGGCCAGCACTTTTACCGCTGTGGAGTTGCGCGGCGGTGGCGGGCCGTACTGGTTGGCGCCGGTATTGCCCGGCAGTACCAGCAACAGCAGTGGGAAAATGCTGTTTACGAACGGCACCAGGTTCAGGAAGTACAGCCAGCCTGACCACCCGAGGTCGTGCAGGCGCTGCACACCGATTTGCACACTGACCCAGACAATCGCTACAAACAATGCGAAACCCAGCAGCGAGCCAAGAATGACGCCCGCTGTTGGCGAGGCGGTCGCCACGGCGAAGCTAGCGGTGGAGATGATCCCCCCGATGACCAGCATCGCGATGGTCAGTACCAGCGTCCAGGCCAGGTAGCGCAGGCGGCCGATACGCCCGTGGATGGTGAAGACTTTGAGCGTCGAGTACTCCGCAGTGTTGTCACCCACAGCGGCACGCGGCGGTGCATAGGGCGAAGCGGCAGGACGTGAGAAGTCCGAGGCGCCGGAATCGGTCTCGTGCGCTTCGGCCAAGCTGAAGGCCACAGGTTGTTCAGGCTCGATACGGGCATCGACACCGGCGTTTTGCAGCGCGGTGAGGTAGGTTTCGGCGTCGGAACGCGACAGGTCACGCTTGAGCGCTACCGAGCGGCCGGTGAAGAGTTTCTCGATGGCTTCCACATCGCTTTTGAATAGCTCGGCGAGGTTCAATTTGGCGGTTGTGCTTTCGACACCCGGGAGCAAGGCTCCGTCAAACACAATCTTGAAACGGTTGTCGCTCATGCGGGCATCCTTGTCACTTAATCAGGAAGGGGAGTGCAGGTCGGCTTAATCAGCAGACCTGGCGGTGATCAACGCGGCCATTGTAACTGGGTGGCCTGCTCGCGCGCTTTGCGATATTCGGCATCCAGGCGCGCAATCAGTTCATCGACGCTGGGCAAGTCATCAATTTCACCGACGCCTTGGCCGGCGGACCATACCGTTTTCCAGGCCTTGGCCTCCTCGCTCAACGGCTTGAGCTTGGAACCAAAATTGACTTCACCTTTGCCCTGCAGGGCGGCGAGGTCGAAACCGGCGTTTTCCAGGCTCTGGCGCATAAAGCTGGCGGGCACGCCAGAGACTGCCGGAGTGTGCACGATGTCGGCAGCGCGCGATGTGAGCAGCATCTCTTTATACGCATCCGGGGCATGGCTTTCGGTGGTGCCGATAAAGCGTGTGCCGAAATAAGCCAGGTCTGCGCCCAGCAATTGGGCGGCGAGGATCTCGTGCCCATGGTTGAGGCAGCCGGCCAACAGCAGGGTTTTGTCGAAGAATTGGCGAATCTCTGCAATTAATGCGAATGGGCTCCAGGTGCCGGCATGGCCGCCTGCGCCTGCGGCCACGGCGATCAGGCCATCAACACCTGCTTGCGCGGCTTTTTCGGCATGGCGCCGGGTGGTGACATCGTGAAACACCAGGCCGCCGTAACTGTGCACGGCATCCACCAGTTCCTTCACCGCGCCCAGGCTGGTAATCACGATCGGCACCTTGTGCTCGACGCAGATCGCCAGGTCGGCTTCCAGGCGTGGGTTACTGTTGTGCACGATCAGGTTAACGGCATAGGGCGCGGGGTTGTCCAGTTGTGCCAGGCCCGCTTCGATTTCTTCCAGCCAGGCTTTGAAACCACTGCTTTCGCGCTGGTTGAGCGCTGGGAAACTCCCGACCACGCCATTGCGACAGCAGGCTAGGACCAGCTGCGGGTTGGAAATCAGGAACATCGGCGCAGCCACTACGGGCAGGCGCAGACGTTGTTCAAGCAAAGCGGGCAATGACATTGGAGGTACCCCGAGTGATTGAAGTTAAAACGGTTTGACCACGACCAAAATTACGATAGCCAGCAATATCAGAACCGGCACTTCATTGAACCAGCGATAAAAGACATGGCTGCGGGTGTTTTCGCCACGGGCGAAGCGTTTTACCTGCGCGCCGCACATATGGTGGTAGCCGATCAGCAGTACGACCAAGGTCAGCTTGGCATGGAGCCAGGCGCCGGATTGAAAGATGGCAGGGTTGAGGTAGATCAGCCAGCCGCCGAATATCAGGGTGGCGATCATCGCCGGGCCCATGATGCCGCGATAGAGCTTGCGCTCCATGATGCAGAAGCGTTCTTTGCTGACGGTGTCCTCACTTTGCGCGTGGTAGACGAACAGGCGTGGCAGGTAGAACAGCGCGGCAAACCAGCAGACGACGCTGACGATGTGGAAGGCTTTGATCCATAGATAGAGCATTTCTAATTATTCCCAGGTTCACGGTAACTGGAGATAGTAGTGGCTCATGCGCCCGTACGTCACGTTGACGGTTGTCGCAGGACGATACGGCCCCTATTATCGACGGCTTTCCAGTGGGTTCGTTGAGGGCAGGTTTATGGTCAAGGTCGGTATCGTCGGCGGCACGGGTTACACCGGTGTCGAATTGCTGCGTCTGTTGGCTCAGCATCCGCAAGCAGAGGTGGTGGTCATCACTTCCCGATCCGAGGCCGGGCTGGCCGTGGCCGATATGTACCCGAACCTGCGAGGCCACTATGATGGCCTGGCGTTCAGCGTGCCGGACATCAAGACCCTGGGTGCCTGTGACGTGGTGTTCTTTGCCACGCCTCACGGTGTTGCGCATGCGTTGGCTGGCGAACTGTTGGCGGCGGGCACCAAGGTCATCGACCTGTCTGCCGACTTCCGCTTGCAGGATGCTGATGAGTGGGCCAAGTGGTACGGCCAGCCACATGGCGCGCCTGAGTTGTTGGAAGAGGCGGTGTACGGCCTGCCGGAAGTCAATCGCGAGCAGATCAAGCAAGCGCGCCTGATTGCCGTGCCGGGTTGCTATCCGACCGCAACGCAGCTGGGTTTCCTGCCATTGCTGGAGGCCGGCTTGGCAGATACTTCGCGCCTGATCGCCGACTGTAAGTCGGGTGTGAGCGGTGCCGGTCGTGGGGCAGCGGTAGGTTCGCTGTACTCTGAGACGTCGGAAAGCATGAAGGCCTATGCGGTAAAAGGGCATCGTCACTTGCCGGAGATTCGCCAGGGGCTGCGTCGCGCCGCCGGTAAAGACGTGGGCCTTACCTTCGTGCCGCACCTGACGCCGATGATCCGTGGCATTCACTCCACGTTGTACGCCACCGTGGTGGATCGCTCGGTAGACCTGCAAGCCTTGTTTGAAAAACGCTACGCCAACGAACCGTTCGTCGATGTAATGCCTGCCGGCAGCCACCCGGAAACCCGTAGCGTGCGCGGTGCCAACGTATGCCGGATTGCCGTGCATCGTCCGCAGGATGGCGACCTGGTGGTGGTGCTGTCGGTGATCGACAATCTGGTTAAAGGCGCTTCGGGCCAGGCTGTGCAGAACATGAACATCCTCTTCGGCCTGGATGAGAAGTTGGGCCTGTCCCACGCTGGAATGCTGCCGTAAGGCTTGGCGACTGATTACAAAAGGCCCGTTGATCGGGCCTTTTGTGTTTTTAAGGGCCGCAGCGCAGATTGATATACCGTAACAATAGTTGACCGCTTTTCTAGGAGAAGCGGATAATGCCGGTCATTACGCATATGGCGGCGGTACGCCGGGAGATTATCAGCATGAGCGTTGAGTCCTTCACCCCCACGGCTTTGCAATTCACCCACGGTGCTGCGCACAAGGTGAAGAGCCTGGTCGATGAAGAGGGTAATGATCGCTTGAAGCTGCGCGTATTTGTTACGGGCGGCGGTTGTTCAGGGTTTCAGTACGGTTTTACCTTCGATGAAGATGTGGCCGATGACGACACCATCGTCGAGCGCGAGGGCGTCAGCCTGGTCGTGGACCCGATGAGCTTCCAATACCTGGCAGGTGCCGAGGTGGATTACCAGGAAGGTCTGGAAGGCTCGCGTTTCGTGATCAAGAACCCTAATGCCACCACGACGTGTGGCTGCGGGTCTTCGTTCTCGATCTGATCGACTGCGCGATACAAGAACGCCGCTTGGCTTTGATCGGCCAAGCGGCGTTTTGCTGTCTGCGAATTATGAAGACGTCAGGCCGGGTAGATCGCGCCCAGTACCCGCAGCCCGAGTGCGCCGGTGACGCTGGGGCGGTTGGCGGCGATGCCTTCGAGGCAGCAATGCGCCAGCCAGGCGAAGGCCATGGCTTCGACCCAGTCAGGATCGACGCCATAAGTGGCGGTGCTGCTGACCTGGGTGGAAGGCAACAGTGCCGCCAGACGACTCATCAGTGCGGCGTTATGTGCGCCGCCGCCACAGATCAGCAGGGTTTCGGTGTCGGTCTGTGCGGCTTGCAGGGACTCGACGATGGTGAGTGCCGTCAGTTCAAGCAGGGTTGCTTGCACATCCTGGGGTTGCAGTGCTGGCAATCGACCGAGGTGGAGTTGCAGCCATCCCAGGTTGAAGACTTCTCGGCCGGTGCTTTTTGGGCCTTTAGTCAGGAAGAAGGGATCGCTGAGCAGGGCGTTGAGTAGTTGAGCCTCGACCTTGCCACTGGCCGCCCATTGGCCGTCGCGATCAAAGTGCTCACCACGTTGATGGTGAATCCAGGCATCCAGCAGCACGTTGCCCGGCCCGCAGTCAAAGCCGGCTACGGGCTTGCCCGTCTCGATCAGGCTGAGGTTACTGAACCCGCCGACGTTCAATACGGCACGGTTGCCGCTGTGTTCGCCAAATAATGCTTCATGAAAGGCGGGTACCAGCGGCGCGCCTTGGCCGCCAGCGGCCACATCACGGCTGCGGAAATCGCTGACGACGGTAATGCCTGTCAGTTCGGTCAGCAGGGCGGGGTTGCCAATCTGCACGGTAAAACCTCGAGCAGGTTCATGGCGGATGGTTTGGCCGTGGCTGCCAATCGCGCGGATGTCCTGAGGCTTGAGGTTCTGTTGTTCCAGCAAAGCATGGATGCCCTGGGCGGCAAGTGTCACCCAGTGCTGCTGGACGATTGCCGAGCGGGCGATCTCGTCCGGGCCGCTGGCGCATAGGTTCAGCAACTCAGCACGCAGGCTGTCGGGCATCGGGATGTAGTGCGTGGCGATCAGTTTGATCGCCGGGTCTTGTTCGATCAGGGCGATATCCAGGCCATCAAGGCTGGTCCCGGACATCACACCTATATAGCGCGGCATACCTTAGCGCTTCGCCGAGGCCAGCAGGGTAGAGCGCTCCTGGTCCATGCGTGCCATCAGCGGCTGGCTTTGCTGCAGGAAGCGGGCCCGCTCGGCTTTGGCGATCGGGTCGGCCATCGGCAGCTTCTGGCCCAGTGGGTCAACGTGGACGCCATTCACCTGGAACTCATAGTGCAAGTGCGGACCGGTGGACAGGCCGGTGGTACCGATATAACCGATTACTTGGCCTTGCTTAACGTTGCCGCCCGTCGACACGCCCTTGGCGAACCCTTGCATGTGGCCATACAGCGTACGGTAGGTGTTGCCGTGCTGGATGATCACAGTATTGCCGTAGCCGCCGCGACGCCCGGCCAGCAGAACCTTGCCGTCACCGGCCGCCTTGATTGGCGTGCCACGTGGGGCGGCATAGTCGACGCCTTTGTGGGCGCGGATCTTGTTCAGGATCGGATGCTTGCGCCCCATCGAGAAGCGCGAGCTGATGCGGGCGAAGTCCACTGGCGTGCGGATGAAGGCCTTGCGCATGCTGTTGCCATCAGCCGTGTAGTAGCTGCTATTGCCTTGTTTGTTGGTGTAGCGCACTGCGGTGTAGGTCTTGCCGCGGTTGGTGAAGCGTGCGGACAGGATATTGCCAGTGCCGACGACTTTGCCGTTGGCGACTTTCTGCTCGTAGATCACGTCGAATTCGTCACCCTGGCGGATGTCCTGGGCGAAGTCGATGTCGTAGCCAAACACACTGGCCATGTCCATGGTCATGCTGTGAGACAGGCCCGCGCGGGCGGCCGATTGCGACAGGGAGCTGTTGATCACGCCGTGTACGTAGGCGGAGCGCATAACCGGTTTGGTGGTGGTGCGGTTGAAAGCGAAGCCTTTGGCGCCCTTGGTCAGGGTGATGCTTTCGAGGTCGCTGACACTGCTGTGCAGGTTGTTCAACTGGCCGTTGGGCGACAATTCGAATTCAAGTTTCTGGCCGTGTTTGAGCTGAGTGAATTGTTTGGCTTGTTTATCGCTGGCCAGCACCTCATTAACAGTGGCAGCTGGCAGGCCGACCTTCTCGAACAGGGTCGACAGCGTGTCGCCTTTGGCCACGATCACTTCGCGGTGCAGCGGGTTCTTGGCCGCGGGCGGCTCTTGGGTGGCTTGTTGAGTGTCCCCAGGCGTGCTTTCTATCTGTGCGAACGGCGACTCAACAGGTGCATTTGTGGCTTGTTGCACGTCGGCAGCGTCTTGATCTTGTGTCAGTTGGTCAACTGGACTTTCCAAGTCAAGGCTCAGGGACGTTCGTTTGGCTTCTACGTCACTGGAAGGGAATACCAGGAGTGCCAGGCTGAGAAGGGCGGCGATACCACTTGCGGCGAGCAGGTGGGTCTTCGGGTAAAGCGGCGGCGCTTTAGACGGTTCTGTGGTCATAAGTAGTTTTTGACTTTAAAGATGAAATGGAAAAGATGAATGACATGATGAAGATGAAATAACTGTATAAAATATAACCAAATCATCTGTGGCGCAAGCTCGCGAACGCTGGGCTTGCTGAACGGTGTCCGTGCGCAGGGCAAAACTTGTAATTAGTCCCTGATCTTGTATGGTTGGTTCTCTTTTGAATCTGAGCCTTGCGGGTCTGTTATGAAGTCGGTTGAAGAGCAGCTAGCGCTGATAAAACGTGGTGCGGAAGAACTGTTGGTCGAGGCCGAGCTGATCGAAAAGCTCAAGCGTGGCCAATCCCTGCGTATTAAGGCTGGCTTCGATCCTACGGCGCCGGACCTGCACCTGGGTCATACCGTGCTTATTAATAAGCTGCGTCAGTTCCAGGAGCTGGGGCATCAGGTCATCTTCCTTATAGGTGACTTCACTGGGATGATCGGCGATCCGAGCGGCAAGAGCGCGACGCGTCCGCCGTTGACCCGTGAACAGGTTCTCGATAATGCCGAGACCTATAAGACCCAAGTGTTCAAGATTCTCGATCCAGCCAAGACCGAGGTGGCGTTCAACTCCACCTGGATGGACCAGATGGGCCCGGCGGACTTCATTCGCCTGACATCCCAGTACACCGTGGCGCGCATGCTTGAGCGTGACGACTTCGACAAGCGTTACTCCACCAACCAGCCAATTGCGATTCACGAGTTCTTGTACCCGCTGGTTCAAGGGTATGACTCGGTGGCGTTGCGCGCGGACGTTGAGCTGGGTGGCACTGATCAGAAGTTCAACCTGCTGATGGGGCGTGAACTGCAGCGTGCATACGGGCAAGAGGCTCAGTGCATTCTGACCATGCCGTTGCTGGAAGGGTTGGATGGCGTCAAGAAGATGTCCAAGTCTTTGGGTAACTATGTCGGTATCCAGGAAGCGCCGGGTGTGATGTACGGCAAGCTGGTTTCTATTCCTGATGCGCTGATGTGGCGTTACTTCGAGCTGTTGAGCTTCCGCTCGATGGACGAGATCAATGCGCTGCGTGCTGAAGTCGAGGCGGGCGCCAATCCGCGCGACGTGAAGATCAAGCTGGCGGAAGAAATCGTTGCGCGCTTCCATGGTGAAGAGGCTGCGGCGAGTGCTCATCGTGCGGCAGGTAATCGCATGAAAGATGGCGAGCTGCCGGATGATCTGCCGGAGATCGAGTTGACCGCTGCTGAGGCGATGCCGATTGCCGCTGTCCTTAATAAGGCTGGCCTGGTGAAGAACTCGGCAGTTGCTCGCGATCTGTTGGGCTCCGGCGGTGTGCGTATAGATGGTGAGGTTGTAGATCGCACCTTTATATACGAGCTAGGCGCGACCCACGTTTGCCAGGCCGGGAAGAAGGCATTTGCGCGTATTACGCTCAAATCCGAATAAACCTGAAATTAAGTGTTGACGGCGTTTTGTATCTGTCTATAATTCGCCCCACTTCCGGCGCAGTCGAAACGGAAAACTCCTTGGTAAACAAAGAGTTATGCAGAATTCGACAGCGGTTCGCTTCAGTTAATCGAAGTCCAGAAGGAGTTAGTGGAGCAGTGTTGTTTGGCTCTATTAACGTTTCGATCTTCTCGGTCGAAAGCGGAGAAAAAGAGGTGTTGACAGCAGCGTGTAACGCTGTAGAATTCGCCTCCCGCTAACGAGAGATCGGAAGCGCAAGTGGTTGAAGTTGTTGAAGAAATCTTCGAAAACTTCTGAAAATAATCACTTGACAGCAAATGAGGCTGCTGTAGAATGCGCGCCTCGGTTGAGACGAAAGATCTTAACCAACCGCTCTTTAACAACTGAATCAAGCAATTCGTGTGGGTGCTTGTGGAGTCAGACTGATAGTCAACAAGATTATCAGCATCACAAGTTACTCCGCGAGAAATCAAAGATGTAACCAACGATTGCTGAGCCAAGTTTAGGGTTTCTTAAAAACCCAAAGATGTTTGAACTGAAGAGTTTGATCATGGCTCAGATTGAACGCTGGCGGCAGGCCTAACACATGCAAGTCGAGCGGTAGAGAGAAGCTTGCTTCTCTTGAGAGCGGCGGACGGGTGAGTAATGCCTAGGAATCTGCCTGGTAGTGGGGGATAACGTTCGGAAACGGACGCTAATACCGCATACGTCCTACGGGAGAAAGCAGGGGACCTTCGGGCCTTGCGCTATCAGATGAGCCTAGGTCGGATTAGCTAGTTGGTGAGGTAATGGCTCACCAAGGCTACGATCCGTAACTGGTCTGAGAGGATGATCAGTCACACTGGAACTGAGACACGGTCCAGACTCCTACGGGAGGCAGCAGTGGGGAATATTGGACAATGGGCGAAAGCCTGATCCAGCCATGCCGCGTGTGTGAAGAAGGTCTTCGGATTGTAAAGCACTTTAAGTTGGGAGGAAGAGCAGTTACCTAATACGTGATTGTTTTGACGTTACCGACAGAATAAGCACCGGCTAACTCTGTGCCAGCAGCCGCGGTAATACAGAGGGTGCAAGCGTTAATCGGAATTACTGGGCGTAAAGCGCGCGTAGGTGGTTTGTTAAGTTGGATGTGAAATCCCCGGGCTCAACCTGGGAACTGCATTCAAAACTGACTGACTAGAGTATGGTAGAGGGTGGTGGAATTTCCTGTGTAGCGGTGAAATGCGTAGATATAGGAAGGAACACCAGTGGCGAAGGCGACCACCTGGACTAATACTGACACTGAGGTGCGAAAGCGTGGGGAGCAAACAGGATTAGATACCCTGGTAGTCCACGCCGTAAACGATGTCAACTAGCCGTTGGGAGCCTTGAGCTCTTAGTGGCGCAGCTAACGCATTAAGTTGACCGCCTGGGGAGTACGGCCGCAAGGTTAAAACTCAAATGAATTGACGGGGGCCCGCACAAGCGGTGGAGCATGTGGTTTAATTCGAAGCAACGCGAAGAACCTTACCAGGCCTTGACATCCAATGAACTTTCTAGAGATAGATTGGTGCCTTCGGGAACATTGAGACAGGTGCTGCATGGCTGTCGTCAGCTCGTGTCGTGAGATGTTGGGTTAAGTCCCGTAACGAGCGCAACCCTTGTCCTTAGTTACCAGCACGTAATGGTGGGCACTCTAAGGAGACTGCCGGTGACAAACCGGAGGAAGGTGGGGATGACGTCAAGTCATCATGGCCCTTACGGCCTGGGCTACACACGTGCTACAATGGTCGGTACAGAGGGTTGCCAAGCCGCGAGGTGGAGCTAATCCCACAAAACCGATCGTAGTCCGGATCGCAGTCTGCAACTCGACTGCGTGAAGTCGGAATCGCTAGTAATCGCGAATCAGAATGTCGCGGTGAATACGTTCCCGGGCCTTGTACACACCGCCCGTCACACCATGGGAGTGGGTTGCACCAGAAGTAGCTAGTCTAACCTTCGGGAGGACGGTTACCACGGTGTGATTCATGACTGGGGTGAAGTCGTAACAAGGTAGCCGTAGGGGAACCTGCGGCTGGATCACCTCCTTAATCGACGACATCAGCTGCTCCATAAGTTCCCACACGAATTGCTTGATTCATTGAAGAAGACGATAAGAAGCAGCCCGAAATTGGGTCTGTAGCTCAGTTGGTTAGAGCGCACCCCTGATAAGGGTGAGGTCGGCAGTTCGAATCTGCCCAGACCCACCAATTTTGTGTGGGAAACGCCTGTAGAAATACGGGGCCATAGCTCAGCTGGGAGAGCGCCTGCCTTGCACGCAGGAGGTCAACGGTTCGATCCCGTTTGGCTCCACCACTACTGCTTCTGAAAGTTTTGAAAGCTTAGAAATGAGCATTCCATCGAGGTGATGGTGAATGTTGATTTCTAGTCTTTGATTAGATCGTTCTTTAAAAATTTGGGTATGTGATAGAAAGATAGACTGAACGTTACTTTCACTGGTAACGGATCAGGCTAAGGTAAAATTTGTGAGTTACTCGTAATTGAGTATTATCGAATTTTCGGCGAATGTTGTCTTCACAGTATAACCAGATTGCTTGGGGTTATATGGTCAAGTGAAGAAGCGCATACGGTGGATGCCTTGGCAGTCAGAGGCGATGAAAGACGTGGTAGCCTGCGAAAAGCTTCGGGGAGTCGGCAAACAGACTTTGATCCGGAGATGTCTGAATGGGGGAACCCAGCCATCATAAGATGGTTACCTTACACTGAATACATAGGTGTAAGGGGCGAACCAGGGGAACTGAAACATCTAAGTACCCTGAGGAAAAGAAATCAACCGAGATTCCCTTAGTAGTGGCGAGCGAACGGGGACTAGCCCTTAAGTGGCTTTGAGATTAGCGGAACGCTCTGGAAAGTGCGGCCATAGTGGGTGATAGCCCTGTACGCGAAAATCTCTTAGTCATGAAATCGAGTAGGACGGAGCACGAGAAACTTTGTCTGAATATGGGGGGACCATCCTCCAAGGCTAAATACTACTGACTGACCGATAGTGAACTAGTACCGTGAGGGAAAGGCGAAAAGAACCCCGGAGAGGGGAGTGAAATAGATCCTGAAACCGTATGCGTACAAGCAGTGGGAGCCCACTTTGTTGGGTGACTGCGTACCTTTTGTATAATGGGTCAGCGACTTATTTTCAGTGGCGAGCTTAACCGAATAGGGGAGGCGTAGCGAAAGCGAGTCTTAATAGGGCGTCTAGTCGCTGGGAATAGACCCGAAACCGGGCGATCTATCCATGGGCAGGTTGAAGGTTGGGTAACACTAACTGGAGGACCGAACCGACTACCGTTGAAAAGTTAGCGGATGACCTGTGGATCGGAGTGAAAGGCTAATCAAGCTCGGAGATAGCTGGTTCTCCTCGAAAGCTATTTAGGTAGCGCCTCATGTATCACTGTAGGGGGTAGAGCACTGTTTCGGCTAGGGGGTCATCCCGACTTACCAAACCGATGCAAACTCCGAATACCTACAAGTGCCGAGCATGGGAGACACACGGCGGGTGCTAACGTCCGTCGTGAAAAGGGAAACAACCCAGACCGTCAGCTAAGGTCCCAAAGTTATGGTTAAGTGGGAAACGATGTGGGAAGGCTTAGACAGCTAGGAGGTTGGCTTAGAAGCAGCCACCCTTTAAAGAAAGCGTAATAGCTCACTAGTCGAGTCGGCCTGCGCGGAAGATGTAACGGGGCTCAAACCATACACCGAAGCTACGGGTATCACTTAGGTGATGCGGTAGAGGAGCGTTCTGTAAGCCTGTGAAGGTGAGTTGAGAAGCTTGCTGGAGGTATCAGAAGTGCGAATGCTGACATGAGTAACGACAATGGGTGTGAAAAACACCCACGCCGAAAGACCAAGGTTTCCTGCGCAACGTTAATCGACGCAGGGTTAGTCGGTCCCTAAGGCGAGGCTGAAAAGCGTAGTCGATGGAAAACAGGTTAATATTCCTGTACTTCTGGTTATTGCGATGGAGGGACGGAGAAGGCTAGGCCAGCTTGGCGTTGGTTGTCCAAGTTTAAGGTGGTAGGCTGGAATCTTAGGTAAATCCGGGATTCTAAGGCCGAGAGCTGATGACGAGTTAACTTTTAGTTAACGAAGTGGTTGATGCCATGCTTCCAAGAAAAGCTTCTAAGCTTCAGGTAACCAGGAACCGTACCCCAAACCGACACAGGTGGTTGGGTAGAGAATACCAAGGCGCTTGAGAGAACTCGGGTGAAGGAACTAGGCAAAATGGCACCGTAACTTCGGGAGAAGGTGCGCCGGTGAGGGTGAAGGACTTGCTCCGTAAGCTCATGCCGGTCGAAGATACCAGGCCGCTGCGACTGTTTATTAAAAACACAGCACTCTGCAAACACGAAAGTGGACGTATAGGGTGTGACGCCTGCCCGGTGCCGGAAGGTTAATTGATGGGGTTAGCTAACGCGAAGCTCTTGATCGAAGCCCCGGTAAACGGCGGCCGTAACTATAACGGTCCTAAGGTAGCGAAATTCCTTGTCGGGTAAGTTCCGACCTGCACGAATGGCGTAACGATGGCGGCGCTGTCTCCACCCGAGACTCAGTGAAATTGAAATCGCTGTGAAGATGCAGTGTATCCGCGGCTAGACGGAAAGACCCCGTGAACCTTTACTATAGCTTTGCACTGGACTTTGAATTTGCTTGTGTAGGATAGGTGGGAGGCTTTGAAGCGTGGACGCCAGTTCGCGTGGAGCCAACCTTGAAATACCACCCTGGCAACTTTGAGGTTCTAACTCAGGTCCGTTATCCGGATCGAGGACAGTGTATGGTGGGTAGTTTGACTGGGGCGGTCTCCTCCTAAAGAGTAACGGAGGAGTACGAAGGTGCGCTCAGACCGGTCGGAAATCGGTCGTAGAGTATAAAGGCAAAAGCGCGCTTGACTGCGAGACAGACACGTCGAGCAGGTACGAAAGTAGGTCTTAGTGATCCGGTGGTTCTGTATGGAAGGGCCATCGCTCAACGGATAAAAGGTACTCCGGGGATAACAGGCTGATACCGCCCAAGAGTTCATATCGACGGCGGTGTTTGGCACCTCGATGTCGGCTCATCACATCCTGGGGCTGAAGCCGGTCCCAAGGGTATGGCTGTTCGCCATTTAAAGTGGTACGCGAGCTGGGTTTAGAACGTCGTGAGACAGTTCGGTCCCTATCTGCCGTGGACGTTTGAGATTTGAGAGGGGCTGCTCCTAGTACGAGAGGACCGGAGTGGACGAACCTCTGGTGTTCCGGTTGTCACGCCAGTGGCATTGCCGGGTAGCTATGTTCGGAATAGATAACCGCTGAAAGCATCTAAGCGGGAAACTAGCCTCAAGATGAGATCTCACTGGGACCTTGAGTCCCCTGAAGGGCCGTCGAAGACTACGACGTTGATAGGTTGGGTGTGTAAGCGCTGTGAGGCGTTGAGCTAACCAATACTAATTGCCCGTGAGGCTTGACCATATAACACCCAAGCAATTTGACTACTTCGGACTTGGAAACAAGTAGAGGCATCAGATTGCGGTGTGTGAAGACGATAGAACCGAAAGTTCGATCTCACAAAACACCGAAAGCTATCACATACCCAATTTGCTGAAGCGAGGCCATAAGGTCACGACTCAGTACCCGAATTTCTTGACGACCATAGAGCATTGGAACCACCTGATCCCATCCCGAACTCAGCAGTGAAACGATGCATCGCCGATGGTAGTGTGGGGTTTCCCCATGTGAGAGTAGGTCATCGTCAAGATTAAATTCCAGAACCCCTGTTTGCTAACGCAAACAGGGGTTTTGTTTTGGCGGTCGGAAAATGACCTGAAGGGCACGGCGCTCCTTTGATTTCTAGGCTCCAGCCTTTCTATGCAATGGCCTTATGCATGGCTATCATGCGTGCCTCATTGTGAGGCGATACTTGCATGCTGACGTTGTTAGAACTTCTGAAAGATGGCCGATTCCATTCCGGAGAAGCGCTGGGTGCCGCCTTGGGCGTCAGCCGCAGCGCTGTTTGGAAGCAGCTCCAGCATCTTGAGGCGGAGCTGAATCTGCCTATTCACAAAGTCCGTGGTAAGGGGTACCAGCTTGCTTCTCCGTTGGTGTTCTTGAATGCGGAAGAAATTGAAGCGAATACTGCTCTTTTGGCGTGGCCCGTTCATATCTCAGACTCTATTGACTCCACTAATGCCGAAGCTTTGCGCCTAGTCGACGCCGGCTACGCTGCACCATTTCTTGTGCTGGCGGAGCAGCAGACGGCGGGTAGGGGTAGGCGAGGCCGTAAGTGGGTAAGTCCGTTTGCTCAGAATGTCTATTACAGCCTTGTGTTGCGCATTGAAGGCGGGCTGCGGCAGCTGGAGGGCCTTAGTCTCGTTGTTGGCTTGGCGGTCATGCAGGCCCTGCGTGAGTTGGGTGTGCAGGGTGCGGCCTTGAAGTGGCCAAACGACGTTCTGGTTGGGCAGAAGAAAATTGCCGGTATCTTGCTTGAGTTGGTGGGAGATCCTGCTGACATTTGCCACGTTGTTCTCGGAATCGGCATTAACGTAAATATGCAGCAGGCTGCTGAGGTTGATCAGCAGTGGACCTCGGTACAGTTGGAGACAGGTTCTCCTGTCGACCGCAATCACTTGGTTGCACGGCTGTGTCTGCAGCTGCAAAGCCACCTGGAGCGGCACAAGGCCTTTGGCTTTGGTGCGCTTCAGGCTGAGTGGGAGCGAAATCATTTGTGGCAAGGTAGGGCTGTGTCCCTCATTGCGGGCGTCAACCAAATTGACGGGGTTGTGCTGGGGATCGATCACCAGGGCGCGCTGCGCCTGAATGTCGATGGTGTCGAGAAAATATATAGCGGTGGTGAGTTAAGCCTGAGGCTGCGTGATGATTCTTGAGCTCGACTGTGGGAATAGCTTTATCAAGTGGCGTGTGCTCGGCTCGGCGATAGCTAGTGCCTCTGCGGAAGGTATTGTTGGGTCGGATCTCGCGTTAATTGAAAGTTTGATCGCAATTCCGGGTCTGTTGCTGACGCGATGCCGCCTGGTGAGCGTCCGTGCCTCAGAAGAAACCGGAAAGCTTGTTGAGGCATTGCAAGAGGCCTTTGGTGTTACGGTGTCCTGCGCGGCCCCGGCGCGCGAAATGGCTGGGGTGCGCAATGGCTATGAAGAGTTCGAGCGCCTCGGGCTTGATCGCTGGTTAGCAATGCTGGGTGGGTTCAAGTTGGCGTCAGGTAATTGTCTGGTGCTCGACTTCGGTACCGCGGCGACTGCGGATTTTATTGCTACTGATGGTGAGCACCTCGGTGGTTTTATATGCCCAGGGATGCCTCTCATGCGCAGCCAGCTGCGGACGCACACCCGCAAGATTCGCTACGACGATGCAGCAGCCGAGCAGGCTATGGAGCGTCTTTCTCCGGGTCGGACGACCGTTGAGGCTGTTGAGCGCGGCTGTACGCTGATGCTCAGGGGGTTCGTATTGACTCAGCTGGAGCTGGCTCGGCGTTACTGGGGGGATGATTTCACGGTATTCCTGACTGGCGGGGATGCTGACCTGGTCTCGGACGCCGTACCGCAGGCTCGCTTCGTTCCTGATCTGGTTTTCGTCGGTCTGGCGATGGCGTGCCCTTTGTCTTGAGGTATTTATGCGTTGGCTGTTTTTGCTTTTGCTCGTTCTCAATGCCTTCTATTACATTTGGCATCAACAAGAGGCGCCGTTGCGGGCCAAGGATGTTACTCCGCTGAGCCTCTATCGCGGCTCCCAGCAGGACATTCGGCTGTTGAGCGAATCTGCTGATTCGGTGGTCCGCCGTGATCGAGCAAAAGCCCCGGATCTGCAAAATACCTGCTTGTACATCGGTGGCTTCGCTGACCAGCGGCAAGCACTGTCGCTTGAGCAGCGCCTTACAAGCCTGGATATAAAGGTCAAGGTGCAACAGCTGAATGCACCTGACGCTTCCGGCTACTGGCTCCGTGTGGCCCCTGAAAGCAGGCGCCTGGCTGATGATCTACCCTTTGAAAACCTTGCTAAGGAATTCAATGAGTTAAAACATAAAATAATGTTGTGCGAAGGCGTTGCAACTGTCGAATAGTTTGCATAGAATGGCGCCCGCTTCGCAGTGAAGACCTTTACGGTCTACAGCGTGAAGCGAAGGTCAACGCAGCTAACCTCATATTTTTAATGAGAAAATGCTTGACAGAAGGTCGGCGTGATGTAGAATGCCGGCTCGCTTAGGAGGGGTTCCCGAGCGGCCAAAGGGATCAGACTGTAAATCTGACGTCTACGACTTCGAAGGTTCGAATCCTTCCCCCTCCACCATTTTTAGCGTGAGCTGCAAGCTCCGCGGGTATAGTTTAGTGGTAGAACCTCAGCCTTCCAAGCTGATGATGCGGGTTCGATTCCCGCTACCCGCTCCAAGTTTGCAGGTTGTGCATGGTGTTTTGCTCTTGTAGCTCAGTTGGTAGAGCACACCCTTGGTAAGGGTGAGGTCAGCGGTTCAAATCCGCTCAAGAGCTCCATATAACAAGGCAGATATGAAAATATCTGCCTTTGTTTTAACAGCTGCCTCGGCTTGATGGTGTTGTGCTCGGCTTTGATGTTGGGTGATTTCAAGTCTCTTGGGGTTGGTTGTTGTAAAGTCTTTTTCAGGCCTGCATAATGGTCGGCCTGATTTTGTTTTAGGTCAGTAGCTCAATTGGCAGAGCGACGGTCTCCAAAACCGTAGGTTGGGGGTTCGATTCCCTCCTGACCTGCCAGATTCACGTGGTGTGTCTGGCTTTCTTTTCACAGGATCTTCATAGATGACTCCTAAGGCTGAAGCTCAAAGCTCTCGTTTCGATCTGGTCAAGTGGCTTGCTGTAGTCGCATTGGTGGTCGTAGGCGTTGTTGGCAATCAGTACTACTCTGCTTCGCCGATCCTGTACCGCGTACTCGCTTTGCTTGCTCTTGCTGCTGTAGCTGCCTTTGTAGGCCTGCAGACTGCCAAAGGCAAGTCTTTCGCAGTTCTGGTAAAGGAAGCTCGCACAGAAATCCGTAAAGTCGTTTGGCCGACTCGCCAAGAAACCACGCAGACCACGTTGATTGTTGTGGCTGTTGTTCTGGTTATGGCGTTGCTGTTGTGGGGGCTTGATTCCCTGCTCGGCTGGCTTGTTTCCTTGATTGTTGGCTAAGGGTGTCCCGTGGCTAAGCGTTGGTACGTTGTGCATGCTTACTCGGGTTACGAGAAGCATGTCATGCGCTCTTTGCTAGAGCGCGTAAAGCTGGCAGGCATGGAAGATGGCTTCGGCGAAATTCTGGTTCCCACTGAAGAAGTGGTTGAAATGCGGAATGGTCAGAAGCGCAAAAGCGAACGCAAGTTCTTCCCTGGCTACGTGCTGGTTCAGATGGACATGAATGAAGGTACTTGGCATTTGGTCAAGGATACTCCTCGTGTCATGGGTTTCATCGGCGGTACTGCTGATAAACCTGCTGCGATCACTGACAAAGAGGCGGAAGCAATTCTGCGTCGTGTTGCTGATGGTAGCGACAAGCCTAAGCCGAAGACGTTGTTCGAGCCGGGTGAGGTTGTTCGTGTCACAGATGGTCCGTTTGCTGATTTCAACGGGACTGTCGAAGAAGTTAACTACGAAAAGAGCCGGATCCAAGTGGCAGTGCTCATTTTCGGTCGCTCTACTCCGGTAGAGTTGGAGTTCAGCCAGGTCGAGAAGGTCTAGCTGAGCAAGCATCCCAACCCCGCAGCCCTAGGCTGTGGGGTTTTGTCGTCACTGGGATAAACGCGCAAGTAACCGGGGAGCCTTTCGAGGCGTTTGAACCCGTAATTGGAGTGCCTCATGGCCAAGAAGATTACCGCTTACATCAAGCTGCAAGTGAAGGCCGCTCAGGCCAACCCAAGTCCACCTGTCGGCCCAGCTCTGGGTCAGCACGGCGTGAACATCATGGAATTCTGCAAGGCCTTCAACGCCCGTACTCAGGGTATTGAGCCAGGTCTGCCGACTCCAGTGATCATCACTGTATATAGCGACCGTAGCTTCACTTTCGAAACCAAGTCGACCCCGGCTTCGGTTTTGTTGAAGAAGGCTGCTGGTCTGACTAGCGGTTCCGCTCGTCCTAACACCGTTAAGGTTGGCACCGTAACTCGTGCTCAGCTGGAAGAAATCGCGAAAACCAAAAACGCGGATCTGACTGCAGCTGATATGGATGCAGCCGTGCGTACCATCGCCGGTTCTGCTCGTAGCATGGGCCTTAACGTGGAGGGTGTGTAATGGCTAAGCTGACCAAGCGCCAAAAGGCTATCGCCGGCAAAATCGAAGCAGGCAAGGCCTACAACTTTGTAGACGCTGCTGCCCTGCTGACCGAGCTGTCGACTGTCAAGTTCAGCGAGTCCGTTGACGTTGCTGTAAACCTGGGTGTTGACCCACGTAAATCCGACCAGGTCGTTCGTAGCGCTACTGTGCTGCCACACGGTACTGGCAAGACTGTACGTGTTGCTGTCTTCACTCAAGGCCCGGCAGCTGAAGCTGCTCTGGCCGCCGGCGCAGACCGCGTTGGTATGGACGACCTGGCTGCCGAAATGAAAGGCGGCGACCTGAACTACGACGTAGTCATTGCTTCCCCGGATGCAATGCGCGTTGTAGGTCAGTTGGGTCAGATCCTCGGTCCACGCGGTCTGATGCCTAACCCTAAAGTTGGCACCGTAACGCCAGACGTAGCTACCGCGGTTAAAAACGCCAAGGCTGGTCAGGTTCGTTATCGCACCGACAAAAACGGCATCATTCACACCTCCGTTGGCAAAATCGGCTTCGACGCCGTCAAGCTGAAGGAAAACGTTGAAGCCCTGATCGCTGATCTGAAGCGTATCAAGCCAGCTTCCTCGAAAGGTATCTACGTCAAGCGCGTTACCCTGAGCACCACTATGGGCCCAGGTCTGGTCATCGACCAAGGCTCGCTGGACGTATAAGACACAGATTGGCGCGCGAGATCGCGCTAATTGAAAAAATTGGGGTCCCTGCCTGGCGGGGGCTATCCAAGACCGTAGGCGGCGTAAGCCTTAAACCAAAAGCCTACGCAGATGGTGCTCCCGGTTCCTTACCGAATCAGACACCAAAACGACATCCGGCTTCGGCCAGATGAAACGGTAACAAGCAGGAGTTAAACCCGTGGCAATTAATCTCGAAGACAAGAAGGCCATCGTCGCTGAAGTCAACGAGGCTGCCAAAGCTGCTCTGTCCGCTGTCGTGGCTGATGCCCGTGGTGTGACAGTAAGCGCTATGACCGGACTCCGTAAAGAGGCTCGTGAAGCTGGCGTATACGTACGTGTTGTGCGTAATACCCTGCTCAAGCGCGCTGTTGCAGACACTGAATACAGTGTTCTCAACGACGTGTTCACTGGCCCGACTCTGATTGCGTTCTCCAAAGATCATCCAGGCGCTGCTGCCCGTTTGTTCAAAGAATTCGCTAAGAGTCAGGATAAGTTCGAGATCAAGGCAGCTGCGTTCGAGGGCAAGTTCCTCGCAGCTAACCAAATCGACGTACTGGCAACACTGCCGACCCGTAACGAAGCTATTTCTCAGCTGATGAGCGTGATTCAAGGCGCTACCAGCAAGTTGGCTCGTACTCTGGCCGCAGTTCGCGAGCAAAAAGAAGCTGCCGCAGCCTAAGGCTGAGCAACCTCTCTCGCGTTTTTTTGTTTATTTCGATGGCCGCGTAGGCCGTCCCCCAATTCAGGAAATACAGCAATGTCTATCTCCCAAGACGATATCCTCAACGCCGTAGCTGAAATGTCGGTTCTGCAGGTTGTTGAGCTGATCAAAGCTTTCGAAGAAAAATTCGGCGTTTCCGCTGCCGCTGCTTCTGCTGGCCCAGCTGTTGCTGCTGTTGCTGCTGAAGAACAAACCGAATTCAACGTTATGCTGTTGGAATCCGGCGAGAAGAAAGTAAACGTGATCAAGGCAGTACGTGAACTGACCGGTCTGGGCCTGAAAGAAGCCAAGGCTGTAGTTGACGCTGCTCCAGGCATGGTTCTGGAAGCCGTATCGAAAGACGCAGCTGACAAAGCCAAAGCTGCTTTGGAAGAAGCAGGCGCTAAAGTCGAGCTGAAGTAAGCATCGACCTTGCGTCTCCAGCCCAAGCGTTAAGCTGAAGGCTGATGGCTGGTGGCTCTTGCCACCGGCCTTTTTCCGTTCTTGGCTGTCGACTCGGTCGCCGCCATTAACGTGCTGTAGCCACCCGATGCGGTGGTGCAAACCATGGGGTTTGCGAGATTTTCTGGCTGCTCCCGTCGGGAGGGGCCAAACAAGCAGGTGACCAAGCTGGGGAACGCTGATGGCTTACTCATATACTGAGAAAAAACGTATCCGCAAGGACTTTAGCAAGTTGCCGGACGTCATGGATGTCCCGTACCTTCTGGCTATCCAGCTGGATTCGTATCGTGAATTCTTGCAAGCGGGAGCGACTAAAGATCAGTTCCGCGACGTGGGCCTGCATGCGGCCTTCAAATCCGTTTTCCCGATCATCAGCTACTCCGGCAATGCTGCGCTGGAGTACGTGGGTTATCGCCTGGGCGAACCGGCATTTGATGTCAAAGAATGCGTGTTACGCGGTGTTACGTACGCCGTACCTTTGCGGGTAAAAGTCCGTCTGATCATTTTCGACAAAGAATCGTCGAATAAAGCGATCAAGGACATCAAAGAGCAAGAAGTCTACATGGGCGAAATCCCACTGATGACTGAAAACGGTACCTTCGTTATCAACGGTACTGAGCGCGTTATCGTTTCCCAGCTGCACCGTTCCCCGGGCGTGTTCTTCGACCACGACCGCGGCAAGACGCACAGCTCCGGTAAGCTCCTGTACTCCGCGCGGATCATTCCGTACCGCGGCTCGTGGTTGGACTTCGAGTTCGACCCGAAAGACTGCGTGTTCGTGCGTATCGACCGTCGTCGTAAGCTGCCGGCCTCGGTACTGCTGCGCGCGCTCGGCTATACCACTGAGCAAGTGCTGGATGCTTTCTACACCACCAACGTATTCAGCCTGAAGGATGAAACCCTCAGCCTGGAACTGATTGCTTCGCGTCTGCGTGGTGAAATTGCTGTCTTGGACATCCAGGATGAGAATGGCAAGGTCATCGTTGAGGCTGGTCGCCGTATTACTGCGCGCCACATCAACCAGATCGAAAAAGCCGGTATCAAGTCGCTGGATGTGCCTCTGGACTACGTTCTGGGCCGCACCACCGCCAAGGTCATCGTTCACCCAGCTACAGGCGAAATCCTGGCTGAGTGCAACACCGAGCTGAACACCGAGATCCTGGCGAAAATCGCCAAGGCTCAGGTTGTTCGCATCGAGACCCTGTACACCAACGACATCGACTGCGGTCCGTTCGTCTCCGACACACTGAAGATCGACTCCACCAGCAACCAATTGGAAGCGCTGGTCGAGATCTATCGCATGATGCGTCCTGGTGAGCCACCAACCAAAGACGCTGCCGAGACCCTGTTCAATAACCTGTTCTTCAGCCCTGAGCGCTATGACCTGTCTGCGGTCGGCCGGATGAAGTTCAACCGTCGTATCGGTCGTACCGAGATCGAAGGTTCGGGCGTGTTGTGCAAGGAAGACATCGTCGCGGTACTGAAGACCCTGGTCGACATCCGTAACGGTAAAGGCATCGTCGATGACATCGACCACCTGGGTAACCGTCGTGTTCGCTGCGTAGGCGAAATGGCCGAGAACCAGTTCCGCGTTGGCCTGGTACGTGTTGAGCGTGCGGTCAAAGAGCGTCTGTCGATGGCTGAAAGCGAAGGCCTGATGCCGCAAGACCTGATCAACGCCAAGCCAGTGGCTGCAGCGGTGAAAGAGTTCTTCGGTTCCAGCCAGCTCTCGCAGTTCATGGACCAGAACAACCCGCTCTCCGAGATCACCCACAAGCGCCGTGTTTCCGCACTGGGCCCGGGCGGTCTGACCCGTGAGCGTGCAGGCTTTGAAGTTCGTGACGTACACCCGACGCACTACGGTCGTGTTTGCCCGATCGAAACGCCGGAAGGTCCGAACATCGGCCTGATCAACTCCCTGGCCGCTTATGCGCGCACTAACCAGTACGGCTTCCTCGAGAGCCCGTACCGTGTAGTGAAAGACGCTCTGGTCACCGACGAGATCGTGTTCCTGTCTGCCATCGAAGAAGCTGATCACGTGATCGCTCAGGCTTCGGCCACGATGAACGATAAGAAAATGCTGATCGACGAGCTGGTCGCTGTTCGTCACTTGAACGAGTTCACCGTCAAGGCGCCGGAAGACGTCACCTTGATGGACGTATCGCCGAAGCAGGTAGTTTCGGTTGCAGCGTCGCTGATCCCGTTCCTGGAACACGATGACGCCAACCGTGCGTTGATGGGTTCCAACATGCAGCGTCAAGCTGTACCCACCCTGCGCGCTGACAAGCCGCTGGTAGGTACCGGCATGGAGCGTAACGTAGCCCGTGACTCCGGCGTTTGCGTCGTGGCTCGTCGTGGCGGCGTGATCGACTCCGTTGATGCCAGCCGTATCGTGGTTCGTGTTGCCGATGACGAAGTTGAAACTGGCGAAGCCGGTGTCGACATCTACAACCTGACCAAATACACCCGCTCCAACCAGAACACCTGCATCAACCAGCGTCCGCTGGTGAGCAAGGGTGATCGGGTTCAGCGCAGCGATATCATGGCTGACGGTCCTTCCACCGATATGGGTGAGCTGGCACTGGGTCAGAACATGCGCATCGCGTTCATGGCCTGGAACGGTTACAACTTCGAAGACTCCATCTGCCTGTCCGAGCGTGTGGTTCAGGAAGATCGCTTCACCACGATCCACATTCAGGAACTGACCTGTGTGGCACGTGACACCAAGCTTGGGCCAGAGGAAATCACTGCAGACATCCCGAACGTGGGTGAAGCTGCACTGAACAAGCTGGACGAAGCGGGTATCGTTTACGTAGGTGCTGAAGTTGGCGCGGGCGACATTCTGGTAGGTAAGGTCACTCCGAAAGGCGAGACCCAACTGACTCCGGAAGAGAAGCTGTTGCGTGCCATCTTCGGTGAAAAAGCCAGCGACGTTAAAGACACCTCCCTGCGTGTACCTACCGGTACCAAGGGTACTGTCATCGACGTACAGGTCTTCACCCGTGACGGCGTTGAGCGTGATGCTCGTGCACTGTCCATCGAGAAGACTCAACTCGACGAGATCCGCAAGGACCTGAACGAAGAGTTCCGTATCGTTGAAGGCGCGACCTTCGAACGTCTGCGTTCCGCTCTGGTAGGCCACAAGGCCGAAGGCGGCGCAGGTCTGAAGAAAGGTCAGGACATCACCGACGAAATCCTCGACGGTCTTGAGCACGGCCAGTGGTTCAAACTGCGCATGGCTGAAGATGCTCTGAACGAGCAGCTCGAGAAGGCCCAGGCCTACATCGTTGATCGTCGCCGTCTGCTGGACGACAAGTTCGAAGACAAGAAGCGCAAACTGCAGCAGGGCGATGACCTGGCTCCAGGCGTGCTGAAAATCGTCAAGGTTTACCTGGCAATCCGTCGCCGCATCCAACCGGGTGACAAGATGGCCGGTCGTCACGGTAACAAAGGTGTGGTCTCCGTGATCATGCCGGTTGAAGACATGCCGCACGATGCCAATGGCACCCCGGTCGACGTCGTCCTCAACCCGTTGGGCGTACCTTCGCGTATGAACGTTGGTCAGATCCTTGAAACCCACCTGGGCCTCGCGGCCAAAGGTCTGGGTGAGAAGATCAACCGTATGATCGAAGAGCAGCGCAAGGTCGCAGACCTGCGCAAGTTCCTGCACGAGATCTACAACGAGATCGGCGGTCGCAACGAAGAGCTGGACACCTTCACCGACCAGGAAATCCTGGATCTGGCGAAGAACCTGCGCGGCGGCGTTCCAATGGCTACCCCGGTGTTCGACGGTGCCAAGGAAAGCGAAATCAAGGCCATGCTGAAACTGGCAGACCTGCCAGAAAGCGGCCAGATGCAGCTGTTCGACGGCCGTACCGGCAACAAGTTTGAGCGCCCGGTTACTGTTGGCTACATGTACATGCTGAAGCTGAACCACTTGGTAGACGACAAGATGCACGCTCGTTCTACCGGTTCGTACAGCCTGGTTACCCAGCAGCCGCTGGGTGGTAAGGCTCAGTTCGGTGGTCAGCGTTTCGGGGAGATGGAGGTCTGGGCACTGGAAGCATACGGTGCTGCTTACACTCTGCAAGAAATGCTCACAGTGAAGTCGGACGATGTGAACGGTCGGACCAAGATGTACAAAAACATCGTGGACGGCGATCACCGTATGGAGCCGGGCATGCCCGAGTCCTTCAACGTGTTGATCAAAGAAATTCGTTCCCTCGGCATCGATATCGATCTGGAAACCGAATAACACGTGACGCGAATCGAGAGCGGGGCTGTTTAGCCCGCTCTCTGCTCCGCCAGGAGGAAAGGCCTTGAAAGACCTACTGAATTTGCTGAAAAACCAGGGTCAAGTCGAAGAGTTCGACGCCATCCGTATTGGATTGGCATCGCCTGAGATGATCCGTTCGTGGTCGTTCGGTGAAGTTAAAAAGCCGGAAACCATCAACTACCGTACGTTCAAACCTGAGCGTGACGGCCTGTTCTGCGCCAAGATCTTTGGCCCGGTAAAGGATTACGAGTGCCTGTGCGGTAAGTACAAGCGCTTGAAGCACCGTGGTGTGATCTGCGAGAAGTGCGGCGTTGAAGTTGCGCTGGCTAAAGTTCGTCGTGAGCGCATGGCGCACATCGAACTGGCTTCGCCGGTTGCCCACATCTGGTTCCTGAAATCGCTGCCGTCCCGTATCGGCTTGCTGATGGACATGACCCTGCGTGATATCGAACGCGTTCTCTACTTCGAGAGCTATGTCGTTATCGATCCAGGCATGACCACCCTTGAAAAAGGTCAGCTGCTGAACGACGAGCAGTACTTCGAAGCGCTGGAAGAGTTCGGCGATGACTTTGATGCCCGCATGGGTGCTGAAGCCGTCCGCGAACTGCTGCACGCTATCGACTTGGAGCACGAGATTGGCCGTCTGCGTGAAGAAATTCCGCAAACTAACTCCGAAACCAAGATCAAGAAACTGTCCAAGCGTCTGAAGTTGATGGAAGCCTTCCAGGGTTCCGGCAACTTGCCAGAATGGATGGTGCTGACCGTTCTGCCGGTTCTGCCGCCAGACCTGCGTCCGCTGGTACCGTTGGACGGTGGTCGTTTCGCGACGTCCGACCTCAACGACCTGTACCGCCGCGTGATCAACCGTAACAACCGCTTGAAGCGCCTGCTTGATCTGTCCGCTCCGGACATCATCGTGCGCAACGAAAAGCGTATGTTGCAAGAAGCTGTCGATGCCCTGCTCGACAACGGTCGTCGTGGCCGCGCTATCACCGGTTCCAACAAGCGTCCTCTGAAATCCTTGGCTGACATGATCAAGGGTAAGCAAGGTCGTTTCCGTCAGAACTTGCTCGGTAAGCGTGTTGACTACTCCGGTCGTTCGGTAATTACCGTAGGCCCGACCCTGCGTCTGCACCAGTGCGGTCTGCCTAAGAAGATGGCACTTGAGCTGTTCAAGCCGTTCATCTTCGGCAAGCTGGAAATGCGCGGTCTCGCGACCACGATCAAAGCGGCCAAGAAAATGGTCGAGCGCGAACTGCCAGAGGTTTGGGACGTTCTCGCCGAAGTAATTCGCGAACACCCGGTTCTCCTCAACCGTGCACCGACCCTTCACCGTCTGGGTATCCAGGCGTTTGAACCGGTACTGATCGAAGGTAAGGCTATCCAGCTGCACCCTCTGGTCTGTGCTGCGTACAACGCCGACTTCGACGGCGACCAAATGGCCGTGCACGTACCGCTGACACTGGAAGCCCAGTTGGAAGCGCGTGCGTTGATGATGTCGACCAACAACATTCTGTCGCCAGCCAACGGTGAGCCAATCATCGTTCCGTCGCAGGACGTTGTATTGGGTCTGTACTACATGACGCGTGAAGCGATCAACGCTAAAGGCGAAGGTCGTGTGTTCGCTGACCTGCAAGAAGTTGACCGTGTGTTCCGTGCCGGCGAAGCCGCACTGCACGCCAAGGTCAAAGTGCGGATCAACGAAACCGTCAACGACCGTGACGGCGGCAGCGTGAGCGGCACCCGTATCGTCGACACCACTGTCGGCCGTGCGCTGTTGTATCAAGTTGTGCCAAAAGGCCTGTCGTACGACGTCGTTAACTTGCCGATGAAGAAAAAGGCGATCTCCAAGCTGATCAACCAGTGCTACCGCGTGGTTGGTTTGAAAGAGACCGTAATCTTCGCTGACCAGTTGATGTACACCGGTTTTGCTTACTCGACCATTTCCGGCGTTTCCATCGGTGTTAACGACTTCGTTATCCCGGATGAAAAAGCCCAGATCATCAGTGCTGCTACCGATGAAGTGAAAGAAATCGAGAGCCAGTACGCCTCCGGCCTGGTAACCCAGGGCGAGAAGTACAACAAAGTGATCGACCTTTGGTCCAAGGCCAACGACGAAGTGTCGAAGGCGATGATGGCTAACCTCTCGAAAGAGAAGGTTATCGACCGTCACGGCGTAGAAGTCGATCAAGAGTCTTTCAACTCGATGTACATGATGGCCGACTCGGGCGCACGGGGTTCTGCTGCGCAGATCCGTCAGCTCGCCGGTATGCGTGGCCTGATGGCCAAGCCGGACGGTTCCATCATCGAAACGCCGATTACTGCGAACTTCCGTGAAGGTTTGAGCGTACTTCAGTACTTCATCTCGACTCACGGTGCTCGTAAAGGTCTGGCGGATACCGCGTTGAAAACCGCTAACTCCGGTTACCTGACTCGTCGTCTGGTAGACGTTGCGCAAGACTTGGTTGTGACTGAAGTTGACTGCGGTACCGAACACGGTCTGCTGATGACTCCGCACATCGAAGGCGGCGACGTTGTAGAGCCGTTGGGTGAGCGCGTACTGGGTCGAGTAATCGCCCGTGACGTATTCAAGCCAGGTACCGAGGAAATTATCGTTCCTGCCGGCACCTTGGTAGACGAGAAGTGGGTCGAGTTCATCGAGCTCAACAGCATCGACGAAGTGATTGTTCGCTCGCCGATCAGCTGCGAAACCCGCTACGGCATTTGTGCCAAGTGCTACGGCCGTGACTTGGCCCGTGGTCACCAGGTGAACATCGGTGAAGCGGTCGGCGTTATTGCTGCCCAGTCCATCGGTGAGCCGGGTACCCAGCTGACCATGCGTACGTTCCACATTGGTGGTGCGGCAAGCCGGACCTCCGCAGCCGACAGCGTTCAGGTGAAGAATGGCGGTACCGTCCGTCTGCACAACCTGAAGCATGTTGAGCGAGTGGATGGTTGCCTGGTTGCTGTGTCCCGTTCCGGTGAGCTGGCGATCGCTGATGACTACGGTCGTGAGCGTGAGCGTTACAAGCTGCCGTACGGTGCTGTGATTTCGGTTAAAGAAGGTGACAAGGTCGACGCTGGCGCAATCGTGGCCAAGTGGGATCCGCACACTCACCCAATCGTTACCGAAATGAAAGGTACCGTGACCTACGTGGGCATGGAAGAAGGCATCACGATCAAGCGTCAGACTGACGAATTGACCGGTATGACCAACATTGAAGTACTCGACGCGAAAGATCGTCCAGCTGCCGGTAAAGACATCCGTCCTGCCGTTAAGATGGTCGATGACAACGGCAAGGACTTGTTCCTGCCAGGCACTGACGTAATCGCTCAGTACTTCCTGCCAGCCAACGCCCTTGTCGGTGTAGCGGATGGTGCGAAGATCGCGATCGGTGATGTTATCGCGCGTATCCCGCAAGAAACTTCGAAGACCCGTGACATCACCGGTGGTCTGCCGCGTGTTGCCGACTTGTTCGAAGCTCGTCGTCCGAAAGAAGCGTCGATTCTGGCTGAAGTCAGCGGCACCATCGCGTTCGGTAAAGAGACCAAAGGCAAGCGCCGTCTGGTCATTACCCCGAACGACGGTAGCGATCCGTACGAAGAGCTGATTCCGAAGTGGCGTCACCTGAACGTCTTCGAAGGCGAACAGGTAAACCGCGGCGAAGTTATCTCCGACGGCCCAAGCGATCCACACGACATCCTGCGTCTGCTGGGTGTGAGTGCGCTGGCCAAGTACATCGTTAACGAGATCCAGGACGTTTATCGTCTGCAAGGCGTGAAGATCAACGATAAGCACATCGAGACCATCCTGCGTCAGATGCTGCGTAAAGTTGAAATCGCTGAATCCGGCGATTCCAGTTTCATCAAGGGCGACCAGATGGAACTGACTCACGTACTGGTAGAGAACGAACGTCTGGGCGCGGAAGACAAATTTGTCTCCAAGTTCACTCGTGTGTTGCTGGGTATCACCAAGGCGTCGTTGTCCACTGAGTCGTTCATCTCGGCGGCCTCCTTCCAGGAGACCACTCGCGTACTGACCGAAGCAGCGGTAACCGGCAAGCGCGATTATCTGCGCGGCCTGAAAGAAAACGTGGTCGTGGGTCGTTTGATCCCGGCAGGTACCGGCTTGGCCTACCACAGCGAGCGTAAGCGCCGCCGTGAACTCGACAAGCCGCTGCGCGTAAGCGCCAGTGAAGTGGAAGCTGCACTGACCGAAGCGCTGAACTCAAGCGGTAACTGAGTTCTGCGATAGATAAGTCTGGGCCCTGGCAGCCCCCATTCGTCGGATCGAGGCAATTTTGCCCCGCTTCGATGAGAGGGGAGGTCGGGGCCTTGCCTTGACTGGGGGCAAGATCCTCTTTAGACTCTTGTACCCCTAAATTTGGCGGGAATTCGTTCCTGCCATTTTGCTTTTCTTGCAAGACAATAGCGTCGCAAGACAACAGTGGAGCTAGTAGATGGCAACTATCAACCAGCTGGTACGTCAGCCGCGTAAGCGTATCGTCGAGAAATCCGACGTGCCTGCGCTGCAGAACTGCCCGCAACGTCGTGGCGTATGCACTCGCGTGTATACCACTACGCCGAAAAAACCTAACTCGGCACTGCGTAAAGTATGCCGTGTGCGTCTGACCAACGGTTTCGAGGTTTCCTCGTACATCGGCGGTGAAGGCCACAACCTGCAAGAGCACAGCGTGGTACTGATCCGCGGCGGTCGTGTAAAAGACTTGCCTGGTGTTCGTTACCACACCGTACGCGGCTCCTTGGATACTTCCGGCGTTAAAGGTCGTAACCAGGGTCGTTCGAAGTACGGTACCAAGAAGCCTAAGTAGTAGCGGCTTTTTGTAAACCTGAATCATCTTATTTTCTGAGTCGATAAGAGTAAGGTCGGAGGCGCCCCGAAAGGGCACTGATTCCGAGCGAACCTGAAGACCGTTTGAGGGCTTATCCATGCCAAGAAGACGCGTAGCAGCCAAGCGCGAAGTGCTTGACGATCCAAAATACGGAAGCCAAATTCTGGCCAAGTTCATGAACCACGTGATGGAAAGCGGCAAGAAAGCCGTTGCCGAGCGTATCGTTTATGGCGCGCTGGAAAAGGTTAAAGAACGCAAGAACAGCGACCCCCTGGAAATCTTCGAGAAAGCTCTCGACGCCATCGCTCCGCTGGTCGAAGTGAAGTCGCGCCGTGTAGGCGGTGCTACTTACCAGGTTCCGGTTGAAGTTCGCCCGTCCCGTCGTAATGCTCTGGCAATGCGCTGGTTGGTAGACTTCGCCCGTAAGCGCGGCGAGAAGTCTATGGCTCTGCGTTTGGCTGGCGAACTGTTGGACGCTGCTGAAGGTAAAGGTGCTGCTGTTAAGAAGCGTGAAGACGTGCACCGTATGGCTGAAGCTAACAAAGCTTTCTCGCACTACCGCTTCTAATCTTAGCTTCACTAATTTTGCGAGGGCTTTATGGCTCGTACTACTCCGATTAGCCGCTACCGTAACATCGGTATCGTTGCTCACGTGGATGCTGGTAAAACCACCACCACCGAGCGCGTGCTGTTTTACACCGGCAAAAGTCACAAGATGGGCGAGGTGCATGACGGCGCCGCGACCACAGACTGGATGGTTCAGGAGCAGGAGCGTGGTATTACCATTACTTCTGCTGCTATTACCGCCTTCTGGAAAGGTTCCGAGAAGCAGTACAAGGATGAGCACCGCTTCAACGTAATCGATACCCCGGGCCACGTAGACTTCACTATTGAAGTTGAGCGTTCCCTGCGCGTACTCGACGGCGCTGTCGTTGTGTTCTGCGGCACCTCGGGTGTTGAGCCTCAGTCGGAAACCGTATGGCGTCAAGCCAACAAATACGGCGTTCCACGTCTTGTTTACGTAAACAAGATGGACCGTGCTGGTGCGAACTTCCTGCGCGTGATCGGTCAGATCAAGCAGCGTCTGGGTCACACCCCGGTGCCAATCCAGTTGGCTATCGGTTCCGAAGACAACTTCCAGGGCCAGATCGATCTGCTGACCATGGAAGCTGTTTACTGGAACGATGCTGACAAGGGTATGGTTCCTGTTCGTAAGCCTATCCCTGCTGAACTGCAGGAACTGGCTGACGAATGGCGCAACAACATGGTTGAAGCTGCGGCCGAAGCCAACGAAGAGCTGATGAACAAGTACCTCGAAGGTGAAGAACTCACCAACGTGGAAATCAAGGCTGCTCTGCGTCAGCGTACTATTGCTGGTGAGATCGTCTTGGCTGTTTGCGGTTCGTCGTTCAAGAACAAGGGTGTTCCCCTGGTTCTCGATGCTGTGATCGACTACCTGCCTGCGCCAGTTGATATTCCTGCCATCAAGGGTACTGACCCGGATGACGAGACTATCGAGCTGGAGCGTCATGCAGACGATGCAGAACCGTTCTCTGCTCTGGCATTTAAAATTGCCACTGACCCATTCGTGGGTACCTTGACCTTCGTCCGTGTTTACTCGGGCGTGTTGAACTCCGGCGACGGCGTTATCAACTCGGTTAAAGGCAAGAAAGAGCGCGTGGGTCGTATGGTGCAAATGCACGCGAACGCCCGCGAAGAGATCAAGGAAGTACGCGCTGGTGACATCGCGGCCTTGATCGGCATGAAGGACGTCACCACTGGTGAGACTTTGTGCAACGCTGACAAGCCAATCATCCTGGTTCGTATGGACTTCCCGGAGCCGGTTATTTCGGTTGCCGTGGAGCCTAAGACCAAGGATGACCAGGAAAAAATGGGTATCGCTCTGGGCAAACTTGCTCAGGAAGATCCATCTTTCCGCGTCAAGACTGATGAAGAGACTGGTCAAACGATCATCTCCGGCATGGGCGAGCTGCACCTGGACATCCTGGTTGACCGGATGCGCCGTGAGTTCAACGTCGAAGCCAACATCGGTAAGCCTCAGGTTTCCTATCGTGAGCGCATCACGAAGAACTGTGAAATCGAAGGCAAGTTCGTTCGTCAGTCCGGCGGTCGTGGTCAGTTCGGTCACTGCTGGATCCGTTTTGCTCCTGCTGACGAAGGTCAGGAAGGTCTGCAATTCGTGAACGAAGTAGTGGGTGGTGTTGTTCCTAAGGAATACATCCCTGCTATCCAGAAGGGTATCGAAGAGCAGATGAAGAACGGTGTTGTTGCCGGCTATCCGCTGATCGGCCTGAAAGCAACCGTTTTTGACGGTTCTTACCACGACGTCGACTCCAACGAGATGGCGTTTAAGGTGGCTGCTTCCATGGCAACCAAGCAACTGGCCCAGAAGGGCGGTGGTGAGTTGCTTGAGCCAATCATGGCGGTAGAAGTTGTTACACCTGAAGACTATATGGGTGATGTCATGGGCGACCTTAACCGTCGTCGCGGCATGATCTTGGGTATGGAAGACACGGTTTCCGGCAAAGTGATTCGCGCCGAGGTTCCGTTGGGTGAGATGTTCGGTTATGCGACCGACGTTCGCTCCATGTCTCAGGGTCGCGCAAGCTACTCTATGGAATTCAAAAAATACAACACAGCTCCGGCGCACATCGCTGAAACTGTATCCAAAAAACAAGGCTGATTCAGTCCTTTAGGCAAGGAGTTAATTGTCGTGGCTAAAGAAAAATTTGATCGTTCCCTACCGCACGTCAACGTTGGCACTATCGGTCACGTTGACCACGGTAAAACCACTCTGACTGCTGCTCTGACTCGCGTTTGCTCCGAAGTATTCGGTTCCGCAATCGTTGATTTCGATAAAATCGACAGCGCACCAGAAGAAAAAGCTCGTGGTATCACCATCAACACCGCGCACGTTGAATACAACTCGCTGATCCGTCACTACGCTCACGTTGACTGCCCAGGTCACGCTGACTATGTGAAGAACATGATCACCGGTGCTGCCCAGATGGACGGCGCGATCCTGGTTTGTTCGGCCGCTGATGGTCCGATGCCACAAACCCGTGAGCACATCCTGCTGTCCCGTCAGGTAGGCGTTCCGTACATCGTGGTTTACCTGAACAAGGCTGACCTGGTAGACGACGCTGAGCTGCTGGAACTGGTTGAGATGGAAGTGCGCGATCTGCTGAGCACTTACGACTTCCCAGGCGACGACACTCCGATCATCATCGGTTCTGCTCGTATGGCTCTGGAAGGCAAAGACGACAACGAAATGGGCACCACGTCCGTTCGTAAACTGGTTGAAACTCTGGACAGCTACATCCCAGATCCAGTTCGTGTTATCGACAAGCCGTTCCTGATGCCAATCGAAGACGTATTCTCGATCTCCGGTCGTGGTACTGTTGTGACTGGTCGTATCGAGCGCGGTATCGTTAAGGTTCAAGATCCACTGGAAATCGTTGGTCTGCGTGACACTACCGTCACCACCTGCACCGGTGTTGAAATGTTCCGTAAACTGCTCGACGAAGGTCGTGCTGGCGAGAACTGCGGCGTTCTGCTGCGTGGTACCAAGCGTGACGACGTTGAGCGTGGCCAGGTTCTGGTTAAGCCAGGTTCGGTTAAGCCGCACACCAAGTTCGAAGCTGAAGTGTACGTGCTGAGCAAAGAAGAAGGCGGTCGTCACACTCCGTTCTTCAAAGGCTACCGTCCACAGTTCTACTTCCGTACTACCGACGTTACTGGTAACTGCGAGCTGCCGGAAGGCGTAGAAATGGTAATGCCAGGCGACAACATCAAAATGGTTGTCACCCTGATCAAAACCATCGCTATGGAAGACGGTCTGCGCTTCGCAATCCGTGAAGGCGGCCGTACCGTTGGTGCTGGCGTTGTAGCTAAAATCATCGAGTAATTATCTCTTCTGAGATAGCCTTGATGTTTTGAGAAGGCCCCCGCTTAGCGGGGGCCTTTTTTATTGGGTTGACACCTATCTGGGCCGTCTATAGAATTGCGCCTCCTTTTAACGGGCGTATTGCGCTCGCTGGGAATAGCAGCCGGAGTCTGAAATCCAATGCAAAATCAGCAAATCCGTATCAGGTTGAAGGCTTTTGACCATCGCCTGATCGACCAATCCACCCAGGAAATCGTGGAAACCGCGAAACGTACTGGTGCTCAAGTGCGTGGTCCAATTCCACTGCCTACCCGTAAAGAGCGGTTCACCGTTCTGGTCTCCCCGCACGTCAACAAAGACGCGCGTGACCAGTACGAGATCCGTACTCATAAGCGCGTACTGGACATCGTCCAGCCAACGGATAAAACCGTTGATGCGCTTATGAAGCTTGATCTGGCGGCCGGTGTGGAAGTACAGATCAGCCTCGGCTAAGACTTGGGTCTTAGTCGTGTAACGCTCTGAAATGGGCGGCCATAGCGGGTGAAAGCCCCGTACACTCATGAGGTTTACAACATGACTATTGGTGTAGTCGGTCGTAAATGCGGTATGACCCGTATTTTCACCGAAGAAGGTGTCTCCATTCCGGTCACGGTCATTGAGATCGAGCCGAATCGCGTCACCCAGTTCAAAACTGAAGAAACCGATGGCTATCGTGCAGTGCAAGTCACTGTCGGCGAGCGTCGTGCTTCGCGCGTGACTGCTGCTCAAGCAGGTCACTTCGCTAAAGCAAACGTTGCAGCTGGTCGCACTGTTATGGAGTTCCGTCTTGAAGATGGCGACTACCAGGCTGGCGATCTGATCAACGCTGAAATCTTCGCCGCTGGTCAACTGGTTGATGTAACCGGTCAGTCCAAAGGTAAAGGCTTCCAGGGTACGATCAAGCGTTGGAATTTCCGTGGTCAAGACAACACTCACGGTAACTCCGTTTCCCACCGCGTCCCGGGCTCTATTGGCCAGTGCCAGACTCCTGGTCGTGTATTCAAGGGCAAAAAAATGTCCGGTCATATGGGCGCTGAGCGCGTGACCGTGCAGTCCCTCGAAGTAGTGCGCGTCGACGCTGAACGCAATCTGTTGTTGGTCAAGGGTGCTGTTCCTGGCGCTACTGGCGGCAACCTGGTTGTACGTCCAGCGGCCAAGGCTCGCGGTTAAGGGGAAGCTGACATGCAATTAAATGTAAATGACGCTCAAGCGATCGAAGTTTCCGAACTGACATTTGGCGGCGAATTCAACGAGACGCTGGTTCACCAAGCAGTCGTGGCCTACATGGCCGGCGGCCGTCAAGGTAGCAAGCAGCAAAAGACCCGTTCCGACGTACGTGGTGGCGGTAAGCGCCCTTGGCGTCAGAAAGGTACTGGCCGTGCTCGTGCCGGTACTATCCGTAGCCCAATCTGGCGTGGCGGCGGTACCACTTTCGCAGCTCGTCCACAGGATCACACTCAGAAGCTCAACAAGAAGATGTATCGCGCAGCTCTGCGCTCCATCCTTGCTGAACTCGTGCGTACTGATCGTCTGGTCGTGGTTCAGGACTTCGCTGTTGATGGTCCAAAAACCAAAGACCTGCTGGGCAAACTGAACAACATGAATCTGACCGACGTTCTGATCGTGTCTGAAGCTGTTGATCAGAACCTGTACCTGGCTGCTCGTAACCTGCCACACGTTGATGTACGTGACGTGCAAGGTTCCGATCCAGTTAGTCTGATCGCATACGACAAGGTGTTGATCACCGTGTCGGCCGTGAAGAAATTCGAGGAGCTGCTGGGATGAACCAGGAACGCGTATTTAAAGTTCTGCTTGGCCCGCACGTTTCCGAAAAGGCTACGGTTCTGGCTGACAAGAAAGGCCAGTTCGTTTTCAAGGTTGCAACTGACGCAACCAAGCTGGAAATCAAGAAGGCCGTCGAAAGCCTGTTCAGCGTGAAAGTAGAGCGTGTTACTACCCTGAATGTTCTGGGTAAGAGCAAGCGCACTGCTCGCGGTCTGGGCAAGCGTAATGACTGGAAGAAGGCAGTTATCTCCCTTCAGCCAGGCCAAGATCTCGATTTCAGCAGCAGTGCTGAGTAAGGAAGGGGTGCATCATGGCAATCGTTAAATGCAAACCGACTTCCCCTGGCCGCCGTTTTGTGGTCAAGGTGGTCAACCAGGAGCTGCATAAAGGCGCTCCTCACGCACCGCTGCTCGAGAAAAAATCGAAGACTGGTGGTCGTAACAACAATGGTCGTATTACCACTCGTCACATCGGTGGTGGCCATAAGCAGCATTATCGTCTGGTCGATTTCCGTCGCAACGACAAAGATGGCATCACTGCCACTGTCGAGCGTATTGAATACGATCCAAACCGTACTGCTCACATCGCTCTGCTGCTGTACGCAGATGGCGAGCGTCGCTACATCATCGCCCCTAAAGGCGTGAGTGCTGGTGACCAGCTGATCGCAGGTGCTTTGGCACCGATCAAGCCGGGCAACGCTCTGCAACTGCGTAACATTCCAGTTGGTAGCACCGTACACGGCATCGAATTGAAGCCAGGTAAAGGCGCGCAAATCGCTCGTTCCGCTGGTGCTTCGGCTCAGCTGATCGCTCGTGAAGGTGTCTACGTGACCCTGCGTCTGCGTTCTGGTGAGATGCGTAAAGTGCTGGCTGAATGCCGCGCGACCCTGGGTGAAGTCTCGAACTCCGAGCACAGCCTGCGTTCGCTGGGTAAAGCTGGTGCCAAACGCTGGCGTGGCGTTCGCCCAACCGTTCGTGGTGTTGCCATGAACCCGGTTGACCACCCACACGGTGGTGGTGAAGGTCGTACCTCTGGTGGTCGTCATCCGGTATCGCCATGGGGCTTCCCGACTAAGGGCGCGAAGACTCGTGGTAATAAGCGTACCGACAAAATGATCGTCCGTCGTCGCAAGTAAATAGAGGGATACGACAGTGCCACGTTCTCTGAAAAAAGGTCCTTTTATTGATCTTCACCTACTGAAGAAGATCGAAGTGGCGGCGGAAAAGAACGATCGCAAACCAGTTAAGACCTGGTCGCGTCGTTCGATGATCCTGCCACAAATGGTCGGTTTGACCATCGCAGTACACAACGGTCGTCAACACGTCCCAGTTCTCGTTAACGAAGACATGGTCGGCCACAAACTAGGCGAGTTTGCCGGTACCCGCACTTATCGTGGGCACGTGGCAGACAAGAAAGCCAAGCGTTAAGGGGTAAGGAAATGGAAGTAGCCGCTAAGTTGTCGGGCGCTCGAATCTCCGCCCAGAAAGCCCGCTTGGTCGCCGACCAGATCCGCGGGAAGAAGGTGGGCGAAGCGCTCAACCTGTTGGCTTTCAGCAGTAAGAAAGCCGCCGAGATCATGAAGAAAGTGCTGGAGTCGGCCGTAGCCAACGCCGAGCATAACGAAGGCGCAGACGTTGATGACCTGAAGGTCAGCACCGTTTTCGTCAACGAAGGGCGTTCGCTGAAGCGTATCATGCCGCGTGCCAAAGGCCGTGCTGATCGCATCGTCAAGCGGTCTTGCCATATCACTGTCAAGGTTGCTGACAAGTAACGGAGTCGAAGAGATGGGTCAGAAAGTACATCCCATTGGCATTCGCCTGGGAATCGTCAAGGAGCACACCTCCGTCTGGTACGCAGACGGTCGGACTTATGCGGACTATTTGTTCGCTGATCTGAAGGTGCGTGAGTATCTCCAAGACAAACTAAAAAGCGCGTCCGTAAGCCGTATCGATATCCATCGTCCGGCACAAACTGCACGTATCACCATCCACACCGCTCGTCCAGGTATCGTTATCGGGAAGAAAGGTGAAGATGTTGAGAAACTGCGTCAGGACCTGACCAAGCAAATGGGTGTGCCTGTGCACATCAATATCGAAGAGATCCGTAAGCCGGAGCTCGACGGTATGCTGGTTGCGCAGAGCGTAGCTCAGCAGCTGGAGCGTCGCGTAATGTTCCGTCGCGCTATGAAGCGCGCTGTACAGAACGCCATGCGCATTGGTGCCAAAGGCATCAAAATCCAAGTGAGCGGTCGTCTCGGCGGTGCTGAAATCGCACGTACTGAATGGTATCGCGAAGGTCGTGTGCCACTGCACACCCTGCGTGCCGACATCGACTATGCCAACTACGAAGCTCACACCACTTACGGTGTGATCGGTGTAAAGGTTTGGATCTTCAAAGGCGAAGTAATTGGTGGTCGCCAAGAAGAACTGAAACCACAAGCACCAGCGCCTCGTAAAAAAGCTGCTAAGTAAGGGGTACGCCAAATGTTGCAACCTAAGCGTACGAAGTTCCGCAAGCAGATGACAGGTCACAACCGTGGCCTGGCACAGCGCGGTAGCAAAGTCAGCTTCGGCGAGTTCGCGCTGAAGTCTGTAGCTCGTGGTCGTCTCACCGCTCGTCAGATCGAGTCAGCGCGTCGTGCTCTGACCCGTCACGTTAAACGTGGCGGCAAGATCTGGATCCGTGTATTCCCGGACAAGCCGATCTCCAAAAAACCTCTCGAGGTTCGGATGGGTAAAGGTAAGGGTAACGTGGAATACTGGGTAGCCCAGATTCAGCCAGGCAAAGTCCTGTATGAAATCGAGGGTGTAACTGAAGAGCTGGCGCGTGAGGCTTTTGCCCTGGCTGCTGCAAAGCTGCCGCTCGCCACCGCCTTTGTTAAACGGACGGTGATGTGATGAAAGCGAATGAACTTCGTGAAAAATCCGCACAGCAGCTGAACGAGCAACTGCTCGGCTTGCTGCGCGACCAGTTCAATCTGCGTATGCAGAAAGCAACTGGCCAGTTGGGGCAGTCTCATCTGCTCTCGCAAGTTAAGCGTGACATCGCTCGCGTGAAGACTGTGCTCAACCAGCAGGCAGGTAAGTGATCATGGCTGAAGCCGAAAAGACTGTCCGTACGCTGACTGGCCGTGTTGTCAGCGACAAGATGGACAAAACCATCACCGTTTTGATCGAGCGTCGCGTTAAGCACCCGATCTACGGTAAATATGTTAAGCGTTCGACTAAGCTGCACGCGCACGACGAAACCAACCAGTGCCACATCGGCGACAAAGTCACTATTCGTGAAACTCGTCCGCTGGCCAAGACTAAGTCTTGGGCGCTGGTTGATGTTCTCGAACGCGCTGTGGAAGTCTAAGGACTAGGGGTCGGAGAAATTATATGATTCAGACTCAATCCATGCTCGATGTGGCCGATAACAGCGGCGCTCGCCGTGTTATGTGCATCAAGGTGCTGGGTGGCTCCCATCGTCGTTACGCTGGTATCGGTGACATCATCAAGGTTACCGTTAAGGAAGCAATTCCTCGCGGTAAAGTGAAAAAAGGCCAAGTGATGACTGCTGTTGTAGTCCGCACTCGTCACGGCGTACGCCGTGCAGATGGCTCCATTATCCGCTTTGATGGCAACGCTGCTGTTCTTCTGAACAACAAGCAAGAGCCGATCGGCACCCGTATCTTTGGGCCAGTGACCCGTGAACTTCGTACTGAGAAGTTCATGAAGATCGTCTCGCTCGCCCCAGAAGTGCTGTAAGGAGATCCGACATGCAAAAGATTCGTCGTGACGACGAGATCATCGTGATCGCCGGCAAAGACAAAGGTAAGCGCGGTAAGGTGCTTAAGGTTCTCGCTAATAACCGTTTGGTTATCGGTGGTCTGAACCTGGTTAAGCGTCATACCAAGCCTAACCCGATGTCGGGCGTACAAGGCGGTATCGTCGAAAAAGAAGCTCCGCTGGACGCTTCTAACGTCGCTATTTTCAATGGCGAAACCAACAAGGCTGACCGCGTTGGTTTCAAAGTAGAAGATGGCAAGAAAATTCGTGTCTTCAAGTCGACCCAAAAAGCGGTTGATGCTTGAACACTGCTAGGTAGAAGACCATGGCACGACTAAAAGAGATTTACTGGAAAGAAATCGCACCTAAGCTTAAGGAGGAACTTAAGCTTTCGAACGTGATGGAAGTTCCACGCGTTACCAAAATCACCCTGAACATGGGTCTGGGCGAAGCGGTCGGTGACAAAAAAGTCATCGAGCACGCTGTTGCTGACCTGGAAAAGATCACCGGTCAAAAAGTCGTTGTGACTTACGCTCGGAAATCCATCGCTGGCTTTAAAGTCCGTGAAGGTTGGCCGATCGGCGTCAAAGTGACTCTGCGCCGTGAGCGTATGTACGAATTCCTGGATCGTCTGCTGTCGATCTCCCTGCCTCGGGTACGCGACTTCCGCGGCCTGAATGCCAAGTCCTTCGATGGTCGTGGTAACTACAGCATGGGCGTGAAAGAGCAGATCATCTTCCCGGAAATCGACTACGACAAGATCGATGCTCTCCGCGGTCTGGACATCACCCTGACCACCACTGCCAAGAACGATGATGAAGGTCGCGCCCTGTTGCGTGCTTTCAAATTCCCGTTCCGCAACTGATTGGAGTAGGACCATGGCCAAGATGAGCATGAAAAACCGCGAGCTGAAGCGTCAGCTCACGGTTGCCAAGTACGCCAAGAAGCGTGCAGCACTGAAAGCAATCATCGTTGATCTGAACGCAAGTCCAGAAGCGCGCTGGGAAGCTACAGTTGCTCTGCAGAAGCAGCCACGTGACGCAAGCGCTTCGCGCATGCGTAACCGCTGCCGCCTGACCGGTCGTCCACACGGCGTTTACCGCAAGTTCGGCCTCGGCCGTAACAAACTGCGTGAAGCGGCAATGCGTGGTGACGTACCAGGTCTGGTTAAAGCCAGCTGGTAAGTACTTTCGAAGTCCAGGTGGTCTGCATCGCAAGATACTGACCGCCGGTGACCTTGAATCTGGAACAAGCCCCTTTTGGGGCTTGTTTCATTTCCGCAGTGTGTCTAGAATACCCGGCTCGCCTGAGCCCGTGTTTTCTATGCTCGGAGATTCTCGGCGACATATGTAGCCGCAAGGCTAATTTTTTTGTATTAGGAGCGTCTAGCCCATGAGTATGCAGGACCCGTTAGCGGACATGCTAACTCGTATCCGTAATGCCCAGATGGCTGAAAAGTCCGTCGTAAGCATGCCATCTTCCAAGTTGAAGGTAGCTGTTGCCAAAGTCCTGAAAGACGAAGGCTACATTGCGGGTTATCAGATCAGCAGCGAAATCAAACCACTGCTGTCCATCGAGCTGAAATACTTCGAAGGCCGTTCGGTCATCGAGGAAGTGAAGCGCGTTAGCCGTCCAGGCCTGCGTCAGTACAAGTCCGCTGAAGATCTGCCGAAAGTTCGTGGCGGTCTGGGCGTGTCTATCGTCTCCACCAACAAAGGTGTGATGACGGATCGTGCTGCGCGCGCTGCCGGTGTCGGCGGCGAAGTTCTTTGCACTGTGTTCTAAGGGGGGATAAGCATGTCTCGCGTCGCTAAGAACCCCGTTAAGCTGCCAGCCGGTGTCGAAGTCAAATTCGCAGGCCAACAGCTTTCGGTGAAGGGTGCCAAGGGCACTCTTGAACTGAACATCCATTCGTCCGTTGAGATCGTTGAAGAAGCTGGTGAGCTGCGTTTCGCTGCTCGCAATGGCGATCAACAAACTCGCGCAATGGCCGGTACCACGCGTGCGTTGGTAAACAACATGGTCCAAGGCGTAAGCCAAGGCTTCGAGCGTAAGCTCCAGCTGGTCGGTGTTGGTTACAAAGCGCAAGCAAAAGGCACGGTTTTGAACCTTGCCCTTGGCTTCTCGCACCCAGTGGATTACGAACTGCCGGAAGGCATCACCGCTGAGACCCCTAGCCAAACCGATATCCTGATCAAGGGTATTGATAAGCAGCTGGTAGGTCAGGTGGCCGCTGAGATCCGCGACTTCCGTCCACCAGAGCCGTACAAAGGCAAAGGTGTGCGCTACGCGGACGAAGTCGTCCGTCGTAAAGAAGCCAAGAAGAAGTAGGGCATAGCAAATGACCGACAAAAAAGTTACTCGACTGCGTCGCGCTCGCAAAGCACGCCTGAAAATGCACGAACTAGAAGTCGTGCGTCTCTGCGTGTTCCGCTCGTCGCAGCACATCTACGCCCAGGTCATCTCGGCCGACGGCAACAAAGTCCTGGCAAGCGCCTCGACTTTGGATAAAGAACTGCGTGATGGTGCCACTGGCAACATCGACGCGGCCACAAAGGTTGGCCAGCTGGTCGCTACGCGTGCTAAGGCCGCTGGCGTCTCGCAAGTGGCTTTCGACCGCTCTGGCTTCAAGTACCACGGCCGCGTTAAAGCGCTGGCTGATGCTGCTCGTGAAGCTGGGCTGGAGTTCTAAGTTATGTCAAATAACGACCAAAAGCGCGACGAAGGCTACATTGAGAAGCTGGTTCAAGTTAACCGCGTAGCCAAAACCGTTAAAGGCGGCCGTATCTTCACTTTCACCGCGTTGACCGTGGTTGGTGATGGTAAAGGGCGTGTTGGCTTCGGCCGTGGCAAGTCACGTGAAGTGCCTGCTGCGATCCAGAAGGCAATGGAAGCTGCTCGTCGCAACATGATCCAAGTTGATCTGAACGGCACCACTCTGCAGTACGCAATGAAGTCCGCCCATGGCGCTTCGAAGGTGTACATGCAGCCTGCTTCTGAAGGTACCGGTATCATCGCTGGCGGCGCTATGCGTGCTGTCCTCGAAGTTGCTGGCGTTCAGAACGTTCTGGCCAAGTGCTACGGCTCGACTAACCCGGTAAACGTGGTTCACGCCACTTTCAAAGGTTTGAAAGCTATGCAATCTCCTGAGTCCATCGCTGCCAAGCGTGGTCTGACTGTCAAGGAGATCTTCTGATCATGGCTACCGTTAAAGTAACGTTGATCAAAAGCATGACCGGCCGCATCCCTAACCACAAACTGTGTGTTAAAGGTTTGGGTCTGCGTCGCATCGGTCACACTGTAGAAGTCCAGGATACTCCCGAGAATCGCGGGATGATCAACAAGGCTTACTACATGCTGCGTGTAGAGGGTTAATCGATGAAACTCAATGATCTGAGTCCAGCGCCGGGTTCCCGTCGCGAAAAGCATCGTCCGGGCCGTGGTATCGGTAGCGGTTTGGGTAAGACTGGTGGCCGTGGCCACAAAGGTCAAACCTCCCGCTCCGGTGGCACCATTGCTCCAGGCTTTGAAGGCGGTCAACAGCCGCTGCATCGTCGCCTGCCTAAGTTCGGTTTCGTATCCCTGAAAGCCATGGACCGCGCAGAAGTGCGTCTGTCCGAGCTGGCTAAAGTGGAAGGCGATATCGTTACTGTGCAGACCCTGAAAGATGCCAACGTGATCAACGTCAACGTACAGCGTGTGAAAATCATGCTGTCCGGTGAAGTGACTCGCGCTGTCACTATCGGCAAGGGAATCGGCGCCACCAAAGGTGCGCGTTCGGCTATCGAAGCAGCTGGCGGCAAGTTCGAGGAATAAATGGCTAAGCAAGGTGCTCTCTCAGCGCTCGGCAAAGGCGGTATGTCTGAACTTTGGGCTCGTCTGCGTTTTCTGTTCCTGGCGATTATCGTCTACCGAATAGGCGCACACATCCCGGTTCCAGGTATCAACCCGGACCGACTCGCAGACCTGTTTCGACAGAATGAGGGGACCATTCTTAGCTTGTTCAACATGTTTTCTGGCGGCGCGCTGGAACGGATGAGCATCTTTGCACTGGGGATCATGCCGTACATTTCGGCATCGATCATCATGCAGCTGATGACCGCCGTCAGCCCGCAGTTGGAGCAGTTGAAGAAGGAAGGTGAAGCTGGTCGTCGCAAGATTAGCCAGTACACCCGCTACGGCACTGTCGTCCTCGCCCTGGTTCAAGCTATCGGCATGTCCGTTGGCTTGGCGGGGCAGGGGATTGCGTTCACTGTTGACTTTGGCTTCTATTTCGTCGCGGTATCCACTTTTGTGGCTGGTGCGATGTTCATGATGTGGCTGGGTGAGCAGATTACTGAGCGTGGTGTTGGTAACGGTATCTCGATGTTGATTTTCGCAGGTATCGTCGCCGGTCTTCCGAGAGCAATTGGGCAGTCTTTCGAGTCTGCACGTCAGGGTGATATCAATATTTTCGCCTTGGTTGCTATCGGTTTGCTGGCAGTAGCGATTATCGGTTTTGTGGTGTTCATTGAGCGTGGCCAGCGTCGTATTGCTGTTCACTACGCCAAGCGTCAGCAGGGCCGTAAGGTCTTCGCTGCGCAGACCAGCCACTTGCCGCTAAAAGTGAATATGGCCGGTGTTATTCCGGCAATTTTCGCGAGCAGCATTTTGCTGTTTCCGGCTTCGTTGGGTACCTGGTTTGGTCAGTCTGAAAATATGGGCTGGCTGCAGGACCTCTCTCAGTCGATCGCTCCTGGTCAGCCGTTGAATATTCTGCTGTTTAGTGCAGGGATTATTTTCTTCTGCTTCTTCTATACGGCGTTGATGTTCAATCCGAAAGACGTAGCGGAAAACCTGAAGAAGTCCGGTGCCTTTATTCCGGGTATCCGTCCAGGTGAGCAGTCGGCACGCTACATTGATGGCGTTCTGACTCGTTTGACCCTGTTCGGTGCTCTATATATGACGGCCGTGTGCTTGTTGCCCCAGTTCCTGGTGGTTGCAGCAAACGTTCCGTTCTACCTTGGCGGGACCTCGTTGCTGATCGTGGTCGTGGTTGTGATGGACTTCATGTCCCAAGTACAATCGCACCTCGTTTCGCACCAGTACGAATCCCTGATGAAGAAAGCCAACCTGAAGGGTTACGGCAGCGGCATGTTGCGCTGAGTACCCATAAGGTTCGAGGAGTTGGTGATGAAAGTTCGTGCATCGGTGAAAAAGCTGTGCCGTAACTGCAAGATTATTCGCCGCGAAGGTGTTGTTCGAGTAATTTGCAGCGCGGAACCGCGTCACAAACAGCGCCAAGGCTGAGTGTGATCCGCTTGAAGCCCGGCAGCTAGTGCGCTGCCGGGTTGATTATTTGTTATTACAGCGATATTATCTCGCGCCCTATTTCTTGGCTTCCGGGGCGTAGGTAGCTGTCAATTGGAGTCCCACTGAATGGCCCGTATTGCAGGCGTTAACATTCCAGATAACAAGCACACTGTTATCTCGCTGACCTACATCTATGGTGTTGGTCGCACTACTGCGCAGAAGATTTGCGCAGATACTGGGGTAAACCCAGCCGCAAAGATCAAAGATCTGAGCGACGAGCAGATTGAGCTGTTGCGTGGCGAAGTGGCGAAGTTCACCACTGAAGGTGACCTGCGTCGCGAAATCAACATGAAAATCAAGCGTTTGATGGACCTCGGTTGCTACCGTGGTCTGCGTCATCGTCGTGGTCTTCCAGTGCGCGGTCAGCGTACCAAGACTAACGCGCGTACCCGTAAAGGTCCGCGTAAGCCGATCCGCAAGTAATCGCCCACGCGAATCGACAGGAAATTAATCATGGCAAAACCTGCTGCTCGTCCTCGTAAAAAAGTTAAAAAGACAGTGGTTGATGGCATCGCCCACATCCATGCATCTTTTAACAACACCATCGTGACCATCACCGACCGTCAAGGTAACGCGCTGTCTTGGGCTACCTCTGGTGGTTCGGGTTTCCGCGGTTCCCGCAAGTCCACCCCGTTTGCTGCTCAAGTAGCTGCTGAACGTGCTGGTCAAGCTGCGCTGGAATACGGCCTGAAAAACCTCGACGTCAACGTCAAAGGTCCAGGTCCAGGTCGTGAGTCTGCTGTCCGTGCTTTGAACGGCTGTGGCTATAAGATCGCCAGCATCACCGACGTGACGCCAATCCCGCACAACGGGTGCCGTCCGCCGAAGAAGCGCCGCGTGTAATCCAGGAGATTGTAAAGAATGGCTCGTTACATTGGTCCAAAATGCAAACTCGCTCGTCGCGAAGGCACCGATCTCTTTCTGAAGAGCGGCGTGCGCGCGATCGAATCGAAGTGCAACATTGAAGCAGCACCTGGTATCCACGGCCAACGCCGCGGTCGCCAGTCCGATTACGGCACCCAACTGCGTGAAAAGCAGAAGGTCCGTCGTATTTACGGCGTTCTCGAGCGTCAGTTCAGCGGCTACTACAAAGAAGCAGCTGGCAAGAAAGGTGCAACCGGTGAAAACCTGCTGCAACTGCTCGAATGCCGTCTGGACAACGTTGTATACCGTATGGGCTTTGGTTCGACTCGCGCCGAATCCCGTCAGCTGGTATCGCACAAATCCGTCAGCGTAAACGGCCAAACCGTTAACGTCCCGTCCTACCAGGTTCGTGCTGGTGACGTGGTCGCGATTCGCGAGAAAGCAAAAAACCAACTTCGCATTGTCCAAGCTCTCGATCTGTGTGCCCAACGTGGCCGCGTAGAATGGGTAGAAGTAGACACTGAGAAGAAGTCGGGCGTTTTCAAGAACGTTCCTGCTCGCAGTGATCTGTCCGCCGACATCAACGAAAGCCTGATTGTCGAGCTCTACTCCAAGTAAGGGCTAGAAAATAGGTGCATCCATGCAGATTTCGGTAAATGAGTTCCTGACACCCCGCCACATTGATGTGCAGGTTGTCAGTCCAACCCGCGCCAAGATCACTCTCGAGCCTCTCGAGCGTGGTTTTGGCCACACCCTGGGCAACGCGCTGCGCCGCATCCTGTTGTCCTCAATGCCCGGCTGTGCAGTAGTCGAGGCCGAGATTGACGGTGTGCTCCACGAGTACAGCGCCATCGAAGGTGTACAGGAAGACGTAATTGAAATCCTGTTGAACCTTAAAGGTCTGGCTATCAAGCTGCACGGCCGTGACGAAGTTACGCTGACCTTGTCGAAGAAGGGTTCGGGGGTGGTTACCGCTGCCGATATTCAGCTGGATCATGATGTCGAGATCGTTAACCCCGATCACGTAATCGCTAACCTGGCGTCTAACGGCGCCCTGAACATGAAGCTCACCGTAGCTCGTGGTCGTGGTTATGAACCGGCCGACTCGCGTCAGAGCGATGAAGACGAAAGCCGCAGCATTGGTCGCTTGCAGCTTGACTCTTCGTTCAGCCCGGTTCGCCGCATCGCATACGTGGTGGAAAACGCCCGTGTCGAGCAGCGTACTAACCTGGACAAGCTGGTTATTGATCTGGAAACCAACGGTACTCTGGATCCTGAAGAGGCTATCCGCCGCGCTGCAACCATTCTGCAACAGCAGTTGGCTGCGTTCGTCGACCTCAAAGGTGACAGCGAACCAGTGGTAATCGAGCAGGAAGACGAGATCGATCCGATCCTGCTTCGCCCGGTTGACGATCTGGAACTGACTGTACGTTCGGCTAACTGCCTTAAGGCGGAAAACATTTACTACATCGGCGATCTGATTCAGCGCACCGAAGTAGAACTGTTGAAGACTCCGAACCTGGGCAAGAAATCCTTGACTGAAATCAAGGACGTTCTGGCCTCCCGCGGTCTGTCCCTCGGCATGCGCCTCGACAACTGGCCGCCTGCAAGTCTTAAGAAGGACGACAAGGCGACTGCCTGATCGTCGTAATCACCGAACGTGAGTTTGGTAAGGAATGAACCATGCGTCATCGTAAAAGTGGTCGTCACCTGAGCCGTACCAGCTCGCACCGCAAGGCCATGTTTCAAAACATGGCGGTGTCGCTGTTCGAGCACGAGCTGATCAAAACTACACTGCCGAAAGCTAAAGAACTGCGTCGCGTTGCTGAGCCGCTGATCACTTTGGCCAAGACAGACAGCCTGGCTAACCGCCGTCTGGCTTTCGACCGTACTCGTTCGAAAGCTATCGTTGGTAAGCTCTTCAACGACCTGGGCAAGCGTTATGCTACCCGTGAGGGTGGCTACCTGCGCATCCTCAAGTGCGGCTTCCGCACTGGCGACAACGCGCCTATGGCGTACGTCGAGTTGGTTGATCGTGCTACTGCCGGCGAAGCTGTAAGCGCCGAGTAAGACGACAGTCTGCAACGAAGAACCGGGCCTAGTGCCCGGTTTTTTGTGGGCGATGCAAAAGCTGTCTATATTCTTCACGTCGCTGCCGACGCTCTTCATAAAATAAATAGCTATCTGCTATGGCGGTTCATTAGTTATTTTCTATCAAAGTCCATGATTTAATGCATTTGATGGTGTCATCTTGATGGTCAATACTCCCTCCAAGCCGAGTAGCCGGCAGTTTCTAGCCTGACCTGAGGAAGATTGAGCATGAGCCAGAACAAAGTCCTTACCACCGCGAGCGGTGCGCCCGTCGCCGACAACCAGAACTCCCGCACTGCCGGCCCTCGTGGGCCATTGTTGCTCGACGACTTCCACCTGATCGAGAAGCTCGCCCACTTCAACCGTGAAAACATCCCAGAGCGTCGTGTGCACGCCAAAGGTTCGGGCGCTCACGGCACCTTTACCGTCACTAGCGATATCACCCGGCTCACCTGCGCCAAGCTGTTCGAGTCCGTTGGGAAGAAAACTCCAACCTTCCTGCGCTTCTCCACCGTGGGCGGCGAACGTGGTTCGGCGGATACTGCCCGTGACCCGCGTGGTTTTGCGTTGAAGTTCTATACCGAGGAAGGTAACTGGGACATTGTTGGTAACAACACGCCCGTGTTCTTTATCCGCGACCCGCTGAAGTTCCCTGACTTCATCCATACTCAAAAACGTCTGCCGCAAACGAACCTGAAAAGCGCGCAGATGATGTGGGATTTCTGGTCGCACTCGCCTGAGGCGCTGCACCAGATCACTATTCTGTTCTCGGATCGTGGTATTCCAGACGGCTACCGCCACATGCACGGCTTCGGTAGCCATACCTATAGCCTGATCAACGCCAGAGGCGAGCGCCACTGGGTTAAGTGGCACTACAAGACCAAGCAAGGGATCAAGAACCTGGCGCCTGACGTGGCTGAACGGCTGGCCGGTACCGATCCTGATTACGCTCAGCGCGACTTGTTTGAAGCGATTGCGCGCGGTGACTATCCAAAATGGAGTGTCAATATCCAGGTCATGACAGAGGCTCAGGCCACCGCGCACTATGAGAACCCCTTTGATGTGACCAAGACCTGGTCGCAGCAGGAGTTCCCGTTGATTGAAGTGGGTGAACTGGAACTCAACCGTAACCCATTGAATTACTTCGCTGAAGTAGAACAAGCTGCGTTTGGCCCAAGTAATATGGTTCCGGGTGTTGGCTTGTCGCCAGACCGCATGCTGCAAGGTCGTGTATTCGCCTACGCCGATGCCCACCGCTACCGCGTAGGGACGAACCATCAGCAACTGACGATCAATGCGCCTCTGCCTGTTGCGAATGCCCATACCTATCAACGTGATGGCTCAATGGCTTTTGGCACTAACGGCGGCGCGTCACCTAACTATGAGCCGAATAGCTATGCTAATTCACCGAAACAAGCGCCACAGTACGCTGAGCCGCCTTTGGCGTTGAGCGGCTCGGCAGATCGTTACGACCAGCGTGAAGACACCGACTACTACAGTCATGCAGGCGCGTTGTTCCGCTTGATGAATGATAGTCAGAGAACTCTGCTGATCAGCAACATTAGCGGTGCGATGGCGGGTGTTTCCAGCGATGTAGTCCAACGCCAACTGCAGCACTTCTTCAACGCAGACCCGGCTTATGGAGAAGCAATCGCAAGGGCACTGGGCGTAACGCTTAGTTAAGTCTAAACGATAAGCAGAACCGCCCTCATTTGGGCGGTTTTTGCGTTATTTCAGCTACTTTTCTCCGGAAATCTTCACTTTTCTGCCGTTGGTCCCGTGACCTCCGGGTCATCATGGTTCAAACTACAGACTTTCAAGCAGGGAGATGTAGGGCGATGCAAGGTCACCCCGACGTAATCGATTACCTCAACACGTTGCTGACGGGCGAACTGGCAGCTCGTGACCAATATTTCATCCATTCGCGTATGTACGAGGACTGGGGCTTTACCGAGCTCTACGAACGTATCAACCACGAAATGGAGGAAGAGGCGCAGCACGCCGATGCGCTGATGCGCCGCATCCTGATGCTCGAAGGCACGCCACGTATGCGTCCCGACGACCTGGATGTGGGCACCACGGTGCCTGACATGCTCGCAGCTGACCTTCGCCTCGAATACAAGGTGCGTGCCGCACTCTGCAAGGGCATCGAGCTGTGCGAGCAGCACAACGACTATGTCACTCGCGAAATTCTGCGCGTGCAGTTGAATGACACCGAAGAAGATCATACCTACTGGCTGGAAAAGCAGTTGGGCCTTATCAAATTGGTTGGCCTGGAGAATTACCTGCAATCGCAGTTCTGATTCCCGGCTACAAAAAAGCCCCTGTCACCGCAAAGTGACAGGGGCTTTTTCATGCGCCGGATAAATCAGGCTTTGTCGCGTGCCAACAACGGCTTCAGGTAGTAGCCGGTATGCGACTGCGGCATCTCGCAGACCTGCTCCGGCGTACCGACCGCAATAATCTGGCCGCCCTTGGAGCCGCCTTCCGGCCCCAGGTCCACCAACCAGTCGGCAGTCTTGATCACATCCAGGTTGTGCTCGATCACCACCACTGTGTTGCCGTGGTCGCGCAAGCGGTGCAGCACGTCCAGCAATTGCTGAATATCCGCAAAGTGCAGGCCTGTGGTCGGCTCATCGAGGATATACAGGGTCTTGCCGGTATCGCGCTTGGACAGCTCGCGCGACAGCTTCACGCGCTGCGCCTCACCACCGGACAACGTTGTCGCCGATTGCCCTAGCTTGATGTACGACAGGCCCACATCCATCAGCGTCTGCAGCTTGCGCGCCAACGCTGGCACCGCGTCGAAGAACACCCGCGCTTCCTCGATGGTCATCTCTAGGGTTTCGTGGATGTTCTTGCCCTTGTACTTGATCTCCAGGGTTTCGCGGTTATAACGCTTGCTCTTGCACACATCGCACGGCACGTAGATGTCCGGCAGGAAGTGCATCTCCACCTTGATCAAGCCATCGCCTTGGCACGCTTCGCAGCGCCCGCCCTTGACGTTGAACGAGAACCGACCAGGCCCATAACCCCGCGAGCGGGATTCCGGCACACCGGCGAAGAGTTCGCGTATTGGCGTGAACAAGCCGGTATAGGTCGCGGGATTGGAGCGCGGTGTACGGCCGATCGGGCTTTGGTCGATGTCGACGACTTTGTCCAGATGCTCCAGGCCCTTGATGCTGTCGTGTGCAGCCGCTTCCAGAGTGGTCGCGCCGTTCAAGGCGGTGGCACTCAGTGGGAACAGCGTGTTGTTGATCAGCGTCGACTTACCCGAACCGGAAACGCCGGTCACACAGGTCAGCAGGCCCAGAGGAATTTCCAGGTCCACATTGCGCAAGTTGTTGCCGCGCGCGCCCTTGAGATGCAACGCCATCTTCTTGTTGCGTGGCGTACGCTTGGCCGGCACTGCAATCTTCACGCGGCCGGACAGGTACTTACCGGTCAACGAATCCGGGTGAGCCATGACCTCGGCCGGCGTGCCCTCGGCAACAATATGCCCACCGTGCACACCCGCGCCCGGGCCGATGTCGACCACGTAATCCGCCAGGCGGATCGCGTCTTCATCATGCTCGACCACGATCACGGTGTTGCCGATGTCCCGCAGATGTTTCAGCGTTCCCAGGAGACGGTCGTTGTCCCGCTGGTGTAGGCCAATCGACGGTTCATCGAGGATGTACAGCACGCCCACGAGGCCGGCGCCAATCTGGCTGGCCAGGCGAATCCGCTGGGCTTCACCGCCAGACAAGGTATCCGCGCTGCGATCCAGCGACAGGTAATCCAGGCCGACGTTAACCAGGAACTGCAGGCGCTCACGGATTTCCTTGAGGATCTTGTCGGCAATCTCCCCACGGCGTCCGGTCAGCTTGAGCCCGGCAAAATACTCACAGGCATCGCCGATCGGCAGGTTGGTCACTGCCGGCAACGTTTTCTCACCCACCCACACATGCCGCGCTTCGCGACGCAGACGAGTGCCGCGGCAATCCGGGCAAGGCTGAGTGCTGAGGAATTTGGCCAGTTCTTCGCGCACGCTCGCCGACTCAGTCTCGCGGTAGCGCCGTTCCAAGTTCGGCACGATGCCTTCGAACGGGTGCGAGCGCTTGACGATATCGCCACGATCATTCAGGTATTTGAAGTCGACATTCTGCGAACCGCTGCCGTGCAGGATGACCTTCTGCTGCTCCGCCGGCAGTTGGTTGAACGGCACTTCCAGGCTGAATTTATAGTGCGAGGCCAATGACCCCAGCATCTGGAAGTAGTAGACGTTACGCCTGTCCCAACCGCGTATCGCGCCCTCCGCCAAGGTCAGCTCGCCGTTGACGAGGCGCTTGATGTCGAAGAACTGTTTAACCCCAAGCCCATCACACGTCGGGCAAGCGCCGGCCGGGTTGTTGAAGGAAAACAGCTTGGGTTCCAACTCGCTGATGGCATGGCCACAGATCGGGCACGCAAAGCGCGCAGAGAAGATGATCTCTTCGCCCGGCTCGTCATCCATTGGCGCAACCAGTGCAATACCGTCCGCCAGTTTCAGCGCGGTTTCGAACGACTCGGCCAAACGCTGCTGCAAGTCGGCGCGCACCTTGAAGCGGTCGACCACCACATCAATGGAGTGCTTCTTCTGCTTGTCGAGCTTCGGCGTTTCATCCAGCTCATAGAGCTTGCCGTTGATGCGCGCGCGCACAAAACCTTGCGCACGCAACTCTTCGAAGACCGAAAGGTGTTCACCTTTACGCTCACGAATCACCGGCGCCAGCAGCATCAGCTTGGCGCCTTCCGGCTGAGCCAGCACCAGGTCGACCATCTGGCTGACGGTCTGGGCTTCCAGCGGAATATCGTGGTCCGGGCAACGCGGAATACCCACGCGCGCATACAGCAGACGCAGGTAGTCGTAGATTTCGGTGATGGTGCCCACGGTGGAGCGTGGGTTATGGGAGGTCGACTTCTGCTCGATGGAGATCGCCGGCGACAGGCCTTCAATGGTGTCGACGTCGGGCTTTTCCATCATCGACAGGAACTGGCGTGCATAGGCCGACAGCGATTCCACATAGCGACGCTGACCTTCGGCATACAGCGTGTCGAACGCCAGGGACGATTTGCCGGACCCGGACAAGCCGGTGATGACGATCAGTTTGTCCCGGGGCAGGGTCAGGTCGATGTTCTTCAGGTTGTGGGTTCTAGCCCCACGAATCAGGATCTTGTCCAAGATGGCCTCGCACGGCGGGCGTAAATAATGCAGGAGTATACGGCTAAAGACTGGATGAATATACACTGCCAAAGTGCCGGGTGCAGCCTTACATGAAAGCTGCGCGGCAAAGCGCCGCATATACCCTCTCAATCGATGGGACTGGTAGAATCGCCGCCGGTTCACACGAGGTTTTTCCATGCACGATCCCCACAGCGAACGCATGAGTAGCGGCGAGACCCGAGCGGCAAGCGGTCTGGCCCTGGTGTTCGCCTTCCGTATGCTTGGCATGTTTATGGTGTTGCCGGTGCTGGCGACCTATGGAATGGATCTCGCAGGCGCAACCCCCGCCCTGATCGGTCTGGCGATTGGCGCCTATGGCCTGACCCAGGCGCTTTTTCAGATTCCGTTCGGGATCATTTCCGACCGCATTGGTCGCCGCCCGGTTATTTACCTGGGGCTTATCGTGTTCGCCCTCGGCAGTTTGCTTGCGGCGCAGTCGGATTCGATCTGGGGTGTAATCGCCGGGCGCGTCCTGCAAGGCGCTGGGGCGATTTCCGCCGCCGTCATGGCGCTGCTTTCGGACCTGACCCGCGAACAACACCGCACCAAGGCCATGGCCATGATCGGCATGACCATCGGCCTGTCGTTCGCGGTGGCCATGGTGGTCGGCCCCTTGCTGACGCGCGCCTTTGGTCTGCACGGGCTGTTCCTCGCCACGGGCGGCATGGCGTTGTTCGGCATTGTGATCGTAGCGTTTATGGTGCCGCGCTCCACCGGCACCCTGGCGCACCGTGAGTCCGGCGTTGCACGCAAGGCGTTATTGCCGACGCTCAAGCACCCGGACCTGCTGCGCTTGGATTTAGGTATCTTCGTATTGCACGCGATGCTGATGTGCAGCTTCGTCGCGCTGCCCCTGGCACTGGTCGAAAAAGCCGGCCTGCCCAAGGAGCAGCACTGGTGGGTCTACCTGACTGCTTTGTTGATCTCGTTCTTCGCCATGATCCCGTTCATCATCTACGGCGAGAAGAAACGCAAAATGAAACGAGTTCTGCTGGGCGCCGTCGCGACATTGATGCTCACTGAGCTATTCTTCTGGGAATTCGGCGACAGCCTGCGGGCGTTGGTAATCGGCACGGTGGTGTTCTTCACCGCGTTCAACCTGCTGGAGGCTTCGTTGCCTTCGCTGATCAGTAAAGTTTCACCGGCCGGTGGCAAAGGCACGGCGATGGGCGTGTATTCCACCAGCCAGTTCCTTGGTTCTGCGCTGGGCGGCATCATGGGTGGCTGGATGTTCCAGCATGGCGGTTTGTCGGTTGTGTTCCTCGGATGCGCCGGGCTGGCTGCACTTTGGCTGGCCTTTGCTGTTACCATGCGCGAACCTCCGTACGTCACAAGCCTGCGCCTGCCGCTGTCGCCCGAAGCAATTCGTGAAGCTGGCCTGGTAGAGCGCCTGAAGGCCGTCGTTGGGGTAACAGATGCAGTGGTGGTCGCTGAAGAGGCGGCCATTTACATCAAATTGGACACCGAATTATTGGATCGCGCGACGCTCGAGCAACTGGTCAACCCAGTGCCGACAGCGCGCCCAGCTTAGGAGAACGTTATGGCCCGTGGGGTTAACAAAGTCATATTGGTCGGTACATGCGGCCAGGATCCCGAAGTTCGCTACTTGCCTAACGGTAACGCCGTGACCAACCTGAGTCTGGCGACCAGCGAACAGTGGACCGACAAGCAGACCGGCCAGAAGGTCGAGAAGACCGAATGGCACCGCGTGTCGATGTTCGGCAAGGTTGCAGAGATCGCCGGTGAGTACCTGCGCAAAGGTTCGCAGGTCTACATCGAAGGCAAACTGCAAACCCGCGAGTGGGAAAAAGACGGCATCAAGCGTTACACCACTGAAATCGTGGTCGACATGCAAGGCACCATGCAACTGCTGGGCGGCCGTCCACAGCAGGGCGACCAACAAGGCGGGGGCAATAACTACCAGCAGTCCGCTCCGGCCCCACGCCAGCAGGCTCCGCGCCCGCAGCAGTCGGCACCGCAACAGTCGCGTCAGGCGCCGCCGCCACAACAGGCCGCTCCACAGCCGGCTCCGGATTTCGACAGCTTTGATGACGATATCCCGTTTTGAACCGCAGCTTTTTCAGAACCGTAAACATTAGAAGCGAAGCCATTAATTTGGCTTCGCTTTTTTATGGGCACGCTAAAAGGAACCCGGATCTCTGTATGTTGAGTTTTAGCGCTAAATTGCAGTGGCGTTGGGTTTCTCTGTGAAAAACGTTTCGATGTTTTTTTCCAGGTGATTGACCGAGCTGTCGATGCGTTGAAGAAAATCATTAATTTTTGAATGGCCCCGGTCATGCCGGTAGCGCAGCAGTTCCCTCGATTCCGCGTCGACATTCATCCAATACGGCGAGGTCACTAATTCGTTTTCTCTGGTTGTGGCCAGGCGTCTCATGGTGGAGCCTTCGAAAGGACAAGAGTGAATGTCACGCGATATTCTGTACAGCTTGTGATCGTTGGTGCCCACCCAACTGTCGATCTTCAGCTTCTTTCCCGCTATTTCAATGTCGCCTTTCAGATCTGACACGTTTGCACCGCTTAACCAGAAAAGGTCCAGCGCAGAGTCGAAAGCTGAGCTTTTGCATTTTTCAAGCGTCGATTTGGGTTTGGCAAAATTCTCTATGATGTCTTTCCTACGCTGCTTTACTGTTGGAGGTAGCTGGTTTATTTCCTTTTTGTTAAGCGTCCAAAAGGCGTACTTCGCTATTTCCAACTCAAATGCGCTCACCATGTCGATCATGCTGATCATGCCATGCAGATAGATCGAGAATTGATCTTCTGGTGAGAGGTTGGAGTGATTCAGTTTTATGTTTTGAATGTGTAGAAAGGCGGTATAGGCACAGCCAAAGACGAGCCTGGAGCCGTCGTCAAGTTTGGTAAAAGTGACCCTTTGCTCTGCCGCATTGGTATCGTACGGGCGCTGTGTAGCCTCGGTATCGTCCTTATGGGCAGGCCAGAATTTTCTGCAAAAGCGTTCATAAGCGTGCTGGGCAGTACTGACTCTCCATTCAGGCATTTCATGAACGCCGATGCCTGAGAGGGCAACCTTGCCTTCATTGAGTAGCCGGTAAAGAGGCAGTAACCCTACTCGTTCTACATCCTCAACGGTCGCCGCTTCCGTCAGGTCTTCCATCCTTTGTATCGAGCAATTATCCAGGTTTATTTGAACCAGATAGCCTGCTTGGGCCATTTGCAGCGTGTACGCCGGTGTCAGTATCCGATGAGTCTCGTGGGCATGACGACAGGGTTTGATAAATTGAATGTCCCAATTCTCTTTGTTCATCTCTATTTGGTGCCATAGGTTGAGCGCGCATCAATCCTGGCATTTGTTCTCATGGCTCACAAGATTTAGGCTGTGGCCAACCTCAAGACGTAGGAACGCCGCGATGACCTGGTCAGCCAAGCAGTACACGATGTTTGAACAGCAGCGCACCCGTCCCGTCCGTGACCTGGTCGCGGCCATCCCCAATACGGATGTGCGCACCGCCGTCGACTTGGGCTGCGGCCCTGGCAATTCCACCGAAGTGCTGGCCGAGCGTTTTCCACAGGCACACGTGACCGGCATGGACAGCTCCGACGATATGTTGGTGGATGCCCGTAAGCGCCTACCGGCACTGAATTTCGAGTTGGCGGATATCGGCGCCTGGAATCCAGCACAAAAAACCGACGTGATTCTGGCCAACGCTTCCCTGCAATGGCTGCCGAACCACGCCACGCTCTATCCGCATCTGGTCAGCCAACTGACGCCTGGCGGCACGCTGGCCGTGCAAACCCCGGACAACCTCGACGAACCGGCCCACCGCCTGGCCCGTGACGTCGCGGCCGATGGCCCATGGGCGGCGAAGATCGGTGCGGTCAAACACAATGAGCGGCACACGGCGCCTTACTACTACGAGCTGTTGAGCCAACACTGCAGCACCGTCGATGTTTGGCGCACAACCTACCAGCACCCGCTGGCAGACCACGCTGCCGTGGTGGAATGGTTCAAGGCTTCGGCTTTGCGGTCCTTTCTCGCACCGTTGACCGATAGCGAAAAAGCCGCCTTCCTACAGGAATACCGGGCGCGGATTACCCAGGCTTACCCCGCGCTGGGCGATGGCACCGTGTTGCTGCCATTCCCGCGTCTGTTCATCATCGCTACCCGCTGAAGCCCGGCGACAAGTGGCGGTCATACCGCCGCTTGCGTCTGCAAGTACTCATCCGTCGACACCACGCCCGCATAGGCAAAGGCCAGTGAAGCCATATAGGCGCCATGCACCTGCGCCGCCGGAATCACCTGCCCATTGAATTCCAGATCCCGCGTGGCGCACGCGTCATGCAGCACCGTGACCTTGTAGCCCAGGTCCGCCGCTGCCCGCACCACCGCGTCGATGCACATATGGCTCATGCTGCCTGCCACTACCACGTCGGTGATGGCCCGTCGTTCCAGCAACGCCCGCAGATCGGTCCCGCGAAACGCATTCACAAAGTGTTTAAGCACCACCGGCTCATTCGCCTCGTTCAGCACCTTGGCATGCAGATGAGCGCCCTCGGAGCCCGGCGTGAAGAACGGTGCGTCTTCTGAGGTGAACTCATGGCGCACATGAATCACTGCATTGCCTGCCTGGCGAAAGGCTGCCAGCACCTGCGCGGCCTTGTCTGCCGCCGCCTCCACGCCGTCGAGTGGCCACTTGCCTTGGGGGAAGTAGTCGTTCTGGATGTCGATCAGGATAAGCGCTTGCTTGGCCATGCGAGATACCTCGTGATAGGTGGATGGGCCTCCAGCATCTTAGCTGGCGCCGGGCAAAGGCCGTGTGAATCGTGCAGAACGCCGCGTGTATAACGCCGTGTCGTGCAGAATCAAACAGGCCTACTGCCATTACTTTTCCAGTAACTGATTGATTTAACAACCGTCCTCTTCTGTCGCGCCTTGGCTTGATCCCTGCAACCTTCTTTTCACACACATAGCAGGATGGCCAAGGGGGACGCATGACCACAACTCAACGCAAGAAACGGGTGGTCGCGCACTCCACGCGAGAGGGCGCCCCGCAGCACGAAGTCGAGACCAACCGTGCCTTGGCGCGCTGGTTGGCGCAGATCCTGGGGCTTAAATTCGGCGGCAGCTATAACCCGCAGTTACATGCCGAGCGCGAGTTGTACCTGTTGCCCACGCAAACCCTGGTCGGCCCGGCCCAAGCGCTCACGCTTAACGTCAAAGGGCCGCAAGACCTGTGGGGCGGTTATGTCGATCACGATTTCATCTGCACCAAGGCCATCACCCATGGCCTGCTAAGCCCTGAAGCAACGGCGCCTGAAGGCTGGTCGCCGGTGTTTGCCGAGCGTGTGCGCAACGTCGTTCTCGATGGCCTCAGCGTTTTCGCCCTGGAGGACGCACTGCCCGCAGCCACGCGCCTGCTCTACAGCGGGCCGATTCGTTTGAAGCCCGTGCATGCCTGCGCCGGGCGCGGGCAGGAAGTTATCCACAGCCTCGATGAATTCAAAGCCTTGCTGGCGCGGCCCGATATCACGAAGTTATTCACTGAAGGCGTGGTGCTGGAGCAAGACCTGCACGACGTCATCACTCACAGCGTGGGCCAGAGCTTTATCGGCGATCACGTGTTCAGCTATTGCGGCGAGCAATACCTCACCCAGGACGGGCAGGGCGAAGCGGTCTACGGTGGCTCCAACTTGCTGGTCGTGCCCGGCGACTACGAAGACCTCTTGGCGCTCCAGCTGCCGGACGACGTACGCCAAGCCATCGAACAAGCCCAGGTCTTCGACACAGCCGCCGATGAGGCCTACCCTGGTTTCTACGCGTCACGGCGCAACTACGACATTGCCCAAGGCCTGGACAGCGAAGGCCAACGCCGCAGTGGCGTGCTCGAACAATCCTGGCGTATGGGCGGGGCCAGCAGCGCGGAAGTCGCGGCGCTGCAAAGCTTCATCAACCACCCCGGCCTGCGCGCGATCCACGTTTGCTCGGTGGAGACCTACGTGGAGCAAGCGCTGCCGGCGGATGCCATCGAGGTGTACCGCGGCCCGGCCGAAAACAGCGACTTTCTTCTCAAGTACGTAACGGTTAAATCTTATGACGGCTAGAAGCGAAAGCATTGCGATCGACATCGACGACGAACAGATGAGCGGGACGTTCCTGAGCCCCAAATCCAAAGTGCCGGGCGTGTTGTTTGTGCACGGCTGGGGCGGTAGCCAAGAGCGTGACCTGGAGCGCGCCAAAGGCATCGCGGGCCTGGGTTGCGTGTGCCTGACCTTTGACCTGCGCGGCCACGCCGGCACCGGTATTCCGTTGTCTCGCGTCACTCGCGAAGACAACCTGCGCGACCTGCTGGCCGCGTACGATCGCCTGCTGTCACACCCGGCCATCGATACCTCGGCCGTGGCGGTGGTGGGCACCAGTTACGGCGGCTACCTGGCGGCGATTCTCACCTCATTGCGCCCGGTGCGCTGGCTGGCGCTGCGCGTGCCGGCGCTGTACCGCGACCAGAAATGGCTTACGCCCAAGCGCGACCTGGATAAGGCCGACCTGATGGATTACCGCAGCACCTTGGTGCACGCCGAAACCAACCGCGCCCTGCATGCTTGCGCGAAATTCACCGGCGATGTGCTGATTGTCGAATCGGAAACCGACGACCACGTGCCCCACGCCACCATCATGAGCTACCGCGCGGCGTGCCAGCAGACACACTCCCTGACCCACCGCATCATCGACGGAGCCGACCACTCCTTGAGCGACCCGGTGTCGCAGCAGGCCTACACCTCGATCCTGGTGGACTGGATTACCGAGATGGTCGTGGGCGAGCGGTTGAGCATTATTCAATCGCGCTGATGCAGTGCTCTTCAGGGCGCCTTCGCGAGCAAGTCGAAGCGTCGAACCGCCGCTCCCACATTCGACCGAGTACATCCTTGAAACAGGGTCAAAATGTGGCAGCGGGCTTGCTCGCGAAGGCGCCAGACCACTCGACACACTCCTCAGGCGGGGGGCTTCTTCACCCGCAACGCCTTGGCCTTAGCCTCAACCCCGAGGTACATCACCAACGCAATCAACAGCGGCAAAATAAAGTAGATCGCCCGGTAAGCAATCAACCCCGCGAGCAAGCTGCCCCGCGACGCCTCATGCTGCAACAGCCCGATAAACACCGCCTCCAGCACCCCAAGCCCGGCCGGTATATGCGTGACCACACCGGCAATTGCGCTGATCAGCAGCACGCCTAACACCAGCGGATAGTCCAACTTGGCCGGCAACAAGGTAAAGATCACTGCCGCCATCAATGACCAATTCAACGCGCCTAACACCAACTGTAAACAGGCCATGCGCAAAGACGGCAGATTGATCTCGATGCCCTTGATCGACCACGCGCGCTTTTTCGAAAACCGGCAGGCCGCCAGATAACCCAGGCTGACCAACACCAGCAACATCCCAATGCCTTGCAAGGCAAAAGTGCTGACTTTCCAACCCGGAGGCATGGTCACCCACCCGCTGCTGAACACCACACCGGCCAAGGCCATATAGCCAAACCAATTGGTGGCCAGGCTCAGCCCAAGAATCTTGGCGATATTGCTGGTGCTCACACCCAGCCGCGAATACAGCCGATAACGCATGGCAATCCCGCCGACCCATGCGCTCAGGTTGAGGTTGAACGCATAGCTGATGATCCCCACCGGCAGGATCTGCTTCCAGATCAAGGGTTGGCGGATGTAAGTACGGCCGATCAGATCGAAGCTGGCGTAGACGAGAAAACTGCACAAGGTCAGCGCGCCTGCGATCAACAACGTGCGCACCTTGAAGTCACCCAGCGTCTGCGACACCTCGCTCCAGTCGATGCGCCGCGCGAGCAGGGTAAACAGCACGATCAGCAGCAGGAAGAAGGCGATGGTCAGCGGTTTTTTCCAACGCTTGAAGCGCGAGCGGCCGGCTTCAGCGGTCATGGGCCTGGCTCTCAAAAGGCTTCAAGCGCGGTTTGTGCGCCGGCAGCCAACCGGTCAGCGCGGGGAAATGGCGCATCACATGAAACACCAGGAAACCCACGGTCAAGCGCCATAACCACAGGCGTGGCTTGCGGTTTTCCGGCATGGTCTGGCAATGGTTTTTCGCGAGTAGCTCCAGGCGCTCGTACAGCTGCTGATTGAACGCGCGGTCGCGAATCAGCACGTTGGCTTCCAGGTTCAGCGACAGGCTCAACGGGTCCAAGTTGCTCGAGCCCACGGTGCTCCACTCGTCATCCACCAGCGCGACTTTGCCGTGCAGCGGTCGCTGGTAATACTCGTGAATGACCACGCCATCCTTGAGCAAATAGTCGTAAAGCATACGCGCCGCCAGCTTGGCCAGCAGCACATCCGGCTGGCCCTGCATGATCAGTTGCACGTGCACGCCACGGCGCGCGGCGTTGCGAATCTCGCGTAGCAGGCGGTAGCCGGGGAAGAAGTAAGCGTTGGCGATCACCACACGATTTCGGGCTTTGCTCAAGGCGTGGATATACGCCTCTTCAATGTCATCGCGGTGTTGCACGTTGTCGCGGTAAATCAGGCGTACCAGACCGTCCTCGTTCTCGCGGGGCCACAGCGAGGGCCGTTGCTGACGCCGCCGCCAGCCGCGCCGCGTACGCACCTGGCGACCGCTTTGGGCGAGGGCGAAATGGTGCAGGTCCGCCACCGCCGGGCCGGTCACTTGCACGGCGTAATCCTGCTTGGCTTCGGGGCCGAAATCACCCAAGTGATCCGCCGAAAAATTGATCCCGCCAATAAACGCCACCGTAGCGTCCACCACCACAATCTTGCGGTGCAAGCGGCGAAACCAGTTGGTGCGAATCCCCAGTCTTTTCGAAGCCGGGTCGAACATCTGCACCAGCACGCCCGCCCGCGCCAGCTCGCCGAGAAAGGCCGGGCTCAACTCGCCGCAGCCGAACCCATCCAGGCTGACCACCACCTTCACGCCGCGCTGCGCCGCCTCGATCAGGATGCCTTTGAGTTTATGCCCGACCTTGTCTTCGAACAGGATAAACGTCTCCAGCAGGATCTCCCGCTGCGCCTGGCGCATCGCGTCAAAGACCTTCGGAAAGTACGCCTCGCCGTTCTCCAGCAGTTCGAGCTGGTTGCCGCCTTGCCAGCCGTAATCGAGATCACGCGCCTTGGCTTCATCCGGCGGCTGGTCGGTGGCGATGTGTTCTACCGCGACGCTCATAACTCGATCTCCACCGACAGCGGCACATGGTCGGACAAATGCGACCAAGGCCGGGTCGTCAGCACCTTGGGGTTATGAATCTTGAGGTTGCGCACGTAGATGCGATCCAGCGCCAGCAACGGCAGGCGCGCCGGGAAGGTGCGCGCAGGCTTGCCGTGGGCGTGGACGAACACTTCCTTGAGGCCGCTTTGGCTCAGGTCGGCCTTCTGGCGCCAGTCGTTGAAATCACCGGCAACCACCAGCGGCGCGTCAGCGGGAATCTCGCTGATCCGTTGCTCCAGCAAACGCAATTGCTGCTGACGATGCACCTCGCGCAGGCCCAGGTGCATGCAGATCGCATGCACGTGCTGGCCGGTGCCTGGCAGGCGCAATACACAGTGCAGCAGGCCACGGCTTTCATGGCCGCTTTGCGAGATGTCGAGGTTGTCGTAGCGCACGATCTGGAATTTCGACAACAGCGCATTGCCGTGGTCGCCATGCGGGTACACCGCGTTGCGCCCATAGGCGAACTGCGGCCAGATGCTGTCGGCCAGGAACTCGTACTGGGGCATCTTCGGCCAATCGCTGTAGCGCTGGGGATGGCGCTCGTGCGTGCCGTGGATTTCCTGCAGAAACACCATGTCGGCGCCCACGCTGCGCACCGCTTCACGCAGCTCGGGCAGGATGAAGCGTCGATTCAGCGCGGTGAAGCCCTTGTGGATATTCACCGTCAGCACGGTGAACCGGGTGATGGCGGCGGTGGGCGTGGCGGGGATCAATTCAGGATGGGTCATGGCAGCACCCCAGATGTCGGCAATTTGCCGGGCTCGGTGAGCAGGTGCTTGTCCAACGTGGCGGCGCGTAACGCACATTGCAATTCGCGTTTCTGGGACAGGCCCACGGGGTAGCAGGCCCCGCGCCAGCCTGAAATGCCGATGTAAATCGCCGCCATGGTTGCTCCCGTGGGTGTAGGGTCAAGTGACCTCCGTTTTGGGATGACTGCCGTTTTTGCCGGAAAGTTTCCACGGACCTACAGACGGTACACGGTCAAAATGTGGGCGCAGGCTTGCCTGCGATAGCGGTGTGTCAGGCGATGAACTCGGTGCTGACCCACCGCTATCGCGGGCAAGCCCGCTCCCACATTAATGTGCGCCACTATCAGGCCACCGGCCCAGGCACCCCCGCGATCCCCACGTTAAACGCCGCAAGGGTCAACCCTAGGTTTCAATCAGGCGCGCAGTGTCGGGTGTTGGCTTGTGCGGAAAACGCCAGGGAACGATGAGGATGAAAACCCGTCAGTTCCTTACAGACCCTGCTGAAGGAGCTCGATGTTTTGCTGAATCTAAAGGCTGCATTACTGCTTGGCGCGCTGCTGTTTTGTGGCAGCGGCGCACTGCAAGCTGCGGCCACCGCGCCTGCAGCCGAAACGCCGGCCAAACCCGAGTTGCTGGTAGAAGGCGGCCTGCTCGGCGCCATCAGCTCCAGCATTGACGACGTGCAGGACAAACTCGAGCTCAATCAAAACCTCATCGACGCTTGGCGCCTGCGCGCCGACCGCGCGGCGGATGAAGTCGGGCGCCTGGTCGACCAGACCGCCCAACGCTCGCCGTGGAGCGTGGCCGGGGACTTCCTGTTGCTGTCCGGGGTGTGGGTGGGCGCCTTTGCGGTGTTGATGCTACTGGGGCGCTTTTTCGTCCAGCGCCTGAGTCGGCGGCATTTCGTCGAACAGCGCGAGCGCCTGCAAGGCATCCTTGGGTATGTGGTGCCCTTCACGGTTCCAGCAATTATCTGCCTGCCGCTGACCCTCTACGTCAGCCACTTCTTGCCCTCGTCAGTGGGCCGCGCGCTGGCGCTGTGTTTTGCCTACGCCACCAGCAGCGGTATCTTTTCCACGTCGATGTTGTTGTGCGTGATCGTCATGTTCAACGTCGGCCACAAACGTCCGGCTGTGCAGATCATTCGCGACTACTGCCCCAAGCCGCTGTTCCTGATTGGCTTCCTCGCGGCCCTCAGTGACGCGCTGACCAGCCCGCAAATCGCCCGGCAGTTGGGTGGCAATATCACCAGCAGCATCGCGGTATTCACCGGCCTGTTCGCGGCGGTGATTTTCGGTGTGCTGGTGGTGCGCCTGCGTCGCCCGGTGGCGCATCTGATCCGTAATCGGCCACTGGCCCAGCGCCTCAAACACCCGGCATTGCAGCAGTCGCTGCGGGTGTTTTCCGGGCTGTGGTACTGGCCGATTCTGTTGATGGTGCTGGTCTCGGCGATCAACCTGATCGGCGCCGGCGACGATAACCAGAAGGCCCTGCGTTGCGCGCTGTTCACCACGATTTTGCTGATCGGCACGGTCTTTCTCAGCACGGTGCTGCAACACCTGTTCAAGTCTCGCAGCCAGGTGACGATCCAGCGCAGCAGCGCCTATAAGGAACGCTTCCTTAGCCTGTTGCACGCGATCCTGCGCATCGTCATGGCCATCGCGTTTATCGAAATTCTCGGGCGTATCTGGGGCATCTCGCTGTTCGAATTTGCCCAGCGCAACTCGGTGGGCCGCGCGATCAGCGACTCCCTCAGCAGCATCGGCCTGATCCTGCTGATGACCTGGCTGTTCTGGGTGGTGCTCGACACCGCGATCCAGGAGGCGCTGAAGCCGCCGGTGAATAAACGCTCGAGCCGCCAGCCAAGCACACGGGTCAAAACCATCCTGCCGCTGCTGCGTAACGCGGTGAAAATCGTCCTGGTGGTGATCTGCGCGATCACCACCATGGCCAACCTGGGCATCAACGTCGCGCCGCTGCTGGCCGGTGCCGGTGTGGTCGGCCTGGCCATCGGTTTCGGCTCGCAGCAACTGGTGCAGGACGTGATCACCGGCCTGTTCATCATCATTGAAGACACGCTGTCCATCGGCGACTGGGTGGTGCTCGACTCCGGCCACGCCGGCACCGTCGAAGGCCTGACCATCCGCACCCTGCGCCTGCGCGACGGCAAGGGTTTTGTGCACTCGGTGCCGTTCGGGCAGATCAAGGCGGTCACCAACCAGTCGCGGCAATTTGCCTACGCGTTCTTCTCGGTGCAGTTCACCTACGACACCGACGTGGACAAGGCCGTGGAACTGATCCGCGAGGCCGGGCAATCGATTCGCGACGATGTGTTCCTCAAGTACAACCTGCAAGGGCCGCTGGAGGTGTTTGGCGTCGACAAAATGGACCTCAACGGCGTGGTGCTCACCGCGCAATTCCGCACGGTGTCGGGCGGGCAATATGCGGTGAGCCGTGCGTTTAACCAGCGTTTGAAAAAGCTTGTGGATAAGTGTGATGAGGTGCACTTCGCGCAAACTTATCCACAGCAGGTTCTGTTGCCTAAGCGTACAGGCCAGGTGGATGAGCCGGATGCCGAGGTGCCGGTTTCGGTGGTGTTGACCGAGCAGCCCAGGTCTCAATAGTTGGTGATGGCCGGGCTTGCCCGCGATGGGCAGAGGTATCTATGCAACTTTTTGTGTTGCGCTAAGCTTTTTACGGGGTTTTTAGGTAGATATGAGTACATATCCGTTGCTGCGGTAACGGCTGCTTAGGGTTCCGCTCTTACAGCGGCTCACTTTTGGAAAGACCCAAAAGTAAGCAAAAAGTCTTCGCCCCACCACTCGGTGCCTCGCCTAGGCTCGGCATGCCCTCACTCCGGCTTGAATCCGTGGGCCGCCGCCATGGGCCATCCTTGGCCCATCGCGGCTAACCCGGCGTCCTGCCGGGTTACCCACGGATTCAAGCCTGCGTTCGGCCATCGTGGTTAACGGGGCGCCTCAGATCAAGATCAAGATCAAGATCAAGATCAAGATCAAGATCAAAAGCAAGAGCACGGCGGCCTAGTAGCCGACCTGAGTGGTAGAAGCAAAAGCAAGGCAAAAGCAGAGCAGAAGCAGAGCAGAAGCCTATCTAGCTGATGTAATGAGATCCCAATGTGGGAGCGAGTTTGGCTGCCAGCACTGCAATGCTCTGCTTTTCTGTGGGAGCTGGCTTGCCTGCGATGCAGACACCTCGGTGTATCAGGCATAACCAGTTGATGCCATCGCAGGCAAGCCAGCTCCCACATTAGATTGAGTTCAGCCATCAAGATCAGGTCGGCTGTCAGGCCGCCTCGGTTTTGCTTTTGATTTAACCACTCAGGTCGGCTACTAGGCCGCCGTGCTCTTGCTTTTGATCTTGATCTTAGGCGCCCCGTTAACCACGCTGGCCGAACGCAGGCTTTGGAGCGGGGGTAAACCGGCAGGACGCCGGTTTAGCCGCGATGGGCCAAGGATGGCCCATGGCGGCGGCCCCCGCTCCAAAGCCGGAGTGAGGGCACACCGAAGCGTGAGCGAGGTGCCGAGTGGTGGGGCAAGAGCCCTTTTGGTTACTTTTGGGGCTCTTTTCCAAAAGTGACCCGCTGTAAGAGCGGAACCAATAGCCGCCGTTACCCAAATAACGGATATGCACCCAGCGGTGCCAAGTTGCAACCCCGCACTTTATCCGTGACGGTTGCGCTACAAACCCGCAAAATGCAACGATTCTGGAATAAACCTACGGCAGGCGTTACCCGCCCGTCGACAATAACCATCGTTCCAAACAGACCGGGCCTGCACACTCTATGCGAATGCGCCTTATGTTACTGGGCGGCGGGAATGCCCTCGGGCAGGCGCTGATTCGCCTCGGTGCAGAGGAAGACATTGGTTTCCTCGCACCCAAACCGCCCCAAGACGGCTGGGATGCCGCGAGCCTCACCCAATTGCTCGACGACACTCGTCCCGATGCGTTGATCAACCTCGCCTACTATTTCGACTGGTTCCAGGCCGAAGCGGTCAGCGAAACCCGCCTGGCTGCCCAGGAGTTCGCCATCGAACGCCTGGCCGAGCTTTGCCAGCACCACAACATCACCTTGCTGCAACCCTCCAGCTACCGCGTGTTCGATGGCTCCCGCGCCACCGCCTACAGCGAAAAAGACGAGCCGGTGCCCCTGGGCCTGCGCGGCCAGGCGTTGTGGCGTATCGAACAGAGCGTGCGTGCGACTTGCCCGCAACATGTGCTGCTACGGTTTGGTTGGCTGCTGGATGACAGCGTGGACGGCACCCTCGGGCGCTTTTTGGCCCGGGCCGAGAAGCCGGACGAGCTGCTGATGGCCGATGATCGGCGCGGTAACCCGACGCCGGTGGACGACGCGGCGCGGGTGATCATCTCGGTGCTCAAGCAACTTGATTGCGCGGCGCCGCTGTGGGGCACGTATCACTACGCCGGGCACGAGGCGACCACACCGTTGGCGCTGGGCCAGGCGATCCTCACTGAAGCACGTAATTTTCACCCGTTGGCGATCGAGTCCCCCACCGCCCAGGCCCATGCGGCACGGCCGGATGCGGCGGATGAACCGCAACATGCGGTGCTGGCCTGCAAGAAGATTCTGCACACCTTCGGCATCAAGCCACGGGCGTGGCGGGCCGGTTTACCGGCGCTGCTGGATCGGTTCTATCGGCATAGCTGACACCACACAAAACCAATGTGGGACCAGGTTTTGTGTGGGGTTGCCGGCGACGCCCGACAGGCTCTACCGCCACAGCTGAGACCCTACAAAACCAAATATGGGAGCGGGCGTGTGTGGGAGCCGGGCTTGCCCGCGATAGCATCGCCTCGGTGTATCAGTGATACCGAGGTGATGCTATCGCAGGCAATCCAGCTCCCACACACGCCAGCTCCCACATGGGTTATGCCGTGTTGCTTAGAACTTGTAGCCAATACCGACCATGTAAACCATCGGGTCGACGTCCACGTTGACCTTGGCGCGTGTGCCTTGGCCCAGCGCGTTGTTGTCCACGGTGGCCTTGGTGCTGATGTCGATGTAACGCGCCTGGGCGTTGATCATCCACTTGTCGTTGATCATGTAGTCGGCGCCGATCTGCGCGGCCCAGCCCCAGGAGTTTTCGGCCTTGAAGTTGCTGAAGCCAGCTTGTTCGGCGCGGCTGCCGACGTGCTCGTCGTAGATCCAGGTGTAGTTGATACCGGCGCCCACGTACGGTTGGAAGGCGGATTTGTTGTCGAGCGGGTAGTACACGACGCTCAAGGTCGGCGGCAGGTGTTTCAGCGTACCGAGCTTGCCGTTGGCAGCGCCCAGGGCGGTGTTCTTGATCTTCACGTCATGCTCGAACGGCGTGGCCGCCAGCAGTTCGATGCCGACGTGATTGGTGATCATGTAGGCGAAGTTGAGGCCCAGTTGAGTGTCGCTGCTCATGGTCGCCTTGCCGCCCAGGTTGGTGCCCGCCAATGGGCCCTGGTCGACCTTCACGCTGCTGCTGTCTGCTTTCGGATTCACGGTGATTGCACCGGCGCGAATCAGAATGTCGCCCGCTTCGTGAGCGTGTGCGACAGGGGCGGCGAGGGCGAGCGCGAAGAGGGACGCGCCGAGCAGAGACTTGTTCATGGGAGCTCCAAGAGGACGTTAAAAGTTGTACGTCCAATGGTAAAGATCGTTCCGTTCGATCCTTTGACTCAGCTCAATGAAAGGGTGAACAGGCCTTATTCCTGCAGTTCATAGACATAAATCTTGTCGGCGTCCATCTGATAACCGGCATCGGCCAATTCACTCGAAGACGGCTTGACCTGCATCGCGCCCTCGATCCAATACGGCTGGTACAGCTCGTCGAGTTTCACCCCGACTTCGCTTTTCACATGCACGATCTGGTTCGACGGCGGTGGCGGCACATGGATGCACGCGCCGAAATACGGCACCAGCAAGAACTCGGTGGTGCGGCCTTCTTCGCTGACCTCCAGCGGCACGATGTAACCCGGCAAACGGATGTGCTGGCCGTCGAGGCTCTGCACCACTGGCGCGTTGGGCAAGTCTTGCTTGACGGCAGGCGCCGACTCGACCGACAGCGCATCGGCCATGCTCGACAGGTCGTGCAACGGCTTCATATTGGGGATTTCCGGCGGCGCGTCCGGCGGGATCATTTCCTGCCAGGACAGATCCTTGGGCTGATCCTCGGCCCAGGCAGGCACCACCACCAGCAGCAACAAGGCAAACAGGGCACGACGCATCGAAGCCTTCCTCATAAACGTATGGACAGGCCATCGGCCAGAGATTGTCGATAGGCACGCCACGCGGGCACGCTGCCCATCAACAGCGCGGCCGCCAAGATACCGGCGAGCAAGGTCCATTCATATTCGCTGGGCCACGACATCGGCAAGTCCAGGCCATAGTTGGCCTGCAAATACCCGCGCGACGCGGCGATGCACACGTACAACAAGCCGACGCCCGCCACCACACCGGACAAGGCCAGGGCGAACGCTTCGAAGATCAGCAACGTTGCGATATGCCAGGGCCGTGCGCCCACCGAGCGCAGGATCGCCATCTCGCGGCGGCGTTCGTTGAGGCTGGTGAGGATCGCCGTGAGCATGCCGATCAAACCGGTCAGCACCACGAACAGCGAGATCACAAACAGTGCCTTTTCGGCGGTGCCCATCATGCTCCACAGCTCTTGCAGCGCCACGCCCGGCAGGATCGCCAGCATCGGTTCACCACGGAATTCGTTGATCTCGCGTTGCAGGGCAAAGGTGGAAATCTTGTTGTTCAAACCGAGCATAAACGCGGTGATGGCTTGCGGGGTCAGGTCCATATTGCGCGCCTGATCGGCGCTGATACGGCCTTTGCCCTGGGCGGGCACGCCGTTGTGCCAGTCGATATGGATGGCTTCCATCCCGCCAAGGCTGATGTGCAGCGTGCGGTCCACCGGGGTGCCGGTGCGTTTCAGAATGCCGACCACGGTGAATGGTTTGTCATCGTGCTTCACCAGGCTGACCACCGCGACACCATGGGCCAGCACCAGCTTGTCGCCGAGCTTGTAATGCAGTGCATCGGCAACTTCAGCACCAAGCACCACTTCAAACGGGTCGGTGGCGAAGGCGCGGCCGATGGCCAGTTCGAGGTTCTGTTTGCGGCCGTACTGGTAATGCTCGAAGTAGGATTCGTTGGTGCCCATCACCCGGTAGCCGCGGTGCGAATCGCCGAGGGAAATCGGGATCGCCCATTTCACCTGCGGGCTGGCAGCGAAGTGCTCGTAGCTGTCCCAACGGATGTTGTTGGTGGCGTTGCCGATGCGGAATACCGAGTACAGCAGCAAGTTAACTGAGCCCGAGCGGGCGCCGACGATCAGGTCGGTGCCGCTGATGGTGCTGGCAAAACTGTTGCGCGCCTCAACGCGCACGCGTTCTACCGCGAGCAACAAGCAGACTGAGAGCGCGATGGCGAAGGCGGTGAGGATCGCGGTAAAGCGGCGGTTAGCCAGGCTGGCCATGGCTAGACGGAACAGATACATCTCAAACCTCTGCGGGCGTGGCGGCGCGATTGAGTTCTGTCAGCGACAGGTTGCGGTCGAACAGCGGCGCCAGGCTCTGGTCATGGCTGACAAACAGCAGGCTGGCGCCAGCTTCGCGGCATTCGGCGAACAACAACTGGATGAAAGCTTCGCGGGCGTCGTAGTCCAGGGCCGAAGTGGGTTCGTCGGCGATCACCAGCTCCGGTTGGCCGATCAGCGCACGGGCGGCGGCTACGCGTTGCTGTTGGCCGATGGACAGTGAGTCGGCGCGGCGCTCGAGCAGGTCTTTATCTTTCAAACCCAAATGCGCGAGCAAGGTCGCGGCGGCCTGGTCGACACTGCCGTGGCGCTGAACCGCGCGTTGCGCGCGCAGCTTGGAAAAGTGGCAAGGCAGCTCAACGTTCTCGCGCACTGATAGAAACGGCAGCAAGTTGAACTGCTGGAAAATGTAGCCGGTGTGGTCCACGCGGAAGCGGTCGCGGGCGCCGGTCGACAGCTCGGTCAGCTCCTGGCCGAGCAGGCGAATGCTGCCCCGGGTGGGTTTCTGCACGCCGCCCAAAAGCCCGAGCAGAGTGGTTTTGCCACTGCCGCTGGGGCCTTTGAGAAACAGGGTTTCGCCAGCTTCCAGGCGGAATGCGGGGATGTCCAGCAACTGTGGGTGGCCGGGCCAGTTGAAGCCCAGATCAGACAGTTCAATTAACGCTTGGGTCATAGGAAATCAGTGGTCTGGTTTGATTTGGATGATGACACCGATCAAGTGTGGGAGCTGGCTTGCCTGCGATAGCATCGCCGCAGTGTGCCGGATAGACCGAAGAGCCTGCATCGCAGGCAAGCCAGCTCCCACAGTGATTGGGTTTTCACATCAGAATTTCAGGCTGGCCGCGGTGGCCGTCGCTTCAACACCCTGCTGACCGCTTGGGCCGATCAGTTGTACCTGAATTTTCTGGGTGGCGGGGAAGGTCTTGAACACCTGGCTCAGGTCCAGATTGCTCAGCGCAGTCGGTGTGGCGCACGTGAATTGGTAGTGCGCGTGGATTTCGCTGTGGTCGTGATGATGTTCGTGAGCGGCCGCGCCTTTGCCGTCGGTGGCGTGGTCGTCATCGTCGTCGTCATGCTCGGCTTCTGGCTTGTCGCCGAACAATGGGCTGTTGAGTTCCTGGGTGCTGATCACGCAACCGGCGGACTTAGGCAGTTTGAACAGGGCCAGCGGGTTTTCCAGCTGTTTGCGTGCGGCGGCGACCTTGGCTTTGTCGGCGGCGGTGGTAGCCAGGTGTTCGAAGCCCACCACGTTCATCGCCGGGCTTTCCAACTCAAGCTCCAGGGCCTGACCGTCGAGCACTGCGTTGAGGCGGCCGACGCCGTGTTCATGCGCGCCGAGGCTGCCATGCGCGTGGTCATGATCATGTTCTTCGGCGGCATGGGCGATAGCCAGTGGCAACAGGGCAAACGGCAAAGCAAGCAGCAGACGGCGCATGAGAAGGCTCCAGAACATGAAAGTTTTGTTATGTGATCTTATAACAATGGCCCCGGAGTTTGACCGCCCGCTTGGCGTTGCGCAAGCCGCGTGGGAGCATGCCTGTCAGAAAAGTGCAGGAGAATGACGATGTTGCGAATTCGCGGAACCGTCGGCGACATGCCGGTGGACTTGACCCTGGAGCTGGACGACGGTGATTGGGCGCGACTGGGCGCCCACTTGCAGGCGGCGCCCATGCCGAGCGAGCCAACCGCTGCGCCGGTTAAACAGAACGACGATCTGTGGCAGAACGCCCAAGACCTGTTGCTCAAGGCCGGGCAACTCAACGGGCTGGAATTGCTCGATCAGTTGGAAGGCTTGGCCGGCGACGCCGCATCAGGCAAACGCCTGCTGGTGCGCTTGCGCCATAGCGCCAAGGTCAAAGTGGCCAGCGGCGGAGATACGCCGCTGTATAGCTGGGTCGGCGATTAGTACAGCGCAGCGAACAACTTGCGGCGGTACACCGTGACCAGCGGGTGGTCATTGCCGAGCAGTTCGAACACCTGCAGCAAGGTCTTGTGCGGCAGGCCTTCGCTGTAGTTGCGGTTGCGGATAAACAGCTTGAGCAAGCCCTCCAGCGCCGCATCGTATTGCTGGCGCGCCAGTTGCTGAATCGCCAGTTGGTATGCCGCTTCATCGTCCTGCGGGTTTTGCGCCAGGCGGCTTTTCAAGTCGGCGGCGTCGGGCAGGTCTGCGGCCTGGCGCAGGAAGGTGATTTGCGCCTTGGCCCCGGCGAGGGCGGCTTTGTGATCATCGCTTTTCACCGCGTCGAGCACGCTCTGGGCTTCGCCCAATTCACCGCGTTCGGCCAGGCAGCGCGCGTACAGGATCAGGGCGGCGGCATTGGTGTTGTCCTCACCCAGCATCGCGACCAGCACCGCTTCGGCGTCGCTGATACGGCCTTCGGCAAACAGCGCCTGGGCCTGTTCCAGCGGGTCAGCTGCAGCGGGCGGCGGCATCTGCACATGCGGCTCCAGCATCGCCCGCACCGCCGACTCCGGCTGCGCCCCGGCAAACCCATCCACCGGCTGGCCGTCCTTGAACAGCACCACGGTGGGCAGGCTTTGAATGCCAAAGCGCGCGACGATATCCTGCTCGGCCTCGCAATCGACCTTGGCCAGCAGCAACTCGCCCTGATAACTCTCGGCAATTTTCGCCAACATTGGCATCAACGCCTTGCACGGCGCGCACCACTCGGCCCAGAAATCCACGAGTACGGGTTTTTCGAAGGAGTTCTGGATAACCGCCTGGTCGAAGTTGGCGGTGGTGACGTCGAAAATGTACGGCGTGGGCTCACTCATGGGGCATCTCGAATAAAGCGGGAATGGGGCAACTATAAGGGCTGGCACGGTTGGCTGAAAGCGTGGTTGATTCAAGATCGCTCTCGCAGGCACGCCAGCGCCCATAGAGGGGCGCGGTCAACTGTGGGAGCGGGCTTGCCCGCGATGGCCTCAAGGGCGCCGCGAATGGTACAGGCTCACCTTGCGAAACTCCCAAGGCTCGGCCAAGTCGGGCAGCGTCAGCGCATCAAGGATTCCCAGACGCTGATAAGCCGGGTGCTGGAAGTCCCGCACCCGCGAGTCCGCCACCAGGGCCTCACGGCCGCGCGTCAGGAATTGATCCAGCAGCGGCAGGTTGGCGCGGTCGTAGAGCACATCGGCGACCAGGATCAGGTCGAAGCGGTCGGCTTCGGCGAAAAAGTCGGCTGAGTAACTCAGCTGCACGCCGTTGAGCTCGGCATTCGCCCTGCAGGACGCTAAGGCCAGCGGGTCGAGGTCGCAGGCCACCACTTCCAACGCGCCAGCCTTAACGGCGGCAATGCCAGCCACGCCGGAACCAGCGCCAAAATCCAGCACGCGTTTGCCGGCGACCCACTCAGGGTTCGCCGCCAGGTAGCGCGCCAGCGCCAACCCGCTGGCCCAGCAAAAACTCCAGTACGGCGGTTCATGCAGGATGCGTCGGGTTTCTTCGGGGCTGAAGGCGCGGTCCATGTTGTCCGCATCCAACAGCCACAACGACAACGCGGTGCCCGGCAGTGGGCAGGGCACCAGTTGCGCGTCGCCGATCAGTTCGCTCAGGGCGCGTTGCAGGTCCAACGGTGGCGTCATGGTGCCTTGACGAGTTGCAGGGGGCCGGTGGTTTGGGTGATCGCCTGGGTGATGCGCACGGCAGGCAGGTGCAGGATCAACTGGCCGGACTGGCTGGCGCGCCCGCGCAGTTCAACGCGTGCACCGGCCGGGAAGGCTTCGGGGTTGAAGCGCAGGCGGAAGGCCAGTGGCTTGCCGTTGCCGGTCAGTACGCTGCTGGCGAGCAGTTGTTGCGGGCGGTTGCGTTCGTCGATCACCAGCATCGCCAGTTCGACTTCGGCGCCGGCGGGGATGTTGGTGAGGTTGCCATTGATTTCCCGTTGATAGGCCGGCAGGGGGCCGAGGTCTTCAATACCTGGTACTTTTTTCTCTTGGGCGGGCGTTGGTTGAGGCGACGAAGGCTTGGGGGCTTCGCTGCTGCAGGCGACCAGAAAACTGAACAGGGCGAGTAAAACGAGTGGTCGTAACTGCATGTACGGCTCCAGAAAGGACAAAATCCGTGGCTTAAAAAATATGAAACATAATAGTCAGCCTATATACCGTAAAGGCTATGGCTTGTCTTGCCACAGGGATGCGCTACCATGGCCCTCCCTTTTTTTGTTGCCTGCCACCATGCACTGTCCCTTCTGCGGTGCCAACGACACCAAGGTCATTGACTCGCGTTTGGTCGCCGAGGGCGATCAAGTGCGTCGCCGGCGCGAATGCCTGGCCTCTGGCTGCGGTGAACGTTTCACCACCTTCGAAACCGCCGAACTGGTACTGCCACGTCTGATCAAGTCCGACGGTAGCCGCCAGCCTTTCGACGAAGAAAAACTGCGCGCCGGTATGCAGCGTGCCCTGGAAAAACGCCCGGTGAGTGTCGAGCGGCTGGAGGCGGCGCTGGCGCATATCAAGCACAAGCTGCGCGCGACCGGCGAGCGCGAGGTCAAGAGCCTGGTGGTTGGAGAACTGGTGATGGGCGAGCTGCAAAAGCTCGACGAAGTCGCCTATATCCGTTTCGCCTCGGTGTATCGACGCTTCCAGGACCTCAATGAGTTCCGCGAAGAAATCGACCGCCTGGCCCGTGAGCCGGTCAAGAAATGAACTCGCCTTCTGCAGAACAAACCGTCCTCGACGCCCATTACATGGCCCGCGCCCTCGAATTGGCGCGCAAGGGCCTGTACACCACTCATCCTAATCCGCGTGTGGGCTGCGTGATTGTGCGCGATGGGCAGATTGTCGGCGAAGGCTGGCACGAGCGCACCGGCGAACCCCACGCCGAACCGAATGCCCTGCGCGCCGCTGGCGACAAGGCGCGCGGCGCCACGGTGTACGTGACGTTGGAGCCTTGCAGCCATCATGGGCACACACCGCCGTGTGCCGACGCACTGGTGACTGCCGGTGTTGCGCGGGTGGTGGCCGGGATGGAGGACCCGAACCCCGAAGTGGCCGGGCGCGGTTTACGGCGTTTGGCTCAAGCCGGTATCGAAACCCGCAGTGGCGTGCTGGAAAGCGAAGCGCGCGCGCTGAACCCGGGTTTTCTCAAGCGTATGGAACACGGCCTGCCGTTTGTGCGGGTCAAGCTGGCAATGAGCCTGGACGGTCGCACCGCGATGGCCAGCGGCGAAAGCCAATGGATCACCGGCCCGGCTGCCCGCGCTGCTGTACAGCGCCTGCGTGCGGAGGCCAGCGTGGTGCTGACCGGTGCCGATACGGTCTTGGCCGACGGCGCCCGGTTGACCGTGCGCGCCGCCGAATTGGGCCTGGATGAAGCCACCACTGCCTTAGCCATGTCACGTCCGCCATTGCGCGTGTTGATCGACGGGCGCCTGCGGGTGCCGCTCAACGCGCCATTCTTCAAGGCTGGCCCTGCGTTGGTCATCACCTGCGTCACCCCGGAAAACCAGTTCCCCCGTGGCCCCGAGTGCCTGGTAGTGCCGGGCGTCGACGGTCAGGTTGACCTGCGTTCGGCGCTGGTGGCCCTGGCCGCCCGTGGCGTCAACGAAGTGTTGGTAGAGGCTGGCCCAAGCCTGGCGGGCGCGTTTGCCCAGCAAGGGCTGGTGGACGAGTACGTGATATTCGTCGCCGGCAAGTTCCTCGGCTCCGCCGCCCGGCCTTTGCTGGACTGGCCGCTTGAGAAACTGGCCGATGCCCCCCAACTCAAGATCACTGAAATGCGCGCTGTAGGCGACGACTGGCGAGTCACTGCCATACCTATGCCAGCAGCGAGCGTATAATTCTGACCGGGCGCTCAAGCGCCCGTCCCGTTTTCCAGGAGAAGGCCATGTTCACCGGCATTATCGAATCCATCGGCAGTATCCGTGCCATGACCCCCAAAGGCGGCGACATCCGCCTGCTGGTTGAGACCGGCAAGCTGGATCTCGGCGACGTCAAGTTGGGCGACAGCATCGCCGTCAGCGGTGTGTGCCTGACCGTCATCGAGTTGCCGGGCAACGGCTTTGCCGCTGATGTCAGCCGGGAAACCCTGGACTGCACCGCGATGAACGACCTCAAGGCCGGCAGCCCGGTCAACCTGGAAAAAGCCCTGACCCCGACCACCCGCCTGGGCGGCCACTTGGTCAGCGGCCACGTCGACGGCGTCGGCGAAGTGGTTTCGCGCAGCGAAAACGCACGCGCCGTGGAATTCCGCATTCGCGCGCCTAAAGAGCTGGCCAAGTACATCGCCCACAAAGGCTCGATCACCGTCGATGGCACCAGCCTGACCGTGAACGCCGTGAATGGCGCCGAATTTGAACTGACCATCATTCCCCACACCCTGAGCGAAACCATCATGGCGTCTTATCAGCCAGGTCGCCGGGTGAATCTGGAAGTCGACTTGCTTGCCCGTTACCTGGAGCGCCTGTTGTTGGGCGATAAGGCCGCAGAGCCAGCATCTGGGAACATCACTGAAAGTTTTCTGGCCGCTAACGGCTACCTGAAATCCTGACCAAGGGGGTGCCGCGTGGCGCTCAATAGCATCGAAGAACTGGTTGAAGACATCCGCCAAGGCAAGATGGTCATCCTGATGGATGACGAAGACCGTGAAAACGAAGGCGACATCATCATGGCCGCCGAGGCCTGCAAGGCTGAGCACATCAACTTCATGGCCAAGCACGCCCGTGGGCTGATCTGCATGCCCATGAGCCGTGAGCGCTGCGAATTGCTCAAGCTGCCGTTGATGGCGCCGCGCAATGGGTCGGGTTTTGGTACCAAGTTCACCGTATCGATTGAAGCGACCACCGGCGTTACCACCGGTATTTCCGCGGCCGACCGCGCACGCACAGTGCAAGCCGCCGCCGCCAAAGACGCTAAGGCCGAAGACATCGTCAGCCCGGGCCACATCTTCCCGCTGATGGCCCAGTCAGGTGGCACCCTGGCGCGTGCCGGGCACACCGAAGCGGCCTGCGACCTGGCGCGCATGGCCGGTTTCGAGCCGAGCGGGGTGATCTGCGAAGTGATGAACGACGACGGCACCATGGCTCGTCGCACTGAACTCGAAGCCTTTGCGGCCGAACACAACCTCAAGATCGGCACCATTGCCGACCTGATTCACTACCGCATGATCCACGAACGTACCGTTCAGCGGATTGCCGAGCAGCCGCTGGACAGCGAACTGGGCCAATTCAATTTGGTGACCTACCGTGATTCAGTGGAAGGCGACGTGCACATGGCCCTGACCCTGGGCAAGATTTGCGCTGAAGAGCCGACCCTGGTGCGCGTGCACAACATGGACCCGCTGCGCGACCTGTTGATGGTCAAGCAACCGGGCCGCTGGAGCCTGCGCGCGGCCATGGCTGCGGTCTCCGAGGCAGGCAGCGGTGTGGTGCTGTTGCTCGGCCACCCGTTGGATGGTGATGTATTGCTGGCGCATATCCGCGAAACCGCTGACCAGGTGCCGGTGAAAAAACCGACCACCTACAGCATCGTCGGCGCCGGTTCGCAGATCCTTCGCGACCTGGGCGTACGCAAAATGCGTCTGATGAGCGCACCCATGAAATTTAATGCGATATCCGGTTTCGACCTGGAAGTTGTAGAATACGTGCCCTCCGAATAAAGGCTGGCGATTCTTGCCCCTTGTTCGCGGTTAAAACATCACTGAGGGACGCACTTTTCGCGTCCCGGCTCTTTAAGAGATTTGTCGAATGACCCTGAAGACCATCGAAGGTACCTTCATCGCCCCCAAAGGCCGCTATGCCCTAGTGGTTGGCCGCTTCAACAGCTTTGTGGTTGAAAGCCTGGTAAGCGGTGCCGTTGACGCCCTGGTTCGCCACGGTGTGAGCGAGAGCGATATCACTATCATCCGTGCCCCTGGCGCCTTCGAAATTCCACTGGTTGCGCAAAAAGTTGCACAGCAGGGTGAATACGCGGCGATCATCGCCCTGGGCGCGGTCATTCGTGGCGGCACTCCGCACTTCGAATACGTGGCCGGCGAATGCACCAAGGGCCTGGCCCAGGTGTCCATGGAGTTCGGCGTGCCAGTCGCTTTCGGCGTACTGACCGTAGATTCCATCGAACAAGCCATCGAGCGTTCCGGCACCAAGGCGGGTAACAAAGGCGCTGAAGCTGCTCTGTCCGCGCTGGAAATGGTTAGCCTGCTGTCGCAGTTGGAGGCCAAGTGATTTCCGACGAAAGCGATCAGTTCAACCCTAAGGACCCGCGCCCATCCGACGCTGGTAAGCCATCCAAGAGCGAAAAGCGCCGTGGCGCCCGCCAGCTCGCGACTCAGGCGCTTTACCAGCGCCACATGTCTAAAACCTCGCTGAACGAAATCGAAGCGCAGTTTCGCGTCGACAACGATTTCAGCTTCGCGGACGCCAGCTACTTCCATGACATCCTGCACGGTGTTCCGGCCAACCAGGCCGAGATCGACGCTGCCTTGACGCCGTGCCTGGACCTGACCATCGAAGAGCTGGACCCAGTTGAATTGGCCGTACTGCGCCTGTCCACCTGGGAACTGCTCAAGCGCGTCGACGTGCCGTACCGCGTGGTGATCAACGAAGGTATCGAGCTGGCGAAAGTCTACGGTTCGACCGACGGCCACAAGTTCGTCAACGGCGTGCTCGACAAGCTGGCCCCGCGCCTGCGTGAAGCCGAAGTGAAGGAACACAAGCGCTAATCTGCGCTTGAGTCCTGAATGGGCGAGTTTGAGCTGATCCGCAACTACTTCGCCGCCGCGCCTTGTGCGCAAGGCGGCGAAGGCATTGCCTTGGGGATCGGCGATGACTGCGCCTTGCTGGCGCTCCCCGCTGGGGAGCAGTTGGCAATCTCCACCGATACGTTAGTGGCCGGCGTGCACTTTGCCGACCCGTGTGACCCGTTCCTGCTCGGCCAGCGCTCGCTGGCCGTAGCGGTGAGCGACCTGGCCGCCATGGGCGCCCACCCGCTTGCCTTTACCCTTGCTCTTACCGCGCCGACGGTCGATGCCGATTGGCTGCAGCGCTATGCCCAGGGTTTGAACGCCATGGCGCAAAGCTGCGGCGTGGGCCTGGTGGGCGGCGACACCACGCGCGGGCCGCTGAGCCTGACCCTGACCGTGTTCGGCCGTGTGCCCGCCGGGCAGGCGTTGACGCGCAGCGGTGCACAACCGGGTGACTTGCTGTGTGTGGGCGGTGAGCTCGGCAATGCCGCCGGTGCTTTGCCGTTAGTGTTGGGGCAACGCACGGCGGATGCGGCGATTGCGGGCCCCTTGCTGGCCCATTACTGGTCGCCACAACCGCAGTTGGCTTTGGGCCTTGCATTGCGGGGCAAGGCGACATCGGCCATGGATATCTCCGACGGGTTGCTGGCCGATTGCGGGCATATCGCCAAGGCTTCGGCTGTCAGCCTGTTGGTTGAGCTTCAGAAGCTGCCCTTGTCCAAGGCCTTGCTGGCCTTTGTCGGCGACGATGAGGCGCGTGTGGCGGCGTTAAGCGGGGGCGATGACTACGTGTTGGCGTTCACCCTGCCACCCGCCGAGCTGGCGCCGTTGTTGGCCGGTGGTTGGCCGATCCACGTGATCGGCCGGGTCGAGGCGGGGCAGGGCGTGACGCTGCTCGACGCCATTGGGAAAGACATCACCCCGGCCGTGCGCGGCTATCAGCATTTTCGCGAGGCGCCGTAAGCCGGCGACCTGCGCTACCCTCTATACGGATCTCACGGTGTAGGAGGCTGTCACCATGAATGTACGGCGTTGGCTGCTGGTTGCGCTGTGTGCCGTTGCATCGCTGGTGCAGGCGGACGAAGCCCCGGTGCCAGGCAAGGTCATGCTGGCCAGTGAGGAATGGAACAACTACACCAACAAAGATGGCAGCGGCTTGGCCTGGGACGTATTGCGCCAAGTGTTCGAACCTGCCGGTATCACGCTGCAAACCCGCAGCGTGCCCTACACCCGCTCAGTCGGCCTGGCCCAGCGCGGCGAGGTGGATGGCTGGGTCGGCTCCTACCGCGATGAAACCAGCGGCGTGTTGTACCCTCATTGGAACTTCGACGCTGATCACATCTACGCCCTTGGGCTGGCCACCACGCCGACGCCCAGCCTCGCCACCCTGGGCAACTACCGCCTGGCCTGGGTGCGCGGTTACAGGTATGAGGAGTACCTGCCGAACCTGCACCGCTTCAACCAGATCGAACGCCGTGACGGCATCCTGCCGATGCTGCAGCACGCCCGCGTCGACCTCTACATCGATGCCCTCACCGAAGCCAAGTACGTCCTGAGTCAGGCGGACGATCCGGCGCAATTCAAGCTCACCCACATCGCCGAGCTGCCGCTCTACATAGGCTTTGCCGATACTGAGCGTGGGCGGGCCCTGATGGCGGTGTATGACCGACGCATGGCGGCCTTGGTCGAGAGCGGCGAGCTGAAGCCGATTTTCGCGCGCTGGAAACAGCCCTATCCGTTCTGACCTGCATAGAACCGGGACGAAGGCCAATCGAACCTATTGATCTTTATCAGCGATAATTCAGCTTAAGCGTCTGTAGGAACCTGCTGTTACAATGACGCCCTCTGTGAAATCTGAAATCAGGAGCACACGGTGCCCGTCGTTTTCGTCGCCGCTTCCAAGCTGCCTACCCCTTTTGCCACGTTCACCATGAACGGCTTTCTCGAAGAGGCCACCGGCCGCGAGCACCTCGTGCTCAGTCTGGGTGACCTCACCGACGGCGCGCCGGTACTGGGCCGCGTGCACTCCGAGTGCCTGACCGGTGACGCGCTGTTCAGCCAGCGCTGCGACTGCGGTTCGCAACTGGAAGCCGCCATGCGCGCCATCGCCCGTGAAGGCCGTGGCGTGTTGCTGTACTTGCGTCAGGAAGGCCGTGGCATCGGCCTGATGAACAAAATCCGTGCCTACGAGCTGCAAGACGGCGGCGCCGATACCGTTGAAGCCAACGAACGCCTAGGCTTCGCCGCCGACCAGCGTGACTACGCGATCTGCCTGCCGATGCTTGAGTATCTGGGCGTGAAGTCCCTGCGCCTGATGACCAACAACCCGCGCAAGGTCAAAGCCTTGACCGAAATGGGCATCACCGTCGCCGAGCGCGTGCCGCTGCACACCGGGCAAAACCCGCACAACAAGCTCTACTTGGCGACCAAGGCCAGCAAGCTCGACCACATGATGGGCAACGAGCATCAGGGCGAGGTCGACCGCGCGTGACCCGCGGCCAGGTGAAACGGCGACTGTCCTTCAACTGGTGGCAGTACTTGGCCCTGGCACTGCTGCCGTTGTTTGTGATCAACCTGGTATTTGGCCACGCCGAATCCCTGCTTCCCGTACTGGCCATGCCGTTCTTTATTGCCGGCGTGGCCTCGATGTTTTTGAGCCTGCGTTATTTTCATGGCTATAAACACGCGCTGATCGCCACCGCCAAAGCCCTCGACACCGCTGAAGAACCGGCTGCCTGGATTACCCTCGCGGCCCGTCGCCGCACGGCTTTGCTGGTGGCGGCGATACCGGCCTGGATCGGCGCGCTGGCGGTGTTTGTCGGCCTGGAAGCCGTCCCGCTGTTCCTGCTGGCGCTGTCGACGCTGGTACTGTTTTACCTCTACCGCATCCCGCGTCAATTGGGATGATGCGCTACTGGCTGGCGGTGCTGCTGCTGGCAGTCAGCGCCCAGGCGTTGGCGGTCGAACGCGTCGTCAGCCTGGCGCCGTCACTCTCTGAAATCGTGCTTGAACTGGGCGCCGCCGACCTGCTGGTGGGCGTGCTCGATGGCGGCGAACGCCCGGCGGCATTGGCGCAAGTGCCCTCGGTGGGGCAATACGGGCAATTGAACATGGAGCGCCTGCTCAGCCTCAAGCCCGACCTGATCCTGCTCTGGCCCAGCAGCGTGGGTCCTGCGCAACGCGAGCAGTTGCAGCGCCTGAATATCCCCGTTTACGTCGCCGAACCGCATAGCCTTGAACAACTGACGTCTCAGATCCAAGCCATCGCTCAACAAGTGGGCCGTGAAGAGGCGGGTCGACAATTAGCCGCGCAGTTACGCCAGCGCCTGGCCGAACTGCGCCAACGCTATCAGCGTGCCGAGCCCTTACGGGTGTTTTACCAAGTGTGGAACCAGCCGCTGTACACCGTGGGCGGTGGGCAAATCATCAGCGATGCGCTGAGTGTGTGCGGCGCGCGTAATGTATTCGACGACCTGAAGCTGCCCGCGCCACAGGTCAGCATCGAGTCGGTGTTGCAGCGTAATCCGCAGCTGATTCTGGCTGCCGATCAGGTGCAACTCGATGCCTGGAAGGCCTGGCCGCAAATAGCGGCGGTGGCCGAAGGCCGGTTGCAGATAGTCCCGGACAAGGGGCTGGAGCGGCCGAGCGGGCAGATGATCGAGGCTATCGCGAAGCTCTGTCAGTCAGTGGCCCCCCAGCGCTGACAATCCGTTGTGTTTCCATCCTGGTCGGTGCGATTGATCTGCCAAGATGTCGGACTTTGCCTCCAGATTTACGCACCCAGGGTGGCTAGTGTCGCCGGTCCCCCATTCGGGTTAATTAGGCAGCATAAGGACACATCATGCGTTATCTCTTCGCGTTGGCGGGTACGGCCCTCGTATTGACGCTAATCAGCGGGTGCGATCTGTCACAAAGACTCTCTGAACTCAGGACATTTGGTAACCATCCTATAGTCGACAGGACTTCGTCGATGGACAGCACCCAGCAAGACATCCTGAACATTCAGAAACCCACGAAAATCACCTCTATCCGTGGCGGCACCGCACAGTGCTTCGACTACGCATTGGCGCGTGATGGAAAAAGAGCCGATTATTTCGTCTCTTTCACCTCCAGTGGGTGGGTTAACGCCTGGGGCTACGCAACCTGCAGCACCGCGTTGGCCGAGGGTAGTCTGGCGTCCAATGAGCGGGTCAGCAGGAAATACTGATCATTGATGCTGTGTTGCGAGGGTGACGCGTGAGCGTTGATTGCGCTGCAACGCTCGCGTGAACGTTGCGTGTTCTCCTACCGGTTATTAAGAGTTGTCCATCGGGTAGTTTCGGCGCCAGGGCGATACGCTGCTACCCGCGATGCGTGTTGCATGGCGTTCGTTCAACGACAGGAGGTGGTCATGCGCCGTTTGATCATTGGTATTTCTACCGCCATTTTGCTGGCCGGTTGTAACACGCTGGAAGGTATCTCAACATTGATGAACTTCAGCGATCACCCCGTCGCGGCCAAGGCCGCCGAGCGTGGGGCCACTAAGCAGGACATTCTTGCAATCGAGCAACCCAAGCGCATCACCCCGGTTCGCAATGGCAGTTCACAGTGCTTTGACTATGCGCTTGAAAGCAAAGGCAAGAAAAAGGACCTATATGTTGGCTTTACCGACATGGGCGGAGTTAACGCATACGGTTTCATAACCTGCGGCGAAGCCATCAAGGCCGGCTATCTGAATTCCAACGAACCTGCCCGGCAGATTTATTGAGCCGCAGCGCTATAGCTGCGGTGCCCACGTCAGGCCCAGCATCCAGGTCCGGCCCTCTTCGCGGTAGTCCTGGTTGTTGGGAGAATCGGGGGCGTTGTAGTTATACCGAGCGCGGGCATATTGGCGGTCCAACAGGTTGTCGACTTTCAGCGAAACACGGACTTCATGATTGATCGCCCAGCTGCTACGCAGCCCCAGCAAGGCATAACCGCCGAGGCGATTGCGGTTGTCTTCATCGTCATAGCTGCTGCTGATGGCTTGCCAACTGGCACCCACACCCAACTTATCGAATTGCCGGTCCAGATCCAGGCTCAAGGTGCGCCGTGCGCGACGCGCCAGGGTGTGGCCGGTATCGCGGTCGCGCGGGTCGATAAATGCCACGCCCAGGTTGCCCTGCCAACCAAACAGTTCCTGCTTGAGCGCCGCTTCAAAGCCATTGATACGTGCCGACGCCACATTTTGTGGCTTGTCGTTACTGTCGGCAACGATTGCGTCGCTTAAATCCGTGCGGTACAGCGAAGCTTCCAGGCGCGTGCTGTCACTCAGTTGGCTGCGCCATTGCAGCTCGTAACTTTTTGAGGTCTCCGGCTGCAGGTTGGGGTTGCTGTACCGCGTGTCAGGGTAGTAAAGGTCGTTGAAGGTCGGCGCGCGGAAGCCTTCGCTGTAGCTCAGCAGCACGTCATTATCGGGGTTGATCGGCACGGTAAGGGTGCCGCTCCAGCTGTTCTGGCCGCCGAATTGCTGGTTCTGGTCGCGGCGCAGGCCCAGTTCGGTGGAGAACCACTCGCCGTGGAAACGATGCTGCACAAAGGCGGCCCGGTTCCAGCGGCTGTTCTCGGTAAAGGCGCTGGAGCCGTGAAAGCGGTCTTCGTACCAGTCGCCGCCGAGGATCAGGCTGTTTTGCTCATCCAGCGTCAGGTCGTTTTGCCAGTTGACCGAGTCACGATAGGTGTTGAACACGCTGAAATAATCACTGAGCTTATCGCGCTTGGTATCACGGTTCTCGCTGTGACCCAGCTCCAGGCGCGACTGCCAGCGTTCATTCAACTTGGCGTCGACATAGCCGCTGGCGCTGCTCACGGTGTAATCGGTGTAGGGTTTTTGCTCAACGAAGCTGTTGTCGTATTCCGACTTGCCGCGGTTATCCAATAGGTTGAAACCCACTTCCAGCTCATCGTTGAAGGCATGGCTGAGGTTCAGGCTGATCGACTGATTGCGATAGGCATCATGGTCGCCATCGCTGGGGAACGATTCGTGTGTAGCGTTGATACCCGCCGTGTCATCCAGGCTCGCCCCCAAGTTGAAGCGCGTGTGCTCATCACCGCCAGACAGGCCAAGGCTGCGCTCCCAGGTCTGGTGGCTGCCAAACCCCAGTTTCAAGCGTGGCTGCAGGCCCTGCTCGGCATTGCGCCGGGTAAAAATCTGGATCACCCCGCCAATCGCGTCGCTGCCGTAGATCACCGAGCGCGAGCCGCGCAGCACTTCCACGCGTTCAATCTGGTCGACGTTCAGGTATTGCAGCCCGCTGTCGCCGGAGGTGGTATTGGCGATGCGCTGGCCATCGACCAGTACCAGGCTTTGTGCGGCCTTGGTGCCGCGAATGAAAATCCCCGGCAGGCTGCCGCGGCCACCGGTGGGCGCGACTTGCACACCGGGTACGCGGCTGAGCAGGTCGGTTACGCTGGTGGGTTGCAAGCGGTCGATGTCATCGCGGGTGAATACGGTGTTGGCGGCGCTGCTGTCGTTGCGCGCTTGGATCTGGCGGTTGGCGCTGATCACTACGTTGGGGAGTTTCAGGGCGTCGTCACGCTCGAAACTGTCGGCCAACAGGTCAGTGGCGGGAAGCAGCAGCAAGGGCAGGGCAAAGCGAAGGCGGGTCATGGGCTGTCCCTAGCGTTTATCAGCAATACAAAACCAATGTGGGAGCTGGCTTGCCTGCGATGACGGCGGCACATTCAACTTCAATGTGTCCGATAGACCGCTATCGCAGGCAAGCCAGCTCCCACATGTTGGCCCGGTTTCTACCGGGAGGTCGGGTTACAGGCCCAGCAGCGCCATGCGCTCGCGCACCGAAGCCTCAATCCCGGCTTCATCCAGCCCACACTCAGCCAGCATCTGCGCCGGCTTGGCATGTTCGACATACACATCCGGCAAGCCCAGGTGCAGCACCGACTTGAGAATGTTCTCCCGCGCCAGGAACTCGCTGACCGCCGCACCGGCGCCGCCCATGATGGCGTTTTCTTCGACCGTCACCAGCAGCTCATGGCTGGCGGCGATTTCGCGTACGAGGGCTTCGTCCAGTGGTTTGACGAAGCGCATATCGACCACGGTGGCGTCGATCTTCTCGGCGACTTTCAGCGCTTCGGCCAATTGCACGCCAAACACCAGGAAAGCGGTTTTGCTGCCTTGGCGACGCACGATGCCTTTGCCGATTTCAATCGGTTCAAGGTCTTTCTCGATCACGGCATTCGGGCCATTACCGCGCGGGTAGCGCACGGTCGCCGGGCCGTTGTACAGGTGGCCGGTGCTGAGCATCTTGCGCAGTTCGTTCTCATCACTCGGCGTCATCACCAGCATGCCGGGGATGCAGCGCAAGTAGGACAAATCGAAACTGCCGGCGTGGGTCGGGCCGTCTTCGCCGACCAAACCGGCGCGGTCGATGGCGAACAGCACATCGAGGTTCTGCACCGCCACGTCATGCACCAACTGGTCATAACCGCGCTGCAGGAAGGTGGAGTAGATCGCCACCACCGGCTTGGCGCCTTCACAGGCCATGCCGGCGGCGAAGGTCACCGCATGCTGCTCGGCAATCGCCACGTCGAAATAGCGCAGCGGGAAACGCTCGCTGAACGCCACCAAGTCGGAGCCTTCCTTCATCGCCGGGGTAATGCCCACCAGTCGCGGGTCGGCGGCGGCCATGTCACACAGCCATTCGCCAAACACGCCGGAATACTTCGGCCCGCTGGCCTTTTTCGGCGCGGCGGCAGGGGCGTCCAGCGGTTCGAGCTTGGTGATCGCGTGGTAACCAATCGGGTCGACTTCCGCCGGGGCGAAGCCTTTGCCTTTTTTGGTGACGATATGCAGGAACTGCGGGCCTTTGAGGTCACGCATGTTGCGCAGCGTGGCGATCAGGGTGGGTAGGTCATGGCCGTCGATCGGGCCGATATAATTCCAACCAAGCTCTTCGAACAGGGTGCCGGGCACGAGCATGCCCTTGGCATATTCTTCGGTACGCCGGGCAATTTCCCACGCGCCGGGCAGGCGCGAGAGCACCTTTTTGCTGCCTTCGCGCATGCTCGCGTAAGTACGGCTGGAGAGGATTTTTGCCAGGTAGTTCGACAGGCCACCGACATTGCGCGAAATCGACATGTCGTTGTCGTTAAGGATCACCAACATGTTGGCGTTCACTTCCGGCGCATGGTTCAGCGCTTCGAAGGCCATGCCGGCGGTCAGCGCGCCATCACCAATCACCGCAATCGCCTTGCGCTCACTGCCTTGCAGGCGGGCGGCAATCGCCATGCCCAGCGCGGCACTGATAGAGGTACTGGAGTGGCCGACGCCAAAGGTGTCGTACTCGCTCTCGGCGCGACGTGGGAAGGCGGCCAGGCCGTCCTTCTGGCGCAGAGTGGCCATGCGCTCGCGACGGCCGGTGAGGATTTTATGCGGGTACGCCTGATGGCCCACGTCCCACACCAGCCGGTCGTCCGGGGTGTCGAACACGTAATGCAGGGCGATAGTCAGCTCGATGACGCCCAAGCCGGCACCGAAATGCCCACCGGTCTGACCGACCGTGTAGAGCAATTCCAGGCGCAACTCATCGGCCAGGGTTTCCAGCTCGGCTTCACCCAGTCGACGCAGGCCGTCCGGCGTGGCAGCACGGTCGAGCAGGGGCGTGGACGGGCGTTTGCGGGGAATCTCTTGAAACGTCGTGGGCATCAGGCGAATCGTTATAGGTATAGAAGAGGCGGCAGTTTACCTCAAGCAGTGCAAACTGCCCACGCAGAGCGCCGAACTTGGCCGATATGCGGCTGCAATGGCCGCCGTTATCAGTGGCGGCGTTCGACGATATACCGCGCCAAGTCGCGCAATGGCTCGGCCGCCGCGTCGAAAGGTCGCAGGGCATCCAGGGCTTGGTCGCGCAGTTGCAGGGCATACGCCTTGGCCGCTTCGAGGCCAAGCAAGGCCGGATAGGTCGGTTTATCGCGTGCGGCATCCGCGCCTTGGCGTTTGCCCAGGGTCGCGGTGTCACTTTCCACGTCGAGAATGTCGTCCTGCACCTGAAACGCCAGGCCGACGGCCCGGGAATAGGTCTGCAGGGCCGCCAATTGCGCCGCGTCGGCACGGCCACTGGCCAGGGCGCCCAAGTGCACCGCGGCTTCGATCAGCGCGCCGGTCTTGTGGCGATGCATGTGTTCGAGGGCTTGCTGGTCCAGCTTGAGGCTGACCGAACCCATGTCGATCGCTTGCCCGCCGACCATGCCGGCCGGGCCAGCGGCCAGAGCGAGGGCGGTCACCATACGCAGGCTGATCTCAGCGTTCACGCTGTTAAGGCGCGGGTCCAGCAAGGCGCTGAACGCCAGGCTCTGCAGGCCATCACCGGCCAGGATCGCATAGGCCTCATCAAAGGCTTTGTGGGTGGTTGGCTGGCCGCGACGTAAATCGTCGTCGTCCATTGCCGGCAAATCGTCATGCACCAGGGAGTAGGCGTGAATCAGCTCAACCGCACACGCCGCGCCATTGGCTTGCTCGGCACGCACGCCCAAGGCTTCACAGGCCGCATACGCCAGCAACGGGCGCACGCGTTTGCCGCCATTCATCACGCTGTAGCGCATGGCGGCATAAAGGCGGTTCATTTCCGGGCTTGGCGCAACAAACAAGGGCTCGAGCGCCGCATTCACCCGGGCTTGGCTACTGGCCTGATACGCGTCGATCATTCGGGCTGTTCCGCATCGAAAGGTTCTTCGGCCAACTCCCCGTCGCGTTCCAGCAATACCTGGACCTTCTGCTCCGCCTGCGCCAACGCGCTCTGGCAGTCGCGAGTCAGGCCGATGCCTTGCTCAAACGCTGTCAGCGAGTCCTCCAGCGACAACTCGCCGTTCTCCAGACGCTCGACCAGGGTTTGCAGGTCGGCGAGGGATTGTTCGAAATCGAGTGCAACTTTTTTGCGGGCCATGGCGGCTATTCCGGTAGACGGTAAACCGGCGCGACACTAGCAGACATGGGGATTCTGGGCAAATGAGCGGGGGGCAGTCGTCCTCTGTTGAGCTGAATAAAACGCCTATTGGGCTCATGTTGGGAGCCGATTACGCATTTTATTCGGCTCAGCGGACACCCGAGCACTGCCCCTGCGCATCCTTGAGCTGCGCTTCAAACGCCATCAACCCCGCCTGCATCTGCTGCAACCCAGCAATCTGCCCGGCCAGTTCGCGCTTCTTGCTGGCGATGGCCTGATCTGCCCGTTCCCAAGGCAGTGCATCGCCTTCGTGCCCGTGCAAAATCCCCTGCAACTCCTTGAGCTTGAACCCCAACTGCTGGGCGCACTTGATCAACGCCAGCAGCTCCACGCTCTGCGCCGAATAGACCCGATAACGCCCCTCCCGTTGCGGTGCTGGCAACAGACCAATTGCCTCATAGTGGCGTATCGCTTTGATGGTCGTGCCCGACAGCTGCGCGGCTTTGCCGATGTACATGAAAACTCCCTTTTCCGAATAGGCCGCCGGCCAGTGTCAGCCATTTTTCACGCTGCGCCGGTGTAGAGCCCAGCACCGGCCCGAACATCAACGTTTTGGTCGGCTTGATGCCGCAAAACGCCAGGGTCGTGCTGCGCATCTGATGAATGCCCGGCATGCGGTAGAACCAGCGGTAATACCACGGCGGCGTGTCCAGGGCCACCAACAAGTGTGCGGTTCGGCCGAGCAGCAGCTTGTCAGGAAACGGCTTGCCTTCGCGGTATTTAAAGGCAAAGCCGGGTAGGAAAACGCGGTCGATAAACCCTTTCAACAATGCCGGAATACCGCCCCACCAGATCGGGGACACCCACGCCAGATGGGTGGCCCAGAGGATGTCGGATTGGGCGCTGAGCAAGTCAGGTTCCAACGGCTGGATCTGCGTGTAGCCGTGGTGAAGGACGGGGTCGAAAGTGAGATCGCCCAAGCGCAGGACGCGGACCTCGTGGCCGGCGAGTTTTGCGCTGTGGCGGTAGGCGTCGGCCAAGGCTGAGCAGAAACTGGAGGGAGAAGGGTGGCCGAGGATGACCAGGATGCGCTGGGGCATGGGGTAAGGTCCTGAAAATGTGGGCTTTCAGGGTAGGGTGTGCCGTATGGGGGAGAGTCAAGGGGCGCTCTAGTACCGCGGAGCATTTGTGCAGCAACCTGCTAAGCGACGAAGAGCAAAGGAGGGAGCGGGCTTGCTCGCGAAAGCGGTGGGTCAGTCAACATCAATGTTTGCTGGGCCGACGTCATCGCGGGCAAGTCGAATCGTCGCACCGCCGCTCCCACATTTAATCTTCGCTGCTTTGGGCATTGCGTTCGCTTAACTGAACAGCGTCAGGGCTTGCCTGATAAATGCTCTACGCAACATCAAGCCGTTTTCTTGCTCCCCGTGTCCATGTCCGTTCTGCCCCAAGGCCGCCAGTCGTCGGTGTGCCGCTCACTGCCATGCGGCCCACTGGAGATGGTGCCACCGGCCAGGAACTTCTCCCACAGGTTCTTGCTGTCGGGGCCGCTGTCTTTGTGCCGGTCCGGCGATTCTCGAACAAGGAGTGCTTTTCAGTGGGCTGGGAACGCCGGTAAAAAACTCACGCGTGAGCTATTGAGCCTTCCGAGAATTACCTGTAGATTTTCTCACGCGTGAGTTTTTCACAACGAGGTCAGCACCATGAAAAGCAGCTCTCCATCGAGCCCGCAAGCCGGGCCCGATACCGATTCCGCAAGCCGCAAGGGAGAGCGCTTGAAACCGCCTGCGAAAAAGCCGTCGAGCTTTTACATGAAGCAGATGCGCGCGGGCCTGGCGGCCGCCGGGTATGTGAAACACGAGACTTGGGTGCTTCCCGAAAATCGAAGCCTGCTCAAGCAAATGGAGAAACAGCTTCGCCAACCGATTCTGGCTGGCTCATTCATGTCGGAGAATTTCATGAGCGCAGGTACTAACTGGAATATCGATCGCCTCTTCACGGCGCTGCAAGCCTTGGACGAAGTGGTTTCCAACGACATTACGCTTTCTCTCGTTCAAGGCTCCGAGTCCAGCATCAAGCTGGAAATGAACGACTTCGGGGGCCTGCCGATTTACATCGCAGTGGTGGGCGAGCAGATCATCGTGGACACCGTTCTGGTCGACGTCGAGTCCATCAGCGACGTAGCGGCATTCAATGACGCGGTGCTGCGCAGCCGGGAAATGTTCCCGTTGTCCTCGATCGGTATCGAGTCGATGCCTAACGGCCAGGTTGTTTACAACATGTTCGGCGCGCTGAGTTCCGACTCCAGCCTGACCAACATCGTGACCGAGGTGAAAACCCTCGTCGACAACGTGCAGCGCGCCAGCGAAGCCTTTGAACGTTTCTTCAACTAATTATTCGGGAGTATCCAATGACTCAGTCCATCTGGAGCAAATTGTTCACCGCGGTACGTGGCGGTGCCAGCGAAGTCGGCGAATCGATCGTTGACCAACAAGCCCTGCGCATCCTTGACCAGGAAATTCGCGACGCTGACAGCGCGTTGGCCAACGCCAAGCGTGAACTGGTCAGCATCATGGCCAAGCACAAACTGGCGGCTGACCGCGTCAGCGAATACGACGCCAAGATCAAAGACCTGGAGTCCAAGGCGATGGCTGCTATCCAGGCCAATCGTGAAGACCTGGCTCTGGAAGTGGCCGAAGCCATTTCGACCCTGACCAACGAACGTGACGTCGAGCAAAAGCAGACCACCGAGTTCGGCGGGTACGCTGAGAGCATGCGCAAAGACATCACCAAAGCCGAAAGCCGAATCAAAAGCCTGCGCCAGCAAGTGGACATGGCCAAGGCGCGCGAAAGCGTACAGAAGGCCCAGGTCAGCGCGTCCATCGCCAGTGGCGGTGCCAACGGCAAGCTGGAAACCGCCGTCGGTACGCTGAACCGCTTGCAAGCCAAGCAGCAGCATCGCGCCGCTGAACTGCAAGCCCAGGATGAGTTGGCGGAGGCATCGACGGGTACTGACCTTGAGCGCAAGCTGCGCGAAGCCGGTATCACGCCGGACACAGGCAGCGCCAATGCGATTCTGGAACGCCTGAAGCAAAAGTCGGCTGAGTAAACAGCGCCGCAGCAAGAAGGGCAGGTCTGCCCTTCTTTTTTTTTACGTCGAGGTCAGGATGGACGCCCTGAAGGGTTTCAAGACAATCGCAGGCTTGGCGCTCTTTATGGTCGCGCTGCAACTGCTCAATGTAGCCACCGGTTACAGCCTCATGGCATTCGGCCTGATCCCGAGAACCGTGCAGGGGCTGCTCGGCATCCTCACCTCTCCGTTTTTGCACGCCTCCTTTGCCCACCTGAGCGCTAACCTGATTGCCTTTTTGGTACTGGGGACTCTGGTCATTATCGAAGGGCTCAACCGGTTCATTACCGTCAGCGCGATTATTATCCTGCTGGGCGGCTCGTTGGTCTGGCTGTTCGGGTTTGCCGGCGTACACGTCGGTGCCAGCGGCTGGGTATTCGGCTTATGGGCCTACTTATTGTCTCGCGCCTGGTTCCACCGGAGCTGGAGCAACCTGATCACCGCCGGTGTGGTGGCGGTTATGTATGGCGGCCTGATCCTTGGCTTCCTGCCGCGCCAGGGTATTTCCTTCGAAGGCCATTTGTTTGGTGCACTCGCCGGGTTTATTGCGGCCAAGGTACTTCTCTCTACGCCGCGCAGCAGGTTTAATGCCGGGTGAACGCCGAGGCGATGACGTCATCAGGAATCAAATACCCAGGGAATCAGGGACGACATGTCGATTTTTCTTTTGTTGCGCCTCTACGCCTCCTCCCTCTTTCACCGCTTCGGCTGGGCAGGGCTGGTCATTGCTTTGGGTGTACACCTGGGCACGGCGTATCTGGGCCTGGTGTTTCTGGGCGAACAACACCTCACCGCCCCCGCCACGTTTATTTACTTCTATCTCACCACCACGCTTACTGTCGGCTATGGCGACCTCGCGCCGCAGACCTCGGCGGGGCGAGTATTTGTCGCCACCTGGGTCATGCTCGGGGGCATTGCGCTGCTGACGGCGGCCATCGGCAAAACCACCAGCAGTGTTATTGATGCATGGAGAAAAGGCATGAAGGGCAAAGGCGATTTCACCGGCAAGGTCGGCCACACCGTGCTCATCGGCTGGGAAGGCGCGTCCAGCGAGCGGGTCATTGAGTTGTTGCTTCAAGATGAAACCTCGAACGACAACCTGATCGTCATCTGCGACTGCACGCTGGAAGAAAACCCGATGCCAGGCAAAGCGGCGTTCATCAGAGGCGAAAGCCTGTCCTCCACCGCATTATTACTGCGTGCAGGTGTTCCCGGTGCCGAGCGGGTGCTGGTGCGAACCCCGTCTGATGACCTGACGCTGGCTACCGTGCTGGCGGTGAATCAGTTGAGCCCTGTGGGGCACGTGGTCGCCCACTTCAATGAAAGTGAAATTGCCGCCCTCGCCAGTTCCTATGCGCCCAGCCTGGAGTGCACCTCAAGCATGGCCATCGAAATGTTGGTGCGCGCCTCTCAGGACCCGGGCTCGTCCGTGGTCATTAATGAGCTGCTGTGCGTCGGGCAAGGCGCCACTCAATACCTGATGAAATTGCCTGAGGCCTTTGAGGCAACGTTCGGCGACCTGTACACGCAGATGAAAGAACAGCACAACGCCACGCTCATCGGCTATCGCGCCAAAGGCGCTCAACAACCGTCAATCAACCCGCCTGGCGCCACCCGCGTTGAAGGCGGCGAACTCTTCTACATCGCCTCCACCCGCCTCAAGGAAATCTCCAATGGGATGGTTTAAACAGTTGATGGGGCTTGAGGCCCCGCAAGCGAAACCGGAGTCGCAATGGACTGCCGGCGAAACCCTGCCAGTCACCGGCCCACTGGGCTTGGCGCCGGGCAAAGGCGTGATATTCGACACGACCCTGAAATTGCTGCTCGATGAGAAAACCACGGTAGTGATCCCCGGCTCCCAGGAAATCTGGGCCAACGGCACCGTTGATCTCGGGCAGTCGACCTGGCTGTCACGCTATTACATGAACGACGAAGATTACTGGCTGCAGGTGCACACCACCGGCGAGATCGCCGGGCAGGTCGAGTCGGTAATCCTGTTCAACTACTTGAGCGTTGTCACCCTCAGTAGTGAAGCGGAGCTGCGTCGGCTGGCAGGGCCACAGAGCTTGATCGGGCTGCCGACCTACACCCACAACGGCGTCGAATACGCCCGTGTGTGGGGCAGCGAGCCTGGCCAGACAGAACTGGTGGCGATGAGCGAACAGGTGATCAACCCCGAGAGCACCTACACCGTCGAGCACCGTTCGATGCTGTACGCCCGCGACACCGGCCTGACCGACCGTCGAGAGTTTTTGCTGTTTTCCGTCGAAGAAGACGCTGAGGGCTCCATCAGCCTGAGCACCTCGCTGGGCATTTCGCTGTACACAACCGACCTGAATGCGCTCTAAAAAAGGAAGAACCCCATGCTAGAAGCTCTCTCCATCTCCCTGAACAAAGCGGCTGTGTTCGGGTTTGTCACGTACATCTTGGGGGCTGCGATAATCTTCGCGCTGTTCCAGTTCATCTACACCCGCGTCACCCCGCACAAAGAGTTCGAACTGATCCGTGCCGGCAACGTGTCGGCTGCGGTCGCCCTGGGCGGTGCCATCATCGGTTTCGCCATTCCGGCCAGCAACGTGATTGCCTACTCGATCAGCATCCTCGACTTCGTCGTCTGGGCCGTGATCGCCGCCCTCGTTCAACTGTTGGCCTTTTTGGTGACCAGCCTGGTGCTCAAAGGCACGTCCGAGCGCATCAAGAACGGCGAACTCGCGGCCGGTATCTACGTGGCCGCCGTGGCCATCAGCGTCGGCATGTTGAATGCCGCGTGCATGACGCCTACCCAGAACTGATTGCGCACGGAGCTCCCGATGAAACGAAGCAAGTACGTCCAGCTTTCGCTGGCAGCGTCGGTCGCCATGGCGATATCCGGCTGCGGGCCGACGGAAAAAACCTACGATTTGCAGAAGAAGTACAACTTCCAGTCCGTGCAGCAATGTGCCGATGAAAAGCTTCCGGTGGACGTGTGCTCGGACGCCTACATGACGGCCATGGCCGAGCATCGGCGCATTGCCCCGGTGTACGACAGCCAGGCCGATTGCGATGCCGACTTTGTCGCCGACTGGTGCCAGCAGGACTCCACCGGCAAGTTCATCCCCAAGCTCGGCGGTTTCGAACTGACCGCCGCCGGCCAGGTGACCCAATCCCAGGTCGATGCTGCCAATGCTCAAGCGGGCGGCTCCCAGGCAAGCGGCGGCGGCTCAGGCTTCTCTACCAGCAGCCTGCTGACAGGCCTGTTGATTGGCAACATGCTGAGCAACAACCGCAACAGCTACCGCTCCGAGCCGGTGTACCGCTATCGCGATGATCGCGGCAACTACGGCAACTCGACGCTCAATCAGCGCGCCTCCAATGGGGCAACCTTCGGCCGCTCCAACCAAGCCCGGTATGGCAGCAGCAATTACACGAACACACTGCGCTCTTCCAACAAGTCGAGCTCCGTTGCCTCGTCCACCTCCCGTGGCGGCTTCGGCAGCAAGGCCAGCGCACGCAGCGGCTGGGGCGGCGGTGGGTCGAGCAGTTAAGGAAACCGGGCGATGAAAAAGATCCAATGCGCAGAGCGTCATGACTGGAAACAGACTGCCGACAGCCTCGGCTTTCTGTTCCACACCATCGACGACGAACCCTACTGGGACGAGAGCGCGTACTACCAATTCACGCTCGAGCAAATCGAGCGCGACCTCGAAGACCCGACCACCGAGATTCATGACATGTGCATGGACCTCGTGGCCCGCGTGGTTCAAAGCGAGGAATTGTTGGAACGCCTGAGCATTCCCGCGCCGTTCTTCGACATGATTCGAACCTCATGGCTCGAAGGCCACCCGCACCTGTACGGGCGCATGGACTTCTCCTACAACGGCACCGGGCCCGCCAAGCTGCTCGAACTCAACTACGACACGCCGACCAGCCTCTATGAGGCTGCGGCGTTTCAATGGGGCTGGCTGGAACAATGCATCGAACGCGGCCTGCTGCCCAAGCATGCCGACCAGTTCAACAGCATCGACACCAAACTGCATCAGGCCTTCGCTCAACTGCAGGTCAACCAGCCGTTCTACTTCGCCTCGATGAAAGACTCGATCGAAGACAAAGGCACCACCGACTACCTGCGCCTCGTCGCGGAAAAAGTCGGCATCGAATCACGCCACATCGACATCGAAGACATCGGCCTCACCAGTGATGGCCGTTTCGTCGACCTCGAAGATCGCTGGATTCCCCACCTGTTCAAACTGCACGCCTGGGAATTCATCTTTCACGAGCCCTTCGGCGCCGCGATTGCCCAGTGCGATACCCAGTTTTTCGAGCCCGCCTGGAAATCCATCCTCTCCAACAAAGGCGTCCTGCCGCTGTTGTGGGAATTCAACAAAGGCCACCCCAACCTGCTCGCCTCCCACCTGGATACCGACCCCGGCAAAGCCGTGCCAAAGGGCTGGGTGCGCAAACCGTTCTTCTCCCGCGAAGGCGCCAACATCGAACTGCAAACCGCCGACGGCCTGATCGTAAAAGAAGACGGCCCCTACACCGACGCGCCGTTCATCCTCCAGGAATTCGCGCCGCTGCCGCGCTTTGGTGACAGCTATACGCTGATTGGGTCGTGGGTGATTGGCGATCAAGCCGCCGGCATCGGCGTGCGGGAAGACAATAGCTTGATCACCAAGGACTCCAGCCGGTTTCTACCGCACCTGATCCTCGACTGAGAAACTCCGCTGCTTCAAAGGCAAACATGACCCCTGTGGGAGCGGGCAAGCCCACTCCCCACAAAGGCTATCAACCTCAGCCCTGACGCGCCGTCACCGCCGCATACCCATTCATCAAATTCCGATAATTAGGAATCCGCTGAGACAACAAATTCCCCAACCCTTCCATGTCATTGCGCCAGTCACCCTGCAACTCACACGCCACCGAAAACCAATTCATCAACTGCGCCCCCGCCTGCGTCATCCGGCTCCACGCCGCCTGCTGCACCGTGGTATTAAACGTGCCCGATGCATCCGTCACCACAAACACCTCAAACCCCTCCGCCAGCGCCGACAACGTCGGGAACGCCACACACACATCCGTCACCACACCCGCAATGATGATCTGCTTACGCCCAGTCGCCTTGACCGCCTTAACGAAATCCGCGTTATCCCAGGCATTAATCTGACCAGGGCGAGCGATATACGGCGCCTGCGGGAACATCTCCTTCAGCTCCGGCACCAACGGGCCGTTAGGGCCTTGCTCGAAACTGGTGGTGAGGATGGTCGGCAGGTTGAAGAACTTGGCCAAGTCAGCCAGGGCCAGCACGTTGTTCTTGAACTCGTTGGGGGAGAAGTCCTGCACCAGGGAGATCAGGCCGGTTTGGTGGTCGACCAGCAGGACTACGGCGTCGTCTTTGTTCAAGCGGTTGTAGGTTGGAGTGCTCATGGTGGAATCCTTTTTTTGTTTAGGTGGGTTGGGTGTTGCGTTCAACATGGGCACAGATTAATGGGTGGGTGGCGGGGGATAAATTGGGTGGGATGGGTAATACCGTCAACTCAGAGGGGACAATGGTTGGAGGGCCAGCAGTACCCGTCCCTTTCATTTGCAGGACGTTTCCTAGAGAATCCCAGCGGCTTGCGCCAGCAAAATCTCGCGACTAGGCTGCGGCTTGTCACTGCCTATTCAGTGATCGGGTTTAGTCGCCCGTATTCGATTGGTACACACTTTTTGATTGGAGTTGTGCCATGGAAAACGTTGTTTCGGATTTGCCCTCATCGGCTGTGACTAAGCCATTTACTGTCAATGAAGAGCTGAGCTTCGAGGATGCCTGGGTGCGGGTGGCTGAGTTGCTGCAGTGTGCGGCGGCTACGTCGCAAGTGCTTGGTGAACCGCTGGCGCCGCCGCATAGGGCAGTGATGCATTTGGTGGAGATGGCGAAGATGGTGGCGGATCGGGCTGTGGAGTGTTTGCAGCGGAAGTAATACGACGTCGCCTGTTCTTACGTCCAGGTGCCGGCGACGCAGCTCTTCCCATAGGTTATGTGTGTTTGCCGTTTCGTGATCGGGGTATGAAGTACCCGACCAGCATCCCCACCCGCCGTGCTCATGTCGCCATTTATCGTTTTTTGCGACACGTCTTACCATCATGTCGTTGCTGGCGACATATCTATCCATCCTTTACAAATTTGGGCAGCAGCCTGCTGCCCAATTGTGCTTGTCGCCATAATGGCGTGCGTCGGTGATAGAGTCGTGAAAAGCTATCTAATCAAGGATGCAGTAATTGCCAATAAAAACGGACCTTTGAGCTGTCGGTATTGTTTTAACGATGATGACTAGGCGGGGCGGTGATGTCCGAGAAAAATAAAGCATCGACACAGCATGCGCTTACTTAGCGAAATTGGGCTCGAGAATGATCAGCGTACGCCCCTTACGGACACTTTTGGCCGCGGATCATCAGCACGAAATTTTCGGACTGCTGGATGTATCCACAGTTCGCCGCTTTGGTGTACCGTGCTCGATGAATCTTGCGAATACGTGATGCCGTTTGAGCAGAAAATGTAGACGCGGGCGCTCCTGAGCGCAGAGTTAGAAAATCCTCGCTTTCCTGAGGCCTTCCAACACGAAAGGCGATTACGGTACACACCGGCTCGCTTTCGCTTGGGGTACAGGATGCAGTCGAGGGATACTTTAGGGCGCGCTGGCCGTTTTTGGTGCAGGGCGGTAGCTCGGAAGAAAAGAAATCTGATGCGTGACAAAGTGAATAATATTTTTGAGAAAGATGGGGACGAAATTCGGGTCCTATCTTTATTTTCCGGATGTGGTGGAATGGACTTCGGTATTGAAGCTGCCGGCGGCCACATAGTTTTTGCAAATGATATTCTGAAAGATGCATGCAAAACTTTGGAAAAGTACTTTCCTAACACTGACGTGGTAAATGGCGATATATCGCAAGTTCTTGCGTTTCCAAGTGCCGATGTCGTTGTTGGAGGATATCCGTGTCAGTCTTTTTCTATGGCTGGTAACAGAGACCCCAAGAAGGACGAGCGTACTAACCTTTACAAGCAATTTTTGCGAGTGATCAGCCTGGTCCGTCCAAAATACTTCGTGGCGGAGAATGTTTCTGGGTTAAAGCAGTTGGGGGCCGGTAGTTTTTTGGAGGAACAAGAAACGGCCTATCGACAAGAAGGTTATGTTGTGAGCCATCACCTCATTAATGCAAAAGCATATGGAGTTCCTCAGTCACGTAAGCGTTTAATTATCGTTGATGTTAGGAAAGACCTAAACCAAGTATTTGAATTTCCGCCAGAAACGCATGGAAAAGCAACGAAAAAAAGTCCAGACCTGAGACCCTATACTTCTCACGGCGATGCAATTCTGGATCTGCCTTTGTGGCCTGAGGGAGAATTCTATGAGCGCCCACATGATCCGGAAGGTCATTTTTCTTGGTACTTCATGTCCCGCAATCGCAAAGCTAAATGGAGCGAGCCTGCATACACTGTAGTTGCAAACTCGCGGCATATAACTTTGCACCCTGCTAGTCCGGTTATGAAACTAACGTGGTCTAACTTGGCTGATGGGTGGAAGCAGCGCTGGGACTTTTCTGACGAGTATGAGCATCTCGATGCCGACCCTTCTAGACCTATTCTTGAGTTGCCGAGACGACTTTCCTGGAGAGAGTGTTCCCGAATTCAAACATTTGGGCACGATTTTGAGCCGGTAGGCGATACTGATTCGAAGTTCACTCAGATTGGTAATGCTGTTCCACCAATGCTTGCTGAAGCTATTTTCAAGCATCTATTTTCAGGAGCCGGATTGAAAAGTACGGCATGAAAAAGTATTAAAATTTTAAGTGTGCTGACAGAATTAGAAGCTTTATTAGTCAGTTGTGGCAAAGATAAATAACAGGAATTTCGCATTGCAAAAAGTCGCGCTACAGCTCGTCAGTAAGGCTATTTTTGCTTCTGAGGCCGCAAGGAATGAGGCACAGTTGCGGCACGAGCTGGAGGGGGGGCTTAAAGTCGCATGCGAAGCCATGAGTATTCCGTGGACTCCATTTCAGTTAGAGCGTGCTCTGAAAGAGACAGGCAAGCCAACCAAATTTGCTGATGTGGCTCACGGGGCTGTTGTAATCGAATACGAGCCGCCTAGGTCGTTTACTGGACGCATCAATAGTAAGGCTAAGCATGCTCGTAATCAGGCTGAAGAGTATGCTGAGCTCATTTCAGCTGAAGAGGGACGTCATCTTGAGGAGTATATTTTAGTAATATGGGATGGGTCCCATATTAGCTTCGGTAATTTTGTTGATGGGCGGGCGCACTGGGAAGCTGTCATTCCTTTTGATATAAAAGCGTCGAAGATGTTGTTGGCTTTCCTTCAAAAAGATGGTCGCCCGCTAGTTCATCCTCAACTACTACAAGCGTTAGTAGGGCCGGACTCTGAGCATGGGATTTCGCTGATTCCCGCTCTTTATAATAGCGTATGTCAGGCGGAAGAAAGTTTCCATACCTCAAAAACTAAAATGCTTTTTACTGAGTGGCGACGGCTCTTTAGTCAGGTCGTCGGTTTTCAGCCTGCAAATATGAAGACCCTACTCTCTAGGCAAGAGATATCCCACAATCAGCCTTACGATGAAAATCCGGCAGCTTATCTTTTTGCTCTTAATACGTACATTGCGGTAATTGCTAAGATTGTTACAGCTTGTGCCCTGCCTCGGCCTAGCCAGAATATTTTAGATTCATCTGTGCCAATAGTAGAGCGTTTGCGCGTAGTCGAGACAGGCGAGCTATTTGAGCACTCAGGTATTCTAAATATGCTCAGTGGCGATTTTTTTGATTGGTATATAGACGACAGTAATTGGAAAGTATTTAGCCCTCATTTTGACTCTTTGTTTGGAAAGCTTTCTGGGATCGATTTCACAATCGCAAAAAAAGACCCTAGCACCACTCGCGATCTATTTAAGGGGATATACGAGCGCTTTATTCCACGTGAAGTTCGTCATGCTCTTGGAGAGTTCTACACTCCGGACTGGCTTGCCGAGCACGGAATGGATCTTATTGAGTGGAGAGCGGATAACTCGCTTACGGATCCCACATGTGGTTCAGGCACGTTTCTTTTAGAGGCTTTACGCCGACGCCGCTTGAAGCAGGGTGAGAAGGCTACTGCGAAGTCTCTGCTATCGGGTTTGCATGGGATTGATTTAAATCCGTTAGCGGTACTAGCCGCTAAAGGGTCGCTGGCTGTATTTCTTTCTCCCTTTTTGGATCCGGCCGATCCGATACGCTTACCTGTCTACTTAGCTGACGCCATTAACCCTGCACGTGTGAGTAGTGGGCTATTTCCGAGCTACAGCTACGTCATACAAACTGAGGTTGGTCCCAGAGAGTTTTCAGTACCGGAAGCCATGATTAGGCACGGCGATTTTTTTAAGATTTTTACCAAAATCCGCTGCTTAATTGATGCGGATGTTATAGCAAGTGAAATAAGCGACGCTATACGATCTGATCTTAAGTCGATGCAATTAGATGATTACGATATTCAAACTGTTGAGGCGACTGTCCAAAACCTAGTGTCCCTTCATGATCAAGGATGGAATGGGATTTGGTGCGCAATACTGGCTGATCGTTTTGCTGCGGGTGCCATACCCCCATCTAGCCATATTTGCGGCATCCCCCCTGGGTGAAGTGGAGCAACCTTCCTGATGAATACACCAAGGCTATTCAAGTACATTGCAAACAGCTCGGTGTTTTCAGTAAAGATAAATGGGTAGGTGGTATAGAAGCTGATATTTCTACCGTAGTTACTTATCAAGCAATTTATCATTACTTAGCTCCCTTTGGGCGGCTTGGTTTTTTTCTTCCAGGCTCCGTATTTACTACGCCGTCAAGTGCTGGGTTTAGAAAGTTTTCAGTAGGCCCGAACAATATAATCTGCAAGGTGCTGCTGGTCGAAGACTTTGACGCAATCAATCCATTTGACGGTGTTACTAATATGCCTCGCTTTCTAGCGTTGGAACGGGACGCTGTGACGACTTTTCCTGTGCCATATCGTGTTTGGACTGCTGGTGATGTATTAGTCTCTACATTGCGGCGATCTAAGACCGCAGAGGAGTTTTGTCGAGCAGCAGTCCCACTCAATTACACAGCTGTCCCGGTGCCAGGGGGAGAGGGAAGGCCTTGGCTGACCGGCCCCTATGAGGAACAGATAGTATTTGCAAAAGTTTTCGCTGGTGCGGAGCGAGTATATCAAGCTCGCAAGGGAGTTACCGCGGATCGTAATGGGGTATTTTGGGTATATGAGACCGGCGTTAGTGATGAGAACTCAGTCACAATAAAAAACGCTGCGGCCATTGGAAAGACTAAAGGTATTCCAGAAATCATTGCACGTATTGAATCTGAGCACCTATTTCCTTTACTTAGAGGTCAAGGGGTTAGGCCATTTTGTGCTATCCCGGATGAACATTTACGTATCATTGTTCCCCAGCGTGGTATGCATGGAGATCCTTGCCTTAAAACAAACTCTCCGTTAACCTTTAAGTTTCTAAAGCGTTTTGAAACCCAATTAAAGAGCCGCTCAAGTCTAAAAAGATTCCAGAAAGGACAAGAATTTTATTCGCTGTGGAGCACTGGAGCGTATACATTTTCACCGTTCAAGGTACTATGGCGTGAGATTGGAAAAGTTTTTGCGGCGGCTTACGTTGGAAGTTCGGTAACGACTTTCGGTGCTGAGAAGCTAGTGATACCGGATCATAAACTTTACTTTATTCCTGTTGAGACTGAAAGTGAAGCAGCGTATCTAACTGGCTTTTTGAATGCGCCAGTGATCTCCGGAACGGTATCCGCCTATGCATCAAAATTAAGTCTGGGTGTGAGTGTTGCCGAATACCTTAATATTCCTCGTTTTGATGATAATAACGTTCATATACGGGCTATACGCGACTTGTCACTTGATATTACTGCTAGATCTAAGGGGGCGTCCCAAGAGGAACTTCAAGCTCTGGATGCTCACGTTAAGGCCTTGTTGGATTTTTAAATAATTTTCGCTAGCCTTTTACCTTTTACCTTTTACCTTTTACCTTTTACCTTTTACCTTTTACCTTTTACCTTTTACCTTGAAGGGCAGGTCTTATTTTCAGTTGGTAAGTTATGGTTGTTTTTTTGGGGGGGGGGGCGTGGATTGTGCGGTTATAAATCTCTGTCGAGAGTGGAATTCCAGGCATTAAAAAGCCGGCTTGTGGCCGGCTTCTCGGGGACTGCCTCAGCTTGTTTTTGACAAACCTCACCAGCCTTCAAATCGCTCAGCCAACATCACGTCTGGCTGAATAGTAGGGGCATCCGCGGGAACTCCTCCGCATCGCCCAGCAGGTAGATAGCGCAAAGCCACCCCCTGCCAAATGTGCCGCGCATTCTACCCACATTCACCTCACATGCCTACCTCCGGGTCCGATTTAGAGCCTTCCCAGCCCAACAGGTGTTCGTCCAGCGGCACCGGTCGGCGGTTGTTCAGGGTCGACCACCAGAACACCCAGCCCACGATCTCGAAGTTCTGCTCAAAGCGTTGCTCGTGGGTGAGGTATTCGTCTGGGTGTTCGCTGGCGTTGTGGCTGCGCATGCGCAGGCCGCCGCCGGGGCGGTTGTAGAGGTATTTGATGCGCAGCATGCCGTCGTGTTCGACGGCGTAGATTTCGCCGTCGGTGATTTGGCTGCGGCCGCGGTCGATGGCGAGGGTGGCGCCTTGTTGGATGATGTCGATCATGCTGTTGTCGACCATGTAGGCGCCTACGGCGCGGTCGGGGTTTACGTTGAGGGCTTTGAGGGTGTGCAGGGAGACGCGGATGCGCTCGGTGGAGGTGAAGGTGGGGTGGAGGGCGATCTCCACGTCGAGTTTTTCCGGGAGGCAGGCGGGGCCTGTGAGGTATTTGCCGCTTTCTTCGCGGGTGCGCAGTCCTTTGCTTGTGGCGGGCCCTTCGAGTAGAAAGTTGGCCGGTGGGTGTTTGGGGCCTTCGCCGGTGCGTAGCCAACGGCTGGAGACGCAGAGCAGTTCTGCGATCTCGTTGAGTCGGCCCATGGGCACGCCGCGTTTGAACCAGTTGTTCACGTGTTGAGGCGTGACGCCGCGGTTCTTGGCGAAGTCGGAGGCGGAAAGATGAACTTCCCGCAGTAGTGCTTTTAGTCGATCACCTGATGTATTCATAAACAACGAGTTTACTGGCGGGGAAAACACATCAAATAAACCATGCGTTGAATTGCGTACGTAGGGATTTACTTAGTTGTAGGGCGATATTTCAATGTTTTTACTTTATTAAACATTGCGCGTTAAACATTGAACTTCGGGTTTAATTTTTTCCACAAAAAAAGCCCCGAGTAGTCGGGGCTTTTTTGATTGCCGGGGCAATGAGGAGCGGGTATCAGCCTTTGTAGGCAGCGACCGACTTCATGATCTCGGCGCGGGCGGCGTCTGCGTTGCCCCAACCGTCGATCTTCACCCATTTGCCTTTTTCGAGGTCTTTGTAGTTCTCGAAGAAGTGCTTGATCTGTTCCAGCAGCAGTGGCGGCAGGTCGGTGTATTCCTTCACGTCCACGTACAGCTGGGACAGCTTGTCGTGTGGCACGGCGATAACTTTGGCATCGCCGCCGCCGTCGTCGGTCATGTTCAGGATGCCGACTGGGCGCGCGCGGATGACCGAGCCTGGGGTAACCGGGTAAGGGGTTACGACCAGCACGTCGAGGGGGTCACCGTCGTCAGCCAGGGTGTTGGGGATGAAACCGTAGTTGGCCGGGTAGAACATCGGGGTGGCCATGAAACGGTCAACGAACAGGCAGTCGCTGTCTTTGTCGATTTCGTATTTGATCGGCGCGTGGTTGGCCGGAATTTCGATGGCGACGTAGATGTCGTTCGGCAGGTCTTTGCCAGCCGGAATCTTGCTGTAGCTCATTGGGCGATGCCCCCGTAGTTGGCCATGGAACATGGCCGGATTGGCCTAAAAGTGGCGGCGATTATAGGCATATTCTGACGCCGATGCCATGCGTCAGACGTCGTACGGCGCTTGGCGTTCCGTCTGATAGCGCGCATCGCTGGCTTGCAGTTGGTGCAAGCGGGCCAGGGGATCCTGGCGATAAAAGCGGCTCAGCTGCGCGTACACCTGTGGATAACTGTTGGCCAGTAAATCCGGGGCGCTGAAAAAATATTCGCTGGTGACGGCAAAGAACTCGGCCGGATTTTCGGCGGCGTAGGGGTCGATTTCGGTGTCCACGTCGGGGTGGGCGTCCAGCTGGCGGTTGAGGTCGTCAAACGCGCTTTGCATCACGCTGGCCCATTCCTGCACGCGCATGTCGTGGTGCAGCGGCGGCAGGCCGTTGGCGTCACCGTTGAGCATGTCCAGCTTGTGTGCCAGTTCATGGATGACCAGGTTGTAGCCTTCCCAATTGCCACTGGCCAGTACGCCGGGCCAGGCGAGGATCACCGGGCCTTGTTGCCAGGCTTCGCCGCTGTGTTCGCCGTCCCACTCGTGCTCCACGCCGCTGGCATCGCGATGGCGCTGGGGGCTGATGAAGTCGTCGGGGTACAGCACGATTTCGTGGAAGCCCTGGTACCAGTCGAGGTCGCCAAGGTTCATCAACGGCAGTTGCGCCTGGGCGGCGAGCAGCAGGCGTTGTTCCTGGTGCAGGTCGACGCCGGGCAGGGCGGTGAGGTGTTTTTCGGCGAGGAATACCACGCAGGCTTCGCGCAGCCACTGGTCTTGCTCGGCGCTGATGCCGTCGAGGAAGGTCAGGTGGTGGCGCACCCGTTGCCAGGTGTCATCGGCAATCGGGTGCTTGGCCAGCAGGCGCCGGCGACGCCAGGCGCTGAGGGACCACATCGCAGGTTACTGCGGTTTGGCTTCGGAGGAGTTGTTGCCAAAACGGCTGCGGACCACGCCGATGATCATCGGCACCAGCGACAGCAGGATGATAAACACCACCAGCAGCGACAGGTTTTTCTTGATAAACGGCACGTTGCCGAAGAAGTAGCCCAAGGTCACCAGGCCGCCGACCCAGATAATGGTGCCGAACACACTGAAACCGAAGAAACGCGGATACGGCATTTTGGCGATGCCGGCGACGAACGGTGCGAAGGTACGCAGGATTGGCAGGAAGCGCGCCAGTGTCACGGTTTTGCCGCCGTGTTTGTCGTAGAAGTCGTGGGTTTTTTGCAGGTAGTCGCGGCGGAAGATTTTCGAGTTCGGGTTGCTGAACAAGCGTTCTCCGGCTGTTCGCCCGATCACGTAGTTGGTGCTGTCGCCGAGGATCGCCGCCAGCATCAGCAGGCCGCCCAGTAACACCGGGTCCATGCCGCCGCCTGCAGCCACGGCGCCGGCGATAAACAGCAACGAATCACCCGGCAGGAAAGGCATGACCACCAGGCCGGTTTCGCAAAAAATCACTAGAAACAGAATGGCGTAGATCCACGGACCGTAATTGGTTACCAGCAGGTCGAGGTAGACGTCGAGATGCAGGATAAGGTCGAGCGGGTTGAAATCCATGGGTGGCACCTGTGTGAATGGCCCGACTCAGCAGGCCTGTGCGGAAGCTCGGGTAAGTAAGGCTACATAGGTATGCCGTATTTCTTACAACCCTGAAAGGTGCGCATTATACGTACTGAAAGGTGAAAAGCGTGTGGGTTTTGTAGCGGGGCGTGTCGTGATATTTCGATCTTCTGGTCACTGCTGATCTAAATGTGGGAGCTGGCTTATTGTGGCGAGCGGGCTTGCCCTAATGCCGTTCAGTTAAGCGAACGCAATGTCCAAAGCAGCGAAGATTAAATGTGGGAGCGGCGGTGCGACGATTCGACTTGCCCGCGATGACGTCGGCCCAGCAAACATTGATGTTGACTGACTCACCGCTTTCGCGGGCAAGTCGAATCGTCGCACCGCCGCTCCCACAGGGGATCTGCGCTTAACTGAACGGCATTAGGGCAAGCCCGCTCGCCACAGGAGGCCTGCTGGCCACGGGAAGCTCACTTGCCACACTAGGAAGCAAAAGCGATTTGGCCTTATCAGTCCTCACTGATCGGCAACACGTAGTTCTTGAACTCCGTGTCTTCACGAAACCCAATCGACTCATAGGTCTTCTGCGCCACGTCGTTGTCACTGCTGGTCGACACTCGCAGGCGCACCGCGTGGGTCTCTTTGGCCATTTTCTTCGCCGTGCGCATCAGGTTGTCGGCCACCAGTTGTCGGCGGGCGTCTTCGGCCACGTAGATGTCATTGAGGATCCACACGCGTTTAAGCGACAGCGACGAATAGCTCGGGTACAGCTGGCAAAACCCCAGCAGTCGCTTGTCGTCATCATCGGCCAGGGCCAGGTAGATCACCGACTCCTTGCGGCGCAGGCGCTTTTCCAGGAAGGCCCGCGACGAGTCCGGAAACGGCAGCGCTCCGTAAAACTCGCGGTATTTGACGAACAGCGGGGTTAACAGGTCCAGGTGTTCCAGGGTCGCTTGAGTAATCCGCATGCCAGGCCTCAACTTCCAAATGGGTGATGACCACACAAGCGGCCGTGTCCGGATGCTGCCTAATGGCGCGAAAAAGCGCAATCGTGCGGCTAATAGGTTATTCCGGCGGGCTGAGCAGGAAATTGCCTTTCATCAGGTCAGGATCATCCGATTCGATGGTCTGCACCTGCGCCTCGTCCTTGAGATTGACCCCCGACAGCTGGCGACGACACGCCTCTTTCATCAAGTAAAGCAGGCGATGCGCGGCCATGCCGTAGCTCAGGCCTTCCAGGCGCACATTAGAAATGCAGTTGCGGTAGGCATCGGTAAGGCCGACCTTGGGGTTGTAGGTGAAATACAGCCCCAGGCTGTCCGGCGAGCTGAGCCCCGGCCGTTCGCCGATCAAAATCACCACCATCTTGGCGCCCAGCAACTGGCCGACTTCATCCGCCACCGCCACGCGGCCCTGTTCCACCAGAATTACGGGCGACAACGACCACCCTTCGGCGTGAGTCTGTTCCTCCATGCGTGTAAGAAACGGCAACGTGTGTTTATGCACGGCCAGTGCCGACAGCCCATCGGCCACCACCACGGCCAGGTCCACACCGCCAGGGTTGGCGGCAGCATAGTCGCGCAGGCTTTGCGCCGACTCATCACTCAAGCGCCGCCCCAGGTCTGGGCGTTGCAAATACATGTGCCGGTCCACGGCGGCGCTGTGCAGCAACAAGCTGTCACGGCCGCGCTCGGCCATCTGGCTGCTGAGGGCTGCGTGGTCGAAGGGCAGGTGCACGGCGTCGCGCGCCTGGGCGTGGGCGAATTGAAAGTCCAGCTGCGCGCTGGTGGGGATGCTGGTGCCGGTGCGGCCCAGGGCAATACGCGCCGGAGTCAAGCGGCGCAGTTCCAACCACGGGTTATCAGGCAGTTCTACTTGCACAGGCGGCTCCTTCATCCCAATTGCTTCAAGGCGTGGCGAAACGCCGGTGGCAGGCTGTTGCCGAAGTGCACCTTACCGTCGGCTTGCGTGAAGATGCCCATTTTCGCCAGCCACTGTTCAAACTCCGGCGCCGGTTTTAAACCCAATGTTTGCCGGGCGTATAACGCGTCGTGGAACGAGGTGGTCTGGTAGTTGAGCATGATGTCGTCGGAGCCGGGGATGCCCATGATGAAGTTGATCCCGGCCACGCCCAGCAGGGTCAGCAGGGTGTCCATGTCGTCCTGGTCGGCTTCGGCGTGGTTGGTGTAGCAGATGTCGCACCCCATCGGCACGCCGAGCAGCTTGCCGCAGAAGTGGTCTTCGAGGCCGGCGCGGATAATCTGCTTGCCGTTGTACAGGTACTCGGGGCCGATAAAGCCTACGACGGTATTGACCAAAAACGGCTTGAAATGCCGCGCTACGGCGTAGGCGCGGGTTTCGCAGGTTTGCTGGTCGACGCCAAAGTGCGCGTTGGCCGACAAGGCGCTGCCCTGGCCGGTTTCGAAGTACATCAGGTTCTGGCCCAAGGTGCCGCGGTTCAGGCTCAAGCCCGCGTCATAACCTTCCTGCAGCACGCTCAGGCTGATGCCGAAACTGGCGTTGGCCGCCTCAGTGCCGGCAATCGACTGAAACACCAAGTCCAGCGGCACGCCACGGTTGATGGCTTCGATGGAGGTGGTGACGTGGGTCAGCACGCAGGCTTGGGTGGGGATTTCGTAGCGCTGGATGATCGCGTCGAGCATCTCCAGCATGGCGCAGATCGAAGCGATACTGTCGGTGGCCGGGTTGATGCCGATCATGGCGTCGCCGTTGCCGTAGAGCAGCCCGTCGAGGATGCTCGCGGCGATGCCCGCCGGTTCGTCTGTAGGGTGGTTGGGTTGCAGGCGGGTCGACAGGCGACCGCGCAGGCCCAGGGTGCCGCGAAACTGGGTGACCACGCGGATCTTTTGCGCGACCAAGACCAAGTCCTGCACGCGCATGATTTTGGAGACGGCGGCGGCCATTTCCGGTGTCAGCCCGGGCGCCAGGGCGCGCAGGGAATGTTCGTCGGCCGCGTCGCTGAGCAGCCAGTCGCGCAGGCCGCCAACGGTGAGGTGGCTGACCACGCTAAACGCCTGTTTATCGTGGGTGTCGATGATCAGCCGGGTGACTTCGTCGCTTTCGTAGGGGATCAGCACTTCTTCGAGGAAGTGTTTCAACGGGATGTTCGCCAACGCCATCTGCGCTGCAACCCGTTCGCCGTCGTTCTGCGCGGCCACGCCGGCCAGGAAGTCGCCGGAACGCGCCGGGCTGGCCTTGGCCATCACGTCCTTGAGGCTGTCGAAGCGGTAGGTTTGTGCACCCACCGCGTGGGAAAAGCTTGCCATACAGTGTCTCCTTGGCGACGCGGGCAGGCTGTGAGTAAAGCGCCCGCGTCGAGGTTTACGGCAGTTAGTGCAAGGCGGCCTCTGCGGCCTGGATCGCCGCGAATTCTTCTTCGGGCGTGCCTGCTACCAAGTGATGCCGGCTGTAGAAAGCAAAGTAAGCAATTAATACTCCATAGATGATCGCGGCGCCAATCACTACCCGTGGATCCACCAGAAACCCCGCCACCACGGCCACGCAGGCCAGTACCAGGGCGACGCCGGAGGTGAAAATGCCGCCCGGCGTGCGGTATGGGCGGTCCATTTTGGGGCGGCGGATGCGCAGGGTGATGTGCGCGGCCATCATTAGCACGTAGGAAATGGTCGCGCCAAACACCGCCACCAAGATCAGCAAGTCGCCCTGGCCGGTCAGCGACAGGCCAAACCCGATAATGCCGGGGATCACCAGTGCCAGCACCGGCGCCTTGCTTTTGTTGGTCTGCGACAGTTTGCGTGGCAGGTAGCCGGCGCGGGATAAGGCGAAGATCTGCCGCGAATAGGCATAGATAATCGAGAAAAAGCTCGCGATCAGCCCCGCCAGGCCAACGAGGTTGACGAAGCTGCCCATCCAGGTCGAACCGCCGTAGGACAATGCCAATGCTTCAACCAGCGGGTTGCCCGACTTGATCAGCGCATAAGTGCCGGCGCCGCCCGGTGCGATCACCAGAATCAGCAGGGCAAAACTGGTCAGCACCACAATGGCGCCGATCAGGCCTCGAGGCAGGTCACGTTTGGGGTTCTTGGTTTCTTCGGCGGCCAACGGCACGCCTTCGACGGCGAGGAAAAACCAGATGGCATAAGGAATCGCCGCCCACACGCCGACGTAGCCGAACGGCAGGAAGGTGCTGGCGCCTTTGGCCTCGGTCACCGGGACATCCAGCAGGTTGGCGACGTTGAAGTGCGGCACCATCGATACCAGGAACACACCCAATGCAATCGCCGCGACAGCGGTGATCACAAACATCAGTTTCAAGGCTTCGCCCACACCAAAGATGTGGATGCCGATAAAGATGATGTAGAACGCCAGGTAAATCATCCAGCCGCCAATACCGAACAGCGACTCGCAGTAGGCGCCGATAAACACCGCGATGGCGGCAGGGGCGATGGCGTATTCGATCAGGATGGCGGTGCCCGTGAGGAACCCGCCCCAAGGGCCAAAGGCGCTGCGGGCAAAGCCGTAGCCGCCGCCAGCGGTGGGGATCATCGAGGACAGTTCGGCCAGGGAGAAACACATGCACAGGTACATGGTGGCCATGAGTAAGGTGGCGAGGAACATGCCGCCCCAGCCACCCTGGGCCAGGCCGAAGTTCCAGCCGGCGTAGTCGCCGGAGATCACATAGGCAACGCCAAGGCCAACCAAAAGCACCCAGCCGGCGGCGCCTTTTTTCAGTTCGCGTTGTTGAAAGTAGTCGGTGCCGACTTTTTCGAAGTCGACGGAAGAGCCGGTGGGTTCGCTAGGCATGGGGAAGTACCTTCCATTCTTATTGTTTTAGCTCGGCCTCTGTGTGCCGAATGCGCGTTGCAAGAACGTGCGACGATCTAATGTGGGAGCTGGCTTGCCTGCGATGCGGGCAACTCGGTGTATATGGCTGACCGAGGTGATGCTTATCGCAGGCAAGCCTGCTCCCATACTTGATTGCATTTCAAGTTGAGAGCGGGTCGCCCGTTACAGGGTTAAGTTAGAAAAAGCCCAACGGATTAATGTCGTAGCTCACCAGCAAGTTCTTGGTCTGCTGGTAGTGATCCAACATCATCTTGTGCGTCTCACGGCCCACACCCGACTTCTTGTAACCGCCAAACGCGGCATGCGCCGGGTACAGGTGGTAGCAGTTGGTCCACACACGGCCCGCCTTGATCGCGCGGCCCATGCGGTAGGCGCGGTTGATGTCGCGGGTCCACACACCGGCGCCCAGGCCGAACTCGGTGTCGTTGGCAATTGCCAGGGCTTCGGCTTCGTCCTTGAAGGTGGTGATGCTCACGACCGGGCCGAAGATTTCTTCCTGGAACACGCGCATTTCGTTGGTGCCCTTGAGCAGGGTCGGCTGGATGTAATAACCGCCGGCCATGTCGCCGGTGAGCTTCTCGACTTTGCCGCCGGTCAGCAGTTGCGCGCCTTCGCCCTTGGCGATTTCCAGGTAGGACAGGATCTTGTCGAACTGTTGCTCGGAGGCTTGGGCGCCGACCATGGTGTCGGTGTCCAGCGGGTCGCCGCGTTTGATCTGCTCGACCTTTTTCATTACCACTTTCATGAAGTCGTCGTAGATCGACTCTTCCACCAGCGCACGCGATGGGCAGGTGCACACCTCGCCTTGGTTGAAGAACGCCAGCACCAGGCCTTCGGCGGCTTTCTCGATAAACGACGGTTCGGCTTTCATGATGTCGGCGAAGAAGATGTTTGGCGACTTGCCGCCCAGCTCAACCGTGGACGGAATAATGTTCTCGGCCGCCGCGTGCATGATGTGCGAGCCCACCGGGGTGGAACCGGTAAAGGCGATCTTGGCGATGCGCTTGCTGGTGGCCAGGGCTTCGCCGGCTTCTTTGCCGAAACCGTGCACCACGTTCAGCACGCCCGGTGGCAGCAGGTCGCCGATCAGTTCCATCAGCACGCTGATGCCCAGCGGGGTTTGCTCGGCGGGTTTGAGCACCACGCAGTTACCGGCGGCCAGGGCCGGCGCGAGTTTCCAGGCGGCCATCAGCAGCGGGAAGTTCCACGGGATGATCTGGCCGACCACGCCCAGCGGCTCATGGAAGTGATACGACGCGGTGTGTTCGTTGATTTCGGCGCTGGTGCCTTCCTGGGCGCGGATGCAACCGGCGAAGTAGCGGAAGTGGTCGGCCGCCAGTGGGATGTCGGCGTTGAGGGTTTCACGCACGGCCTTGCCGTTGTCCCACGTTTCGGTGACGGCCAGCAGTTCGAGGTTCTGTTCGATGCGGTCAGCGATTTTCAGCAGCACCAGTGAGCGGTCCTGGGCCGAGGTCTTGCCCCAGGCATCTGCGGCGGCATGGGCGGCGTCGAGGGCTTTGTCGATGTCTTTGGCCGTGGAACGCGGGAATTCGGCGATGGGCTTGCCGTTGACTGGCGAGGTGTTGGTGAAATAGTTGCCATCTACCGGCGCGACGAATTCGCCGCCGATGAAGTTGCCGTATTTGGCCTTGAACGAAACGATCGCGCCGTCAGTACCGGGGTGTGCGTAACGCATGGGGGGCATCTCCTGCTTTTATGTTTATTGGAGTACAGCGGTGTTGCGCTTGATAAAGCCTAGAGCAAAGGTCGGGCCACTGCTTTGCAGGCCAGGTAAATCAAGGGGTTGGGCTTTGTTGCAAGGCGTTGCTGTGGCAGGTGTGGTACAGCTGGGGTGACAGTTTGTGCCACAAACGGTACAGCCTGTGACCGGTGGGTCTGCCCGGGATTGCAATGGCCGGATGGCTGGGGGATGCTGGCTGTTCTCAAGCAGTACGCAGGGAGAATAATAAGAACATGCACAACGATCAGTTCAGCCGCCACGCCCAGCAAGTCCTCACCGTCACACGCGGGCAAGAGATTGCCCAAGGCCCCGGCAGCGACCCGTCCATCGCCCGTTCCTGGCTGCGTTGCCTGGAGGACTACCACCTCGACCCCGCATTGAGCATCGCCCCCACCGTGCTCGAACACGGGCGCCTGCTGGAAAGTCGCGAACGCCTGCAACAGGTGCTGCACATCGCCGGCAGCGAGATGAACAGCCTGCACCAACAGCTCTCCGGCGCCGGCCATGCGGTACTGCTCACCGATGCGCGCGGGGTGATCCTCAACTGCGTCACCGCGCCTTCCGAGCGCAAGATTTTCGAGCGCGCCGGGCTGTGGCTGGGCGCCGACTGGAGTGAAGCGTGCGAAGGCACCAACGGCATCGGCACCTGCTTGGTGGAGCGCCAGTCCCTGACCATTCACCGCGATGAGCATTTTCGCGGGCGCCACACCGGCCTGACCTGTTCGGCGAGCCCGGTGTTCGACCCCCAAGGCGAATTGCTGGCGGTGCTGGACGTGTCGTCGGCGCGCGAAGCCGTGTCGCGTCAAAGCCAGTTCCACACCATGGCGCTGGTGAACCTGTCGGCAAAGATGATCGAGAGTTGTTACTTCCTGCGTCATTTTGAAAACCAGTGGCTGCTGCGTTTTCACCTGCAGGCCGAATCCGTTGGGTTATTCAGCGAGGGGCTGCTGGCGTTCGATGGCGAAGGGCGGATCTGTGCGGTTAACCAGAGCGCGCTGAACCTGCTGGGGCAGCTTCGCGGCGGCCTGCTGGGGCAGCCGGTGGAGGCGTTTTTCGAGTGTTCGCTGGACCAGTTGCTCGGTCGCGCCAGGGTTAACGCCACGGCCAGTTGGCCGCTGCGTACGCGCGATGGCCGGCATTTATTCGCCGCGTTACGTGGCCAAGCGCGAAGCACTGCGGCGCCGATGGCGAAGCCTGAGGCTCCACGCCTGCCGGGGATCTGCCTGGGCGACCCGGCGTTGCAGAATGATTTTCGCAAGGCTGTTAAGGTTTTCGAACGCGACGTGCCGCTGCTGATCAACGGCGAAACCGGCAGCGGTAAAGAAGCGTTTGCCAAGGCCGTGCACCAGGCCAGTCAGCGTGCCGACAAGGCGTTTATCGCCCTCAACTGCGGCGCCATTCCGGAAAGCCTGATCGAAAGTGAATTGTTCGGCTATCGCGGCGGCAGCTTCACGGGGGCCCGTAAGGAAGGCATGCAAGGCAAGCTGCAACAGGCGGATGGCGGCACGCTGTTCCTCGATGAAATCGGCGATATGCCCCTTGCCCTGCAGACCCGTCTATTAAGAGTGCTGGAAGATCGAATGGTGGTGCCCATCGGTGGTGAGCCGCAGGCTGTGAACGTCAGAATTATCAGCGCCACCCATCGCAACCTGCAGGAGCGCGTGCAGCACGGTGATTTTCGCGAAGACTTGTATTACCGGCTCAACGGCCTGGAAGTCGCTCTGCCGCCCTTGCGTGAGCGCAGTGACAAGGAGCAATTACTGGATTTGCTGCTGATACAGGAAGCAGGTGAGCAACCGGTGGTACTCGATGGTGCTGCTCGGCAGGCATTGTTGACGTTCGCCTGGCCGGGCAACGTGCGGCAGTTACGCACCGTACTGCGCACACTGGCTGCCCTCTGTGAGGGCGGGAAGGTCTGCGTCGCGGATCTGCCGATGATCATCCGGCAGGCACAACCTGAGCGGGTGATTGAAGCGAGTACGACGTTTGCCTTGGGTGATGCAGAGCGTCTAACGCTGCTTAATGCACTGGAGCGCCAATGTTGGCACATGACTAACACGGCGGTCTATTTGGGCGTGAGCCGAAACACACTTTACAGAAAGTTGCGGAAGTATGGAATCGCTCGAAGGACTGTAACTTAACTTACAGTCTGTCGGTCTTTTTCCATTGGTTGTTTAAGTATTAAAGAAAGTGGCGACACTTTCAGCAACTCGGCAGCACTTTGTTACGGTTGTAGGAGAGGCTTGAGGTCAGCGGCCTACAGATGAAAGGATGCTGCTGGCTGAGATTCTTTGGTACATGTTTGTGCGCGTGCGCCGTGTAATTTGTAGGCAATGCAACCACTCAGTGTACGAACGGTAAGTGACCGTTTTACAGTGAGATGGCCAAATGACTTTTATAAAAAGTGCTGTTGGGTTTGGGGATAATTTTTATAGAGCTGAATACGCTAAAGCCGCAGCGGTAAGTCCAGAGAAGAAAAAACCATCGTTGAGCGAAAATCCTTCCGGCCAAATGAGTGGAAAACCTACGCTGGTCGGGCAAGAAGTGGGCATCAGTAAAGCGTCAGTACGTTCAGGTTTTCGTTACAAGGATGGCGATGGCGGTCGCAAGAAGCGCAGTGCCGATCAGCCTGACACGCTAAGCTCCCGTGCAGTTGCAGACGCTGGTGTGGCGAAAGCCTATGCACATGCAGCGGCGCACTACGTCTTCCAAGTGTACCCACCTGACGTTCCAGTCGCTCCAGAGTCCACACTGGGGCGTTGGCGCACGCAACTGGATCATGCATTCAAAAGCCCCGGTTTCTTAGAGTGGGCAAAGGAACAGGGGCTTGATACAACTGGCCTGGCGTTAAACCCTTCAACCGGGGAGCTAACAGGCACTGTCGGCGATAAGAAACAGACCTTTTCTTTAATGGACACCTCGGGATGGTCCGATGTCTCCAATACACTGTTGTCTATCGCCAAGGTTATTGCCCCTGGGCGCGACCAAACGCTTAATTACCCCTGGCCTGAGGGCAAGGTGCCGATGTTCGAAGTGAGCCGGTTTTACAATCAGCCGGTCCTGCACACAGTACTGGAGGCCACTGCGCAACTTAAAAAGTTGGAAGAGCACGCGAGCTTCGCTTTCGAGCATATGACTTATGCCTCGCAACGATCTCCAGACGCATTGCAAGAGCAAAAAATAGCGTTAGGTGATGAGGCTAACACTCACGCACTCATTACGGCGCTGGAGCGACAGATTAACGATGTCGCTGGCAAGATCAATTTAAGCCGGGTCAACGTCCCAATCCACCCCGACTCAACGTATTTCAATGAGAGTGAAGAGCCGCTCGGCGAGGTGAGTGTGGCCGACCTGCTGGATGCGTATGGCTATCAGGCCGCACGTAACTTGGCAAAAACGCTGTCTTTTGATCTTGAGCACAGAGCGCCCACTGTGGACAAAGGTTATGCGCCGGTATTGGTCAGGTCATCGGGCGCTGCAGTGTTGGGCGCTGATTCGCAGACGCAGATTCGGCAAATAGTGGCGCAGTGGAAAGCTCAATCAACACCCGTGCCACCAACCTCTCAAGCTGGGCAAGGTGCGGACAGTTTGATGGGGCGGTTGGTGCGCAAACTTCCCGACAGCACAAGGCAGGCGATAAAAGATAGTCCGGCTGCGGCGTTGGATGCACTCATCCGGTTATCAGACGCGATGGCGTTGGGCAAAAAAATACAAGAGGAACTTGGCGGGATTGAAACGCCCACCAGCGCCATTGAGTATCTAAGTGCAGCGCTTGCACTGGATCTGGATCCGGCTGCCGGTAGATCACGCCATAATCTGGCGGGTTACAATGTGTATGGTCGAGACAGTATCGGTGCTACCCCTTCTGAGATTACGAAGCGCTTCGCTCGTCATCTTGAGGGGACGGTCGGCGTTGAGAGGGCGCCTCTTGCGGCGCGTATATTGTTATCCGTCTCAGCACCTGAGTTCTTGGCAAATCAGCTGCCGCCTAATATCGTTTATGGCTCGCATCTATGGCTCAACTATTCTGTTGAGGCCTTGCGCATTGAAAAACAAGTGCCGGGTGCCCTGGCCAATATGACGTACAGCCAGGTCATGCTTTTTGGGCAAACAAAACCGGTTTCAGCGCAGGGGTTTGATCAGCTCATAGAGGTGCGGAGTGCCCCGATGACTGATTGGGCTGTTGCGAATGATTTTATCAGCGCGAGGGCGGATAACGTTTATTCAGCGACAGACTATCAACTGGCGCTGAAGGCACTGCAGAAGCAGCAACAAGAGTTGGGGTGGGCGTCTGAAGTCTTGGCGGGATCGGCGCCTATCCGAAAAGAACTTGCGCTGTCGGCGTTTAAGAAGGTTTTTGAGAAGCAGTATGGTAAGCGTATAGATTTTGAGAAGAAGGTCATTCAGGACAGTCAAGAACTTTGGCCGTTTAACGTCGCTTACTCGCTGGCGGATATTTATATGTCGGGCGAGCTATTTACAAAAGTGTGGGTATCGAATGACGAACAGGCGGTGCCGTACAGTGAGATACGTAAGCAGTTTCATGAGCTGAACCCGGATATCAACAGGGCATTTGACACAGCGTTTGCCAAATATAAAGCGCGAAAACAAGTTGCTTGGAATACGCTGTTCAGGTATCACACTTCCTTGCTGCCTGTCGCCGATCGGGAGATTCTGAATAATTCGGATATCAGCTTCTATGCCGTGCGTAAAACGTACGATGGCGAAAATTATGTCAAGACGGATAATCATGAGCGCTTCGTGCCTAATAGCGAGCCGAGCCCCCAAGAGGCTGCGGCGTTGACGGGGCGTCATGGTGTACTGATACAAGCGGATCGCGGTAATGGGGTGTTTGACTATTACAGCTATTTCCCACTCTTGGCAAAGATAGTCAAAGAGCCGCGGCTGTCGAAAGCGCTTGTAAGCACGCCGCAGAAACCCTGGGCGGGGCCTTTGCGCAATGACCGAGGCGAGGTGCTTCGCATTGACGATAATCCTTATCATGGCGCCCCGCCAAAGGAGCATGCCAGGTCAAGGGTTCTGGTTGAGCGGTTGGCGTCACCCAATACAGACCGTTCTGGATCGCAAGTGCCATCTCACCGAGCAGAGGGGCTAAAGGGTGGTTATTTTTCCAGAAGGTACCGTGACTTAGGCTCAACCGTCAGTCATCATTTTTTACCCGGTTTTGAGCACGAGAAGAGAGCGGCAAAGGGCGTAACCGATAGAGAGCAGGAAAGAAAAACTAATCGAAAGCTGGACGAATTTTTTCTTAGTTTGGCTCCCTTCCATGATGGGATTAAGGCGGTCATTAAAGGAAATGTCTCCGGCGCTGTCTTGGATCTGGGCTTCGATATCTTCGGCTTTCTTATTCCCGGTGCTGGTCAGGCGCGAAAAGCCCTCAAAGCCGGCCGGGGATTACTTAAGGCACTCGCCTCTGGGGCAGTAAAAGGCGTGGCCTCATCGTTCTCATTTGATGATGTGTTATCCGCGCCAAAAAATGCACGAACTGGAATAAAAGCCGCAGGGCGAGAATTAAATAATCTGGCCTCCACGTTACCCGGGGTGTTCTCTCGAACCGTCAGAGATTTTGATGCGCGAACCGTGTACAAACATAATGATGTCGTCAGGAACTTTTATCACAAAGTAACGGGCCATTCCGGTGATGTTAAACCTATTACAGCGATTTTTCTCAACGGTGGTTGGTATGGTTATAACCTCATAACCAAAACTCCGTATGGCTTGCAGTTGGTGCAGGACAGTCTTGTTGATGCGGTGGGGGGGAGTGCTCTAAAGCATCAATAATTAAGTAAGTTGGCAGTTGGTTTTTCTGGTTTTTGCTGGAACGCTTTGAGTGGACTTACCACTCATGTTGTGGAGGAAATGGATGGCTTCCTAATGTAAATCAATCATTAGGTGAATCATATGAACGTTGTAAACTCTACCGTGTGGCCGTTGTCTTTCGCTCAGCAGCAGTCGGCCCCTGAGCCTGCGAGTAAGCCAGCACCACAGAACGTATTACCTTCAGCGTTAGATGTTGCCCATGACAGCGCTGCAAAAAGTGTTGGCCGGGATATCGCTGCTATAGAGTATGAGATGTTTGCTGATGAAGGTGATCGTTTCAGTCGAGAGGGACGTGGGAGGCTAAGCAAGGTAAATTTTATTAAAAAGAAAAAACCGCTGGCCCCAGACGGTAATAAGAATCCGGATGTTGGAAAACTACCAGACGCTGACGCAAATAAGCCTGGAAGTTCCGGGGCGGGTGCATTTGATAAAGACATTGCCGCGGAGCAAGCTGGGTTTAAAGTCGAGAGCGACCAACTCGGAAAGTTTGAGTATGAGAAGATCACCATCGTCGAACCCGCCTCTGTACATTTGTCTGTGCCCAACGCAAACGTGAATGGCAAAGCCATCTCGCCGTTTTCCTCGGACACGTTGAAGAAAGCAAAAAAAGAGTTTGAAGAAGCCACCGCTACCCCTGACGCAAACAAGGCAGAAAAGACCGCGTCGGAAGACGTCAAAGCTGACGCCGATGAAAGTGTGACACCCGAAAAGAAGCTCTCGGATACTAAAAAGCTCATTATCGTGCTAGGCGTCCAGTCGGCAGTAACAACGGCGGTTGCCGCCATCACTAAGACGATCGAAAAGCATTTGGGTGACGATATTTCCGCTAAGTTTAAAACTACGCTTGCCGACACAAAAATTATCGATCAACTTCAGATCGATGTTTTTGACGCCGTGAATATACTGGCTGGTCTTCAGAAGGGTGGTAAGGAGATGAAGCCAGACTTTCAGTGGGCGCTTAAATCCGACGCAGAGCGTATGACGTCGCTTGAGTCTATAACTATCCACCTTGAGCGTGGTTTTGTAGAGATGGCCAAAAAGGTTGGCGTTGACTTCTCGTGGGGCGATTCGCGTATCGAAGAACCCTCCGTCGAGGGGCGCGCAAAAAACATTGAAGGCAGGCTGGCGGTTATGGCCGATCTTACTGCTGAAGTCACCAGAAAGCTCAACGCTCTAGCGTAGTAAGGCATGCGCCTGAGCTTTTTTAACGCCTGACCTGCCTCTTTGCAGTCAGCGGCGTAAAGCTGTTCCCAAAATGCTGTTGTATTCGAAGAGGTCGTGTGCACGCGACGCCTTTGGATGCAATGGCATTTTTTTTGGGGCTACGAGTGGCGGTACTTAATTAAGAGGGCGTTTGAATATTGCTGTGGGCATTAGCACCGCTCAGTGATCAGATGAATGATTTTCGGGGGTTAACATAGAAGTGTCACACACGGTGTGTTTGCGTGTTCGCGAGGAACTGCTTCATCGCAGGTGCCCACTTAAAAAGAGGGCACTATCTTATCTGCGAGGTGTTAAATGACGAGTGTTTCGGGTTTTAATTCAAGACCGATCTTTCCACTTCATGTTGCAGCGTCGGTTGAAACGGTCGCCCTACCTGCCGTGAAGACCGCCCCGGCGGACACCGATAGCAATGCAGTTCGAAGTAAGCGCAATGCAGGGCTGGCTGATAGCCCTGACCGTCGCGCACATGGTGATGCTCAAGTGGCGAAGTTCTTCGCACGAGCATTGGCTACACGTTCCTATCAGACCTCAATGGCGCCGCCCAATGTTGAGGTTCCTCTACAGTCCACACTCGGGCGTTGGCGCACACAACTCGACAGCGCGTTCAAAGGCCCAGGGTTCTTGGCGTGGGCGAAAGAACAGGGGCTTGATACAAGGCTCTTGAAACTGCATCCCGCCCGTGGGGAGCTCACCGGTATTGTAGATGGCAAGGAACAAACCTTTTCGTTAAAGGACGATTCGGGCTGGTCAGATATTTCTCGAACACTGTTGTCAATTGCCAAAGCGATCGCACCCGAATACGGGCAAGCGTTTAGTTACCCCTGGCCGGACGGCGAGGTGCCCCTGTACACAGTGGGGCGATTTTACAATAAGCCTATAGACCTCTCGCCTGCGCAGGCCGTTGAGCACCGCAAGCGTTTAGCGGAAAAAGCGCTGTTTGAATTCGCGCCTGTGGCCCATGCGTCGCTGCGATCTGCAGAGGCGATAGCGCAGCAGCAGAAGTCGTTGGGAGAGGATGCTAATCGTCATGCACTGATTACTGCGCTGAAGTCTCAGGTAGACGATGCAAATGGGAAAATCGACCTGGATAAAGTCAACGTCCTCATTGACTCACGCTCTGGCCGGTTTGCCCGCGAGCAGCGCCGGGAAATGAGCGTCGCGCAAATCCTCAAGTTGGAGGGGAATAATGTCCCCATCAACAGCAAGCAGGCACAGGGCATGGCGCTGGCCCTATCCTTTGATCTTGCCCATCGGGCGCCACAGTTGGATTCTGGTGGGGTAAGGCCGGTGGTCGGATTGTTAGGCGCTACTTCACTGCGCAAGATGCGAGCAGTGGTCGATGAATGGAAGACGCGACAAGTGCCCCGGGTTTCAAATCCTCAATCAGAGGCAGCAACGGGCAGTTTATTGCGTATGTTGATTAGCGCGATCCCTGCGCCTACCCGGCAGGCGATGGCCCAAAACCCCGCGTTAGCACGGGAGCAGCTCATTCGGTCACCTGAGGCGCAGGCGCTGGGTCAAAATATACAAAAAAGGCTCAAGATACTGGAGACGCCAACCAGTGCGATTGAGAGTGTGAATGCCGCGCTTATACAAGAACTGGACCCGGATGTAGGCAAGTCGCGCTTCAACGTGGCCGGCTATAATCTGTATGACAAAAACAATGCGGGTGCCTCACCTGCCGAAATTGTTAAACGCTTTACAATTCATCTTGAAAGCAGGGTGGGCGTCGAAGCAGCACCTGTTGCCGCACAGCTATTATTATCGGCTGCTGCCCCTGAGTTCCTAGTAAGAGACATCCCCGCTAATATTATTTATGGCTCTCATACGTGGGCAAATTTCTGCATCGAGGCTTTACGTATCGAGCAACAACTGCCTGGGGCGTCAGCCAACATGACGTTCAGCCAAATCATGGCTTATGGTGGGGCTCCACTCATCTCCTTGGAGAGCGAAGATCAGCTAAGTGCCGCATCGGGCAACCCTATTATTGCCTGGGGCCTGGCTAATGACGTGATCGACAGTAAGCCCAACCACGTATACGCGTACGCGGACATCAAACGTTCACAAGACGCGTTAAATAAGCAGCAAGAAGAGCTGGAGTGGGCGCGTGCAGCGTTATTGTTGCCGGCAACGACTCGAAAAGAGTTGGCGCTGGCTGAGTTGAAACGGGTTTTTCCAGACGTGGACCCGACAAAGAACGTGTTGCAGTCTCCCGGGGTAAAACACGACCCGGTCTCTCTGCTTGATATTTATATGAGTGGGCCGATTGAGCCGGATAAATGGATGTCGCTGAATAATAAGGACCTTCCTTGGAATGCGTTAAAGTCGCGCTTGTCTGAACTTATTCCCGATATCAATAAACCCTTTGATGAAAAATTTCAGGAATACAAAAAAACCCATGAAAGTGCGTGGGCTATTCAGTTCAAGTACCAGATTTCGCTGTTACCGTTGGCTGACAGAGAGCGCATAAGGCAGTCGAATATCAGTGTTATGGAAGTGTCTCGACCCTTTCTCGGTACACAGCTTGAACCGTCACATTCTCTGTTTCCCCGACGTATCCCTCGCCTCCCGACTGCGCCGGAGTTGGAGGCGTTAAAAGGGAAGCATGGTTTGCTCATGAAGGTGCAGAGCCAGGACGGATCGGTTGACTACTATAGTTACTTTCCAGCCCTAGGGAAACTCATCAAGGAACAAGGTTTTCCCGGCGATCAAAACAACGCTAACGACAGTGCCTATTTTGGTGGGAGCTCCAAAGGTCGGGTTGCCGGCACGTATAATGTATATAAGCAATATGGTGAAGTTGATAACGTACAGGATCAACCACGTGTAGACGGTAAAGTGCCAGGCGCTTATTTTTCCGGGCGAAATGGCTCGCTGGGGCTAGGGGTGGGTAAGTTTTTTACGAAAGATTATGAGGCGCTCAAGTCAGTGGCGGCCGAGGTCACCGCGCTTGAAAAAGGGCGCGCCTATGATGAAAAATTAAAGGGTTTTTTTCTTGGGCTTATTCCCTTTTATGATGGCATTCAAGATGCGATCAAGGGGAATGTCTCAGGGGCTGTCTTTAATATCGGTTTCGATATTTTGGGGTTCATCCTTCCTGGGCTCAATACTGCGCGTAAAGCGTACAGGGCGGGTAAGTCGGCGCCTCATGTCATCAAAAGTTTTGTTTTTGCCGGTGTCGGTGCCTCTGTGGGGTATACGGATGCGGTTGATATCGCGAAAAACTTGAACCGTGGGGCAAGTGCTGGTTATAAAGACATTAAATATCTGCTTAATCATGGCGACGAGGTACTGTCTCGATTGAAAGGCCATTATCAGCGCTATGATGTGACAAGGGTTTACAAGGAAGGTGATATTGTTAAAGGGTTTTATCGGTCGGAGACTAATAATTCATTTATCCCCGTGGTGGCTGTTTTCAAAAAGAGCGCATGGTATTCGTACAGTATAATCACGAATGCACCCTTTGGGCCTCAGTTAGCACAATTTGGTGTAGTGAGCGCGCTGGAATCTCTGAAGGGAAAGTCTTAGGTTTCGTATAAAGCAGCCTAGCGTGCGATCCCCCTGTAACGGTTCGTATCGCAATAAGAAAGCGCTTGTTAACTGGCTGAGTATACACCCGCTTTGGGTGTGTTTTTGGTAGGTGTGACGCGTCTTTATTGTTGCTTAATTATGTGTCTGGTCAGGGGGCTGTCGGTGAGAGTGAAATATATTGTTGTTGAGTGTTTTGGAACGGGTTGAGTCTTTTATATCACGTAGTCTATGAAGGAAATGGATGACTTTCTAATGTCAAACAACCATTAGGTAAATCATTATGATATTTTCAAATGCATCCGTAAGGGCCGTCGCATTCTCGAAAATTGGGGACTTTATGAGTGGGGGGTGGACCCGGCGCGTCGAGTCACCTCCCGCTGTTAAGTCCGTTGATACTGCGAAGATAGGAGACGCATCAGGACCTAAGCCGGGCACTAGCAATGAGCATTTTGATCAGAACTTCGTTGACTCAAAAGTTGGCAGCTTCGCAGGGCCTGGGCACGCAAGTGGCACCCGACAGCCTGGAGACGTTGTCGATGGCAATGCCCACGAATCCCCAGGTTTGGATCAATATAAAGAGGCGCAACAACAAAAGTGGAAAATTCAAAAAGATGCTGAAGCTCGAGATAAATTATTTGCTCAGCCGGCGCCAGGTCAAGTGAATGGCAGGGAGGTTGAACCTTTTTCTTCGCATGCCCTGGAAGAGAACGCAAAGACCTTATCGAAGGCCAGCGGTGCGAAAGCCGACCGGGCGCTTTCACTCCAGCGTAAGGATATTGCAAAGGTCGCTGGAATTACGGCATCGATCACAGTGCCCCTCACGATCGTCGGGACATTTGGCGCCAACATTGTTCTCGAAGTCCTCAAGCCGCTCATTAATCCGCCAGCGACGCCTGCTACAGAGCAACGTGTTATGGAAGGACGGGTGGTTGATCATAGTCAGAAGAGCGTTTTCCTATTACTACACTCCTTGGCTGTACTTCGTTCAGAAGAGTTTCATGGACCAAGCGTGGAATGGATATCAAAAACAAATGATGAACGTATGGACTACCTTGAGGAAATGCTTGACTACCTTGAGCCGGAGTTCGCTAAAGAAGCTCAGAAGCGGGATATTGCGTTTCAGGCAGCTTCAACGGGTGGGCAACTGGACGACATCAAAAGCCGAGCAGCGAGCTTGGAGCCCAGAATGGCAGCCCTCAACGCGACCATAGCCGCCATTAATAAGGCGAACGTGAAGAGTGAAACCGTATCGGTATAGGTCAATGTCGGTTTTTAATGCCTGATGGGTGACTCAGGCAATAGGTATCCGTCCAAAAGCGCTGTTGTGTCGATGTGCGCACGCTCATATCGTACGCGGCAGCGCTTTCGATAAGGCTGACAAGGCTCGCAATTACGCCCTACGTATGAACGCCCCCACCTAAAGAGTGCGATTTCCTACTCCCTGCGCTAACCTGCCTCGATGTTTAAGAGGTCAACTATGCACATTCATATTCTCGGTATCTGTGGCACTTTCATGGGCTCGATGGCGGTTCTGGCCAAAGAGCTGGGCCACCACGTCACCGGCTCCGACGCCAACGTTTACCCGCCCATGAGCACGCAACTGCAGGCCCAGGGTATCGAGTTGACCCAAGGCTACGATCCTGCGCAATTCGACCCGGTCCCGGACCTGGTGGTGATCGGCAACGCCATGGTGCGTGGCAACCCAGCGGTCGAATACGTACTCAATAAAGGGTTGCCGTATGTCTCCGGCCCCCAGTGGCTGGCAGACCATGTGCTGCAAGGTCGCTGGGTGCTCGCGGTGGCCGGCACTCACGGCAAAACCACCACCAGCAGCATGCTGGCTTGGGTGCTGGAGCACGCGGGCATGAGCCCGGGCTTCCTGATCGGCGGCGTGCCGCAAAACTTCTCGGTGTCGGCGCGTTTGGGCGACACACCGTTCTTTGTGATCGAGGCGGACGAATACGACAGTGCGTTCTTCGACAAGCGCTCCAAGTTCGTCCATTACCGCCCGCGCACGGCGATCCTGAATAACCTTGAGTTCGATCACGCGGACATTTTTCCCGATCTGCCGGCCATCGAGCGCCAGTTCCATCACTTGGTGCGCACCATCCCAAGCGAAGGCCTGGTCATCCATCCGACCACCGAGCCTGCATTGCAGCGGGTGATCGAGATGGGCTGCTGGACCCCGGTACAAACCACCGGCGCGGGCGGGCAGTGGCAGGTCAAATTGCTCAGCGAGGACGGCTCTAAATTTGAAGTGCTGTTTGAAGGGCAAGCCCAAGGCATCGTCGATTGGGGCATGACCGGCCAGCACAATGTCGCCAACGCCCTGGTCACCCTGGCGGCCGCGCGGCATGTGGGCGTGGTGCCGTCGATGGGTATCGCCGCGTTGAGCGCGTTTAAAAGCGTGAAACGCCGTATGGAAAAGGTCGCTGACGTGAATGGGATTACCATCTACGACGACTTTGCCCACCACCCGACGGCGATTGCCACCACGCTGGATGGCCTGCGCAAGCAGGTCGGTGACGCGAATATCATTGCGATAGTCGAACCGCGTTCCAACTCCATGAAGCTGGGTGCACACCGCGATGGCCTGCCGGAAAGCGTCAACGATGCCGACCAGGTGGTCTGGTACGCACCGACCAATCTTGGTTGGGACTTGCCGGCCATCGCCGCGCTGTGCACCGTGCCATCAACCGTCTGCGACTCTATCGAGGGCATCATTGAACACGTCAAGCACCAGGCCAAGCCCGGCACCCATGTGGTGGTGATGAGCAACGGCGGCTTCGGCGGCCTGCACGGCAAACTGGCCGAGGCGTTGAAGTGAGCGGCCCGGAACGCATTACCCTGGCGATGACCGGTGCCTCCGGCGCGCCGTATGGCTTGCGCCTGCTCGATTGCCTGGTGCGCGAAGACCGCGAGGTGCATTTTTTGATCTCTAAGGCCGCGCAACTGGTGCTGGCCACCGAGACGGATGTCACGTTGCCGCCCAAGGTGCAGATGATGCAAGCTTTCCTCACCGAATACACCGGTGCGGCGGCGGGGCAGATCAAGGTGTACGGCAAAGAAGATTGGATGTCGCCCGTGGCCTCCGGCTCCGGTGCGCCGGCGGCGATGGTGGTGGTGCCGTGTTCCACCGGCACCTTGTCGGCGATTGCCACGGGCGCCTGCAACAACTTGATCGAGCGTGCGGCGGACGTGACGTTGAAGGAGCGTCGCCAGTTGATCCTGGTGCCGCGCGAGGCGCCGTATTCGAGCATTCACCTGGAGCACATGCTCAAGCTGTCGAACATGGGCGTGACCATCTTGCCGGCATCGCCCGGCTTCTATCACCAGCCGCAGACCATCGATGACCTGGTGGATTTTGTAGTGGCGCGGATTCTCAACCTGCTCAATATTCCTCAGGACATGCTGCCGCGTTGGGGCGAGCACCATTTGAGCAGCGATGAATAAGGCGCTGCTGGTGGTCTTGGTGCTGCAACTGACCGGCTGCGCCACGGCGCGCACGCTGGATGCCGCACGGCCCGGCGCGCCGGTGGTGTATGCCGGCACGCGGCTGGATTTGTATGCGATTAACGGCGGCTGCTGCGCCAAGGACCGGTTTGGCGCTGAGGCGCCGAGTTATCCACATGTAGACCTGCCGGCCAGTGCGCTGCTGGATACGCTGCTGTTGCCGCTGTCGTTGTTGACGGTGCTGGGTGTTGGGTTTAACGCCACGGGCGGCCTGTAGGTCAGCGGTGCCGCTGCCGGCCTCATCGCAGCGATGCGGCGACCCGATAAGCCAGCTCCCACATTTAGAATGCATTCCCCTGTGGGAGCAGGCTTGCCTGCGATTAGGCCCTTCCAATCAATGCAAAATCACTTGCCCAGCTTGCGTAGCTCATCCGACTCCACCACCCGCACCCCATCCTGCTCTTCCAGCGCCAGGCGCCACATGGCGCGGGCCAGTTCGCAGACTTCAATGCCGCGGTACTTGCCTGGAATCAGTCGCGACAACGGCCCGGCCAGTTGCTCGGCCAAGCGCGGCTCCAAGCGTTCCCCCAGCAGCAGCGAAGGCCGCACGATGGTCAGTTGCGGCCAGTCCTGGGCCTTCAGCGCCTGTTCCATTTCGCCTTTGACCCGGTTGTAGAAGATCGAGGATTTCGGGTCGGCGCCAATCGCGCTGATCACGATCAGGTGCCGTGCGCCCATTTCCCGTGCGCGCTTGGCGAAGGCCACGACCATGTCTAAGTCGACGGCGCGGAAGGCTGCTTCGGAACCCGCTTGCTTGATGGTGGTGCCCAGGCAGCAAAAGGCGATATCGACCTGGCCGCTCAGTTGCGGCAGGAACACCGCCGGGTCGCCTACTGGGTTTTCCAGGTGCGGGTGTTCGGCCAGCGGCTTGCGGCTGGGCGCCAGTACGCGGGTCACGGTCGGTTCGTTGAGCAGGCGGTCGAGCAGGTGTTCGCCGGTCAGGCCGGAGGCGCCAGCGAGCAGGATATGTTGAGGTGTCAGGTACATGGTGTTTCCCCCTTGTTACACGTTACAGCTTAGTTGCCTTTGGCTTCCTTGCTATTCATTGAGACGCTTTCGAGCGCCTTTCGTGCCTGCTGTTTACGTAATAACTGCCAATGGGCGATCACGCCTTTGGGGGCCCAGATCTGCGGTTCGGACGCTTCGAAGTTATCCGCCTGTTCGCGTTCAGCGACATGCAGTTGGGCCAATTTGAAGGCTTGTTGCAAATCGTCAGTCTGGTTGAAGGCTTGTGCGAAAAGAGCGTCGCCGAAGTAGGTGAAGTCCGCTTCCTCGGAGCAGCCGAAGGACACGCGATCAGCGCGCGAGGCGGTCATGATCAGCGTGCGCTCATCTTTCAGCGCCGGGATAAACCCGCCGGAGTAGCAGGCCGAAATCACGATGATCTTGTCGCGGTTTTTCAACGGGGCGAGTACCGCCGCCAGCTCATCGGCGGGCAGGTCGGCCAGCTCCATGCGCGGTTGGTCGAGCACCAGTTCGTGTTCGTGGGTGCCGTGGCTGGTCATGTAGATAAACACCAGGTCTTGCGGCCCCGTGCGCTCGGCCAGGGTTAGCACGGCACGGCGCAGGCTTTCGCGGGTGGCCAGAGGGCGGTCGGCGATATGGTCGCGGTGGTTGACCAGGCGGATTTGCCCGCGCGCACCAAAGCGGGTGGCGAGCATGTTGCTGACGTAATCGGCTTCGCGCAGGAACACGCTTTGCTTGCCATCACCGGCCACCGCCAGGGTGTACAGCTCGACGGCGGGCGTGGAGGCGGGCACCGCGGCGAGGGCGGCATCCAGCAAGCGGCCTTGGGCCAGTACGCCGATCTCCAGCGGGTCGGGCAGTAGCTTGCCGTCGGCGTCGCGCACACGCATGCCATTGACCCAGGTGCCGGCCTCTACGGTGCCATCGGTCAGTACGAGGGTGCCTTTGCCTTGATAGCTGTCGCTGTCGAAGCCGCCGATGTAGAAGCTGCCATCGGTGAGGTTCAGGCGGCCTTCGCCCGTGAAGCGCCATTCGCTGAACTGGCCGACATAGTGGCTGCCGTCGACGCCGATCAGCTCGCCTTTGCCGCTGAGCGCGCCCTCCTTGAATTGGCCGATCCACACGTCGCCGTCGGCGTTTTCATAGCGGCCTTTGCCGTTGAGCTGGTTTTGTTTGAACTGGCCGACATAGATATCGCCGTCGGCGCTGTTGAAGGTGCCGTTGCCTTCGAGTTGGCCATCGACAAAGTGGCCACTGAACTGGTTGCCGCTGTCGTCGTTGCGCTGGCCTTCGCCATTCGGCTTGCCGTGGGCGAACTGGCCCTGGTATTGGCTGCCGTCGGCCAGCTCGAGGCGGCCGAGGCCGGAATACTGGTCGTCCTTGAATTCGCCGCGATAGGTCATCTGCCCCTCTTTGAGGGTGCCTTCGCCGTTGCGCCGACCGTTTTTGAAGCCGCCGACGTAGCTGCTGCCCGGGGTAGTCAGGCTGCCTTGGCCGTCGAACAGGCCTTGCTGGAACTGGCCTTTATAGACCTCGCCGTTGCTGCCGTGCCATTCGCCCTGGCCGTGCCACTGGCCTTTGTCGAACTGGCCGGCGTACCAACTGCCGTTGGGGTAGTCCACTCGGCCCTGGCCTTGCAGCAAACCATTGACCACATCGCCCCGGTAACGGCCGCCATCGGGCAGGCGCGCATCGGGCGGCAACAGCGATTCGCCGTCTCCGCAAGCGGTGAGCAACAGGGCAAGGGCAAGGGGAGCGAGTGGGCGCATAGCGGGATCCGGATAATTGAGCGCCGAGTATGCCGCAGCCGCAGGATTCATACATAAATTTACATACACTGTGGCAAGGTTTATCACCTCGCCACAGGCAAGGCCTTACACGAAGCAGAGTGACAGCGACTCGGCGATGTAAGCGGGTTTTTCCTGGCCTTCGATTTCCAGGGTGGCGGTGGCCTTAAATAGCCATTGGCCAGGTTTCTTCTCGGTGACGTCGGTCAGGGTCACGTTCAGGCGGACCTTGGAGTCGACTTTGACCGGCTGGATGAAGCGCACGCTGTCCAGGCCGTAGTTGACCGCCATCTTCAGGCCCTCGGGCATGATCAGGATGTCTTCCATCAGCTTGGGCATCAGCGACAGCGACAAGAAACCATGGGCGATGGTGCTGCCGAACGGCGTCTTGGCGGCCTTGACCGGGTCGACGTGGATGAACTGATGATCGCCGGTTGCCTCTGCGAACAGGTTAATACGCGCCTGGTCGATGGTGAGCCATTCGGAACGTCCCAGTTCCTTGCCGACATAATCTTTGAGCTGCGCTACAGGTACATAGGGCATTGCGACTCTCCTTGGTTCATCGTTTTTATAGGTGTGCGAAGTCCATGGTAGATCATCATGGGCAACTCACCCGGTCAACCCACCATGCTTTTGGCGAATGCCGAAGCATAGAGCCGGCGTGCTTATAATGCGGGCGAGTTTTGAGGGGGGATAAGGGATGCTGTTACGTGGCCTGACATGGCTGGTGCTGTTTCAATTGATCGGTACCGCGATCAACCATTTGCTGTTGCCGGTGCTGCCGGGGCCGATCATCGGCTTGCTGCTGATGCTGGGCTTCCTGATCTGGCGCGGCGAAGTCGGCGAGCCCCTGAGCCTGGCCGCCAGCAGCCTGTTGCGCTATTTGCCGTTGCTGCTAGTGCCGCCGGCCGTGGGCGTGATGGTGTATGCCAAGGACATTGCCGCAGACTTCTGGGCCATCGTCGGCGCACTCGTGTTGTCGCTGGTGATCGCCATGGGCTTTGTTGGCGTGCTGATGCAGCAGATGGTCAAGCGCAAGGAGAAGGACCAATGACCTTCGACTGGCAGGGCGCATGGACAGCCGTCATTCACCACCCCCTGTTTGGCATCGGCATTACCCTCGGCGCCTATCAGCTGGTGCTGGCGGCATTCGAGAAAACCCGCTGGATCTTCCTACAACCGGTGCTGGTGTCCATGCTGCTGATGATCGGTGTGTTGCTCAGCTGCGGCCTGACCTACGCCGAGTACCGCAAGAGCACCGAGATCATGGGCATCTTGCTCGGCCCCGCGACCGTGGCCCTGGCTGTGCCGCTGTTCCTGAATTTGCGGCGGATTCGCCAATTGTTCTGGCCGATTTTTACTACGCTGGTGATAGGTGGCGTGTTGGCAACCGGCCTGTGTGTGCTGCTGGGCTGGTGGTTTGGTGCCGAACACATGATGCTGATGACCATGGCGCCCAAGTCGGTAACCTCGCCGATTGCCATGCTGGTGGCCGAGCAGATCGGTGGTGTGGCGGCCCTGGCGGCGGTGTTTGTGTTGATCACCGGCGTGGTCGGCGCGATGATCGGCCCGGCGTATTTGTCACGCCTTGGCGTGCACAGCCCCGCGGCGCGCGGCATGGCCCTGGGCATGACCGCCCACGCCGTCGGCACCTCGGTGGCGCTGCAGGAAAGTGAAGAGTGCGGCGCCTTTGCGGCGCTGGCCATGAGTTTGATGGGCGTGGCCACGGCGGTGTTCCTGCCGCTGGCCGTGTCGGTGATTGTTTAAACCGGGTTTAAGGAAACCTTTATGAGTCTGGCGCTGTTCCCGCTCAATACCGTGCTGTTCCCCGGCTGCACCCTCGATTTGCAACTGTTCGAGGCGCGCTACCTGGACATGATCAGCCGCTGCATGAAAAAGGGCGAAAGCTTCGGCGTGGTGTGCATTCTCGATGGCAGGGAAGTGGGCATGGCCCCCGACGGCTACGCACTGGTCGGCTGTGAAGCGCTGATTCGCGACTTCAAACAGCAGGACAACGGCCTGCTGGGGATTCGCGTTGAAGGCGGGCGGCGCTTTCGCGTGCGTGACGCCGGGGTGCAAAAGGACCAACTGCTGGTGGCTGAAGTGCAGTGGCTCGAAGAGCTGCCGGACCAACCGCTGGAAGAAGAGGACGCCGACCTGCTGGCGTTGCTCCAGGCCTTGGCCGAACACCCGATGGTTGCCTCGCTTGATATGGACGCCCACGCCGAGGGCCAGCAAGCCTTGGGCAATCAGCTGGCGTATCTGCTGCCGTTCACCGAGGCCGACAAGATCGACCTGCTGCAACTCGATGACCCGCAGCAACGCCTGGATGCGATCCAGATGTTGCTCGACGAATTGCAGGGCGAACTCTTCACTCAGTAGGCGTAGCGCAGCAGCGCGTGGGGTGTGCCGGTGAGGGCGATAAAGCTCAACACCGCCACCAACGCCGGCAGCAGCAGCCACCAGGTTTTCTGCGCCATGGCCGGCAGCGGGCTACGGTACTGGATGACGGTCAGGCTGAACGCGCACACCGTCATCGCCAGCAGCGTGCCGGCCAGGATGTCCGTCGGCCAATGCGCGCCGAGGTAAACCCGCGACAGTGCAATAAAGGCCGCAGGAATACAGCCCATCAGCATCCAGGTCAGGCGCAACCGTGTGGGTTGCCGGCGACCGGCCAGCACGGCCAGCGCCAGGAAGAATGCAAATGCGCCGGAGGCGTGGCCGCTGGGCATGCTGAAACTGGTCAGCGGGTCTGTGAGGATTTCGGGGCGGCCACGCGCGAAAAACAGCTTGGTGCCGGTGTTGATCACCGCCGCCCCGGCCAGCGTGGCGCCGACGAATACCGCGTGGCGCCACTGCCGCGCCAGCAGCAACAGGCCGGTGAAGATAGCGCTGGCCACAAACATCTTCTTGAACTCGCCCAACTGGGTGATCCGCACCATCACCTCGTCCAGCCACGGGCTGCGGTGTTCCTGCACCAGTGCGCTCAGGCCCTGATCGAAGTCATTGAGGTGCGGGTAGCCGATAAACAGCGCGATCAACAGCGTCAGGCTGGCGCAGCCGATCCACAAGGTGGCGCGACGATGGCCGCGCAGGCTGCTGTTCAAACTCAGCCCCAGCAATATCGCCAAACAGGCTGCGACAATGCCGGCTTCCGGCCAGAAGCCTTCCGGCAATGGCAAGCGGAACGCGGCGCCGGCCGCCCAGCCTGGCAGCAGATAAGCCACCGACCAACCGGCTGCCGCCAGGATGCTCACGGCGGCAAAGCGTGGGAAGGGCATGTCGCACATGCCGGCGACCATCGGCAGCATGGGGCGCAACGGGCCGATGAAGCGTCCTACCAGCAGGCTGGCGATGCCGTACTTATGGAAGTAGGTTTCTGCGCCATTCATCCATTCAGGGTGGTGGCGCAAGCCGGGCAGGCGCCGGATGTTCTGATGGAAATGCCGGCCCAGGTAGTAGGAAACTCCGTCACCCAACAGGCCACCGAGGAAACCCAGCAGCAGGGTTTCACTCAAGGGCAGCGCCCCGCTGCCGGCCAGTGCGGCAATGGCAAACAGCAACACCGTGCCTGGCACGATCAACCCGGCGATGGCCAGGCACTCCACGCACGCGACAATGAAGACCGCGACGGCCAGCCATTCGGGGTTCAGGGTCAGCCAGCCGGTAATGCTATCGAGCCATTGGCCCATACAATCCACTCCATGTATGTAATACGAAACCTGAGACAGTGAAGATCAACTGTGGGAGCAGGCAAGCCAGCTCCCACATTGGAATTGCTGGGCTGCAGGTTTCAATTATCAGTCTGTTCAAATCAAAAAATAATCGCGGCCTTCGACCTGGCCCCGGCGCAGCGGGTTCCTGGTGCAATAAGGCGCATAGCCCGCATCGACGAAGCGGTACATCAAATGTTCATCGCGACCGCTCGGAATGCCTAGGCGGGTAGTCTGGATGATCTGCGTCGGCGTCTGACCCACGTCTTCAACGTAGAGCAATTCCTGATCAAAACGCTTGGCGTCCCACATCGGCACTTTCAGCCCGAGGGCTTTACACAGCAGTGTCTGGCCGGCGCAGAGTTTTTGCGAGGGGCGCGGGTGGCCGTTGGCGTCCGGATTGTTCAACAGCATCTGCGCCAGACTGTCCGGGCCGGAGGTTTCATCGACCCAGGGATAGGCTGATTTGATCAACACGGCATTACCCGGGCCTTGCGCGCTGAAGTTCAGCGAATCGCCGCCACGGGCGTAGTACATATAGATATGCCCACCATCCAGAAACAAAGCCTTACGCTTTTCTGTGTAGCCGAGTGAGGCGTGGCTGCCTTTTTCGGCCACGTAATAGGCTTCGGTTTCAATAATTCGCGCTGAAAGCCAGGTATTGCCGACACGATGGCGTATGACTTTCCCGAGTAATTCCCGCGCAAGAACTTGCGCGTCGCGGTCGAAGAAGCGGTCGGGCAGGGCGCTGGCGGGAAGCTGGGGGGCAAAACTGGACATGGCGATCTGGGTTAATACGGCTAAATGTGACCGAATAATAACAACTCCCGCCTTAATTACCGCTGAACCCCAAGTTTTTACAGTTCATTTCGACCATCCGCCCCACACCGCTGTCAGTCGGGCGGCGTCACAGCTATAATCTGCCGCTTTCCTCTTTGCCAAGACTCCCCGACCATGACTGAGTCCGTTCTTGACTACATGACCCGCCTGGGTCGCGCTGCCCGTCAGGCCTCGCGGTTGATCGCCCGCGCGAGCACTGCGCAGAAGAACCGTGCCCTGCTGGCGGCCGCTGATGCTCTGGATGCTTCGCGCTCCGAGCTGGCCGCTGCCAATGAACTGGACTTGGCCAGCGGTCGCGCCAATGGCCTGGAACCGGCTCTGCTGGACCGCTTGGCGCTGACCCCGGCACGTATCGACGACATGATCGAAGGCCTGCGTCAGGTGGCCAAGCTGCCTGACCCCATCGGTGAAATCCGCGATATGCGTTACCTGCCGTCCGGCATCCAGGTTGGCAAGATGCGCGTGCCCCTGGGCGTGATCGGTATCATTTATGAGTCGCGCCCGAACGTGACCATCGACGCTGCGAGCCTGTGCCTCAAGTCTGGCAACGCCACCATCCTGCGTGGCGGTTCCGAGGCGATTAATTCCAACCGCGCGATTGCCGCCTGCATTCAGCAAGGCCTGGCCGTGGCCGAGTTGCCGGCTGAAGTGGTGCAAGTGGTGGAAACCACCGACCGCGCCGCCGTTGGCGCGCTGATCACCATGCCGGAATTTGTCGACGTGATCGTGCCGCGCGGTGGTAAGAGCCTGATCGAGCGCGTCAGCCGCGATGCCAAGGTGCCGGTGATCAAGCACCTGGACGGCGTGTGCCACGTGTTCATCGACGTCGCCGCCGACATCGACAAAGCAATCCGCATCGCCGATAACGCCAAGACTCACCGCTACGCCCCGTGCAACACCATGGAAACCCTGCTGGTGCACGTCGGCATTGCCGATCGCGTGCTGCCGCCGCTGGCTGCCATCTACCGTGACAAGGGCGTGGAGCTGCGCGGTTGCGAACGCACCCGTGCGCTGCTGGGCGCGGACGTGATCGAGGCGACTGAAGAAGACTGGTACACCGAGTACACGGCGCCGATCCTGTCGATCCGCATCGTCGACGACCTGGACCAGGCCATCGAACACATCAACAAGTACGGCTCCAAGCACACCGACGCCATTGTTTCCGAGCATTTCAGCGATGCCCGGCGTTTCCTCAACGAAGTGGATTCCGCTTCGGTGATGGTCAACGCCTCGACGCGCTTTGCCGACGGCTTTGAGTATGGCCTGGGGGCGGAGATCGGCATCTCCACCGACAAGCTCCACGCACGCGGCCCGGTTGGCCTTGAAGGCCTGACCAGCGAGAAGTACGTGGTGTTCGGCGACGGTCATGTGCGCACTTGATGGCTAAACGCATCGGGCTGCTCGGCGGCACCTTCGACCCCGTGCACATCGGCCATTTGCGCAGTGCCCTGGAAGTGGCGGATGCTCTCGCGCTGGATGAGCTGCGTGTGATGCCCAACGCGCGGCCGCCGCATCGCGACACGCCGCAGGTGTCAGCGCAGCAACGCCTGGAAATGGTGCGCCTGGCGGTGGACGGCATCGCGCCGCTGGTGGTGGACGACCACGAACTCAAGCGTGATAAACCGTCCTACACTGTCGATACCCTGGAAGTGATGCGCGCTGAAATGGCCGCGGACGACCAATTGTTTCTGCTTTTGGGCTGGGACGCATTTTGCGGCCTGCCCTCTTGGCATCGCTGGGAGGAACTCCTCCAGCACTGCCACATCCTGGTTTTGCAACGCCCGGATGCCGACAGCGAACCGCCGGATGCCTTGCGCAACCTGCTGGCCGCGCGGTCGGTAAGTGACCCCTTGGCCCTGACCGGGCCGAACGGGAATATTGCATTCGTCTGGCAGACCCCGCTTGCGGTGTCTGCCACCCAGATCCGTCAACTGCTGGCCAGCGGGAAGTCGGTACGTTTCCTGGTGCCTGACGCGGTCCTGGCCTACATCGATGCGCACGGGCTTTACCGTGCGTCGAACTAAAAGGCGCGCTTGTCGCTACGCACAGTCGTGCAGCGAGCGCCCCGAACATACGAGCAAAACGAGTTTTATATGACCAACAAAGACGTAAGTAAAGTTAAGCGCAAAGGCACTTTCAAAAGCGCCCCGCTGCCAGTTGTAGCGCACACCGGCCCTGAGCTGGCTGGCGAAGAGCTGGTAAAAGTCGCCGTGGCTGCCCTGGAAGACGTTAAGGCCCAGGACATCCAAGTGCTGGACGTGCGCGACAAGCAAAGCATCACCGACTTCATGATCATCGCCACCGGTACCTCTAACCGCCAGATCGGCGCGATGCTGGACAAGGTTCGCGAAGCCGTCAAAGCCCAAGGCGTGAAGCCGCTGGGTGAAGAAGGCAAGGGCGACAGCGACTGGGTGCTGCTGGACATGGACGACGTGATCGTTCACATGATGACCTCCAACGCTCGTCAGTTCTACGACCTGGAGCGTCTGTGGAAAGGCGCCGAGCAGAGCCGTGCTGCTGATGGCAAGCACCACAGCCCTGAAGTGGGCCACGCGCACTTCGACAAGCTCAACAAAGACCAGGAATAAGGAACGGCTGTGCGCCTGCGTCTGATCGCTGTCGGTTCACGCATGCCCAAGTGGGTGGAAGAAGGCTGGCACGAGTATGCCAAGCGTCTGCCCGCTGAGCTGTCGCTGGAATTGGTGGAAATACCGCTCAACACCCGGGGCAAGAACGCCGACGTGGCGCGCTTTATCCGGCAGGAAGGCGAAGCCATGCTGGCCAAGGTCGGCCCCAACGAGCGCATCGTCACCCTTGAGGTGCACGGCAAACCCTGGAGCACCGAGCAGTTGGCGGTGGAACTGGATCGCTGGCGCCTGGATTCGCGTACGGTCAACTTCATGGTCGGCGGCCCCGAAGGGCTGGCGCCGGAAGTTTGTGCGCGGGCGGACCAGCGCTGGTCATTGTCGGCGCTGACGCTGCCGCACCCGTTGGTAAGGATTCTGATCGGTGAACAGCTGTATCGCGCCTGGACAGTTCTGTCCGGGCACCCTTACCACAAATAATCTGCGCCCCTCCCGATGACCCAGCCGATCCGCATCAAGGACCACGAGAAAGACGCACGTCTGGTGCGCTCGCGGGTCATTTTTGGCGCTTTTCTGGTGGTGGGTTTGATTGCGGTGCTGATTGCGCGCCTGTATTTCCTGCAGGTGATCCAGTACGACTATCACTCCACGTTGTCGGAAAATAACCGGGTGCATGTGCAGCCGATTCCGCCGACCCGTGGGCTGATTTTCGACCGCAATGGCGTGGTCGTCGCGGATAACCGGCCCAGCTTCAGCTTGAGCATGACGCGCGAGCGTTCCGGCGACTGGCAGCAGATCCTCGATGTGATCGTCGAAGTGCTGCAGTTGACGCCGGAAGACCGGGTGATCTTCGAAAAGCGCATGAAGCAGGGGCGCCGGCCATTTGAGCCGGTGCCGATCCTGTTTGAGCTGACCGAAGAGCAGATCGCCCGAATCGCGGTGAACCAGTTCCGTTTGTCGGGTGTGGAAGTGGTGGCGCAGTTGGTGCGGCATTACCCGCAAGGGCCGCACTTTGCCCACTCCGTCGGCTACATGGGGCGGATCAACGAGAAAGAGCTGAAAAGCCTCGATCCGGTGAATTACAGCGGCACCCACCACATTGGCAAAACCGGCATCGAGCGTTTCTACGAGCCCGAACTGCACGGCCAGGTGGGTTACGAGGAAGTCGAGACCAACGCCCGAGGCCGCGTGCTGCGGGTGCTCAAACGCACCGACCCGGTGCCGGGCAAGGACATCGTGCTGAGCCTGGACATCAAACTGCAGGAGGCGGCTGAAATGGCCCTCGGCGGTCGGCGTGGCGCCGTGGTAGCGCTGGACCCGAAAACCGGCGAAGTGCTGGCGATGGTCAGCCAGCCGAGTTTCGACCCCAACCTGTTCGTGACCGGGATCAGCTTCAAGGCCTACGCTGAGCTGCGTGATTCCATCGACCGGCCGCTGTTTAACCGCGTGCTGCGCGGGTTGTACCCGCCGGGTTCGACCATCAAGCCGGCGGTGGCGATTGCCGGTTTGGATTCGGGTGTGGTCACCGCATCGAGCCGTGTGTTCGACCCGGGCTACTACATGCTGCCCAACTACGATCACAAATACCGTAACTGGAACCGCACCGGTGACGGCTATGTCGACCTGGACACCGCGATCATGCGCTCCAACGACACCTATTTTTATGACCTGGCCCACAAGCTGGGGATCGACCGGCTGTCTGCCTACATGGGCAAGTTCGGCCTCGGTCAGAAAGTCTCCCTGGACATGTTCGAAGAATCCCCTGGCTTGATGCCATCGCGGGAGTGGAAGCGCGCGACCCGCCGCCAGGCGTGGTTCCCAGGCGAAACCCTGATCCTCGGCATTGGCCAGGGCTATATGCAGGCCACGCCGCTGCAACTGGCCCAGGCCACGGCGCTGGTGGCCAACAAAGGCATCTGGAACCGTCCGCACCTGGCCAAGACCGTCGAAGGCGAGCGGCCAGTGGATGAAAACCCGATCCCCGACATCGTACTGCGCGACCCGTCCGACTGGACCAAGGTTAACCACGGCATGCAGCAAGTGATGCACGGCGCCCGCGGCACCGCGCGTAAAGCGGCGGCGGGTGCGCAATACCGCATTGCCGGCAAAAGCGGCACCGCCCAAGTGGTTGCGATCAAACAGGGCGAAAAATACGACCGTTCCAAGGTTCAGGAGCGCCACCGCGACCACGCCTTGTTTGTCGGTTTTGCCCCGGCAGACGATCCGAAAATCGTCGTGGCAGTGATGGTCGAGAACGGTGAGTCCGGCTCCGGCGTGGCTGCGCCTGTGGTGCGTCAGATCATGGACGCCTGGCTGTTGGCCGACGACGGCAGGCTTAAATCCGAATATGGTGGCCCCCCTTCAAGCACCGAGGTTACGGCCCGTGAAGAGTAATTTTGACCGCATCCTCTCCAGTGAGGATGTGATGCGTCGACGTGCGACGTTGTTGCAGCGCATACACATTGATGGCCCATTGCTGATCCTGCTGCTGACCTTGGCCGCCGGCAGCCTGTTCGTGCTGTATTCGGCCAGCGGCAAGAACTGGGACCTGCTGATCAAGCAAGCCTCGTCGTTCGGCCTGGGCCTCTTGTCGATGGTGGTGATCGCCCAACTCGAGCCGCGCTTCATGGCGCGCTGGGTGCCGCTGGGGTATGTCGCCGGCGTATTGCTGCTGGTGGTGGTGGACGTGATGGGCCACAACGCCATGGGCGCGACCCGCTGGATCAACATCCCGGGGGTGATTCGCTTCCAACCGTCGGAATTCATGAAGATCCTGATGCCGGCGACCATCGCCTGGTATTTGTCCAAGCGCACCTTGCCGCCGCAGCTCAAGCACGTGGGCATTAGCCTGATCCTGATCGGCGTGCCGTTTATCCTGATCGTACGCCAGCCGGACCTCGGCACTTCGCTGCTGATCCTCGCAGGCGGTGCGTTCGTGCTGTTTATGGGCGGCTTGCGCTGGCGCTGGATCCTTAGCGTGCTGGCCGCTGCCATTCCCGTGGCCGTGGCCATGTGGTTCTTCTTTATGCACGACTACCAGAAGCAGCGGATCCTGACGTTCCTCGACCCGGAGAGTGACCCATTGGGCACCGGCTGGAACATCATTCAGTCCAAAGCGGCCATCGGTTCCGGCGGAGTATTTGGTAAGGGGTGGTTACTGGGCACCCAGTCGCACCTCGACTTTTTACCCGAGAGCCACACCGACTTCATTATTGCGGTAATGGGCGAAGAGTTCGGCCTGGTGGGCATTTGCGCGCTGTTGCTGATTTATTTGCTATTGATTGGTCGCGGGCTGGTGATCACCGCGCAGGCGCAGACGCTGTTCGGCAAATTGCTCGCCGGCAGCCTGACCATGACTTTTTTTGTTTACGTTTTCGTCAACATCGGTATGGTCAGTGGCCTGTTGCCGGTAGTTGGGGTGCCGTTGCCGTTCATTAGCTACGGCGGAACTTCGCTGGTGACATTGATGTCAGCGTTTGGGGTTTTGATGTCGATTCACACGCATCGCAAGTGGATCGCGCAGGTTTGAATAAGGTGAAGATGTCAATGCAAGTAATGCGCGGCTGGGCGACTCGGCATGCGTCCTGGATGAGCCTGATTGGGCTGCTGGGCGCGACGCAAGAGGCGCAGGCCGGTGACTATGATGGCTCACCCCAGGTCGCCGAATTTGTCGGTGAAATGACCCGCGACTATGGTTTCGCCGGTGAACAGCTAATGGGCGTGTTCCGCGAAGCCAAGCGCAAGCAGGCGATCCTCGACGCGATCTCGCGTCCCGCCGAGCGCGTTAAACAGTGGAAAGACTACGGCCCGATGTTCCTCACCGACGCCCGTGTGGCCCGGGGTGTGGACTTCTGGCGCCAGCACGAAGCCGTGCTGGCTCGCGCCGAGCAGGAATACGGCGTGCCGGCCCAAGTTATCGTGGCGATCATCGGCATTGAAACCTTTTACGGGCGCAATACCGGCAGTTACCGGGTGATCGACGCCTTGTCGACCCTGGGCTTCGATTACCCGCCGCGCGCCGAGTTCTTCCGCAAGGAGCTGCGCGAATTCCTGTTGCTGGCCCGCGAAGAGCAGGTCGACCCGCTGACCCTCAAAGGCTCCTACGCCGGTGCGATGGGCCTGCCGCAGTTCATGCCGAGCAGCTTTCGCGCTTACGCGGTGGATTTCGACGGCGACGGCCACATCAATATCTGGAGCAACCCCGACGACGCCATCGGCAGCGCGGCCAGCTACTTCAAACGCCATGGCTGGGTAGCCGGTGAACCGGTGGTAATCCGTGCCGACGTGACGGGGGATCGCGCCGATGAAGGCCTGACCCAGGGAATCGAGCCGGTCAAGACCGTCGGGGAGTTGCGAGCGCTGGGCTGGTCGAGTCAGAATGCGCCACGCGATGATATGCCGGTGACGGCGTTCCGCCTGGAAGGCGAAAATGGCCCGGAATACTGGATGGGCCTGAAGAATTTTTACGCAATCACGCGTTATAACCGCAGTGTGATGTACGCCATGGCCGTGCATCAGCTGTCAGACATGCTGGTACAAGCACGGGGCAACAAGTAATGCGGGCATCGCCGTTCAATAAACCGCTCAAGCTGGTGGCGTTTGCCGCATTGTCCTTGTTGGTTGTCAGTTGTTCCTCCACCACCAGCCGTGCGCCTGCGCAAAAGTCGGGTGGCGGTACCGTCCGTGCCCAGCCGGGCCTGGACATCAACCGCGCGCACAAAGACGGCGCGCCGTGGTGGGATGTCGACGTGTCGAAAATCCCGGATGCCACGCCGACCCTGCACACCGGGCCGTACAAGGCCAACCCGTACACCGTGCTGGGCAAGAATTACTTCCCGCTGCAGGAATCCAAGACCTACGTGCAGTCGGGCACCGCGTCCTGGTACGGCACCAAATTCCATGGCCAGAACACCGCCAACGGCGAAGTGTATGACCTGTACGGCATGAGCGCGGCCCACAAGACCCTGCCACTGCCCAGCTATGTACGGGTGACCAACCTGGACAACAACCGCACGGTGATCCTGCGGGTCAACGACCGTGGGCCGTTCTATTCGGACCGGATCATCGACCTGTCCTACGCCGCCGCAAAGAAACTCGGTTATGCCGAAACGGGCACCGCGCGCGTGAAAGTTGAAGGCATCGACCCGGCGCAGTACTGGGCCCAGCGTGGCAAACCGGCGCCGTTGATGCTCAACGAACCGCAAACTCCGCAGCCACAAGTGACCGCCTCAACCGGCAAGATCGAGCAGTGGACACCACCGCCGGCGCAGCACGCCCCGGACACGGTGGTCGTGCCTCACGCAGCACCGGGCGCCTCTACCGTGGGCGGTCAGTACCTGCAAGTGGGTGCATTCGCCAACCCGGATGCGGCAGAACTGTTAAGGTCCAAGCTGAGCAGCATGGTCAATGCGCCGGTGTTCATCAGCTCCATCGTGCGTAACCAGCAGACCCTGCACCGTGTGCGCATGGGGCCGATCGGAACGCCTGGTGAAGTGGCGCAAGTACAGAACAGCGTGCGCCTGGCCAACCTAGGGCAGCCCAGCGTGGTTACCGCCGAATAAGAAAGATTGATGGCTCAGGTTCGTACGCGGTCCTGGGCCCTGGTTGTTGGCTCGTTGAAGAATAAAAACCCAGGGGCAAGGGGTGAGCGGGCAACCGAACACGTGACAGTCTGGCAGCGGGCTGTCTGAATAGTTTTGCCCGCGAGGGCAAGTTTCCATAAGCAATTTCGAGAGACGGATGAACATCACCACTTTAGCCAAACGCACGTGCCTGCTTCTTTCGCTGATCATCACCCCGGCCGCCTGGGCGGTTGAAATGGTGCCGGCTTCCCCGCAACTGGCCGCCAAGGCCTGGGTCCTCATGGATGCCGCCAGCGGCAACGTGCTGGTCGAGAACAATGGTGACCAGCGCCTGCCCCCAGCCAGCTTGACCAAGCTGATGACGGCCTATATCGCGACCCTGGAAATCCGTCGCGGCCAGATCGGCGAAAACGACCCGGTCACCGTCAGCGAAAACGCCTGGCGCACCGGCGGTTCGCGGATGTTCATCAAGGTGGGTTCGCAGGTCACTGTCAGCGACCTGCTGCACGGCATCATCATCCAGTCCGGTAACGACGCCAGCGTGGCCCTGTCCGAGCACATCGCCGGCAGCGAAGATGCGTTCGCCGATTTGATGAACAAGACCGCCACCGACCTGGGTTTGACCAACAGCCACTTCATGAACCCGACCGGCCTGCCGAACCCGGAGCACTACTCGTCGGCTCACGACATGGCCGTGCTGGCTCGCGCGATCATCCGCGTCGACCCGGTGCACTACGCGATCTACTCCCAGAAGGAATTCTTCTGGAACAACATCAAGCAGCCTAACCGCAACCTGCTGCTGTGGCGCGACAAGACCGTTGATGGTCTGAAAACCGGCCACACCGACGAAGCAGGCTACTGCATGGTGTCGTCCGCTGTACGTGACGGCCAGCGTTTGATTGCCGTGGTCTTCGGCACTAACAGCGAGCAGGCCCGTGCGGCCGAGACGCAAAAACTGCTGACCTACGGTTTCCGCTTCTTCGAAACCCAGACCTTCTACCAGAAGGGTGCAGAGCTTGCGACCGCGCCGGTATGGAAAGGCGCTACCCACCAAGTCAAGGCCGGCCTGGCTGACGACCTGACCCTGACCATGCCTAAAGGCCAGCTGAAAAAGCTCGCTGCCAGCATGACCATGAACCCACAATTGGTTGCGCCAATTGCCAAGGGTGACGTTATCGGTAAAGTCGAAGTGAAACTGGACGACAAAGTGGTGCACAGCGCCGACCTGATCGCTCTGGAATCCGTCGACGAAGGTGGTATCTTCCGCCGCGTGTGGGATAGCATCCGTCTATTCTTCTACGGCTTGTTCAACTGATTGTGTGCACCTGCAAAGCCCTGCGTTGATCCGACGCGGGGCTTTGCCCGTCGCCACGGCTTACCGCTTACGAGGCCGTTCTGCCATGACCGATAAAGAAGTAGAAGTAAAGGCGCCAAAGATCGAATTCCCGGTGACCGATTATCCTATCAAGGTGATCAGCGACACGGGTGTGGGCCGCAAAGACAGGATTATCGAGATCGTGCGTGTACACGCGACGATCAACGACAACCGAGTGGACGAGCGTTTGAGCTCCAACGGTAAATACACCACGATCCAGTTGCACATCGTTGCGACCGGTCAAGACCAGCTCTACGACATCAACAGCGAACTGCGGGCCACCGGCTTCGTGCACATGGTGTTGTGATGTCACAGGTTCTGGGCTTTCGCGAGCTCGGCCAGGTGGCCTACGAGCCGGTCTGGCACGCCATGCAGCGCTTCACCAATGAACGCGGCAGCTCGGCCCCGGATGAAATCTGGCTGGTGGAACACCCGCCGGTGTTTACCCAGGGCCAGGCCGGCAAGGCCGAGCATCTGCTGCTGCCGGGGGATATTCCGGTGGTGCAGGTCGACCGAGGGGGTCAAGTGACTTACCATGGGCCGGGTCAGCTTGTAGCGTATCTATTGCTGGACGTACGCAAGCTTGGGTTTGGCGTACGTGACCTGGTAAGCCGCATGGAAGCTTGCCTGATCGAGCTGTTGGCCAGTTACGGCGTAAGCGCCGCGGCCAAGCCCGATGCACCCGGTGTGTACGTGGACGGCGCGAAAATCGCGTCCCTTGGTTTGCGGATTCGCCACGGTTGTTCCTTTCATGGCCTTGCCTTGAACGTGGACATGGACCTGGCGCCGTTCGGGCGCATCAACCCTTGCGGTTACGCAGGGTTGGCGATGACCCAACTGAGCGACCACGCCACACCGATTAAATTTGCCGAGGTAAGTGCCCGGCTGCGTGCGCAGCTCGTCAAACACCTCGACTATGCTGAGCAGACGACCCTTACGGGCGGAATCGACTGATTATGACTACTGATGCAGTGCAAACCATGATCCCGACGCTGGACATCACCGAGCGTCCGGCCCCGGCCCCGCGTGCCAAGGTGGAAGCCGGCGTCAAGCTGCGCGGCGCCGAGAAGGTTGCACGCATCCCGGTCAAGATCATCCCGACCACCGAACTGCCGAAAAAACCTGACTGGATCCGCGTGCGTATCCCGGTTTCGCCGGAAGTCGACCGTATCAAGGCCCTGCTGCGCAAACACAAGCTGCACAGCGTGTGCGAGGAAGCGTCCTGCCCGAACCTGGGTGAATGCTTCTCCGGCGGCACAGCCACCTTCATGATCATGGGTGACATCTGCACCCGTCGTTGCCCGTTCTGCGACGTCGGCCACGGTCGGCCGAAGCCATTGGACGTCAACGAGCCGCAAAGCCTGGCCATCGCCATCGCTGACCTGAAACTCAAATACGTAGTGATCACCTCGGTAGACCGCGACGACCTGCGTGACGGCGGTGCCCAGCACTTTGCCGACTGCATCCGCGAGATCCGTAAGCTGTCGCCAAACGTGATGCTCGAAACCCTGGTGCCCGATTACCGTGGCCGCATGGACGTCGCGCTGGAAATCACCGCCGCCGAGCCACCGGATGTGTTCAACCACAACTTGGAAACCGTGCCACGCCTGTACAAGGCCGCGCGCCCAGGTTCGGACTACCAGTGGTCGCTGACCCTGCTGCAACGATTCAAGCAGATGATGCCGCACATCCCGACCAAATCCGGCCTGATGCTGGGCTTGGGCGAAACCGACGAAGAAGTCATCGAAGTCATGAAGCGCATGCGCGAACACGACATCGACATGCTGACCCTGGGCCAATACCTGCAACCGTCGCGCAGCCACTTGCCGGTGCAGCGTTTCGTGCACCCGGACATCTTCGCCTGGTTCGCCGAGGAAGGTTACAAGATGGGCTTCAAAAACGTGGCTTCCGGCCCGTTGGTGCGCTCCTCGTACCATGCTGACGAGCAAGCCAAGCTGGTCAAGGCAAGCCTGGTTTCGTAATAACGGGTTGCGCAACACCGCTATCCAATGTGGGAGCGGGCTTGTGTGGGAGCTGGCTTGCCTGCGATTGCATCACCTCGGTTTGGCTGATAAACCGAGGCGTGTGCATCGCAGGTAAGCCAGCGCCCACTGGCCCAGCTCCCACATTTCGTTGCGCGTTAATTAGGGAGAATCGTGGATGACCGTCGCCGTACCTGCTCTACGCCCCGAAGGCATAATCGGCCTGATCGCCCCCGCCGGCCCCGCTGCTCTCGACGTTGAAAAAGCCGGGCAATGGATGCGCGCCCGTGGCCATGAGCTGCGGATTTTTCCAGGTGTATACGAACGTGACGGTTACCTCGCCGGCAGCGATGACGTGCGCCTGCGCGACTTGCACGCCGCCTTCGCCGACCCCGAAATCGATGCGATCTTCTGCCTGCGCGGCGGCTACGGCACGCCGCGTCTACTGGATCGGCTCGATTTCGACTTGATTCGGGCAAACCCCAAACCATTCGTGGGTTATAGCGACATCACCGCATTGCACCTAGCCATCAACCGTTACGCAGGCTTTGTGACCTTTCACGGGCCGATGCTCAATGCCGATTTGCTTGGCGATAAGCAGCAGCCGACTGAGTCATCGTTATTCAGCCTGCTGCGCGGTCAACTGGGCGCCGGCAGCGTGCTCGCGCACCCGGTGGCCTACCCGTTGACCACCATTGAACCTGGCATCGCCTGTGGTCGCTTGCTGGGCGGCAACTTGTCGATGATCGCGGCAGTGATGGGCACGGCTTATGAGATCGACGCTGACGGCATCATTCTGCTGATCGAAGACGTCAACGAGCCCATCTACCGCATCGACCGCCTGCTGACGCATCTGCGCCTGGCGGGCAAGCTTGCGCAGGTCGCCGGCGTGCTGGTGGGGGATGTGTCGGGTGTGGATAAGGCTGCGTTGGAACGGCTGCTCAAGCAGACCTTCGAACCGCTGTGCATTCCGGTGTTGTCCGGCTGGCGCAGTGGGCACTGTGACCCGAACCTGACACTGCCGATGGGCGCGTTGGTGCGGTTGGATGCGGGGGAGCAGCGGTTGGTGTTGGAGCAGGATGTAGTGTTGAAATAGTTGGTTGATCCTTCCCACGCTGAGCGTGGTTGATCGTTCCCACGCTCTGCGTGGGAATGCATCCTGTGACGCTCCGCGTCGCGACCTCAAGAGCAGACGCAGAGCGTCCAGGGCGACATTCCCACGCTGAGCGTGGGAACGATCGTACTCTCAGCGGCCCTGCAACGATTCCAACAGCTTCACCGTCGGATACCCATCCGCCGGCCAGCCCAACGACTGCTGCGCCGCGCGAATCGCTTTGCGCGTATTGGCGCCGATAATCCCGTCCGGGTTGCCAGCGTCATAACCCTTGGCGCTGAGCACTGTCTGCAAATCAATGCGCTGGGAACGACTCAGCGGCAGTTCATCTTTAGGCCAACTGCCACGAATCACACCACCGCCACCAAACTGCTCCGACAGCAGGTTAACGGCCAGGGCGTAGGACGAGGAGTTGTTGTACCTGAGGACCGCACGAAAGTTGTCCAGCACCAGAAACGCCGGGCCACGGTAGCCGGCCGGCAGCAGCAGGGCGGCGGACAGTTGGTCGACATTGGCCGGCAAGCTTGCGCCAGGTGGTAGTTGGATACCGAGTTTCAGCCAGTCGGCGACGGTCTTGCGCACGCCACCGTCTGCCAGGGCGTAATCGAAGTTCGCCGGCAGCTGCTTCACCTCGAAGCCCCACGGCTGACCCTTCTGCCATCCCGAGCTCTGCAGGTAGTGAGCGGTGGAAGCGAGGGCGTCGGCTGGGCTGTTCCAGATATCGCGGCGACCGTCGCCGTCGAAGTCAACGGCGTGGGTGTTGTAGACGGTCGGGATGAACTGAGTCTGGCCCATCGCGCCGGCCCAGGAACCTTTCATCTGGTCGGCTTGAATATCGCCATGCTGGATGATCTGTAACGCCGCCAGCAATTGCGCCTGTGCAAATGCCCGACGGCGACCTTCATAAGCCAGGGTCGCCAGAGAGCCGATCACCGAATTACTGCCCTGGAACTGGCCAAAGTTGCTTTCCATGCCCCACACCGCGACCAGCGCCCGGCGATCAACACCATAGCGGTCCTCGATGCGCTGCAGGATATCGGCGTACTTGACCAGCGCAGCCCGGCCATTACGCACGCGCACCGGCGACAGGGCACTGTCGAGGTATTCCCAAACCGGGCGGGAAAATTCCGGCTGGCTGCGGTCGGCGCGAATCACCGATTCATTGGGGGTGACACCAGCAAAGGCGTTGTCGAAGACGGCGGGTGTGATCCCGGCTTTCAAGGCTTCGACGCGAAAGCCAGCCATCCATTCGGCAAACGTCTGGGGCGGCTGGGTATCAAGATTGTCTGCTGCCAATGGGGCAACCACGGCGGGCGCGACGGCCGGTGCGGCCTGGAGTTTCGGCAGGGGTTGGGCGTCTGCGGCGGTGGGTTTTTCCGCGCAGGCGACAAGCAGAATAAGGCTGGAGGCAGCGATCAATTGGCGAAGGTGCCAACGACGGGAAAGATTAGAGGGCATGCACAGGTCCAGGGATTACAAATCAGGTGCAGACCTTATCATGCCGGAGGGGCGCTTGCCTTCAGGCTGCCAGAAAGTAAGAAGCCTCCCAGCTATTAGACTGGAAGGCTTCGCGGCGGTAGCTGCCTTTGCCCTTACCGGCGCGTTCCTGACGGCTGCGGAACAGTGGCTGGGCGATGATGGATTTGGCCTTGTTGGGGCCATGCTTGGATGGCTTTTTGCTCATGGTCAGTGCGCTCTGGAGATGGGATGAAGCGGTGCAAATAATCTGCCGAAGTGGCGCGGCTGTAAAGCCCTGCGCTGTGTAGGCGGTTTTACACTATCAAGTGGGCACGGTTAATGTGGGAGCAGGCAAGCCTGCGATATCGGTGTATCAGTGCCAGAAATGCAAGCTGACTCACCGCCATCGCAGGCAAGCCAGCTCCCACAGGAAAACATCGGGTGTTTGGAGGGGGTTATTCAGCCGGCAATGACAGGCGTTGGCCAGACATCAAAAGTGACAAACGACTCAGGCTCATCCACGGCGAGCCCGCCGCCTGGCCTTTGATTTGCGCGTCGATGCGCTGCGCTTCCAGCAACAGTTGCGCCCAGCGTTGCGCTGAGTGGCGCTGCAGGGCTTTGCTCATCAGCGGTTTGCGTTTGTCCCACACCGGTGGCCGGGCCTGGCTGAAGCATTTGTCCAGCGCAGTGCCCTGGCTGTATTGCAGGGAAATATTGGCCAGCACCCGCAGTTCCCGGGCCAGGGCCCACAGAATCACTGGTGGCTCCACGCCTTCGCCGCGCAGCCCTTCGAGCATGCGCAGGGCGTGGGCGGGTTCGCCGTTAAGAATCGCATCCACCAGCCCGAACACGTCAAAGCGCGCGCTGTCGGCCACCGCGCCTTGCACGGTTTCGACGGTGATTTGCCCGTCTTCGGCCATCAGCTTGAGCTTTTCGATCTCCTGGGCGGCGGCAAGCAAGTTGCCTTCGACCCGGGCGGCGATCAACTCCACAGCGTCTTGCGTCGCCGACAGCCCCGATTGGGACAGGCGCTGACGAATCCACTGCGGCAACTGGTTGCTGTCCACTGGCCAGATCTGGATGAAGTGGGTCTGTGGGCCTTCTACCAGCGCCTTGCCCCACTTGGTTTTCTGCGCGCTGCCGTCAAGCTTGGGCAGGCTGATCAGCAACACCGTGTCTTCGGCGGGCCGCGAGCAGTATTCCATCAAGGCCGCCGCGCCCTTGTCCCCAGGCTTGCCCGAAGGCAGGCGCAGTTCCAAGAGGCGTTTTTCGGCGAACAGCGACATGCTCGCGCCGGCTTGCAGCAGCGTGCCCCAGTCGAAACTGGCGTCGGCGCTGAATACCTGGCGTTCGTCGAAGCCTTGCTGGCGTGCGGCGGTGCGAATGGCGTCTGCGGCTTCCTGGCACAGCAGCGGGTCATCACCGCTGACGATATAGACAGGCGCGAGGCCACCTTGCAGGTGTTTGGCGAGTTGGGCAGGGGCGAGTTTCATAGGCGGGCGGAACGGGGCGCCAGGGGCGCCCCGTCAGACTTACTCGACAGGGACTTCAACAGGCGATTGTTTCGGCGTGTTGTCTTCGTACTCTTTCGCAGCTTTCAGGGCGTCGGCGTCAGCCCTGGCCTTGTTGTCGGCGGTGAGTTGCAAGGCGGCCAGTTTTTCCGGGGTCAGCTGTTGCAGGCGCACCATCATGCGCTGGATCAGCTCACGACGCATTTCCTTGCGAACCTGGATAATTTCCGAGTCCGAACCTACCAGGTTGTTGCCATCGTGGCTGACGACCTTTTGCACTTCGATCTTGTCGCCCATCAGCGGCAGATGGTCGCGGCCCTGTACTTCGAAGTTGAGCGCGGTGCTCAGCTCGATGTCCGACGCACGACCGGCGCTCGCGTAGCTGAGGTTACGCTGTGTTTCTCGCTCGTCTACCAGGTTCAGTTTATAGGTCGCGCCGGTGTAGACACGCACGCCGCTGTTTTCCAGGGTCTGGCGCAGCTGAGTCACGGTGTCGCCATAGGCGTTGCGGGCGCTGAGGTCCAGTTCCTTGAGCGACAGTTCATTGGTGCCGGTGCCGCGCAGCTGGAAGCCGCAAGCGCTCAGCAGCACAGCGAGGCCCATCACCAGCAAATTGCGTTTGATCATTTTGTTGCTCCCCTTGAAACCATGTGGGCCTTATCGAGGCCTTAAAGGTTTAGTTCGGCGCAGGGCTCAAGCCCTGCGCCCGATCCGATTAGCTAGCGACGATGTTGACCAGTTTGCCGGGCACTACGATCACTTTGCGGATCGTCAGGCCTTCGGTAAAGCGCAGCACGTTCTCGTTGACGCGGGCGGCCGCTTCAACGTCTTCGCGGCTGGCGCTGGCTGGCATATCAATCTGGCCACGCAGTTTACCGTTGACCTGGATGACCAGTTGCAGCGTGTCCTGTACCAGGGCGCTGTCATCCTGAACCGGCCAGCGCGCATCGATCACCGCGCCGCTGTGGCCCAAACGGCTCCACAGTTCGTGGCTGATGTGCGGCGTGATCGGGGCCAGCAGCAGAACTACCGCTTCCAGGCCTTCCTGTAACAGCGCGCGGTCTTGTTCCGTAGTGTGCGGTGCTTTTTCCAGCACGTTCATCAGCGTCATCACTTGGGCGATGGCGGTGTTGAACTTGTGGTTTTGACCCACGTCCTGGCTGGCTTGGCGGATAGCCAAGTGAGTGCTGCGGCGAATGGCTTTTTGTTCATCGCTCAAGGACGCCACGTCCAGTTTGCCCGGCAAGCCCTGGCTGACATGGGCGTGCGCCAGGCGCCAGACGCGCTTGAGGAAACGGTGCGAGCCTTCGACGCCGGAGTCGGACCATTCGGCGCTCATGTCGGGCGGCGAAGCGAACATCATGAACAGGCGGCAGGTGTCGGCGCCGAACTGATCGATCATCGACTGCGGGTCGACGCCGTTGTTCTTCGACTTGGCCATCTTCTCAGTGCCGCCGATTTCCACCGGCAGGCCGTCGGATTTCAACGTGGCGCTGATCACCTTGGCTTTGCTGTCACGCTCAAGCTCGACGTCTGCCGGGTTGAACCAGGTGTAGGCGCCATTGGCTTCGCGGCGATAGTAAGTGTCGGCGATCACCATGCCCTGAGTCAGCAGGTTCTTGAACGGCTCATCAGAGCTGACCAACCCTTCGTCACGCATCAGCTTGTGGAAGAAGCGCGCGTAGAGCAGGTGCAGAATGGCGTGTTCGATACCGCCGATGTACTGATCCACCGGCAACCAATGGTCGGCCGCGGATTTTTCTACCAGGCCACCTTCATAGTGCGGCGAGGCGTAGCGGGCGTAGTACCACGAGGACTCGACGAAGGTGTCCATGGTGTCGGTTTCACGCTTGGCCGGTGCACCGCATTTCGGGCAGGCGCACTCGTAGAACTCGGGCATGCGCGCCAATGGTGAACCGGCGCCATCCGGCACCACGTCTTCGGGCAGCACCACCGGCAGTTGGTCTTCCGGCACTGGCACGTCACCGCAGGTTTGGCAGTGGATGATCGGAATCGGGCAGCCCCAGTAGCGCTGGCGGCTAATACCCCAGTCGCGCAGGCGGAACTGGGTGCGCGAGGCACCGAGGTTTTTCTTGATCAGTGCCACTTCGATGGCGTCGAAAGCACCCTGGAAATCCAGGCCGTCGAACTCGCCGGAGTTGATCAGTTCGCCGTGCTCACCGTAGGCGTCTTGCCACGGGGCCGGGTTGGTATCACCCACGCTTGTACGCACGACGGACTTAATCGGCAGGCTGTACTGGGTGGCGAATTCGAAGTCGCGCTCGTCGTGGGCCGGCACAGCCATTACTGCGCCATCGCCGTAGTGCATCAGCACGTAGTTGGCGACCCATACCGGCAGCTTCTCACCGGTCAGCGGGTGCTCGACGAACAGCCCGGTTGGCAGGCCTTTTTTCGCTTGGGTGGCGACGTCGGCTTCGGCCACGCTGCCGCCTTTGCATTCGGCGATGAAGGCCTGCAGCTCAGGGTTGTTCTGTGCGGCTTGGGTGGCCAGCGGGTGTTCAGCGGCCACGGCGACGTAGGTCGCGCCCATCAATGTGTCCGGGCGGGTGGTGAAGACTTTGAGTGCGCCCGCCGCGCCGATGGAATCGACGTTGTACGGGAATTGCACTTCCATGCCCTTGGATTTGCCGATCCAGTTGCGCTGCATGGTCTTGACCTGTTCAGGCCAGCCCGGCAGGTCGTCGAGGCTCGACAAGAGTTCATCGGCGTAGGCCGTGATCTTGAAGTAGTACATTGGGATTTCGCGCTTTTCGATCAGCGCGCCGGAGCGCCAGCCGCGACCGTCGATGACCTGTTCGTTGGCCAGTACGGTCTGGTCGATCGGGTCCCAGTTCACGGTGCCGCTTTTTTTGTAGATCACCCCTTTTTCGAACAGGCGCGTGAACAGCCATTGTTCCCAGCGGTAGTAATCCGGCTTGCAGGTGGTCACCTCGCGGGACCAGTCCACCGCTAAGCCCAGGCTGCGCAGCTGGGTCTTCATGTAGGCGATGTTTTCGTAGGTCCACTTGGCGGGCGCCACGTTGTTTTTCATCGCGGCGTTTTCCGCCGGCATGCCGAAGGCGTCCCAGCCCATAGGCTGCAGGACGTTCTTGCCGAGCATGCGCTGGTAGCGCGAAATCACGTCACCGATGGTGTAGTTGCGCACGTGCCCCATGTGTAGCTTGCCGCTGGGGTAAGGGAACATCGATAGGCAGTAGAAAGTCTCCTTGCCTGGCTGTTCACTGACTTCAAAGGACTTTTGCTCGTCCCAGAAGGTTTGGGCGGCATTTTCTATTTCACGGGGCTGATATTGTTCGTGCATGGCTACTTTTGAACTGAATAGGGGTGGCCTAATCCTCTTCGGTGCAACGTTCAGGTTGATCGACACCAAAAAGCGGCGCGTCCGTGCCCAAACCCTGCGGGAAGTGGAGTTACAGGAAGCGCCGTAGCATACATGACCCCACTCTATCGAGGGAAACCCTGATTGCGCGGGCGAGGCCGTCTGTCGCGGCGCCAGGCAGGCGCAGCCATGGGGACTACGCTGTTTATTGGGGAGTGAGTCTTATCTTCAATGAGGTGAGGGGATGGTTGAATCGCAGCGAACTTTAACGAAACCGCAATTGTATGAAGGGCTGATCGACCGTTTAGGTCGGGCATTGGATGCCGCGAGAACCGCAGGCCGATTGCGTGATGAGCAGCCTTTGGAGCTGGAGTTGCGAGGCTTGAGCCAGGCAGAACTTGAACTGATCAAGGGCTACTTGGAATTGAATCACCACCGTGCCTCCAAAGAGCAGGCTTCCCCGCCTGCCCAGGAGCCCTCGCGTTCGGCCAAGGTGATCTGGCTGAAGGATGTGGCTGCCGGTCGCGGTCCCGAAAAGCGTCGGGCCGTGCGGTGCAAGTGAAACACCGCGTTATTCAGTAGCCTTCTCGAAATGTGCTGGTAAGGATTGTCGCTAAACCCCGTTGCATCTAGGCTTCGGGCATCTTTGGAGATGCCCGATGCCTTTTCGTTATTTCATTAAACAATTGCTGTTGCCGCCCGGCATTTTTTTGCTGTTGCTTGCGGTTGCCTGGTGGTTTCGCAAAAGCCGCCCTCGGTTGGCCGGGCTGTGTTTTGCCCTGGGGTTGGGCGGGATGTGGTTGATCAGCCTGCCGGTGATGGTGCAATGGGGCGCGCATGCGCTGGAGACCGAGCCACCGTTGGCCCGTGAAGAGTGGGCAACACTGGCCCAGCGGGCAGACGCGATCGTGGTGCTGGGCTCCGGGCGTGAACGGGGTGACCCGGCGTGGGGCTCCGATCAGCCCACCGGCACTGGCCTTGAGCGCCAGCGGTATGCCGCGCGGCTGGCCAAGGCGTCCGGGTTGCCGGTGTTGACCAGCGGCGGCCTGCATTACGGCACGCCGCCGAGTGAGGCCGAACTGATGGCGGTGTCGATGCAGGATGACTTCGGCGTGGCGGTGCGCTGGAAGGAAGAGCGCAGCCGTACCACCTGGGAAAACGCACAGATGAGCGCCGAGATACTGCTGCCTCAAGGCATCAAGCGTGTGGTGGTGGTGACCCAGGCCTGGCACATGCCGCGTGCGGTCTGGAGCTTTGAGAAGGCCGGCTTCAGCGTGGTGCCGGGGCCGGTGGGCTTTTTGGGCGTGGACAATGCCCGGCCATTGGGTGGCTGGATGCCCGAGTTTGTGTCGGTGTGGCGCAGCGGGCAGTTGATCAATGAGGCGGTGGGGCAGGTGGGGTATCGGGTGTTTTACCGATAAGTCGAAACACAGCAGATTAAGTGTGGGCGCTGGCTTGCCTGCGATGGTGTCGTGTCAGTTGGCCGGTTTTAGCTGGCCCACCGCTATCGCAGGCAAGCCAGCTCCCACATTATTTTGTGTTTAGCCTTTAGACCGTTTTGGACATCCGCCCCGCCAGCAGCGCCCAGCCGAACAACCCCAGGCACACAATGATCAACGGCCACGAGCGCCATTGCAGGTACGGCGTGAGGTTGTGCATCGGCACCACCTCGCCGTACAGAATGCCGCGCTCGAACTGCGGGATCTGCGCAGTAATCTGCCCAAACGGGTTGATCAGGCCAGTCACACCATTGTTAGTGGCACGGATCATCCAGCGGCCGGCCTCCAGCGCACGCATTTGCGCCATTTGCAGGTGCTGCAGCGGGCCAATGGAGCGGCCAAACCAAGTGTCATTGCTGATGGTCAGCAACAAATCGCTTTGGGCCGACAGGCCAGCGGCGAATTCTGGGTACACCACTTCATAGCAAATGAACGGCGCAATCTGATAGCCCTTGGCCTGCAGCATCGCCTGGTCAGACGGGCCACGGGCGAAGTCCGACATTGGCAAATCAAAGAAGGCAATTAGCCCGCGCAGCATGTCTTGCAGCGGCACGTATTCGCCAAAGGGCACCAGCTTCTGCTTCAGATAAGTGCCTTCGCCCTCGCCGACCACGGTGATGCCGTTGAAGTAGCGCTTCTGGTGGTGCACTTCCTGGCGGATCGGCACGCCGGTAATCAGCGCCGTGTGCCGGTCGGCGGCAAACTTGCCCATCATCCCGAGGTAGCCTTCGACAGACTCCTTGAGCACTGGCACAGCCGTTTCCGGCCACACCAGCAGGTCGACGGGCTTGGAGCTGAAGCTCATGTCACGGTACAACGCCAACTGCGCATTAAGCTGCTCGGGGTCCCACTTCATGCTTTGTTCGACGTTGCCCTGGATCGCTGCCACCGTCAGTGGGTCGCCCGAAGGCGAGGTCCAAGCGTGATGTTTGAGTGCCAAGCCTATGGCCCACGGCGCTACCAGCAGCACCAAGCCCGCGCCGATAAAACCGTTGCGCTTGCTCGCCAGCAGGCGCGGCAGGTTGCACAGCACCGCTGCGGTCAGCGCCAGGGCGAAGGAAATCAGCCACATCCCACCCAACGGCGCGAGGCCGGTGAGTGGGCCGTCGAGTTGGCTGTAACCGGAGTACAGCCAGGGGAAACCGGTGAGGAACCAGCCGCGAAACGCTTCCTGGCCGACCCATAGCGCAGCAAACGTCAGCGCGTCGGCCAGCGGTGCTTCATTACGGCGCAACCAACGCGCCCATAGCCAGGCGGGCAGGGCGAAGAACCAGGCAATGGCAGCGGTAAACAGCAGCATCAAGAAGCCAGCCAGCAGCACCGAAGCGCCGCCGAAGTGGTGGATGCTGTAGTAGATCCAGCTGGTGCCGGCGCCAAACAGGCCGAAACCAAAACACCAGCCACGGCCCAAGGCCTGACGTGGCGTCAGCTCGCGCAGGCCGATATAGAAAAATCCGACCGCAACCAGTGCAAACGGCCACAAATCGAACGGCGCCAGCGCCAGGGTGGTGATGGCGCCGGCCACCACGGCCAGCAAGTTACCGGGCCAGCCGGGGCGGGTTAGGCGCTGCATGTCATTCCTTAGCGGGCAATAGGTGTCAGGCGAATCAGGTGAATACGGCGGCTGTCGGCATTCAGAATGCGGAAGCGATAGGCGCCGATCTCGGTGGTCTCGTTACGTTTAGGCAGATGCCCGAACGCACTCATTACCAAGCCGCCAACGGTGTCGAATTCATCGTCGGAGAATTCGCTGTCGAAAAACTCGTTGAAGTTCTCGATCGGCGTGAGTGCCTTGACCAGGAAGTCACCGCTGGGCAGCGGCTTGATGTAGCTGTCTTCTTCGACGTCGTGCTCGTCTTCGATGTCGCCGACGATCTGTTCCAGCACGTCTTCGATGGTCACAAGACCCGCCACACCGCCGTATTCGTCGATCACAATGGCCATGTGATTGTGGTTGGCGCGGAACTCGCGCAGCAGCACATTCAGGCGCTTGGATTCAGGTACGAAGGTGGCCGGACGCAGCAGGTCCTTGATGTTGAAGTTGTCGCCGTTCTCCTTGAGGATCAACGGCAGCAAGTCCTTGGCCAGCAGGACACCCATGACGTCGTCATGGCTTTCACCGATCACCGGGTAGCGCGAGTGCGCCGAGTCGATCACGGCCGGGAGGAATTCCCGTGGGGTCTGGGTCGCCTTGATGCTGATCATCTGCGAACGCGGGACCATAATGTCCCGAACTTGCAGGTCAGCCACCTGGATGGCGCCTTCGACGATGGCCAGCGCTTCGCTGTCCAGCAACTTGTTCTGATGGGCCTCGCGCAGCAGCTCAAGCAGCTCCTGGCGGTTTTTCGGCTCGTGGGCAAAAGCCTGGGTCAGTTTACCCAGCCATGACTTCTGCCCGTTGCTCGATCGGTCTTCGCTCATAGCGATTACTCTAAATCCTTTGTTGTGTCAGTAAGGTGTCGTTTCAGTTTTCGTCGTCTGCATACGGGTCGCGGTGACCCAATTCTGCAAGCAACGTTTGTTCCAGTGTTTCCATTTCCAAGGCTTCGTCATCGTCTATATGGTCGTAACCCAAGAGATGCAAGCAGCCGTGGATGACTAGATGGGCCCAGTGGGCCTCAAGTTCCTTGCCTTGTTCCTTTGCTTCGCGTTCTACCACTTCGACACAGATGACCAGATCGCCCAGCAAGGGGATATCCAGTAATTCATCCGGTACGTCGGCGGGGAAGGACAGCACGTTGGTCGCGTAATCCTTTTGGCGCCAGGTGTGATTCAGTTCACGGCCTTCGGGCTCGTCCACCAGACGGATGGTCAGCTCCGAGTCGGCGGTGCGCTGGCGCAGGGCCAGTGTGCACCATTGGCGGAACTGCGCTTCGCTGGGGGCGGGCGCTTCGGTAGCCAGCTGCAGGTCAAGCTCAAGCATCGCGGCGAACGTCCTTGGCCGGTGCGTCATCCTTGTGTTCGAAGCGCTCGTAGGCCTCGACAATGCGCTGTACCAGCGGGTGGCGGACCACGTCCTTGGGCATGAAGTGCGTGAAGCTGATGCCCGGCACGTCCTTGAGCACCTCGATCACCTGCGCCAGCCCCGATTTGGTGCCCTTGGGCAGGTCGACCTGGGTGACGTCACCGGTGATCACGGCAGTGGAGCCGAAACCGATACGGGTGAGGAACATCTTCATCTGCTCGACGGTGGTGTTCTGGCTTTCGTCGAGGATGATGAAGCTGTTGTTCAAGGTGCGGCCACGCATGTAGGCCAGCGGGGCGATCTCGATCACCTGACGCTCGATCAGCTTAGCCACGTATTCAAAGCCAAGCATCTCGTACAGCGCGTCGTAGAGCGGGCGCAGGTACGGGTCGATCTTCTGGGCCAGGTCGCCGGGCAGGAAGCCAAGCTTCTCGCCGGCCTCGACCGCCGGGCGCACCAGCAGGATGCGGCGTACTTGCTCGCGCTCCAGGGCGTCCACCGCACAGGCCACGGCCAGGTAGGTCTTGCCGGTACCGGCGGGGCCGATGCCGAAGTTGATATCGTTGCCGAGGATTTCTTTGACGTAGCGCTGCTGATTCAAGCCGCGGGGGCGAATCATGCCTTTTTTGGTGCGCAGGGCCACGCTGGCTTCGGCCACTGGGTTGTTGGCCAAATCTTCTACGGCAGATTCCTGCAGGTACAGGTGCACGGTCTCCGGCGACAGCTCACTACCCTTGGTTTCGCGGTAGAGGCGGCGGAGCAGGTTTTCTGCAGACGTGGTGTGTTGAGGTTCACCAATAAGCTCGAACTGATTGCCGCGGTTGCGGATCTCGATGCTCAGGCGTTGTTCGATCAGGCGCAGGTGCTCGTCGAACTGTCCGCACAGGTTGGCGAAACGGCGAGCCTCAAAGGGCTCGAGGAGAAAACGATGGGGTTCTATGGGTGCGTTCAAGGTCGCTTTTAGCCGCCCTTTGGCTGTTGAGATGAAAGAGAGGATAACGCCAGCCGCCGGTGGGCGAAAGCACTTAAATGGACTGGCCTCGATCTCAAGAACCCTGAAGAACCACTGTGGGAGCTGGCTCGCCTGCGATAGCGGTGTATCAGTGCCCGTTGTATCAGTTGGCCCACCGTTATCGCAGGCAAGCCAGCGACCACATTTTGATCTTCATCGGGTCACCGCGATCAGTTGATCAACGACCCACGCAACGAGTGCGGTTGCGCCGCATCAATGTGCACATCGGCGAACTGGCCGATCAGGGTTGGGTTGTCGCAGCGGAAGTTGACGATCCGGTTGTTCTCGGTACGCCCTTGCAACTCGCCCGGGTCCTTTTTCGAGTAGTCGGTGACCAGGATGCGTTGGATCGAACCGACCATTTGTCGGCTGATTTCGAAGCCTTGCTGGTTCAGGCGGTGCTGCAGCGCATTCAAACGTTCTTTTTTCAGCGCTTCCGGGGTGTCATCCGCCAAGTCGGCGGCCGGGGTGCCCGGGCGTTGGCTGTAGACGAACGAGTAGGAGAAGTCGAAACCGACGTCTTCGATCAGCTTCATGGTCTGCTCGAAATCTTTCTCGGTCTCCCCAGGGAAGCCGACGATAAAGTCCGAGCTGATGCAAATACCCGGCACCGCGGCGCGCAATTTGCGCAGTTTGGATTTGTACTCCAGGGCCGTGTGGTTGCGTTTCATCGCCGACAGAATGCGGTCCGAGCCCGACTGCACCGGCAGGTGCAGGTGTTTGACCAGCTCCGGCACTTCGGCGTGGGCCTGGATCAGGCTGTCGGAGAACTCCAGCGGGTGCGAGGTGGTGTAGCGAATGCGCTCGATGCCATCAACGGCGGCAACCACGCGGATCAGCTCCGCCAGGTCGGCCAGGCGCCCGTCGTGGGTCTGGCCGCGATAGCCGTTGACGTTCTGGCCCAGCAGCGTGACTTCGCGCACGCCGTTTTCGGCCAGGTGAATGATTTCCGCCAGCACGTCGTCAAACGGTCGGCTGACTTCTTCACCACGGGTGTAGGGCACCACGCAGAAGGTGCAGTACTTGCTGCAGCCTTCCATCACCGACACATAAGCGCTCGGCCCGTCGATGCGTGGCTCGGGCAAATGGTCGAATTTTTCGATTTCGGGGAACGACACGTCGACCTGCGGCAGCTTGGTGGCGCGCGCAGCGTCGATCATTTCCGGCAGGCGGTGCAGGGTTTGCGGGCCGAAGACCACATCGACATAGGGCGCGCGGTCGCGGATCGCGGCACCTTCCTGGCTGGCCACGCAACCGCCGACGGCGATCACCATGTCCGGGTTGGCCAGCTTCAGTTCACGCCAGCGGCCCAGCTGCGAGTACACACGGTCCTGGGCCCGCTCACGAATCGAGCAGGTATTGAGCAGGATTACGTCGGCATCTTCGGCGCGGGCGGTGACTTCCAGGGCCTGGTGTTCGCCCAGCAGGTCGACCATGCGCGAGCTGTCGTACTCGTTCATCTGGCAACCGTGGGTTTCGATGTAAAGCTTCTTGGCCATGGGAATCATCAACTGGTGGTAAAGAACCGCGCATTATAGGGGGCATGCCCATTGGTTCCTAGCGTTGTGCATCGGGTGCCATGCTATAGTTCGCGCCCTCTTTTATATCCCCGATGTTATCCGCCCACCATGACCAAACGTGAAGCTCCAATCTATAAGGTGATTTTCCTCAACCAGGGCCAGGTGTTCGAAATGTACGCCAAGCAGATCTATCAAAGTGATCTGTGGGGCTTCCTGGAAGTGGAAGAGTTCGTCTTTGGCGAGCGCACCCAGTTGGTCGTCGACCCGGGCGAAGAAAAGCTCAAGGCGCAGTTCGAAGGCGTGGTGCGCAGCTTTGTGCCGATGCATTCGATTGTGCGCATCGATGAAGTTGAGCGCCTGGGCACACCGAAGATCAGTGAAGCGCGTGGCACCAGCAATGTGATGCCGTTTCCGATGCCGATGCCTGAGAAGTAGGGCGTTAGACCCAAGTGTGCCCATCGCAGGCAAGCCAGCTCACACATTCGACCCGTTGGAATGCCGTTCAGTGTGGGAGCCGGGCTTGCCCGCGACAGCGGTAGAAGGGTTTAGCAGAATTTAAGGCAGCGGCGAGAACGGCGAACGCCCATCCGCACTCTGCAATTCCTGCAAGTAATTGCGGAAGATCTGACCCAGCACCTGGGTTGCCACTTCCAACTCATCGCGCTGCATGTGCTCGGCGACTTCGTCGGCGGTGTCCAGTGCATCTTCGGCACCGTTGACCGCGGCCATCTTCAGCACGATATACGCCTGGACGTTATTGGCCGGCACGCCTTCGCCTTTGAAGAACATGGTGCCCAGCTGGAATTGCGCCTGGGCATGGCCCTGCAACGAAGCTTTCTCGAAGTAGCTCAAGGCTTTGTTGAGGTCTTGGGCAGGGTTTTTGTCGTCGTGGTAGTACTCGCCCAACTCGTATTGCGCCTGCGCATCCCCGCCGTCGGCCTGTTTCTGGCACGCGCTCAGGGCTTCGGCCTGGCTGTCTGGCTGGGTATTGAGGGTGCAACGACCCATCGCTGGGATTAACAACGAGTTGCCGCCTGCTTGGGCATGTGCCAACAGCGGCTGAAGGAGCAACAGGCAGCCCAGAACCAGGGTGCGGCCGGTGCGTTTCATGGGAATCGACTTACCTCTGACGGGGCGCGCGGACCCTCGGGGGTCCAATAAGCGCGCATTATGAAATAAGCAGGCCCCTGCTTACAAAGTCTTTACTCGTTTTTCTGCTGCTTAGGCAAGTTATCTGCCGGATTGCAGGCGATTTCTCGAAAAATGCAGGAAATCTCTGTAAGCAAAGTAGCAAATTCTGACGCCACCAAGGGCAACGTCAGATTTTTATGTCGCTTATTTCAGGGCGGCGAAGGCGCGCTCGGCAGCATCCAGGGTCAGTTTCAACTCTGCATCGCCATGGGCGATCGAGGTGAAGCCGGCTTCGAAGGCGCTCGGCGCCAGGTAAACGCCGCCTTCCAGCATCAAGTGGAAGAAGCGTTTGAACATGTCCGCGTCGCTGCCCATCACGTCATCAAAGGTGACGATATCGTCGGCGTCACTGAAGTACAGGCCGAACATACCGCCGGCCTGGGTGGTGACAAACGGGATGCCGGCAGCATCGGCGCGCTGTTGCAGGCCATCGAGCAGGCGAGTGGTGTAGTCGGTCAGCTCGGCGTGGAAGCCCGGGCGGCTGATCAGGCGCAGGGTGGTCAGGCCGGCGGCCATGGCCAGTGGGTTACCCGACAAGGTGCCTGCCTGGTACACCGGGCCCAGTGGCGCGATGTGCTGCATGATTTCGCGCTTGCCGCCGAAGCAGCCCACTGGCATGCCGCCACCGATGATCTTGCCGAAGGTGCTCAGGTCTGGCGTGACGCCGTAGTAAGCTTGGGCGCCACCGAGGGCGACACGGAAACCGGTCATCACTTCGTCGAAAATCAACACCACACCATGCTTGTCGCACTGTTCGCGCAGGGCTTCGAGGAAGCCCGGTGCAGGCGGTACGCAGTTCATGTTGCCGGCCACCGGCTCGACGATGATGCACGCCACCTCTTGGCCGACTTCGCTGAGCATCTGCTCGACGGCGGCGCTGTCGTTGAACGGCAGGGTCAGGGTGTGCTTGGCGAAGGCCGCCGGTACGCCGGCCGAGCTTGGCACGCCCTGGGTCAGTGCGCCGGAACCGGCTTTCACCAGCAGGCTGTCGGAGTGGCCGTGGTAGCAGCCTTCGAACTTGATGATGCTGTCGCGGCCGGTAAAACCACGGGCCAAGCGAATTGCACTCATGGTCGCTTCGGTGCCGGAGCTGACCATGCGCACCATTTCCATCGACGGCACGATCGAGCACACCAAATCGGCCATCTCGGTTTCCATGGCGGTCGGTGCGCCGTAGGACAGGCCGTGTTGCAACTGCTGACGCACCGCGTCGAGCACGTCCGGGTGGCTGTGGCCGAGGATCATCGGGCCCCAGGAACCGACATAGTCAACGTAGCGCTTGTCATCCTCGTCGGTGACGTAGGCGCCTTCGGCATGCTTGAAGAACAGCGGCGTGCCGCCCACGCTCTTGAACGCACGCACGGGGGAATTCACACCGCCGGGGATGTGTTTCTGGGCATTGGCAAACAGGGTTTCGGAACGGGACATGGTCGGGCTCTCTAAACTGAAATTTTAAGAAGATCGTTGAATGCGCGGGCGCGGCGCGTGACTTCCTGGGTGCTGTCGGCACCAAACAGGCCGTGCACCACGGCGAGCAGGTCAGCACCGTGGGCCACCAGTGGTTCGGCGTTCTCCAGGGTGACGCCGCCGATCACGCAGATCGGCAAGTGCAAGCGCGCGCGGGCCTGGGCCAGCATCTCAACGGTGGCGGCAGGTGCGCCGGGCTTAGTGTTGGAATTAAAGAAGCGACCAAAGGCAACGTAGCTGGCGCCTTCTTTGGCGGCCTGCTCGGCCAGTTCGATCTGGCTGTGGCAGGTGGCGCCGATGATCGCTTTGGAACCGAGCAAAGCGCGGGCCGGGGTCAGCGGGCCGTCGGTTTGGCCCAGGTGCACGCCGACGCCCAGGCGCGCGGCCAGTTCGGCGTCGTCATTGATAATAAGCTGAGTTTTGTAGCGCGAGCACAGCTCGCGCAGTTTTTCCGCTTCACGCAGGCGGCGGGCTTCGTCGCTGCTTTTATCGCGGTACTGCAGCAAGGTCACGCCGCCGTCCAATGCCGCTTCGACATAGGCGAGGAATTTGCCGGCCAACAGTTGGCTGTCGGTAATGGCGTACAGGCCACGTAGTTTCATCGGGCAGGCCTCTTTTGCTGTTTAAGAGCAGAAATCCAGCGGCAAACGGCGCGGCACGAATTGGCCCTGGCCGAGTTGTTCGGCGTCACGCAGGGTGCGCCACGTGTAGTTGAGCGCGGATTGCACGGCGCTGACCAGGCCTTCGCCCTGGGCGATGCGCCCGGCCAGTGCACTGGCAAGTGTGCAGCCCGAGCCGTGATAGCTGCCGGGCAGGCGCTGGCAGGTAAAGGTCTGGCGCGTGCCGTCGCGGCTGTACAGGCGGTTGTGCACTTGATGCTCGTCGCCGTGGCCGCCAGTGATCAGCAGGTGTTTGATGAACGGCAGCAGTTTCTCGGCGCATTCGTCCGCAGTGCCTTCAGGCAACTCGGCGAGGATGCGCGCTTCAGGCAGGTTTGGTGTGGCGATCAACGACAACGGCAACAGCCGCTCGCGCATGGCATAGCCGACTTCGTCCTTGCCCAGGCTGCCACCGCCGCCGGCCCGCAGCACCGGGTCGCATACCACCGGCAGGTGCGGGTGCGCCTGCAGCAGTTCGACCACGGTGTCGACCATCACGGTGGAGCCGAGCATGCCGAGCTTGACCGCCGCGACTTCGGAGTCGCTGAGCACGGCATTGGCCTGGGCCAGTACCCACTCGCGGTCGAGCACGCGGAAATCGCTGACATTGACGGTGTTCTGCACAGTCAAGGCAGTGACGGCCGCGGCCGCATGACAACCTTGGGCGAGCAGGGCTTCGATATCTGCCTGCAAGCCGGCGCCACCACTGGGATCATGGCCGGAGAGACAGAGAACAACAGGGCGAGAGCTGTAGATATTCATGGTGCGCGAGCTTACCACCAAACGCTTTTGGCGTGGCCGTCTGGCGAAGGCTGAATTTCGCCGCTATTCAGGCGCGATTATGGCTGTTGGCTAGTATCGAGTATTGCTTCATAAACGTGCTGAAAGCCTTGTTCTAGAGCCTTTCAAAAAATTATTTCAATGGTGTCCAATGGCCTCCAACGGCTATGCTAGAGTGGATCCAAATAACTTACTGTATCGCCGGTATACGTCTTCTCAAAAGGAATGGGGGCATTTGACATAACCGGACAGGCCACGCTGGGGCTCTATGCGCTATTTGCTGATTTTATTATTGTGCGGGCTGCCGATGCTCGCCGGCGCCGTCGAGTTCAACCAGAGCACTCGAAGCCTGCCGCTGGGCCGGGTCATGCAAGTGCTCGAAGACCCCTCCGACGCCCTCACCATCGCCCAAGTCAGTTCCCCCGCTTACGCCGCCCAATTCAGGACCCATGACAAAGCCACCCTTAATGCCGGCTATTCGCGCTCGGTGTTCTGGCTCAAGGTCGACCTGCATTACACCGCCACTGAGGCCCGCGCCCCGCGCACCTGGTTCCTGGAACTGGCGTACCCACCGCTGAACCGGCTGGACCTGTACCAGAACGATGGCACCGGCAACTTCCGGCTGACCACCCGCACCGGAAGCGCGTTGCCGTTTGCCAGCCGTGAAGTGCGCCAGAGCAACTACCTGTTCAAGCTCAACTTTGTGCCCGACCAGCATCAAACGGTGTACCTGCGCCTGCAAAGCCAAGGCTCGATTCAGGCTCCGTTGACGCTCTGGTCTGCCACGGCCTACATGGAAGAGCAGCCGCTGCGCCTGTATGTGCTGGGCGCAATCTACGGTGTGTTGCTGGGAATGCTGGTCTACAACCTGTTCATCTACCTGAGCGTGCGTGACACCAGCTACCTGTATTACATCCTCTATATCGCCTCGTTCGGCCTGTACCAACTGTCGGTCAATGGCGTGGCCGTGGAGTACTTCTGGCCCAACAACCCCTGGTGGGCGAATGCGGCGGTGCCGTTCCTGATCGGGTCGGCGGCGCTGTTTGGCAGCCTGTTTGCGCGCAGCTTCCTGCACACCGCGCAGCACAGCCGCTGGCTCGACCGGATATTGCTGGCGCTGGCGGCCGGCGGCGCGGCGGTGATGGTGTTGGCGCTGCTGACCAGCTACGCCGTGGCCCTGCGCCTGGCCACCGGTTTGGCGCTGGTGTTTACCGTGACCATCTTCGTCGCCGCCATCAAGGCCTGGTATTGCGGCCAGCGTATGGCGCGCTACTTCATCATCGCCTGGTCGGCGTTCCTGCTCGGTGGGGTGGTCAACACCCTGATGGTGTTGGGCTACTTGCCCAATATGTTCCTCACCATGTACGCCAGCCAGCTTGGCTCGGCGATTGAAGTGGCGCTGCTGTCCCTGGCCCTGGCCGACCGCATCAACGGCATGCGCGAGCAGCAGGCGCAGATCCTGTTCGACGCCAGCCAGAAGCTCGAAGTGCTCAACCAGCAATTGGCCCGCAGTAACCGTCTCAAGGACGAATTCCTCGCCACCCTGACCCACGAATTGCGCACCCCGATGAACGGCGTGATCGGCTCCTTGGAGCTGATGCAAACCGTGCCGCTGGACGATGACCTGGCGCAGTACCAGCAAACCGCCGCCGGCTCGGCGCGGGACATGATGCGCATGGTCAACGGGATTCTCACCCTGACCGAACTGCAAGCCGGGCGCCTGAGCGCCCAGCCCCAAGTGTTCAGCCTGCGTGGCGCCCTCGACACCTTGCGACAGCAGTTCAGTGCCAGTGCGCAGAGCAAAGGCTTGGAGTTTTCCATCGACGTGGCGGATGAACTGCCGGACCGGGTGATCGGCGACGCCGACAAGCTGATCCAGTGCCTGGACTGCCTGCTCGACAACGCCTTCAAATTTACCCACAAAGGCGCCGTGCGCGTGCGTGTGGTGGGTGTTCCACACAGTGATGGCAGCTTGCGCCTGAGCTTTATCGTGACCGACAGCGGGATCGGCTTTGCTTTCCTTGACGAGGCCACGCTGTACCAACGCTTCTTCCAGCTCGACGGCTCGACCACCCGCGAATATGGCGGCATGGGCATCGGCCTGGCGATTTGCCGGCAGTTGATCGAACTGCTCGGTGGGCGCCTGACCCATCATTCCGAACCGCGCAAGGGCAGCCGCTTCCAGTTGGAGGTGAGCGTGAACCCGGTGCCGCCCGAGCCCAAGGCGGCGACCCACGGGCCCTTCACGCAACGTGCGCCCCACGAGTGCACGGTGCTGTTGGTGGACGACAACAGCGTGGGCCAATTGGCAGTGCGCGGCATGTTGCTCAAGTTGGGCTACCGGGTGAAAGCGGTGGATAACGGCCCGTCCGCGCTGGCGATGTTGCAGAGTGAACCCTTCGATGCGGTGTTGTTGGATGTGCCTGAAGGCGGTTTCTCGTTGTGCTGTCAGATACGAGCGTTGCCGGGCTGTGGCGAACTGCCGGTGATCGCCCTGAGTACGTCACTGAATGTGTCGGAGCGTGAGCGCTGCCATGGCATCGGCATCACTGATCGGCTGGCCAAACCCGTGCGTTTCGACGCGTTGCAAGCCGTGCTGGAGCGGCGCTTGCTGTGCCCGCTCGAGGGCGAAAGCGCCGAGCTTTAGGCGGCTATGCCACTTTTTTAACGCCGATGACGGTGCTTAACTGAAATTCAGGCCTCAACTGCACGCGGCCTTTTTTCAGGAGCCCCGTCATGAACCTGCACCCGTTCGCCGAAACCCACGACGTCACCAATCAGCCACCGTCCTTGGACGGCACTAACCTGTACCGCATCGACTTGCCCTTGCAAGACTGGTCGCGCCGCTTCGGCGCCGGCTGGGCCGAAGCGCGTATCGAGGCTTATGGGGCGCTGGCGGGTGGGCCGCTGATGGAGGCCGGGTTCCTGGCGAACCAGAATAAACCGGTGTTCAACAGCCATGACCGTTATGGTCATCGCATCGATCGGGTGGAGTTTCACCCGGCTTACCACGACCTGATGCGCACCGCCGTTGAGCATGGTCTGCCGTCGTTGCCGTGGGCGCATCCGCAGTCCGGTGCCCACGTAGCCCGCGCCGCCATGACTTACCTGCACAGCCAGGCCGAAGCCGGCACCGGCTGCCCGCTGACCATGACTTTCGCCTGCGTACCGGCCCTGCGCCTGCAGCCGGATCTGGCGCAGACCTGGCTGCCGAAAATCCTCACTACCGAATACGACCCGCGCAATGTCGGCATCGCCCACAAGGCTGGCGCCACCATCGGCATGGCCATGACCGAGAAACAGGGCGGCACCGACGTGCGCGCCAACACCACCCGTGCTTATCCCGTGGGCACGGGCGGCCCCGGGCAAGCCTATGAACTGGTTGGGCACAAGTGGTTCTGCTCGGCGCCGATGTGCGATGCGTTCCTCACGCTGGCGCAGACCGACAAAGGCCTGACCTGTTTCTTACTGCCTCGGCACCGCCCGGATGACACGCGCAACGAGTTCTACATCCAGCGCCTGAAAAACAAACTCGGCAATTGCTCCAACGCCTCCAGCGAAGTGGAGTTTCGCGGCGCGCTGGCCTGGATGATCGGCGAAGAAGGCCGTGGCGTGCCGACCATTATCGAAATGGTCGCCATGACCCGCTTTGACTGCATGGTCGGCTCCAGCGCTTTGATGCGCCAGGCGCTGACCCAGGCCAGCCATCATTGTGCGCATCGCCTGGTCGGCGGGCGCATTCTCAACGAACAGCCGCTGATGCAAAACGTACTGGCCGACCTGGCTCTGGAAAGCGAGGCGTCCCTGGCCTTGAGCATGCGCATGGGCCGCGCGCTGGATCACCTCGATAACGAGCAGGAAGCCAAATTCGCCCGGCTGGTGACGGCGGTGGGCAAGTATTGGATCTGCAAACGCGCGCCGGCAATGATCAACGAAGCCGCCGAGTGCATGGGCGGTGCCGGGTATGTAGAGGACAGCATCCTGCCGCGCCTGTACCGTGAGGCGCCGGTGAATTCGACGTGGGAAGGCTCCGGCAATGTGCAGTGCCTGGACGTGCTGCGGGCGCTGTCCAAAGAGCCGGGTGTGCTGGAGGCGTTGTTTGTCGAACTGGGCGATGGGCAGGGCGACAAGCAACTGGCGCGGCATATCGAGCAGCTTAAGTCGGCGTTTATGGATACCCAGGATATTCAATACCGCGCGCGGCAACTGACCGAGGATATTGCCGTGGCGTTGCAGGCCAAGTTGTTGCTGGAGGCCGGGAACGCGGCGGTCAGTGATGGGTTTATTGCCAGCCGCTTGGGTGAGTCGTCCGGCCGGGTGTATGGCACCTTGCCGCGTGGTGTGGATGTGGAGGCGATCGTCGCCCGTTCCACGCCCCATATTTCTGAATAAACACGGTTCAAAATGTGGGAGCTGGTTTGCCTGCGATAGCGGTGTGCCAGCCCCCAGATGTATCAATGACCCACCGCCATCGCGGGCAAGCCCGGCTCCCACAGGGATTGCACGCCTCTTGAGATAAGTACTCCAATTCAAAGTTTGCGTCTGGCCGGGATACAGGCAAGATAAAGGCCTGCAAGTCAGAACACAGGATGCTTACCGTGACCGAAGCTTTTGTTGTTGTTCAAACCGCCGAAGAAGCCGTGGACCGGCTGGCGGCTCTTCATGAGCGTGCTACCGGCGCGCTCAATCAAGCCCTCAAGCAATACCTCAAGGACCGCGTCGAACCTGATGCCGCACAACGCGCACTGTTTCGCTACCCGGAGCTGCGCCTGACCTACCACTGCCACGGCGAAGTCCCACAGACCACTCGGGCGTATGCCAAGGTCCAATTGCCGGGCACCTACAGCGTCACCGTCACTCATCCGGCCGCGTTCCGTAAGTATCTGCTGGAGCAACTGGTGCCGCTGATGCACGACTTCACCGTGACGGTGGAAGTCGGCGTGAGCCAACAGAATATCCCGTACCCGTACGTGGTGGAGCAGGGCGACGAACTGGCCGGTTCCGGCGTGACCGCCGCGACCCTGGCCCGCGTGTTCCCCAGCACCGACCTGTCCGCCGCCACCGACGGCATTGCCGATGGCCTCTACGACTGGGAAAACACCGACCCGCTGCCGCTCGCGCTGTTCGATGCGGCCCGCGTGGACTTTTCCCTGCGCCGCCTGGTGCACTACACCGGCAGCGACTGGCGCCATGTGCAGCCTTGGATTTTGCTGACCAACTACCACCGCTATGTCGACCAGTTCATCTTGCATGGCCTGGAGCAGTTGCGCAGTGACCCACGGTTTATCCGCATGGTGCTGCCGGGCAACGTGATCATCGACAAAAGCATGGACCACGGCGAAGCCTCGGCGATTGCTGCCGGTGTGGTCTGGCACCGTTACCAGATGCCGGCCTACCACCTGCAGGCCACCGACGGCCACGGCGTGACACTGGTGAATATTGGCGTCGGCCCGTCCAACGCCAAGAACATCACCGACCACCTGGCCGTGCTGCGCCCGCATTGCTGGCTGATGATCGGCCACTGTGGCGGCCTGCGCCAATCCCAGACCATCGGCGACTATGTATTGGCCCACGCCTACATGCGCCGCGACGGGATTCTCGACCGCGTAGTGCCGCCGAACATCCCGATCCCGGCCCTGGCCGAAGTGCAGATGGCCTTGCAGCAAGCGGCGGCCAACGTCACCGGCGAAAAAGGCGAAGAGCTGAAAAAGCGCCTGCGCACCGGCACTGTGTTGACCTACGACGACCGTAACTGGGAACTGCGTTGGGCCCAGGAACGCCCGCTGATCAACCTGTCCCGCGCCGTGGCCGTGGACATGGAAAGCGGCACCATCGCCGCCCAGGGTTACCGCCTGCGCGTGCCGTACGGCACCTTGTTGTGCGTATCGGACAAACCGCTGCACAGCGAGATCAAGCTGCCGGGTTCGGCCAACGCGTTCTATGAGCGTGCGGTCAGCCAGCACTTGAAGATCGGCATCGAGGCGGTGGATTTGTTGCGCACCGAACTCAACTCGCTGCACTCGCGCAAACTGCGCAGCTTCGACGAGCCGCCGTTCCGCTAAGCGGTTGGGATGGTTATTTAGCGGTCAGGCCACTAGCATTGTCGGTCCTGACCGTTAGATGTTCCTTTGCCATGTCCCGTCCCACCCGTCCCGATTCGCGCCGCCCTGGCGTGAAGCCTCCGCATTCTGCCGCGCGTCGCGTTGCCAAGGCGCCTCCGGCCGAGCCGAAATTGGTCCTGTTCAATAAACCCTTCGACGTGCTGACCCAGTTCAGCGACGAAGGCGGGCGCGCGACCCTCAAGGACTTTATCGACATCCCCGGCATTTACCCGGCCGGCCGCCTGGACCGTGACAGCGAAGGCTTGTTGCTGCTGACCAACGACGGCCAGCTACAGGCGCGGATTGCCGACCCCAAGCACAAACTGGCGAAAACCTACTGGGTGCAAGTCGAAGGTGAGCCGAGCGAAGAGCAACTGCAACGCCTGCGTGACGGCGTGGAGCTTAACGACGGCATGACCTTGCCCGCCGAGGCCCGGCAGTTGGACGAGCCTGAGTTATGGCCGCGCAACCCGCCGGTGCGCTTTCGCAAAAGTGTGCCGACGCATTGGCTGGAGTTGGTGATTCGTGAGGGGCGTAACCGCCAAGTACGGCGCATGACGGCGGCGGTGGGTTTACCGACCTTGCGTCTGGTGCGCGTGCGAATTGGTGACTGGTCGATTGATGGCCTGGACCAAGGCCAATGGAAGGAAGTGCCGGCGCGGTTATAGGGCGCCGGACTCGATCAGGCCGATCACCACGCTCTTGATGATGAACGCGGCCACGCCCAGGCCCAGCACGAAGAACAGGATGAACGAGCCAAAGCGCCCGGCTTTGGATTTCTTCGCCAGGTCCCAGACGATAAAGCCCATGAAAATGATCAGGAGGGTGACCAGGCCGGTCATCATCCATTCTTCAAACAGGGCGGGGTCGATGTTGTTCATGGGTTTTTTCCGACAAAGGCAGGCGGGCAAGTATACGGCAGCGTCACAGACGCAACATTGACCTGGGTCTTGACGCGGTCAATGTGGGAGCTGGCTTGTCGGATCGCCGCACCGCTGCGATGGCATCAACTGGGGCTGGCTGACACCCCGAGTTGTCTACATCGCAGGCAAGCCAGCTCCCACAGTTGATCTTCAGTGCTCTTGAGATCAGGTACGCAGGTGCGTCAGCGGCAGCTCGGTGCTGTTGAGCACCTGGTTGAGCACAAAGCTCGAGCGCACGCTGGTCACGCCTTCAATACGGGTCAAATGCCCCAGCAGCAGTTTCTGGTAGTGGTCCATGTCCGGCACCACCACTTTCAACTGATAGTCAGCATCCATCCCGGTCACCAAACTGCACTCCAGCACTTGCGGCAGGGTGCGGATGGCGGCCTCGAAGTTCTCGAAACGCTCGGGTGTGTGGCGGTCCATGCCGATCAGCACATAAGCCGTGAGGCTCAGGCCGAGCATCTTGCGGTCGAGCAAGGCGACCTGGCGCGCGATGTAGCCGTCGTCTTCCAACTGCTTGACCCGGCGTGAGCAGGGCGACGGCGACAGGCCGATGCGCTCGGCCAACTCCTGGTTGGAGATCCTCGCGTCGCGCTGCAATTCCGCCAAAATACTCAGATCGTATCGGTCAAGCTTGCTCATTGGGTTGGCCTTTGTCGTAACTATTGCGGTGAATTATCTATGAAGGGTTAAAAATTGCGCAAGCACTGTTTATTGACGCAATCTTCGCAATCATCTGTCGGCACGCCGAGCCTATGATTACCAACAGAATCACCGCCTGGACAACAGTCCACTTACAGCGAGCCCAATCAGGCCCGCTGCGGCCGCCGCCCCAACAGGGTTGAGCCGGCCTCCAGGCTGCACACTGTCCACAAGACGGCGTGAGGTGAGCCAACGTCAAAAGCGTTGAGCACGGACGAAATTCTCAAGGGGTGGCCGACGGGTCACCCCTTTTCTTTTGTGTGCGTTTTTTACCTACGAAAATAACGCTCGTGACTGATAACCTCTCTCAGAACCGGGCGGGGCTTTTCCAGTCTCATCTATGAGGCCGGACGTTCTAGGCCCTTATCCGCAGTGAGGAATAGCATGAAGCGCATCTGGCGTATGGCAGGTGTAGGTTTGCTGATGATGAGCGTCGGCACGCAAGTATTGGCCGACGACCCGCGCTCTGAAGGGGGCGGTCAGCATGAAAGAGGTCCCGAAGGCGGACGGCAAGGTAGCGAACAGCCGCGCCCGCAAAATAACCAATCACGGCCGCAGAACAATCAACCGCGCCCGGAAAACAACCCGCCGCGCCCGCAGAACCAGCACGTTGATCGCGCCGAGCAACAGCCGCACGGCGGCGGGCAGTGGCAAGGCCGCCCGCAAGGTGCCGAGCAGACTCGGCCAGCGCCTGCGCCTGCGAATAACCTGCCGATCCAAGGGCGCCCGGACACCGTGCGCCAGACCCAAGAACCGCGCCAGGGTTACTACCGCGACATCCCGCGACGCAACGACGGCAACCCGCATTGGGAGGCCGGCGGCCCAGGTTCGCGCCCGGGTAATAACGGTGGCGGCTTCAACAATGGCCACCCCAATGACAACCACTGGCCAGGTCGCCCGAATGGGCATGGCAATGGCTGGGGCCCTGGCCCGCAATACCGTCCGGGCTACATGGTCGACCGTTTCCCCGACCGCAATTACCGCGTGCCTTACCGTGGCCAGGATTATTTCTTTTCCGGCGGCTACTGGTATCGCCCGCAAGGCCCGCGCTATGAGGTGGTGACGCCGCCATACGGCATCCGCGTGCAATACCTGCCCGACTACGCGCGGGAAGTGTGGGTGGGCAGCGCGCTGTTCTTCCTCGCGGCCGGTTCGTATTACACCTATGAAAACGCCACTCAGCAGTACGTAGTGGTGCAACCACCAACAGAAGTGCCGACGCCCCAGCCCGCGCCGCAAGGCAACGGTTATGACGTAGTGGCCTACCCGGCCAACGGCCAATCACCGGCTCAAGTGCAGCAGGACGGCTACGATTGTTATCGCTGGGCGGTGCAACAAAGTGGTTTCGACCCACGCACCGTCACCTACGCCCCGGACCCTGCGGTGGTGCAAACCTACCGTCAGGCCCAGGGCAACTGCCTCACCAGTCGTGGGTATCAGGTGCAATAGGGCAGCGGCTGGCCTCAAGCTCTCAGCTTCATGCTTGAGGCTTATCGCTTGCCCCTTGTGGCTGATCCGCAGGATCCGCATGCACCAGCACTTCGGCGCGCGGGTAGGCCTTATGAATGGCATCGGCGGCCTGATCGCTGATGCCGTGGGCCACTGACAGCGACAATTCCCCCGGCAATTCCAGGTGCAACTGCACAAACCAGTGGCTGCCGGAAATGCGCGTGCGCAAATCATGCGCACCCAACACGCCCGGCACACTCTGCGCCAGTTCGAGCATGTGCTGGCTCACGTCCGGCGGCAGCTCCTCATCCATCAACACCGCAAAGCTTTCCCGGGCGATCTGGATGGCGCTCCATAGGATGTAGGCGGCAATCCCCAGGCCGAACCATGGGTCCACCTGATGGAAACCAAACGCTGCCAACACCAGCGCTATCAGGATGCTGCCGTTGAGCAGCAAATCCGAGCGGTAATGCAGCGAGTCCGCGCGCACCGCGTTGGAGCCGGTTTCGCGGATCACCCGGTGTTGCAGCATCAGCAGCGCCACGGTCATCACCAGCGAAAACACAATCACACCGATGCTCAGCCACGGCGCGCCGACCGGTTCCGGATGCTGCAAACGTTGGTACGCCTGGTACGCGATCAACGCCGCACTGCCGGCGATAAACAGCGCCTGGGCCATGCCTGCCAGTGATTCAGCCTTGCCATGCCCATAGCGGTGGTCATCATCAGCCGGGCGCAGCGCGTAATGCACCGCGAGCAAATTCAGCAGCGAGGTCACGCCGTCGAGCAGCGAGTCGGTCAACCCGGCGAGCATGCTCACCGAGCCACTGAGCCACCAGGCGATGGCCTTGGTGACAATCAGCGCAGAGGCCACGCCCACGGAGGCGCGGGTGGCCAGGCGCAAGAGCCTGGCGTGTTCGGGACTGGTCATAAACGGTCCTTAAGCGGCAGGTTGCAGGCCCAGGGACGCGAGTTGTTGCACGCTGCCCTTGAACTGGATCATGCGCGGGTCGTCCAGCGGCAGGGTGCGGCCGGTTTCCTTCTGGATGATGGTTTGCAGCTTGGCGTTGTCGACTTTGCCGTCGGCGCCGATGGCTTCGCGCAGTTTCTCGGGGGCGACTTGGGCGGTCTTGCCCGGCTCGAAATAGATGGCGCCGGTGGCGAAGTCCACGCCAAACGCGATCAGGCCCGGGATCACATAGAACAGCAGGCCCACGGCGTCGAGCACGGCAATGGTCGGGTCGATCTTGCCGTCGATCTGGCCCCGGCGGTCCGGGTAGAAAATCGAACCGCAGGCGGTCAGTTGGCTCAGCAGGCTGACGGCGAGGACACCGCCGATGACACGGGAAGCGATACGCATGAAAATCTCCTGAACACGGTTGATACGGGACTATATGACAATTCTGTGGAGCGTCGCCGCTCTAATGTGGGAGCTGGCTTGCCTGCGATAGCGGTGTATCAGTGCCACATTGGCTGGCTGACCCACCGCTATCGCAGGCATGCCAGCTCCCACCGTTGACTGCATTCACAGCCCAAGCCGGTGCAGGTGTTGAGACCAACACCGGCATCCGGCAGTTCGCCGTTATACTCGCCGCTCTGCTTTGGAGCCAGTATGAATTCGTTGCCAATCGATGATGTTTTACCCGCCTTGCGTGACGCCTTGGCGATTCGCCATGAAGCCGTGCTGGAAGCGCCGCCCGGCGCCGGTAAAACCACCCGCGTGCCCTTGGCCTTATTAAACGAGCCGTGGCTGGCCGGGCAGACCATCCTGATGCTCGAACCTCGCCGCCTGGCCGCACGCGCCGCCGCCGAACGCCTGGCCAGTGAGCTGGGTGAAAAGGTCGGTGAAACCGTCGGTTATCGCATCCGCCTCGACAGCAAGGTCGGCCCCAACACGCGCATCGAAGTGGTCACCGAAGGCATCCTCACCCGCCGCTTGCAGGACGACCCGGCGTTGGACGGCGTGGGCCTGTTGATCTTCGACGAGTTCCACGAGCGCAGCCTCGACGCCGACCTGGCGCTGGCCCTGAGCCTCAACGGCCGCGACCTGTTTCGCGATGAACAACCGCTGAAAATCCTGCTGATGTCCGCCACCCTCGAAGGCGAGCGCCTGTCCGGCCTGCTGGATGACGCGCCGATTTTGCGCAGCGAAGGGCGCATGTTCCCGGTGCAGATGCGCTGGGGCCGGCCGTATCAGGCCGGTGAATTTATCGAGCCGCGCGTAGTGCAAACTATCCTCGACGCCGTGCATGACGAGACCGGCAGCATTCTGGTGTTTCTGCCTGGGCAGGCGGAGATTCGCCGCGTTAACCAGCAGTTGGTCGACGCCTTGGGTGATCGCCCCGATGTGCTGCTGTGCCCGTTGCATGGCGAGTTGGACCTCAACGCGCAACGCGCCGCCATCGACCCGGCACCGGCCGGCAAACGCAAAGTGGTGCTGGCCACCAACATCGCCGAGACCAGCCTGACCATCAATGGCGTGCGCGTGGTCATCGACGCCGGGTTAGCGCGGGTGCCGCGTTTCGACCCCGGCAGCGGCATGACCCGCCTCGACACTCAGCGTATCTCTCGCGCCAGCGCCACCCAGCGCGCCGGTCGGGCAGGGCGCCTGGAGCCCGGCGTGTGTTATCGGTTGTGGTCCGAGGACCAACATGAAGGCTTGGCGGCCTACGGCAGCGCGGAAATCCTCGCCGCCGACCTCGCTGGGTTGGCCTTGCAACTGGCGCGCTGGGGCGTCACGCCCACGCAGCTGGTGTGGCTGGACGTGCCGCCGACTGCCGCGTATGCCCAGGCCCAGGATTTGCTGGTGCGCCTCGGCGCTTTGAATGACGACAAACTCACAGCCCATGGCCAGAAGATGGCCGAGTTGCCAGCGCATCCGCGTATTGCCCACCTGTTGCTGCGCGGGCAGGACTTGGGGCTGGCGGCGACTGCCTGTGATGTCGCCGCGTTGTTGGGTGAGCGCGACATCATGCGTGGCGGCGGCGCGGATTTGCACAGCCGCTTGGCGCTGATGTCCGGCGAAGAACGCGCGCGTGGCACCCAAGGTGGCGTGCAACGAGCCAAGCAACTGGCTCGGCAATACCGTGGCTATTTAAGAGGTCACGCGACTCAGTCCGTCGCCGACCCGGACCACCCACGCTGGCTCGGCGCCTTGCTGGCGCTGGCCTACCCGGACCGCGTCGCCCAGCAACGTCGCCCCGGTGGCGCCGAATACCGCCTGGCCAACGGCCGCGCCGCGCTGTTCGCCGAGGCCGACAGCCTGATGAAACAACCCTGGTTGGTCATCGCCGACCTCGGCAGCCGCCAGGGCCAGCGCGAAGAACGCATCTACCTCGCGGCTGATTTTGATCCAGCGTTGTTCGATAACGTACTCGCCGAGCAGGTGCGCAATGTCGACCAATTGGACTGGGATGAGCGTGAAGGCGTACTGCGCGCTGAACGCCAGCGCAAAGTCGGCGAACTGGTGCTGAGCCGTGAACCATTGACTGGGCTGGACGAGTCCGCACGCAGCCAGGCGCTGGTGAACCTGGTGCGCCGCAAAGGCCTGGAGCTGCTGCCGTGGACGCCTGAACTGCGCCAATGGCAGGCCCGCGTCATGCTGCTGCGCCAGCTGGACGCCGGCAAAACCAGCGAATGGCCAGATATCAGCGACAAAGCCTTGCTCGCCAGCCTGGAGCACTGGCTGATGCCCTACTTGGGCAAAGTCTCGCGCCTGAGCCATTTCGCCAACCTGGATATCTCCAGTTTCCTGCACAACCTGCTGCCGTGGCCGCTGCCCCAGCGCCTTGATGAGCTGGCGCCGCAGCATGTGAAAGTGCCGTCTGGCTCCTCGGTGCGCCTGGACTACAGCGAGCAGCCGCCGATTCTGGCGGTGCGCTTGCAGGAATTGTTCGGGCTGGCGGACACGCCGCGTATTGCCGGTGGGCGTCAGGTGGTGAAGTTGCACCTGCTGTCCCCGGCGCGACGGCCGGTGCAGGTGACGCAGGATCTGGCAAACTTCTGGCGCAGCACGTATGCCGAGGTGAAGAAGGATTTGAAGGGGCGGTATCCGAAGCATTATTGGCCGGATGACCCGTTGGTGGCGGAGGCGACGGCGAGGATCAAACCCCGCAAATAGCCACGACAAAGAACAACTGTGGGAGCTGGCTTGCCTGCGATGCAGACGATGCGGTTTTTCAGTTACACCGCGGCGATGCTATCGCAGGCAAGCCAGCTCCCACACAAGCCAGCTCCTACATAGATTTTGTGGTGTTGGTTATTGCGCAGCCGGCAGCAGAAACCGCGCAATCACCGGCAAATGATTGGAGATACGCAACGTATCCGCCTGCCGCACCTTCGCCTCCACCCGCTTGATCCGTGGGCTGTAAAACAGGTAATCCAACGTACGATCCGGGCCTTCCAGGCTCGGGTCATTCGGGAAGTTCGTCAGCCATTTCTCACGGTCAATCCCGCTGGACTCACTGTTACTCGGGATCATCGGGTATTTATCCCACAACAAATGCAGCTCACTGTCCGGCGAATACTGCCCGCGCTTACTGGCATCCAGGCGCAGGAACTGCCCCAGTGGCAGCAAGTTGAAACTCCCGCCGATCAGCCAGGGCGTGCCACGGCCTTCGAACTTGTCCAGCAACTTCACCGTGGCCTTCGCTTGCTCCTGCACTGCTGAGCGCCCCGGCACGTCGCCATCCAGGCGGGTATTGAGCACGGCCAGTTGGCCGCCATCGCTCAGTGGCAGGTAGGTCAGCAACAAGGCAGGCTTGGGTTGGAACTGGCGGCTGATGAAGTTGGCCGGGGACGAGGGCAGTTGCAGGCGTTCGGCGTGTTCGATCTGGTAGCGGCTGAGGGTCACCAATTTGCGGCCGACGCTGCCGAAGATATGCAGGTCTGGCACAAAGTCGGCTTTCCAGTCGAAGGCCTGGGCGCTGCACGGGTAGAGGTCGACCAGGCGTTCCTGCAGCAGTGCGATTTGGTCCTGGTAATGCGACGGTTTGGCGTTTTCGTCGAGCTCCTGCAACAGCAGGATGTCGGGTTGTTCGTCGCGGATCACCCGCGCCACTTCGTCCAGGCTTGAGGCCATGTCTTCCACGGTGGGGCGGTCGTCCGGGCCGCTGCCGTTGGCGGTGTCGTACCAGAACACGTAGTTCTTGCCGGCTAGGTATTGCACGTTCCAGGTCATGACCTTGAGCGCCTGCCCGGGCAGCAAGGTCGGCGCACGGGGCGCGACGCAGCTCACGGGCAGGGTTTCTTTGTCGGCGGGGCGCCAGGTCAGGCTGTAGATCAGGGCCGTGAGCAGGGCCGCGATGATCAACAGGCTAAACAGGGTGATGCGCAATAAACGGGTCATCGGCTCGGCTTATGGCGTTTCAGGAGTGGCAGGAGCATATCACCGCGCGTCGGCATCGCCACCGATCAGCATGAATAAACGGAATAGCACCACGCTGGTAAACAGTTGCAGGAAGCTGTGGGCGCTGTCGATCAGTACGCCCAGCAGCGGCGCAGGATCAGGGTAGGCCGCTACGCTGGCGCCTTTGAGCAGCCACAGTGGCGTCATCACGCACAGCAGGCACACCAGGATTCGCCAGAAATGCCCACGGGTCAGGCGAAAGCTTTCCTTCATTGCCTCCAGCGCCGGCATGCCGCGCAGCACCAATAGGTATTCGGCAAACGCCAGCACCACCATCAGCCACAGGCCCGGCAGGAAATACAGCGACAGGCCCAACAGGATCAGCAACGTGCTGAGTGCCGTCAGCAGGGCGTAACGTGGCCACAGGGCCAAGGCCATGGCCCACACAGCTTTAGTGCTTGGCGACTCGCCACGGGTACGTGCATCGAGAAACAGGATCAGCGCGCCGGTGTACAGTGGGTACACCAACAACCCCACGATGACGCTGTAACCGGGGAAGGCATCCGGGCCCAGCGTGTGGTCGAGCACTTGCTGCAGCAGGGCTTCGAGGATCACCAACGGCAGGCACAGCTGGACGATGGCGCCCAGGTTGCGTTGGGTGAAACGGAAGGAGTCGCGCAATACGTCTAACGGATTCATCAGGTTCATCACAGGCCTAAAAGCAAGGCCCACACTTTAACCGATCATGACTAGCCGTAAGCAAACGTAAACCTTGCGTAAAGACCATTGAAACGTCTGGTAACAGCCCCATAACTAGCGCGTAGCTCGCTTGAGTACAGGCGGGCCCATGATTTTTACCGGCAATCTAACGAGGTCGCCATGAACAGCGAAGAGCAAACCCTGATCGACGGACTGTTTTCACGGTTGCAGCAAGCCGAAACGGACTCAGCCCCCCGCGACGCCCTGGCCGAAGCGCGGATCAAGGAGCACATGACTCGCCAACCGGCCGCCGGGTATTACATGACCCAGTCGATCCTGGTGCAAGAGCACGCGATCAAAAGCCTCGACGCGCAGAATAAGCAACAGGCGCAGCAGATCCAGCAGTTGCAGGACGAGTTGCAGCAGGCCAAATCACAAACTGCGCAGCCTGCACCGAGCAGCGGCGGGTTTCTGTCGAGCATCTTTGGCGGCGGCGGTTCTCGCGATTCGCAGCCCGCACAAAGCGCTCCGCCTTCATCGGGTGGCTGGCGTGAACCGGCGCGGCCTCAGTTTGGCCAGCCTGCGCCGCAGCAGCAGAACTACGGCGCCCCGCAGCAGAATTACCAGCAACCACCCGCAGCGCCCATTGGCAGCGGCTTCCTCGGTGGCGCGCTGAAAACCGCCGCTGGCGTGGCCGGTGGTGTGATGCTAGCCGAAGGCATCAGCAGCTTGTTCAACCACAACTCGCAACAGCCGCAAGTGGTGGAAGAAATCATCCGCGAAGAGCCGGCGCCCGCCAGTGACAACAGCAGCGGCGGCAACGATGACCAGCAGTTTGCCGGCAATGACAATTGGGGCAGCGACAACTCCGACAGCTTCGCCGACAACGACTATGCCGACGATTCCTCCTCTTTTGGCGACGACGATTCCTTCGTCTGACCCGCACTCAACCGGGGCGCTTCGTCGCCCCGGGCTGATTTTTCGCTGAAACTTTCCCATGGCTGGCATACTGGCGCCTTTCCGGGCGCTGGCGCCTGGCTGTCATGAGGAAGTGCGGTGAAGAAAATTGCGGTGTTCGCCGATGTACAAAACCTCTACTACACCGTGCGCCAGGCCTACGGCTGCCACTTCAACTATGCGGCCCTGTGGGCTGACATCAGTTCGCGCGGCCAGATCGTCGAGGCCTATGCCTATGCCATCGACCGTGGCGACAGCAAGCAGCAGCAATTCCAGCAGATCCTGCGCAACCTGGGCTTTACGGTAAAACTCAAACCGTACATTCAGCGCGCCGACGGCTCGGCCAAGGGCGACTGGGACGTGGGCATCACCCTCGACATCATGGACGCCGCCGACCACGTCGACGAAGTGGTGCTGGCCTCCGGCGACGGTGATTTCGACATGCTGCTCGACCGCATCATCCAAAAGCATGGCGTCGAAGCCGTCGCCTACGGCGTGCCGGGGCTAACGGCCAACTCACTGATACGCGCGGCCAGCCGCTACGTGCCGATCGAAGGCGCGCTGCTGCTCAAATAAGCGCGGTGGCTCAATAAATTGTTAGACGGAGTTGGAACAGGTTTGGAACGTATAGCGGTCATCGACTTTGAAACCACCGGCATCACCCCGAGCAACCACTGCCGGGCCACGGAAATCGCGGTGGTTATCCTCGAGCGTGGCCAAATCGTGGACCGCTACCAGAGCCTGATGAATGCAGGCGTGCGCGTGCCGGGCTTTATCGAGCAACTCACCGGCATCAGCAACGCCATGTTGCGCAGCGCGCCACCGGCCGAGCGGGTGATGAACGAAGTCAACGAATTCGTCGGCACCACGCCACTGCTGGCGCACAACGCCGCGTTCGACCAGAAGTTCTGGGACTTCGAACTGGGCCTGATCCGCCGCACCCGTCTGCAAAAATTCGCCTGCTCTCTGTTATTGGCCCGTCGCCTGATGCCGGCGGCGCCGAACCACAAGCTCGGCACCCTCAACAGCTACGCCCAACTGCCCCACACCGGCAAGGCTCACCGGGCGATGGCGGATGCGGAAATGGCGGCCAACCTCACGGCGCACCTGGCCGAGCAATTGCGCGGTACGCATGGGTTGCGCGAACTGTCCCACGACCTGCTGTGCACCTTGCAGAAAGTGCCGGCGGCGAAGATCAATGAACACCTGAAGAAGCATCGCGGGTTCTAAACCTTGCGATGATCGTTCCCACGCTCTGCGTGGGAACGCCTCCTGTGACGCTCCGCGTCACGACTTCAAGAGCGTCCAGGGCGGCATTCCCACGCAGAGCGTGGGAACGATCGTTCAGCCACCATTTTTCCCGTTCCCCTCCAACTGCCCCAACGGCACCCGTCGCTCTATCGCGCTTGAGAGGATGATCGAGGTCTTGCTGAACCCAAACTTCGCGATCCGATTAATCAAATTCTCCAATTCCGGCATCGAGCCCACCGCCGCCTGCATGATCACGCATGGGTCGCCCGTCACCCGGTGGCACTCGGTCAGCTCGGGGATTTCAGCCAGGGCGTCGTACACCTTCTGGCTGCCATGGTTGGTCAGCCTCAGTTCGATGACGCACTGGATCGGCAAGCCGATTTTGGACAGGTCCACCTTGGCCTGATACCCGGTGATCACGCCGCTGGCCTCAAGCTTGGCCACGCGTTCAGCCACGGCGGGGGCGGAGAGGTTTACGGTGCGAGCCAGTTCGGCGTAGGACGCGCGGCCATCCTTGAGCAGGGCGCTGAGGAGCATGCGGTCGTATTTGTCCATGATAAGGCTCCATTTGCGCGTGGCTTTCGAATACACGGGTTATAGCGTTCATAACCATGTTTTGAAAAGTGTATGGGCGCTTTAAACAGGTTTTGTAACTTAAGTTTATCGGGCTGCCTTTCTAGAATAAGCCTCCAATTTCCTGCCGCAGAGCTACCCAATGCCTGGCCCACGTCGCTTTCCCTTGCCGTTGATCGCCGCTTTTTTTGCGCTGTATGTGATCTGGGGTTCTACCTACCTGGTGATTCGAATCGGTGTTGAGTACTGGCCGCCGCTGATGCTGGGCGGGATTCGATTCCTGGTGGCGGGGTTGGCCATGTATGGCTTTTTGCGCTGGCGCGGCGCACCTGCGCCGACGTGGGTGCAGTGGAAGGCCGCCGCCAAGATCGGCGTTTTGCTGCTGACCTTTGGTAATGGCGCGGTGACGGTGGCCGAGCACACGGGCGTTGCCTCGGGTGTGGCCGCACTGGCGGTGGCGACGGTGCCGTTGTTCACCTTGTTGTGCGGCTATTTCTGGGGCGCGCGCAATACCCGCCTGGAGTGGGCCGGGGTGCTGCTGGGGATTATCGGCATTGCCATGCTCAACATGGGCTCAAACCTGCAATCGAGCCCAACCGGTGCGATGTTGTTGCTGTTTGCCGCGGCCTCCTGGGCCTTCGGCTCGGTGTGGAGCCGGCATTTGCCGCTGCCGCCGGGCGCCATGGCCAGCGCGGCCGAGATGATCATTGCCGGTGTCTTGTTGCTGGTGGGCAGTGCGCTGACCGGTGAGCGACTGCATTCCATCCCGCCGATTGAGGGCTGGCTCGCTTTGGCGTATCTGGCCGTGTTCGGCTCGATCATCGCCTTCAATGCTTATATGTATTTGCTCAAGCATGTGCGCCCGGCGGCAGCGACCAGTTATGCCTATGTGAACCCTGCGGTGGCGGTGTTGTTGGGGATTGTGTTCGTCGGCGAGACCATCGGCATGGAAGAAGCCTTGGCCATGCTGGTGATCATCAGCGCGGTGCTATTGATCAGCCTGCCTCAGTGGCGCAAGCCCAAGCCCAAGCCGGAAATAAGGTAAACTGCGGCGCAATTGCGACTTGCGCTGAATTTTTCCTACGGTAAACACATGACTTTCGCCACCCTTGGCCTGATCGAACCCTTGCTGCGCGCCCTTGAGACGCTTGGCTACCAGACCCCGACGCCGGTGCAGGCGCAAGCCATTCCGGCGGTGCTGGCCGGTCGCGACCTGATGGCCGCGGCCCAGACCGGCACCGGCAAGACCGCAGGTTTCGCCCTGCCGCTCCTGCAATTGCTGACGATGGAAGGGCCGAAAGTCGCCGCCAACTCGGCGCGTGCGCTGATCCTGTGCCCGACCCGCGAGCTGGCCGAGCAGGTTCACGCCAGCGTCGCCGAATACGCCCAACACCTGCCGCTGACCACTTACGCCGTGTACGGCGGCGTGAGCATCAACCCGCAGATGATGAAGCTGCGCAAGGGCGTCGACATTCTGGTCGCCACGCCTGGCCGCCTGATCGACCTGTTCCGCCAGAACGCGCTGAAACTCAACCAGCTGCAAACCCTGGTGCTGGACGAAGCCGACCGCATGCTCGACCTGGGCTTCTCGGAAGAACTGGCGAACATCTACCGCATGCTGCCGAAAAAGCGCCAGACCTTGCTGTTCTCCGCGACCTTCTCCGATGAAATCCGCCTGCTGGCCGGGCAGATGCTCAACGACCCGCTGACCGTCGAAGTCAGCCCGCGCAACGTCGCCGCCAACACCGTGAAGCAGTGGGTGGTGCCGGTGGACAAGAAGCGCAAGGCGGAGCTGTTTGTGCACCTGATGCGCAAAGGCCGCTGGAAGCAGGTGCTGGTGTTCGCCAAGACCCGTAACGGCGTGGATGCGCTGGTGGATAAGTTGCAGGGCCTGGGCATCAATGCTGACGGCATCCACGGCGACAAACCCCAAGCGACCCGCCAGCGCGCACTGGACCGTTTCAAATCCAGCGACGTGCAGATTCTGGTGGCCACCGACGTGGCGGCCCGTGGTTTGGACATTGAAGACTTGCCGATGGTGGTCAACTTTGACTTGCCGATCGTGGCTGAGGACTACATCCACCGTATCGGCCGTACTGGCCGCGCGGGCAACACCGGCGAGGCAATTTCGCTGGTGTGCGCCGATGAGGTGAACATGCTGTCGGCCATCGAGATGCTCACGCGTCAGACACTGACCCGCAAGATGGAGCCGGACTTTGAGCCTGAGCACCGCGTGCCGGACACCGATGCCAGTGGGCAAGTGGTGAAGAAGCCGAAAAAACCGAAGAAACCTAAGGCGTCCGGTGGCGGCGGTAAGCGCAATTTGGGTAAGTGGGTGGACAGTGGCGAAGTGGCGCCGTCGGAACCGTCGATTAAACCGGTGCGTAAAGTGCCTGTTTTTAATACGGGGCCACGTAAGAAGAAGTAAGTTTTCGTTAATTAACGAAGGCTTGGTGAGCTAAGTGAGCGGTGCAATGCCGCTCACTCGACCCGATAGAAAGTGTCGCGGCGATAGGTTTGTAACTGTTTAAGTTTATTGATTTGTTTCTTTGCGTGTAGAAATTTTTAGTCATGGTTCACCCTGTAAGTATTCGGAACTTTGAGCTTTCGCAGGCCACTGATGTCGTAGGCTTAAAACTAACGATGTGCTTACGGCGAGGATTTTTATATGGCTCTTATTCCTGTTGCGGCTGCGCTTACGGGGTTGTTTATATGGGGGGAAGTTGAGGCCGGTAAGAAAAATACAGCGGAAAATAAGGCAAAGGAGTGGAAGTCGTTTGAACCTCGTTTGGACCATGCCTTCAACAAGTATAAGCGGCATTTTGCGAAAGGGGAGTTTGCGCAAGCGATCAATGCGCTCAAAGAGTATATTGATTTGAATAGGCTGCGTGGGTCGGTAGCGCCTGAGGACGAGAAGATGTTAGGCAGGATGCTTGATAATCTAACTTTTAAAGCCCAGGCCAAAGGGCTGGCCCTGAGTCGTGAGTTCAAAGCCAAAGAAGAGGACTTGAAGGACGAACCTTTTGAACGCTCCAATGCCCACTACGAATACATAGAGAAATTGAAGGCTGTTCTACCTAAAGAAGATACTTTCTTACGCAAGGAAGTGGAACATTATGAACGGTTGAATCCCAAGGTCTCGCTGTACGATTGATGTCAGGTGCCTCGTGAGTGATGGCTCAATGAGCTTTGCCCAAGCGCTTCCCTGTCTGCCGCGTAAAAAGAAGTCACTGTTTATTGTCGATAAATAGGCCGTCAGTCATTAGGGTGCCTGGTATACGCCATTCATTTTTTTGTCGAAGTGCTGTGTGGCCAGTGATGGGCGCCTGGCCAGTAACGTGAGCGTCTTATTGTCGCTCGGTAATATTTTGTTGGGTTATAGATTTCAGAGAGTTAGAGCGCTTGGCGTTACTGATCACTTTGAGTGGCGCCATGAAATGGATTGTAAGTATTGAATTAAATGGAGAGGTGAGTATGGCTGTATTTCTAGTTCCTTTTTTGGCCGTTGTAATCGGTGGCGCACTGGTTGCAGGCGCCGGCGTAGGTGTTATTGAAGCGAGAAGAAGTAAAGCGGCGAATGCCGCCGAACTTGAAAGCGCAGAAAAAAAGCCAGTGAGCTGTTCGTCGGAGTGAAAGCGCATTTGGCGTCGGGGGCTCTTTATCCCGCTTTTCGCGAATACAGGAAGTACATAGACCATGTGGAAAGTTATTTTGATATCTCGCCCGAACAGAAGCGGACTAATCAAGAAACGTATAATGACTTGAGAGGCGCTGCGTTAAGCGAGTACCGAAAACTGCACAGTGACTATCAGAAAGAAGCCGCCGTAGCCTACGACGACGGTGAAGAACCCTTCAAGGCACAGGCTGACTATATCGCTAAGTTGGAAAAGCTACTGGGTCCGGGTGCGCCCAAGCTTAAAGCGCTGGAAACCTCGTTTGGTGCGAGTTACACGGTTTATAAATACGGTCTCACACCCAATTGATCATGTGGGTGAAAGTGTTCTTTCTCCTCAGTCAGGTGGGTAGAACCCCGTAATAGTGGAAGGTGTACAGGGTGAGATTAGGTAGCGAATGTGATGATTTAGAGCGTGAAGCGTTAGAGGAAGTCTACCGGCCACCCCCTCAACGGCCTGCGGCGGGGGAAGTACAACGATTTCCTGTGGATGAGCATTTGCTCAACGCTTTGCAGGAGGTTGAGCAGAGGGTGCACACGGTCGTTATAGATGCGCGTAGGGACGGGAACTCAGGTGTGCGGTTTTTCCGTGGTGGCCTGAAGCAACCCTTGCGATGAAATCAAGTGTGGGGGCGCTCCGGAGATTGAGCGTTATCAACAAACGGCGGAACATTTACCGGGGTTGATAACGCCTTAAAGGCGTTCTATTGCTGAGTGGGTCGAGGCCAGCCACTCTAGAACGCTTCGCCCGGCCGCCCGCCCGCTGGCAAAACACCCCGTCAGCAAATACCCGCCTGTCGGCGCTTCCCAATCCAGCATCTCCCCGGCACAAAACACGCCGGGCAATTGCTTGAGCATCAACCGCTCATCCAGTGCCTCAAATGGCACACCACCCGCCGTGCTGATTGCCTCATCCATCGGCCGTGTCTTCACCAGTGTCAGCGGCAGCGCCTTGATGTCCACCGCCAACTGCGCCGGATCATTGAAGTGCTCGGCGGGCGCCAGTTCACGCAACAGCGCCGCCTTCACCCCATCCAACCCCAACTGACTGTGCAAGTGCTTGCTCATTGAGCGTGAGCCACGCGCCTTGGCCAATGCGGCCTGGACTTTATCCAGCGGCTTGCTCGGCAGCAGGTCGATATGCACCGTGGCCGAGCCGTTGCGGTTGATCGTTTCACGAATCGGCGCCGACAGTGCGTAGATCAAACTGCCCTCGATCCCGGTGGCCGTGACCACACATTCCCCCAGCCGAGGTTTGTCATCCGCCAGGCCAATGGCGACGTTTTTCAACGGCGCCCCGGCGAATTTGCTCACCATCAATTCGCTCCAGGCCGACACCTCGAAGCCGCAATTGCTCGGTTGCAGTGGGGTATAGGGCACGCCTTTGTCTTCCAGCACTTTGAGCCAGGCGCCGTCGGAGCCCAGACGCGACCAGCTGCCGCCGCCCAACGCCAGCAGCACGGCATCGCTGTGCACAGTTTTTTCGCCGTCCGGGCTGTGGATAAGTAAACCGCCGTCCGCTGTCCAGCCCAGCCAGCGATGCCGGGTGTGGATAACCACGCCTTGATCGCGCAGGCGCTTGAGCCAGGCGCGCAGCAGCGGGGCGGCTTTCATGTCGGTAGGAAAGACGCGCCCAGAGGTGCCGACAAAGGTTTGAATGCCCAAACCATGAATCCACTCGCACAACGCTTCGGCGCCGAACGCGCGCAGCAACGGCGCCATCTGCGGTGCGCGTTCGGCGTAGCGCGACAGAAAGGCCGGGTACGCTTCGGAGTGGGTAATGTTCATGCCGCCCACGCCCGCCAGCAGGAATTTGCGCCCCACTGACGGCATGCCGTCATACAGCTCCACCCGCACGCCCGCCTGGCTCAAGACTTCAGCGGCCATCAGCCCGGCGGGGCCGCCGCCGATGATAGTGACGTGATGAGCAGGGTGCTGAGGCATGGGCAAGGCTACGGTCGCTGAATAGGCCGAGCATTCTACCCGACGACGGCGGAGCTGCCTGATCAAAAAACGTACACTTTCCTACAGGCCATATGGCTACTCGCTTTCAGGCCCTTACGCTCAAGTTATCCACAGGCCGTTCCACAGGCATTGTGGGTAACGCGCACAGTTCAATGACAACCTGATGACGTCCATACCCGTTGTGCGCTGTGGTGCAGGATGCCGTGGCGGCGGGCCAGGGCAGGGCGGTCTTTGCTGTAGCCGCCGCCGATCACGCCCATCACCGGAATGTCGCGACCCAGGCAGTGGCGCATCACGCTTTCATCACGGGCGGCGACGCCTGCGTCTGTCAGCTTGAGGTAACCGAGGGCGTCATCTTTATGCACATCAACGCCGGCGTCGTACAGCACCAGGTCGGGTTGGTAGAGCGGCAGTAGGTAGTTGAGCGCATCGTCCACGACTTTAAGGTAATCGGCATCGCCCACGACTTTAAGGTAATCGGCATCGCCCATGCCCATGGGCAGCGGGATGTCCCAGTCGCTCTGGGCTTTGCGCGCGGGGAAGTTCTTTTCGCAATGCAGCGACACGGTGATGGCATCCGGCGTGTCGTGGAGGATGCGTGCGGTGCCATCGCCCTGGTGCACGTCGCAGTCGAAGATCAACACGCGGTTGACCCGCCCGCTGGCCAGCAGGTAATGGCTGATCACCGCCAAGTCATTGAAGATGCAAAAGCCGGCGGGGTAGTCGTAGTGGGCGTGGTGGGTGCCGCCGGCCAAGTGGCAGGCTAAGCCGTGTTCCAGCGCTTGTTCGGCGGCCAGTATCGAGCCGCCGACCGCGCGCACGGTGCGCCGGGCCAGGGCCTCGTTCCAGGGTAGACCGAGGCGCCGCTGGTCTTCACGGGACAACGCGCCGCTCATGTAGCGTTCGATATACCCAGGTTCATGCGCCAGGGCCAGAATCTCTGCCGGGCACAGCTCGGGGCGCAGCAATTGGCCGTCCTCGGTCAGGCCGCTGTCCACCAAGTGGTCGCGCAACAGGCGAAACTTGTCCATCGGGAACCGGTGGTCCGCCGGGAACTCGGGGCTGTAGTCATCGTGGTAGATCAAGGGCAAGGGCATGGGATTTTCTGACGGGAACCTGCGAAGGATCTTACCAGCGCTGTACACTCACGCACATGGCAAGGGAGGGGACCCATGGAGCCGATACTGGAATTGGAAAGCGCACGCTTGCTGATGCGCCAATGGCGCGACAGCGACTTGCCGGAATTTGCACGCATGTGCGCCGACCCGCAGGTGATGCGTTATTTCCCGGCCAAGCTCAACCACCTGGAAAGCGCCGCGCTGATCGGCCGGATTCGCGGGCATTTCGCCGAATACGGCTTTGGCCTGTGGGCCTTGCAGCGCAAGGACACCGGCGAATTTATTGGCCTGACCGGGCTGCTGAATGTGAGCTTTGAAGCAGACTTTACCCCGGCGGTAGAAATTGGCTGGCGCCTGGCCCGCGAGCATTGGGGCCTGGGTTACGCCAGTGAAGCGGCCTGGACTGCGCTGCGCTGTGGTTTCGACCGGTTGCAATTGGATGAGATCCTCGCCTTTACCACCGAAACCAATCTGCCATCACAAAAAGTCATGCAGGCCATCGGTATGCATTACGATCCGCAGGCAGATTTTGAACACCCCAAGGTCGCAGCCGATGACCCGCTGCGCCATCATGTTTTGTACCGCATCACCCGCGCCCAATGGTTGGACACGCTGCACGGATAAGCAGCCCGGAATGCCCTATCGATTGTTGTAGGAGTTGCTCTATGAGCCAAGTATTGGAAGATCTGGTGGACTTGCTGACCCTGGAGCCGATCGAGGAAAACCTCTTTCGCGGCCGCAGCCAGGACCTGGGCTTTCGCCAACTGTTCGGCGGCCAGGTGCTCGGCCAGTCGCTGTCGGCCGCCAGCCAGACCGTAGAAGCAGCGCGGCATGTTCACTCCCTGCATGGCTATTTCCTACGTCCGGGCGACGCTTCGTTGCCGGTGGTGTATTCGGTGGACCGCGTGCGCGATGGCGGCAGTTTCAGCACGCGCCGCGTCACGGCGATCCAGAAGGGCAACCCGATTTTTACCTGCACCACCTCGTTCCAGTACGACGAACAAGGCTTTGAGCACCAGACCACCATGCCCGTGGTGGTCGGCCCGGAAAACCTGCCGTCGGAGCTGGAGCTGACCAAGCAGCGTGCGCACCTGATCCCGGAGCACATGCGTGAAAAACTGCTGTGCCCCAAGCCGATCGAAGTGCGCCCGGTCACCGAGAAAGACCCGTACAACCCGCAGCCGTCCGACCCGGTGAAGTTCGTGTGGTTTCGTGCCGACGGCGCCCTGGCCGACTCACCGGCGCTGCATAAATACCTGCTGGCCTACGCCTCGGACTTCGGCTTGTTGACCACCTCGCTGCTGCCCCATGGCAAGACCGTGTGGCAGAAAGACATGCAGGTCGCCAGCCTCGACCACGCGCTGTGGTTCCACGCCGACCTGCGCGCCGACGACTGGTTGCTGTACGCCATGGACAGCCCGTGGGCCGGTAACTCGCGCGGTTTCTCGCGCGGCAGCGTGTACAACCGCGCCGGGCAACTGGTGGCGTCGGTGACCCAGGAAGGGTTGATTCGCCATCGCAAGGATTGGGCATGAGCCTGTCGGACGTAACGCATTGGGTATTTGATATGGACGGCACCCTCACGGTGGCCGTGCATGACTTTGCAGCGATCCGCGTGGCCTTGGAGATCCCACCCGAGGACGACATTCTCACCCATTTGGCAGCGTTGCCGGCTGAGGTGGCGGCGGCCAAGCATGCCTGGCTGCTTGAGCATGAGCGCGAACTGGCGCTCGGTTCGGTTGCCGCTGTGGGTGCGGTGGAGTTGGTGCGCGAGCTGGCTGGGCGCGGTTATCGCCTGGGCATCCTGACCCGCAATGCGCGGGAGTTGGCGCATATCACCCTGGAAGCGATTGGCCTGGCGGATTGCTTTGCCATCGAAGACGTATTGGGCCGCGATGATGCGCCGCCCAAGCCGGATCCGGGTGGATTGTTGAAATTGGCGGCAGCTTGGGATGTTTCTCCCGATGCGATGGTGATGGTCGGGGATTACCGCTTTGACTTGGATTGCGGGCGGGCGGCGGGGACCAAGACGGTGCTGGTTAACTTGCCGGAGAACCCGAGGCCCGAGTTGGCGGATTGGCACGCGGCGGATTGCGCGGTGCTGCGCCAGATGATTTAAACCAAACACCACAAAACCAATGTGGGAGCGGGCTTGCTCGCGAATGCGGTGGATCAGTCACTGATGAGTCGACTGGAACTCCGCATTCGCGAGCAAGCCCTCTCCCACATTTTGCTCCGGTTTCGTCAGCTATTTTTACTTCGGGAACAACGCTTTCTCGCCCTCAGACGAAGTAAACATCCCATCCCCGTCATGCCCAACCCTCGGCACTTCCACCAGCTTCTGGGTCAGTTGCGGATGGCGCGCTTTGAGGTAGTCAAAATAGTTGTGCCCACGAATCAACCGATACGCGCCCTGGGTTTCGGCTTCGCAGCTTTTATCCAGGGCCGGGTGGTTGGGGTCGGTGTCTTGCTGGCCGAGCAGGTAGGTGATGTCGCGTGACACGTAAGCCCGCTCAAGCTGCTGGGCACTCTGGCCCTTGGCGTAGTCCGGCAGGTTTTGCATGCCGTACTTCCAGTCGTTGAAGCCTGGGCAACTGGCCGCGTCGAATTTCACCGGGCGCTGTGGGCTGAAATAGGCGTAGGACGATGGATTGGCCACCACGTAACGCAGGCTGATGCCTTCGGTTTGCAGCATCGGGTGGTCGTGGCCGGTGAGGGCGAAACGCTGCACCACTTGGCCGCCGCCGGAGTGGCCGGCGACTACGATTTGTTTCAGCGCCGGGAACAGTTTGCGGTTGCCCAGGTGCTTGATGATCTGGTCGAGCGCGTCGTAGGAACTGACCTGGCCTGGGCCGGTGGACGGCTCGCCGGCCATCCAGCCATTGCCATTCCAGCGCAGCACCTGATTGCCCAGGTGGTTGCGCTTTATGTCTGACTCATTGAGAAACTGCGGCGCGATCACCAGGGTATTGGCAGCAACCCCGGCGTGTTCGGCTGCATCTTCGCCGCTTTGCAGGTAGGTCTGTGCGTTACGCAGGCGGCCGTGCACGATGATCAGCGCGCGGGTGACGTTGGGCAGTGGCTGGTTCCAGTCTTGGCTCAAACCCAGGCTGAGGTCGCCGGCATCCAGGTGAAAACGATCGGGGCTGACCACCTTGACGCCATGCTCTTTCTCGGCGGCCCAGGTGGAGGAGGAACAGGCAATCATCAAGCCGAACAGCAATCCCAATCGTTTATTCATCTAAAGACTCTTCGCTGTAAACGTGTCGCATTGAGTGATCTGGCCCTGGGCGAAGCCGGTCTTGAACCAGCGAACCCGCTGTGCCGAGGTACCGTGGGTAAACGAATCCGGCACTACGCGGCCCTGACCCTGTTGCTGCAAACGGTCATCACCGATGGCGTTGGCAGCATTCAGTGCTTCTTCAATATCGCCGGGCTCCAGCCAGTTCAGGCGTTTTTGCGCACGGTTGGCCCACACCCCGGCGAAGCAGTCGGCTTGCAGTTCCTGGCGCACCAGCAGGCCGCCGTCGCCTTGCATCTGCCGGCCCTGTTGGCGCGCGGCTTGAATCTTGGCCGAGATGCCCAGCAGCGTTTGCACGTGGTGCCCGACTTCGTGGGCGATCACGTAGGCCTGGGCGAAATCGCCGGCGGCCTGGAAGCGTTGCGACATTTCCCGGAAGAAATCCAGGTCCAAATACACTTGTTGGTCAGCCGGGCAGTAAAACGGGCCGCTGGCCGAGGTGGCGCCACCGCAGGCGGAATTCACCCGGCCACGGAACAAAATCAGTTTCGGGTTCTTGTAGGCCAACCCGTTTTCCTTGAACACCTGGCCCCAGGTGTCCTCGGTATCGCCCAGTACCGCGCGTACAAAATCGGCCTGCTCATCGTTGGCCGGTGGGGCCTGGCGCGATTGCGTGCTTACCGAGGGCGCTTGCTCCACCTGGCCGGTCAACTGGCCGAGGATCTGCAACGGGTCCTGCCCGGTCAGCCAGCCAATCCCGACGATCAGCACGATGGCCGTGAGGCTCAGGCCCTTGCCGCCGCCAAACCGCATGCCGCCACCACCACCGCCGCCACTGTCATCGCGGGCATCTACCACGTTGTCGCTGCGTCGGCCTTTTTTCCATAGCATGGGGCAATCCTCTCGTTGATCCTGTGCTCACTTTTCTAAGAGCAGTGTTGTTGGTGCGTTTGAATGGCGCCAGCCCGGCTGTCCGACAAGAGACGAGAGTTACCTAGTATCGCTGCTGTCAGGCCGTGCAGGCAGGGGCGCCAGATGAACGTTGTGTCAGCAACGCCTAGTCAGTCGCGGCAGTAACCTTCGCCGGTGTCGACGATCAGGCAATCCTTTTTATCCGCCAGCCATTTCAGGCCGGTGGCTTCACCGTCGCCGGCGCTCAACTGCTGCGGGCCGTCCGGGCGGGTAAAGGCGATGCCGTCTTCGTTGGCTTCACCCTTGAAGGTGCCGGAGTCGTCGGCGTCGAGGCCGTATTGCATGGTTAAAAGGTAATGGCCACGGCCGATGCTGTCGTCTTTGGCGATGGTCAGGTTCAGGCCTTCGACACCGATCCACTTGCCGACCCATTTGTCGGTGGGCGGGGTGGCCTGTACCAGGGTGGCTTGCACCGAGGCCGGAGCGGGTTTGGGCGCTTCCTTGGGCTCTTGGTTACAAGCGGTGAGCAGGGCGAGGGCAGAAAGCACAAAGAGTGTTTTTTTCATAGCAGCAAGGCCTTGGTTAAAAAGTGTGCAACGCACGGGTGAACGTGCAGCGTTGGACTCAAATCCCTTGATTTAGTGCGCTGTTCGTACGGTGTTTGGTTATGCTCTTGGGGCGCACGTAGGCCCGGCTGCTAGATTACCGGGTTGAGCGCCGCCGCGTTCAGTGCTCTGGGTTCAACCCGCCATGCAAGAGAATTCAATGACTGTCAGCACACCTCTTTCCGGCGTCAACCATCCCTTCAAAGGCATTCTGCTGATTGTGGTGGCGACATTCCTTTTTTCCAGCCACGACGCCTTGTCCAAATACTTGGCCGGGTTCTACCCGATTGTGATGGTGGTGTGGGCGCGTTACCTGGTGCACACCCTGTTGATGGCCGGCATTTTCCTGCCGCAATCAGGCTTGCGCGTGCTGCGCAGCAAGCGGCCGGGCATGCAGGTGGTGCGGGCGTTGTGCCTGCTGGGCACCAGCCTGTTTTTTACCGCGGCGCTGCATTTCATCCCGTTGGCGGAAGCCACGGCGGTGAACTTCCTGGCGCCGATCCTGGTGACGGCGCTGTCGGTGCCCTTGCTCGGTGAACACGTGACGCGTGGCCAATGGCTGGCGGTGATCTGCGGGTTTGTCGGGGTGCTGATCATCATCCACCCCGGCGGTGAGCTGTTCACGCCTGCGGTGCTGCTGCCGCTGTGTTCGGCGCTGTTCTTCTGCTTCTACCAGTTACTCACGCGCATCCTCAGCCAATACGACACGCCCACCACCAGCAACTTTTTCGCCGGCCTGTGCAATACCTTGGTGATGAGTGCGATGGTGCCGTTCTTCTGGCAGTTGCCCACGGTGTGGCATGGCGTGCTGATGCTGGCGCTGGGCACGTGCGGGATGACCGCCCACTTGATGTTGACCCAGGCCTTCCGCTTCGCGGCGCCGGCTTTGCTGGCGCCGTTCGGCTACTGCCAGATCGTGTTTGCGGGGTTGTTGGGCTGGCTGGTGTTCAACCATACCCCCGACTTGACCACGGTGGTCGGCATCGGGGTGATCTGCATGAGCGGGTTGGCCGCTGCCTGGCAGCAGCGGCGGCGTTGAATCACAGGTCGACGGTAGGAATCTTGCGCGGCGCCATGAAGTACATCCAGATCAGCGCAGTGAAGTACATCGCCGGGATCAGGGTGAACAGCACGGTGTAATTGTTGTTCGTGACCGTGAGGATATGGCCGACGATCTGGGTCATGAACATGCCGCCGATGGCCGCACACATGCCGCCGAAACCGAACACCGTGCTCATCATGTGTTTGGGCGTGTAGTCCATCACCAGGCTCCAGATATTGGCGGTCCAGGCCTGGTGTGCGCCGATGGCCAGGGAGATGGCAAACACCGCGACCCACAGTTGGCTGGAACCGGCCGCCATGATCACGCCGACGATGCAGCAGGCGAACAGCAGCATCGACAACAGCCGCGCCTTGATCGGATTCATCCCACGGCCGATCAGGAACGACGACAGAATCCCCCCACCCACGCTGCCGAAGTCGGCTGTCAGGTAAATGATGATCAGTGGGATGCCCATCTGGGTCACGTTAATGCCCAGGTTGTATTGCTGGTTCAGAAACGGTGGCAGCCAGTACAGGTAGAACCAGAACACCGGCGCGGTCAGAGAGTAGGCGATGGCGAAGGCCCAGGTGCCGCGCATGCGTAGGATTCGGCTGAAGGGGACGCTCGGTTGTTCCGGTTCGACTTCCTGTTGCAGATACTCCAGTTCGCTTTGTTTGACCGTGGGATGGTCTTCCGGGTTGTAGTATTTCAAGCCCCAGAAGATTAGCCAGATCCCGCCCAGCGATGCCATGCCCAGGAACGCCGCCTGCCAGCCCCACACGTGGAGGATCAGCGGCAGCAGCATCGGCGTCATCATCGCGCCCACATTGGTGCCGGCGTTGAAGATACCGGTGGCCACTGCACGCTCACCGGCCGGGAACCACAGCCGCGTGGTCTTGACGCAGGCCGGGTAGTTGGCGGCTTCCGTCAGCCCGAGGATAAAGCGACACACCATAAAGCCTACGGCCGACGTGGCCAGGCCGTGGGCGCCGGTGGCCAGGCTCCACAGCAGCACCGCGCAGAAGAACACGCGCTTTACGCCGACTCGATCAATCAGCCGGCCTTGCAGCACAAAGCCGATGGCGTAGCCGACCTGGAACCAGAAGTTGATGTTGGCGTAGTCCATCGCCGTCCAGCTCATTTCCTTGGCCAGGATCGGTTGCATCACGCCCAGGGCGGCGCGGTCGATGTAGTTCAGGGTGGTGGCGAAGAACACCAAGGCCAGCATGCCCCAGCGCGTCTTGCCCACGGCCATGGCGCCGCGGATTTTGTCGCCGATGCCGGCGTGCGGATTGCTGTGGCGCCCGGCCACGTTGGGAGTTTGCGAAGGCATGAGGTTGTACCCGTTTTTTGAAATTTTTATGGTGTGTTCTGGGTCTTTTTTTCTATGAGGCTGCGTAGTCGATGGTGCGCAGTGGTTAAAAACTCGTCAATTCACTGGGGGTCATTTTGTTCGATAATCGCCCATAAAACTAACCGGTTCGTACATTTCAATTGCTGTGAACAATTTAGCGGCGAATAATTTGCCGTAAATAAGACGAGCTTCATATGCCGGGAGTCGCCCCATGCAACGCTCCATTGCCACCGTTTCTTTGAGTGGAACCCTGCCGGAAAAACTCGAAGCCATCGCCGCCGCCGGGTTTGATGGCGTGGAAATCTTCGAAAACGATCTGCTGTATTACGACGGCAGCCCCCGGGAAGTTAGGCAAATGTGCGCCGACCTCGGCATCGCCATCACCTTGTTCCAACCGTTTCGCGACTTTGAAGGCTGCCGCCGCGACCGCCTGGCGCGCAACCTGGAGCGCGCCGAGCGCAAGTTTGACCTGATGCAGGAACTGGGCACCGACCTGGTGCTGGTGTGCAGCAACGCCTCGGCTGATTGCGTCGGCGATGAGCGCATTTTGCTCGATGATCTTAGCCTGTTGGCCGAACACGCCGGCCGCCGTGGCCTGCGAATTGGCTATGAAGCGCTGGCCTGGGGCAAGCATGTGAACACCTGGCAACAGGTGTGGAACCTGGTTCGTCAGATCGACCACCCGAGCCTGGGTGTGTTGCTCGACAGCTTCCACACGCTGTCGCTCAAGGGCGACCCAAGTGGGATCGCACAGATTCCCGGCGACAAAATCTTCTTTGTGCAAATGGCCGATGCGCCGATCCTGGCCATGGATGTGCTGGAGTGGAGCCGGCATTTCCGCTGCTTCCCGGGGCAGGGCGAATTCGACCTGGCGGGGTTCCTGGCGCCGATCATCCAGAGTGGTTACACCGGGCCGTTGTCCCTGGAAATTTTCAATGATGGCTTCCGCGCGGCACCGACGCGGGCGAATGCAGCCGATGGCTTGCGTTCGCTGTTGTACCTGGAAGAGAAAACCCGCCAGCGCTTGAAGCAGGAAGCGCCCGCTCACCCCGTCGACATCCTGTTTGATACGCCCGCCGCCAGCGAATACGACGGCATCGAATTCCTTGAGTTTGCCGTGGATGAAAACCTTGGCGCCAAGCTCACGCAATGGCTGGAGCGCCTGGGTTTCGTCAAGGCTGGGCAGCACCGCTCCAAGAGCGTGAGCCTGTTGCGCCAGGGCGATATCAACCTGATCCTTAACTGTGAACCCTATTCCTTTGCCCACAACTTCTTCGAAGCCCACGGGCCGTCGTTGTGCGCCACCGCGATTCGGGTCAAGGACAGCGCCAAGGCGTTGCAGCGGGCGGTGGCCTACAAAGGTCAGCCTTATCGCGGCCTGGTCGGGCCCAATGAGCTGGAACTGGCCGCCGTGCGTGCGCCGGACGGCAGCCTGATTTACCTGGTAGACCAAAGCGAAGGCGGGCTGTACGACACCGACTTCAACTTGCAACCGGCCAACGCCTCAAGCGGCGGGCTGCTACGCATCGACCACATGGCCATGGCGCTGCCGGCCGACAGCCTCGACAGCTGGGTGCTGTTCTACAAGAGCCTGTTGGATTTCGAAGCGGATGACGAAGTGGTGCTGCCCGACCCTTACGGCCTGGTCAAAAGCCGTGCGCTGCGCAGCCGTTGCAGCTCGATCCGCCTGCCGCTGAATATTTCCGAGAACCGCAACACCGCCATTTCCCACGCGCTGTCGAGCTATCGCGGCTCGGGCGTGCACCACATTGCCTTCGACTGCGCGGATATTTTTGCCGAAGTCAGCCGGGCCAAAGCGGCGGGCGTGCCGTTGCTGGATATCCCGCTCAATTACTACGACGACCTGGCGGCTCGGTTCGATTTCGACGACGCATTCCTCAGCGAGCTGGCGTACTACAACGTGCTGTACGACCGTGATGCCCAGGGCGGTGAGTTGTTTCACGTGTACACCGAGCCATTTGAGGGGCGGTTTTTCTTCGAGATCATCCAGCGTAAAAACGGCTATGCCGGGTACGGCGCGGCCAACGTGGCGGTGCGCCTGGCGGCGATGGCCAAATCACGCAGTGGCGCGGTGCGCCAGGCGCGGTTATGACGACGCGGCGAGGTGCTTCCTTCGGGGAGCGCCTCGGCCCATAATCGCGGCCTGCACAACAAAAATGGCCGTGAGCGCACCATGACCCTGACCCCCGACCTCTCCGCTGTGTCAGACGCACCGCGCAAGAGTCGTAAGAACAACCCGGAAAAGACCCGCGAAAACATCCTCCAGGAAGCCATCGTCGAGTTTGTCCAGCAGGGCTTGGCCGGCGCTCGCGTGGATGCGATCGCCGAGCGCATCCACACCTCCAAACGCATGATCTATTACTACTTCGGCAGCAAGGAGCAGTTGTACGTCGAGGTGCTGGAGAAGCTCTACGGCGACATTCGTAACACCGAAACCCGCATGAACCTTACCGCCCTGGAGCCGCGCGAAGCGATTCGTCGGCTGGTGGAATTCACCTTTGATCACCATGACCAGAATGTGGATTTCGTGCGCATCGTCAGCATCGAAAACATCAACAACGCCGAGTACGTAAAGCGCTCGGATTCGATCAAAGCGATGAACAGCAATATTCTCGAAGGGCTCGGCGCCACGTTGCGTCGGGGGGCTGAGATGGGGTTGTTTCGCCAAGGGTTGAACCCTTTGGACGTGCATCTGTTGATCAACTCCTTCAGCTTTTACCGGGTGTCCAATCGCCATACGTTCAGTGAGATCTTTCAGATCGAGCTGTCTGATGAGGTGGTTAAACAGCGGCATCGGGAGATGATTTGTGAGTCGGTGATGCGTTACCTGCAGGCCTAATCCTGTGGGAGCTGGCTTGCCTGTGATAACGCTGTGTCAGTCAGATCAATATTGACTGCTCAACCGCTATCGCAGCCAAGCCAGCTCCCACATTTCTTGGATCGGTTTTCTAGAGTTAAGTATTCATGCTCTGGAAGTGCGCCAGCATTCTTTGCGCATCCGGCGCTTGCCCACTGAACAACTCAAACGCCTTCACCGCTTGAAACACCGCCATATTGCCGCCATCCAGCGTGCGGCAACCCAAGGCGCGGGCGTTACGCAGCAGCTCTGTTTCCAGCGGGAAATACACGATTTCCGCCACCCATAACTCAGCCCGCAACAAGGCCGGCGGCACCGGTGTGCCAGGCAGCTTGGCCATGCCCATCGGCGTGGTGTTGACCAGCCCATCCGCCTCGGCCATGGCGTTTTCCAGGTGGTTGCCGACTTGTGCGCGACCGGCGCCGAAACGTTGGGCGAGGTTGTCCACAAGGTCACGGGCGCGGGCCACGTCCACGTCAAAAATGCTCAAGTGTTCCACGCCCTCCGCCAGCAGCGCGTGGGCCACCGCCGCCCCCGCACCGCCTGCGCCCATTTGCACGACACGCTGGCGGGGGACGTCATTCAAATTGCGCCGGAACCCTTCGGCGAAGCCCAGGCAATCGGTGTTGTGGCCGATGCGTTTGCCGCCCTTGAACACCACGGTGTTGACCGCGCCAATGCCTTGGGCTTCGTCGGACAACTCATCGAGCAACGGTAGGATGGCCTGCTTGCACGGGTAGGTAATGTTCAACCCGGTGAACTGCATCATCTCGGCGGCGTCCAGCAGGTCGGGCAGGGCGTTGATGTTCAGTTGCAGCGGTTCCAGATCGATCAGGCGATACAAATAACGCAGGCCCTGAGCGTCACCTTCCTGTTCATGCAGGGCGGGAGTACGGGAGGCTTGGATGCCCGAGCCGATCAGGCCGGCGAGGATGCGCGGTTTCATCGGGCTCATCCCTTGAAAGTGTGGCTGAAGTGTTCCAGGGCCAGGTGGTAGCCGTGGCTACCGAACCCGGCGAGCACCGCCTTGGCGATGGGCGACACAAAGGAGTGATGCCTGAATGCCTCACGTGCGTGCACGTTGGATAAATGCACTTCGATCACCGGCACTTCACTGGCTACCAGCGCGTCGCGAATCGCTACCGAGGTGTGGGTCCAGGCCGCTGGGTTGATCACGATACCGGCGCAACGGGCGCGGGCGCCGTGGATCCAGTCGAGCAATTCGCCTTCGTGGTTGGTCTGGCGGAATTCGATTTTCAGCCCGAGCTTTTCGGCGCTGCGGCCACACAGGGCGGCAATGTCGGCCAGGGTTTCATGGCCGTAGGTGGCGGGCTCGCGGGTGCCGAGAAGGTTGAGGTTGGGGCCATTGAGCACCAGCACGATGGGCGGCATTTTGGGGTATCTCCACACTTATTATTGGTTGTGCGGATAAAATGTACTGGTTGGTTAATTTGGTCAATTGATGGCGGCGGATGTGTTCGATTATCGAACCGATATTCGCAACCGCTGAACAGCAGAATCAGATTAGATATCAATTGAAAGTCATTCTCGACAACGCTTAAGATGCCCGCCTGTTTCCTTAACATTCCAGGGAGTCGGTTTGTCGGACGTGGATCTCAAAGGCCTGTTTCTCAAGCATGCCGATACTCTGCGTGGGTATCTGGCGCGCAAGGTGCGGGACCCGCAGTTGGCCGCCGACCTGGTGCAGGAGAGTTTCCTGCGCCTGGCGGAAAAACCGGCCGGCGAGCGCATCGACAACTCCCAGGGCTATCTCTATCGAACGGCGAGCAATCTGCTGATCGACCATATTCGCCAGGAAGCGCGGCGCAAGACAGACACCGTGCCCCATGAGGCGCTGGCCGAGATTGAAGATGACGTGGCCGGGTTGGAGGCTCAGGCAATGGCGCAGCAGCAGCGACAGGCATTGAAGCAGGCACTGGCGCAATTGCCGGAACGCACGCAGCAGATTTTCCGTCTAAACCGTATCGAAGGTATGACCCACGCCCAGGTTGCCCGGCACTTGGACATCTCTGACAGCTCTGTGCAAAAGCATCTGGCCAAGGCCTTGGCCTATGTGATGCAACGTTTGCAGGACGGCGAGGTGCAGCCATCCGACGAATGAATTACCGAAAAACTTTGCGTCAGACGTCACAGCGTTTACATAACGAAAATTCGAGATTCACACGTGAATAGCCAGGGTCCGCAACAGCACAGCATTACCGAGGCGGCCGCCGAATGGGCGGTGCGCCTGCACGCCGGTGCCCTGACCGAACAGGAGCAGGCCGAGCTGCGCCATTGGATCGCTTGCGACAGCCGCCATGAAGCCGCACTGCGTTTTGCCGAGCAGACGTGGGCCGCCTTGGGCGAGGTACATAAGGATGAGCCGGTGCATCGCCAGCGTCCGGCGTCGCCGCCAGCGCCAGCGCGTCGGCCTAAGCGGCGCCGGCCATGGCAACGCGCGGCGGCGGTCGCGCTGGTCGTAGTGGTGGCAGGTGTTGGCTGGTTGCGTGGGCCGGATGTTTTGCTGCACATGCAGGCCGACTACGTTACCCAGAAGGGCGAAATACGCACAGTGCTGTTGGCTGATGGCAGCAAGGTCGAGCTGGATTCCGCCAGTGCCATCCGCCTGGACTACGACGGCGTACAACGGCGCATCAGCCTGATCCAGGGCTCGGCGATTTTCGATGTGGCGCCGATGACGGGGCAGGAAACGCGACCGTTCGTGGTGCAAAGTGCGGCTGGGCAAACCCGCGCGTTGGGCACGCGGTTTGTGGTCGAACGCGAAGGTGATCGCCAGGCCTGGGTCGGCGTTTTGCAGCACAGCGTTGAAGTTGCGCTGCAAGCCACGCCAAAAAAAGGCCCGAGCGAGCGCGTGCTCAAGCAGGGCCAAGCCGCGCGTTACAGCCCTCAGGACGGCGTGAAGACGCTGGATCAATTTGATGTGGAGCGCGCCACCAGTTGGCGTCGTGGTGTGTTGATCTTTGATCGGCTGCCGTTGGCCAACGTCATCGAGCAACTTAACCGCTATCGCCCTGGGCGTGTGGTGTTAGCCAACTCGGCGTTGGCCGATCGTGAAGTCAGCGGCGTATTCCGTCTCGACATGCTCGACACCGCGCTCGGCACCTTGACCCAGGAACTTCAAGTGCAACGCTTGGACCTGGCGGGCCTGAGCCTGATCTATTGATCAACCGGTGGGAAACCTCTTTCCCACCGCCTGCGATACACCCTCTGCAAAAAACTTTCAAAAAGTCTTACTGACTTCCTGCGCCTCGCACGTCTTGCTAGGTGAGAAGCATTCGCATAAACAAAAAGCTCAGCGCAGGGAACTTAGAAATGTCAGCACTCACCAAGGGGCGTGTCACCGGTAGCCGGTTAGCCCTGGCGATTCACTTGGGCTTGTTTGCCGTAACCGCGCCTGTGTACGCCGCGCAGCCTGCAGCGGGCGCGACCCAACCTGCCGTGCTGACGTTTGATATCCCTGCACAATCCTTGGGCAGCGCGGTGCTGGCCTTTGCCGACCAAGCCGGCCTGCAAGTGCTGTTCGACAGCCAGCGCCTGCAAGGCTTGAACAGCACGGCGCTCAAGGGCAGCTTCAGCGTGCAGGAAGGCCTGGGCCGTTTGCTCGGCGGCGCGCCGGTGGAATATCGCTTCACCGGCGAACGCCAGGTCACCCTCAACCGCGTCGTCGCCGAGCACGACAGCGCCGTGACCGTCGGCACCACCACCATCTCTGGCAACACCAACGGTCAGGCCAGCGACTGGGTGTACCAGAGCCCAAAGTCCGTGGCCGTCATCAGCCGTGACATGATCGACAAGCGCCCACCCCGTCACGCCGCCGACATGCTTGAGGAAACCGCTGGCGTTTATACCGCCGTCGACCAGCGCGACCCAGGCCTGTCAGTGAACATCCGTGGCGTGCAGGACTACGGCCGCGTGAACATGAACATCGACGGCATGCGCCAGAATTTCAACGTCAACGGCCACCAGCAGCGCAACGGCACGATGTTGATCGACCCGGAGTTCATCTCCAGCATCCAGATCGACAAGGGCAGCCAGTCCGGCCAAGGCGGGGCGGCGGTGTTGGGTGGGATCGCCTCGTTCAAGACCTTGGAGGCCAGCGAGTTTCTCAACGACGGTAAGGAGATCGGCGGGCGTTTTCGCGCCGGCAGCGGCATCGGTGAACTGGGTAATGGCACTTACTTCAACGGCAGCGGCGTGTTTGCCTTTGGGGATGAGCGCGGTGATGTGCTGTTGGGGTACAGCGAGCGGCATTTCGGTAATTACCGAGGTGGCACTCACAACGATAAAAACCTTGGCACCAACCTGCGCGCCCGAAAATATGCACCGGCCGCCTTTGATCATTGGCTGAACAGTGAAGTGGGCGATTCGGGCAGCGTCACGCGTTCCCAGATTCTCAAGTTCGGCCTCAATTTGCCCAATGATCAACGGGTGCAATTGAGTTATCTGGAAAGCGATACTGACAGCAACGATACCTGGAGCTACATCACCCAAGATCTGCAGAGTAACTATTATCTGCGCAACAGCAAAAACAACCTCAACGCGAAAAACGTTGCGCTGGATTATCGCTATACACCGGATAACCTGCTGATTGATTTCAAGGCCAAGGCGTATTTCGTCACTACCCAGGAAGACCGCGCCAATGCGCCGAATAGGGCGTCAGCGAGTTCAGGAAACTACACCCCCGGCTACACCGACTATTTTCAAACCGATACCTGGGGCCTGCAGGCTGATAACACCTCGCGCGTTGACCTTGATGCATTTGGCCAATTCAGTTGGAACTACGGTGTGGAGGTCTATCAGGACCGGTTCAAGCCACATAGCAACAAGGTCGAGTCGACTAACGGCACCAGTGGTGCGCTGCCATATGTTGAAGGTGCGAACCCGCTCGGCAAACGAACCATCGGTAGCCTTTTTAACAACCTGCAGTATGAATACGACGGTTGGCTGACGCTCGACGCTGGCCTGCGTTACGACCGTTATCGACTGGAGGGCGAAACCGGGATGACGCTCTACAAGCGCCCTGCGATTGCCAGCAGTGTTGAGGGCGCCCGGCGAGTCGATGAGGTGCTTGATATTGATCGGGAGGAGGGCCGGTTCTCCCCCACGTTTGGCATCGGCATAAAACCCGGGCTCGATTGGTTGCAACTCTATGCGCGCTGGGGGAAAGGCTGGCGCCCGCCAGCGGTCACGGAAACCTTCATGACCGGCCGGCCTCACGGCGGTGCGTCGGGGGAGCGCGTATTTCCCAATCCGTTCCTCAAACCCGAGGAGTCTCGCGACTGGGAAATGGGCGTCAATGTGTTCAAGGAGTCGCTGTTCTTCAACGATGACCGGCTGGGAATAAAAGTTGCCTATTTTGATACCCGGATAGAGAACTTCTCGTTTCTCAACCATAGCGTCACGTTGCCCGAGACTAACGTCGGCGGCTTCACCGGGATCATGGCGTATACCAACAACCTTAACCCGACGCGTTTTCGCGGTATGGAATACCAACTCAACTACGACATGGGCCGCGCCTATACCAACTTGAGTTACACGCACATGATCGGCAGTAATGAGTTCTGCTCGAAGAACTATTACATGGGCGGCGCCAAGAAACGCGGGCGCACGCTCAGTTCCAAATATGAGCGTTATACCCGCCCCAATGGTACGACCGGCACACGACTGGTCAGCACTTATGAGTGGCTGGATGACGCCGCTGCGAACGACAAGGAAAGTTGCGGCCGCATCATGGGCAATGCCACCTACATGCCCGCTGACCGTGGCGCCTTGACCGTAGGCGCGCGATTCCTGGACAAACGCCTGGATACGGGCATGCGGGTGCGTTACAGCTCTGGCAATGGTGAGAACCTGAACAATCAGGGCTACGACTTTATCGACCAGGCGATGTGGCCCAAATACACCGTGTATGACCTCTACGCCAGTTACTGGATGACCGACCATCTGAACATCGCACTGGCGTTGGAAAACGCCACTGACGAAGCCTATTTCGTTGCCATGGGCGACGCCAACAACCTGAGCCTGGCCCGTGGCCGCACCTTGAGTGGAATGCTCGAATACAAGTTCTGATTGGGTGCGCAAGGGCGCAGTCAATAAAAGGTTTTGCCCAAGGGTGGGCAAAAAGTGCGCCGGAGTGCGTGCTGATCAATAGCGTTGTTTATAACGAGGTTCAGTGATGACTATTTCTGTTAATTACGAGTCGGCTCTCGGTTCTATCTCGCTTTCGGACTACCTGACGGATTGGGCGATAGGCTTTGCGACCGCAGGCCACGGCACCGGTAATACCGGCGGCTTCAGCAACGGCACGTTTAGCGGCGACCAATACTCGACTCACGGTGCCCAGGGCTCCGAGTACGCTTTTATTGCCGACAGCAATACCAGCAATGGCCTGCACTATGTGTTCAACCCGACGCTGCCTGCCTCTGCCAACCAGAACCACTACCTGTGGGGCAACCTGGATAACGTCCAGTTGGGCACCGGCCTGAGCGGTGGCAGCGGCAGCGATTTCGACCTGAGCGGCTACAAAGCCGCCTTCAACGGCCTCGACCTGTCTGCCGCTGAAGGCGCGGGTCGTGTGGGTAACGAAGTGCAGAGCGTGATCTACGGCCTGATGCAAGGCAACACCACCGCGCTGGAAAGCGTGCTCAACAACCTGCTGGACGACTTCGGCCTGTCCACCGCATCGACCTTCGACCAACTGGCCGCTGCCGGCCTGGGTCACGCCACGCCATCGGCCGACGTTGCGCTGGTCGGCGTGCAGGACGTGGCGCAGGACTGGGCATTCGCTGCCTGAGTCGGCGGCTGCATGAAAAAAGCGAAGGGGAGATCGCTCTCCCGTTCGCCGCATGACACACCGCCGTCGCCAAGCCTTCTAATTCTTTATCGACGGCGGTGCCAAATTCTGCGCAGCGCCGTATCGCCTGTCAACGCGCCGGCGCTGCCCGCTTACCCCACGAGAATCCCAGATGCGCCACGCCGGCAACGAAACCCTGGCCGCCCTTACGGCCTATAAAAGTGGCTTCTTCAACATCGGCCTGTTCTCGGCGGTGATCAACCTGCTGATGCTCGCCCCGGCGCTGTACATGTTGCAGGTGTACGACCGGGTGCTGGCCTCGGGCAATCAGATGACCTTGCTGATGTTGACGCTGATGATCCTCGGCCTGTTCGGCCTGATGGGCGCATTGGAGTGGGTGCGCAGCCAAGTGGTGATCCGCCTCGGCACGCAAATGGACATGCGCCTGAACCAGCGGGTGTACGACGCCGCGTTCGAAGCGCAACTCAAGGGCGGCACCCAGGCGGCAGGCCAGGCCTTGAACGACCTGACCACGCTGCGCCAATTCGCCACCGGCCAGGCGCTGTTCGCGTTTTTTGATGCGCCGTGGTTTCCGGTGTACTTGCTGGTGATCTTCCTGTTCCACCCCTGGCTCGGCTTTTTGGCCCTGGGCGGCGCGGTGATTTTAATCGCGCTGGCGTGGGTCAACCATTATGTCAGCCAGGCCCCTATGGCTCAGGCCAGCCTGCTGTCTATCAGCGCCAGCCAGCAGGCCACGGCCAACCTGCGCAATGCTGAAACCATCGAAGCCATGGGGATGCTCGCCACCTTGCGCGGGCGTTGGTTCAGCCAGCATCAAGAGTTTCTCGCCCAGCAGAACCTGGCCAGCGAAAAGACCGCCGCTGTCACCGCTTGGTCCAAGGGCGTACGCCTGGCGTTGCAGTCGCTGGTGCTTGGTTTGGGCGCCTTGCTGGCCGTGCAGGGCGATATCACGCCAGGGATGATGATTGCCGGCTCGATCCTGATGGGCCGGGTGCTCAGCCCCATCGACCAGTTGATCGGCGTGTGGAAACACTGGAGTTCGGCGCGCATGGCCTATGGGCGGTTGTCGCAGATGCTGGCGGATAATCCGGCGCGACCGGCGCGTATGAGCTTGCCGGTGCCCAAGGGCCAATTGACCGTCGAGCACGTCAGCGCCTGCGCGCCGGGCAGCCGTCGGCCGGCGTTGGCCAACCTCGGTTTCAACCTGCCGGCCGGTGATGTACTCGGCGTGATCGGCCCATCGGGTTGCGGCAAATCCACCCTGGCCCGCGTGCTGGTCGGCGCTTGGGCGCCGCTGGCCGGCAAGGTTCGCCTGGACGGCGCCGACCTGACTCAATGGGACAAGCAGCAACTCGGCCCGCACATCGGCTACTTGCCCCAGGACATCCAATTGTTCGCCGGCAGCATCGCGCAAAACATCGCGCGGTTTGCCGAGGTGGAGGCCGACAAGGTCCTCGCCGCCGCACAACTGGCGGGCGTGCATGAGCTGATCCTGCAACTGCCCCAGGGCTACGACACGCAACTGGGGGAGGGCGGTGCCGGTTTGTCCGGTGGCCAGAAACAACGTGTGGCCCTGGCGCGTGCGCTGTACGGCCTGCCCGCGCTGATCGTGCTGGATGAACCCAACGCCAACCTCGATGAGGCGGGCGAGCAAGCCCTGCTCCAGGCTATCGCTCAACTCAAGCAGCAGCGTCGCAGCGTGATTTTGATTACCCACAAAGCCAACGTGCTGACCCTGACTGATCAACTGCTGATCCTCAAGGACGGCCAATTGCAGGCCTTCGGCCCGACCGCGCGGGTGTTGGAGGCGCGGCAGAAACCCACGACGACCAAACCGGTGTCGACCATGAGCATGAGCTACCGCCTCGGTGAAGGAAAACAGGCATGAGTCAGAGCAAGCCGGTGTGGGTCAGTGACCCGCCGAATAATGTGTTGGCGCTGGATGATAAAAAATACTCGCGCCTGGGCTGGCTGCTGGTACTCGGCGGCTTTGCCGGGTTTCTTGGCTGGGCGGCGCTGGCGCCGTTGGACAAGGGCGTGGCGGTGTCCGGCAAAGTGATGGTCTCGGGCCATCGCAAAACCGTGCAGCACCCCACGGGTGGCATCGTCGAACGCATCGAGGTGCGCGACGGTGAGGTGGTCAAGGCAGGCCAAGTGTTATTGCGCTTGAAGGAAACGCCGCTGCGCGGGCAGATGCAATCGCTGCGCAGCCAGTACCTGGCGTCACTGGCCAGCGAAGCGCGCTTGAGTGCCGAAAGCGAAGGGCTGCCGGCCATCGCTTTTGATCCCGAACTGCTCAATGAGCCGGATGCCGCCAGCGTCCTGAGTTTGCAGCGGCAGTTGTTCACCAGCCGCGCCCAGGCGCTGGCCACCGAGCAGCAAGGCCTGCGCGAAACCATCGCCGGGGCCGAGGCGCAGTTGCGCGGCACGCGGGATTCGCAAGCGAGCAAAGTCCAGCAACGCGCAGCGCTGAATGAACAGCTGCAAGGCCTGCGCGAGTTGGCGCGCGACGGTTATATCCCACGCAATCGCCTGCTCGACAGCGAGCGGCTGTACGCGCAGATCGACGGCACCATCGCCGAGGACTTCGGCCGCATCGGGCAGTTGCAGCGCCAGGTTCTCGAACTGCGTCTGCGCATCCGCCAGCTCGGCGAAGACTTCCAGAAAGACCTGCGCAGCCAGTTGGCTGATACCCGCACCCGCAGCGACGACCTGCGCAATCGCCTGGCTTCGGCGCAGTTCGAGCTGGCCAACAGCCTAGTACGCGCGCCCGCTTCCGGGGTAGTTGTCGGGCTGGATGTGTACACCGAAGGCGGCGTGATCAAACCCGGCCAGGCGCTGATGGACATCGTGCCCCAGGGCGAACCGCTGCTGGTGGAAGCGCGCGTGCCAGTGCAGATGATCGACAAAGTGCACCCGGGCTTGCCGGTGGAGTTGTTGTTCTCGGCGTTCAACCAAGCCACCACGCCATGGGTAGCCGGTGAGGTGACGTTGGTGTCGGCAGACCGCCAAGTCGATGAGCGCACCGATGAGCCCTATTACACGCTGCGCGCCCAAGTCAGCGCTGCCGGCATGCAGCAGCTGGATGGCGTGCAGATTCGCCCGGGCATGCCGGTGGAAACCTTCGTCAAAACCGGTGAGCGTTCGATGCTCAACTACCTGTTCAAACCGCTGATGGACCGCACTCACATGGCCTTGGTGGAAGAATGAAGGCGCTGTTGTTTACCTTGTGTGTGAGCTGTGCGCCGGCGGCGAACGCGCTGGGTTTACTGGACGCTTATGACTTGGCCCTGCGCAACGATCCGACGTTTCAGGCGGCTATTCAGGAGCGTGAAGCCGGTGAAGAGAACCGCGTGATTGGGCGGGCGGCGTTGTTGCCGAATTTGTCGTGGAGCTACAACAACGCGCGCAACGAATCCGAAGTGACGGCGGGTGATGTCACCCGCGACCGCGACTACCGCAGCTACGCCTCCACCCTGACGCTGCAACAACCGCTGCTGGATTACGAAGCCTACGCGCGCTTTCGCCAGGGCACCGCCCAGGCGCTGATGGCCGATGAGCGCTTTCGCGGCAAGAGCCAGGAATTGGCCGTGCGTGTGCTCAGTGCGTACAGCCAGGCGTTGCTGGCCCAAGAGCGAATCGAGTTGAGCCGTGCGCAGAAACGCGCGTTTGCCGAACGCCTGCAACTCAATGACCGCCTGCTCAAAGGCGGTGAAGGTACGCGCACCGATGTGCTGGAAACCCAGGCGCGGTTGAGCCTGGCCCAGGCTGAAGAAATCGAATCCCTGGATGCCCAGGACAGCGCTTTGCGTGAGCTGGAAGCCATCGTCGGCCTACCGTTGCAGATCGAAGAGCTGGCGCCGCTCACCCGCCAATTCGAGATCCCGCCGCTGGAGCCGAACCGTTTCGACACGTGGCGCGAATTGGCCATGGCCAACAATCCGGAGCTCAAATCCCAGCATCACGGGCTGGACGTGGCCGCTTATGAAGTGGAGCGCAAGCGCGCCGGGCATTTGCCCAAAGTCAGCCTGTACGCCAGCAGCCGCCAGACCCGCTCCGACTCGGAAAGCAGTTACAACCAGAAATACGACACCAATAGCGTCGGTATCCAGGTCAGCCTGCCGTTGTTTGCGGGTGGCTCGGTGTCGGCTTCCACGCGCCAGGCGGCTAATCAGCTGTCCCAGGCTCAGTACGCGCTGGATGCGCAAACCAGCACCACGCTGGTGGAGCTGCGAAAACAATTCAACCTCAACACCAGCGGCGCGGCGAAAGTGCGCGCCTATGAGATGGCCGTCAGTTCCGCCGCCGCCTTGGTCACCGCGACGAAAAAAAGCGTCGGCGGCGGCGAGCGGGTCAACCTCGACGTGCTCGACGCTGAACAACAACTCTTCACCGCCCGCCGTGATTTGGCGAATGCGCGGCATGCGTATTTGCTGGCCAGGATTCAGTTGAAGTATTACGCGGGGTTGCTGAGCGAGCAGGACTTGCAGGCGTTGGCCGGTTATTTCCAGCCGTCGGCATGAGTGGTTACAACCCGGCATTCGCCGGGTTGTTCGTCGTTACTAATCTGTGAAACAGCTTCGGGATTTCGAAGCCGGTTGTCGGGCTGCACGGGGAAAAGTGTAACTTGACGGAAAATAACCTAACGGATGGGTTACGATGAAAGTAGGTGCTTACAAAGGATATGTAATCTCGGTGTTTCTCAGGGATGAGCATTGCCCGCCTCACGTGCATGTCAGGGGCAAGGAATGGGATGCACGGTTTCGTTTCAGTTTTCTGAATGGGGACGTGGAGTTGTGGGATATAGAGCCTGAACGGAGGCAGCCACCCACGGTGGTCCTGAGGGAAATACGTGAGGCAATAATGCAGCGGCACTACTTGGCGCGGGCACGCAGGATTTGGTGGGAGAAACTGCAAACGGTTTGCCTGGAGAATCATTCCTGGGATTGGGACGCTGGTGAGTTGGTTCAAGGGTTGGTCATTCGACGTGGTGTCTATGTCATCGCAAGCGCCCGGCACGACGTCGTAGAGCAACGGACAATTTTGAATCTGGTAAGAGCGCCAGATTGCGTGGGGATTAATTTATGAAAATCGTAAAAGCCAAAACTGTGCCCTATAAACCGCTCACTGAGGCGGATGTCGACAAGGCAATAGCCCGTGGGCGCAAATTGAAGCGTCTGTACGCCAACGCCAGCAATGTGCGTTACGAAGACAACTGCATTTCCATCGGCTTCAGCGACGGCAGCCGCATCGTGTTGCCGGTGGCTGGCCTGCCGGAGTTCGACGGGTTTTCCTTGGAGGATTTCCAGCAGTTGGAAGTCGGTTTTGGCGGCAAGGCACTTTGCTGTGAGGCCCGGGATCTGGATGTTTCGATCACGGGCCTGATCGCCACGAGCCAACCGTTGATGGATTTGGCGGCGAGCCTGGTAGCATCGCGCAACGGCCGCAAAAGCAGCGCTGCCAAGTCGGCGGCCGCCCGAGCCAACGGCAAGAAGGGCGGTCGACCACGCAAGAAGGAAGAAGAGGGCGTTGAATTACCGCCGGGTCAATAACACCCCGGATTCCATATGGTGCGTCCACGGGAACTGGTCAAACATCGCACACTGGGTAATCTGGTGCGTGTCATGCAGTTGCGCAATGTTCGCCGCCAACGTCTCCGGGTTGCAGGAGATGTACAGGATGTTATCGAAACGCCGGGTCAGCTCGCAGGTGTCCGGGTCCATGCCGGCACGCGGTGGGTCGACGAAGACGCTACCGAACGCGTAGCTTTTCAGGTCGACGCCGTGCAGGCGGCGGAACGGGCGCACTTCGTTGAGTGCCTCGGTGAGTTCTTCGGCAGACAGGCGCACCAGGGTGACGTTATCCACAGCGTTCTCATCAAGGTTGCTCAGGGCCGCATTCACTGAGGTCTTGCTGATCTCGGTGGCCAGCACGTTGCGCACACGGGTCGCCAGCGGCAGGGTGAAGTTGCCGTTGCCGCAGTACAGCTCCAGCAAATCATCCGGGCGATCGCCCAAGGCTTCATATGCCCAGTTGAGCATCTTCTGGTTTACCGTGCCGTTGGGCTGGGTAAATGCGCCTTCGGGTTGGCGATAGCTGAACGTACGACCGCCCACCTCGAGTTTTTCCACCACGTAGTCGCGGCCGATCACATCGCGCTTGCCCTTGGAGCGGCCGATGATGCTGACATTCAAGTCGGCAGCGAGCTTGTTGGCGGCCGTGTGCCAATGCTCGTCCAGCGGGCGGTGGTAGCACAGGGTGATCATCGCGTCGCCAGCCAAGGTGGTGAGGAACTCCACCTGGAACAGCTTGTGGCTCAGGGCGGCGCTGGCTTGCCAGGCGGCCTTGAGTGGCGGCATCAACTGGTTGATGCGTGCACTGGCGATGGGGAATTCCTCGATCAGGATCGGCGTGCGCTTGTCGTCCTGGGAAAACATCGCGTAGTGGCGCTCGCCGCCTTCGCGCCACAGGCGGAACTCCGCCCGCAGGCGGAAGTTCTGCAGCGGCGAATCGAAGACCTGTGGCTCGGGTGCGTCGAACGGTGCCAGCAGGTCACGCAAGCGCGTGACCTTGTCTTGCAGTTGAGCGGTGTAGCTTGCGGCGTCAAAAGTCATGCGTTGAACCAGCCCAGCTTGATCACAAACAGAATCGACAGGATCACCAGTGCCGGGTTCAGCTCACGGTAGCGGCCCGAAAGCAGCTTGATGGCGGTCCAGGCGATGAAACCGAAGGCGATGCCGTTGGCGATGGAATAAGTGAAGGGCATTGCCAGGGCGGTGATCACCACCGGCGCTGCAACAGTAATGTCGTCCCAGTCGATTTCGGCCAAGCCGGAGGTCATCAGCACGGCGACGAACAGCAAGGCTGGCGCGGTGGCGAAGGCCGGAACGCTGGCCGCCAGTGGCGAGAAGAACAGCGCCAGCAGGAACAGGATAGCGACCACGATGGCGGTTAAACCGGTACGGCCACCGGCGCTCACACCCGCAGCGGACTCGATGTAGCTGGTGGTGGTCGAGGTGCCCAGCAGGGAACCGGCCATGGCCGCGGTGCTGTCGGCGATCAGGGCACGGCCCATTTTTGGCATGTGACCGTCTTTGCCCATCAGGCCGGCGCGCTTGGCGACGCCGATCAGGGTGCCGGAGTTGTCGAACAGGTCAACGAACAGAAAGGCGAAGATCACGCTGATCAGGCCGATATCCAGGGCGCCTTTGATGTCCAGCTGCAGGAAGGTCGGGGCCAGGGACGGTGGCATCGAGATCACGCCGCCGAACGGGGTGACATTCAACAGGATCGAGACAATGGTCACGGCCAGAATGCCGATCAGCACTGCGCCGCGAACGGCCAGGGCTTCCAGCGCAACAATGAGCATAAAGCCCAGCGTGGCCAGGATAGGCGCCGGCTTCTTCAGGTCGCCCAGGCCAACCAGCGTGTTCGGGTTGCCGACCACGATCCCGGCGTTGTGCAGGGCGATCAGCGCCAGGAACAGGCCGATACCGGCGGCAATCGCCGAGCGCAGGGGCAAGGGGATGCTGTTGATGATCCACTCACGGATGCGGAAGATCGACAGCAGGAAGAACAACACCGCCGAAATGAACACCGCGCCCAGCGCCACTTGCCAGGTGTGGCCCATGTGCAGCACCACGGTGTAGGTAAAGAAGGCGTTGAGGCCCATGCCCGGTGCCAGCGCGATCGGGTAGTTGGCGATCAGGCCCATCACGGTCGAACCGATGGCGGCCGCCAGGCACGTCGCGACAAACACCGCGCCCTTGTCCATCCCGGTCTCGCCGAGGATGCTCGGGTTCACGAACAGAATGTAGGCCATGGCCAGAAAGGTCGTGATCCCCGCGAGAATCTCGGTGCGCACATTGGTGTTGTGTGCCTTGAGTTGAAACAGCTTTTCCAGCATGCCGGCTCCCTGTGACGCTATTTTGCGTCGTTATTTGTTGACCTCTAAGTCAAAGCACAAACTGCGCCAAGCGCCTGTGGTTTCAGAGAGGATCGGAAAAAGCGGCGCATCATACCAGCAGCCGACGGCCAGTGGCGCATAGGCTTGGTTTTGATGGTGCATGGCCTTGAGGCATACTGCGCCGACGTTTAATTCAGGGTCGTTAACAGCATGAAAAAAGCCAACGCCAGCAGTCTAGCTCTGTTCGCCGTTATCGGCCTGGGGCTGGTGGCACCGGCTTGGGGCGCGACTGCACCGCCCTTGAGCGAGGTGCGCGTATTCAAGGTTGAATCGGCCGGTTGCACTGAGACCATCCCTGAGCGGGCGAGCAGTACCCAGATGTGCACGCACCGTGGGCCAACCCAGGTTTCAGTGATGGAGGTCGGCCTGGGCAAAAGCCCGATGGGCCGTTTCGATGGCGCGCAGTTGAACGGGCAGCGCACGCCGGTGTGCCAAGTCGGCACCATCAGCGAAGTGTGCAATGGCGCCGGCACCGTGATGGGCTACATCTATGTGTTTGACGTGAATGTCCAAGCGCCTGGCTGGTTCGAATACAGCAATGCCTCGATCAACGGCCCGCAAAACACCCTGAAGACGCTGCTCAATATCCGCTGATCAATTGCCTTGAACGCTCAATACCCCGGGAAGTCGTACCCCTTGAGACGGCGACTTTCCTGAACGCCGCGGATGGATACCAACCCGTGAGGTGTTTATGAGCGCAACCCCCAATGGCGCGGCGGCCAAGCCGTTCGTCAGTCACCCGATACGCTTGACCCTGAACGGGCAAGACCGCCACCTCGATGTGTTGCCCTGGACCACCCTGCTCGACCTTTTGCGCGAGCAGCTTGATCTGGTCGGCAGCAAAAAAGGCTGCGACCACGGCCAATGCGGCGCCTGCACCGTGTTGCGCGATGGTAAGCGCGTGAATGCCTGCCTGACGCTGGCGGTGATGTGCGACGGCGCCGAGCTGACCACCATCGAAGGCCTGGCCGACGGCGACGTGTTGCACCCGATGCAGCAGGCCTTCATCAAGCATGACGCCTTCCAGTGCGGCTACTGCACCCCCGGCCAGATCTGCTCCGCCGTCGGCCTGGCTAATGAGGGCCGTGCCCACGACACCGCACAGATCCAGGAATTGATGAGCGGCAACCTGTGCCGCTGCGGCGCCTACACCAACATCCGCGATGCCATCGAAGACGCCTTGCCCGCCTGCCGCGTGCGCGGAGGTGAGCAATGAACCCCTTCCAGTACAGCAAGCCGGCCGATGTGCACGAGGCCGTGCACCTGAGCAGCGCGGCGTCACGCTTTATCGCCGGTGGCACCAACCTGCTGGACCTGATGAAAGAAAACATCAGCCGCCCCGAACACTTGATCGATATCACTGGCCTGCCGCTGCAAGGCGTTGAACAAACCGCCAGTGGCGGCGTGATGATCGGCGCCTTAGTGAGCAATGCCGACCTGGCCTGGCACCCGCTGATCGAGGCGCGTTACCCATTGCTGTCCCAAGCAATCCTGGCCGGCGCCTCACCGCAACTGCGCAATATGGCCAGTACCGGCGGCAACTTGTTACAGCGCACCCGTTGCTACTACTTCTACGACGCCAGCGTGCCCTGCAACAAGCGCGAACCCGGCAGCGGCTGCCCGGCGCGCACCGGCTTGAACCGCATTCACGCGATCCTCGGCGCCAGCGAACACTGCGTGGCCACGCACCCTTCGGACATGTGCATAGCCTTGGCGGCGCTGGAGGCGCGGGTGCATGTAGAGGGCCGTGGCGGCGCGCGGGTCATCGAGTTTGCCGACTTCCACCGACTGCCCGGCGACACACCGCAGCGCGACAACCTGCTGGCTGATGATGAATTGATCACCGCCATCGAACTGCCCGCCGACCAGTTGGCCAGTCACAGCCATTACCTGAAAATCCGCGACCGTGCGTCCTACGCCTTCGCCTTGGTCTCCGTCGCGGCCGCCCTCGAACTGGACGGCGACCAGATCATCGACGCCCGCCTGGCCCTTGGCGGCGTGGCGCACAAACCCTGGCGTGACCGTGCAGTGGAAGCCTCGCTGATTGGCCAGACGGTGAGCCGCGAAACCTTCAGCAACGCTGCCGACGCCTTGCTGCATGACGCCGAACCGCTGGAACACAACGGCTTCAAGATCAAACTCGCGCGGCGCGCGATTATCCGCGCCCTGAGCGATGCCGCGACTGCAGGAGAACGCCCATGACCGCTATCGGCAAACCCCTGGACCGCGTCGACGGTCTGCTCAAGGTGACCGGCCAAGCGCGCTATGCCGGTGAATTCCCAGATAAAGACTTGCTGCATGGCAGCGTGGTCTCCAGCACCATCGCCAAAGGCCGTGTCGTAAAAATCGATGCCTCCAAAGCCCTGGCCCTGCCGGGCGTGGTGAGGGTGCTCGACCACCTCAACCGGCCCCAACTTGCCAGCTACGACGATGCCTTTGCCGACGCCGATGCGGCCGACGGTTCCCCGTTCCGCCCGCTTTATAACGACCGCGTCCTTTATAGCGGCCAACCCTTGGCCTTGGTGATCGCCGACAACCTGGAACTGGCGCGGTATGCCGGTTCTCTGGTCGAGATCGAGTACGCAAGCGAAGCCTTTGAAACCGACCTGGTGGCCATGCAGGAACAGGCGTACCCATCGCCGCAAACGCCCCCCAAGCCACGCGGTAACTTCCAGGCCGAGTGGGCCACTGCGGCCGTCAGCCTCGACGTGCACTACAGCACGCCCATTGAGCACCACAACCCGATGGAACCCCACGCCAGTACCGTGCTGTATCAGCCGGACGGCACCCTGCATATCCACGACAAGACCCAAGGCCCGCAGAACTGCCAGGCCTATGTGCAAAAAGTCTTCGGGCTGGATAAAAGCCAGGTGCGGATTTTTGCCGCGTTCGTTGGTGGCGCCTTCGGCTCGGGCCTGCGCCCGCAGTACCAATTGCCCCTGGCAGTGATGGCCGCGCTGGCGCTCAAGCGTTCGGTGCGCGTAACCCTGACGCGCCAACAGATGTTCACCTTCGGCTACCGCCCGCGCACTTTGCAGCGCTTGCAGATGGGCGCCGCTGCCAATGGCCGCCTGCTGGCATTGGGGCACACCGCGATTGGCCAGACCTCACGCTTCGAAGAATTCAGCGAACACGTGGTGGAATGGAGCGGCATGCTTTACCACTGCGACAACGTGCAGTTGACCTACAACCTGGTGCCGCTGGACGTGTTCACCCCGCTGGATATGCGCGCGCCAGGCGCCGCGTTGGGCGTGATCGGCCTGGAATGCGCCATGGACGAACTGGCCTGTGCGCTGGGCATGGACCCGGTGCAACTGCGCCTGATCAACTACGCCGAGCGTAACCAGAACGAAGACAAGCCCTGGTCGAGCAAAGCCCTGCGCGAGTGTTACAGCGAAGGCGCCGAACGCTTCGGCTGGAGCCAGCGCAACCCGGAGCCGCGCAGCATGCGTGACGGCAACCAGTTGATCGGCTGGGGCATGGCCGGTGGCGTGTGGGAAGCCTTGCAGATGAAGGCCAGCGCCAAGGCGCGGATCGACGCCGAGGGCAAATTGACGGTGAGCAGCGCCACCACCGATATCGGCACCGGCACTTACACGGTGATGACCCAGATTGCCGCCCAAGCCAGTGGCGTGCCAATGGCTGATATCAGCTTTTTGCTGGGGGACTCGTCATTGCCCACGGCGCCGTTGCAGGGTGGCTCGTTTACCGTGTCGTCGGTCGGCACCGCCGTGCAGCAGGCCTGTGAAGCGCTGAATGCCAAACTGCTGAAAGTCGCCCGCCAGACTTACCCGGTATTCAAGGATGCTGAAGCGGTGCGCTTTGAAGACGGCCAACTGCATACCGGTGACGTGCGTGTATCGCTGGCGCAACTGGTTAAAGACAGCGGCGACGACGCCTTGCAAGTGCAGGTCGACAGCGAGCCGGGCAAGCAACGCGAGGGTTACGCCTCGGCGACGCACTCGGCGGTGTTTGTGGAAGTTCGGGTCGACGAAGACCTGGGCATCATCAAGGTCAGCCGAGTCGTCAGCGCGATTGCGGCCGGGCGCGTGGTCAACCCGAAGATGGCCCGCAGCCAGATTCTCGGCGGCGTGGTCTGGGGGATTGGCATGGCGCTGCATGAAGAAACCCAGATCGACCATCAACTGGGGCGCTACATGAACCACAGCCTGGCTGAGTACCACATCCCGGTAAATGCCGACATCGGCGACATTGAGGTGATTTTTGTCGAAGAACATGACGCGATCGTCAACGCCTTGGGTTCCAAGGGCGTAGGCGAGATCGGCATAGTCGGCGTGGCGGCGGCGGTGGCGAACGCGATTTATCACGCCACCGGCAAGCGGGTACGGGACTTTCCCATCACCCTGGATAAGGTGCTGTAGCGCACACCTTCAAACCACTGAAGAACCCATGTGGGAGCCGGGCTTGCCTGCGATAGCGGTGGGGCAGCCATCAATCCGGTGCTGACCCACCGCTATCGCAGGCAAGCCAGCGCCCACATTTACTGTATTCCAACATCAGACCAGGTGGCGGGGCTTATTGCTTTGCCTCTTCCACCGGCACATGCATACGGTCGCGATTGGCCAGGGTCGGGAACAGTTTTATCCACACCCCAGTCACCAGCAGCGTGCCGATCCCACCCATGACCACGGCGGGCACGGTGCCGAACCAGTGGGCAGTGATGCCCGATTCGAACTCGCCCAGTTGATTGGATGCGCCGATAAATAGGCCGTTTACCGCGCTGACGCGGCCACGCATTTCATCCGGGGTTTCCAGCTGCACGAACGACGCGCGGATGACCATGCTGATCATGTCCGCTGCACCCAGCACTACCAGCACCGCCAGCGAGAACCAGAACGATGTCGACAGGCCGAAGGCGATGGTCGCTACGCCGAACACCCCCACGGCGGTGAACATCACGCGGCCGACCTTGCGGTCCACCGAGAACCGCGCCAGCCACAACGACATCAGCAAAGCGCCCACCGCCGGCGCCGAGCGCAGCAGGCCCAGGCCCCAGGCGCCGGTCAGCAGGATGTCCTTGGCGAACACCGGCAGCAACGCGGTGGCGCCGCCCAGCAGCACGGCGAACAGGTCCAGGGAGATCGCGCCGAGAATGTCCGGGCGGCTGCGGATAAAGCGAATCCCGGCCAACAGCGAATCCATAGTTGCCTTGGCTTTGTTCAGCGGGGTCTGGCGGGCGGGCAGATTAAGGGTCAGCACGCAGGCGATCAGGTACAGCGCCACTGTTGGGCCATACACCCACACGCTGCCAAATGCATACAGCAAGCCGCCGAGTGCCGGCGCGACGATGGTCGCCAGTTGCTGCGCCGATTGTGACGAGGCCACGGCCCGTGGGAACAGCGCGCTGGGCACGATGCTCGGCAGCATCGCCTGGGTGGTGGGCATTTCAAACGAGCGCGCGGCGCCAAGCAAGAAGGCGAGGATAAAGATCATCTCGCGGGTCACGTTGCCGGTCAGGCCGCCGATGGCCAGGGACAGGGCAATCAACGCCTGTACGGTCTGGCAGAGGGCGGCGACTTTGCGCCGCTCATAGCGGTCGGCCACATGCCCGGTGTGCAGCATGAACAGCACGCGCGGTATGAATTCCACCAGGCCGACCAAGCCCAGGTCCAGCACATTGCCGGTCAGTTGGTAGAGGTTCCAGCCGATCGCCACGGTGAGCATCTGGAAGCCGCTGGCCGTAAAGATCCGCGCCAGCCAGAACGCGATGAAAGGGCGGTGGTGACGCAACAGCAACGCAGGTTCACTAGGCATCGGCAATGGAGATCAGGAGCGGAGGGAATGGCGAGATTAGCATTAAGTTGTAACAAACAGTTGCCAGCTTTTGAATAAGGGCGCGCAGCTGAGACAAGCTGTCACGCGGCAAAACACCACACAGTTCGATCCTGAAAATAGGACTACTCTTTCAGCAATGCTTGATCCAGATCAAAACCAGCCCCGGGATTGTTCTGGCGGCCGAAAGGCCAGATTCCCTGCGTGGTTGGTTAAAAAAAGAAACGAATTGAAATTCGCCACACTCCATATCCGTGGGGGCAGTGGGTGCAGGCTCCCAGCCAGCAGCCGGTATTACCTGACAGAGGAAGACTTATGTTCGGTTTGGAGGCGCTAGATCTCGCCCGAATTCAATTCGCGTTCACCATTTCGTTCCACATCCTGTTCCCGGCGATCACCATCGGCCTGGCCAGTTACCTTGCGGTGCTGGAAGGCTTGTGGCTCAAGACCCATAACGACACCTACCGTGACCTCTACCATTTCTGGTCGAAGATCTTTGCCGTCAACTTCGGCATGGGTGTGGTCTCAGGCTTGGTCATGGCCTACCAGTTCGGCACTAACTGGAGCCGCTTCTCGGACTTCGCTGGCGCCGTTACCGGGCCGTTGCTGACGTACGAAGTGCTCACGGCCTTCTTCCTCGAGGCGGGTTTCCTCGGGGTGATGCTGTTCGGCTGGAACAAGGTGGGGCGCAAGCTGCACTTCTTTTCCACGGTGATGGTGGCCGTCGGCACGTTGATCTCAACCTTTTGGATTCTTGCCTCCAACAGCTGGATGCAGACGCCGCAAGGCTTTGAAATCATCGACGGTCGCGTGATTCCTACCGACTGGCTGGCGGTGATCTTCAACCCGTCGTTCCCCTACCGCCTGATGCACATGGCCACGGCGGCCTTTGTCGCCACCGCGTTCTTCGTCGGTTCTTCGGCGGCCTGGCATTTACTGCGTGGCAAGGACACCCCGGCGATCCGCACCATGCTGTCGATGGCGATGTGGATGGCCCTGATCGTGGCGCCTATCCAGGCGGTGATCGGCGACTTCCATGGCCTCAACACCCTCAAGCACCAACCGGCGAAAATCGCCGCGATTGAAGGCCACTGGGAAAATATCGGCAACGAGCCGACGCCGCTGATCCTGTTCGGCTGGCCCGACATGAAAGCCGAGAAAACCAAATACGCGGTTGAGATCCCGTACCTGGGCAGCCTGATCCTGACGCACTCCCTGGACAAACAGGTGCCGGCGCTCAAGGATTTCCCGCCTGAAGACCGCCCCAACTCGACCATTGTGTTCTGGTCGTTCCGGGTCATGGTGGGCCTGGGCTTCCTGATGATCTTCACCGGTTTGTTCAGCCTGTGGCTGCGCCGTGGCGGCAAGATGTACACGTCCAGGCCGTTCCTGTACCTGGCGTTGTGGATGGGCCCGTCCGGCCTGATCGCGATTCTCGCCGGTTGGTTTACCACCGAAATCGGCCGCCAACCGTGGGTGGTCTACGGGCTGATGCGCACGGCGGACGCTTCGTCCGGGCATAGCCTGGCGCAGATGACGATCACCCTGGTGCTGTTCGTGGTGGTGTACTTCGCGCTGTTTGGTGCAGGGTTGGGCTACATGATGCGCCTGGTGCGCAAAGGGCCGCAGACCCACGAAGGCAGCGAGCCGACCCACGGTGGGCCTGGCCAGAAACGCACACCGGCGCGTCCGTTGTCCGCCGCCGATGATGGCAGCGATGACGAGCACACCCACATCCAGCACAAGGGGAATTGAGATGGGTATTGATCTTCCGCTGATCTGGGCTGTGATCATCATCTTCGGCATCATGATGTACGTGGTCATGGACGGCTTCGACCTGGGTATCGGCATTCTCTTTCCGTTTATTCCGGGCAAAGTCGACCGTGACGTGATGATGAACACCGTCGCCCCGGTCTGGGACGGTAACGAAACCTGGCTGGTACTGGGTGGCGCGGCGTTGTTCGGCGCGTTCCCACTGGCCTATTCGGTGGTGTTGTCGGCGCTGTACCTGCCGTTGATCCTGATGCTGATCGGGCTGATCTTCCGGGGCGTGGCCTTCGAGTTTCGCTTCAAGGCCAAGGACGATAAACGTCACCTGTGGGACAAGGCGTTTATCGGCGGCTCTATCGCGGCGACGTTCTTTCAGGGCGTGGCGCTGGGGGCGTTTATCGACGGCATTCCGGTGGTGAACCGTCAGTTTGCCGGTGGTTCGCTCGACTGGGCCACGCCGTTCACGATGTTCTGCGGCGTTGCGCTGGTCGTCGCGTATGCCTTGCTCGGTTGCACCTGGCTGATCATGAAGACCGAAGGCAAGTTGCAGGAGCAGATGCATAACCTGGCGCGGCCGTTGGCCTTCGTGGTGTTGGCGGTGATCGGTATCGTCAGCCTGTGGACGCCGCTGGCGCACCCGGAAATCGCTTCGCGCTGGTTCACCCTGCCAAACCTGTTCTGGTTCCTGCCGGTGCCGATCCTGGTGCTGGTGACCATGTACGGTTTGATCCGTGCGGTGGCGCGTAATGCGCACTACACGCCGTTCCTGCTGACGTTGGTACTGATCTTCCTCGGCTACAGCGGCCTGGGCATCAGCCTGTGGCCGAACATCATCCCGCCGTCGGTTTCCATCTGGGACGCCGCTGCGCCGCCGCAAAGCCAGGGCTTCATGCTGGTGGGTACCTTGTCCATCATCCCGTTCATCCTGGGCTACACCTTCTGGAGCTACTACGTGTTCCGCGGCAAGGTCACCCACGAAGACGGTTATCACTAGGAGGGTTGTTTCATGTCCGGCAAACCGTCGTTGCACGAGATCGAACAGGCCGAGAAACAGCCGTTGTGGCGGCGCCTTGGGTGGCTGGCGATGATCTGGACCGGCAGCGTGCTGGCCCTGTTTGTCGTGGCCAGCCTGATGCGCATGTTCATGAATGCGGCCGGCTTGACCACTCACTGACATCCCAATCCGGGCCTTGCGGCCCGGCTTTTCAGCCCTGCCTTTTGCAAGAATGGCAGGGTTTTTTTATTTGCGCGCTTTGAGAATCACGAACTTCGGCGTGGCCGCGACCTGTTCGACGCCACGGAATAAACGCGCCAATTTGCTGTGATAGCCCAAATGGCGGTTGCCGACGATATACAGCGCACCGCCCACCACCAAAGCTTCGCGAGCTTGTTGGAACATGCGCCAGGCGAGGAAGTCGCCGACCACTTGCTGCTGGTGAAACGGCGGGTTGCACAGCACCACGTCCAAGGAGTCGGGGGCCTGGCCGGCCAAGCCATCGTCGGCGCGCACGAGCACATCGCGTGCACCGAGGGCCGCCTGCCAGTTCTCGGCCGCTGACTGCACGGCCATGTAAGACTCATCCACCAGCGTGTACTGCGCATCGGGGTTTTGCAGCGCACTGGCGATCGCCAATACGCCATTGCCGCAGCCCAGGTCCGCCACGCGTGCGTTGCCGAGGTTTTTGGGCAGGTGTGGGAGGAAAGCGCGGGTGCCGATGTCCAGGCCTTCGCGGCAGAACACGTTGGCGTGATTGAGCAATTCGATGGCCGCAGTGTCCAGGGTGTAACGGGTCGGGTAGGGCGACACGGCGGTTGGGCGGTCTGCAACCGTCGCAATCAGCAGCCGGGCTTTTTTCACCGCCAACGAGGCGTGCATCGGGCCGATATAGCGCTCCAGCAATTCGCCTGCCGCCCGTGGCAGGTGCTTGACCATCGCCCCAGCGATCACTTCGGCTCCCGGCGCCAAGTGCCCCTGCAGGCGGATCAGCTGTTCTTCCAGTAAGGCGAGGGTTTTCGGCACGCGGATCAGCACGCGATCGAATGGACCTGTCGGCACCTGGCTGGCAGGGATAAACGCCACCGCATCAAACGCCTTGCCGTTGCGCACCAGGTTTTTCTCAAGGCCCTGGGCTGCGAGAAACGAGTCGCCACTGGACGTTACCTGCACTTGGCCTGCGAGGCTGGCCGCCAGGGCGCCAAAGCTGTCATTGAGCACCAGCACACGGGTTGCCGCGTTTGGCTGCTGCTCGGCCAAGTAGCTGAGCAAGTACTCGTCGGCGGCGTCGAAGGCCTGCAGCGGGTCATTGTGTTGCTCAGGCTGGCGGATCAAATCGAGTTGGGCGAAGGGGCTGTCAAGCAGGGGCATGGCGGGGCAGGCTCTGGGTCATCGATGGGCGTTGGGCGGGTGCGGGCATCCGGCGCAACCATCTGAGTGAACAGCGAGGCACTCCCGATGGGGCTGCATCAACACTCAGAATTGGGCGTAAATGTTACTTTTTTTTAGGCGGGATTACATGCGGTGATTCAACGCGGGCTAAAACAAGCCTGCTTTAGAGGCACAGAGCACAGCGGCGATCTTATTATTGGCCCCCAGTTTCTTGAGGCAACTGCTGATATGAAAGCCCACGGTACGCTCTGACAGGCAGAGGATCGTGGCGATGTCCGAAGCCGTCTTACCCATGGCCGACCATCTGAGAATTTCTGTTTCCCGTGGGGTCAGCTTGCAAGGCGGCGTGAGGCTCGGCGTGTCGGCATATTTCTGTGCCACCACGGCGTGCATGGCGTGACACAGCCACAGCACCTGGCCGGCTTTTTCGTAAAGCTCATCAGGGGTGACTTCGCCGCTACTTCGGCCCAACGTCAGCATGCTGAACACGCCCTGGAAGTCGTGTACGGATTGGGTCCAGCCCAGATGCACCCCAAATGACTGGGCCAGCTCCCATAAGCTGGGCGTGGTGCTGAAGGCTTTTTCATCCCACACAATCGGCATTACGCTGCGTTTGCAGTGGGCGACTACTGGGTCTACATCGAAGAACTGCGCTTGGCTATAAAGAGTGTTCCATTCATTTGGATAGTTATTCAAATGAATAGGTTTAGTTGGATTGTTGGCTTGTTGTGAGCTCATCGTGAAAGAGCAGTATTCAAATCCGAGTTGGTAGGTGTGATTGATGAGCATCTCATAAACAGTGGTGATTTTGTTCTCACCCTCCAGTTTGGGGAGTCTTGTATTGCGCCAGTTAACCATCGGGAACTCTCCATGAGTGTGATGCGGATTGGGGACGTCCTGACTCCCAATGTGATTCGGAAAGAATTGTAGGATAAATCCTACGTGCAAAGTGTGAAATAAATTTGCCAGTCGTTCGTATTTCATTTGCCTAAAGTTGTGCAGGTAATCGTATGTTGTATAAGTGATGTCAGCGGTTGGAAAATCTTATTGATTTGAATGTTTTGATGGTGATGTTAATTTGATGGCGCCTGTCTGCACTGCACCCTCTAATAGCTGCCTGAAAGGTGCGAAATAGCTAAATGATTAGTTGGAAAGTGTTATGCCAAGCTTCGATGTAAAGGCCTCGAAACACTGACCCTTTCGCGTTCGATACGGTCTGTCAGCACCCGGGCAGCGGCATACCAGTACAAACCAGCGGTGTTTCCCTGAACGACTTTGAGGGACACTAGGGCACCTGTTCAACGGAGCCCCCCATGACGGCCAGTGCTGAGAAATTTACCCGCCAGACCTTGCTCGACGTGCAATCGCTGACCCCCAGCCTGTTTACCCTGCGTACCACGCGAGACCCAGGCTTTCGGTTTACTGCAGGCCAGTTCGTGCGCCTGGGCGTGGCAAAGGCGGACGGCAGTACCGTATGGCGGGCCTACTCCATTGTGTCCTCACCGTTTGACGAACACTTGGACTTCTTCTCTATCGTCGTTCCGGGGGGCGAATTCACCAGTGAGTTGAGCCGCCTGCAGGTGGGCGATACGTTGCTGGTTGAGCGCCAAGCCACTGGCTTCCTGACCCTGAACCGCTTTGTGGACGGGCGTGATTTGTGGTTGTTGGGCACCGGAACCGGGGTGGCACCGTTCCTGTCGATCCTGCAGGACTTCGAAGTGTGGGAGAAATTTGAGCGCATCGTGCTGGTGTACAGCGCCCGTGAGGCCAAAGAGCTTGCGTATCAGGCGCTCATCCGCGAGTTGGGCGAGCGTGAGTACCTGGCGGAGTACGCCCATAAGCTCACGTACATCCCCACCGTTACCCGTGAGCAGCACCCCGGCGCGCTGAATGGGCGAATCACTGCGCTGATCGAGAATGGCGAACTGGAGCGCGCTGCCGGCGTACCACTGACTGCAGAACACTCCCGTGTGCTGATTTGCGGCAACCCACAGATGGTCGATGACACACGCCAACTGCTCAAGCAACGCGACATGCAACTGAGCCTGAGCCGTCGCCCTGGCCAAGTGGCCGTGGAAAATTACTGGTAGCGGCTAATAAAAAAGGCGCCTGTCATAGGCGCCTTTTTTGCCAAGCCCTTGCTGGTTAAAGCGGCTTGTCGTTCTGCGCCTTGAGCAGATCGCGGATCTCGCCCAGCAGCAGTTCTTCCTTGGTCGGTGTCGGCGGCAAGCTTGGGGCCACAGCCTCTTCGCGCTTCAGGCGGTTGATAGCTTTTACGCCCATGAAGATGGCGAAGGCGACAATCACGAAATCAATCACGCTCTGGATGAACTTGCCATACGCCAAGACAACGGCCGGCACATCACCCTGCGCTGCCTTGAGTGTTATCGCCAGGTCCGCAAAGTCCACGCCGCCGATCAGCAGACCGATGGGTGGCATCACCACGTCGCCTACAAACGAGGAAACAATCTTGCCGAAGGCGGCGCCGATGATGATACCGACGGCCATATCGACCACATTGCCTTTGACCGCGAAGGCCTTGAACTCACTGATCACGCCCATAGGTTATTCCTTGTTACAGATTAGAAGGGTGGAGGTCAGTGTAAGTCAGTCGTAGAAGGCTTGCGCGACACAACCGTTAACACTGTCGATTTTTATCGACACATTAAATCGCAAATAGTTTGCACATTGCCACCAGTCGCGCGCGGATTACTCGCCATTTCAGTGGGTTACCACACTATTTTCTTAATCGACCTGGTGGTGTTTTTCTATTTATCTTCTGACTCGCGGGTCACTAGCCTCTGGCAAGCACGACTGAATGTGCACTAAAAAAACCAGAGGAACCCTCGATGAAGAATCCAATGAAGCGCGGCCCGATTATCGCGCGACATGCGCTGATACTGGCGAGCGCCAGCCTGCTTTCGCTGTCCGTACACGCTGCCAACCTGACCCGCGATAACGGCGCCGCCGTTGGCGACAACCAGAATTCGCAAACCGCCGGCGCCAATGGCCCGGTGCTGCTGCAAGACGTGCAGTTGATTCAGAAGTTGCAGCGCTTCGACCGTGAACGCATCCCCGAGCGTGTGGTACACGCCCGCGGCACCGGCGCCCACGGTACCTTCACCGTCACTGACAACCTCAGTGACCTGACCAAGGCCAAGGTCTTCGCCGCTGGCGAGGCCACCCCAGTGTTCGTGCGCTTCTCGGCCGTTGTCCACGGTAACCATTCCCCGGAAACCCTGCGTGACCCACGCGGCTTTGCCACCAAGTTCTATACCGCCGAAGGCAATTGGGACTTAGTGGGCAATAACTTCCCGACGTTCTTTATCCGCGATGCCATCAAGTTTCCGGACATGGTTCACGCGTTCAAGCCTGACCCGCGCACCAACCTGGACGACGACTCCCGTCGTTTCGACTTCTTCTCCCATGTCCCTGAGTCCACTCGTACGCTGACCGAGTTGTACTCCGACTCCGGCACGCCGGCCAGTTACCGGAAAATGGACGGCAACGGCGTGCACGCTTACAAGTTGATCAACGCCAAGGGCGAAGTGCACTACGTCAAGTTCCACTGGAAGAGCCTGCAAGGCATCAAGAACCTCGACCCCAAGCAAGTCACCGAAGTGCAAGGGCGTGACTACAGCCACATGACCAATGACTTGGTTACCCACATCAACAAGGGCGACTTCCCCAAGTGGGACCTGTACGTGCAAGTGCTCAAGCCTGAAGACTTGGCCAAGTTCGATTTCGACCCGTTGGACGCCACCAAAATCTGGCCGAACGTGCCGGAGCGTAAAGTCGGGCAGATGGTGCTGAACCGCAACCCGGCGAATGTCTTCCAGGAAACCGAACAAGTGGCCATGGCCCCGGCCAACCTAGTGCCGGGCATCGAGCCGTCGGAAGACCGCCTGCTGCAAGGCCGGGTGTTCTCCTACGCCGACACGCAGATGTATCGCCTGGGGGCGAATGCCCTGCAATTGCCGATCAACGCACCCCGTGTGACCGTCAACAACGGTAACCAGGATGGCGCGATGAACTTCGGCAAAACCAGCACCGGCGTGAACTACCAACCAAGCCGCCTGTTGCCACGCGAAGAGCCACAAACCGCGCGTTACAGCCAGTCGGTACTGTCGGGCAGCACCCAGCAGGCGAAGATCCAGCGTGAGCAGAACTTCAAGCAGGCCGGTGACTTGTACCGCTCTTACAGCAAGAAAGAGCGCCAGGACCTGATCGACAACTTCGGCGGCTCGCTGGCCACCACCGATGACGAGAGCAAGCACATCATCCTGTCGTTCCTCTACAAGGCGGACCCGGAGTACGGCACCGGCGTGACCAAGGTCGCCAAGGGTGATTTGGCGCGCGTGAAAGCGCTGGCAGACAAACTGACTGACTGACGTTGGTTCCGGTCGGCGCCCTTGCACGGGCGTCGACCCCTGGCAGGAGACTCCCCATGCGTATTTCGATTGGTTTACTGATGGCGATGCTGGCCTTTGTCGCCCGTGCCGAGTCGCCCGACCCCGTCGCGCTCAAGGCGCAGTTACAGGACTACTATTTCGACGCCGCCCGCCGTGGCGATATCGACATGCTCAACACCTTCATCGAGTCCGGCTACAGCCTCAACACCCAGGACGAGAAGGGCTACACCGCGCTGATCCTCGCCGCCTACCACGGTCAGGGCTCCTTTGTAGAACGCTTGCTCAACGCGGGCGCCGACGCCTGTGTGCAGGACAAACGCGGCAACACCGCGCTGATGGGCGCGATCTTCAAGGGCGAACTGAAAATTGCCCAGCGCCTGCTCGCCACCGACTGCAACCCCGACCAGCGCAACGGCGCCGGGCAGACGGCGGCCATGTACGCCGGGCTGTTCAAACGTGTCGAACTGCTCGATGAACTCAAAGCCAAAGGCGCCGACCTCAATGCCGAAGACCCGATCGGCAACAGCGCTTCACGATTAGCCAGTGGTGAAATTCGTACCCCGGCACCGCGCTGAGCTATCATCGCGGTTTTTCGGTTGGAGGTTCTCAAATGGCAAAGGCCAAGCGCATGTACGGCTGCACCGAGTGCGGCGCGACCTTTCCCAAGTGGGCCGGCCAATGCACCGAGTGCGGCGCATGGAACACCCTGACTGAAACCATGATCGAAAGCGGCGGCGCTTCGGCCCCCACCGGCCGCGCCGGCTGGACCGGGCAACAGGCGCAGATCAAGACCCTGGCCGAAGTCAGCGTCGAAGAAATCCCGCGTTTCTCCACCGCGTCCGGTGAACTGGACCGCGTGCTCGGCGGCGGCCTGGTGGACGGCTCGGTGGTGCTGATCGGCGGTGACCCGGGCATCGGCAAATCGACCATCCTGCTGCAAACCCTGTGCAGCATTGCCAGCCGCATGCCGGCGCTGTACGTCACTGGCGAAGAATCCCAGCAGCAAGTGGCAATGCGCGCCCGCCGCCTGGGCTTGCCCCAGGACCAACTGCGGGTGATGACCGAAACCTGCATCGAAAGCATCATCGCCACGGCGCGCATCGAAAAGCCCAAGGTCATGGTGATCGACTCGATCCAGACGATTTTCACCGAGCAATTGCAATCGGCACCGGGCGGCGTGTCCCAGGTGCGCGAAAGTGCGGCGTTGCTGGTGCGGTATGCCAAACAGAGCGGCACGGCGATCTTTCTGGTCGGCCACGTGACCAAAGAGGGCGCGCTGGCCGGGCCACGGGTGCTCGAGCACATGGTCGACACCGTGCTGTATTTCGAAGGCGAATCCGATGGCCGACTGCGCTTGCTGCGGGCGGTGAAGAACCGCTTCGGCGCGGTCAACGAACTGGGTGTGTTCGCCATGACCGACCGCGGGCTGAAAGAAGTCTCCAACCCGTCCGCGATCTTTCTGACGCGCGCCCAGGAAGAAGTCCCAGGCAGTGTGGTGATGGCAACGTGGGAAGGCACCCGGCCAATGCTGGTGGAAGTGCAGGCGTTGGTGGATGACAGTCACTTGGCCAACCCGCGCCGGGTCACCCTCGGCCTGGACCAGAACCGCCTGGCGATGCTGCTTGCCGTGCTGCACCGTCACGGTGGCATTCCTACCCACGACCAGGACGTGTTCCTCAACGTGGTCGGCGGGGTCAAGGTGCTGGAAACCGCGTCTGACCTGGCGCTGATGGCGGCGGTGATGTCCAGCTTGCGCAATAAACCGCTGCCCCACGACCTGTTGGTGTTCGGCGAAGTTGGCCTGTCAGGCGAAGTGCGCCCGGTGCCCAGTGGCCAGGAGCGCTTGAAGGAAGCCGCCAAGCACGGCTTCAAACGCGCGATTGTGCCCAAGGGCAATGCGCCGAAGGAAATGCCGGCGGGGTTGAAGGTGATTGGCGTGACGCGCCTGGAACAGGCGTTGGATGCACTTTTCGAATAATTTATGGATCAGTCAGGGATGAGTGCAATGCATAACGCCAATCGCTCGGCAGCCATTGCCCTGTTCATGGCCTTGGTGGGATTGCCGGGGATCGCCTTGGCCGAGTCGGCCAAGCTGCCGATCGGTTACCGATCGGCGCAGAAATTGGCGACGCAGTACGGCAGCGTGTTGCAGGTGCTGGAAGACCAACGCATCAGCGCCCAGTTGCACAAAGACAGCTGGGGCAGTGGCCTGGATGAGGACTCGTTTGACGAGCCCGGTGATCTGGTTGAAAACCCGCTGCTCAAAGCCCAACTGCGCTTGCTGTCGGCGTCCGGCGAGGTACTGGCGAGCAAAGATCTCGGCTACCCCTTGGCCAAGGTCGAAAAGGCCCCAATCAAAGGGCTGCCGGAACCTGTGTATTTTTTGACCATCGATCAGACGGCGCCAATGGGCAGCTATAGCGGCCCCGCGACGCAACTGCTGCTGCCGACCCAGCAGCAACTCAACCCGGTGAATTACAAGGGCGCCGGCGGTAAGGTCGAGCCATTGACCCTGGCCCAAACCGGCAAAGCCGCGTGGCAGATTGCAACACCCGCCGAGGGTGGCGCAGATGAATTGTTGCAAGTCTCTTCATTTATGGACGGTGACGGCGATGATGATTTCGCCACGCGCTTTGAAACCTACCGTTTTGTCGACGGGCAATGGCAGGCCACGTCGAGCCAGAAGGCGGGCTACTGGGACGCGGAAAACGAATTCCCTGCGCGTACGGCGTTTCCCTGAATCGTCACACCTGCAGCAGCGCGCCGAGTTCCCGTTCAAGTTCTTCCTGATCGCCGAGGTTCAACTCGATCAACCGCCGCAAATGGCTGATCGACTCCAGGTCGATGTACTCGCACACAAAACCCAACTGCCCATGGTCGTCATGGGCCAGCGTCCCCTTCATCTTTATATGCGCCTGTGGGTCCAGGCGGATATCCACGTCGAACGACTCTGCGCGATTGCCCTGCCAGTCATCCGGCCGTTGCACCAACAAGCCTTTGAGCGATAAATCCACCAATTGCACCGGCCAATTCCAGCCGTTTTGCGCAATGGTCGTTCGTGCATCGAAGGCGATACGCCGAAAACGGCGTCGATCAGACGGCTGTTCGCTCATGCTCAAATCCTCTGTGGGTAGAAGGATTGTAGCCGCGTGCCATCAACGGGCCTTTATTTCTGCTTTTTTTACGCTTGCAAGGCTCTAGACCAACGTAGGGGGGTGGCCTTTAAGGCCAGTAGCGCTAAACTCGGGCTGGCTGTCCTTTCTGTCCACCCTGGCTGGAATATAAAAATGAAAAATAATAATAGCCTGCTACGCCACTTACCCTGGCTGGTGCTGGCAATCGTAGGCGCGTGCGCCCTGGGCGTAGTGGCCTTGCGCCGCGGCGAGGCGATCAACGCCTTGTGGATTGTGGTCGCTGCTGTGGCCATCTACCTGGTTGCGTACCGTTACTACAGTCTGTTCATCGCTAACAACGTGATGCAGCTCGATCCACGACGGGCCACCCCCGCAGTGCTCAACAATGACGGTCTGGACTATGTGCCGACCAACAAACACATCCTTTTTGGTCACCACTTTGCGGCGATTGCCGGTGCAGGTCCGCTGGTCGGCCCGGTACTGGCGGCGCAAATGGGCTACCTGCCCGGCACCCTGTGGCTGATTGCCGGGGTGGTGTTGGCGGGCGCGGTGCAGGATTTCATGATCCTGTTCCTGTCCACCCGTCGCAACGGCCGCTCCCTCGGGGACATGGTCCGCGAAGAAATGGGCCGCATTCCCGGGACCATCGCGCTGTTTGGCTGCTTCCTGATCATGATCATCATCCTCGCGGTGCTGTCGCTGATCGTGGTCAAGGCCCTGGCCGAAAGCCCGTGGGGCATCTTCACGGTGATGGCGACCATCCCGATCGCGATGTTCATGGGCGTCTACATGCGCTACATCCGCCCGGGCCGCATCGGTGAAATCTCGATTATTGGTGTGTTGTTGCTGCTGGGTTCGATCTGGCTGGGCGGGCAGGTTGCCGCTGATCCAGTGTGGGCAAAAGCGTTCACCTTCACCGGGATCCAGATCACCTGGATGCTGGTCGGTTACGGCTTCGTGGCTGCGGTATTGCCGGTGTGGCTCATCCTCGCCCCGCGTGACTACCTGTCTACGTTCCTGAAGATCGGCACCATCATTGCCCTGGCAATCGGCATCCTGGTCACCATGCCCGACCTGAAAATGCCAGCATTGACTCAGTTTATCGATGGCACTGGCCCAGTGTGGAAGGGCGGTCTGTTCCCGTTCCTGTTCATCACCATCGCCTGTGGCGCGGTATCGGGTTTCCACGCACTGATTTCCTCGGGCACCACGCCCAAGCTGTTGGCCAATGAAGCCCACTCGCGCTACATCGGGTATGGCGGCATGTTGATGGAGTCGTTCGTGGCCATCATGGCCATGGTTGCCGCTTCGGTGATCGAGCCAGGCGTGTACTTCGCCATGAACAGCCCGGCTGCCGTGGTAGGTTCGGACGTGGTGACCGTTGCGCAAACCGTCAGCAGTTGGGGTTTCGCAATCACCCCTGAAGCGCTGCAAGCGGTGGCTAACGATATTGGTGAAACCACGATCCTGGCCCGTGCCGGCGGTGCGCCGACCCTGGCGGTTGGTATCGCGCAGATCCTGCACAGTGTGCTGCCGGGTGAAAACACCATGGCGTTCTGGTACCACTTTGCGATCCTGTTCGAAGCGCTGTTCATCCTGACTGCAGTGGACGCCGGCACCCGCGCCGGTCGCTTCATGCTCCAGGATCTGCTCGGCTCCTTCGTCCCGGCGCTCAAGCGAACCGAGTCCTGGACCGCCAACCTGATCGCCACCGCAGGCTGCGTGGCGATGTGGGGCTACTTGCTGTACCAAGGCGTGATCGACCCATTGGGCGGCATCAACACCTTGTGGCCGCTGTTCGGTATCTCCAACCAGATGCTGGCCGGTATCGCGCTGATGCTCGCCACGGTTGTGCTGATAAAAATGAAACGCCAGCGCTACATCTGGGTGACCATGCTGCCGGCGGTCTGGTTGCTGATCTGCACCGTGACCGCAGGCTTCATCAAGCTGTTCGATGCGAACCCGGCGATTGGCTTCCTGTCGCTGGCCAAGAAGTACAGCGATGCGTTGGCCAACGGGCAGATACTTGCCCCGGCGAAGAGCATCGACCAGATGCAGCATGTGATCTGGAACGCCTACACGAACGCGACATTGACGGTACTGTTCCTGTTCGTGGTCTTCAGCATCCTGTTCTATGCGATCAAAGTCGGCGTGGCCGCCTGGGGTAACAAAGAACGTACGGATAAAGAATCCCCGTTCCAGGCCGTACCGGACGCTTAATCGAGGGTTGCAACCATGTTCAATGACATCAGTCGCCTCGGTAAATACCTCGGTCAGGCCGCACGCCTGATGGTCGGCATGCCCGACTACGATACGTACGTCGAGCATATGCAGACCAAACACCCGGACAAACCGATGATGGACTACAAGGCGTTCTTCCGGGAACGCCAGGAAGCCCGTTACGGTGGCAAGGGTGGGCCTAAGTGCTGCTAGCCCGATAAGTTGGGCGTGTGGCGATCCCCTGTGGGAGCGGGCTTGTGTGGGAGCTGGCTTGCCTGCGATAGCATCAGCTCGGTCTAACTGGAAGACCGAGGTGTCTGCATCGCAGGCAAGCCAGCCCCCATATAGGTCTGCTCCCACATTTGTTTCTGTGTTTCTTCAAGGAGAATATTTTGTCCTCTCCCATCCCCGTCACCATCCTCAGCGGCTTCCTCGGCGCCGGCAAAACCACCTTGCTGCGCCACCTGCTCAAAGCCGAACACGGCCTGAAAATCGCCGTGATCGAAAACGAATTCAGTGACGCCGGTATCGACACCCAGCTGTTAGGCGCCGAGCCGGTGCAGGTCATGACCCTGTCCAACGGCTGCGTGTGTTGCACCATCCACACCGACCTGACCAAAGCTCTGTACCTGCTGCTTGAGCGCCTGGACAGCGGCGAGATCGCCTTCGACCGCCTGGTGATCGAGTGCACCGGCTTGGCCGATCCTGCGCCCGTGGCCCAGACCTTTTTCATCGACGAAGAACTGCGCGAGCGCTATATCCTCGACGGCATCATTACCTTGGTGGACGCGGCCCATGCCGAACATCACCTGACCCAAACCATCGCCCAGGCCCAGATTGGTTTCGCCGACCGCCTGCTGGTGAGCAAGCGCGACCTGGTGGACGAAGCGACCTTCGATGCCCTCAGCCAGCGCCTGACCCGCATCAACCGCCGCGCGCCGATTCGGGTGGTCGACCACGGCGCCATCGACCTGGCCGAATTGCTTGATGTGCGCGGCTTTAACCTCAACGCCGGCATGAGCCTGCGCCCGGTCAGCGCTGCGCCGTCTATCGACCGCATTTCCAGCTTGGTATTACGCACTGACCAGCCGCTGGATATCGACCGCCTCAGCGCGTTCATGAACGAGCTGTTGGAAGACCACGGCAAGCAACTGCTGCGCTACAAAGGCGTGCTGAACATTGCCGGTGAAGACCGGCGCATGGTGTTCCAGGGCGTGCTCAAGCTTTACGGGTTCGATTGGGACACCGAATGGGCCGAGGGCGAGGCGCGCGAAAGTGTGATTGTGTTTATTGCTGACGAACTGCCAGAAGACAAAATTCGCGAGGGCTTTGCGAAGGTCTACCAATCCTGATTTGAAATGCGATCAAACTGTGGGAGCTGGCTTGCCTGCGATAGCGGTTTTTCAGCTGATACAGCTGTGACTGATACACCGCCATCGCAGGCAAGCCAGCTTCCACATGGAAGTGCATTTCAAGTTGGGAACGCAGTGATTTCAGGCATAAAAAAGCCCGGCTCTAAAGCCGGGCTTTTTGTTCAAGCAACTGCAATCAAGCGCCGTATACCGGCAGCTTTTTGCAGATGGCCTTGACCTTCTCACGTACCGCGTCGATCACGGCTTCGTTGTTCAGGTCCGCCAGGATGTCGCAGATCCAGCCGGCCAGTTCCTTGCACTCTGCTTCCTTGAAGCCACGCGTGGTCACAGCCGGAGTACCGAAGCGCAGGCCGGAGGTGACGAACGGCGAACGTGGGTCGTTCGGCACGGAGTTTTTGTTCACGGTGATGAAGGCTTTGCCCAGGGCAGCGTCAGCATCTTTACCGGAAATGTCCTGCTTGATCAGCGACAGCAGGAACAGGTGGTTTTCAGTACCGCCGGACACCACGTCGTAGCCGCGTTCGATGAACACACCGGCCATGGCCTTGGCGTTCTTCACCACTTGTTGCTGGTAAGTCTTGAACTCAGGCTGCAGGGCTTCTTTGAAGCAGATTGCTTTAGCCGCGATCACGTGCTCCAGCGGGCCGCCTTGGGCGCCTGGGAATACAGCGGAGTTCAGCTTCTTCTCGATCTCGGCGTTGGCGCGCGCCAGGATCAGGCCGCCACGTGGGCCGCGCAGGGTTTTGTGAGTCGTGGTGGTGACCACGTCAGCGTAAGGCACCGGGTTCGGGTAGACGCCAGCGGCGACCAGACCGGCCACGTGAGCCATGTCCACGAACAGGTACGCGCCGACTTTGTCAGCGATCTCGCGAAAGCGTGGGAAATCCAGGATCTGCGAGTAGGCAGAGAAACCGGCCACGATCATTTTTGGCTTGTGCTCAACTGCCAGGCGCTCGACTTCGTCGTAGTCGATCAGGCCGTTGGCGTCGATACCGTATTGAACGGCGTTGTACAGCTTGCCGGAGGAGGAAACGCTGGCGCCGTGGGTCAGGTGACCGCCGTGGGCCAGGCTCATGCCCAGGATGGTGTCGCCGCCTTGCAGCAGGGCCAGGTACACGGCGCTGTTGGCTTGGGAGCCGGCGTGTGGCTGGACGTTGGCGTAATCGGCGCCGAACAGTTCCTTGGCACGGTCGATGGCCAACTGCTCAACCACGTCGACGTACTCGCAACCGCCGTAGTAGCGCTTGCCTGGGTAGCCTTCGGCGTACTTGTTGGTCAGAACCGAACCTTGAGCCTCCATCACCGCAGGGCTGGTGTAGTTTTCCGAAGCGATCAGCTCAATGTGCTCTTCCTGGCGCACGGCTTCTTGCTCCATGGCGGCGAAGAGATCGGCGTCGTACTTGGCAATAGTCAAATCACGGCTGAACATGGCGGTCCTCAAGGATCGGGGGCAGAAAAGGAGGGCATTCTAACCCAATGGGTTTTAGATGGCATATGAAAGGACATCATGTCGCGGACAAGTGGGGCTCATCTGGGGATAGGCGGTGCCTGTACTGGCCTCATCGCAGGCAAGCCAGCTCCCACATTTGAAATGCATTCCCCTGTGGGCGCCGGGCTTGCCCGCGATGGGGCCATCAGCACCCTGCAAGGTTTCAGTCGAACAGAAAAAGCGCCTCGTTACTGAACTGCGCCTCAAACCGGTTCGCCGGCATCGGCCGCCCAAACAGATAACCCTGCACCTCATCGCAACCATGCTCACGCAGGAAATCCAGTTGCTCATGGGTTTCCACACCCTCGGCGATCACCGCCAGGTTGAGGCTGTGGGCCATGGCGATAATCGCCCGGGCGATCTGCGCGTCCTGCTCACCGGACGGCAGGCCATCGACAAAGGTGCGGTCGATCTTCAACACGTCGATGGGGAATTGCTTGAGGTAGTTCAGCGACGAATAACCCGTGCCGAAGTCGTCCACCGCGATGCTCAGGCCGAGGTTTTTCAGGCTGGCGAGGATCTGCATGGCTTCGTTGACTTCGCGCATGAGGATACTTTCGGTCAGCTCCAACTCCAGGCACGCCGGCGGCAGGCCCGTGTCCCTGAGAATGGTGGCGATGCGCTCGCCTAGCTGGCCATCCGAGAATTGCCGCGCCGAGATGTTCACCGAGACTTTCGGCACGCGCACCTTGTTCTGGTGCCAGGTCTTGAGCTGGCGGCAGGCTTCGGCCAGCACCCAATCGCCCACGTCCACCACCAGCCCCAACTCTTCCAGCACCGGAATAAAGTCACCCGGCGGCACCAGCCCACGGCGTGGGTGGCGCCAGCGCAGCAGGGCTTCGGCGCCGGTCAAACGTTTGCCATCGCCGCTGAACTGCGGTTGGTAATACAGCACGAATTCGTTCTGATCCAGCGCGTGGCGCAGGTCGCTTTCCAGTTCCAGACGCTCAAGCGCACTGGCGTTCATGTCGGCCTGGTAGAACTGGAAGTTGTTCTTGCCGCGCTCCTTGGCGTGGTACATCGCGGTGTCGGCGTTTTTCATCAGCTGGCTCAGCTCGTTGCCGTCCTGCGGGCTTAAAGCGATGCCGATACTGGCGGTCACGAAGAACTCGCGGCCCTCCAGCACAAACGGCTTCACCAGGCTCGCCAGAATCTGCTCGGCCACGGTGATTGCGCGGTTCAGCGCCATCTCGCGGCTGGCCCGCGGTTGCAGGAGCAAGGTGAACTCGTCGCCGCCCATGCGCGCCACGGTGTCGTCTTCGGCCACGCAACCGAGCAGGCGCGTGGCCATTTCCTTGAGCATGCGGTCGCCGGCGGCGTGGCCCAGGGAATCGTTGATCGGCTTGAAGCGGTCGAGGTCGAGGAACATCAGCACCACCCACGACTTCTGCCGCTCGGCCGACTGCAGTGCGGTGTGCAAGCGGTCCTGGAATAGCGTGCGGTTGGGCAGGTGGGTCAGGGCGTCGTAATACGCCAGGCGGTGGATGCGCTGTTCGCTGGCCTTGCGCTCGCTGATGTCGCTGAAGAAACACACGTAGCTGGCCAGGTCGCCTTCGTCATCGAACACGGCTGTAATGCCGACCCACGCCGGGTAATGTTCGCCATTGCGCCGCTTGAGCCACACTTCACCTTCCCAGGTGCTGTGCTGGTGCAGTTGCTTGAGCACATAACGCAGGTGGGCTTCCTGCTGTTCGTCGACGGTGAGCATGTTCGGCAACTGGTCGAGCACATCCGCCACGGCATAGCCGCTGACGCGGCTGAACGCCTCGTTGGCCTGCACGATGTAACCGGCCGGGTCGGTGATCAGGATCGCTGAGGTTGAGTGTTCGAACACCGTGGCCGCCATGCGCAGGTCTTTCTCGGCGCGGCGTTGCTGGCTGATATCGCGGCCTACACCGAGGATGCCTTCAAACGCGCCGTGTTCGTCCCACACCAGCACCAGGCGCAGCTCGATCGGCACCTTGCGCCCATCGGCGCGCAGGCAGTCGAACAAGAACAGCTGGGTTTGCACGTCATCGCGCAGTTTATTCAACGCCGCAACGTCGCCCAGCGAACGGCTGACCTGTTCCACCAGGCTGTAAATGCCGGTCAGTTGTTGCGGGTTGGCAATGATCGACTGCCAGCCATTCTTGAACACCCAATCCACGTCATAACCCAGCACGGCGTTGACCGACGGGCTGATGTAGTTGAGGGCCAGCTGGCTGTCGGTGGAGCAGATCACGTCGCTGATGCTTTCGGCCAGCATGCGGTAGCGCTGCTCGCTGTCACGCAGGGATTCGCTGGCTTCGATCTGGTCGGTAATGTCTTTGGCCACGCCGATGATCCGCGTGACCGCCGCGCTCTTGTCGCGGGCCAGGGCTTGCTCGCGGATATCGAAGCGCCGCCATTGGTTATCGCGGTGACGAAAGCGCAGTTGGCATTGCAGTTGGGTGGTGTAGCCGACTTCGCGTTGCTGCTGGCGCAAGTCGTGGTAATGCTCGGCGTCGTCCGGGTGCAGCAGGATTTCCCAGAAGTACTCGCCCATTTGCTGCAATTCGGCCTTGTTGTAGCCCAGGGTGTGGCCCAAATGGTGGTTGCTGAAAATCATTCGCTGGCTGATCACGTCCTGCACATACAGGTGATCCGGCACGGTGCGCACCACGTCCGACCAGAAGCTTTCGCGCTCCACCAGCGACAGCTCGATCAGCTTGCGGCTGGTGATGTCGCTGATGCTGAGGATCACCGCCTTGAAGTCGTCTTGCTGCTCTGGCAGGCGCATCACCAGCCACAGGTATTGATCATTGCCGGCGACGTCATTGAACTGGATTTCCAGCTCCAGCTGTTTTTGCTGGGTCAGTACAGCTTCAAGCACCTGATGACCGATGGCCGTGGCGTTGCGCGGGCAGTCATCGATCAGGCGCTCCCAGGCTTGCTCGCAAGAACTGACGTTCAACAGGCGCACAGCCACCTGGTTGACTTCGGTAACGCGCAATTCCTTGAGCAGTTGCTGGCGTTCTTCGGCGTTGTTGTGCAGCCATGCCTGCAATTGCTCGCGGGTTTGCCCATGGGCTTTGTCGAAGAACGCCTTCAAACCCGACAGGTCGAGCACGCACAGCGCCACGCCGGTGCCTTCGAAAATATCCTGATAACGGCGGCGGCCCTCATGCACCTGGCGCTGGCGGCGGCGCATGTTCAGCAGCACGATCACCGGGATCAGCGAGAGGGCCAAGCCCAGCAGGCATTTGCCGATAAACGCCGGCAGCAGTTGCTCCAGCACGGCGCCGCGGTCGAACAGCCCGCGCAACTGCCAGTCGCTTTTGCTTAGCGGCGTGACCAGCACGCTTTTATTCAGTTCGTCCGGCGTGAGTGCAGAGGCCCATTGCGCCGGCATGCCGGTGTCACGGCCGACCACGCGGTGGTTCAGACGGTTTTCGATGGTCCACATCGGCCGCTGGCCCTGGCCGTCCTGGCGGGAAAGGTTGCTCAGGTAGCTGGGCGCCAGGCGCAAGGCCCAGTACATTTTTGAGCTGCCACTGGGCTGTTGCAGCAACAGGTAGATAAGCGTGCCGTCAGGGTTGTTGCTCAGGTAATAAGGCTGCGATTGGCTGCGCTGCACCAGTTCTTCCAGATAGGCGCTGTCCTGGCTGTCTTTGGCGGTGTCGCGGATCATCGCGCCGCTGGGGGCGAGCAGGGCGACACTGCGCAGCTCTGGCAACGAGCGTTGCAAGGTGCGCATCAAGGCCTGTTGCTGTTCGTCGTTGCGCGGCGGCTCGACCATCGGTAGCAAATTCAGGGCGATTTTTGCGCTCAGGGCCATGTTCAGGCTGATCTGTTCTGCCAAGTCGGCGCTGTAGTCGATGGTGTATTGCTGCTGGTTTTTTTGGTTCTGCTGCAATTGGTCCAGCAGTTGCCAGAACAACAACGCGAGCAGCATCAGGACAAGCGTCGCCAATGCGCCTTTGAGGGTGCCGTGCAGGGGCGCTCCCGGCGCTATATGAGCGGCGCGCAGGGGAGTGGGCGGCGTGACTTTGGACAAGCTATGATCCTGCGGTTTGGCTGGGTTGGCGCGCGACGTGCACTATAAGCCGGACGCCCGGAGGGCGGCTAGCATGCCTTGACTTGTGGCAAAGTGCCAGTCCCGGCTGGCTGGACTGACCAAGCGCATTGAGGTAGCTTTGCCGGTTACGCGGGGGCGTTCCAGCCCCAGACATTCAGGCTTTTTGCGCACGAAGGCATTGATTACCGTCAACGGCCCGTGCGGCGCATGGCCTGCACGGGCTTCGCCCGCTCAATTCATCAGTCACTGACGCTAGGTTCACCATGGCTCAATACGTCTTCACCATGCATCGGCTGGGAAAAGTTGTTCCGCCGAAGCGGGAAATCCTGAAAAACATTTCGCTGTCCTTCTTCCCTGGCGCCAAGATCGGCGTGCTCGGCCTCAACGGTTCGGGTAAATCCACGTTGCTGAAAATCATGGCCGGCGTCGACACCGAGTTCGAAGGCGAAGCGCGCCCGATGCCCGAACTGAACATCGGCTACCTGCCGCAAGAGCCGATCCTGGACCCGACCAAGACCGTGCGTGAAGTGGTCGAAGAGGCCGTGGCCGTGATCAAGAACGCCCAGGCGCGCCTGGACGAGGTCTACGCCGCCTACGCCGAAGAAGATGCCGACTTCGACAAGCTCGCCGCCGAACAGGCCAAGCTCGAAGCCATCTTGCAGGCCAGCGACGGTCACAACCTGGAGCGCCAGCTGGAAGTCGCCGCCGATGCGCTGCGCCTGCCGGCGTGGGACGCCAAGGTCGAATTCCTGTCGGGTGGTGAAAAACGTCGTGTGGCCCTGTGCCGCCTGCTGCTGTCGGCCCCCGACATGCTGCTGCTCGACGAACCGACCAACCACTTGGACGCCGATTCCGTCGCCTGGCTGGAACACTTCCTTCACGATTTCCCGGGCACCGTGGTTGCGATCACGCACGACCGGTACTTCCTGGACAACGTGGCCGGCTGGATCCTCGAGCTCGACCGTGGCGCCGGTATCCCTTACGAGGGCAACTACTCCGGTTGGCTGGAAGCCAAGTCCGACCGTCTGGCCGCCGAATCCAAGCAGCAATCGGCCCACGAAAAAGCCATGAAGGAAGAACTGGAGTGGGTGCGCAAAGGCGCCAAGGCCCGCCAGTCCAAATCCAAGGCACGTCTGCAACGCTTTGAAGAAATGCAGTCGCAGGAATTCCAGAAGCGCAGCGAAACCAACGAGATCTACATCCCGGCCGGCCCACGCCTGGGTGACAAGGTCATCGAGTTCAAGAACGTCAGCAAAGGCTATGGCGACCGCGTGCTGATCGATAACCTGTCGTTCTCGATGCCAAAAGGCGCGATCGTCGGCGTTATCGGTGGTAACGGTGCGGGTAAATCCACGCTGTTCCGCATGCTGATGGGCAAGGAAACCCCGGATTCGGGCACCATCGAAGTCGGCGAAACCGTGCAGTTGGCTTGCGTCGACCAGAGCCGCGAAGACCTGGATGGCAGCAAGACTGTGTTCCAGCAGATTTCCGACGGTTCCGACCAGATCCGCATCGGCAACTATGAAATCCCGTCGCGCACCTACGTCGGCCGTTTCAACTTCAAGGGCGGCGACCAGCAGAAGTTCGTCAAGGACCTGTCCGGTGGTGAGCGTGGTCGCTTGCACCTGGCCCTGACCTTGAAAGAGGGCGGCAACGTGTTGCTGCTCGACGAACCGTCCAACGACCTCGACGTTGAAACCCTGCGTTCCCTGGAAGAGGCCCTGCTGGACTTCCCGGGCGCCGCCATTGTGATCTCTCACGATCGGTGGTTCCTTGACCGCGTCGCGACCCACATCCTGGCGTACGAAGACGACTCCCAAGCGGTGTTCTTCGAAGGTAACTACACCGAGTACGAAGCGGACCGTAAAAAGCGTTTGGGCGAAGCGGCTGCCCAGCCGCACCGAGTACGCCACAAAAAACTGGCCTGATTTGGCGGGTTGTTTAAGAGAGCGGAGCCTTCGGGCTCCGTTTTTTTTGCGTGTTATTCAGGTGGCCCGCGGCGTCTGCATCGCAGGCAAGCCAGCGCCCACATTTTGATTTGTGAACACATGTCAAAAGTGGGAGCTGGCTTGCCTGCGATAGCAGTTTAACTGCTGGTGCATTCTCTAGAGTTGAATCCCTTTCTTGGTGCAAATAAACCGATTTATTTATATCTAATGCACCATTTAAATTCACAAAGGCGACATTTTGCGCTTTTCAGGTGCAGCATGAATTGCTAAGGTCCGGCTCAATCTCCTTTAAAAACAATCAATTTGCCGAGACGTTTCCATGATCGAATCTGTCGAATCCTTCCTCGCCCGCCTCAAGAAACGCGACCCCGACCAGCCGGAATTCCACCAAGCTGTAGAGGAGGTCCTACGCAGCTTGTGGCCGTTTCTAGAAGCCAACCCCCACTACCTGACCTCGGGCATCCTGGAGCGCATCTGCGAGCCGGAACGCGCGATTACTTTCCGGGTGTCGTGGGTGGATGATCACGGCAAGGTCCAGGTCAATCGCGGCTTCCGTATCCAGATGAACAGCGCCATAGGCCCCTACAAAGGCGGCCTGCGCTTCCACCCGTCGGTGAACTTGGGCGTGTTGAAATTCCTCGCCTTCGAGCAGACCTTCAAGAACTCCTTGACCTCGCTGCCCATGGGCGGCGGCAAAGGCGGCTCGGACTTCGACCCCAAGGGCAAGAGCGACGCCGAAGTGATGCGCTTCTGCCAGTCATTCATGAGCGAGCTGTACCGCCACATCGGCGCAGACGTGGACGTGCCCGCCGGCGATATCGGCGTGGGCGCGCGCGAAATCGGCTTTCTGTTTGGCCAGTACAAACGCCTCAGCAACCAGTTCACCTCGGTGCTGACCGGCAAAGGCATGGCCTACGGCGGTAGCTTGATCCGCCCCGAGGCCACCGGTTTCGGCTGCGTGTACTTCGCCGAAGCCATGCTCAAGCGCGACGGCCAGCGGGTTGAAGGCAAGCGCGTGGCCGTCTCCGGCTCCGGCAACGTCGCGCAATACGCGGCGCGCAAGGTCATGGACCTGGGCGGCAAGGTGATTTCCCTGTCCGACTCCGAAGGCACCCTGTACGCCGAAAGCGGGTTGACCGAGGAGCAATGGTCGGCCCTGCTGGAGTTGAAAAACGTGCAGCGCGGGCGCATCAGCGGACTCGCCGAGCGCTTTGGCCTGGAGTTCCGCAAAGGCAAAACCCCTTGGGAGCTGGCTTGCGACATCGCCCTGCCATGCGCCACCCAAAACGAACTCGACGCCGAGGCCGCCCGCACGCTGCTGCGTAATGGCTGCCTGTGCGTGGCCGAAGGCGCCAACATGCCGACCACCTTGGAGGCTGTGGATATCTTTATCGAGGCGGGGATCTTGTTCGCGCCGGGCAAGGCCTCCAACGCCGGCGGTGTGGCCGTGAGTGGCCTGGAAATGTCGCAAAACGCCATGCGCCTGCTGTGGACCGCAGGCGAAGTCGACAGCAAATTGCACAACATCATGCAGTCGATCCACCACGCTTGCGTGCATTACGGCGAAGAAAACGGCCGGGTCAACTACGTGAAAGGCGCGAACATCGCCGGCTTCGTGAAAGTCGCCGACGCGATGCTGGCCCAAGGCATCGTCTAAGCCTCGGGCTCGATGCGCAGCACTTCGATCACCTGATCACCGACGGGGCGCTTCCACAGCACCTCCTCGCCCACCTCGGCGCCCAGCAACGCACGGCCCAGCGGCGAGCCCCAGTTGATCAGGTTGGCCTGGGCGTCGGCCTGGTCTTCACCGACCAACTGAATGCGCTGCTGCTCGTCGTGTTCGTTGGCGAAGGTGACCCAGCTGCCGATCTGCACCTTTGCAGTGGAAGTGGCCGGCGCCACGACTTGGGCGCTTTGCACCCGCTGGTTGAAGTAGCGCAAATCGCGCTCCAGATCCGCCTGGCGCTGTTTATCGTCCTTGGCTGACTCGAGGCTGTAGGCCTGCTGCAACTGCGCGACCTTGGCCTGCAACTGCGCCAACCCTTGCGCGGTCAGGCGGTTGGGTTGCTCACTGATCAGGCGCTCCACCGGCGGGTCAGCCTGGGCGGCGGCGTTGTCTTCGTTAACAAAAGCTCGGCTCATGACATTCTCCCTCTATGGCGTTTGGGCCATGGTCGCCGCGCGATCGTTCCCACGCTCTGCGTGGGCATGCAGCCCTGGACGCTCTGCGTGCGCTTTTCAGGAAGTCGACCTATTGCGAGCGATAAGCCCTGGCGGCGTCGCGGTCTTTCTCCTGCTGCCAGGCACGCTCACGGTCGTCCCAGTGATTGTCCTTGTAGTCGCGCAACTCCTCGCTTTCACGCATGGCCTTGCACTGGCGAAAGCCATCTTCCCAGCCTTCGGCGTACTCGCTGTCTTTCAGATAACGCGGCACGTTCTTGCGAAACTCCCCGCTGATCACGCCGGCGGCCTGGCGACCGCTGCTGCAACCGTCATCAAAGCCATCGGCGAAGGCCGGTGGATAACCTTTGGCGAGTAAATCTTGATGGGTTGACTGGCAACCCGACAGCCCCACTACCGCGCACAGCATTAACGCGTACCGCCACATTACGTACTCCCTGGCCGTTTCACGGCTGATAGGGGAAGTCTAGTCAGGGATTTGTCGGGGCGGCGTGAAAGGGAGGTGAGAAAGGTGTTGGGTTAAAGGGCCATCAACGACGATTCTCTTTAAATTGCAGGACGTTTCCTAGAGAATCCTTGGCCTATTGTGCCTTAGGGTTTGGGCCACTAGTCTCCTGGCTTCGCTGTAAAAACAGCGACCGGGTTTAGCGACCCGAACCATCGAGACTCATCCTCTTTACACACTAGGCAGGCGTTTTTTACACCTGTCATACCGTGTTATGGCGGCTGTGCGCGGGAGATCTTCGGATCTGCCGGGTGTCTAGGTGACCGGTTCGCTAACCTGCGTACAGCTGCCACCCCTTTATGTTTAGCGACGTGCTGTGGTGGTCCTTTATCTCACTTAGTAGGTACACCATGTCTAAAGTCGTCCCCGACCCACCCCTTTCCTCAATCACCACCCTCGGCGTCGTCACCTTCGGCGACTACGGTGAAAACGAAAAACCGCTGTTCCGCGTCAATTCTGGCATGCCGATCGACGAAGCCTTGGAACACGCCTCCACTTTGCTTTTTTACTCCAAGAAACTCGCCATGGAAGCCGCCATGGATGTGCGCGGCGAACAATACGCCTGGGCGGCACATTATCTGTGTGAGATGGGCAAGGCCGTCGTGGACGACCTGACCCAAGCGATGACACCCGCCACCTAAAGCCTGGCAATGCCCCCCTTGTGGCGAGCAGGCTTGCCCTGCGTTGGGCTGCGCAGCAGCCCCAATAAAGAGGAACGCGGTGTATCTGATACTCCCCGGTTGACTGTTTTGGGGCTGCTGCGCAGCCCAACGCAGTGCAAGCCTGCTCGCCACAAGGAATATCGACGTTTCCGGCTATTCGAGCGCCGCCGTTAGTCGTAATAGCCCACAGTCTTTTTCAGTTGATCCGCGTACTCGTAAATCTCATCGACTGACGAAATCGCGTGCCGGGTCTCATTTTTTTCCTCGTCAAATATCCCGAGGTACTTCTGGCTGCGATTGAAGTGAAGGCGGCAAATGGGCTTACGGTTGTTATCGTCTAGCAGTATCCCAAAATAGCTCTGGGTATCTCGTTGGACGATGCGCTTAGCATCGACCACGGATCGGACGAGGGCGCGAACGATGTGATAACCCTCTAGTTCTTCTAGCGTCGTCAGAATCTTGTCTTCTGATTCGTCCCTGTCCTGCACGTCTACGTTCACGCTGTTTGCGACGGGGATTGATGCCATTGTCGGTTGGATCGTACCGCTCATTGCGGACTTCAGCCGATCGTTGATCTGGTCGTTCAGAAATTGCGCTAATGCTTTTCGGGTCAGTTCGAAAAACTGCTCACGCACTTTTTGCGTGATGACGCCCTCGTAAACACGGGATGCAAAGAACTTCACGAAATCGTCTTCTGGTTTGCTCACCTGACTGCCAATGAGCTTTTTAAGCTGGCTGACGTACTTCAGCTCTCCAGCGGCATTGATGATGGAGTCAACATCGAAAGCCGACTTGGTGAGTTTGATCAACTCCGGTACTGCGTACTCATCAATGTCCAGCAGGTCTAGCTCTAGAAATGGCTTTTCGTCCATTTTGTTGGGGGCGTCCAAATCGGTAAAAAACCTGTAGACCTGGCCGTTGGTGAGAATTGAGATTCTTGCGCTCGTAACGTGAAAATATCGAAAAAGCTGTGAGGCATGGTTGATGCTCAGTGACTCACCGATTTTTTTGCATTCGATGAGTATTTGGACTTCACCCTCTTTCATGATGGCGTAGTCGATTTTTTCACCTTTCTTCGTCCCGACATCACAGACAAACTCTGGCGTTACTTCCTGTGGGTCAAATACGTCGTAGCCCAATACGGTGTTGATGAAAGGCATTACGAAAGCATTTTTTGTCGCTTCTTCTGTTTGAATGGCGGGGCCTTGTAACCGAACTTTCGCTGCCAAACTGGTTAGCTTTTCAAAGAAATCCATGGTGAGCCTCTTACCTATTCAGATCCGTGTATAGATGGGATGGCAATTTGATTGCCATCCGATACTCGTCACAAAACCCCATAAAGAGAATGAAGTAAGAGCCAGTTTGGCTTGACTGAAAAAAGCTAAAAAACTTTCTGAAATTTCCTGTCTATTTATCAATAGGTTAGAAGCAGACTACGAATTTGTGTGTGTTGATGATGGTTTCCCTGGGCTTGTTAGAACGGCATGTTCAGCCAATTCCTGCTCAATAAACGCCGCAATCATTGCGCGATACACCTGCTCAGTGACCTCAGGGTTGGCGCCCACCGCCTCTGATAAACCTCGCACCTTGGCGATCACCTGTTCAACCCGCTGCGGTGCCTTCACACCATCGGCGTCTTTTTTAAAGCGCGCCGCTTGGGAGACGTAGTGGCCGCGTTCGGCCAGCAGGGTGACGATTTGTTGGTCGAGGCGGTCGATGTTTGCGCGGACTTCTTCAAGGGTGGTGCAGTTAACGGCCATGTTGATGAAACTCCTGATGGGGTGGGCAATGCGATGTGTCTGAATATACGCGAGGCAAATGTGGGAGCGGGCTTGCTCGCGAATGCGGTGGGTCGATCAATACATCATTGCCTGAAGGACCGCCATCGCGGGCGAGCCCGGCTCCCAGCTTTGAACTGCGGCGGGCGCAGAGTTTAGGCCGGGCACAAACACGTGTGGGAGCTGGCTTGCCTGCGAAGGCGGTGGGTCAGTCAGCTTGGCCGATACTGACACACCGCCTTCGCGAGCAAGCCCGCTCCCACATTTTGATCTTTGTCTGGCTTTGGTTAGTAGTGATACCACTTCACTTCGAGCATCACTTCATTGACTGGCGTGGACAGGTGGCTGTACTCGCGCTGGGCGCTCAAGCGTAGGCCCAGGTTGCGCGACAATTCCCACTGCTGGTTCAGGCTGATACTGCGGCGCACTTCACCATTGGTGAAGAAATCACCCTTGGCTTCCACGCTTAAATTGCCCAGCGGGTTTTTCCACAGCACACCGGTATTGAACCCGGCAGCCGGGGAGATGGCTTCGCTGAAGTCGTTGTTGTGCTCCACGCGCACGGTGCCGAGGGCGAAGCCGAGCATGTCGTCGGTGAGTTGCCAGGTGCCGCCGGCGCCGCCGTTGACGTGGGCGACGAGGGTTTCGTCGTCGTGTTTGCCCGGTACGCGTTCCAGGCCGCCGGTCACTTGCCATGACCAAGGTTGCAACAGGGCGTTGCGTGGGGTCAGGGAACGGATGGTCGCCAGGTCCAGTTGCTGCAGCTGCCAGTGGTTGCCTTCGTACTGGCGCAGTTTCATCTGCAGGATTTCGATCTGCGCACCCAGCGGGAAGCCTTCGGTATTGTCGTTGAGGTCGTGATAGGCCATGCGCAGGCCGTATTCGCCAAAGGCCTTGTCGCCACGGGTGCCGATGCCGGCTTGCCAGGTGCGTGACTCATGACCGTTCTCAGGCAGGCCGGGACGTTCGACGTTGAGGTCGGGCGCAGGGTTCTGGTTGATCGCGCGCAGCAGTTCGAAGCTGCGTTGTGAGCGTTCGGTGTCGCGCTCCAGGCCATTGGCGCGGTAGCGGCCCAGGCGATAAGCGGCGTCGATGATCAGGGCTTGGCGGTCGCGAGGCAGGGCTTTAAACGTCGGTTCCTGCAATTGCTTCTGGTCATCGCTGATTTTCAGCACCCATTGTTGCTCGTCGCTATCCAGCGGCTTGGCGCGTTCCAGCAGTTCGCGCTCACGAGACGGGCGATAGTCGATCTTCTCGACCAAGCCTGCCTCTTTCACCGCTTTGACCGTGTCGGTGGGGATCGCGGTCAGCGGGAACTGCTCGGTCAGGCGCAGGCTCGGGCGGGCCACTTGCAGCAGTTCCAGCAGGCGGTAGGAGCAGTTTTCGTCGAAGAAGAAGTAGTCAAACTGGATCTGCTTGAGTTCCCACACGTGCTCGACCATGCGCTCGGTCTCGACTTGGGTGAGGTTCAGGCGGTATTCCCACAGGTCTCGGTTTTCGAGGCTACGGTATTCCGAGAGTTTTTCTTGGTACGGCACCAGGGCGAACAGGCCGGGATAGCCGCCCATCAGGCCTTTCCAGGCGTAGAGAATGCTGTTGTCGGAGCCTTCGATGTAGGCGCCGAAGTTGATCGCGTAGCTGAGCAGGGCGGTGTTGTTGCTCTGCACGTCGGCCTGGTCGATACGCAGCAGGGTGTGGCCGAACATCGACGACGGGCTGTTGAGGTAGGCCGCCGGGAAGATCATCACCGCGCTGTGCGGCGCGACGTCCTTGAACCATTGGGTGAATTCTTTGCAGTCCAAGGCGGGCAGGTCGGTCAGGTGCAACTGATCCTTGAGCCAACGGGTGCGTGCGGGGTAAACGCATTGGACGTGCTTTTCGCCGAGGCTGGCCGGGGCATACAACGCCGCTACGGTCGCCTGCAGTTCCTGGTCCGGATGGTGCGCGCCATCGGGGGCGAGGAAGAATTTTTTGTCGCTGACATAGCTGCGCCAGCCACTGATCTTGCCGGCTTCGTAATGGCCCAAAGACAGCCAGAACGGATCGTTGGCCAATTGCTGCAAACGTTGATCATCAATATGCGGGGCCGCGTACAGCGGGGCGCAGGCGAAGAGTGCCAACCAGGCAAAGCGTTTGAGCATAGGGGCAACTTAAGTCGGAATTAGTGAGACCCAAAGGGGAGGCGGGTCCAAAATAGAGCCCGCGCCTCGAAAGGCGCGGACGGTCGAGCTTAAGCCTGGGTAGCGTATTTGGCCAGGCGGGTGTCGCTTTTCAGTACAGCCAGGGTGTTGTTGTGCACGTCGTCAGCGGTCACGTCAGCTTTGCTGAAGATCTGCTGGAAGTGCTCGTGAGTCACGGCAGCGAAGTGCTCGCGATCTTCAGGGGCAACGCCCAGAACCACGGCATAGGTGGTCAGTGCTTCGCCGTTGCCTTTGGCCATGTCTTCGGACAGCTCGTTCATCATGCCATTCATGGCAATCCAGGACTTGCCGCCGTAGGTCAGGGCGCTGTTGGTGTTACAGCCGTTGGTGCCGGAGGTCATGCCGAAGGTGGCGTTACCCGAGGTACCGTTGGTGGTGGAAGCCAGGAAGTGCGCTGGAGTACCGCGCTGGCCTTCGAACAACATGTTGCCCCAACCGCAGTTCGGGCCACCTGGTGCTTCAGCCATTGCATTGAGGGAGACGACGGTGAAGAGAGTACCAAGAAGGATCCGTTTCATAGCTTTGTTCTCTTTGTGTGCAAACCAATGGACAAGGGTTCAGGCACTTCATAGCGCCCTAGGGGCCAGTTATTAGTCTAACCCGCGCAGTTTGGAGTTTAGGCACGTTCCAGGGGTTCCGTGATTTTTATAAAACAATCAGTGTTTTTGTGCAGAGCTGCCGCGATTATTTTGTAAGACCCGTCCCCTGGCTATGCTTTCCCAAAGTCGCGCCTTGCCAGAGCGCGTAACCGGGAGCCAGAATGCCGTCATCTGCCCCGCCTGATGTAAGGAAGCCCGATGCCTGATCCTGTTGCTGCCAGCTTGCGTCTAGCGCCCGAAGCGCTGACTCGCCCTTTCTCCGCTGAACAGTTCAGCTTCTCGACCACCAATGATTTGGAGCCCTTTCGCGGTGTGCTTGGCCAGGAACGTGCGGTTGAAGCCTTGCAGTTCGGTGTGGCCATGCCACGCCCTGGTTACAACGTGTTTGTCATGGGCGAGCCGGGTACCGGCCGCTTTTCGTTCGTCAAACGCTACCTGAAAGCCGAAGGCAAGCGCCTGCAGACCCCGGCGGACTGGGTCTATGTGAATAATTTTGATGAGCCACGCGAACCGCGTGCCCTGGAATTGCCGGGCGGCGGCGCGGCGGCCTTCATCGCCGATATCAACGGTTTGGTCGACAACCTCGTCGCCACCTTCCCGGCGGTGTTCGAACACCCGACTTATCAACAGCGCAAAAGCGCCATCGACCGCGCCTTCAACCAGCGTTACGACAAGGCCTTGGACGTGATCGAACGCCTGGCCCTGGAAAAGGACGTGGCGCTGTACCGCGACAGCTCCAACATCGCGTTCACGCCGATGCTCGATGGCAAGGCGCTGGACGAGGCGGAGTTCTCGCAACTGCCGGAGGCTGACCGCGAGCGTTTCCACACGGATATTTCCGAACTGGAAGAGCGCCTCAACGAAGAATTGGCCAGCCTGCCGCAGTGGAAGCGCGAGTCGAATAACCAACTGCGTCAGTTCAACGAAGAAACCATTACCCTGGCTCTGCAGCCTTTGCTGGCGCCGCTGTCGGAAAAGTACGCGGAAAACGCGGCGGTCTGCGGTTACCTGCAGGCCATGCAGGTGTACTTGCTCAAATCCGTGGTCGAGCAGTTTGTCGACGACGCCAAGACCGACGCCCAGGCGCGCAAGCTGCTCGAAGAGCAATACTGCCCGAGCCTGGTGGTGGGCCACTCGGTCAACGGCGGCGCGCCGGTGGTGTTTGAGCCGCACCCGACGTACGACAACTTGTTCGGCCGTATCGAGTACAGCACCGACCAAGGCGCGCTGTACACCACGTATCGCCAGCTGCGCCCGGGCGCGTTGCACCGTGCCAATGGCGGTTTCCTGATTCTGGAAGCCGAAAAAATGCTCAGCGAGCCGTTTGTGTGGGACGCGCTCAAGCGTTCCTTGCAGTCGCGCAAGCTGAAGATGGAATCGCCGCTGGGCGAGCTCGGCCGCCTGGCCACCGTGACCCTCAACCCGCAAATGATCCCGTTGCAGGTCAAGGTCATCATCATCGGTTCGCGCCAGCTATACTACGCGTTGCAGGATGCCGATCCAGACTTCCAGGAGATGTTTCGCGTCCTGGTGGACTTCGACGAAGACATCCCGATGGTCGACGAGAGCCTGGAGCAGTTCGCCCAGTTGCTCAAAACCCGTACGTCGGAAGAAGGCATGGCGCCGCTGACGTCGGACGCGGTGGCGCGCCTGGCGACGTACAGCGCACGCCTGGCCGAACATCAGGGGCGTTTGTCGGCACGCATTGGCGACCTGTTCCAACTGGTCAGCGAAGCGGACTTCATCCGCCACCTGGCGGGCGATGAGATGACCGATGCCGGCCATATCGAACGCGCGCTCAAGGCCAAGGCCACGCGCACCGGGCGGGTGTCGGCGCGGATTCTCGACGACATGCTCGCCGGGGTGATCCTGATCGACACCGCCGGTGCGGCGGTCGGCAAGTGCAACGGGCTGACAGTGCTGGAGGTCGGCGATTCGGCCTTCGGTGTGCCGGCGCGGATTTCCGCCACGGTGTACCCGGGCGGCAGCGGTATTGTCGACATCGAGCGCGAGGTTAACCTCGGCCAGCCGATTCACTCCAAGGGCGTGATGATCCTCACCGGTTACCTGGGCAGCCGTTATGCCCAGGAATTCCCGCTGGCGATTTCGGCGAGCATCGCGCTGGAGCAGTCCTACGGTTATGTGGACGGCGACAGTGCGTCCCTGGGCGAGGCGTGCACCTTGATCTCGGCGCTGTCGAAAACGCCGCTCAAGCAGTGCTTTGCCATCACCGGCTCCATCAACCAGTTTGGTGAAGTGCAGGCGGTGGGCGGGGTTAACGAGAAGATCGAAGGCTTCTTCCGCCTCTGCGAAGCACGCGGCTTGACCGGCGAGCAGGGGGCGATCATTCCGCAAGCCAACGTCGCCACGTTGATGCTCGATGAGAAGGTGCTGAAAGCCGTGCGCGACGGGCAGTTCCACATTTACGCCGTGCGTCAGGCGGATGAGGCGTTGAGCTTGTTGGTGGGAGAGCCTGCCGGTGAGCCGGACGAGGAAGGGCAATTCCCCGAAGGCAGCGTGAACGCGCGCGTGGTCGAGCGTTTGCGCGCGATTGCCGAGATGATCAGCGAGGATGATTTGAAAGAGGCGGAGAAGGAGCTGGCGCAGCAGGCGTTGGCGGAAGCCAAACCGAGCTGATTTTTTGTGGTGGCGCAGTAAGTACGGGAGCTGGCTTGTTGGGCTAGCGAGCTTGTTGTGGCGAGCCTACTCGCCACAATTTTGACTCGGGTGTAGGAGACCAACGCCCGTTGGTCCCTATAACCTTGGTTTGTACCGGTTTTCTTCTATTCTGAGTGCTAGGGATATCCACAGGAGTCGCAGGATAGAGACAGCCTTGCCCTGCGCGAGGTTGAACACCGATCTACCGAGGGTCGCCGCCATGTCGCGCAACCTTTGCCTTACCCGCCAATGCCTGGGCCTGGTCACCCGTATCGAATGCTCCATTCGCCCTCTCGCGGGGGATAACGGGATGTGGACGTTGTTGTTTGCCGCCGGAATGACCGGCGAACAGCCCGCCACCATCAAGTCCGAAGGCCCGTTTCATGGGCCCTTTGTGGCAGAAACCGTTCTGGGATCAATCGTCGAAAGCCTGACGCTGCACGGCTATGAGGTGGCGGCCGATCCGCAGATATGGTGCCTGCATATGCAGGCCCATCTGCGACAACTCAATGGCGGGCATGAGCTTCTGGCCTTGTGACTGATCGTTCCCACGCTCTGCGTGGTAACGCCGCCCCGGACGCTCTGCGTCCCGCTGTCGCCACACGGCTCAAGCCCTGCGCTGGGTGACGCTGCGCGTCTGGGGATGCATTCCTGTGCTGCGCGTAGGAACGATCGGCCGTAGGCGGCTATTTTGTCTCGGGTTTGTCCAGCTTTACCTCGAAACCGTATTGCACGGTGTCGAGGTCGGTGCGCTGGTAGCTTTCCAGGCTGGTCGGCTGGCCGTAGAAGTAATGCACGTCAAGCAGCGCCGTGCCGTACTCCTCGGCACGGTGGCTCACGCCGAGGATCTCCTTGAGGTAGTTGCCGCTCGCGTCCTTGGCGTAGAAGCGCCAGCTGTCGGCGGGAAAGTCTGTTTGATCGACGATCAGCGCGTTGTCCTTGAGTGACAGGCCTTTGGGCAGCTTGGCCACGTCAATCGTGGCTTTCTCGATGGTGGCCAGGAACAGCGGCACCGAGCCCACCACAAACGCTGGGGTTTCCGGGAACAGGTTGAGGTCGTACGTGAGCTTGCCGCTGCCCGCATTCAACTCAAAGGCCTCGGCTGGCAGCTCGATGGGCTCGCCGCGCTCGCCCTTGTCGTCCGCCGTGAAGAAGGTGATTGGGGCATCGCTGTTGTTGCGCTCGGCGCCAACCAGGTCGTCATTGAAGGTGAACGGGTGGTCAAACACGATCTTCGCGGCGCTGGAGTCTTCGGTCGATTGGCTGATGGTGACGCTTTTTTTCAGCTGCTCCTCAGTCATTGACGCATCTTTAAGCCAGCTGGCGGCGCCGTCGTCATACACGGTGACCGGCATCGGCAAGGCTTGCACGGTCTTTTGCAGGCTGTTCTTGTCGAAGCGCATCACCGGCAGGTCGAGGTCCTTGCGGGTGAGCGTGGCTTTGGAGAAGTCCAGCACGTTGACCTGCAGGTTTTCGATCAAACCATTGAAATACACCTTGGCGTAATGGCTGCTCTGTTTGTGTTCGAAGGCTTTCTGCTCGTCGGTCAGTTGTTTTTCAAAGGCGTCTGACCAAGCCGTCTGCTTTTGCATCTCGGCCAGTTGCTTCTTGTAGAACGCCACCTGCTCGGCGTTTTCGTTGATCGAGCCCGAGCGGGTCAGAAATTGCCCCGTGCTGTCGCGTGCCTGCACCAGCAATGGGTTCGGCGAGTCGTCGCCGACTTCCGGCGCCAGCGGCTCGCTGTTGGTCAGTTCGATTTCGGCGTAGTTTTTCTCAAGCAGCAGCAGGTTGAGCGTGATATTGCCCTCGGTGCGTTTGTGGCCCACGTCTTTTTTCGACAAGTCGAACGTCAGCACCTTGCCGGGCGCAACCACCTCAACCGCGCCCTTGAGGCTGACGGGCTGTGGCTGGCTCTTGTTCTCGGTCTCCAAGCCCTCGATGAACGGGTAGGTTACCGTCAGGTCATCGGGGTTGGTCAGGTTGGAGCTGCTCGGGCTCAGTTGGATGCCCGGGTCGGTTTCCGACCATTCTGGCTGGAAGGGGATGACTTTGTTGTTGCTCAGGGTCACCGACTGCCATTCCAGGCCGTGGGGAAAGGGGAACTGGTCCGGGGTGTTGAAGTTGAACGGGGAGACCGGTTGCAAATCCGTCAGGTAGTCGGAATGCGAGGCTTTGCGCAGCACGAACAGGCCATTGATGTAGGTATCCACTAAGGCTTGGGGCGTGGGGTAGTGCTTGAGCAGCGCCAGGGTGTCTTCACCGTATTCGGCGTCGATTGGCTTAACGGCGAGCTTGGTCTGCGCGCGTTCCAGCAACAGTAGCGAGCCACCGAGGTCGGCGATGGCGTCGCGCAGTTTGGGGTCTTCAATGGCGTCCAGCGATTGTTCGAACTTCGCGGTTTTCTCTTCGAGGGTGGCCTGCTTCTGCTCTTCTTTGGGGGAGCAGCCGCTGGCCATCAGCAACACCGCACACAGGCCGACAGTGGCCAAAGGGGATCGCACATCCATCATCTGAGTTTTCCTGTTCCACAGCATCGAGCTGATTTGATGGGCTCGACACTAGCAGAAAAATTCTCTCACAGATGCCGTCCGGGTCAGTTTTCTCACGGATACAGGTGTTTGGTAGCGGCTGATATACTCGCGGCCATTTTTAGCCTAGCTGTGTGAGATCCAATGGAACGCTTTATCGAAAATACTATGTACGCCTCACGCTGGCTGCTGGCGCCGATCTATTTGGGGCTTTCCCTGGGCCTGCTGATTCTGGCGCTGAAGTTCTTCCAGGAAATCATCCACGTTATTCCGAATATTTTTACCATGCTGGAAGCTGACGTCATCCTGCTGCTGTTGTCGTTAATCGACATGGCGCTGGTCGGCGGCTTGCTGGTGATGGTGATGATTTCCGGCTACGAGAACTTCGTCTCGCAGCTGGATATTGACGATAACAAAGAAAAGCTCAACTGGCTGGGCACCATGGACTCTTCATCGCTGAAGATGAAAGTGGCCGCCTCCATCGTGGCGATTTCGTCCATTCACCTGCTGCGCATCTTCATGGACGCCAAGAACGTCGATCCGCAGCATTTGATGTGGTACGTGATCATCCACATGACCTTCGTGATCTCGGCGTTCGCCATGGGTTACCTGGACAAGCTCACCAAGCACTGATGCTTTGCACCGGCCTTACTGCTCGACGAAGTAGTAAGGCTGGCGACCGATTGCCATCTGCTTGATCACGTTGACCTTCTCCGCCAAGTCGTCGGGGCGGTCCAGCAGCGCGATGTTGCCGGGCTTGGCGGCAAGAAAACTGCGCAGCTCCTCTTCGCTTTGCAGGATCGGCAAGTAGGCCTGCAGGTAGAACACACTGGCCCCGGCGATGCGCTCGTTGGGCTGAAACAACACCACCGCTTTGCCTTCGGTCTGAAAGGCCTTGGCCTGGCTGATTACCGGTACGAAGGACTCACGTTTGTCGGCCTTGGGGGCAAACCAGAAGGCGGCTGTCATGTAGCTGACGATCAGCAGCGCGAACACGCCGCTGATCACGCCGCGGTGATACCGGAACAGCGCCGGTTTGTTCGCTTTGAGCCACGTCAACAACACCCCTGCGTATTCTGCTGCGAGTACGGCGGCAGCGGGGGTGAGTGCCATCAGGTAGACGGTACGCTTGCTCGAAGCCAGGGTCAGTAACGTGAACTGCGCCACCAGCCACACGCTGAAAAACAGTCGGTAGCGGTTACGCACCAGGCTTTTGCGGAAGTGCCAAAGGCCCAGGTACACCAGAATGTTCCAAGGCAGGAACGCCTCGGGCAGCTTCGCGATGTAGTAATAGAACGGTTCGTAATGCCCAGCCTCGACAAACGAGCCGCTGAAGCGCCCGACACTGTTGGTCCACAACACTTCGGCCACCGCTTGCATGCCACCGCGCTGGAACAGAAAGCCCAGCCAGATCAGCAGCGGCACCAGTGCCAGCAGGGTGAACAGCGCTGGCTTGAGCCAGTCGCCGATGCGCAGGCGTTTATCCATCAGGCTGGTGCTGAGCAGGTACACAAAGATCACAATGCCCGGCATCGCCAAGCCCAGTACGCCTTTGCTCAGGGCGGCGATGACCATGCCGACGGTAAACAACGCCCAGGCCCAAACGCTGGAACCTTCGCGATCGGGTCGCACGGCCTGGTAAAACCCGAGCAGCGCGGCGGTCACGCCGAGGCTGAGCAACGAATCCTCACCCACGCCGCGCACGTTGCCCCAGTAACTGGCCATGGTCGCCAGGATCAACGCCGCGCAGAACGCCATCGTCTGCGGTCGCCCGAACTTGCGCAGCATCCCGTAAAACAGCATCACGCTGAACAACCCGGCAAACGCCGACGCCAGGCGCACGGCCCAGGTGGTGCCGCCAAACAGCCGAATCGCACCGGCGTCCAGCCATAGGCTCAGTGGCGGCTTTTCCAGGAAAGGTTCACGAAACAGACGTGGGATCACCCAGTCATTGTCCAGGTGCATGGCCATGGCGATCCCGGCGACGCGGGCTTCGGTGGAGCCTTGCAGCTCATGGCTGCCCAAGGCAAAGAAGAACAACACAGCAACGAGAAGGAGCAGCAGAGGAACGGGGCGCGTCATGGGTTCTGGCTACCGAGCAGGGGACCGCTCGGGGGAGCGGCCATGTTGATCGGTCAGTATATGTATCCGTTTCTTAACATTTCGTGAACGAGTGTGGGGTTTTTGTAAGGCGGCCAAACCCGCTGCTCAGGGCAGTTTCAAGCTGGGTAACGCCGCTTTGCCTTGCTCGGTCAGTACCGGCTCCAATTGCTCCCAAGTGAAGTTCAAGTCGTTGTCGCAGCCGTCTCCCGTGGGCGGGTGGAGAGTTGCAGGCCTTGGGTGTTGAAGCTCAAGTCAAAGGAGGAATAGCTGGTGATCGCCGGGCAGCCCTCATCGGTGGTGGTTTGCTTGGCCAGCCAGGCGCTGAATGTGGCCGGTAACTCCACGTGGCCGGAGTAAGCGGAGTACCACTCCTGGCGCCCGCCGAGCCACGTCCACGGGTCAACACTTTCGCCGGTTTGCAGGTTCCAGGAATGCAGGCCCCAACTGATACCCCTGGCGTCGGTGCCCGCCGCCCAGCGGTAGAACCTGACGGTAATAAATTGCGACGACCAATACGTGGGCTCAACGTCGATTTCGCTGGTATGCGCTGAGCCGTTTCGACCGAGGTATTCGCGGCGCTCGTGAAAATAGTCAGCCTGATCCTCATCGTTGACGGCCAAGGCGGCGAGTTGCCGGTTGATCTTCTGAATCGCCGGGCCGTCGCCTTCTAGCTTGACCGTGACCTGAGCGCCTTGGGTCTTGAGTAGATACGCGTGGTTTTCGAAACTTTTCTTCTCGGTCTTGACCGCCAGAGGCGCGGCTTCCATGGGCGCGTTGTAGGCGTCGCTGCCGCAGCCGTCCGTGCTGATGCGTTGCAAGGTGAGTGGCAGCGGTTTGCCGCCCTTGGTTTTGCTCCAGCCACCTGAGAGGGTATCGCCCTGGGGTTTTTGCAATGCCCAGAAACCGGTGTTGTCTTCCTCCACCCACGGCGCGTTATCGCTGGCTTGGGTCAGTTGAATCGGCGTGAGGATGCGTTGGTAGTAATAGCTGCCGTGTTCCCCATCGGCGCCGTTGAAACAGGCGGTGACAGCGGACTTGCCCAGCGTGCCCTGCCAGACGCCCGCGAGATCGGCGGCGGAGGCGAGCAAGGGCGTGACGGCGAGGGTAATGAAAGCGAGGGGCTTGAACACGGGTATCTGACTTCCGGTTGTCTGATAAAGGCCGTCAGGGTAATGGGAAGTGTGGGGGGATTCCAGGGGGCGAGGCGTTGTGAGGCGGCTCGCCCTATTTCGTTTCTTAAGACTGAGGCGGTTCGCTGTGGAAGGGCTGCGTATTCAATACGCGGTTGATTAACAGCTCGCCGAGTACGATTAACTGCTGCGCCGCGAGCAGCTTGTGGCGGTGCGAGCCTTCAAGCTCGAAGGCCAGGTCGGTGGTCATGGCGTTCAGTGAGGCGAGGGTTTCGCTGGCTTGGATCAGCAGGGTTTCAGCGGGAATGTCTGAGGCGAGGGTGAAGAGGGTTGTTGGTGGATTAGGGGTGATTTTTTTCATGATGAAGCTCCCACACTGTTTAAGGAGCTAGCGCCCCCTGCTGTCAAACAGGATTGGGTGGCAGCTGTACGCGGGTTGACAGACCGGAAGTGTAGGAACCCGGCGCACCCGGAGATGCCCCACGCACAGCCGCCATGAACGAGACGGGATGCGTGAAGCATGCCGTTAAATCAAGGGGTGTGAAAGGTTACACTTTTCGGCCTGTCAAAGCCGCTCGCTGATGAGCAGCGACGGGGGGAAGTCAGCGTTGTTGATGGGGTTTCGCCAGTTCACCAACAACGCGACATGTTGAAGGAAAATTCCGAAGGCCCACCGGCCGGGCTTTCCAAACCCCAGAAACAACAAAACCCGCACTAGGCGGGTTCTGTCGATGCTTCGAATTGGTGGAGCCGGGGGGATTTGAACCCCCGTCCGCCAGTACTCCGCTGTCGGTACTACATGCGTAGCCGTTTCTATTAAGTTAACCCTCAGCGACCCGAAGGGCAGGGTGCTTTGGGCGAGTTGTGTAAGTTTTAGCCGCTTCGTCCACAACGTACTGCACGGCGATTCTGTTCTATATGACAATCACTTTGGGTTTACAGACATCCCCTGGTGATTGCTGGACCCGAAGGTACCAGAAGCTCAGGTCTAAGGCTGCTTACGCAGCGATAGCGAATTCCTGGCCGTAGTTTTCGTCATTGGCAACTATAAGAAGTTGCAACAGTGGATTTACGAGTTCTGTTACCAACTCGGCATGCACCTAAAGTTTCGCGACCGGCGTCGAATCCTAAACGGCCCCGTGCTTGTAACTCGTTGTTTCTTAGTGAGTGACAAGCCTGTGCAGTGTACGCCAAACGTTCGCAGAAGGCCAACCCGAAGGTTGGCCGCGAGCGCGTCAGGGGCTTACTGGCCGCCTTTCTCGCTGTTCTGCAAGTCCTGGATGGCTTTGGAGGTGATCTCGATGCACTTCTTGTCATCGCCGGCCGCGTGGGCAGCCTTAGCCTGGGAGACGGCGGTGTCGATTTCGCCGCTTTTACCACTGGTGTCGGTGGCCAGTAGCGCTTTGCCGTTGTTGATTTTGTCCAGGTTGATTTGGCAAAGCTCGTCTGTTTTACCGGCTGCAAACACCGGGGAGGCCATCATCGCAGCGGTAATAAACAAGCCAGCAAGAGCGGAACGCTTCATAGGGTATCTCCTTGCGAAAAAGGGCTCGACGCTGCTGGCGTTCAAGGCCTGCCAGCGACATCACTGATGAGCCTCGTTCACCGAGGCCTATGCAGATGACTACGCCGGCACGCAGGGGTTCGGTTTTGTTGGCTGATTAAAGCGCCCGCGCCTGGGTTACCCGGTCCACCAGGTACACCAGCCCGTGGTAATCAATGCCTCCATGTTGGCTCAGGCCGATCTCGCAGGTGCGGCTGGTGGAGATGCCTTCGCTGCAATATTGCACGGCGTCCTTGAGCGAGCGCAGGGCGTGGGCGTTGAGTTCCGGCGTGGTAAAGCCTTTGTCGCCGGCAAAGCCGCAGCAGTGGATGCCTTCCGGGATCACCACGGTTTTTGAGCAGCGTCGCGCGAGATCGATCAATGCCTGGCTTTCACCCAGGTGCTGAGTGCTGCAGGTGACGTGCACGGCGATGGGCGCTTCCTGGGGCGTGAAATCGAGGCGGTCCATCAGGTGGGTGCGGATAAACCGTACCGGGTCGTAGAGGTCCAGGCGCGTTTCGCCGAGGTCTTGCACCAGCCGCAGAGTGCAGGGGCTGGTGTCGCAGTAGATCGGGTCGAGGCCGCCACGGCTGGCGTGAAGCAGGGCGCCGATCAGTTCTTGGCGTTTGTGTTCGGCCTGTTCGGCATAGCCTTTGGAGGCGAAAGGCTGGCCGCAGCACAGGCTGTCCTGGTTGTCGGGGATGACGACTTGGTAACCGGCTTTTTCCAGCAGGCCACGGGTTTTGTCGTACAACGACATCTGTTCTTTATCACTCGCCGCAGGGCCCATGGCGCGTGAGACGCAGGCCGCCAGGTAGACCACGCGAGGTCGCTCATCCGTCACGGCCGGGCTGAAGCGGATAGCTTTCTCCGGCTGCGGCATGGCGCTGGTCCATTGAGGGATTTGCCCTTTGGACAGTTTGGTCACCGTGGCTGACAGCTTGGCCAGGCGCGGCGCGCCCAGAAGCATGCGCGCACCATTGGCGACATGCAGAGTAAAACGTGCGCCTTGCAGTGCTGTGGCGAAATGGCTGGCCAGCCAGTCGGCGGTTTTCGTACGGTCGGCGTCGCGGGCGCGCAGCTTTTTCACCAGGTCGCCGGTATTGATGCCTACAGGGCAGCGTTGGGCGCATAACCCGGTGGCGGCGCAGGTGTCGATGCCTTGGTAGTGGTAAGCCGCTTCCAGTTCGGTGGTGTCGACGCCCGCGCGCTTCTTCGCCTGGATGTCGCGCCAGATCACAATGCGTTGGCGTGGGCTCAAGGTCAGGCCCTTGGAAGGGCACACCGGCTCGCAGAACCCGCACTCGATGCACTTATCCACAAGCTCGTCGGCGGCGGGCAATGGTTTGAGGTGCTTGAGGTGGATTTGCGGGTCTTCGCTGAGCACCACGTCGGGGTTGAGAATGCCGTTGGGGTCGAGCAGGCGTTTTAGCTGCCACATCAACTGATAGGCATCGCTGCCCCATTCCAGCTCAACGAACGGCGCCATATTGCGGCCAGTGCCGTGCTCGGCTTTCAGCGAGCCACCGAACTCCACCGCCACCAGTTGCGCGACGTCGTCCATGAACGCTTGATAGCGTGCGACTTCTTCGCTGCTGTTGAAGCCTTGGGTGAACACAAAGTGAAGATTGCCTTCCAAGGCATGTCCGAAAAGGATGGCTTCGTCGTAGTGGTGTTTGTCGAATAACTCGATCAAGCGGTTCACGCCGATGGCCAGTTGCTCGACCGGGAAGGTCACGTCTTCGATGATCACCGTGGTGCCGGTTTTACGCACGGCGCCGACGGCGGGGAAGGTGTCTTTGCGGATGGCCCACAGGCGTGCGTTTTCGACCGGGTCTTCGGTGAAGTCGACCTGTTTTTCCACTGGGAAGGGCGCCAGGGCCGCCATGATCAGCGCCAGTTGCTCGTGCAGCAATGACGGCGATGCGGCGCGGGATTCGATCAATAGCGCGCAGGCATTTTCCGATAGCTGCTGTACGAAAGCAGGCATGCCCGGCTTGTCCTGTACCGAACGCATGCTGCGCCGGTCCAGCAACTCGACGGCCGAGACCGGTTGGGATTTCAACACGGTCACGGCGTTGCAGCAGGTCTCGACATCCGGGAACACGATCAGCGCCGAGGCTTTGTTCGGGTGATCGATCACGGTGTCGTAAGTCACTGCGCTGATAAAGCCCAGAGTGCCTTCGGAACCCACAAGTAGGTGGCTGAGGATATCCAGCGGCTCATCAAAATCGACCAAGGCATTGAGCGACAGGCCGGTGGTGTTTTTCAGACGGTATTTGTGGCGGATTTTGGCGGCTAATTCAGCGTTAGCCCGCGTCTCGCGGCCCAGTGTTGCCAAGCGCTCAAGCAGCGCACAGTGCTGTTCACGAAAGGCAGCGACGCTGGCTGCATCTTCGGTGTCCAGGCGGCTGCCATCGGCCAGTACCAAACGGATACCCGCGAGGGTGTGATAGGTATTTTGCGCGGTGCCGCAGCACATGCCGCTGGCGTTGTTGGCGACGATGCCGCCAATTTTGCAGGCATTGATCGACGCCGGGTCCGGCCCGATCTTGCGCCCGAACGGTGCGAGCCACGCATTGGCCTGGGCGCCAATCACGCCAGGTTGCAGGCGGATCTGTGTGCCTTGCCCGCGAATCTCACGGCCGTTCCAATTGTCACCCAGCACGATCAGCACCGAGTCGCTGATGGCTTGGCCGGACAAGCTGGTGCCCGCCGCGCGGAAGGTCACGGGCACGCGATCACGCTGGGCCAGTTGCAGCAGCGCCACCACTTCGTCTTCCGACTCCACGCGAATCACCAGCTGTGGGATCAGTCGGTAAAAGCTGGCGTCGGTGCCGAAGGCGAGGGTGGAAAGTGGATCGTCGAAGCGACGATCTTTCGGGATCAGTTGTGCGGCGTCGCTCAGGAAAGCAGCAGGCAGGCTCATCGGTCCTCCAGAAATAGCTGACGCCGGCATGGTTGTCCGGCGTCGATTCTTACCCTATTACGTGCAGGTCTTTAGTGCACCAGCATACCGGTGAACCAGTAGGCCTGCGCCAGCGTGATCAGCCCGACGATGGTGGCAAAAAACAGGCTGTGCTTGAGGGTAAAGCGGAACAGATCGGATTCCTTGCCCACCAGCCCGGTGGCGGCGCAGGCGACGGCGATCGACTGCGGCGAGATCATCTTGCCGGTCACGCCGCCGCTGGTATTGGCGGCGACCAACAGCACGTCGCTGACGCCGATCTGATGCGCAGTGGTGGCTTGCAGCGAGCTGAACAGGGCGTTGGACGAGGTGTCGGAACCTGTCAGGAAAACCCCCAGCCAGCCGAGGAAGGGCGAGAAGAATGGGAAGGCAGCGCCGGTGCCAGCCAACACCAGCGCCATGGTCGAGGACATGCCGGAGTAGTTGGTGACGAAGGCGAACGCCAGCACCATGCCGATGGACAGGATCGGCCAGCGCAGCTCGTAGACGGTCTCTTTAAAAGTGGTCAGACCAGTTTTTATGTCGATCTTTAACACCAGCATTGAAACCAGCGCGGAGAAGAAAATCGCGGTGCCGGTGGCTGAAATCGGATCCAGCTTGAACACGGCTGGAATCGCCGTCGGGTTGGTGACGATGGGGGCGACCTTGATCACCAGTTGGTCCAGGTGCGGGATCGCGAAGTTGAACACCCAGCTGTACATCGAACCGCCCGCCGCGAACATCGCCTTGAACGGCTTGAGGGTCCAGATGGTAACCAGCACGGTCAGGATCAGGAACGGCGACCAAGCTTTGAAAATCCGCCCCAGGCTGTAGGGCGACGCGACGGTTTGGCGTGGTTGACCGAAGCCGCCGACACTGGCGGTAACCGTTGTACTTGAGGTGGCGCCGGCAATCTGTGCGCCTGCGGTGCGCTTGGGCTGCCAGACTTTCAGGAACAGGGTCAGGGAAATCAGGCTGGCCAGGGCCGAGGTGATGTCCGGCAGTTCCGGGCCGATGAAGTTGGAGGTGAAGTACTGAGTGATGGCGAAGCTCAGGCCTGCCACCAGGGCTGCCGGCCAGGTTTCGCGAACGCCGCGCAGGCCGTCCATCATGAACACCAGCCAGAACGGCACGAACAGCGACAGCAGCGGTAGCTGGCGGCCGGTCATGGCGCCGATCTTGAATGCGTCAATGCCGGTGACTTGCCCGGCGACGATGATCGGGATGCCCAGCGCGCCGAAGGCGACGGGCGCGGTGTTGGCGATCAGGCACAGGCCTGCGGCGTACAGCGGGTTGAAACCCAGGCCGACCAGCAGTGCGGCAGTGATTGCAACGGGTGCACCGAAACCGGCTGCACCTTCCAGGAAGGCGCCGAAGCAAAAGCCGATCAGCAAGACCTGTAAGCGTTGGTCGTCGGTGATCGACAGGACCGAGCTGCGGATGATCTCGAACTGGCCGCTCTTGACCGTCAGTTTGTAGAGGAACACGGCCGCGACGATGATCCACGCGATAGGCCACAGGCCATAGGCAAACCCATAACCGGCGGCGGCCAGCGCCATGTCCACGGGCATTTGGAAGGCGAAGATCGCTACCAGGATCGACAGCGCCAGGGTGATGCTACCGGCGACGTGGCCTTTGAGGCGAAACACAGCCAAGGCCAGGAAGAAGAAAACGATCGGAATAACCGCGGCCAATGCGGACAGGCCGAGGCTGCCGAGAGGGCTGTAGAGCTGTTGCCAGGTTTGCATATGGGGTGGCCCCTGATTGTTGTTGTTTGGTCAGCCTGGGTAATTGGTAATACCAATTTACAGTCGCTGTCGGCTAGAGTAAAAGCCTTGGATGGGGTGTGTCAATTTGCCGCTCGCGAAACTTTGGTCTTAGGTCGCGGGTGGAGTGTTCTGGTCTGATCAATCGAAGGCGTTCTGATAGGTGCCGCAAGCGCGGCGATAGGCCAGAATAGAGGGCCCGGCGAGTGGTCGGGATTGTGGAGAGTGAGTTATGGGGTTTGATCAGGTGCGTCAGCGCCGTTTGTCTGACGATATTGTCGAGCAGCTTGAGGGCATGATCCTTGAGGGTACGCTCAAGTCAGGCGAGCGCTTGCCGGCCGAGCGCGCTTTGGCTGAGCGGTTTGGCGTGTCGCGCCCGTCGTTGCGCGAGGCGATCCAGAAGCTGGCGGCCAAGGGGTTGCTGGTCAGTCGCCAGGGCGGCGGTAACTATGTGGCGGATTCCTTGGGGTCGACGTTCAGCGATCCGCTGCTGCACCTGCTGGAAAATAACCCCGAGGCCCAGCGTGATTTGTTGGAGTTTCGCCAGACCTTAGAAGCTTCGTGTGCTTACTACGCGGCGCAGCGCGCCACCGAGGTTGACCGTGAGCGGCTGACCGCCGCCTTTGAGGCGTTGCAGGATTGCTACACGCGGGTTGATGAGGTCAGCCGGATGGAGGAGGGCGCGGCGGATGCGCGGTTTCACTTGGCCATTGCCGAGGCCAGCCATAATGCAGTGTTGCTGCACACCATCCGCGGCCTGTTTGATCTGCTCAAGCGTAACGTGGTGACCAACATCGGCGGCATGTACCAGCAGCGTACGGAAACCCGCGACATGCTGATCAGTCAGCACCGGGATTTATACTTGGCGATTATCGAGGGGCGGGCCGAGCAGGCACGCGAAGTTTCAACACGTCACCTGCTGTATGTGCAGGAAGTGTTGGAGGAGGTGCGTCAGGAAGTTCAGCGCGTGGCGCGGGCGGAGCGACGTAAAGGCATGTAGCCTGGGGTGAGCCACCCAAGGCTACATTGTCACAAGGATTACTCTTCCTTGCCCTTGTTACGCACGGCGCGATGCAGCTCACGGTTGGAGTCGCGTTCACGCTCGGTATCGCGCTTGTCGTATTCCTTCTTGCCCTTGCCCAGTGCGATCTCGCACTTGACCAGGTGCTTGCTCCAGTACCAGGACAGGCAGATGCAGGCATAGCCTTTCTGCTGTACGGCGGCAGCGAGCTTTTCCAGTTCGCGCGCGTTGAGCAACAGCTTGCGCGTGCGCACCGGGTCGGCAATCACGTGGGTGCTCGCGGTGGTCAGCGGGGTGATATGACTGCCGAGCAGCCATGCCTCGCCATCTTTGAGCAATACGTAACTGTCGACCAGTTGCAGTTTGCTGGCGCGCAGACTTTTTACTTCCCAGCCGGCCAGGACCAGACCAGCCTCGAACCGATGTTCGATGAAGTAATCGTGTCGCGCCTTTTTATTTTGCGCGATGGTCCCTGTGGGGTGTTTCTTTTGTTTAGCCATAGGGGCGGCATTATAGGGAGTTGCGAGCGTGTCGGCTACGGTCAACCTGCGTGCTTGAGCGTGTTGGACGAATCCCGGACAATACCGGCAGTTCTTTGGTTTTTTTCTCTCGCGGATTGGGCTGTTCTTTCGCGATGTTTGCCTCAGCAGTGGAAGTAACGCTCACATGACGACGCATATTCAACGTTCGGCTTTATTGCCTTATCCGGCGCAGGCGCTCTATGACCTGGTCAACGACGTGGCGCGTTACCCGGAATTCCTGCCGTGGTGCAACACCGCCGAGGTGCTGGAGAGCAGTGATGAGCACATGGTTGCCAGTGTCGGGGTGGCCAAGGGCGGTCTTAGTCAGCATTTTGTTACGCGCAATGTGCTGGTGCCTGGGCAATCTATCGAAATGAATCTGCAGGAAGGCCCGTTTACCCAGTTGCATGGGGTGTGGGTCTTCAAGGTGTTGACTGACAAGGCCTGCAAAATCAGCCTGGACCTGTCCTTTGATTACGCGGGGCCGATTGTGCGGGCAACGTTGGGACCTTTGTTCAATCAGGCTGCCAACACCTTGGTGGACGCATTCTGTCAGCGGGCCAAACAACTGCATGGTTGAGATTGAAGTGGTGTACGCCGCCGAGGATCGCCAGGTCTTGCTGGCGGTGACGGTGCCGTCGGGTTCAAGCCTGAGGGCGGCGGTGCAGGCGTCGGGAATAGCCGCGCAATTTCCGCAGTTGGTGTTGGCTGAATGCCTATTGGGGATATTCGGCAAGGTAGTCGCCGACGCAGATGTGCGCGCTGTGCAGCCGGGTGACCGCATTGAGATTTACCGGCCCTTGCTGGCAGACCCTAAAGAGGTGCGCCGGCTGCGCGCGGCCAAGGCGGCGATGGCCAGGCAGCAAAGTTCATAAGCCTGCCAATCGGCAGGCAACAAAAAGCCCGGCACGCCGGGCTTTTTATCGAGCTCCGCAAAATTACTGCGGGCTGGTGTCCAGAGGCTGAGGCGTCGGGACTGGAACGGTTTGCACGCCGTCGACGTCTTTCTGGATCTGATCCAGCAACGAACCTGGCTTGGCAGGTACTTCGGACTTCGGCTTCTGCGCTTCCTGAACAGGCGCAGTCACGTTGGTGCCGTTGTCCTTGCCCAGCAAGGCTTCATCGCGGCTTACGCCGGGCATGAAGTCGCCGGACAGGCTGACAAGCTGGTCACTGCCATTGAAGATGACACTAACGCGTTCCTGCTGGCGTTCACCGCCGCCTGGCTGGATGCTGTAGAGATAATCCCAGCGATCGGCATGAAAAGTGTCGGTCAGCAGGGGGTTACCCATAATAAACCGTACTTGCCGTCGGGTCATTCCCGGACGTAACTGGTCTATCATGTCCTGCGTGACGACATTGCCCTGCTGGATGTCGATTTTGTAAACCCCGGGGAATGAACAACCGGCGAGTGCGAGCAGTCCCACAAGGGTGAAACTGGTTAGCAAGAGCTTGGTGTTTTGCATCGGTGGGCGACTTCCACTATCTTGGCTGGGACAACGTAAACGCCGATCATACCCGTATTAAGAGAAGCTGCGAAGCAGCATCCGCGAGAAAGCTAACCATGGTTGAAAATAGCGAACTACGCAAAGCCGGTCTTAAAGTGACTCTGCCACGAGTCAAGATTCTACAAATGCTCGATTCTGCTGAGCAGCGCCACATGAGTGCCGAGGATGTTTACAAGGCACTGATGGAGTCTAACGAGGACGTTGGCCTGGCCACGGTTTACCGTGTGCTGACCCAGTTTGAAGCCGCAGGGCTGGTGGTTCGTCATAATTTCGACGGCGGTCATGCGGTGTTCGAATTGGCTGACGGTGGTCATCACGACCACATGGTTGACCTGGATACCAATGAGGTTATCGAGTTCACCAGTCCGGAAATCGAGAAGCTCCAGCACCAGATTGCTGAGGAGCATGGATTCGATTTGGTGGACCATAATCTGGTTCTTTACATCCGTAAGAAAAAGTAAAAATCGACACAGATTCGCTCTGTGAAACGATAGAAGGCGACCCTAGGGTCGCCTTCGTGCTTTCTATAAGGCAGAAAAATGCTCGATTCAGGCCTTGGCGGCCACGACCATTTTTTTCGCGTGAGCCAGGGACTCTTTCGTCAGGTCGATACCGCCCAACATCCGTGCCACTTCCTCCACGCGTTCCGATTTGTTCAGCTTGGATACGGCCGTGTGCGTCGCATCGCTGCCGCGTACTTTATGTACAAACAAATGCTGATGCCCTTGGGCGGCCACTTGCGGCAAGTGAGTCACCGTAAGCACCTGGCCGCGATCCCCGAGTCGGCGCAACAACTGGCCAACAATCTCGGCAGTCGGCCCGCCGATACCCACGTCCACTTCATCGAATACCAGTGTGGGTACCCGTGAGGTCTGGGCGGTGATTACTTGGATCGCCAGGCTGATCCGCGACAGCTCGCCACCGGACGCCACTTTCGCCAGCGCCTTAAGTGGCTGGCCAGGGTTGGCGCTGACCAGCAGTTCCACCTGTTCCAGGCCGTGGGGTTGCAGTTCGTTGCTGGTGTTGGCGTGCAGCTCGATAGTGAAGCGCCCGCCGGGCATGCCCAGGCGCTGAATCTCCTGCTCTACGGCGCTGGCCAGGCTTGTAGCCGCTTGTTGGCGCAGGTCGCTCAGTTCGCGGGCCTTTTCTTGGTAGTGCCGGGCAAACGAGGCGAGTTCGTCGCCCAGCCGCTCAATGGATTCGTCGTTGGCGTTGAGGGTTTCGATTTCATCCAGGAGTTTTTGCTGCATCGTGGCCACTTCGGTGGGCTGGATGCGGTGCTTGCGCGCCAGGGTGTAGATGGTATCTAGGCGCTCCTCTATTTCCTGCAAGCGGGCAGGGTCGGCGTCGAAGTGGTCGAGAAAGCGATTCAACTCTCCCACGGCTTCTTCGACCTGGATCTGTGCACTGGTCAGCAGGGTCGTGGCCTCGCTCAATGAGCCTGATCCACTGTTCACGCTGGACAGGCGATTGAGGCTGGCGGTCAGTGCATTGAGCACGTTGCCCGAATCACTTTCGCTGCATTGCTCCACCACCTGGCGGCAGATACCCAGCAGGGTCTCGGCGTTGGTGAGGTTCTTGTGTTCCTGCTCCAGTTGCTCCAGCTCGGTCTCGCCCAGGCCGAGGCTTTCCAGCTCTTCCAGTTGGTAGCTGAGCAGTTGATGACGGGCGCGCTGCTCATCGCCGGAATTGGAGAGGCGTTCCAGCTCCTGGCGTGTCTGCCTCCAGCGCTGGGCGGCAAGCTGTACCTGCCGGGCCAGATCGGTGGCGCCGGCGTATTCATCGAGCAGTCGGCGATGGGTGTCGGTTTTCAGCAGGGATTGGTGTTCGTGCTGGCTGTGGATATCGATCAGCAGCTCGCCCAGGGCTTTCAAGTCGCCAAGGGGGCAGGGCGTGCCGTTGATGTAGCCGCGCGAGCGCCCTTCTGCGGTGATGACGCGGCGCAGGATGCACGGGCCTTCATTATTAAGGTCGCGCTCGGCCAGCCAGGTTTCGGCTTCGGGAATGTCTGCCAGGTCGAAGGTGGCCAGGATATCGGCCTTGTCCGCCCCGGGGCGCACCACGCCGCTGTCGGCACGGTCGCCGAGCGTCAGGCCCAGCGCGTCGAGCATGATCGACTTGCCGGCACCGGTTTCGCCTGTGATTACGCTCATCCCGCGATCCAGTTCGAGGTCCAGATGTTCAACGATGGCGTAGTTATGTACAGACAGGTGCACGAGCATAGCGGCCGCTCCGAGGCGTTAGGTCTGGTTATTTATACAGTGTTTTGTTTGGGGCTGACAATCCTGGTGCTTAGCTCGATTTGCTTGATCGAATCGTTTTTTTAGCTCAGCAGGGAATGAGGGCGCAGGAATTGATCTACGGCAGGCGAAAGACTTTTGGTAACGCTTGCGCTCTTGAACCTGGAAATTGTGGCCCCATATACCGGAACAGAAGCGCGAGTTGAGTTCGCGCATGATTTTGAAAGGAGAAATCTATGGCTGACGAACAGACGCAGGATACGCAAACTCCAGACGCCAATTCGGCTGTCGGTGATGAACTGGCGACTCGTGTGCAAGTGCTCGAAGAGCAATTGGCTGCTGCGCAGGATCAGTCTTTGCGTGTTGCCGCCGATCTGCAGAACGTCCGCCGCCGCGCCGAGCAGGATGTTGAGAAGGCTCACAAGTTCGCGTTGGAAAAATTCGCCAATGACCTGCTGCCGATTATCGACAGCCTGGAGCGTGGCCTTGAATTGTCCAACCCGGACGATGAAAACATCCGCCCAATGCGCGAAGGGATTGAACTGACCCTGAAAATGTTCCAGGACACCCTGAAGCGTTATCAGCTGGAAGCCATCGATCCGCAAGGCGGCGAGCCGTTCAATGCAGAGCATCACCAAGCCATGGCCATGCAGGAAAGCCATGACCTGGAGCCCAATAGCGTATTGAAAGTGTTCCAGAAGGGTTATCAGCTCAACGGTCGTTTGTTGCGCCCGGCAATGGTGGTGGTGAGCAAAGCTCCTGCACCCGTTGCACCTTCTATTGATGAGCAGGCTTGAAATCCGCCGCAAGGCCCCCATTTATAAGTCAAGCGTTTAAGTGCTACCGCAGTTAGCCACCACTGCTGCGGCATCCAAATTAAAGTTTCGGGAGAGTAAATCATGGGCAAAATTATCGGTATCGACCTGGGGACTACCAACTCCTGCGTCTCCGTGCTGGAAAACGGTGTTGCTAAAGTTATCGAAAACGCCGAAGGCGCGCGTACCACGCCGTCGATCATTGCTTACGCCAACGACGGTGAAATCCTCGTCGGTCAGTCGGCCAAGCGTCAGGCTGTGACCAATCCGCATAACACCCTGTACGCGGTGAAGCGTCTGATCGGTCGTAAGTTCGATGAAGAAGTCGTACAGAAAGACATCAAGATGGTCCCTTACAAAATCGCCAAGGCTGACAACGGTGACGCCTGGGTTGAAGTAAACGGCCAGAAAATGTCGCCGCCGCAAATCTCGGCTGAAATCTTGAAAAAGATGAAGAAAACCGCCGAAGACTACCTCGGTGAGGCAGTGACTGAAGCGGTGATCACCGTTCCGGCCTACTTCAACGACAGCCAGCGCCAGGCGACTAAAGACGCCGGCCGCATCGCGGGCCTGGACGTAAAACGTATCATCAACGAACCCACTGCAGCTGCACTGGCTTACGGTATGGACAAGGCCAAAGGCGACCACACTGTGATCGTTTATGACCTGGGTGGCGGTACGTTCGACGTCTCCGTGATCGAGATCGCTGAAGTTGACGGCGAGCACCAGTTTGAAGTGTTGGCCACTAACGGTGACACCTTCCTGGGTGGTGAAGACTTTGACATTCGTCTGATCGACTACCTCGTTGAAGAATTCAAGAAAGAAAGCGGCATGAACCTCAAAGGTGACCCGCTGGCGATGCAGCGCCTGAAAGAAGCCGCTGAGAAAGCCAAGATCGAGCTGTCTTCCGCTCAGTCGACCGACGTGAACCTGCCGTACATCACTGCAGACGCCACCGGTCCTAAGCACTTGAACGTGAAGATCTCGCGTTCCAAGCTGGAAGCGCTGGTTGAAGATCTGGTTCAACGCACCATCGAGCCTTGCCGCATCGCGCTGAAAGACTCTGGTATCGACGTTGGCGCGATCAACGACGTGATCCTGGTTGGCGGTCAGACCCGTATGCCACTGGTTCAGAAGCTGGTTACCGAGTTCTTCGGCAAAGAAGCGCGTAAAGACGTGAACCCGGACGAAGCTGTTGCCATGGGTGCTGCTATCCAAGGTGCGGTACTGGCCGGCGACGTGAAAGACGTGCTGCTGCTGGACGTCAGCCCGCTGACCCTGGGTATCGAAACCATGGGCGGCGTGATGACCGCGCTGATCGAGAAAAACACCACGATTCCTACCAAGAAATCGCAAGTGTTCTCGACTGCCGACGACAACCAAGGCGCAGTGACTATTCACGTGCTGCAAGGTGAGCGTAAGCAAGCTGCTCAGAACAAGTCCCTGGGCAAGTTCGACCTGGCTGAGATTCCGCCAGCACCGCGTGGCGTGCCACAAATTGAAGTGACCTTCGACATCGACGCCAACGGCATTCTGCACGTAGGTGCTAAAGACAAGGCCACTGGCAAAGAGCAGAAGATCACCATCAAGGCCAACTCCGGTCTGTCTGATGAAGAAATTCAACAGATGATTCGTGATGCTGAAGCCAATGCTGATGCGGATGCTAAGTTTGCTGAGCTGGCCGGCGCCCGTAACCAAGGCGATGCCCTGGTTCACTCGACGCGCAAAATGGTCTCCGAAGCGGGCGACAAAGTGACCGCTGAAGAGAAAACCGCAATCGAAGCGGCAGTGGTTGCCCTGGAAACCGCCATTAAAGGCGACGACAAGGCTGCCATCGAAGCTAAGGTTGAGGAGCTGTCGAAAGTCTCCGCACCGGTTGCTCAGAAAATGTACGCCGAACAAGGCCAGCCGGCAGAAGGCGCTGCACAACACGCAGAACCTGAAGCCAAGCACGACGACGTTGTCGATGCCGAGTTCGAAGAAGTTAAAGACCACAAGTAAGTTGGTCGCCCGGTTGACCGCTATCAAGCGGTGACTGGTAGGATGTCGCCGCGCGGGAGCTTGCTCCCGCGTTGGCGTGTCTGGGGTATGCGAATTTTTACAACATGCGACAAGGTTCGGGTGTTGGCGGTGTGACTGGGAATGCTCCTGCTTCCTGGCGGCAGTCACCGCGTTTTTGGCCGGGTCCCTGGCTAAAAGCAGTAATGACCAGGATCGTTGAATTGACGTGAGTTGGGTCCGGGCCTGTATTGGGGCTCAACGAGTTTGGCAAGGCTCAGGAGGGTCTGGCCGAACGTCCTTAAGAGTGCAAAAACTTATGGCAAAGCGTGACTATTACGAAGTATTGGGTGTGGAGCGCGGTTCCAGCGAGGCGGACCTGAAAAAGGCTTACCGTCGCCTGGCGATGAAGCACCACCCGGACCGTAATCCGGATAGCAAAGAATCCGAAGAGATGTTCAAAGAGGCCAACGAAGCCTATGAATGCCTGAGTGATCCGAACAAGCGTGCGGCCTACGACCAGTATGGCCATGCCGGTGTCGACCCAAGCATGGGTGGCGGCGGTGCCGGTTTTGGTGGTCAGAACTTCTCCGACATTTTCGGCGACGTATTCAGCGACTTCTTCGGCGGCGGTCGTGGCGGTCAGCGTGGCGGTGCCCAGCGTGGCAGCGACTTGCGCTACACGCTGGAGCTGAACCTGGAAGAAGCCGTGCGCGGCACTACCGTGAATATACGTGTGCCGACGCTGGTCAATTGCAAGCCATGCGACGGTTCGGGGGCCAAGAAGGGTTCCTCGCCGATCACATGCCCCACCTGTGGTGGTATCGGCCAGGTGCGCATGCAGCAGGGCTTCTTCTCGGTGCAGCAGACTTGCCCGCGTTGCCATGGCCAGGGCAAGATCATTTCCGATCCGTGCGACTCCTGCCATGGCGAAGGCCGCGTCGAAGAGTACAAGACCCTTTCGGTGAAAGTGCCGGCGGGTGTGGATACCGGTGATCGCATTCGCCTGTCGGGCGAAGGCGAGGCGGGGGCTCAAGGTGGCCCTACGGGCGACCTGTACGTGGTGATCAATGTGCGCGAGCATTCGATCTTCCAGCGCGACGGCAAACACCTGTTCTGCGAAGTGCCTATCAGCTTTGTCGACGCGGCCCTGGGTGGCGAGTTGGAGATTCCGACGCTGGACGGTCGAGTCAAGCTCAAGATCCCGGAAGGCACGCAGACCGGCAAACAGTTCCGTATCCGTGGCAAGGGCGTTGCGCCTGTGCGTGGTGGCGGTGCTGGGGACCTGATGTGCCGCGTAGCGGTGGAAACGCCAGTTAACTTGGGTCGCCGTCAGCGCGAACTGCTGGAAGAGTTCCGCAGCTCGTTGGAAGGCGATGACTCGCATTCGCCGAAAACCACCGGCTTTTTCGATGGTGTGAAGCGCTTCTTCGGCGACCTCTAAGGAAGTGAGTATGCGACGTATAGCCGTAATGGGCGCTGCCGGGCGCATGGGCAAGACCTTGGTCGAGGCGGTGCAGCAGGGCTCGCCGGCCTCCGGGCTAACGGCGGCGATTGTTCGCCCCGGTAGCACGTTGATCGGTGCGGACGCCGGTGAGCTGGCCTCGTTGGGGCGCATCGGTGTTTCGCTGTCGGGCAACCTTGAGCAGGTGGCTGACGAGTTCGACGTGCTGATCGATTTCACATTGCCGGAGGTGATGCTGAAAAACCTGGCGTTCTGCCGCAAGGCGGGCAAGGCCATGGTGATCGGTACTACGGGCTTGGGTGCTGAGCAGAAGCAGTTGCTGGTGGAGGCGGGCAAGGATATTCCGGTCGTCTTCGCTGCCAATTTCAGTGTCGGCGTGAACCTGTCGCTCAAGTTACTGGACCTGGCGGCGCGTGTGCTGGGTGATGAAGCGGATATCGAGATCATCGAAACTCATCACCGGCACAAGATCGACGCGCCGTCGGGTACTGCGTTGCGCATGGGTGAGGCAATTGCCGATGCGCTGGGGCGGGACCTGTCGAAAGTCGCCGTGTATGGTCGTGAAGGCCACACCGGTGCGCGTGCACGTGACACCATCGGCTTTGCCACCGTGCGTGGTGGTGATGTGGTCGGTGATCACACTGTGCTGTTCGCCACCGAAGGCGAGCGCCTGGAGATCACGCACAAGGCATCCAGCCGCATGACGTTCGCCAAGGGTGCGGTGCGTGCCGCGCTCTGGTTGGAAGGTCGTGAGGCGGGGCTGTATGACATGCGTGATGTGCTGGATCTGCACTAATCAGTAGCTAAAACGGGGCCTCAGGATTATCCTGAGGCCCCGTTTTTACCCGCTAAGCGACGTCCTGTCGCATTCCCCTGCCTTTAAGGCTCATTAGCGGTGGACCAAAAAAGCCTTTTTCTGTAAGCTACAGCTTTAGTGTGTCCACTAAAAGCGCGCAGAATAATTCAGTGAAGAAGCGGGGTGACGTGTCCATACGTCACTCCGCTTTTTTACAACCTGCGATCGCCCTTTCAGGCTTTATTTACGGGAGGTCTTCTTGACTAAGCCAGCCATACTCGCCCTTGCTGATGGCAGCATTTTTCGCGGCGAAGCCATTGGAGCCGACGGTCAAACCGTTGGAGAGGTAGTGTTCAACACTGCCATGACCGGCTATCAGGAAATCCTTACCGATCCTTCCTACGCCCAACAGATCGTTACCCTGACCTATCCGCACATCGGCAACACCGGTACTACACCGGAAGACGTCGAGTCTGATCGTGTCTGGTCGGCCGGCCTGGTCATTCGTGACCTGCCACTGGTTGCGAGCAACTGGCGTAACACGATGTCACTGTCCGATTACCTGAAAGCCAACAACGTTGTGGCGATCGCCGGTATCGATACGCGCCGCCTGACACGCATCCTGCGTGAAAAAGGCTCGCAGAACGGCTGCATCATGGCGGGTGACAATATTTCCGAAGCAGCGGCAATTGCCGCAGCGCAAGGCTTCCCTGGCCTGAAAGGCATGGACCTGGCGAAAGAAGTCAGCACCAAAGAGCAGTACGAGTGGCGCTCCACTGTCTGGGACTTGAAGACCGACAGCCACGAGACCATCGCTGCTGCTGACCTGCCTTACCACGTAGTCGCCTACGACTACGGCATCAAGTACAACATCCTGCGCATGCTGGTCGAGCGCGGTTGCCGCGTGACCGTGGTGCCAGCGCAAACCCCAGCCAGCGACGTGCTGGCCCTGCAGCCGGACGGTGTGTTCTTGTCCAACGGCCCGGGTGACCCGGAGCCTTGCGACTACGCCATCAAGGCGATCAAGGAAGTGCTGGAAACCGAGATCCCGGTATTCGGTATCTGCCTCGGTCACCAGCTGCTGGCCCTGGCTTCCGGTGCCAAGACCCTGAAAATGGGGCATGGCCACCACGGTGCCAACCACCCGGTGCAAGACCTGGACACTGGTGTGGTGATGATCACCAGCCAGAACCACGGCTTTGCGGTGGATGAAGCGACCTTGCCGGCTAACGTTCGCGCAATTCACAAGTCGCTGTTCGATGGTTCCTTGCAAGGCATCGAGCGCACTGACAAGAGTGCGTTCAGCTTCCAGGGCCACCCTGAAGCAAGCCCGGGCCCGAACGACGTAGCGCCGCTGTTCGACCGTTTCATCAATGAGATGGCCAAGCGACGCTGACTGAGTGGCTTGCGGGCGGCCCCGAACCTCGGTGGCCCCCGCAGGCTCTTCAAAGAGTGTTCAAGACGGCTTGCCGACTGACCTGCGGATTTGAGTGACAAACCCATGCCAAAACGTACAGATATAAAAAGCATCCTGATTCTCGGCGCTGGCCCGATCGTGATCGGCCAGGCCTGCGAGTTCGACTACTCCGGCGCCCAGGCTTGTAAAGCCCTGCGCGAAGAGGGTTACCGCGTCATCCTGGTGAACTCCAACCCGGCCACCATCATGACCGACCCGGACATGGCCGACGCCACCTACATCGAACCGATCAAGTGGCAGACCGTTGCCAAGATCATCGAGAAAGAGCGTCCGGACGCACTGCTGCCGACCATGGGCGGCCAGACTGCATTGAACTGCGCCCTGGACCTGGAGCGCGAAGGCGTCCTGGAAAAATTCGGCGTAGAGATGATCGGTGCGAATGCCGACACCATCGACAAGGCTGAAGACCGTTCGCGTTTCGACAAAGCCATGAAGTCCATCGGCCTTGACTGCCCGCGTTCCGGTATCGCCCACAGCATGGAAGAGGCCAACGCGGTTCTCGAAAAGCTCGGCTTCCCGTGCATCATTCGTCCATCCTTCACCATGGGCGGCACCGGTGGCGGTATTGCTTACAACCGTGAAGAGTTCGAAGAAATCTGCGCGCGTGGTCTGGACCTGTCGCCGACTAAAGAACTGCTGATCGACGAATCCCTGATCGGCTGGAAAGAGTACGAAATGGAGGTTGTCCGCGATAAGAAGGACAACTGCATCATCGTTTGCTCCATCGAAAACTTCGACCCGATGGGCGTGCACACGGGTGACTCGATCACCGTTGCTCCGGCACAGACCCTGACGGACAAGGAATACCAGATCATGCGTAACGCCTCGTTGGCGGTATTGCGTGAGATCGGCGTTGAAACCGGCGGTTCCAACGTTCAGTTCGGTATCTGCCCGGACACCGGTCGTATGGTTGTGATCGAGATGAACCCGCGTGTATCGCGTTCTTCGGCGCTGGCATCGAAAGCGACCGGTTTCCCGATTGCGCGCATCGCTGCCAAGCTGGCGATCGGTTACACCCTGGACGAGCTGCAAAACGAAATCACTGGCGGCGCTACACCGGCCTCCTTTGAGCCGTCTATCGACTACGTTGTGACCAAGCTGCCGCGCTTTGCATTCGAGAAATTCCCGAAAGCCGACGCACGCCTGACCACTCAGATGAAGTCGGTTGGTGAAGTCATGGCCATCGGCCGGACCTTCCAGGAATCCCTGCAGAAAGCCCTGCGTGGTCTGGAAGTAGGCGTTTGCGGCCTGGACGAGAAGCTCGACCTGAGCAACCCGGAAAGCATGAGCGTGCTCAAGCGCGAGCTGACCGTGCCGGGCGCCGAGCGCATTTGGTACGTAGCCGATGCTTTCCGCGCCGGCATGACCGTCGAAGATATCTTCGGCATGAACATGATCGACCCGTGGTTCTTGGTGCAGATCGAAGATCTGATTAAGGAAGAAGAGAAGGTCAAGACCCTCGGTCTGTCCTCTATCGACCGCGACCTGATGTTCCGCCTCAAGCGCAAAGGTTTCTCCGACATGCGCTTGGCCAAGCTGCTGGGTGTGACCGAGAAGAACCTGCGCACGCATCGCCACAAGCTGGACATCTTTCCGGTCTACAAGCGCGTTGACACCTGCGCCGCCGAGTTCGCAACCGACACCGCGTACCTGTACTCCACTTACGAGGAAGAGTGCGAAGCCGCGCCGTCGGGCCGTGACAAGATCATTATCCTGGGTGGCGGTCCAAACCGTATCGGCCAAGGCATCGAGTTCGACTATTGCTGCGTACACGCCGCCCTCGCCCTGCGCGAAGACGGGTACGAGACCATCATGGTCAACTGCAACCCGGAAACTGTTTCCACTGACTACGATACTTCCGACCGTCTGTACTTCGAGCCAGTAACGCTGGAAGACGTGCTGGAAATCTGTCGCGTCGAGAAGCCTAAAGGCGTGATCGTCCAGTACGGCGGCCAAACCCCGCTGAAACTGGCTCGCGCCTTGGAAGCCGCTGGTGTGCCGATCATCGGCACCAGCCCTGACGCCATCGACCGTGCCGAAGACCGTGAGCGCTTCCAGCAAATGGTTGAACGCTTGAACCTGCGTCAGCCGCCAAACGCCACTGTGCGCAGCGAAGACGAAGCCATCCGTGCAGCCAGCAAGATCGGCTACCCGCTGGTCGTGCGTCCGTCCTACGTACTGGGCGGCCGGGCGATGGAAATCGTCTACGAAGAAGAAGAGCTCAAGCGTTACCTGCGTGATGCGGTGAAAGTGTCCAACGACAGCCCGGTGCTGCTGGACCACTTCCTCAACTGCGCCATCGAAATGGACGTGGATGCGGTGTGCGACGGTACCGACGTAGTGATCGGCGCGATCATGCAGCACATCGAGCAAGCGGGCGTTCACTCCGGTGACTCCGCCTGCTCGCTGCCACCGTACTCGCTGCCGGCGCACATCCAGGACGAGATGCGTGAACAGGTCAAGAAAATGGCCCTGGAACTGGGCGTTGTCGGCCTGATGAATGTTCAGTTGGCGCTGCAAGGCGAAGACATCTACGTCATCGAAGTCAACCCGCGCGCTTCGCGTACCGTGCCATTTGTTTCCAAGTGCATCGGTGTGTCCCTGGCCATGATCGCCGCGCGCGTGATGGCGGGTAAGACCCTGAAGGAAATCGGCTTCACCAAGGAAATTATTCCGAACTTCTACAGCGTGAAAGAGGCGGTGTTCCCGTTCGCCAAATTCCCTGGTGTGGACCCGATCCTGGGCCCAGAGATGAAGTCCACCGGTGAAGTGATGGGTGTGGGCGATACCTTCGGTGAAGCGTTCGCCAAGGCGCAGATGGGTGCCAGCGAAGTGCTGCCAACCGGTGGTACCGCGTTTATCAGTGTGCGTGATGATGACAAGCCACTGGTTGCAGGCGTAGCCCGTGATCTGATCAACTTGGGCTTTGAAGTCGTGGCCACTGCCGGGACCGCTAAGCTGATCGAAGCTGCCGGCCTGAAAGTGCGTCGCGTGAACAAGGTGACGGAAGGCCGTCCGCACGTGGTCGACATGATCAAGAATGACGAAGTCACGCTGATCATCAACACCACAGAGGGTCGCCAGTCGATCGCGGACTCCTACTCCATTCGTCGTAATGCCTTGCAGCACAAGATCTACTGCACCACCACTATTGCTGCTGGCGAAGCCATCTGCGAAGCGCTCAAGTTCGGTCCAGAAAAGACCGTGCGTCGCTTGCAGGATCTACACGCAGGATTGAAGGCATGATCAAATACCCAATGACTGTCCAGGGCGCTAAGGCCCTGGAAGAGGAACACGCCCATCTGACCAAGGTCGTCCGTCCGAAGCTGAGCCAGGACATCGGTACGGCCCGCGAACTGGGTGACTTGAAGGAAAACGCTGAATACCACGCTGCTCGCGAGCAGCAGGGTATGGTCGAGGCGCGGATCCGTGACATCGAAGGCCGTATGCAGAATGCGGTGGTCATCGACGTCACGACCATCCCGAAGACCGGCAAAGTGATTTTCGGCACCACCGTGGAAATCGCCAACGTCGAGACTGATGAGCGCGTTGTTTACCACATCGTGGGTGAAGACGAAGCCGACTTCAAACTTGGCAAGATCTCTGTTGGTTCCCCACTCGCCCGTGCCTTGATTGCCAAGGAAGAGGGTGACGTGGTGGCTGTGAAAACGCCCGGTGGCGTTATCGAGTATGAGATTGTTGAAGTTCGTCACATCTGAAAGACGGCGCCCGCTTCATGCGGGCGCCATGCTTTGGCAGCTTGCCCAGATGCTTTGGGTGGGCGGCGTGTGGTTGTTACACATTGGTATATTGCCGACGCTGGGCCTGATTGGCCTGGCGCCGTTGCTGATCGATGAGATCGACGGATTGCTAAGTGCGCTGCTGGTGGTTTTTGCGGCGGCGTGCGTGACGCTCCAAGTGCTGGTGCTGATCAAGGCCGAAGGCTTGGAGAGTTTGTGGCGGGATATTCGCGGCCAGCTGCTGTTGATGGCGCTGTATGCATGCGCAATGTTCTGCGTGGTGCATGTGTGGCTGCCGCAAGCGTTGCGCTGGCAGCTATTCAGCTATCTTGTGCTAGGGTTCTCCGGCCTGGTGCTGGTTATACAGCCGGCGCCTGGGTGGAGTGGCGGGGCGCGCGAAGCGCGCCCGTGACCCTTGTTGTCATTTGAAAGCTACTTGAAGCGGTGTACGTTCGACAGTTGCTTGTTGACGCTGAAGTTCTTGCGATACAGCAGCGCCATCTTGCCGATGACCTGAACCAGGTCCGCTTTGCCGACCTTGCACAGTTCTGCAATGGCGGCCAAACGCGCTTCGCGGTCAAGGATGTTGACCTTGATCTTGATCAGTTCGTGATCGCCCAATGCGCGTTCAAGTTCGGCTAACACACCTTCAGTCAAACCGTTGTCTGCCACAATCAGAACTGGTTTCAGATGGTGGCCAATGGATTTGTACTGTTTCTTCTGCTCTTGAGTGAGCGGCATAATCTGACCCCTGCGTCTGATCTTGTAAAAAGCGGCGGCCAGTTTACCCGAGCGAGTCCGGGACCGCCCAGTTAATCACGACCCGTTTTATTTTTCGAGGTGGCCCGTGGCCCGTTCCAAAACTAGTCTTAAGTGGCTGCAAGAGCATTTCAACGATCCTTACGTCAAAAAGGCGCAAAAGGACGGCTACCGTTCGCGGGCCAGCTACAAGCTGCTGGAGATCCAGGACAAGGACAAATTGATTCGTCCGGGCATGAGCGTTATTGATCTTGGCGCGGCCCCCGGTGGCTGGTCCCAAGTGACCAGTCGTCTGATTGGTGGGCAGGGCCGCTTGATTGCTTCCGACATCCTGGAAATGGACAGCATCCCGGATGTGACCTTTGTTCATGGTGACTTCACCCAGGACACCGTGCTCGCAGAGATCCTCGAAGCCGTGGGAAATTCGCAGGTAGACCTTGTGATTTCCGACATGGCCCCCAATATGAGTGGATTACCGGCCGTCGATATGCCGCGAGCGATGTTCCTTTGTGAATTGGCTCTGGATCTGGCAGGTCGGGTTTTGCGTCCTGGTGGTGATTTTCTGGTGAAAGTCTTCCAAGGCGAAGGTTTTGACGAGTACCACAAGAACATCCGCAAGCTGTTCGATAAGGTGCAGACGCGTAAACCTGACTCTTCACGGGACAGGTCTCGAGAGCAGTACCTGCTGTGCCGTGGGTTCCGCGGTGTCGAAGGCGCGGCGAGCGAAGAGCGTTTTTGAGAAATTCGAGGAGGGCGATAGGTTTTTTTATGTCGCTTTCGTCACGAAGCTTTACGAATATTGTGTAGTCAAAGTTTCACAAAGGGTTACAGACGGCGCCTGCCAGAGTTGTAGGTAATGTAGTAAGTTAGGCCGGTGAATATCATGCGAAGCGCGCGCCAGTAGCGGAGCTTGCTTCAGAGGGTAGTTAATTGAACGATATGGCAAAGAATCTGATCCTGTGGTTGATCATCGCGGCTGTCCTGGTGACGGTGATGAACAACTTCTCCAGCCCTAATGAGCCGCAGACCCTCAACTATTCCGACTTCATCCAGCAAGTTAAGGATGGCAAGGTCGAGCGCGTAGCGGTTGATGGCTACGTAATTACCGGCAAGCGCAGCGATGGCGATAGCTTCAAGACCATTCGTCCGGCAATCCAGGACAACGGTCTGATCGGCGACCTGGTGGATAACCACGTAGTCGTTGAAGGCAAGCAGCCTGAGCAGCAGAGCATCTGGACTCAACTCCTGGTGGCCAGCTTCCCGATCCTGGTGATTATCGCCGTGTTCATGTTCTTCATGCGCCAGATGCAAGGTGGTGCGGGAGGCAAGGGCGGGCCGATGAGCTTCGGCAAGAGCAAGGCGCGCCTGCTCTCCGAAGATCAGGTGAAGACCACCCTGGCTGATGTTGCAGGTTGCGATGAAGCCAAGGAAGAAGTGGGCGAGTTGGTTGAATTCCTGCGCGATCCGGGCAAGTTCCAGCGCCTGGGTGGCCGTATTCCTCGCGGTGTGCTGATGGTCGGTCCTCCGGGTACCGGTAAAACCTTGCTGGCCAAGGCAATTGCCGGCGAAGCCAAGGTGCCTTTCTTCACCATTTCCGGTTCTGACTTCGTCGAGATGTTCGTCGGTGTGGGTGCCAGCCGCGTTCGCGATATGTTCGAACAGGCCAAGAAGCACGCGCCATGCATCATCTTCATCGATGAAATCGACGCCGTTGGTCGCCATCGTGGTGCCGGCATGGGCGGTGGTCATGATGAGCGTGAACAGACCCTCAACCAGTTGCTGGTAGAGATGGACGGCTTCGAAATGAATGACGGCATCATCGTCATCGCTGCGACTAACCGTCCTGACGTACTCGACCCAGCGCTGCTGCGTCCAGGTCGTTTCGACCGTCAGGTTGTGGTTGGCCTGCCGGATATCCGTGGTCGCGAACAGATTCTGAAAGTGCACATGCGCAAAGTGCCAATGGGTGACGACGTTGCGCCGGCCGTGATTGCCCGTGGTACTCCAGGTTTCTCCGGTGCCGACCTGGCCAACTTGGTGAACGAGGCTTCGTTGTTCGCAGCCCGTACCGGCAAGCGCATCGTGGAAATGAAAGAGTTCGAGTTGGCGAAAGACAAGATCATGATGGGCGCCGAGCGCAAATCGATGGTCATGTCCGAAAAAGAGAAGCAGAACACCGCTTATCACGAAGCTGGTCACGCCATTGTGGGTCGCGTTGTGCCTGAGCATGACCCGGTCTACAAAGTGTCGATCATCCCTCGTGGTCGGGCGCTGGGTGTCACTATGTTCCTGCCGGAAGAGGACCGTTACAGCCTCTCCAAGCGTGCACTGATCAGCCAGATCTGCTCGCTGTACGGTGGTCGAATTGCTGAAGAAATGACCCTGGGCTTTGACGGTGTAACCACCGGTGCCTCCAACGACATCATGCGTGCCAGCCAGATTGCACGGAACATGGTGACCAAGTGGGGCTTGTCGGAAAAACTTGGCCCATTGATGTATGCCGAGGAAGAAGGCGAAGTGTTCCTGGGTCGTGGCGGTGGCGGTCAAGCCGCCAGCTTCTCCGGTGAGACAGCTAAGCTGATCGACTCCGAGGTGCGCAGTATCATTGACCAGTGCTACGGCACGGCCAAGCAGATCCTGACCGACAACCGCGACAAGCTGGATGCCATGGCTGATGCGCTGATGAAGTACGAAACCATTGATGCCGACCAGATCGACGACATCATGGCAGGTCGTACACCTCGTGAGCCTCGCGATTGGGAAGGCGGTTCAGGTACTTCTGGCACTCCGCCAGTGGTTCAGAACGAACGTCCTGAAACCCCGATCGGCGGCCCGGCAGCTGACCTCTAAGGTTTGAAATGACTTCTGCGTTGTCCTCCACCCGGTTGCCTTGCGGCAACCGGGTTCTTGATTTGGCCCATACACATGTCATGGGCATTCTTAATGTAACCCCTGATTCCTTTTCTGACGGCGGCCGTTTCAGCCAACTGGATGCCGCATTGCGTCATGCCGAAGCGATGGTGGCGGCTGGCGCAACGTTGATTGATGTCGGCGGCGAGTCGACTCGCCCTGGCGCTCGTGTTGTTTCTCCCGCCGAGGAGCTGGAGCGCGTGGCGCCGATAGTCGAGCTTATTGCTCGCGAGTTGGACGTAATCATATCGGTCGATACATCCACCCCAGCCGTGATGCGTGAGACGGCACGTCTGGGGGCGGGGCTCATCAATGACGTCCGCTCGCTGCAGCGCGACGGCGCCCTGGATGCTGCGGCGGCAACCGGTCTGCCGGTGTGCCTGATGCATATGCTGGGAGAGCCCGGCAATATGCAGGACGGCCCGCACTACGATGACCTCGTTGGCGAAGTGAGCGGGTTCCTTGCCGAACGTATTGCTCAGTGCGCCAAGGTGGGGATTGCTGCCGAAAAGATCATCCTTGATCCCGGGTTTGGCTTCGCCAAGACCCTTCAACACAATTTAAGCCTGTTCAAGCATATGCAAGCCTTGCATGCCCTTGGTCGGCCCCTTTTGGTCGGCGTTTCGCGCAAGAGCATGATAGGGCTGGCCTTGAGCCGTCCTGTAGGTGAGCGGCTGTACGGTGGGCTGGCGCTGGCGGCGCTGGCCGTGACCAAAGGTGCGCGTATTTTGCGTGTGCATGACGTCGCCGAGACGGTCGATGTGGTGCGTATGCTTGCTGCTGTAGAATCAGCCGAATAAGAATGATGGAGCACTTATGACTAAAAAATATTTTGGCACCGACGGTATCCGTGGCCGTGTCGGCGAATTCCCGATTACTCCTGATTTCATGCTCAAGCTGGGTTGGGCGGCAGGCATGGCGTTCCGCAGCATGGGCGCGTGCCGCATCCTGGTAGGCAAAGACACCCGGATTTCGGGGTATATGTTTGAATCGGCGCTGGAGGCAGGTTTATCCGCCGCCGGTGCTGATGTAATGCTGCTGGGCCCTATGCCGACACCGGCGATCGCCTACCTGACGCGTACCTTTCACGCTGAAGCCGGTATCGTGATCAGTGCCTCGCACAATCCCCATGATGACAACGGCATCAAGTTTTTCTCGGGCCAGGGCACCAAGCTGCCGGACGAGATCGAGCTGATGATTGAAGAGCTGCTGGATGCACCGATGACCGTGGTCGAGTCCAGCAAGCTGGGTAAGGTCTCGCGCATCAACGACGCCTCTGGTCGTTATATCGAATTCTGCAAGAGCAGCGTGCCGACCAGCACCAATTTTGCCGGCCTGAAGATCGTCGTCGATTGTGCGCACGGTGCAACCTACAAGGTCGCTCCGAGTGTATTCAAAGAGCTGGGTGCCGACGTGACAGTGCTGTCGGCCCAGCCGAATGGTTTGAATATCAACGATAACTGCGGCTCCACCCATATGGAGCAGCTGCAGGCGACCGTTCTGGCTGAGCATGCTGACTTGGGTATCGCCTTTGATGGCGATGGTGACCGCGTGTTGATGGTGGATCACACCGGTACTGTTGTTGATGGCGATGACTTGCTGTTTATCATTGCTCGCGACCTGCATGAGCGTAACAAGCTGCAAGGTGGTGTCGTCGGTACGCTGATGAGCAATCTTGGGCTTGAGCTGGCCTTGGCAGAGCTGGGGATCCCATTTGTTCGCGCCAATGTCGGTGACCGCTATGTAATCGCCGAGCTGCTGGAGCGTAACTGGCAGGTGGGTGGTGAGAACTCAGGGCATGTTGTCTGCTTCCAGCACACCACCACGGGCGATGCCATTATTGCTGCGCTGCAAGTGTTGCTGTCCTTGCGTCGTCGCGAAGAGAGTCTCGCTCAGGCGCGTCAGGCGCTGCGCAAGTGCCCGCAAGTTCTGCTCAATGTGCGTTTCGCCGGTGGTGAAAACCCGATCGAGCACCCTGCTGTCAAAGACGCCTGCGAGCGCGTGACCCAGGCAATGGCGGGGCGTGGGCGGGTGTTGCTGCGCAAGTCCGGCACAGAGCCTTTGGTGCGTGTCATGGTCGAAGGTGAAGACGAAGCACAGGTTCGCGGCCATGCCGAGGACCTGGCAAAACTGGTAACTGAAATTTGCGCCTGAATTCGGCTTGCCAGTGATGATGTGGTTGGGTAACATCTGCGCCCACTTTGACCGACGAGGTACAGCATGCGTCGCACTATGGTAGCTGGTAACTGGAAGATGCACGGTACCCGCGCCAGTGTCGCTGAGCTGATAAACGGCCTTCGTCACTTGGCCTTGCCTAGCGGTGTTGATGTCGCGGTTTTTCCGCCTTGCTTGCATATCAACCAGGTTGTTGATGGCTTGAAAGGTAAGTCGATTCAGGTCGGCGCGCAGAATTCTGCGGTGGAGCCCACGCAAGGTGCGTTGACCGGTGAGATTTCGCCGAGTCAGTTGGTAGATGCGGGTTGTTCCTATGTGCTTGTCGGGCACTCCGAGCGCCGTCAAATGATGGGCGAACGTGATGGGGCACTCAATCGCAAGTTCGCAGCAGCACAGGCTTGTGGCCTGATTCCAGTGTTGTGCATAGGGGAGACTCTTGAGCAGCGTGAATCGGGCAAGACTCTTGAAGTTGTCTCGCGTCAGCTGGGCAGCATCATCGAGGAGTTGGGTGTTGGTGCATTTGCAAAGGCAGTAATTGCTTACGAGCCGGTCTGGGCCATTGGCACCGGGCTGACTGCTACACCGCAACAGGCGCAGGATGTGCACGCAGCCATCCGCGCGCAGTTGGCGGCAGAGAATTCTGAAATCGCACAAGGTGTGCGGCTTCTATACGGCGGCAGCGTGAAGGCGGCCAATGCGGTCGAACTGTTCGGCATGCCGGATATCGATGGGGGGCTCATTGGTGGAGCTTCCCTGAATGCAGATGAGTTCGGTGCGATCTGTCGCGCCGCGGGAAACTGAAAAAATGCTGGAAACAGTCGTAGTCGTTTTTCATCTGTTGGCTGCCCTGGGCGTAATTGCTCTGGTTTTGTTGCAACAGGGTAAAGGTGCGGATGCTGGTGCGTCTTTCGGTGCAGGTGCTTCAAATACTGTATTCGGAAGCCAAGGTTCCTCTACCTTTCTTAGTAAGTTTACTGCTATACTTGCCGCCGGTTTCTTCATAACCAGCTTGGGGTTAGGTTACTATGCTAAAGAGAAAGCTCATGTGCTGACTCAAGTAGGTCTCCCAAATCCAGCAGTGTTGGAAGTACCAAAAGCAAAACCGGCTTCTGATGATGTCCCGGTGCTTCAAGAGCAAAAGTCGGCTACTCCAGCGACTGACGTACCTCCAGCTCAAGAGCAGAAGTAAGAAGGGTTGTAAGCGCTGTATTGCCGAGGTGGTGGAATTGGTAGACACGCAACCTTGAGGTGGTTGTGCCCATAGGGTGTAGGGGTTCGAGTCCCCTTCTCGGTACCAATTATCAGGAGAGCCCGCTGTTGCGGGCTTTCTTGTAGGTGGAAGGTTACATTGACCCTGTAAAGGATCGGTCGTATACTTCCGCCCCAGCTTTGTCGCGGGGTGGAGCAGTCTGGTAGCTCGTCGGGCTCATAACCCGAAGGTCGTCGGTTCAAATCCGGCCCCCGCAACCAGTTTTAGCGGAGCCCCTTTTAAGGGGCTTTTTGTTAGCTGGACACTTTCAACGCCGCTGTTCGACGGCGTTTCAAGGATGGGCGTTTCGCCCATTTTTTTATTTTGCACAGCATGCACATACATGCACGAGGGGGTTCAGGTGTCGAGCAAGCTAGAAGAGTTGCAGGCCTTGTTGGCCCCGGTGGTCGTGGCCCTAGGCTATGAATGCTGGGGTATTGAGTTTTCGGCTCAAGGTCGCCACTCAATGTTGCGCGTTTATATCGATAAAGAGGGCGGCGTGCTGGTGGACGATTGTGCCATTGTCAGCCGTCAGATCAGCGGTGTGCTGGATGTTGAAGATCCAATCGCCGTTGAGTACACCCTTGAAGTTTCCTCGCCTGGCATGGAACGCCCACTGTTCACTATTGATCAGTTTGCAAAATTTGCCGGTGAACAAGTGAAGATCAAGCTGCGCTCTCCCTTTGAAGGGCGACGCAACTTTCAGGGCCTTCTGCGCGGTGTAGAAGAACAGGATGTCGTGGTGCAGGTAGAAGACCATGAATTCCTGTTGCCGATCGATATGATCGACAAGGCCAACATTATTCCCAGTTTTGACTGAGACGCGGATCCCGCGGATCCAATGGCTTGCGAAAGGCGAGGCGTACGATGAGCAAAGAAGTACTGCTGGTTGTTGAGTCGGTATCCAATGAAAAGGGCGTACCGGCAAACGTGATTTTTGAAGCGCTGGAGCTGGCCTTGGCCACTGCTACCAAAAAGCGTTTTGAAGACGAAGTTGATCTGCGTGTGGAAATCAACCGCCACACCGGTGCCTATGAGACTTTCCGTCGCTGGACGGTCGTCGAAGAAGCCGATCTTGATGATCCGGCCATCGAAACTTGGCCAAGCAAGGTTGCCGAAACGCATCCTGGCGCCAATGTCGGTGATGTCGTCGAAGAAAAGATCGAGTCGATCGAATTCGGCCGTATTGCTGCACAGACCGCCAAGCAGGTCATCGTGCAGAAGGTTCGCGAAGCCGAGCGCGCTCAAGTCGTTGACGCTTATCGCGAGCGCCTGGGTGAGATCATCTCCGGCACCGTGAAAAAAGTTACCCGCGACAACGTGATCGTCGACTTGGGCAATAACGCTGAAGCGTTGTTGGCCCGCGAAGACATCATTTCTCGCGAAACCTTCCGTGTCGGCGTGCGTCTGCGTGCGCTGCTCAAGGAAATCCGCACCGAGAACCGCGGCCCGCAGTTGATCCTGTCGCGTACCGCGCCGGAAATGCTGATCGAGCTGTTCCGTATCGAAGTGCCGGAAATTGCCGAAGGCCTGATCGAAGTCATGGCTGCGTCCCGCGACCCGGGTTCGCGCGCCAAGATCGCGGTCCGTTCCAAGGACAAACGCATCGACCCGCAGGGCGCTTGCATTGGTATGCGTGGTTCACGCGTCCAGGCAGTGTCGGGCGAATTGGGCGGTGAGCGTGTGGACATCGTCCTATGGGACGATAACCCGGCGCAGTTCGTGATCAACGCCATGTCGCCAGCTGAAGTGGCGGCAATTATCGTTGACGAAGATGCCCATGCAATGGACATCGCCGTTGGCGCAGACAATCTGGCTCAGGCCATTGGTCGTGGTGGTCAGAACGTGCGTCTGGCCAGCCAACTGACCGGCTGGACCCTGAACGTGATGACCGAATCGGACATCCAGGCTAAGCAGCAAGCTGAAACCGGTGACATCCTGCGCAACTTCATCGACGAGCTGGAAGTCGACGAAGACCTGGCGCAGGTACTGGTAGATGAAGGCTTCACCAGCCTGGAAGAGATTGCCTACGTACCGTTGGAAGAAATGCTCAACATCGACGGCTTTGACGAAGACACCGTCAACGAGCTTCGCGCTCGGGCCAAGGATCGTTTGTTGACTAAAGCCATCGCTACTGAGGAAAAGCTGGCAGACGCCCATCCGGCCGAAGACCTGCTCTCGCTTGAGGGTATGGACAAGGATTTGGCGATGGAACTGGCGGTGCGCGGCGTAATTACCCGCGAAGACCTGGCCGAGCAGTCTATTGACGATCTGCTCGACATCGACGGCATTGACGATGATCGTGCCGGCAAGTTGATCATGGCCGCCCGAGCCCATTGGTTCGAGTAACTAGGCGCGGCCTGAGGAGAGAAGTGCATGACGCAAGTCACGGTGAAACAACTGGCCGATGAGGTCAAAACACCGGTAGAGCGCCTGTTGCAGCAGATGCGTGAGGCAGGTCTGCCGCACACCGCCGCCGATGAAGGTGTGAGCGATAGTGAGAAGCAGTCTTTGCTGACTCACTTGAAGAGCAGCCACAAGGCGAAAGTGGAAGAACCGCGCAAGATTACATTGCAGCGCAAAACCACCAGCACCCTGCGTGTTGCTGGTAGCAAGAGCATCAGCGTTGAAGTACGCAAGAAGAAAGTCTTCGTACAGCGCAGCCCGGAAGAAATCGAAGCCGAGCGCAAACGCGAACTGGAAGAACGTCGCGCAGTAGAAAATGCTGCTCGTCAGAAGGCTGAAGAAGAAGCCAAGCGTCGCACCGAAGAAGAAGCGCGTCGCCAGCCTACTGCTGCGCAACCTGCTGGTACTGAAGCGGTCGCCGCTCCTGTAGCGCCTGTTGAAGCTGTGCGTGAGGCCGCTCCGGTTGCCGCTGCACCTGCTCCTGCAGCAGACGCTCGCAAGCGCGACGAACCTCGTCGTCCGGACAAGCCACGTGCCGACGATAACAATCGTCGCGGTGGTGGTGCTGATGGCGAGCGCAAAAACGCTCCGCATCGTGCCTCGGTCAAAGAGAAAGCGCCTGCTCCACGCGTTGCTCCACGTACTACCGACGAAGAAAGCGATGGCTTCCGTCGTGGTGGTCGCGGCAAGGCCAAGCTGAAAAAACGCAACGCCCACGGTTTCCAGAGCCCAACCGGCCCTGTCGTGCGTGATGTGCAGATCGGCGAGACCATTTCTGTTGGCGATCTCGCCAATCAGATGTCGGTCAAGGCTGCTGAAATCATCAAGTTCATGTTCAAACTGGGTACTCCAGCGACTATCAACCAGGTGCTTGATCAGGAAACTGCTCAGCTCGTGGCTGAAGAGTTGGGCCATAAAGTGACCCTGGTCAGCGACACCGCCTTGGAAGATTCCCTGGCCGAGTCCTTGAAGTTTGAAGGTGAAACCTTCTCCCGTGCGCCAGTCGTGACCGTAATGGGCCACGTTGACCATGGTAAGACTTCCCTGCTCGACTATATCCGTCGTGCCAAGGTAGCTGCTGGCGAAGCCGGCGGTATCACCCAGCACATCGGTGCCTACCACGTTGAAACCGAACGCGGCATGGTCACCTTCCTCGACACCCCAGGTCACGCCGCGTTTACCGCAATGCGTGCCCGTGGTGCCAAGGCGACTGACATCGTGATCCTGGTAGTTGCAGCGGACGACGGCGTGATGCCGCAGACCATTGAAGCTGTCCAGCACGCCAAGGCCGCAGGTGTTCCACTGGTTGTTGCAGTGAACAAAATCGACAAGCCGGGCGCTGATCTCGATCGCATCCGTAGCGAGCTGTCGGTTCACGGCGTGACTTCCGAAGAGTGGGGCGGTGATACGCCGTTCGTTTCGGTTTCGGCGAAAGTCGGTACCGGTGTAGACGAGCTGCTCGAAGCGGTTCTGCTGCAAGCTGAAGTACTCGAACTGAAAGCAACTCCATCGGCCCCGGGTCGCGGTGTTGTGGTTGAATCGCGTCTCGACAAAGGTCGTGGCCCGGTTGCAACCGTTCTGGTTCAAGACGGTACCCTGCGCCAAGGCGACATGGTGCTGGTCGGTTCGAACTACGGCCGTGTACGTGCCATGCTCGACGAGAACGGCAAGCCAATCAAAGAAGCCGGTCCTTCCATCCCTGTCGAGATTCTCGGCCTGGACGGTACCCCGGACGCTGGCGACGAGATGAGCGTGGTTGCCGACGAGAAGAAAGCCCGTGAAGTGGCTCTGTTCCGTCAAGGCAAGTTCCGCGAAGTCAAGCTGGCCCGTGCTCACGCCGGCAAGCTGGAAAACATCTTCGAAAACATGGGCCAGGCAGAGAAGAAGACGCTCAACATCGTCCTCAAATCTGACGTCCGTGGTTCGCTCGAAGCGTTGAACGGCGCCTTGAATGGCCTGGGTAACGACGAAGTGCAAGTGCGCGTTGTCGGTGGCGGTGTCGGTGGTATCACCGAGTCCGACGCCAACCTGGCACTGGCTTCCAACGCTGTACTGTTCGGCTTCAACGTGCGTGCCGATGCTGGCGCTCGCAAGATCGTCGAGCAGGAAGGCCTGGACATGCGTTACTACAACGTCATCTACGACATCATCGAAGACGTCAAGAAAGCCCTTACCGGCATGCTTGGCAGCGACGTTCGGGAGAATATCCTGGGTGTTGCCGAGGTGCGTGACGTGTTCCGCTCGCCGAAATTCGGCGCGATCGCCGGTTGCATGGTTATCGAAGGTGTTGTGCACCGTAACCGTCCAATCCGTGTACTGCGTGAAGACATCGTTATCTTCGAAGGCGAGCTGGAATCCCTGCGCCGCTTCAAGGATGACGCTTCCGAAGTACGTGCCGGCATGGAATGCGGTATCGGCGTCAAGAGCTACAACGACGTCAAGGCTGGCGACAAGATCGAAGTCTACGAGAAGGTTCAGGTTGCTCGCAGCCTCTAACTCGCGCACTTCAGGAGCCACGCCGCGTGTGGGCATGCAAATGCCCCGCGCAGCGTACGGACTCTAAACGCAACGCCCGGTCTGGCTTTTGTCAGGCCGGGCGTTTGCCGCTTTCAGACCCCACGGGTTTCACCGTGTGGCAGTAACAGGTAACAAGACATGGCAAAAGAATACAGCCGTACCCAACGTATCGGCGATCAGATGCAGCGCGAGCTGGCCCAACTGATCCGTCGCGAAGTCAAAGACCCCCGTGTTGGCCTGGTGACCATCACCGCGGTTGAAGTGAGCCGCGACGTAGGTCACGCGAAGATCTTCATCACCGTGATGGGGCAGGACAACAGCGAAGAAATCGCGCAAAGCATCAAGGTGCTCAACTCGGCTGCAGGTTTCCTGCGCATGCAGTTGGCCCGTGAAATGAAGCTGCGCAGCGTGCCTCAGTTGCACTTCCACTACGACGAAAGCGTCGTGCGTGGTGCGCACCTGTCGGCCCTGATCGAACGCGCCGTGGCTGAAGACAGCCAGCACCCGTCCACACCTGAAGACGCCAAGGAGTAAGCGGTGGCTCAGGTCAAACGTATCCGTCGCAACGTCAGCGGCATTATTCTGCTCGACAAGCCCATTGGCTTTACCTCCAATGCCGCCTTGCAGAAGGTCCGCTGGCTGCTCAATGCCGAGAAGGCCGGGCATACCGGCAGCCTCGACCCCTTGGCCACCGGTGTACTGCCGCTGTGCTTTGGTGAGGCGACCAAGTTCTCGCAATACCTGCTTGATTCCGACAAGGGTTACGAAACCCTGATGCAGCTGGGCAAGACCACTACCACGGCCGATGCCGAGGGTGATGTTTTGCAGGTTCGTGACGTGACCGTTGGTCGTGCTGATATTGAAGCTGCTTTGCCGGGTTTTCGTGGGCAAATCAGTCAGATACCGCCGATGTACTCGGCGCTCAAGCGTGATGGCCAGCCACTTTACAAGCTGGCACGTGCGGGCGAAGTAGTGGAGCGCGAACCGCGTTCTGTTACTATTGCGCGCTTGGATTTGCTCGCCTGTGAAGGCGACACTGCCCGCTTGGCCGTGGACTGCAGCAAAGGCACCTATATCCGTACCCTGGTGGAAGATATTGGTGAAAAGCTCGGTTGCGGCGCGTACGTTGCAGAACTGCGACGTACCCAGGCAGGGCCCTTCAGCCTGGCCCAGACGGTCACGCTGGAAGAGTTGGAGGCCGTACACGCCGAAGGCGGCAATGAAGCAGTTGATCGCTTCCTGATGCCATCGGACAGCGGTTTGCTGGATTGGCCATTGCTGCACTTCTCGGAGCACAGCGCGTTCTACTGGCTCAACGGCCAGCCGGTACGTGCCCCGGATGCTCCGAAGTTCGGCATGGTGCGGGTACAGGATCATAACGGTCGCTTCATCGGTATCGGTGAAGTGAGCGAAGACGGGCGTATAGCGCCGCGTCGACTGATTCGGTCAGAATGACCGGACGAGTGTGGCTGTTAACAGGCACGGTCAACACTCATTTTTAGATACAGGGATTTGTCCCTGGCCTGTTGAGACTGCCCTTTGGGTGGTTTCCTGAAAAAAGGATTGCCTCATGGCTCTCGACGTTCAAGAAAAAGCACAAATCGTAGCTGACTATCAGCAAGCTGTTGGTGACACTGGTTCGCCAGAAGTGCAAGTTGCACTGCTGACCCACAACATCAACAAGCTGCAAGGTCACTTCAAGGCCAACGGTAAAGATCACCACTCCCGTCGTGGTCTGATCCGCATGGTAAACCAGCGCCGTAAGCTGCTGGACTACCTGAAAGGCAAGGATCTGGGTCGTTATCAGGCTCTGATCGGTCGCCTGGGTCTGCGTCGCTAATCAGCGATTGCGCTAGAGGTTGGTTGTCTGCCGTGTGTCAGTGGGATTCCCGCTGGCCCATGGCAGGCTCCCAGCCTCAAGTTTTATCTGGATACACGTTTTGCCCTGGACCAGGCTCGGGCCGATTCCCGACATTGCCCAAGAATTTCGCAAGAAGACAAGTTCCCCAAGAGCCACAAAGAAGGTAGGACACCGTGAACCCGGTTATCAAAAAATTCCAGTTCGGTCAGTCGACCGTTACCCTCGAGACAGGCCGTATCGCCCGTCAAGCCTCCGGCGCAGTGCTGGTCACCGTTGACGACGACGTCACCGTATTGGTGACCGTTGTTGGCGCCAAGACCGCTGACCCAAGCAAAGGCTTCTTCCCTCTTTCCGTTCACTACCAGGAAAAGACTTACGCTGCCGGTAAGATCCCTGGCGGTTTCTTCAAGCGCGAAGGCCGTCCTTCCGAAAAAGAAACCCTGACTTCCCGACTGATCGACCGTCCGATCCGTCCGCTGTTCCCAGAAGGCTTCATGAACGAAGTGCAGGTTGTCTGCACCGTCGTTTCCACCAGCAAGAAGACCGATCCGGACATCGCTGCGATGATCGGTACCTCGGCTGCCCTGGCCATCTCCGGTATTCCTTTCGATGGCCCGATCGGCGCAGCTCGCGTTGCTTTCCACGAAAGCACCGGCTACCTGCTGAACCCGACTTACGAACAACAGAAAGCTTCGAGCCTGGACATGGTCGTTGCCGGTACTTCGGAAGCCGTGTTGATGGTTGAATCGGAAGCCAAAGAGCTCACCGAAGACCAGATGCTGGGTGCGGTACTGTTTGCTCACGACGAGTTCCAGGTTGTGATCAACGCTGTTAAAGAACTGGCTGCTGAAGCTGCCAAGCCAACCTGGACCTGGGCCCCACAGCCTGAAGCCACTGCTCTGCTGGGCGCTATTCGTGCCGAGTTCGGCGACGCGATCTCCCAGGCTTACACCATCACCATCAAGGCCGATCGTTACGCTCGCCTGGGTGAGCTGAAAGACCAGGTTGTTGCCAAGCTGTCCGGTGAAGAAGGCCAGCCTTCTTCCAGCGAAGTCAAAGCAGCTTTCGGCGAAATCGAATACCGCACCGTTCGCGAAAACATCGTAAACGGCAAGCCACGTATCGACGGCCGCGACACCAAAACTGTACGCCCTCTGAACATCGAAGTCGGTGTTCTGCCTAAGACCCACGGTTCGGCTCTGTTCACCCGTGGCGAAACCCAGGCCCTGGTTGTTGCAACACTGGGCACCGCCCGTGACGCACAGCTGCTGGACACCCTGGAAGGCGAGAAAAAAGACCCGTTCATGCTGCACTACAACTTCCCTCCGTTCTCGGTAGGTGAGTGTGGTCGCATGGGTGGTGCTGGTCGTCGTGAAATCGGTCACGGCCGTCTGGCCCGTCGTTCGATTGCAGCCATGCTGCCTGCCGCCGACGTGTTCCCGTACACCATTCGTGTGGTGTCGGAAATCACCGAGTCCAACGGTTCCAGCTCCATGGCTTCCGTTTGCGGTGCTTCCCTGGCACTGATGGACGCTGGTGTGCCGATGAAGGCGCCGGTTGCCGGTATCGCCATGGGCTTGGTTAAAGAAGGCGAGAAGTTCGCCATCCTGACCGACATCCTGGGTGACGAAGACCACCTGGGCGACATGGACTTCAAGGTAGCCGGTACCGCTAAAGGTGTTACCGCGCTGCAGATGGACATCAAGATCAAGGGCATCACCGAAGAGATCATGGAAATCGCTCTGGGCCAAGCCCTGGACGCGCGCCTGAACATCCTCGGTCAGATGAACCAGATCATTGGTCAGTCCCGTACCGAACTGTCGGAAAATGCTCCGACCATGATCGCGATGAAAATCGACACCGACAAAATCCGTGATGTTATCGGTAAAGGCGGCGCGACTATTCGTGCGATCTGCGAAGAGACCAAGGCTTCGATCGACATCGAAGACGACGGCTCGATCAAGATCTTCGGCGAAACCAAAGAAGCCGCAGAAGCTGCGCGTCAGCGCGTTCTGGGCATCACCGCTGAAGCCGAGATCGGCAAGATCTACGTGGGTAAGGTTGAGCGCATCGTCGACTTCGGCGCATTCGTCAACATCCTGCCGGGCAAAGACGGTCTGGTTCACATCTCCATGTTGAGCGACGCTCGCGTTGAGAAAGTGACCGACATTCTGAAAGAAGGCCAGGAAGTGGAAGTGCTGGTACTGGACGTGGACAACCGCGGCCGTATCAAGCTGTCCATCAAGGACGTAGCAGCAGCCAAGGCTTCGGGCGTTTAAACACCCGTAGGCTTAAGCTGAAAAAAAGGACCCTTCGCAGACTGTGTGAAAACCTAGCAATCTGCGCAGCGCTCAAAGAAAATGCTCCGTATCGAAAGATACGGAGCATTTTTCGTTATGGCCTATATCCAAGGAGAGTCCCGCAGCCAGACCAGTCTGTTCCCGGTCTCGTTGGAGGAATTGATCCCCGAGGATCACCTCGTTCGCGTCATTGATCTCTATGTCGCCAGGCTGGATCTGGTGCAACTGGGCTTTGATAAAGCGTTGCCCAAAAGCACCGGCCGCCCGTCTTATGACCCCGCCGACCAGCTCAAACTCTACCTTTATGGCTATTTCCAGCGGATTCGCTCATCGCGGCGGCTTGAAGCCGAATGCCAGCGCAACATCGAAGTGATGTGGCTGATCAATCGGCTCAAACCTGACTTCAAGACCATCGCCGACTTTCGCAAAAACAACAAACTCGCCTTTGTGGCGACGTGCCGTGCCTTTGTTCGGTTTTGCCGCACAGCCGGTCTGATCGCCGGTGAGTTGGTGGCCATCGACGGCAGCAAATTTCAGGCGGTGGCGTCCTCGCGGCGTCATATGAATTTGAAGCAGCTCAAACGTCAGGAAGAGAAACTGGATAAGCGCATCGCTCAGTATCTGGCCGAGCTGGATGAGGCCGACAAGGCCGAAACCACAGAGGCGATTGATCGCAGCGCAATCAAAACAGCACTGGCGCAGCTTGAAGTCCGGCAGCAGGATAATCAGAGCTGCCAAGCGCTAATGAACTCGATGGGCCTGGAGCAATTCAACACCCAAGAAAGCGATGCCTGAATGATGCGCACGCCCAAAGGGCCGCGGGTGGCTTACAACGTACAAACCGCCGTGGACGCCGCACATTGCCTGATCCTGCACCATGAAGTGACCCAGGATGGCGATGACCGCAAGCAACTCGAGCCAATGGCCAAGTCCTCAAAAGAACATCTGGAACAAGATGCCCTGAGCGTGACAGCCGATGCTGGCTACTCCAACGGCCAGCAGTTTCAGGCCTGCGAGGAGGCTGGGATTACCGTGTACGTGCCGCCCAATCGCTCGGTCAACCCAGGCGGTGAGGAGCTTTTTGAGCGCAAAGATTTTATCTACGAAGCCGAACACGATCGTTATCAGTGCCCGGCGGGCAAGTGGCTGACGCTCAAGCAGCGCAACAAGGGAGATCGAATCTATCAGGGCGATGTCAGTGACTGCGCTGCCTGCCCGCTCAAATCCCAGTGCACTGGCGCCCAACGTCGCTATGTCTCACGCCATGCCCATGAGGAAGCCTTTGAGCGAATGGAGCAGCGAATGCTGGCGCATCCGCAGATGATGGCCAACCGAAGATCCATCGTTGAGCACCCTTTCGGAAACCTCAAGCAATGGCTATTTGGGAATGGTCGTTTCCTGTTGCGCCAGTTGGAGGGCGCAAAAGCAGAAATGGCCTTGGCGGTGAACGCTTATAACCTTAAGCGAGCGATTAGCGTGCTCGGAGCCCGCCAGTTGATGGAGCTGATGGGCTGAAAGGCCTTTTTTCATCTATTGCTCGCACAAAAACAAACGCCCCGAACAAGTCGGGGCGTTTGTTGAGCTGGCCTTCAGTGCGTTTTCACACAGTCTGTTCGGGGTCCTTTTTTTATGGGGATGGGAAAATGCAGAAAAATCAGGCGTTTAATCCAGCCCAAAAGCCGCAACTTGCATGCAGGCAGGGTCCTCTTCATGCAAGTTGCACGATTCCGGATTTTTTAATATTTCATAACTCGTTGTTTTAAAAGGTTTTATTTCAACTCTGTGAGTTGGCACAGTGTCTGCAACATCCCTGTTAACGCTGCAGCATCAAGGTTTACCCACTGCAGACTTTCAATAAAACAGGAGTTACTCGTATGAAGAAGTTCGCTCTCGCTACTGCTACCGCTCTGACCCTGGCCATGGGTGCTAACGTGGCCTTTGCTCAGACTTCCCAAGCTCCAATGACCCTGGCCGCTGGCGAAGTGACCAAAGCCAAAGAGTCCACTTCGGATACTTGGATCACCACCAAAGTCAAAGCTGACCTGCTGACTGAAAAAGGCATTCCTGGCTCGGACATCAAGGTTGAAACCAACAAAGGCGTGGTTTCGCTGTCCTCGACAGTTGCTATCTCTGACTCGCAGAAAGCCACTGCCGTAGCGATCACCAAGAAAATCAAAGGTGTTACCGCTGTTTCCGCTGACGGCCTGCTGGCTGGTGGCGCAACTAAGGCCGACAACATCGACAAAACCAAAGGCGCAGCAGCCGACGCAAAAGGCGCTACCTCTGATACCTGGATTACCACCAAAGTGAAAGCTGACCTGGTAACCGAGAAAGGCATTCCTGGCACCGACATTAAAGTCGAAACCAACAAAGGTGTAGTGTCCCTGTCCTCTTCCGTCGCAGTGACTGAAGCGCAGAAAACTACCGCGGTAAATATCACCAAGAAAATCAAAGGCGTTAAAGCTGTATCGGCCGATGGCCTGAAAGCAGAGTAACGCTTAACGTCTCGTCTGAACTGTAAAGCGGCGGCTTAGGGTGAGTTAGATATCCACCCGGTGCACCTCTGGAGTTCATGCGACCGACCACACGGATGTGGTCATTACAGGCCCCGGCACTTGTGTCGGGGCCTGTTCTATTCTGAGCAGAAACAAAATCTCCAGGCCGACCCAAAACAAACGTGGGAGCTGGCTTGCCTGCGATAGCAACACCTCGATTCAACTGAATGACCGAGGTGCCTGCATCGCAGGCAAGCCAGCTCCCACATTTGCATGGTGTCGCTCAGGTGTTACTCAGCATCCAGATGCATCGGCGTCACCACCCGACCATCCTTCTGCGCCTGCCCCAGGTTGGCATCAATGAAGTACACCCGGTCATCTTCCAACTGGCCTTTGTCCACCAGGTAGTCCTTGATGGCACTGGCACGGTCTTGCCCCAGTTGGCGCAGCAAGACGTCACTGGCGCCCCAGAACTTGATCAACCCATCACGCAGCTTCGCAGTGCGATCATCGCTGCCCAGGTCTTTCCATTCGGCCGGTGGTTGTTGTTTCAGGCGTGTACGGTAGATGCCTTCAAGCAGCGGCGCCTTTTCCTTCACCGGTACGACAAGCAACGAAGCCTGGGCCGGGACTTTATCGCCACGGCGCTGGAGTATCTTGTAGTAGTTATATTGGTATTCACGTTCCAGACGCTCTGCGGCGAGGAACGGCCCGTCACTGCTGGCAGCGGCCGTGCCTTCGATTTCCAGGCGCAGGGTAGGGCGCTCTTTCAGCGCCTTGGCCAGGGTGTTCAGCGCGCCTTCGGCGTCTTTGTTCAATTCGCTGGAGCCTGCGGCGAACGACACATTGCCCAGGTCTTCAGAGCCCCCGCCAGTCACCAGCCCGCCGATAAACTTGAACGGCGCCGTCGCCGCGCGCACCACTAGGTTACGCAGGGTCTGCCACACAATCGGCATCACGCTGAATTGCGGGTTGTTCAGGTCGCCCGTCACCGGCAGCTCGATGGAGATCTTGCCGTCAGAGTCCTTGAGCAGGGCGATTGCCAGGCGAATTGGCAAGTCCACGGCATCGGCGCTGTCGACTTTCTCACCCAGTTGCAGCTGTTCAACCACCACTTTGTTTTCAGCCTTCAACTGGCCCTTGGTGATCACATAGTGCAGGTCGAGATTAAGGCGGCCCTTGCGGATGCGGAACCCGGCGAACTTGCCGGAGTACGGCGTCAATGTGGTCAGCTCGACGCGCTTGAAGCTGGTGGCGATATCCAGCGCCGCCATCGGATCAAACGGGTTCACGCTGCCCTTGATGGTCACTGGCGCATAGCGATCCACCTTGCCCTTGATATCGACGGTGGCCGGTTTGGCCTGGCGACTGTCAATGGTGCCGATCTGCCCGTTGAGCTGCTGGATGGCCGTGGCGAAGTTGGGTGTGAGGCTGAAGTCGGCGAAGTTGGCCGAGCCGTCATTGATCGCGATCTGGCCGATATGAATGCCCAACGGCTTGTCTTTACTCGCCGCGGGCTTGGCCGCTGATTTGGCGCCACTGTCGGCGGGCTGCGGGATCAGCAAGTCGTCGATGTTGGTGGTGCGGTCATCGTTGATCATGAAACGCGCGTATGGCTGCAGCAGGTTGACCTTGTCGATCGACAGGCTGTCGCCGTGCTGATAGTTCACGCCTTCCAGCACCAGGCGCTGCCATTTGAGGAAGTCGCGGGTTTTGAGCGTGTCCAGGGTGTGCAACTGATCGACCTGAGCGCGGCCGGTGATCTGGAGCGCCAATGGCTCAGTGCTTTTAAGGTTCACATCCAAGTTACTGCCGAGCATGCCGCTGCGCAGTTCCAAGCGAATGAACGGGCTGATATAGGACTGGGCGACCCGCAGGTCGATGTCCTGGGTATTCACTTTGAGTTTGGCGCTGACCGGGTTGAGGTTGACCTGGCCGGTTGCCTGGATCTTGCCTTGCTTGCCCAGGCCGGTATCGACTTTCAAGGTAAAGGGGCTTTGGTTCAGGCTGTCGAAGTTCTGCACGTCGACATTCAACGGGCCCAGCTCCAGCGCTACCGCAGGTTTGACCTGGCGGTCCGCCAGGTGCACCTGATAGTTACGCAGTTGCACATCCTTGAGCAGCACTTGCCAAGGTTTGCTGGGTGCTGTTGGCTGCGCCTTTGGCGAGTCGGCTGTCGCCGGTGCGGTGGCAGGTTCCGGCGCCTTGGCCGGTTTGCTCGGTTGGCTGGCGAACAGTTTCTGCCAGTCCAACTGCCCATCGGCTTCGCGGGCGGCCCAGGTTTCCAGCTTGTTGCTGCGAATCTTGCCGACCACTACCTGCTGCTTGGCCAGGTCCACCGTGGTTTCGCTGACGTCCAGGCGTTCCAGGCGCACCAATGGGCGGCCATCCGGTGCCTTGATTGCAAACGGCGCGATGCTGGCGGCGGTGTTGGTCAGGTTCAGTTCGGTTTCTTTGGCCAGGCTGAATTTGTAGTCGGTGCTGAAATTCAGCACGCCATCTTCCAGCACCAATGGCAACGCGTCTCGCACGTATGGCCACCAGGCTTTCATCTTGCCATCGGTGACTTTCAGCGTGCCCTCGGAGGTGATCGGTATCAGGCTGAAATTGCCTTTCCAGTCGATCTGCCCACCTTGAGGGCCGGCGGCCACCAAGGTCATGTTGGCATTGTCTTCCGGCAGCGTGCTGAGGTTTTTCAGCTCAAAGTCGAGTTTGTCGTAGAGGAATTCGATCGGTTCGCTGGGGCGCAAATCTTGAAAGTGCACATAGCCGCCAGCCAGCTTGATGCTGTCGATGCGCAGCGGGAACGGCTTGGCGTTAGGGTCAGTCGGCGTGGGCTCGCTCGGCGGCAGCTTGAACAACTGCGCCAGGTTCAGTTGGCCGGACTTGTCGAACAGCAGCTCGGTCTTGGGCTGGTCCAGCTGCACATCGGCCAGGTGCAGCGCACGGGTCCAGAGACTATCGATCTGCAGGTTGGCGTAGAGACGCTCGAAACCCACCTGCTCCTTGCCCGGTTCGCCGATCTTCAAGCCCCATGCCGTAACTTCCAGGCTGAACGGGTTGAGCTCGATTCGCTCGATGCGTGCCGGCACCGTGGCGTAATTGGCCAACTGTTGGTTGGCAATGCGAAGGGCGATGCCCGGCAGAATCAGAAAGCCCAGCAAGCTGTACAGAGCCAGGGCGGTCAACAAGGCGCCAGCGGCGCGGATCAATCCTTTGGGCATGAGTGACGCCATCTATGTAGAACAAGAGTGCCTTGGAGTATGGCACGGGATTTCGGTTCCGAAGTACCGGGCTGCTTGGGAAAAGTACTACAACTGAAGGATCAGGGTTTTCAGAGGCGGCTGCTGATCCTGAGACGGGAAGTCGGCTCCCGGCGCCATGATTTGCCAGTCGCGTACCGGGCGCCCGGCTTTTTCGGCGCAACGCAGCACCTGTTCGCGCCAATCATCCATGCTGACTTTCGCCAAGTTGTTGCAGCAAATCAGCACGCCATTGTCGGCGGTAGCGAGCAGTGCAGGCTTGAGCAGGCTCTGGTAGTCGCGCAGCAGGTCGACGGTGCCGAACGCGCTCTTGGCCCAGGCCGGTGGGTCGAGCAGCACTAGGTCATATTGGCGTTGCTCAAGGCGCGGATAGCTCGGCAGCTTGTGGCCGCGGCGCTGAGTGATCGGCAAGCCCGCCAGTTGGCGAATCGCCGGAAAGTAGTCGGATTGCACGAAACCCATGGTCGGCAATTGCGGGTTGAGCACACCGTTTTCGCGGCCCACCGCCAGGTTGCCCTCGGCGAAGTCCAGGTTGCACACCTCGCGGGCGCCACCGGCTGCCGCGCTCAGGCCCACGCCACAGGTGTAGGCAAACAGGTTGAGCACACGTTTGCCGGCGCTGTGTTCCTTGACCCAGCCACGGGTGTTGCGCAGGTCGAGAAACAGCAGCGGGTCCTGCCCAGCATGGCGCCCGCGCACGCGGTAATTGAGGCCCCATTCGTGGCCGACCAAGTCTTCCAGTGCCGCCGGTTGGGCGCGGTACACCGTGTCTTCACGGTCGATCCGCGAATTGCCACGCGAGCGGTCGTTGTACACCAGCAGCAATTCCAGGCCCATGAACTGGTTGATCAGTTCATGCAGGTTCAACAGCTCGGCTGTTTCCAGGGACTGGTGAAAACTCTGCACCAGCAGTTGCGGGCCATAACGGTCAATGGTCAAGCCGCCGGCGCCTTCCTGGCTGCCGTGGAACAGCCGGTAGCAGTCGGTGCCCTGGGCATGCAGCGTGTTGATCAGGTCTTGGCGTTGATCGAGGGCGGCGCGCAGCGCCTGATTCAAGGGAGTCATGGAGCGCGCCTTGCTTGCGAGTCAATATGGGCGCGGAGTTTAACAGCTATGAGCCGCCGCCTACATCAGCCCCATTCGCCGATGGGCGCGCTGCACCGAACCATTGCGCATCGCCCAGCGCAGCAACGGTGCACTGCGCTTGACCCCGGCGCGGATCAGCTGGCGCTGCAACGGGCTCTGGTGCTGTTCGAGCAGGTTGCTTGCCCAGTCTGGCAGCAGGTCGATCCCGGCCTGCATCATCAAGCTGCCAAAGGGTTTGGCCAAGGTGCTGGGTGCGGGTGCATTGAGCAACAGGCGCAGCACTTCGCGGCTGCGCTCGTCGCACAGCAGTTGCGGACGAATGCGTGCCAGGTAATCCGAAATTTCCTGCCGTGAACGCGGAACATGCCGAGCGCCCAAGCGCTCGGCGACCAAGGCGATTTCACTGTAGTAACGGTCCTGGTCCCGGCCCGAAAGACCCGGGTTGCAATAGCGCAGGTGCGACGCCAGAAAGTTGCTGACTTCCGCCACGTGCACCCACGTCAGCAGTTCCGGATCGCTGGCCGCGTAAGGCCGCCCGTCCGGGGCATGCCCGGTCACTTGCAGGTGGATGGTGCGCACTTTTTCGATCAGCCATTCGGCGTCTTTGCGCGAACCGAAGGTGGTGCCGGAAATAAACTGCGAGGTGCGCCGCAAGCGCCCGAGCATGTCCTGGCGAAAGTTGGAGTGGTCCCACACGCCGGCCAGGGCCAGCGGGTGCAAGGCTTGCAGCATCAAGGCGCTGATGCCGCCAATGAGCATGCTGCTGAAGTCGCCATGCACTTGCCAACTGACCGAGTCCGGCCCGAACAGGCCGGGATCGCCCTTGGGGTTTTCCAGGTCCAGCTGGCCCAGTGACAAGCCGGTAAGGCTCATCAACTGGGTTTCGATACGGCTGCGGATAAATTCCATGGCGACTTCAGAGGTTCCTAGCGGTTCAGGCGTTTGTCGATCAGCCCGTCTACCACGCTGGGGTCGGCCAGGGTCGAGGTATCACCCAGGCTGTCCAGTTCGTTGCAGGCGATCTTGCGCAAAATCCGCCGCATGATCTTGCCTGAGCGGGTTTTCGGCAGGGCGGGTGCCCATTGGATCAGTTCCGGCTTGGCAAAGCTGCCGATTTCCTTGCTGACCAGCGCCAGCAGGTGTTTTTTCAGCTCATCGCTGGGCTCGACGCCATTCATTGGCGTGACGAAGGCATAAATCCCCTGGCCTTTGACGTCGTGGGGATAGCCGACCACGGCAGCCTCGGCCACCTGATCATGCAGCACCAGAGCGCTTTCGACCTCGGCGGTGCCGATACGGTGGCCCGAGACGTTGATCACATCATCGATGCGCCCGGTGATCCAGTAGTCGCCGTCTTCATCGCGCCGTGCGCCGTCGCCGGTGAAGTAGTAGCCGGGGTAGGGTTTGAAATACGTGTCGATCATGCGCTGCGGGTCGCCGTAGATGCTGCGAATCTGGCCCGGCCAGCTGGCTTTGATCACCAGCACGCCACTGCCGGCACCGCTGATTTCCTTGCCTTGCTCATCCAGCAGCACGGGCTGTACGCCAAACATCGGCTGGGTCGCGCAGCCTGGTTTGATACGCTGGGCGCTGACCAGTGGGCTGAGCATGATGCCGCCGGTTTCGGTCTGCCACCAGGTATCGACAATCGGGCAGCGTTGTTCGCCCACGGCGTTGAAGTACCAGTCCCAGGCTTCCGGGTTGATCGGCTCGCCGACGCTGCCCAGCAAACGCAGGCTGGCGCGGGACGTGTTCTGCAGCGGCCCGTGGCCCTCACGCATCAAGGCGCGCAGCGCGGTGGGCGCGGTGTAGAAGATATTCACCTGATGTTTGTCGATCACTTGCCAGAAGCGCGAGCTGTCCGGGTAGCTCGGTACGCCTTCGAACATCAGCGAGGTAGCGCCATTGGCCAGCGGGCCATACACGATGTAGCTGTGGCCGGTGACCCAGCCCACATCGGCGGTGCACCAGAACACTTCGCCGTCACGGTAATCGAGCACGTACTTGAAGGTCATCGCCGCCTGCAGCAGGTAGCCGCCGGTGGTGTGCAGCACACCTTTGGGTTTGCCGGTGCTGCCGGACGTGTAGAGGATAAACAGCGGGTCTTCGGCGTCCATCGGCTCGGGCGGGCAGTCGTCGCTGGCGGCGTCCAGGGCTTGCTGGTATTTGAGGTCGCGGTCTTTGACCCAGATAAGGTCGGCCCCCGTGCGTTGCACCACCAGCACCGTGCTGACGTTCGGGCAACTGGCCAGGGCCTTGTCGACATTCTTTTTCAACGCCACCGGCTTGCCGCCGCGCACGCCTTCATCGGCAGTGATCACGGTGCGACAGTCGGCGTCGAGAATGCGGTCGCGTAGGGCGTCCGGTGAGAACCCACCAAACACCACCGAGTGCACCGCGCCAATTCGCGTACAGGCCAGCATCGCGTAGGCCGCTTCCGGGATCATCGGCATGTAGATGCACACTCGGTCGCCTTTCTTTACGCCACGGCTTTTCAGCACATTGGCCAGGCGGCTGACGTTTTGGTGCAGTTGGCGGTAGGAGATTTTGGAAGATTTTGCAGGATCATCGCCTTCCCAGATGAAGGCCGGCTGATCGGCGCGTTGCGCCAGGTGACGGTCAATGCAGTTGTAACTGACGTTGAGTTGGCCGCCGGCAAACCATTGGGCGGCGCCAGTCTTGATGTCTGACTGTTGGACGGTGTGCCAGGGTGTTATCCAGTCGAGAAAGCCCTTGGCCTGTTCGGCCCAGAAGGTGTCAGGTTGCTCAATGGATTGGCGATAGAGGCGCTGGTACTCGGCTTGACTGAGCTGCGCGGCAAGGCGGACGGCATCGGCGCTGGGGAATGTGCTGATATCGAACATGTGCGGTCCTTATTCTTGTTTTCGGGACAAGGCATAAAGATGCACGCTGTGGGGAGAGGGTTCAAGGCCAACGTCCAAACGGACGTTGGCCTTGGTGTACCGGCTTCAGCCGCGGTGACGACCGCGGAAGTAGTTGATCAGGCCTTGGGTCGACGCATCGTCAGCCAGGGTTTCTTCGGCGCCGGTCAGGCGGTTGTAAACGCCCTTGCCCAGCTCCTTGCCCAGCTCAACGCCCCATTGGTCAAAGGCGTTGATGCCCCAGATCACGCTTTGCACGAACACTTTGTGCTCATACATGGCCACCAGTGCGCCGAGGCGACGTGGGCTGATGCGCTCCACCACAAGGGTGTTGCTCGGGCGGTTGCCCGGGATCACCTTGTGTGGTGCCAGTTTCTGCACTTCGGCTTCCGCCAGGCCTTTCTCGCGCAGTTCGGCTTCGGCTTCGCTGCGGGTCTTGCCGAGCATCAGTGCCTGGCTTTGGGACAGGCAGTTGGCGTACAGCCACTGGTGGTGGTCGGACACCGGGTTAAAGCTGACGATCGGCACGATGAAGTCGGCTGGGATCAGTTGGGTCCCTTGGTGCAGCAACTGGTGGTAGGCGTGCTGACCGTTGCAGCCGACGCCGCCCCAGATGACCGGGCCTGTGTCGGTGGACACTGGCGTGCCGTCCTGGCGCACGCTTTTGCCGTTGGATTCCATGTCCAGCTGTTGCAAGTGCTTGGTGATGTTACGCAGGTAATGGTCGTACGGCAGGATCGCATGGCTCTGCGCACCCCAAAAGTTGCCGTACCACACGCCCAGCAAGCCCAGCAGCACGGGCATGTTCTGTTCAAACGGGGCGTTCTGGAAATGCTGGTCCATGGTGTAGGCACCGGACAGCAGTTCCTTGAAATTGGACATGCCGATGGCCAGGGCGATTGGCAAGCCGATGGCTGACCACAGCGAGTAACGGCCGCCGACCCAGTCCCACATCGGGAAGATGTTTTCTTCGCGGATACCGAAGGCCACAGCTGCCGCGTTGTTACTCGATACGGCGATGAAGTGGCGGTACAGCTCGGCTTCCGAGCCACCTTGGGCCAAGTACCAGGCGCGGGCGGCCTGGGCGTTTTTCAGGGTTTCCAGGGTGTTGAAGGATTTCGACGAGACGATAAACAGCGTGGTCTCGGCGCGCAACTTCATGGTCAGCTCGTGGAATTCGCTGCCGTCGATGTTCGCCAAGTAGTGGCAGCGCACGCCTTTATGGGCGTAGGACAACAGTGCCTCAGAGACCAGCTCCGGGCCGAGGAACGAGCCACCGATGCCGATGTTCACCACGTCAGTGATCGGCTTCTCGGTGTAGCCACGCCACAGGCCATCGTGGATACGGCCCACGAGGTCGGTGATCTGGTTCAGCACTTTGTGCACGTCCGGCATGATGTTCACGCCGTTGACCGATAGCTTGTCACCCACGGGGCGGCGCAAGGCGGTGTGCAGAGCCGGGCGGCCTTCGGAGGAGTTGACCGGTTCGCCGGCGTAGAGCGCGTCGATCGCAGCTTTAAGGTCGACTTCCTTGGCCAGCCCTACCAGCAGGTCGCGGGTTTCGGTCGTGATCAGGTTTTTCGAGTAATCGAGGAAAAGCCCGCAACTGCTCAAGGTGAACTCGGAAAAGCGCTGGGGATCGGCATTGAACGCGTCGCGCATGCTGAAATCCTGCATGGCTTGGCGATGTTTATTGAGCGCTTGCCAAGCGGGCAGAGCGGTAACGTCATGAGGAGTGCGGTAATACGCCATCGCTGCGGGTTTCCTTTTTATTACGGGGACTTGCCTTTAGGACACTTCTAAATCCGGAACGTCCAGTCTTTCATCAGGCGTTGGGTGCCGGTCAGCGCCAACAATGGCGCAGGGCGATTACATTAAACCTAGCGTGTCGATATGTCTTGGCTTTGTCTGCGCTGTGGCCGGTACTTTTTTATACCGGCACAGCGGGGAGGGCAACAGGTGCGGTGTTTTTTCAATGAGAAAAGGCGGGGGTGGTCAGGCCAGGTTCAGGTGCAAGTTATCGATCAGGCGAGTCGCCCCCAGATACGCTGCAACCAGGATCACCACATCGCGATCCTCACCCGTGGCCGGGCGCAAATGCACGCCTTGGCGCACTTCGAGGTAATCCATGCGCAAGCCGGCGGCTTCAATGTGCTGGATTTGCTCGGCACGCAGCTTGGCGAAATCGTGGTCACCGGCTTTGATCGCCGTGGCAATCTGGCTGAGGCTGCGGTACAGCACCGGGGCGATGGCACGCTGCTCGTCGGTGAGGTAGCCGTTGCGCGATGACAGCGCGAGGCCGTCAGCGGCACGTACGGTCGGCTCGCCGATGATCTGGATCGGCATGTTCAGGTCATGCACCATGGCGCGGATCACCGCCAGTTGCTGGTAATCCTTCTGGCCAAACACGGCCATGTCCGGCTGGACCATATTGAACAGCTTGCTCACCACTGTGGCCACGCCTTCGAAGTGCCCGGGGCGGCTGGCGCCGCATAGGCCTTCGGACAGTTGCGGAACACTGACGCGGGTCTGGCCGCTCATGCCGCCGGGGTACATTTCTTCGACGGTCGGCGCGAACAGCAGGTTGCAACCGGCTTGCAGCAGCTTTTCCTGATCCGCCGCCAGCGTGCGAGGGTACTTGTCCAAATCTTCGCCTGCGCCGAATTGCAGCGGGTTGACGAAGATGCTCGCCACCACAAAATCCGACTGCTGCGCGGCCTTGGTCACCAACGTGGCGTGACCGCTGTGCAGGTTGCCCATCGTGGGCACAAAGCCGATGCGTTTGCCGGCGCTGCGCGCGTGGGCGACGGCGGCGCGCAGTTCTCGTACGGTTTTAACGGTGTTCATGCAGAGAATCCGTGTTCAGCGCTTGGGAAAGTAACGGCTTTAACTTCGTTGACGTAAGCGCTCAACGCGGCCTGGATACTCTCTTGGCCGGCCATGAAGTTCTTCACGAATTTCGGCGCACGGCCGGTCAGCGACAGGCCGAGCATGTCGTGCAACACCAGAACCTGGCCATCGGTATCGGCACCTGCGCCAATGCCGATCACCGGCACTTTGACGGCCTGCGTGATCTCAGCAGCCAGTTCGCTCGGCACGCACTCCAGCACGATCATCGCAGCCCCGGCTTGTTCCAGGGCGATGGCATCCGCACGCATCTGGCGCGCCTGGGCTTCATTACGGCCTTGTACTTTGTAGCCGCCGAGGATGTTCACCGACTGCGGTGTCAGGCCCATGTGCGCGCACACCGGCACACCGCGCTCAGCCAGCAAACGGATCGGCTCGGCGAGCCACACGGCACCTTCGACTTTGATCATGTGCGCACCGGCTTGCATCAGTTTGCCGGCGTTTTGAAAGGTCTGTTCGAGGGTGGCGTAACCCATGAACGGCAGGTCAGCGATGATGAAGGCGCCGTCGTTACCGCGCTTGACGCTGGCCGTGTGGTAGGCGAGTTCATCAGTGGTGACGGGCAGGGTGCTGTCATTCCCTTGCAAAACCATGCCGAGGGAGTCACCCACCAGCAGCACCTCGACGCCGGCCTGGCAACAGGCCTGGGCGAAGGTGGCGTCATAGCAGGTCAGCATGGCGATTTTTTCACCTTTGAGCTTGAGGCTCTGCAAGGTGGTCAGGGTAATGTCTGGCATGAAAAGGGTCCTCGTTCAGGCGCTTGGAAACAGCGAGTAACGCGCGTGAGTCTTCGTTTATACAGGCGCACTGTCTTGAGAGCAGTGCTTATAAGGCCTGGATTGCGCCCTTCAGCGCCGGGTTGGCGGCAGCGGGACGCCTATAGTCGTGATGAGGGCTCGGTAAGTCAATTGGATGTGTTACCGCATTGTTACGAGTGCGGTGTTACCGCTGTTACGGGTGGGCGCTGGCTTGCCTGCGATGCAGGCGACTCGGTTCGGCAGTCATGCTATCGCAGGCACGCCAGCTCCCACCGGGACCGGATCAGACTTTAGGGAGGCGTTCCAGCCCGACAAACGGGCAGGCCGTCAGCAGCGCTTTGAGCGTACGGCCGTCGGGCAACTGCAGGTCGGCCGGCGCCAGCTCAGCCAGCGGGTACAACACAAACGCGCGCAAGTGCATCTGATAGTGAGGCACCGTCAGGCGTGGCTCGTCGATCAAGCGATCGCCAAACAGCAGGATATCCAGGTCCAAAGTACGCGGGCCCCAACGCTCGAGGCGCTCGCGGCCCTGGTCGTTCTCGATGGCTTGCAGCGCATCGAGCAGTGCCAGTGGCGCGAGGTTGCTGTCCAGGGCCGCGACCGCATTGGTGTAGCGCGGTTGGCCCGGGAGCAGCGAATCACTTTGATAGAAGGCGGACACGCCTGCGAGGGTGGTGCCGGGCAGCAATGCCAGCGCCTGGGCGGCGCTGCGCAATTGCTGGTCCGGGGCAGCCAGGTTGCTGCCCATGCCGATGTAGATACGTTCCACGTTTATTCGCCTGCGGCGCCCGAGGCATCGGCAGACGTGCGTTTGCGCTTGCTGGAACTGCGACGACGCTTCTTCGGCCCATCGCCAGCGCCATCGCCTTTGCTGCCGAGGTCACGAATCATGTCGCGGCGTTGGCTGTCATTGGCGTCCTGGTAATCGGTCCACCATTCGCCCAGGCCGTCGGTCTGCTCGCCGGCGCTTTCGCGCAGCAGCAGGAAGTCGTAGCCGGCACGGAAGCGCGGGTTGTCCAGTAGCAGGTCGGCGCGTTTGCCGCTGCGGCGTGGCAGGCGCTCCTGCATGTCCCAGATCTCGCGGATCGGCATGGTGAAGCGTTTCGGGATAGCGATGCGCTGGCACTGCTCGGCGATCAGCTCGTGCGCGGCTTCCTGCATGGCCGGAATCGCAGGCATGCCACGGTCCTGCAGGCGCATTACGCGTTTTGGAAGCGCTGGCCACAACAAGGCGGCAAACAGGAACGCCGGGGTCACCGGTTTGTTCTGTTTGATGCGCAAGTCCGTGTTGATCAAGGCTTCGCTGATCAGCGTGTGGGTGTAGGTCGGGTTGTATTCCAATGCCTCGGCGCTGGCCGGGAACAATGGGTCGAACAACTGCAGGTCCACCAGCATTTCGAAGGTGTCGGCGGCATACCCCGAGAGGAACAGCTTGAGCACTTCTTCAAACAGGCGCGCTGAAGGAATTTCCCGCAGCATCGGCGCCAGCTCACGAATCGGCGCGGCAGTGTGTTTCTCGATACCGAAGTTCAGCTTGGCGGCGAAACGCACCGCTCGCAGCATGCGCACCGGGTCTTCCTGGTAGCGCTGCGTCGGGTCGCCGATCAAGCGGATCAGGTTGTTGCGAATGTCGTGTACGCCATTGGCGTAATCGAGGATGCGCTCGCTGACCGGGTCGTAATACAAGGCATTGATGGTGAAGTCGCGGCGTTGCGCGTCTTCTTCCAAGGTGCCGTAAACGTTGTCGCGCAGGATGCGCCCGCTCTCGTTGCGGGAAGACTGGTTGGTGTCTTCCTCTTCATCGTTTTGCGGGTGGCCGGCGCGGAAGGTCGCGACCTCGATGATTTCGCGTCCAAAGTGGATGTGCACCAATTTGAAGCGGCGACCGATGATTCGCGCATTGCGAAATTCGGCACGCACTTGTTCGGGCGTGGCGCTGGTGGCGACGTCGAAATCCTTGGGCGTGATATTAAGCAACATGTCGCGCACGCAACCACCCACCAGGTAAGCCTGGTAGCCGGCGTTCTGCAAACGTTCGACGATGTTCACTGCATAACGGCTGAATTGAGCGCGCTGCAATGAATGCTGATTGCTGTTAAGCACTTCAGGCGTGCTGCGAATGTGTTGCGTACGACGCAAGGGGGAACGGAATGACTGGAACAACTTCTTCAGCATGGGATGCACTGTTTGAAGGAATGTTCGGCCATAACGAAGAATGACCGCATGATGGGCCGGGATTCTAGCATTTAGTCGGGGGATGGTGTAGGAACAAGCTGCAAGGCTTGAGCCAGAAGCTTAAAAGAAGGATTGGCAGGTACCAAATTGCGGAAACTACAAGGGGAGCCGAAGCTCCCCCAGAAGTAGTTGCGTGCTCTATTTTTATTATTGATTGCGGGCTTCTTGTTTTTGTTGATCGCCCTCGCCGTGAAGTTCTACCTTCATGACACTCCCAATCGGGAGTCAAGAGCAAACGGATTGCTTTGGTCGCTGTGTTGCTGATCTACGATCCAACCAGTTCAGGCTCTGCCTTAGGGCAGTTTTTGTTGTTCTCGGCCTGGTTGCGGGGCAAGCCCCAAATGCAACGCCTCTCCAAAAGAATCAGTTAGCTGCGCCTCCGCCGTGTTGTTTTTATTATGCGTGAGTCGATTCGTCTTATTTTTATTGTCTGGTACTGAGCTTGTTATTGTTTTTGTACTAAGCATATAGCAGGGTGCGTGCCAACTTTTGTGCCGCCCAGCAAAATCGGGGGGTTGAGGTGGTTTCGGGTTTTTTGAGGGCCAAAAAAAGCCGGGGCTTCGTTACCGTAAGCCCCGGCTTTTGTTACGCGAAAAAGCAGCGGTAACAGTTTTTTCACATCTGAGAGTGTTACCTGTGGGGGCGCACCCTCAACTTTCGCTGGCCACCCCGGTCTTGCGCCGTGGAATACCCAGGCGCTGGCGCCGTTCCCACAGGCACTTGCGGCTCACGCCCAGCTTGCGAGCCAGTTCGGTCTCGGTCATGTGGTCCTGATGCTCAAGGACGAAGTGCTGGAAGTAATCTTCCAATGACAAATCTTCCGTCGGCTCATGGCTGGTATTGCTACCGCCCTGTTGTGGGGCCAGGCCGATGAAGTCGTCGTCTTCCAGGTCACTGAGCTCGATATCGATGCCCAGCAGCTCGGCGGAAATTTCCGGGCTCTCCGACAGGATCACCGCTCGCTCGACCGCATTCTCCAGTTCCCGCACGTTACCCGGCCACGAGTAATGCCGAATCGCCTGCTCAGCGTCCGGTGCGAACTTGAGATCGGTGCGGTTGATGCGCGCGCTCTGGCGCAGCAGAAAGGCACTGGCGATCTCGTTGACGTCGGCGCCGCGCTCACGCAGGGCCGGCAACTTGAGGGCGATCACGTGCAGGCGGTAATACAAGTCTTCACGGAACTGGCCGATCTTGGCCAGGCTCTTGAGGTCACGGTGGGTCGCTGCGATCAGGCGAACATCGACCTTCTGTGATTGCACCGAGCCTACGCGGCGAATCTCGCCTTCCTGCAACACGCGCAGCAAGCGCGCCTGGGCTTCCAGGGGTAGCTCGCCGATTTCGTCGAGAAATAACGTGCCGCCGTCCGCCGCTTCCACCAGGCCCGCACGCCCGGCGCTGGCGCCGGTAAACGCGCCTTTTTCGTGGCCGAACAGTTCGGACTCGATCAGGGATTCGGGGATCGCTGCGCAGTTCACCGAAATCATCGGTGCCTTGGCGCGCTTGGACAGGTTGTGCAGGGCGCGGGCCACCAGTTCTTTACCGGTGCCAGATTCGCCCTGGATCAATACATTGGAGTCGGTGGGCGCCACTTTGCGGATCTTGCTGTAAAGATCCTGCATGGGCGGGCAGGAGCCGATGATGCCGATCTCGCCATTGCTGTTGTCGACGCCTGGCTTGTCCGCACCATTGGCAGCCTTGCCGGCGGGGCGCTGTTCGGCGGGCGCGCTGCTGGCCGACTGACGGTCGCGCAGAATGCGGGCCACGGCCTGGAGCATTTCGTCGTGGTCGAAAGGCTTGGCGATGTAGTCCACCGCGCCCATCTTCATCGAGTCCACTGCCGAGCGCAGGCTGGCGTAGCTGGTCATGATCAGCACCGGGGTGCCCTGGCCAAGCTTGATCAGCTCGGTACCGGGCGCGCCCGGCAGGCGCAGGTCGCTGACAATCAGGTCGAACGTGGGAATGCTGAATCGCTCTTGGGCTTCCTGCACCGAGCCGGCTTCGCTGACCTGGTACTGATTACGTTCAAGCAGGCGACGCAAGGCAGAGCGGATAATTGTTTCGTCTTCGACGATCAAAATGTGCGGCATTGATTCAATTCTCTCGACGGTCTCAGTTCACAGCGGACGTCGCTTCGACATGACGCGGCAAGGTCACCCGAATACGGGTGCCGCGTTGGCTTTCGGTGTCAGCCGGGCTGTCGATGGTGATTTGTCCATAATGCTCTTCAACGATGGAATAGACCAGTGCAAGGCCCAGACCGGTACCTTCACCGGGGTCCTTGGTGGTGAAGAAAGGTTCGAACAATCGGTCCATGATGTTCTGTGGAATACCGCTGCCTTCGTCTTCCACGATCAGATCGACCGTGTGCTCGAAAGCCTCGCTCTTGACGCGTACCGCGCTGTGCGGCGGGGAGGCGTCGCGGGCGTTGGACAGCAGGTTGATCAGCACCTGCGCCAAGCGTTGGGAATCGCCGTCGACCCAGTGGTCCGGGTCGCACAGATTGAAGAACTGTACTTCGAAATTGCGCCGGTTCAAGGCCAGCAGCCCAATGGCATCCTGCGCCACTTCGGCCAGACACACCGCTTCGTCCTGATTCTGATGGGCGCCGGAATGGGCGAAGCTCATCAGCGATTGCACGATGCGCGAAACGCGCTTGGTCTGTTCGAGGATCTGCCCGCTGATTTCGGTGATTTCGCCGTCTTCTTCGCGCTCCTCGCGCAGGTTCTGCGCCAGGCACGCGATACCGGTGATCGGGTTGCCAATTTCGTGGGCCACGCCCGCCGCCAGACGGCCAATGCTGGCCAGTCGCTCGGAGTGCACCAGCTTGTCTTCGAGCATTTGGGTGTCGGTCAAGTCTTCAACCAGCAGCACCAGGCCGCTGTTACCGGGCGCCAGCGGCTCGTCGATGGCGGCTTTGTGCAGGTTGAGCCAGCGGGTCTGGCCGTCGAGCGCCAGGTGCTGCTTGTGCAAATGCTCGTCGGGCAGGTTGATAAAGCCTTGCAGCAGTTCTTTCCATGGGTCGCCCAGGGTGTTCAGGCGTGAGCCCACCACCCGCTGCGCCGCGATGCCGGTCAGTTCTTCCATGGCCTTGTTCCACATCAGGATCTCTTGATCCTTGGCCAGGGAACACACGCCCATCGGTAATTCTTGCAGGGTTTGGCGGTGGTAACGGCGCAGCGCATCGAGTTCGGCGGCAAGGCCGGTGAGGCGTGAGTGGTAGTCCTCCAGCCGGCTCTCGATGAAATGGATATCTTCGGTCACGTAGTTTTCGCCGCCGGCCTTATAGGGCAGGAAGGTTTCGACCATGTCCTGGGACACGCTCGGCCCCATCAACCCGGACAGGTTGGCCTCGATGCGGTCGCGCAAGCGGCGCAGCGCGTACGGGCGGCGCTCGTCGAACGGCAGGTACAGATCGCGCAGCGCCTGCTCGACTTCCTTCTGCGCAGCCTTGGCGCCCAACGGCTTGGCCAGTTGCGTGGCGAACTCCTGGGGCGAGGCAGCATGCAGTTCGCGGCGTTGCGGGCGGCGCACGTTGTCCACTGCGCAGGCTTCGGCGGCGCTGGTTTCTTCGGGGCTGGCGTTGGTGAACAACGAGATCAGGGTGAACATCAGCACGTTGGCCGCCAGCGAGGCGATGGCCGCCATGTGCCAGCTGGTGTCATCGAGCACGTAAATCATGTTCAGCAACGGAATGTAGAAGCCCTGCAAGTTACCGACCAGCGGTAGCAGCATGGTGACGATCCACACCAGAATCCCCGCCAGCAGCCCGGCGATAAACCCACGGCGATTGGCCGTCGGCCAGTACAGCACCGACAACACGCCCGGCAGGAACTGCAAGGTGGCGACGAACGCGACGATGCCGAGGTTGGCCAAGTCTTGCCCGGCGCCCAGCAGCAGGTAGAAACCATAGCCGGCCATGATGATTGCGACGATCAGCGCGCGGCGCGTCCATTTCAGCCAGCGGTAAATGTTGCCTTCGGCCGGCGGCTGATACAGCGGCAGCACCAAGTGATTGAGCGCCATGCCCGACAGTGCCAGCGTGGTGACGATGATTAAGCCACTGGCCGCTGACAAACCGCCGACGTAAGCCAGCAACGCCAGGGATTTGCTATTGGCGGCAATGCCGACGCCGAGGGTGAAGTATTCCGGGTTGGTGGTCGCCCCCAGCTTGAGGCCGGCCCATAGAATCAACGGCACCGCCAGGCTCATCAGCAACAGGAACAGCGGCAGGCCCCAGCTGGCGCTGACCAGGGAGCGCGGGTTGAGGTTTTCGGTGAACGTCATGTGGTACATGTGCGGCATCACAATCGCCGAGGCGAAGAACACCAGCAACAGCGTGCGCCATGGGCCTTCCTGCAACGGTGTGTGCAGGGCGGCGAGGGCGGTCTGGTTTTGCAGCAGCCACAGTTCCAGCTGTTGCGGGCCGTCGAACACACCATAGAGTGCATACAGGCCGACACCGCCGATGGCGATCAGCTTGATCACCGACTCAAAGGCAATCGCGAACACCAGGCCTTCGTGTTTTTCACGGGTGGCGATATGGCGTGAACCGAAGAAAATCGTGAACAGCGTGATCAGCGCGCAGAAGGCCAGGGCGACGCGATGCTGCACCGGCTCGCGGGTGAGGATGCTGATGGAATCCGCCACGGCCTGGATTTGCAGGGCCAGCAGCGGCAACACGCCGAGCAGCATGAAAATCGTGGTCAGCGCGCCGGCCCAGGTGCTACGAAAGCGGAAGGCAAACAGGTCCGCCAGGGACGACAGCTGGTAGGTGCGGGTGATTTTCAGGATCGGGTACAGCAACACCGGCGCCAGCAGGAACGCGCCGGACACCCCAAGGTAACTGGAAAGAAAGCCGTAGCCGTACTGATAGGCCAGGCCCACGGTGCCATAAAACGCCCAGGCGCTGGCGTAGACGCCCAAGGACAAGGTGTAGGTCAACGGATGGCGAATGATCGCCCGCGGAATCATTCCGCGCTCACTGATCCAGGCCACGGCGAACAGCGCAGCCAGGTAGGCGGCGCTGATCAGCAGCATCTGGGTGAGGCTAAAGCTCATCGGCATCTTTTTGGCTCTGCAGGATAAAGGTCACGACGATCAGGATCAGCCACAGCAGATAAGGGCGATACCAGGCGCCTGTGGCGTCGATCCACCAATCCATGATGGCGGGGGAAAACAGGTAGATCCCGACGACCAGCAGCAGGACCAATCGATAGATGTACATGTTGGCCTCTGATTAAAAAACTGCGGCGATGGTAACGGATGGCTGGCAACCTGCAAGCGCCTTCAGCTCAATTGCGCTTCGGCCAGCGTGAGTGTGCGCGGGATCCGGGTTGCATCCCAGTGCGCAATGCCCCAATCCAGCAGTTCCCGTGGGCTGGCGTGCAGCAGTTCTGCGCCGGCCGGCTGGCCGAGGGCGCGCAATGCCCTTAACAGCAAAGGCGTGGCTTGGTCGGGTGTCAACGGCGGGGAACGGTAGGATTTGCCCAACTTATTACCGTCCGGTTGGACGATCAACGGCACGTGCAGGTAGCGCGGCTGGCGCAGGCCCAGCAGTTCTTGCAGGTACAGCTGGCGCGGCGTGGAATCGAGCAGGTCGGCGCCGCGCACGATATCGGTCACACCTTGCCAGGCATCGTCGAGCACCACGGCCAGTTGATAGGCATACAGGCCGTCGCGGCGACGGATGACGAAATCGCCTACATCGCGGCCCAAGTGCTGTCGGAATTCGCCTTGTACGCGGTCGGTAAAGTGGTATTCCAGCTCAGGCACGCGCAGGCGGATCGCCGCATCTTGCTGGTCATGCCCGGCATTGCGGCACAAACCCGGGTAAATCCCGTGGTAGGGCTCCAGTTGTTTGCGCGAACAGGTGCAGGCGTAGGCCAGGCCGTGGTTGAACAGGCCGTTGAGGACTTCGGCGTAGGCGTCATGCCGTTCGCTTTGTCGGACCAGTTCACCGTCCCATTCAAAGCCATAGCTTTCCAAGGCGTGCAGGATCGCTGCCTGGGCGCCGGGCTCTTCGCGGGGTGGGTCGAGGTCTTCCATGCGCATTAGCCAGCGGCCTTGATTGGCGCGGGCATCAAGGTAGGAGGCGAGGGCGGCAACCAGCGAGCCGAAGTGCAAATGGCCGCTGGGCGTGGGGGCGAAACGCCCGATATAGGTAGAGGCTGTCATGGGCCGGATACTACTGGAAAATCGGCAAACGCCAGAAACAAAAATGGGGCGTTTGCACGCCCCATTCGTTCAGCCCGGCAGGATTACTTGCCGACCTGTTTTTCCTTGATTTCAGCCAAGGTCTTGCAGTCTACGCACAGGTCCGCGGTTGGGCGGGCTTCCAGGCGGCGAATACCAATCTCGACGCCGCAGGATTCGCACCAGCCATATTCCTCGTCTTCGATCAGTTGCAGCGTTTTGTCGATTTTCTTGATCAGCTTGCGTTCACGATCACGGGCTCGCAGTTCGAGGGCGAATTCCTCTTCCTGGCTGGCACGGTCTGCCGGGTCCGGGAAGTTGGCGGCTTCGTCCTTCATGTGGTCAACGGTGCGGTCGACCTCTTGCATCAAGTCCTGCTTCCACTTCTGCAGGATCTTGGTGAAGTGCTGGCGCATGGGCTTGCCCATGTACTCCTCACCTTTCGCTTCGACGTAAGGTGTGAAGCCACTGAGGCTCTGCTGCTGTTGCTTTGCTTGGGTGGACATGAATAGACCGCCTCTCACTCTTCTAATCCATTGCGCAGGATTGCAACGTCACCGACACCTGCCGGCCCTGCGGCTGCAAGCGGGCGAACTTACCAGATAGATTCGGGGTGCGCCACTCCCGGTTGTCGAGGCCCAATACGGCGGGGTTGCAAACAGCAGCAGCCCGCCATGGCTGGGTATAGCTTGCCTCGAATGTTGATTTTAGTCGTTTTGCAAGCGCGTGCTGGGTTCATCGTCGACGGCCGAGCAGGCAATAGAGCATGTTTTACCGCGAGGGTTCGGTAGAATCCTGATTTTGTCCTCACCGTTAAGGAAGGCTAATGGCTCAGCCCTACAGTGCGCGCAGTCGCGCCATCGAACCCTTTCATGTCATGGCGCTGCTGGCGCGAGCCAATGAGCTGCAGGCGGCCGGCCATGATGTGATCCATTTGGAAATCGGCGAGCCGGACTTCACCACGGCCGAGCCGATCATCCAGGCCGGCCAGGCAGCGTTGGCCAACGGCAAAACCCGCTACACCGCGGCCCGTGGGCTGCCCGAGTTGCGCGAGGCCATCAGCGGGTTTTACCAGCAGCGCTACGGGCTAAGCATTGATCCTGAGCGCATCCTGATCACTCCGGGCGGCTCCGGCGCCTTGCTGCTAGCGAGCAGCCTGCTGGTCGACCCGGGCAAACATTGGTTGCTCGCCGATCCAGGCTACCCGTGCAACCGACATTTCCTGCGCTTGGTGGAAGGCGCGGCGCAACTGGTGCCGGTCGGCCCGGACGTGCGCTACCAATTGACCGCCGACCTGGTGGCCAAACATTGGGACCAGGACAGCGTGGGCGCGCTGGTCGCGTCGCCGGCCAACCCCACCGGCACGATCCTCACGCGGGACGAATTGGCGGGGTTGTCGAGCGCAATCAAGGCGCGTAACGGTCACTTGGTGGTAGACGAGATCTATCACGGCCTTACTTACGGCACCGACGCCGCCAGCGTGCTGGAAGTCGACGACGACGCGTTTGTCCTAAATAGTTTTTCGAAGTATTTCGGCATGACCGGCTGGCGCCTCGGTTGGCTGGTGGCGCCGCCCGCTGCGGTAAGCGAATTGGAGAAGCTGGCGCAAAACCTCTATATCAGTGCGCCGAGCATGGCCCAGTACGCGGCGTTGGCCTGCTTTACCCCGCAAACCCTGAGCATTCTGGAAGAGCGCCGCGCCGAATTCGGTCGCCGGCGGGACTTCCTACTGCCCGCCCTGCGCGAGTTGGGCTTCGGCATTGCGGTAGAACCGGAAGGCGCGTTCTACTTGTACGCCGATATCAGCGCGTTCGGCGGCGATGCCTTCGCGTTCTGCCGTCATTTCCTCGAAACCGAACACGTAGCCTTCACGCCGGGGCTGGATTTCGGCCGCTATCAAGCCGGTCATCATGTGCGTTTTGCCTACACGCAAAACCTCGATCGGTTACAGGAGGCGGTGGAGCGCATCGCCCGTGGTTTGCGGAGCTGGCAAGGCTGATGCGTTTTCATCCTCCCCTCGAAGAAGCGCGGCTGATTCGCCGCTACAAGCGTTTTCTCACCGATATCGAAACCGTTACCGGCGAGTTGCTGACGATTCACTGCCCGAACACCGGTTCGATGTTCAATTGCATGGTGGAGGGCGGCCAGGTCTGGTTCAGTCGCTCCACCGACCCCAAGCGTAAATTGCCAGGCACCTGGGAGATCGCCGAAACGCCTCAGGGCCGGCTGGCGTGCGTCAACACCGCGCGCGCCAATCAGCTGGTTGAGGAGGCGTTGCGTGCCGGGGTCATCACTGAGCTCAACGGCTTTACCGCGTTGAAGCGCGAAGTGCCTTACGGCCAGGAAAAAAGCCGCATCGATTTTCGCCTGGATTACCCACAGGGCGCGGCGTTTGTCGAAGTCAAAAGTGTCACCTTGGGCTTTGACGGCACGGCAGTGGCAGCCTTTCCCGATGCCGTGACCCAGCGCGGCGCCAAGCACTTACGCGAGTTGGCGCACCTGGCGCGTGAGGGTGTGCGGGCGGTGCAGTTGTATTGCGTCAACCTGTCGGGCATCGAGGCGGTGCGCCCGGCGGTGGAAATCGACGCCGGTTACGCTGCGGCGTTGCGCGAGGCCAAGGCCGCCGGTGTGGAGGTGCTGGCCTACGGTGTGCACGTCACGCCTGAGGAAATTTACGTCGACCGCCGTTTGGAGGTGCTGATCGGCGACTAGAGTTCCACCCACAAGCCCTGTGCGTCTTCGCGGCCGGGCAGGGCGGTGAGGCTTTGGCCCGCGCAGGGGCCGGCGATGCATTCGCCGCTTTCGATCAGAAACAGTGCGCCGTGCGTGGCGCACTGGATCAGGCTGGCGCTGGTGTCGAGGAACTGGTCGGGCTGCCATTCCAACGGGATACCGCGATGGGGGCAGCGGTTGATATAGAAGTAGGCAATCCCGTCCCGGCGTACGGCCAATAGCTTGCAACCGTCGATCTCAAAACCGAGGCTGCTGTTGGGCGCGAGGGTATCGGAGGGGCAGAGAAACTTCATTTCAATCCTTAAGTGCCTTGACGTGCAAATGCAAACAATTATCAAATACCGGCTTCGCCCGTCAGCTGATTGGGCGCTCAGTACGATGCCAGGCAGGCTTAATCTGTCACATTGATGAGTGCTTGAGTGGCCCTGCCCTTGGAAGGAAACCCTGTTATGCGCTTGAGTACCAGCGCTATTGCGCTTGTTGCCTCACTGCTGGTCAACCACGGGGCGCAAGCCTCTGAACTGCCACAACGCTGGGTCAGTGCGGGTGGGGCGCTATCGGAATGGGTGACGGCCTTGGGCGGTGAGTCGAAGTTGGTGGGAGTCGATACCACCAGCCAGCACCCGGCGTCGCTGAAAGCGTTGCCGAGTATCGGTTATCAGCGGCAGTTGTCGGCTGAAGGCATCCTCAGCCTGCGCCCGCAAGTACTGGTGGGTACCGAAGAAATGGGGCCGCCGCCGGTGCTCGCGCAGATTCGTGGTGCGGGCGTGCAGGTGGAGATGTTCTCGGCCGAGCCGGACCTTCCAACCCTGAAGGGCAACCTGCAGCACTTGGGCAAGTTGCTGGGCAGCGAGGCAAAAGCCAACGAATTGTTTACCGGATATGAACAGGCACTTGAGCAGCAGAAGCACTGGGTCACCCAGGCCCAAGCCACGCAGAAGGCGCCGGGTGTGCTGTTGTTGCTCGGCCATGCGGGCGGCAAGCCGCTGATCGCGGGTAAAGACACCGCCGCTGATTGGCTGTTGCAACAGGCGGGTGGGCGCAACCTTGCGACCCACACCGGCTACAAACCCTTTTCGGTGGAGTCGCTGGCTGGGTTGAGCCCTGATGTACTGGTGTTTGCTGACCGTGCCCTGACCGGCGATGCCGCGCGTGCGGCCTTGTTCAAGGAAAACCCGATTTTGGCCTCAACGCCGGCGGCCAAAAATGGCCGGGTGTTCGAGCTGGACCCGACCCTGCTGGTCGGCGGCCTGGGGCCACGTTTGCCGCAAAGCCTGGTGCAACTGTCTGCCGGGTTTTATCCGTCCCAGGCTAACCCTGCCCCATGACCACTCTGGTTAAACCGAAAACGCTGTTTATCGGGCTGGCGCTGTTGTGTGTCTTGGCGATCTGGCTCTCATTGGCCCTAGGGCCTGTCAGCTTGCCGTTGTTAGATACACTCAGGGCCGCCTTGCGCTTGATGGGCGTGCCGATTGAAGCCCAAGGCCTGGAACAGGCCGAGCTGATCCTGGGGCAGATCCGCCTGCCGCGCACATTGCTCGGCCTGGCGGTCGGCGGCGTGCTGGCGTTGTCGGGTGTGGCGATGCAGGGGTTGTTCCGTAACCCGCTGGCTGATCCGGGGTTGGTCGGGGTGTCCAGTGGCGCGGCGCTGGGGGCGGCGGTTGCGATTGTGGGTGGTTCGTTGTTTGGCGGGCTGCCGGATGCGGTTGGGCCGTACTTGCTGTCGTTATGTGCCTTTCTGGGTGGTTTGGGGGTCACGGCGCTGGTCTACCGCTTGGGGCGCCGTAACGGCCAGACCAATGTCGCAACGATGCTGCTTGCCGGCATCGCCCTCACGGCCCTCGCCAGCTCGGCGGTGGGGTTGTTTACCTACCTGGCGGACGACGCCACCTTGCGCACCCTGACCTTCTGGAACCTGGGCAGCCTCAATGGCGCAAGCTATTCGCGGTTGTGGCCGTTGCTGCTGGTGAGCGCCGGTGTGGCGCTGTGGTTGCCGCGCCGGGCCAAGGCGCTGAATGCATTGTTGCTGGGTGAGTCCGAGGCCAGTCATCTTGGGATTGATGTGGAAGGGCTCAAGCGTGAGCTGGTGTTCTGCACTGCCTTGGGGGTGGGCGCAGCAGTGGCGGCGGCGGGGATGATCGGGTTTGTCGGGCTGGTGGTGCCGCATCTGGTGCGGTTGCTGGCGGGGCCGGATCACCGGGTACTGTTGCCGGCCTCAGTACTGGCGGGGGCGAGTTTGCTGTTGTTTGCGGATTTGGTGGCGCGCCTGGCCTTGGCGCCGGCGGAGTTGCCGATTGGTATCGTAACGGCGTTTATCGGCGCACCATTTTTTCTCTATCTGTTATTGCGGGGGCGTGCCTGATGCTGCGAGTGGAAGCGCTGCAGATCCGGCGCGGTCGCAAGACTGTGTTGGCTGATGTCAGCCTGGACCTGTTGCCGGGCGAAGTGCTCGGCGTGCTGGGGCCCAATGGTGCTGGCAAAAGTACATTGCTCGGCGCGTTGTGCGGTGAGCTGCATCCGGACCAAGGCAAGGTGTGGCTGGACCAGCACGAGTTGAAGAACTGGAGGGGGTCGCAGCGTGCCCAGCGGCTGGCGGTATTGCCGCAAACGTCGACCCTGGATTTTGCCTTTCGGGTTGAAGAGGTCGTTGGCATGGGACGTTTGCCGCATCAGACCGGGCGAGTGCGTGATGACGAGATCATCAATGCAGCGTTGCACGCGGCGGATGTCGGGCACTTGAGTGGTCGCAGCTACTTAGCGTTGTCTGGCGGCGAGCGCCAACGTGTGCACCTGGCGCGGGTGCTCGCGCAGTTATGGCCGGGGGAGGCGGGCCAGACGTTACTGTTGGATGAGCCGACGTCGATGCTTGACCCCTTGCACCAGCACACGACCTTGCAGGCCATCCGCAGCTTCGCCGATCGAGGCGCGGCAGTGTTGGTGATCCTTCATGACCTGAACCTGGCGGCTCGCTACTGTGACCGCATTCTGTTGCTGGAGGGTGGGCGTCCACATGCCTTGGATACACCCGCAGAGGTGTTGCGACCTGAGCCACTTAAGGCTGTATTTGGTTTGGATGTGTTGGTGCAGCCGCATCCGGAGCGTGGGCATCCGTTGATTATTGCGCGCTGAGGCGCGCTTTCTGTCGGCAGCTTTTTACAGGCAGCTTTCTATAGGTAAAAAAAGACCCGGCAAGAGCCGGGTCAAATAACCGTGATTAGCCTGATGAGGAGATAATCTGAGAGTCCGAACCAATGGTCTTTCAGTTATCGGCTGATCTCGCGACCAGTTGTGATAATCATAACGATTCTCATTTGAGAGTCAACATTTGTTTTTGCGCATCCTGCTGGTTTTCTCAATCACGTGTTCGCAAGGCTCGTAAACATTGGGTTTGGTCGCCGAACTAATTCTTCTGACGCGTTGAGAGGGCATCCAACTGACGGTTCAGTGCTTCCTTTCTCTCCGCAGAAATGTCGTTCCAGTGCACATCCATCAACGCGCCTTCAATTGCATACAGCAGTACTTTCGATGCTCGGAACCCGCGAGTTCTCACGGCCCGGTAGGCATCGACCGCTCCCAGGCGGCGCAAGTCGGACGCGCTGTGGATGCCCACCGCATGCAGCCACTGCGCCGACGTCTTGCCCAGGTTTTTCAGGTGTTGCAGCTCATCGTTCATCAAGCCTCCTTGCGACGGCCGAATGGTGCGGTGGGTATCGTGACCAGGCAAGCCTGAAAAGGAGTGTAGCGCTCAGTAGGAAAAGCGTGGTTCTTTGGTCAGGAAGGGCTGAAAAGCTTATAAGAATAGCTAGGGGGATTTGCGGTAGGCAGGCGCGAATCACCCGGCACGCGGGATGCGTAGCCGGGGTCGGTAGGTGGCGTCACTTGGTGCGGTAGCGCAGGCGAGTGCCGAAATTGACCGACATGAGGATCTCGTCGGCAGTCAGTTCAGCGGGGAAGTAAGTGCCGGAAATCTGTGCATGGGCCAGGCTGGCGCCTTCCAGCGAGCAGTCGCGCAAGTCCAGGCCGCGCAGGTCGGCAGAACGGAAGTAGGCGTCGGTGAAATCGACACCACCGGCGTTCAGGTCGCGCAGGTCCAGCCCTCGGAAGTCACCACCGCGCATGTCGATGATCCCGTCTTTAGGGCGTTCCTGGTTGAAACCTCGAATGTCGTCCTTGTGCAGGAGCGCGTAGAGCGGGGTATCAAGAAGCTTGGGGTGACTCATGACGGCGACTCCTGTTGGAATTATGACGCCATTATAGTGCCACTATTTCTCGGTCGTGCACCGTAGATCGGTGACACGACCAAGAAATATTTCTTACAGGCCTGGCAGGCGCTGGCGAATATGCGCCACCAGAGCATCCAAGGTTCCGCTTTCATTGGTCTCTACACGCTTGCTGAGCAGCAGCTCTTCGGCTGTCAGCGGGTCGCGATTGGCCTGTTGCTCTTCGATGACGGTCAGCGTCGCGTCGGACGGGTCGTTTTTATCCGCCTGACGCTGTGCCAGCCAGCTGGCGATAACGGCTTGTGGTGCGTTGCAATCCAGGATCAGGAAAGGCGCGCCGGTGGCTTCAGCAACCTTGGCGGCGGCGTCGCGCTGTTCGCGTTTCAGGAAGGTGGCATCCAGCGCGACAGGGTAGCCGGCGCGCAAGACCGTTTCGGCGATTTCGTTCAAGCGTGCATAGGTAGCAGCGCTGGCGTCGGCAGCGTAGATGCCGGCCTGTGGCGTGTTCTCCACCTGCTGCTCGCCAAACAGGCGCTTGCGCTCCACATCCGAACGCAGGCGCACGGCGCCCAGCGCTTCTACCAGGCGCATGGCAACGTGGCTTTTGCCGACTGCCGATACACCGTGGGTAATTGCGAGAAAGCGCGAAGGAATGGTGCTGTAGCTTTCCGCCAGGTTGGCATAGTTGCGGTACTGGCGCAGCGTGGTGGCGCGTTGCACCGGGCTGGCTTCGCTCGGCATGCTGAACAGCGCAACCTTGGCGCGTACCAACGCGCGGTAGGCTTTATAGAAGTTCAGCACTTCGAGGCCTTGGTAGTCGCCGGTCAATTCCAAGTACTGGCTGATAAAACGGCGTGCCAGGGATTTGAGGCCCCGGTCTTCCAAGTCCATCGCCAAGAAGCCGGTGTCGGCCCATACATCGGTGAAGCGGAACGGTTCGTTGAACTCGATGCAGTCGAAGATCACTACTTGGCCGTCGATCAGCGTGGCGTTGCCCAAGTGGATATCGCCGTGGCATTCGCGAGTGAAGCCTTCCAGTTTGCGCTGTGCCAGCAGTGGCTTGAGGCGCTCGAAGCTGCTTTCAGCCCAGGCTTGCAGGGCTTCCAGTTGTGCCAGGTCAGCCTTGTCGCTGAGGAAGGGGCGGATCTGCTCGAAGTTCTGACGTACTGGCGCCATCACCTCGTCCGGCGTGCCGGCCGGGTGCTCCTGGGGAACCTTAGGCGCGGTGAGATGGAAATGTGCGATCTGCGTGGCCATTTCATCAATGTGCGCGCTGGTCAGTTCACCATTGGCTTGCAGGGTGCTGAGCAGTTGGCTTTGCGGGAACTGGCGCATTTTCAGCGCGTACTCGATCGCAGGGCCGTCGCCGCCCAATTGCGGAGCTTCGGCAGTGCCGGTAATCGGCAACACTTCAAGATACAAATCTTCAGTCAGGCGCTGGTTGAGGCGCAGCTCTTCGTTGCAGAAGTGGCCTCGATCCTTGAGCTGGGTGAAATCCAGGAAGCCGAAGTTCATCGGTTTCTTCAATTTATAAGCGAAGGGGCCAGTCAGGATGACCCAGGAAATATGGGTCTCGATAACTTGAAACGCTTCAACCGGATGGGGATATAAAGCCGGGTTTTGCAGGGCAGCGATCAGGGACTGGCTCACGGGCGATCCTTCAAAGTCTGGGGGAAATCATGGCGGGCATTATGGCTGTTACAGCTGGTCGTGCAAACCGCTGTCCGGCTCATGTTGATCATCAATAAAGTGCGTATAATCCGCCGCCATGACTCGAACCCGATCTCCCCGTTCCCGTAAAAAACCTCCTTCGCGCGGCCTGCGCCCGTGGCTCGGCTGGGCGCTCAAGCTCAGCCTGGTGGGCCTTGTGGTGCTCGCTGGCTTCGCGGTGTACCTCGATGCCGTGGTCCAGGAGAAGTTTTCCGGCAAGCGCTGGACCATTCCGGCCAAGGTGTATGCGCGCCCGCTGGAACTGTTCAGCGGCCAGAAGCTGAGCAAGGAAGACTTCCTGACCGAGCTCGATGCGCTGGGCTACCGCCGCGAAGCTGTGAGCAACGGCCCGGGCGCCGCAGCGGTCAGCGGCAATACCGTCGACCTGAACACCCGTGGCTTCCAGTTCTATGAAGGCCTGGAAAAAGCCCAGCCAGTGCGTGTGCGTTTCTCTGGTGATTACGTCGCCGAGCTGTCGTCGCTCAATGGCTCGAAGTTGCCTGTGGTGCGCCTCGAGCCGCTGCTGATCGGCGGTATTTACCCGAAGAACCTTGAAGATCGCATCCTGATCAAACTCGATCAGGTGCCGCCATATCTGCTCGAAACCCTGGTTGCCGTGGAAGACCGCGATTTCTACAGTCACTGGGGCGTGTCGCCGAAGTCGATTGCCCGCGCGATTTGGGTCAACACCTCCGGCGGTAAGATGACTCAGGGCGGCAGTACGCTGACGCAGCAATTGGTTAAGAACTTCTACCTGACCAACGAGCGCAGCCTGACGCGTAAGCTCACTGAAGCCATGATGGCGATGTTGCTGGAGCTGCATTACAGCAAGCAGGAAATCCTCGAGGCGTACCTCAACGAGGTGTTCGTCGGTCAGGATGGCCAGCGCGCCGTGCACGGTTTTGGCTTGGCCAGTCAGTTCTTCTTTGGCCAGCCATTGTCCGAATTGAAGCTGCATCAGGTCGCATTGCTGGTGGGCATGGTCAAAGGGCCGTCCTACTACAACCCGCGTCGCAACCCGGAGCGTGCGCTTGAGCGCCGTAATCTGGTGCTGGATGTGCTGGAGCAGCAGGGCGTAGCCACCGCTGAACAAGTCGCGGCGGCGAAGAAAATGCCACTGGGTGTAACCACCCGCGGCAAGCTGGCCGACAGCTCGTTCCCAGGCTTTATCGACTTGGTCAAACGTCAACTGCGTGAAGACTACCGCGACGAAGACTTGACCGAAGAGGGCCTGCGGATCTTCACCAGCTTCGACCCGATTCTTCAGATGAAAGCCGAAGCGTCGGTGAGCGACACCTTCAAGCGCCTGACCGGCCGTAAAGGCTCCGATGAAGTCGAAGCTGCCATGGTCGTGACCAACCCGGAAACCGGTGAAGTGCAGGCCATGATCGGCAGTCGCCAAGCCAGCTTTGCCGGTTTCAACCGTGCGCTGGATGCCGTGCGGCCGATTGGCTCGCTGGTCAAGCCGGCGGTTTACCTCACGGCCTTGGAAAAACCGAGTAAATACACCCTGACCAGTTGGCTCTCGGATGACCCACTGTCAGTCAAAGGTGCCAATGGCCAGGTGTGGACGCCGCAGAACTTTGATCGACGCTCCCACGGTACGGTGTTCCTGTACCAGGGGATTGCGCACTCCTACAACATTTCCACCTCACGCCTGGGGCTGGAAGTGGGGGTGCCGAATGTGTTGAAAACCATCGCGCGCCTGGGTGTCACTCGTGAGTTTCCGGCCTTCCCGTCGATTCTGCTCGGCGCTGGCGCCATGACGCCGATGGAAGTGGCAACGATGTACCAGACCCTCGCCAACGGTGGCTTCAATACACCGATGCGGGGCATTCGCAGTGTGCTGACCGCCGAAGGCGAGCCGCTCAAGCGTTACCCGTTCCAGATTCAGCAACGCTTCGATGCGGGCTCCATCTACCTGATCCAAAACGCCATGCAGCGCGTGATGCGCGAAGGCACCGGGCGCTCGGTCTACAGCGTGCTGCCATCGAACCTGACGCTGGCGGGCAAAACCGGTACCAGTAACGATTCGCGTGACAGCTGGTTCGCCGGCTTCGGCCAGGACGTGCTGGCGGTGGTGTGGTTGGGCCGTGACGATAATGGCAAGACGCCGTTCACCGGTGCGACCGGTGCGCTGCAGGTCTGGACCAGTTTCATGCGCAAGGCCGACCCGCTACCGTTGAACATGCCGCAGCCGGACAACATCGTGCAGGCCTGGATTGATCCGCATACGGGGCAGGGCTCCGATGCCAACTGTCCGGGCGCGGTGCAGATGCCGTATATTCGCGGCAGCGAGCCACCACCCGGAGCCGCATGCGGTGGCAGTGCCCCCGCTGACGCGGACTCGGTGATGGATTGGGTCAAGGGCTGGATGAATTAAGCAAAGAGGGTTTCAAGTGAACAAGTGGTTGATTCCAGCTATTACAGCTCTAGCGGTGCTCAGCGGTTGCTCAAGCGTGCAACGCGGCTCAATTCCCGTAGTGGACTCGAGCACGGCCGTCTCGAATAACGATCGCATCTCGGCCAACGGCGGTTTCCGCCAGACCGTGGTCAAGCGTCCAGCCCAAGCGACCGCTCAAACCATTGCGCAGGATTCGGGTGTGGTGGTGATGGTGCCGGGCGCTGGCGCTGCGACCTCGGCGCCGATCAGTGCCGAGCCGTGGACTCCAGGGCCAAGCACGTCGGGGCCGGTTGATGCCGCGCCGATCCAGACGGCGCCGGTCAATCAAGGCACCTACAACATGCCGTCGACGCCAAGCGGTATTCCGTCGTCGTCCAGTGCTGGTGGCCTGTCGGCCGACGAGCAGTTGGACGGGCCGGTATTGGCCTTGCTGACCACTGCTCAACAGCAGCAGTCCGGTGGCGACTTGAATGGTGCGTCGTCGAGTCTGGAGCGTGCCCAGCGCGTGGCACCGCGCGAGCCGCAAGTGTTGTATCGCCTCGCCCAGGTGCGCATGGCCCAGGGCGATGCGCCGCAAGCCGAACAGTTCGCACGACGTGGCCTGAGCCTGGCCAACGGCCGACCAGACCTGCAAGCCAACTTGTGGGCCTTGATTGGTGACGCGCGCGCCGCACAAGGCGATGCTGCCGGCGCCGCTCAAGCACGGCAAAAAGCCAAGGTCAGCCTCTGATGGATGTGCGTTTCCCAGCGATTGCCGAACAGTTGTTGCTGATTGAGCGCGAATTGCGTGTACAGGGCTGGTGGGACGAGGCGTCCCCCAGCGTCGAAGCGCTCAGCAGTGTCGAACCGTTTTCGGTCGACACCCTGGATTTCCATCAATGGCTGCAATGGATCTTCCTGGTGCGCATGAAGCAGATCCTCGAGCAGGATCTGCCATTGCCCAATGCATCGGGGATCATGGAAATGGCGGAGATGGTTTACGCCGATCGGCCGCTGGAGAGCCTTGGCTTGCGCAATGCGCTGAAAAAGTTCGACCAACTGATCGTCGACGCTCGTTAATTGCCTGACTGCCGGTTTTTCCGGCAGTCTTGCGCACATTTCTACCGCTTGACGACATTCAGGCGAGTTTTATCCCTCCTCAAGCCTCTTTCTTATACGTTCTCATGCGCTTAGTTGGAAAAAAGCGCAATTATTGCTTGACTTGAAGGGGCTGAAACAGAAGAATCCAAAGTCCGCTGTATCGGGACTGCCAGAAGCAGGCCCGCTCAGCAGATCATGAGGCGCACATCCGCGCCGACCTGTAACACCCGCAACGCGTTACCTCGCGCTGGGTGGGAAAAGCCCGCAACACTTGGGACGATCCCAATACTTGCTCAGTCAGTGCTGACGTAGTCGGCGACCACCGTCGCTCATGCTCTGTTGAGAAGTAAACCTATTAAGACCCGTCGGTTTTTAACGGACGGTATTCTGGCGTTTTAGAGGTGAACAACGTGGAGCTTTTATCTGGCGGTGAGATGCTCGTCCGCTTTTTGCGTGACGAAGGCGTCGACTATATCTACGGGTACCCAGGTGGTGCTCTGCTGCATGTCTACGACGCACTGTTCAAGGAACCGGCTGTTACCCACATCCTGGTTCGCCACGAACAAGCTGCTACCCATATGGCTGACGGCTACGCCCGTGCCACCGGTAAAGCCGGCGTGGTACTGGTAACCTCCGGCCCAGGCGCAACCAATGCCATTACCGGCATCGCGACTGCTTATATGGACTCCATCCCGATGGTGATCATTTCCGGCCAGGTCGCAAGCACCATGGTGGGGACCGATGCATTCCAGGAAACCGACATGATCGGTATCTCCCGGCCGATCGTGAAACACAGCTTCATGATCAAGCATGCGTCGGAAATCCCAGAAGTCATGAAAAAGGCGTTCTACCTCGCACAGTCCGGTCGCCCGGGCCCTGTAGTCGTAGATATCCCGAAAGACATGACCAACCCGGCCGAGAAATTCGAATACATCTTCCCGAAGAAAGCCAAGCTGCGTTCCTACAGCCCGGCCGTTCGTGGGCATTCGGGGCAAATCCGCAAGGCGGCAGAAATGCTCCTGGCGGCCAAACGCCCAGTGCTGTACTCGGGCGGTGGCGTGATTCTGGGTGGCGGTTCCGCACCGTTGACCGAATTGGCCAAACTGCTCAACCTGCCGGTCACCAACACCTTAATGGGCCTCGGCGCATTCCCGGGCACCGACCGTCAGTTCGTCGGCATGCTCGGCATGCACGGCAGCTACACCGCCAACCTGGCCATGCACCACGCCGACGTGATCCTGGCGGTGGGCGCGCGGTTTGATGACCGCGTGATCAACGGCGCGAGCAAGTTCTGCCCGAATGCCAAGATCATCCACATCGACATCGACCCGGCGTCCATCTCCAAGACCATCAAGGCCGACGTGCCGATCGTGGGTCCTGTTGAAAGCGTGTTGACCGAAATGGTTGCAGCGCTGAAGGACATCGGCGAGACGCCGAACAAGGAATCCGTTGCCAGCTGGTGGAAGCAGATCGACGAATGGCGCGGTGACCGCGGCCTGTTCCCTTACGACAAGGGCGACGGCAGCATCATCAAGCCACAAACCGTGATCGAGACCCTGTGCGAAGTGACCAAGGGCGACGCCTTTGTGACCTCCGACGTGGGCCAGCACCAGATGTTCGCCGCGCAGTACTACACGTTCGACAAGCCTAACCGCTGGATCAACTCCGGTGGCCTGGGCACGATGGGCTTTGGTTTCCCTGCGGCCATGGGTGTGAAGCTGAGCTTCCCGGACACCGACGTTGCGTGTGTCACCGGTGAAGGCAGCATCCAGATGAACATCCAGGAGCTGTCGACGTGCTTGCAGTACGGCCTTCCGGTGAAGATCGTCTGCCTGAACAACGGCGTGTTGGGCATGGTTCGTCAGTGGCAGGACATGAGCTACGGTAGCCGCCACTCCCATTCCTACATGGAATCGCTGCCGGATTTCGTCAAGTTGGTTGAAGCCTATGGCCACGTCGGCATTCGCATCACTGATTTGAAAGATCTGAAGCCGAAGATGGAAGAGGCGTTCGCCATGAAGGACCGCCTGGTGTTCCTCGATATTCAAGTGGACACCAGCGAGCACGTCTACCCGATGCAGATCAAAGACGGCTCGATGCGCGACATGTGGCTGAACAAGACGGAGCGTACTTAATCATGCGGCACATTATCTCCCTGCTTCTGGAGAACGAACCCGGCGCTCTGTCTCGTGTTGTCGGCCTGTTTTCGCAACGCAACTACAACATCGAAAGCCTGACCGTGGCCCCAACCGAAGACCCGACCCTGTCGCGCCTGACGTTGACCACCGTGGGCCATGATGAGGTGATCGAGCAGATCACCAAGAACCTCAACAAGCTGATCGAAGTGGTCAAGCTGGTCGACCTGTCGGAAAGTGCCCACATCGAGCGCGAGCTGATGCTGGTCAAGGTCAAGGCCACGGGTGCCCAACGTGCCGAGATCAAACGCACGACTGACATTTATCGCGGGCAGATCGTCGATGTGAGCGCCAGCGTTTATACCGTTCAACTGACCGGTACGAGCGACAAGCTGGACAGCTTCATCCAGTCGATCGGGACGGCCTCGATTCTGGAAACTGTACGCAGTGGTGTCACCGGGATTGCTCGTGGCGACAAAGTACTCAGCATCTAACCCAATTAGTGAATGGCCTAAGGGCCTGGATATATAGAGGAACCTCATGAAAGTTTATTACGAAAAAGATTGTGACCTGTCGATCATCCAGGGCAAAAAAGTCGCCATCATCGGCTACGGTTCCCAGGGCCACGCTCAAGCGTGCAACCTGAAAGACTCCGGCGTTGACGTGACTGTTGGCCTGCGCAAAGGCTCGGCCACTGTTGCCAAGGCTGAAGCCCATGGCCTGAAAGTGACTGACGTTGCTTCCGCCGTGGCTGCTGCCGACCTGGTCATGATCTTGACCCCGGACGAATTCCAATCCGCGCTGTACAAGAACGAAATCGAGCCGAACATCAAGAAGGGCGCCACCCTGGCCTTCTCCCACGGCTTCGCGATTCACTACAACCAGGTTGTGCCGCGTGCTGACCTCGACGTGATCATGATCGCGCCGAAAGCGCCGGGCCACACCGTGCGTTCCGAGTTCGTCAAAGGCGGCGGTATTCCTGACCTGATCGCGATCTACCAGGACGCTTCGGGCAATGCCAAAAACGTTGCACTGTCCTACGCCGCTGGCGTGGGTGGCGGTCGTACCGGCATCATCGAAACCACCTTCAAGGACGAGACCGAAACCGACCTGTTCGGCGAACAAGCCGTTCTGTGCGGCGGTACCGTTGAACTGGTTAAAGCCGGTTTCGAAACCCTGGTTGAAGCTGGCTACGCGCCGGAAATGGCCTACTTCGAATGCCTGCACGAACTGAAGCTGATCGTTGACCTCATGTACGAAGGCGGTATCGCCAACATGAACTACTCGATCTCCAACAACGCCGAATACGGCGAGTACGTGACCGGCCCGGAAGTGATCAACGCCGAGTCCCGTCAGGCTATGCGCAACGCCCTGAAACGTATTCAGGACGGCGAGTACGCCAAAATGTTCATCAGCGAAGGCGCAACCGGCTACCCTTCGATGACCGCCAAGCGTCGTAACAACGCCGCCCACGGTATCGAGATCATCGGCGAGCAACTGCGCTCCATGATGCCGTGGATCGGTGCCAACAAGATCGTCGACAAAGCCAAAAACTAAGTCGTACGCATCAAGAGAAAACGCGGCTTAGGCCGCGTTTTTTCGTTTAAGGGGCGGGTTCTGGTATAAAGCTGCATCGTTTGCGGGCGAACACTCGCCGCAAGTATTTGTCGAATTTTTTTCACACCGTTGCAAGGTAAAGTCCATGAGCGAACGTCCCGAAGAGCCACACCAGGCCTCTGACGCCGAAAGCCTGCTGCCGATCGATGAGCATGTCGAGGAAGGGCACGATGCGGAAGGTCGCAAGGTCCGGCATCGTGGCATCTATCTTCTGCCCAACCTGTTCACCACGGCAAATCTGTTTGCCGGGTTCTATTCCATCATCAACTCCATGAGCGCTCAAAGCGCGTTGGCGGCGGGTGATACGGCGAGTGCCAGCAAGTATTTCGGCTTTGCTGCCATCGCGATTTTCGTGGCCATGGTGCTCGACGGCCTTGATGGTCGCGTGGCGCGCATGACCAATACGCAGAGTGCCTTCGGCGCCGAGTACGACTCGCTGTCGGACATGGTTGCCTTCGGTGTTGCGCCTGCACTGCTGGCGTTTGCGTGGGCACTGGGTGATATGGGTAAGGTCGGCTGGATGGTCGCCTTCATCTATGTCGCCGGTGCCGCTTTGCGTCTGGCACGCTTCAACACCCAGGTAGGCACTGCCGACAAGCGTTACTTCATTGGCCTTGCCAGCCCGGCGGCTGCGGGCGTAGTGGCCGGTATTGTCTGGGCATTCAGTGACTACGGCATCCAGGGTTCGAAGATGTCGTTCCTGGTGGCTTTGATGGTTGCGGCCGCTGGCATGCTGATGGTCAGCAACATCAAGTACAACAGCTTCAAGGAGTTCGACCTCAAGGGGCGCGTGCCTTTCGTGGCTATCCTGGTGGTGGTGCTGGTGTTCGCGGTCGTCTTCAGCGATCCGCCGCGTATCCTGCTGCTGGCGTTCCTGGTCTACGCCGCTTCGGGGCCGATTCAGTACCTGCTGCATCTGCGCCGCGACAAAACATTGTCTTAATGTAATGTTCCCCATACTCCGCAGTCTATTGGTGCATCAGTCCTCCAAAGCTGCGGAGTTGCCATGTTAATCAAGATCCCCAAAGCGTCCGATTGTCACGAATCGGATGTCACGCCTGAATCTTTCTATCTCTCTCGCCGCAGCCTGCTCGGTGGTGCGCTTGCCGCAGTGGCTGCCAGCACCTTGCCGCGCTGGGCCAATGCCGACAATGCTGCGCGTTATGCCGATGTTGAGCCGGGCAAGGCGCCGAACTGGTTTGCCGAGAAATTGCCAAGTACTAAATGGCAGGCGGTTACCGTGAAGGACGAGGCCATCACGCCTTTCAAGGACGCGACCCACTACAACAACTTCTATGAGTTCGGTACAGGCAAGGGCGACCCGGCGACGAATGCCGGTTCACTCAAGACCGAGCCGTGGAGTGTTGTAATCGATGGGGAGGTTGCGAAGCCTGGGCGCTATGCCTTGGAAGACTTCATGAAGCCTTACCAGTTGGAAGAGCGGATCTACCGTTTGCGCTGTGTTGAGGCGTGGTCGATGGTCATTCCATGGATGGGCTTTCCGATCTCGGCCTTGCTCAAGCAGGTTGAGCCGACCTCCAAGGCCAAGTACATCCGCTTTGAAACCCTGCAGGACCCCAAAAGCATGCCGGGCCAACGCTCGAGTTTTGGCTTGATTGACTGGCCCTATGTAGAAGGGTTGCGTCTGGACGAGGCGATGAATCCTTTAGCGATCCTTGCGGTGGGCATGTATGGGCGGGAACTGCCTAACCAGAATGGCGCACCGTTGCGTTTGGTGGTGCCGTGGAAGTATGGCTTTAAAAGTGTGAAATCCATTGTGCGGATCAGCCTGGTGAGTGAACAGCCCAAAACCACTTGGCAAAGTATTGCTGCGGATGAGTATGGATTCTACGCAAACGTGAACCCTATGGTCGATCATCCTCGCTGGACTCAGGCGCGGGAGCGTCGCTTGCCGAGTGGTTTGTTCAGTCCGAATGTGCGCGAGACGCAAATGTTCAACGGCTACTCGGATGAGGTTGCCTCTCTTTATACCGACCTCGATTTGCGGAAGCACTACTGATGCGGTATCCGATCTGGCGCATTGGCGTCTTTATAGCTGCTGCGGTGTGGCCATTTTTCTGGCTGTATGAGGCATGGAGTTCTGTTCTCGGACCTGATCCAGGCAAAGTGCTGATGGATCGGTTGGGGCTTGGTACGTTAATTCTGTTGCTTATTACGCTGGGCATGACGCCGCTGCAGAAGCTGAGCGGGTGGGCAGGTTGGATTGCCGTTCGCAGACAGCTGGGGCTCTGGTGCTTTGCGTATGTGGTTTTGCACTTGGCAGCTTACTGCGTATTTATCCTCGGGCTGGATTGGTCGCAATTAGGGGTGGAGCTGCGTAAGCGGCCTTACATTATTGTTGGCGCGCTGGGCTTCCTTTGCTTATTGGTGCTGGCGGTAACCTCCAATCGCTATAGCCAGCGCCGGCTGGGTAGCCGTTGGAAAAAGCTGCACCGCTTGGTGTATGTGATTGTTGGGCTCGGTTTGCTGCATATGTTGTGGATCGTGCGGGCCGATCTGAAGGAGTGGGCTATCTATGCAACTATAGGGGCACTGCTTTTGATCCTGCGGATTCCGCCTGTAATGCGCCGGATTCCCCGTCTTATCGCGAAAAAACCACTTTCTGCAACAAAAGCGTAATTAAGGCTTGACGGCAGATTCTGGAAGTCTATAATTCGCCCCACTTCCGGCGCAGTCGAAACGGAAAACTCCTTGGTAAACAAAGAGTTACGAAGAGTGCGACAGCGGCTTGCTTCAGTTAATCGAAGCCCAGAAGGAGTTGGTAGAGCAGTGTTGTTTGGCTCTATTAACGTTTCGATCTTCTCGGTCGAAAGCGGAGAAAAAGAGGTGTTGACAGCAGCGTGTAACGCTGTAGAATTCGCCTCCCGCTAACGAGAGATCGGGAGCGCAAGTGGTTGAAGTTGTTGAAGAAATCTTCGAAAACTTCTGAAAATAATCACTTGACAGCAAATGAGGCTGCTGTAGAATGCGCGCCTCGGTTGAGACGAAAGATCTTAACCAACCGCTCTTTAACAACTGAATCAAGCAATTCGTGTGGGTGCTTGTGGAGTCAGACTGATAGTCAACAAGATTATCAGCATCACAAGTTACTCCGCGAGAAATCAAAGATGTAACCAACGATTGCTGAGCCAAGTTTAGGGTTTCTTAAAAACCCAAAGATGTTTGAACTGAAGAGTTTGATCATGGCTCAGATTGAACGCTGGCGGCAGGCCTAACACATGCAAGTCGAGCGGTAGAGAGAAGCTTGCTTCTCTTGAGAGCGGCGGACGGGTGAGTAATGCCTAGGAATCTGCCTGGTAGTGGGGGATAACGTTCGGAAACGGACGCTAATACCGCATACGTCCTACGGGAGAAAGCAGGGGACCTTCGGGCCTTGCGCTATCAGATGAGCCTAGGTCGGATTAGCTAGTTGGTGAGGTAATGGCTCACCAAGGCTACGATCCGTAACTGGTCTGAGAGGATGATCAGTCACACTGGAACTGAGACACGGTCCAGACTCCTACGGGAGGCAGCAGTGGGGAATATTGGACAATGGGCGAAAGCCTGATCCAGCCATGCCGCGTGTGTGAAGAAGGTCTTCGGATTGTAAAGCACTTTAAGTTGGGAGGAAGAGCAGTTACCTAATACGTGATTGTTTTGACGTTACCGACAGAATAAGCACCGGCTAACTCTGTGCCAGCAGCCGCGGTAATACAGAGGGTGCAAGCGTTAATCGGAATTACTGGGCGTAAAGCGCGCGTAGGTGGTTTGTTAAGTTGGATGTGAAATCCCCGGGCTCAACCTGGGAACTGCATTCAAAACTGACTGACTAGAGTATGGTAGAGGGTGGTGGAATTTCCTGTGTAGCGGTGAAATGCGTAGATATAGGAAGGAACACCAGTGGCGAAGGCGACCACCTGGACTAATACTGACACTGAGGTGCGAAAGCGTGGGGAGCAAACAGGATTAGATACCCTGGTAGTCCACGCCGTAAACGATGTCAACTAGCCGTTGGGAGCCTTGAGCTCTTAGTGGCGCAGCTAACGCATTAAGTTGACCGCCTGGGGAGTACGGCCGCAAGGTTAAAACTCAAATGAATTGACGGGGGCCCGCACAAGCGGTGGAGCATGTGGTTTAATTCGAAGCAACGCGAAGAACCTTACCAGGCCTTGACATCCAATGAACTTTCTAGAGATAGATTGGTGCCTTCGGGAACATTGAGACAGGTGCTGCATGGCTGTCGTCAGCTCGTGTCGTGAGATGTTGGGTTAAGTCCCGTAACGAGCGCAACCCTTGTCCTTAGTTACCAGCACGTAATGGTGGGCACTCTAAGGAGACTGCCGGTGACAAACCGGAGGAAGGTGGGGATGACGTCAAGTCATCATGGCCCTTACGGCCTGGGCTACACACGTGCTACAATGGTCGGTACAGAGGGTTGCCAAGCCGCGAGGTGGAGCTAATCCCACAAAACCGATCGTAGTCCGGATCGCAGTCTGCAACTCGACTGCGTGAAGTCGGAATCGCTAGTAATCGCGAATCAGAATGTCGCGGTGAATACGTTCCCGGGCCTTGTACACACCGCCCGTCACACCATGGGAGTGGGTTGCACCAGAAGTAGCTAGTCTAACCTTCGGGAGGACGGTTACCACGGTGTGATTCATGACTGGGGTGAAGTCGTAACAAGGTAGCCGTAGGGGAACCTGCGGCTGGATCACCTCCTTAATCGACGACATCAGCTGCTCCATAAGTTCCCACACGAATTGCTTGATTCATTGAAGAAGACGATAAGAAGCAGCCCGAAATTGGGTCTGTAGCTCAGTTGGTTAGAGCGCACCCCTGATAAGGGTGAGGTCGGCAGTTCGAATCTGCCCAGACCCACCAATTTTGTGTGGGAAACGCCTGTAGAAATACGGGGCCATAGCTCAGCTGGGAGAGCGCCTGCCTTGCACGCAGGAGGTCAACGGTTCGATCCCGTTTGGCTCCACCACTACTGCTTCTGAAAGTTTTGAAAGCTTAGAAATGAGCATTCCATCGAGGTGATGGTGAATGTTGATTTCTAGTCTTTGATTAGATCGTTCTTTAAAAATTTGGGTATGTGATAGAAAGATAGACTGAACGTTACTTTCACTGGTAACGGATCAGGCTAAGGTAAAATTTGTGAGTTACTCGTAATTGAGTATTATCGAATTTTCGGCGAATGTTGTCTTCACAGTATAACCAGATTGCTTGGGGTTATATGGTCAAGTGAAGAAGCGCATACGGTGGATGCCTTGGCAGTCAGAGGCGATGAAAGACGTGGTAGCCTGCGAAAAGCTTCGGGGAGTCGGCAAACAGACTTTGATCCGGAGATGTCTGAATGGGGGAACCCAGCCATCATAAGATGGTTACCTTACACTGAATACATAGGTGTAAGGGGCGAACCAGGGGAACTGAAACATCTAAGTACCCTGAGGAAAAGAAATCAACCGAGATTCCCTTAGTAGTGGCGAGCGAACGGGGACTAGCCCTTAAGTGGCTTTGAGATTAGCGGAACGCTCTGGAAAGTGCGGCCATAGTGGGTGATAGCCCTGTACGCGAAAATCTCTTAGTCATGAAATCGAGTAGGACGGAGCACGAGAAACTTTGTCTGAATATGGGGGGACCATCCTCCAAGGCTAAATACTACTGACTGACCGATAGTGAACTAGTACCGTGAGGGAAAGGCGAAAAGAACCCCGGAGAGGGGAGTGAAATAGATCCTGAAACCGTATGCGTACAAGCAGTGGGAGCCCACTTTGTTGGGTGACTGCGTACCTTTTGTATAATGGGTCAGCGACTTATTTTCAGTGGCGAGCTTAACCGAATAGGGGAGGCGTAGCGAAAGCGAGTCTTAATAGGGCGTCTAGTCGCTGGGAATAGACCCGAAACCGGGCGATCTATCCATGGGCAGGTTGAAGGTTGGGTAACACTAACTGGAGGACCGAACCGACTACCGTTGAAAAGTTAGCGGATGACCTGTGGATCGGAGTGAAAGGCTAATCAAGCTCGGAGATAGCTGGTTCTCCTCGAAAGCTATTTAGGTAGCGCCTCATGTATCACTGTAGGGGGTAGAGCACTGTTTCGGCTAGGGGGTCATCCCGACTTACCAAACCGATGCAAACTCCGAATACCTACAAGTGCCGAGCATGGGAGACACACGGCGGGTGCTAACGTCCGTCGTGAAAAGGGAAACAACCCAGACCGTCAGCTAAGGTCCCAAAGTTATGGTTAAGTGGGAAACGATGTGGGAAGGCTTAGACAGCTAGGAGGTTGGCTTAGAAGCAGCCACCCTTTAAAGAAAGCGTAATAGCTCACTAGTCGAGTCGGCCTGCGCGGAAGATGTAACGGGGCTCAAACCATACACCGAAGCTACGGGTATCACTTAGGTGATGCGGTAGAGGAGCGTTCTGTAAGCCTGTGAAGGTGAGTTGAGAAGCTTGCTGGAGGTATCAGAAGTGCGAATGCTGACATGAGTAACGACAATGGGTGTGAAAAACACCCACGCCGAAAGACCAAGGTTTCCTGCGCAACGTTAATCGACGCAGGGTTAGTCGGTCCCTAAGGCGAGGCTGAAAAGCGTAGTCGATGGAAAACAGGTTAATATTCCTGTACTTCTGGTTATTGCGATGGAGGGACGGAGAAGGCTAGGCCAGCTTGGCGTTGGTTGTCCAAGTTTAAGGTGGTAGGCTGGAATCTTAGGTAAATCCGGGATTCTAAGGCCGAGAGCTGATGACGAGTTAACTTTTAGTTAACGAAGTGGTTGATGCCATGCTTCCAAGAAAAGCTTCTAAGCTTCAGGTAACCAGGAACCGTACCCCAAACCGACACAGGTGGTTGGGTAGAGAATACCAAGGCGCTTGAGAGAACTCGGGTGAAGGAACTAGGCAAAATGGCACCGTAACTTCGGGAGAAGGTGCGCCGGTGAGGGTGAAGGACTTGCTCCGTAAGCTCATGCCGGTCGAAGATACCAGGCCGCTGCGACTGTTTATTAAAAACACAGCACTCTGCAAACACGAAAGTGGACGTATAGGGTGTGACGCCTGCCCGGTGCCGGAAGGTTAATTGATGGGGTTAGCTAACGCGAAGCTCTTGATCGAAGCCCCGGTAAACGGCGGCCGTAACTATAACGGTCCTAAGGTAGCGAAATTCCTTGTCGGGTAAGTTCCGACCTGCACGAATGGCGTAACGATGGCGGCGCTGTCTCCACCCGAGACTCAGTGAAATTGAAATCGCTGTGAAGATGCAGTGTATCCGCGGCTAGACGGAAAGACCCCGTGAACCTTTACTATAGCTTTGCACTGGACTTTGAATTTGCTTGTGTAGGATAGGTGGGAGGCTTTGAAGCGTGGACGCCAGTTCGCGTGGAGCCAACCTTGAAATACCACCCTGGCAACTTTGAGGTTCTAACTCAGGTCCGTTATCCGGATCGAGGACAGTGTATGGTGGGTAGTTTGACTGGGGCGGTCTCCTCCTAAAGAGTAACGGAGGAGTACGAAGGTGCGCTCAGACCGGTCGGAAATCGGTCGTAGAGTATAAAGGCAAAAGCGCGCTTGACTGCGAGACAGACACGTCGAGCAGGTACGAAAGTAGGTCTTAGTGATCCGGTGGTTCTGTATGGAAGGGCCATCGCTCAACGGATAAAAGGTACTCCGGGGATAACAGGCTGATACCGCCCAAGAGTTCATATCGACGGCGGTGTTTGGCACCTCGATGTCGGCTCATCACATCCTGGGGCTGAAGCCGGTCCCAAGGGTATGGCTGTTCGCCATTTAAAGTGGTACGCGAGCTGGGTTTAGAACGTCGTGAGACAGTTCGGTCCCTATCTGCCGTGGACGTTTGAGATTTGAGAGGGGCTGCTCCTAGTACGAGAGGACCGGAGTGGACGAACCTCTGGTGTTCCGGTTGTCACGCCAGTGGCATTGCCGGGTAGCTATGTTCGGAATAGATAACCGCTGAAAGCATCTAAGCGGGAAACTAGCCTCAAGATGAGATCTCACTGGGACCTTGAGTCCCCTGAAGGGCCGTCGAAGACTACGACGTTGATAGGTTGGGTGTGTAAGCGCTGTGAGGCGTTGAGCTAACCAATACTAATTGCCCGTGAGGCTTGACCATATAACACCCAAGCAATTTGACTACTTCGGACTTGGAAACAAGTAGAGGCATCAGATTGCGGTGTGTGAAGACGATAGAACCGAAAGTTCGATCTCACAAAACACCGAAAGCTATCACATACCCAATTTGCTGAAGCGAGGCCATAAGGTCACGACTCAGTACCCGAATTTCTTGACGACCATAGAGCATTGGAACCACCTGATCCCATCCCGAACTCAGCAGTGAAACGATGCATCGCCGATGGTAGTGTGGGGTTTCCCCATGTGAGAGTAGGTCATCGTCAAGATTAAATTCCAGAACCCCTGTTTGCTAACGCAAACAGGGGTTTTGTTTTGGGCGGTCGAAAACTGTAGCAACCTATGGACCATCGCTTAATGCGGCCCGCCTCGTTTGCAGCTTGCGGTCGCCTTCAATGCTAAAGTCCATGCCTCGATTTTGCTTTTCCCAAGGAAGCCGTTATGCCGGATGCGACGTCCCTCAGCGCTGGATTCATGGTGGTTCACGGCAACCGCCTGGACGAACTGCGCAGCCTGGTAGTCAGCTGGATGCGCCGTTATCCGCTCGCTCCCCTGGAAAACGAAATCGCCCTGGTGCAAAGCAACGGCATCGCCCAATGGCTGAAACTAGCCCTGGCCGAAGACCCGGAAGAGGGTGACACGGGCGGCTGCGGCATTGCTGCGGCCATCGATGTGCAGCTCCCCGGCAGTTTCATGTGGCAGCTCTATCGCATGGTCCTGGGCAAAGACGAGATCCCACCCAAGTCCCTGCTCGATAAAGCCCCACTGACCTGGCGCCTGATGCGCCTGCTCCCGGAGCTCATCGACCAACCGCATTTCGAGCCCCTGCAGCGCTTCCTCACCCACGACACTGACCTACGCAAACGCTATCAACTCGCCGAACGTCTGGCCGACTTGTTCGACCAATACCAGGTCTATCGCGCTGACTGGCTAGAAGACTGGGCCGCCGGCCGCCACCAACTGCGCAATGGTCGAGGTGAATCAAAACCCCTTAACCCCGCGAACTGCTGGCAGGCAGAACTATGGCGTGCACTGCTGTTGGACGTAGGTGAAGAGGGCATGGCCGAAAGCCGCGCCGGTGTTCACCAGCGCTTCATCGAACGCATCAATACCCTGGAGAAAGCCCCGCCAGGCTTGCCGTCCCGAGTGATCGTTTTCGGCATTTCGTCACTGCCCGCGCAAGCCCTGGAAGCCCTCGCCGGCTTAGCAAGGTTCAGCCAAGTCTTGCTCTGTGTGCACAACCCTTGCCGCCACCATTGGTCCGACATCGTCGCCGACAAAGACCTGCTGCGTAACGAATACAAACGCCAAGCGCGCAAGGCTGGCATGCCGGTCGTCATCGACCCACAAACCCTGCACCAGCACGCACACCCGTTGCTCGCCGCCTGGGGCAAACAGGGCCGTGATTACATCAGCCTGCTGGACAGTTACGACGACCCCAACAGCTACCGCGCCGCCTTCCGCGACGGCCGCATCGACCTGTTCAGCGAAAGCGAGCCCACTACGCTGCTCAATCAGTTGCAGGACGACATTCTCGAACTGCGCCCACTCAACGAAACACGCGAGCTGTGGCCGGGCGTCGACCTCAATAACGACAGCTCCATCCGCTTCCATATCGCCCACAGCGCCCAACGCGAAGTGGAAATTCTCCACGACCAATTACTCCAGCGCTTCAGCGCCGATCCCACGCTGCGCCCGCGCGACATCATCGTCATGGTCCCCGACGTCGACAGCTACGCGCCGCACATTCGCGCCGTGTTTGGCCAGCTTGAGCGAAGCGACCCACGCTTTATCCCGTTCACTCTCACCGACCAAGGCCAGCGCGGCCGCGACCCTCTGCTGATCGCCGTCGAACACCTGCTCAAACTCCCCGACAGCCGCTTCCCCGTCAGCGAAATCCTCGACCTGCTCGACGTCCCCGCCCTGCGCGAACGTTTCGCCATCAAGGAACGCGATCTGCCTACGCTGCACCGCTGGATCGAAGGCGCAGGCATCCGTTGGGGCCTTAATGCCGAACAACGCGCCGGCCTCGGCCTTCCCCATGAGCTGGAACAAAACAGCTGGCGGTTCGGCCTGCGCCGCATGCTGCTGGGTTACGCCGTCGGCACCGGTGTCGCCTGCGACGGCATTGAACCCTACGACGAAATCGGCGGCCTTGACGCGGCCCTCATCGGCCCCCTGGTCTCGTTGCTCGATGCGCTAAACGACGCCCATCAAGCCCTGTCCCAACCGGCAGCCCCTCAAGCATGGGGCGAGCGCCTGCAACGCCTGATGCAACTGTTCTTCCTGCCCAGCAGCGAACACGACGACTACCTGCTGGGCCAACTCGAACAGCTCAGAGAAGACTGGCTGGAAACCTGTGAGTCCGTCGGCCTACAAGATGAGTTACCGCTCACCGTAGTTCGTGAAGCCTGGCTGGCCGGCTTGGACCAAGGCCGGCTGTCCCAGCGTTTTCTCGCTGGAGCTGTCAATTTCTGCACCCTGATGCCCATGCGCGCCATCCCGTTCAAACTCGTCTGCCTGCTCGGCATGAACGACGGTGACTACCCGCGCGCGCAACCGCCGCTGGACTTCGACCTGATGGGCAGCGACTACCGTCCCGGCGATCGTTCACGCCGCGAAGACGACCGCTACTTGCTGCTCGAAGCCCTGCTGTCCGCCCGCGACCAGCTCTACATCAGTTGGGTAGGCCGCAGCATCCGCGACAACAGCGAGCGTCCGGCCTCGGTACTGATCGGCCAACTACGCGACCATATCGCCAGTGGCTGGCATAACGCACACACAGAACAACCGCTGCTGGATGCGATGACCCAGGAACACCCGCTCCAACCGTTCAGTGCCCGCTACTTCCATGCAGGCGATCCGCTGTTCAGCTACGCACGCGAGTGGCAGTTGCTCCACGAAGCACCCGACGCTCTCTTAAAAGAAGACGAACTGGCGCAACACCAACAAGAAGAACCCTTGAGCCTCGGCCAGTTGCAGGACTTCCTGCGCAACCCGGTCAAACACTTCTTCAGCCAGCGTCTGAAAGTGTTCTTCGAAGCCGCCGAAGTGCCGCTGGCCGATGAAGAACCCTTCGTGCTCGACGCGCTGCAACGCTACAGCCTCAGCGACAGCCTGCTGAACGCCGCACTGACCCAGCCCGACCACGTGGATCGAGCGCTCAACGCCCAAGCACTGCGCCTGCAAGGCAGCGGCTTGTTGCCGATGGTCGGTTTTGGCGAATGCCTGCGTAACGAACTGATCGAGCCTCTGCCCGATCTGCTGCAGCGCTACCAACACTTATTGGCGCTCTGGCCCACGCCACAAACAACCGCCGAACCGATCAGTTTTGAGCATCAAGGCCTCCAGCTGGAAGGCTGGATCAGCGGCCTGCATCGGCGCGGTGATGGCGGATTGCTAAGTGTGACCACCATCCCCAACAGCATCGGCTCAATCAAGACGCGCAAGTGGCATCGCCTTATCCGCCCGTGGGTCAATCACGTGGTCGCCTGTGCCTGCGGCCTGCCGCTCAGCACCGGGTTGGTCGCCAGTGACGACACCTTGCTCCTGGCCCCGCTGGAAAAGTTCGCTGCCCAGGAAATCCTCGGCAACCTGCTGCTGGCCTGGCACACCGGCATGCGCAAACCACTCCCGGTTGCCGTCAAAACCGCCTTCGCTTGGCTTGGCCAAACCGACCCCGCCAAGGCCCAGGCCGCCGCCAGTAAAGCTTACGAAGGCGACGGCCTGACCACCGACGGCGAACGCCGCGAAACCCCGGCGCTCACCCGCCAGTTCCCCGACTACGCCACGCTCATCGCCAGTGAAGAATTCGAAGGCTGGGCCGAAACCCTGTATCGCCCGTTGATCAACGCCCCCTGGCGATCGCTCAGCAGTGAGGAGGCCAGCGCATGATCACTAAACCTTTGGCTCTGGCCTTCCCGCTCAAAGGCAGCCAGCTGATTGAAGCCAGCGCCGGCACCGGCAAGACCTTCACCATTTCCGCCCTGTATCTGCGCCTGGTGCTGGGCCACGGTGGTGATGAGTCTGGCTTCGGCCGCGAACTGTTGCCGCCGCAAATCCTGGTGGTGACCTTCACCGACGCCGCCACCAAAGAGCTGCGCGAACGCATCCGCATTCGTCTGGCCGAGGCCGCGCGCTTCTTCCGCGAAGAAATCGAGCAACCGGACACCCTGATCGCCGACCTGCGCGACGAATACCCACCCGAGCAATGGCCAGCCTGCGCCAATCGCCTGGACATCGCCGCCCAATGGATGGACGAGGCCGCCGTCTCGACCATCCACAGTTGGTGCCAGCGCATGCTGCGCGAACATGCGTTCGACAGTGGCAGCCTGTTCACCCAAACCCTGGAAACCGACCACAGCGACCTGCTCGGCGAAGTGCTGCGCGACTACTGGCGGCTGTTCTGCTACCCGATGCACGACGACGCGCTCAATTGGGTACGCAAAAATTGGAGTGGCCCCGCCGCGCTGATGCCGCGCGTGCGTGCGCTGTTCGGCAGCGAACGGCCTACCGACGAAAGCCGCGAGCCCGCCGAGCTGATCAACGCCTGCCTGCAAGAGCGCCGCCAAGCGCTGGTCACCCTCAAGGCGCCGTGGCAACAATGGGCCGTCGAGCTGCGCGACATCTGCCTGCAAGCCGTGGCCGCCAAAGCCGTCGATGGCCGCAAGATGCAAGCGCGTTACTTCGAGCCCTGGTTCGAAAAGATCAGCGCCTGGGCCGCTGACGAAACCGTTGAGCAACTGGACATCGGCACCGGCTTCACCCGCCTGACGCCCGACGGCATGGCCGAAGCCTGGAAGGGCGAGCCGCCGCGCCATCCCGGCATCGACGCCATGGCCCACCTCAAAGCCAGCCTCGACGCGTTGCCCACCCCCGACGCCGCCGTGTTGCAACACGCCGCCGGCTGGGTAGGTAAACGCTTCGAAGAAGAAAAACGCCGCCGTGCCGAAATGGGCTTCGACGACATGCTGATCCGCCTCAACGCCGCCCTGCAAACAGACGGCGGCGAGCGCCTGGCCAGTGTGATCCGCGAGCAGTTCCCGGTCGCCCTGATCGACGAATTCCAAGACACCGACCCGGTGCAATACAGCATCTTCGACAGCATCTACCGCATCGAAGAAAACCACCTCGACAGCGGCCTGTTCCTGATCGGCGACCCCAAGCAGGCGATCTACGCCTTCCGTGGCGCCGACATCTACACCTACCTGCGCGCTCGCCAGTCCACCACCGGCCGCCACCACACCTTGGGCACCAACTTCCGCTCCAGCCATGCGATGGTCGAGGCGGTGAACCACGTGTTCCAGCGCGCGGAAACCGGCCGTGGCGCATTCCTGTTTCGCGAGCCGAATGGCGATAACCCGGTGCCATTCCACTCGGTGCTGTCCCAAGGCCGCAAAGAGCAACTGCAAGTCGATGGCCACACGCTGCCGGCGATGCACCTCTGGCACCTGCCCACCGATCAACCGATTTCCAACGCGGTGTATCGCCAACAACTGGCCGCTGCCTGCGCCACGCACATTGTCGAGTTGCTCAATGGCGGACAGCAAGGCACGGCCGGCTTCGTAAAAGAACACAGCTTTAAAGGCGTACTGCCGTCAGACATCGCCATCCTCGTGCGCGACGGCAAGGAGGCCCAAGCCGTGCGCGCCGAGTTGGCCGCCCGTGGCGTGCGCAGTGTGTACCTGTCGGACAAAGACTCAGTCTTCGCCGCCCAGGAAGCCCACGACCTGCTGGCCTGGCTCAAGGCCTGCGCCGAGCCGGACGTCGAGCGCCCACTGCGCGCCGCGCTGGCCTGCGTCACCTTGAACCTGTCATTGCCGGAACTGGAGCGTCTGAACCAGGACGAATTGGCGTGGGAAACCCGCGTGATGCAGTTCCGTGGCTACCGCGCGATCTGGCGCAGCCAAGGCGTGCTGCCGATGCTGCGTCGGCTGCTGCACGATTTCAAACTGCCGCAAACCCTGATCGCCCGCAGTGACGGCGAACGTGTGCTGACCAACCTGTTGCACCTCAGCGAGCTGCTGCAACAGGCCGCGTCGGAGTTGGACGGCGAACAGGCGCTGATCCGCCATCTGGCTGAGCACTTGGCGCTGTCGGGTCAGGCCGGTGAGGAGCAGATCCTGCGCCTGGAAAGTGATGAGCAACTGGTCAAGGTGGTGACCATCCACAAGTCCAAAGGCCTGGAATACGACTTGGTCTTCCTGCCGTTCATCTGCTCGGCCAAACCGGTGGATGGCAGCCGTCTGCCGCTGCATTACCACGACGAACACGGCAAATCCCAGGTCAGCCTGCGGCCCACCGCCGAGCTGATTGCCCAAGCCGACGATGAGCGCCTGGCCGAAGACCTGCGCTTGTTCTACGTCGCCCTCACACGCGCCAAACATGCGTGCTGGCTCGGCATTGCCGACCTCAAGCGCGGCAATAACAGCAGCTCGGTACTGCACCTGTCAGCCCTGGGTTACTTGCTCGGCGCCGGTGCATCGTTGGGCGAGTCCGCCGCACTGGCGCGCTGGTTGCTGGACCTGCAAGAAGGCTGCGCCGCCATCCACTACGCCCCCGTGCCCGACGCGCAAGACAGCCTGTTCCACCCGCCGCGCAACGAAGCCATCTTGCTCGCGCCGTTGCTGCCCAAGCGCAAGGCCGCTGAAAACTGGTGGATCGCCTCCTACAGTGCATTGCGCATTGGCGACAGCATGAGCGCCGCGCCCCTCGAAGCGCCGGAAAGCCCACAAGCCCAGAAGCTGTTCGACGACGAGCGCCTCGACCCTGATGCACCGCGCGAAGTGGCGGCGTCCGGCGGCGACATTCACCGTTTCCCACGCGGACCTAACCCCGGCACCTTCCTCCACGGCCTGCTGGAATGGGCGGGAGAGGAGGGTTTCAACGTCACCCCCGAGGCCATCGCAAAAGCCGTGGGCGCGCGCTGTAATCGGCGCGACTGGGAAGGTTGGATCGTCACCCTCAGCGGTTGGCTGGGCCACCTGCTGCAAACGCCGCTGCCTGTGGATAACGATCGCGTCACCCTGAGCAGCCTGCAGCAGTACCAGATTGAAATGGAGTTCTGGTTCGCCAGCCACAAAGTCGATGTGCTCGCCCTCGACAAGCTGGTGTGCCAATACACCCACAACGGAGTGTCCCGCGTCGCCGCCGAACCGGTGCTGCTCAACGGCATGTTCAAAGGCTTTATCGACCTGACCTTCGAACACGACGGCCGCTATTACGTGGCCGACTACAAATCCAACTGGCTCGGCCCTGACGATTCGGCCTACACCTTAGACGCCATGGAACAGTCGATCCTCGAGCATCGGTACGACCTGCAATACGTGCTTTACCTACTGGCCCTGCACCGCCAACTCAAGGCACGCCTGCCGGATTACGACTATGACCGCCACGTCGGCGGTGCGCTGTACCTGTTCCTGCGCGGCACCCAAGCCGTGAGCCAGGGCGCCTATTTCACCCGGCCACCCCGGGAACTGATTGAAGGCTTGGACCTGTTGTTCCAGGGCAAACCCATACCGCCCAAGGTCGAGCCCGCCTGGGAACAAGGAGTGCTGTTATGAGCCTGTCGCCGTTACCGCTTGAGGCGTTAGTGCCCCTCAGCCGCGCCGCCGACCTGGTGCAACTGCTGGCGCGTTGGGTTGACCGTGGCTGGTTGCGCGCGCTGGACAAAGCCTTCGTCGGCTTCCTGCACGAACTCGATCCGCAGGCCGACCCGCTGGTGTTGCTCGCTGCCGCATTAACCAGCCACCAACTGGGCCATGGCCACGTGTGCCTCGACCTGTTCGAAACCCTCAAAGCGCCGGATTTCGCCTTGTCGCTGCCACCCGAAGGCGACCTGCAAACCGGCGCCATGGTGTTGCCGTCGCAATTGCTCGACGGCCTCGACGGCACCCATTGGTGCCATGCGTTGGCCTCCAGCCAATTGGTCGCGCTGGCCGTCGATGGCAGCGACGCCGCGCAAAGCCGCCCCTTGGTGCTGTCCGGCAAACGCCTGTATTTGCGCCGCTACTGGACCTACGAACGGCGCATCGACACGGCTTTGCGCCTGCGCCTGGCCACCCAGGAAAACGTCGCGGCTGATTTGCCGCAGCGCCTCAACAGCCTGTTCGACCAGCCGCCGCCCGATGGCGTGATCGACTGGCAGAAACTCGCCTGCGCCCTGGCCACTCGCGGTGCCTTCAGCATCGTTACCGGCGGCCCGGGCACCGGCAAGACCACCACCGTGGTGCGCCTGCTCGCGCTGTTGCAGGCGCCTGCCGTGGAAGCCGGCAGCCCGTTGCGCATCCGCCTGGCCGCACCCACCGGCAAAGCCGCCGCACGCCTCACCGAATCCATCAGCCAGCAAGTGCTGTCGCTGAACGTGCCGGGCAGCGTGCGGGAAAAAATCCCGACCCAGGTCACCACTGTTCACCGCCTTTTGGGCAGCCGCCCGGGCACGCGGCACTTCCGCCACCACATTGGCAACCCATTGCCCCTGGACGTGCTGGTGGTGGACGAAGCCTCGATGATCGACCTGGAAATGATGGCCAACCTGCTGGACGCCTTGCCGCCTCACGCACGCTTAGTGTTGCTGGGCGACAAGGACCAACTCGCCTCGGTGGAAGCCGGCGCCGTACTCGGCGACTTATGCCGCGACGCCGAAGCCGGCTGGTACAGCCCCGACACGCGCCAATGGCTGCAAGCAGTGAGCGGCGAAGACCTCAGCGCCAGCGGCCTGCACGAAGACCTCGACGCCACCCACCCACTGGCCCAACAAGTGGTGATGCTGCGCTACTCGCGGCGTTTCGGCGAAGGCAGCGGCATCGGCCAACTGGCGCGCTGGGTCAACCAGCAAAACGCCGAAGAGGCGCGCAAACTGCTCGCCGCCCGCAGCCACCACGACCTGTTCTGCCTCAGCCTCAAGGGCGAGCACGACCATGCCCTTGAGCGCCTGGTGCTGGACGGGCAGGGCGACGAAGCCCAGGGTTATCGCTATTACCTGAACCTGCTGCAAAGCGCGCGCCCAGCCCTCGATACACCCCGTGAAGACTTGGCCTGGACCCACTGGGCCCAGCAACTGCTGCAAGCCTTCGACGCGTTCCAACTGCTCTGCGCCGTGCGCAAAGGCCCCTGGGGCGTGGAGGGGCTGAACCTGCGCATCACCGCCGCCTTGCGCAAAGTGCGGCTGATCGAAGGCGACGACCAATGGTACGAAGGCCGCCCCGTGCTGATGACCCGCAACGATTACGGCCTGGGCTTGATGAACGGTGACATCGGCATCGCCCTGAAGCTGCCCGAAAGCGACGGCGGCCCCCACGTGCTGCGCGTGGCCTTCCCACGCAACGATGGCCAGGGCGGCGTGCGCTTTGTACTGCCCAGCCGTCTGAATGACGTAGAAACCGTGTACGCCATGACCGTGCACAAATCCCAGGGCTCGGAATTTACCCACACCGCGCTGATCCTGCCGGATGCACTGAACCCGGTGCTGACCAAAGAACTGATCTACACCGGCATCACCCGCGCCAAGCGCTGGTTCAGCTTGATCGAACCGCGTGGTGGCGTGTTTGAGGAAGCCGTACGGCGCAAGGTCAAGCGCTTGAGCGGGCTGATGCTGGAATTGGACGTGCCGGCTGAAAAAAAACTGACTGATCGGTCATGAAATATTTCTGATTCAGTCGACTGATTTTTCTGAAAAAATAGCGGATCTCGCGAAGTCGGCTCTTCGCGGGGTTTTCCGTTGCTGTGCTATCGTTGCGGCATTAGCCTGAAAAAAAACCTGAAAAAACACCTGAGAGAATTGCTGCAATGACCGTGGCTGTCTCGCCCACAGAGCGTAGTTTGAGCTGGAGACGCATGTTACTGGTGGCGGTTCTGTGCCTGCTCGCGCCGTTTGCCAATGCGCAAACGCCAAGCCCGGCAGACCACCGTGCCCAGGCAGTCACCCAAGTGGTACTCGGCATCCTCAGTTACGCGCGCTGGCCGGTGGAGCCTGCACAACTGCGGCTGTGCATCGTCGGCCCCACCCAATACACCGATGATCTGATCAAAGGCACCACTCAGGCCACGGGGCGCCCGGTAGTGGTGAAGCGCCTGCTGGCCGACAATCCTGACATCCTCAGTGCTTGCGACGCCGTGTACATCGGCAAACTCTCCGACGATGAGCGCACTCGGCTGTTCGCGTCGCTGATCGGCCACCCGGTGCTCAGCATCAGCGAAGGCGGCGACCGATGCACCGTGGGCAGCCTGTTCTGCCTGCGCGTGGGCGATGCGCAGGTGTCGTTTGAGGTCAACTTGGACTCCGTCGCCCGCAGTGGCGTGCGCATTCACCCCAGCGTGTTGCAACTGTCCCGTCGTCGAGCGCCGACGCCATGAGTAACCCGAAAGCGCGGCCGACGTTGCGTTCGGTCATTGGCCGTGGGCATTTGATCCTGGCGTTGGTCGCCGTGACCTTGGCCAGCGTGTCCCTGACCCTGCTCGGCGTGCTGGCGCTGCGGGTTTATGCCGAGCACAACCTGCACCTGATCGCGCGTTCCATCAACTACACCGTGGAAGCGGCGGTGGTGTTCGACGACAGCGCCGCGGCTACCGAAGCCCTGAGCCTGATTGCGTCGACTGAAGAGGTGGCCCAGGCTGAAGTCTTTGATGACAGCGGCAAGTTGCTCGCGCAATGGGTGCGGCCGGATACCGGGCTGCTGTCGCGGGTTGAACTGGCAGTCGCGCACACCTTGCTCGAGCAGCCCATCAGCCAGCCGGTTTTGCATCAAGGGCAAGCCGTCGGCAGCATTCACCTGGTCGGCCATGGCGGCAGCCTGCTGCGCTTCCTGCTCAGCGGCCTGGCCGGGATCCTCATCTGCACCGCCCTAAGCGCCTGGGTGGCGCTCTACCTGGCGCGCCGCTTGCTGCAGGGCATTACCGAACCGCTGCAAAGCCTCGCCGCCGTGGCCCACGCCGCCCGTAGCGAGCGCGACTTTGACCGGCGCGTGCCACCGGCGCAGATCGCCGAACTCGACAGCCTGGGCAGCGACTTCAATGCCTTGCTCGGCGAGATGGAAGCTTGGCAAAGCCACCTGCAAAGTGAGAATGAAACCCTGGCCCACCAGGCCAGCCACGACAGCCTGACCGGCCTGCCCAATCGCGCGTTTTTCGAAGGCCGGCTGATTCGCGCCCTGCGCAGCGCCGCCAAGGTCAACGAACGGGTCGCCGTGTTGTTCCTCGACAGCGACCGCTTCAAAGACATCAACGACAACTTCGGCCACGCCGCCGGTGATGCCGTGCTGGTCGCCGTCGCCGAGCGCGTGCGTGCGCAATTGCGTGAAGATGATCTGGTAGCGCGCTTGGGCGGCGATGAATTTGCGGTGCTGCTGGCGCCGCTGCACAAAGTTGAGGACGCGCAGCGCATCGCCGACAAGATCATTGCCAGCATGGACAAACCGATCCCACTGCCCGGCAACACCCAGGTGTTGACCTCTCTCAGTATCGGCATTGCCGTTTATCCCGATCATGGTGCCACCCCCGGCACCCTGCTTAATGCCGCCGATGCGGCGATGTACCAGGCCAAACGATTATCCCAGGGCGGCCAGCAAACGGCGGAATCGGAGCCCACCGCCGCAAATGTTAACCACAGGAGTTGATCCCTTGTTCTCGACCGCACGTTTTATGTTTATTACCTTACTGGTGGCATTCCTTGCCCTCGGCGGCTGCCAGACGCCCCCACCCAAAGGCCTGACCCCGGCCCAAGTCGCAGTCCTCAAACAACAAGGCTTCGAACTCACCGACGAAGGCTGGGCCTTCGGCCTGTCGGGCAAAGTGCTGTTCGGCAGCGACGTTGAAAGCCTCAACAAAGCCAGCACCGACATCGTCGAACGCATCGGCAAAGCCCTGGTCGGCGCCGGCATCGACCGCGTACGCGTAGACGGCCACACTGACGCCTCGGGCAAAGAGAGCTACAACCAGCAACTGTCCCTGCGCCGCGCCAAAAGCGTGGGCAAAGTGCTGACCGGTGTGGGCATGAAAGAAGAAAACATCCAACTGCGCGGTCTGGGCAGCAGCGAACCGGTGGCGCCGAACACCACGGTAGCGGGGCGCACCGAGAATCGGCGCGTGTCGATTGTGGTGATCGCCGACTAAGCGCCTCACCGCTAGAAGCGGACGCAGAGCGTCCAAGGCGGTATTCCCACGCAGAGCGTGGGAACGATCTAAACGATCTCAAATGTTGCAATGCAATCCAAGGTGGGAGCTGGCTTGCCTGCGATAGCGGTGTATCAGTAGCCGATGTGCTGACTGACCCACCACCATCGCAGGCAAGCCAGCTCCCACACTTATATCCGATCGTTCCCACGCCCCGCGTGGGAATGCATCCTGTGACGCTCTGCGTCACGACTTCAACAGCAGACGCAGAGCGTCCGGGGCGGCATTCCCACGCAGAGCGTGGGAACGATCTGGCGTTTAGCTCGCGGGCGTCATCGCCTGCGTCAAGTCATCCACCACGGCCTTGCCCATCTCACACAGGTAATGCGCGGCCCATGCGTATTGCTCGCCGCGCACATCCATGGCGGCTTCCATGGCGAGTTTCTTGGAGTAAAAAAGCAGGGTGGAGGCGTGTTCCAGGGCTTGCTCAATCGGCATGCCGGAGTTGACGCGGAAAAGGGGTTTTTGGTTTTCGCCGTAATCGCCGAAGGTGACGATGCCGAGGGTGGTGATGGAGGAAAGCGGTGGATCGGGGACTATTTTGCTCATGACGATTGCTCTCTGCGGAAGTAGAGCCGCCACATCACATCGCTAAACATGAAGAGGGTGGCAGCTGTGTGCAGGTTAGCGATCCGGGCCAGAGCGCATCCCGGGTAGACTCGAAAGTCTCCCGCACACAGCCGCCATAAAACGCTAAGAGCTGACGACGTCAGCTATTACTGTTGGGGGCAGTGTCACGCCTGAAACCCGGATCGCTAAACCCGATCGCTGATGTGCAGCGACCCAGGGAGGCTAGTGACCCAAACGGTAAGGCGCAATGGGGTAGAGAGTCTCTAGGAAACGTCCTGCAAATTAAAGCGAATCGTCGTTGATGGCCCTTTAATCCGCGAATTTTATCTCCCGCGTCTCCCCCATCAACAGCCCCTGATTCTGCTCCGTCACTTCCCTGATGTAGTCCCACAACAACGTAATCCGCTTCAGCTTCCTCAAATCCTCCCGGCAGTACATCCAAAACTGCCGTGTAATCGCAATCTCCTCCCCCAACACCGGCAACAACCGCGGATCCTGCGCCGCCAAAAAGCACGGCAATATCGCCATCGACCGGCCCTGCTGCGCCGCGACGTACTGCGCTATCACGCTGGTACTGCGCAAACTCGCGCTGGCGCCGGGCACCACATTCGCCAGGTACAACAGCTCCGAGCTGAACGCCAAGTCATCCACATAGCTGATAAACGGATGCTCAGCCAAGTCCGCCGGGCGCTGGATGGGCGGGTGTTGGTCGAGGTAGTCCTGGGTCGCGTACAGCTGCAGTTTGTAGTCGCACAGTTTGCAGCACACGTACGGCCCGTGTTCCGGGCGTTCCAGGGCGATGACGATGTCGGCTTCGCGCTTGGACAGGCTGATGAAGTGGGGCAGGGGCAGGATGTCGACTGAGATGGCCGGGTAGGTGTCGACGAAGTGGCTGAGCTGCGGGGTGACGAAAAAGCTGCCGAAGCCTTCGGTGCAGCCCATGCGCACATGGCCGGACAGCGCCACGCCGGAGCCGGAGACTTGCTCGCAGGCCATGTGCAAGGTGCTTTCGATGGACTCCGCGTAACCCAGTAAACGCTGGCCCTCGGGGGTGAGCACAAAACCGCTGGTCCGGGATTTTTCGAACAGCAGCGTGCCGAGCGACACTTCCAACGAGCTGATACGCCGCGACACGGTGGTGTAGTCCACCGCCAGGCGTTTAGCGGCGACGCTGGCCTTGCGGGTGCGGGCCACTTCGAGGAAAAACTTCAGGTCATCCCAATTCAGGGAGCCCAGTGATGTGATGTTTTTTTGCATATTGGACCGGCTTTTATGTGCGTTCTTATTAGAGATTTGCACATCTATACTCCAAAAACAGTCCGAACGCCTCATTCCCAAGGCGATTCACGCGCCTTGTCTCTGCATAACTACAAGATTGGAGACCACATGAACGCTTCTGCCGACATTTCCGTGCAACAGGTCAAGTTGCTGATCAACGGTGAATGGGTCGAGTCAAAGACCACCCACTGGCAAGACATCGTCAACCCGGCCACCCAGCAAGTGCTGGCCAAAGTCCCTTTCGCTACCGCCGATGAAGTCAATGCGGCCATCGACGCTGCCCATCAGGCCTTCCAGACTTGGAAGCTGACGCCGATCGGCGCGCGCATGCGCATCATGCTCAAGCTGCAAGCCTTGATCCGTGAACATTCCAAACGCATCGCTGTGGTCCTCAGCGCCGAGCAGGGTAAGACCATTGCCGATGCCGAGGGCGATATTTTCCGTGGCCTGGAAGTGGTCGAGCACGCGTGCTCTATCGGCACCTTGCAGATGGGCGAATTCGCTGAAAACGTCGCCGGTGGCGTCGACACCTACACCCTGCGCCAGCCTATCGGCGTGTGCGCGGGTATCACGCCGTTCAACTTCCCGGCGATGATTCCACTGTGGATGTTCCCGATGGCGATTGCCTGCGGTAACACTTTCGTCCTCAAGCCGTCCGAGCAAGACCCGCTGTCGACCCTGCTGCTGGTAGAGCTGGCGCTGGAAGCTGGCGTGCCGGCTGGCGTGCTCAACGTCGTACACGGCGGCAAAGATGTGGTGGATGCGCTGTGCACCCATAAAGACATCAAGGCGGTGTCCTTCGTCGGTTCGACTGCTGTGGGTACTCACGTGTACGACCTGGCCGGTAAGCACGGCAAGCGCGTGCAGTCGATGATGGGCGCCAAGAACCACGCCGTGGTGCTGCCGGACGCCAATCGCGAACACACGTTGAATGCACTGGTCGGTGCCGGTTTCGGCGCGGCGGGCCAGCGTTGCATGGCCACCTCGGTGGTGGTGCTGGTGGGCGCGGCCAAGCAATGGCTGCCGGACCTCAAGGCGTTGGCGCAAAAGCTCAAAGTGAATGCCGGCAGTGAAGCCGGTACGGATGTCGGCCCGGTGATTTCCAAACGTGCCAAGACGCGCATCCTGGAACTGATCGAAAGCGGCGTGAAAGAAGGCGCGAAGCTGGAGCTGGACGGGCGCGACATCAAGGTGCCGGGCTTCGAGCAAGGCAACTTTGTTGGCCCGACCCTGTTCTCGGGCGTGACCACTGACATGCAGATTTACACCCAGGAAATCTTCGGCCCGGTGCTGGTGGTGCTGGAGGTTGCGACCCTCGATGAGGCCATCGCGCTGGTCAACGCCAACCCGTTCGGCAACGGCACCGGCCTGTTCACCCAAAGCGGTGCGGCGGCGCGTAAGTTCCAGAGCGAAATCGATGTAGGCCAAGTCGGCATCAACATCCCGATCCCTGTGCCGGTGCCGTTCTTCAGCTTCACCGGTTCGCGTGGTTCCAAGCTCGGCGACCTGGGCCCGTACGGCAAGCAAGTGGTGCAGTTCTACACCCAGACCAAAACCGTGACGAGCCGCTGGTTCGACGACGACACGGTCAATGATGGCGTCAACACCACCATCAACCTGCGCTGATTTGGGGAGACGACCATGAAGATTGCATTTATCGGCTTGGGCAACATGGGCGCGCCCATGGCCCGCAACCTGATCAAGGCCGGGCACGCGCTGAACCTGTTCGACCTGAACCAAACCGTGCTCAAAGAATTGGCCGAGTTGGGCGGCACCATCAGCGACTCACCACGCGATGCCTCGAAAGACGCCGAGCTGGTGATTACCATGCTGCCGGCCGCAGCCCATGTGCGTAGCGTGTGGCTGAATGAGGACGGCGTTTTGGCCGGCATCGGCAAAGGCGTACCTGCCGTGGATTGCAGCACCATCGACCCGCAAACTATCCGCGATGTGTCCGCAGCCGCGGCCAAGCAAGGTGTGGTGATAGCTGATGCTCCCGTCTCTGGCGGCACCGGTGGCGCGAGCGCAGGGACTTTGACCTTCATGGTCGGCGCCCCCCTGGAACTGTTCGCCACCCTGCAACCGGTGCTGGCGCAGATGGGCCGCAACATCGTGCATTGCGGCGACATCGGCACCGGCCAGATCGCCAAGATCTGCAACAACCTGCTGCTCGGCATCAGCATGGTCGGCGTCAGCGAAGCCATGGCCTTGGGCGATGCACTGGGCATCGACACCCAAGTGCTGGCCGGCATCATCAACAGCTCCACTGGGCGCTGCTGGAGTTCCGACACCTACAACCCGTGGCCGGGCGTGATTGAAACCGCGCCGTCTTCGCGCGGTTACACCGGTGGTTTTGGCGCCGACCTGATGCTCAAGGACCTGGGCCTGGCCACCGAAGCGGCGCGCCAGGCCAAGCAACCGGTGATTCTCGGTGCCGTGGCCCAGCAGTTGTATCAATCGATGAGCCAGCGCGGGGAAGGCGGCAAGGACTTCTCGGCGATCATCAACAGCTATCGCAAACCCAAGTAGGGGCGTTTCCGAGAGCCCGCCTTGCGCGGGCTCTCGGGTTTTTGCGCAGGGCGAGCGTTACCACAGTGGTCGTTCGTAGCTGACGATCAGGCGGGTTTCGTCGATATCCCGTTCAAAGTTGGAACGCACCATGGCGTTGCGCACGCGCACTTTTACGTTTTTTAGGGTCGGGTTCTGGAACACATAGGTCACGTCGATATCCCGTTCCCACTCGCGACCGTCTGAACGCCCAGGGCCTAGGTCCACGTTGCTGCCCGAGGCATAGCGGGTAAACAGCGAGAGGCCGGGAACGCCGAGTGACGCGAAGTCGTAGTCGTAGCGAAGTTGCCAGGACTTTTCGTCTTTATTGGCGAAGTCGCTGTATTGGAAAAAGTTTACCAGTGAGGAGAAGCTTCCCCTCAAGGCTGCAAACCCCGTGTTGTCTTGCATGGTTTGATAGGCGCCGGTCCATTTATGTGAACCCAATGAATAACTCAACTGCGCGCCCAGCGCGGTGTTGTCGATGTTGGTATTACCGTTATCGGTGGAGCGCGCATAACGCAGTTCGCTTTTCAGGCTTTGGTTCTCTGCCACCGGATAAGTGTGTTGAAGGGCGGCGGCGTGTTGGGTGTAGAGATTATCCAGCGCGCTGTAGTAATAACTGCCAGTGATTTGTTTGTTGAACGCGTAACTGCCGCCGGCAAAGTCGAATGCATCCGATTGATTCTTCCCACGCACAACAATGTTTTTGCGTGTGCCCGTGCCGACACCCAATGCTTCGTAGTTGGTGGAATTGGGTTGATTGACCTGGGTGATTCTGCCCAAGTCCAGCTTCAAGTCTTGCACTTCCTGCGAGTGCAGGTAGGCGCCTCTGAAGAGTTGCGGGTGCAAGCTCCCGATGTTTTTTTCCAGGAAGGGGAGTGGTGGCATCACCAGCGTGCCGATTTTCAGCGTGCTGTGCGACGCCCGGAGTTTGGCCGTAACGCCGACCTCGCCGTAGCTGTCTTCGGCTTTTCCGGAGTCACGCACGGGCAGCAGGCCGGACCGGGTTCGGCTCGCACTTGAGTCGAGTTTGAACCCGGCCATGCCGAGCACGTCGACGCCTACGCCCACGGTGCCTTCGGTAAACCCCGATTCAAGTTGCAAGGCGAAACCTTGCGCCCACTCTTCCCGCTTGGACTGTGTGGCCTCGGGGTCGCGGTAGTCGCGGTTGTAGTAAAAGTTTTTCAGTTCAAGCTTGCCGGTGCTGTCGCTGATGAAGTCAGCGAGTGCGTAGGGCGTCAGAAAGAGGCTGAGGTTTAAAGCGCATACTTTGGTTATTAGGTTCATTGATGCAGCCTGCGTGAGAGGGATGGTGCTCATCGCAGGTTGCTGTAAACCCTTCTAACTCGGTCTAAGACTTGTTTGAAGGAGGGCAGGATTTATCTGATTCTATGTAGGGTGTTCCGCTCCAGGTGTCAGGCAAATACAAAGTACTTACGCACCGTCTCGACCACTTCCCAGGTCCCTTTCATGCCGGGCTCCACCACAAAGATATCCCCAGCGCGCAAGTGAATCGGCGCCATCCCTTCGGGGGTGATCACGCAGTAGCCTTCCTGGAAGTGGCAGTATTCCCACTTCACGTATTCCACGTACCACTTGCCCGGGGTGCAAATCCAGGTGCCCATGATCTTGCTGCCGTCTTCGCTGGTGTAGGCGTTGAGGTTGACGGTGTGCGGGTCGCCTTCGAGTTTTTCCCATTTGCAGGCATCCAGGACCGGCAGTGGGTGGGTGTCGCGCAATACGGTGATGGGCTTGGACATGATGGCTCCGAGGCAGTGAATGCAAAGATGCACCCTAAGGCCTTGGGCGTTGTGTCAGTGGTCTGAACTCGACATCGGGATGCTCAGAAGCGCAACCGCACAGTGATTCATCATGCCCCCTAGAACCCTGTGGGAGCCGGGCTTGCCCGCGATGACGGCGCCACAGCTTGCCTCTCATCGCCTGACACGGCGCCATCGCGGGCAAGCCCGGCTCCCACAAGGATTTGAGTTGTTTGAACGATTGCGGCCGGGCGCTAGATTTGTGCGTCAATCCCCCACTTCCTCGCAGTATGTGCGAAAGAATTCCCGCCTGGCGCTGGAATAAGCAAGAAAATGCACGGCTGGCCCTCGTATCATTCACCCAGGTAACAGCCGAGAGCCTTGAAATGAACCCAATAAAAACGTGGTGGGATATCAGCCCGCCCTTGAGTACGGCCACCCCGACTTGGCCGGGCGATACGCCGTTCCAGGAAGAGCGCGTGTGGCAGTTCGGCCCCGAGTGCCCGGTGAATGTGGGCCGCGTGACCTTCTCGCCGCACACCGGCGCCCATGTGGATGCACCGCTGCATTACAGCGCGGACGGCGCGCCGATTGGTGAGGTGTCGCTGGACGTGTACATGGGCCCGTGCCGGGTGTTGCATTGCCTGGGCAGTGGCGCGCTGGTGCAGCCGCATCAACTGCAAGGGCGTGTGGATAACCTGCCGGAGCGCGTGCTGCTGCGGACTTATCCACAAGCGCCGCTGACGGAATGGGATTCGAACTTCACCGCCATCGCGCCGCAAACCATTGAGCTGCTCGCCAGCCTGGGTGTGCGCCTGATCGGTATCGATACGCCCTCGCTGGACCCGCAACAGTCCAAGACCATGGATTCCCACAACGCCGTGGCCCGCCACGGCATGGCGATTCTCGAAGGCATCGTGCTCGATGACGTACCGGAGGGCGACTATGAACTGATCGCGCTGCCGCTGCGCTTTGCCAACTTGGACGCGAGCCCGGTCCGCGCCATTCTTCGCCCGCTCAAGGAGCTTACGCGATGAGCCAATGTCCCTTCTCTGCTGACTACCAACCGCCGGAAGAATGGCATAACGCCGAGCTGAATTTTTCCGAGTCGATGAGCTACGGCGATTACCTGGACCTGGGCAAAGTCCTCAGCGCCCAGCATCCGTTGTCGCCGGACCACAACGAAATGCTCTTCATCATCCAGCACCAGACCTCCGAGCTGTGGATGAAACTGATGCTCCACGAACTCAAGGCCGCCCGCGAACACGTGCGCCTGGGTGAGCTGTCGCCGGCGTTTAAGATGCTGGCGCGGGTGTCGCGTATCTTCGATCAACTGGTGCACGCCTGGGCGGTGCTGGCGACCATGACGCCGTCGGAATACAAGGCGATCCGCCCGTTCCTGGGGCAGTCGTCGGGGTTTCAGTCGTTCCAGTACCGCGAGATCGAATTTATTCTCGGCAACAAGAGCGCAGCGCTGTTGCGCCCGCATGCGCACCGGCCTGAGTTGTTGCAGGAGTTGCAGGTGGCGATTGCCACACCGTCGCTGTATGACGCGGCGGTTAATTTGATGGCCAAGGCGGGTTTGGCGATTGACCCCAAACGCGCCGAGCGCGACCCGACGGCGGCCACGGTTCACGATGAGTCCGTGGAAGCGGCCTGGCGTGAGGTGTATCGCGACCCGAGCCGGTATTGGGATTTGTATCAGTTGGCTGAGAAATTTATTGATTTGGAGGATTCGTTCCGCCAATGGCGCTTCCGGCATGTGACCACGGTGGAGCGGATTATCGGCTTCCAGCCGGGTACGGGCGGCACCGAGGGCGTGGGTTACCTGCGCAAGATGCTCGACACCGTGCTGTTCCCCGAGCTGTGGCGAGTGCGTTCCACGCTCTAAACAAAAAAGCCCCGGAATCCCGGGGCTGATCGTTCCCACGCTCTGCGTGGGAATGCCGCTTCAAAATGTGGGAGCTGGCTTGCCTGCGATGGCGGTGTATCAGTCACCACCTCCAGTGGCTGACACACCGCCATCGCGGGCAAGCCCGGCTCCCACAGGGATCACTGTGCATTCACTACAGCGTTACCCTTTCTGATCCGCAACCGATACGCCACATAGATAACCCCCACCCAAATCGGCATCGCATACACCGACTCACGAATGCCCGGAATCGCCAGCATCACGCTGATGATCATCACCATGAACGCCAGGCACAGGTAGTTGCTGAACGGGAACCAGAAGGTCTTGAACGACGGCACCACGCCTTGCTCGCCCATGGCTTTGCGGAACTTGATGTGGGTGAGGCTGATCAGCGCCCAGTTGATCATCAGCGAGGCAACCACCAGTGCAAACAGCAGCTCCAGCGCGCTGTGCGGTGCGACGTAGTTGACCACCACGCACAGCATCGTCACCAGCGCCGAAATCGCCAGGGCGCGCAGCGGTACGCCTTGCTTGTTCAGCTTCATCAGCGCTTTGGGCGCATCGCCTTGCTCGGCCAGGCCGAACAGCATGCGGCTGTTGCAGTACACGCCGCTGTTGTACACCGACAACGCCGCGGTCAGCACCACGAAGTTGAGGATGTGTGCGGCGGTGTCGTTACCGATCAGCGAGAAGATCTGCACAAACGGGCTGCCGCTGTAGGCATCGCCCGAGGCGCCGAGGGTTTGCAGCAGTTGGTCCCACGGGTACAGCGACAGCAGCACGGTCAGGGCGCCGACGTAGAAAATCAGAATCCGGTAGACCACCTGGTTGATCGCTTTGGGGATCACTTTGCGCGGCTCGCTGGCCTCGGCGGCAGTGATGCCCACCAGCTCCAGGCCACCAAACGAGAACATGATGAAGGCCATCGACATCAACAGCCCCATGCCGCCATTCGGGAAGAACCCGCCGTGGCTCCACAGGTTGCTCACCGAGGCTTGCGGGCCGCCGGTGCCGCTGAACAGCAGGTAGCAGCCGAGCACGATCATGCCGACAATCGCCACCACCTTGATGATCGCAAACCAGAACTCGGCTTCACCGAAGAACTTCACGTTGAGGGTGTTGATCAGGTTCACCGCGACAAAGAACACCAGTGCGCTGACCCAGGTCGGGATCTCCGGCCACCAAAACTGAATGTATTTGCCCACGGCCGTCAGTTCGGCCATGCCCACCAGCACGTAGAGGACCCAGTAGTTCCAGCCGGCCAGGAAGCCCGCGTAACCGCCCCAGTATTTGTGCGCGAAGTGGCTGAAGGAGCCGGCTACCGGTTCTTCGACGATCATCTCGCCGAGCTGGCGCATGATCAGGAACGCGATGAACCCCGCAATCGCGTAACCCAGGATCATCGACGGCCCCGCCGACTTAAGCACCCCGGCCGAGCCGAGGAACAACCCCGTGCCAATCGCCCCTCCCAAGGCAATCAGCTGAATATGCCGGTTCTTCAGGCCACGCTTGAGGCCTACCGGGTTAACCATGTCATCCGCCATTAACATTCCCTTCTACTTGTTTTTCTCAGGGTTGATTGCACGCCGCACCGCCCCTCAGAACTGCTGAGGGGTCAGATATTACTCTGCGTAAACTTTTCGTAATACAGCTGAACGCCATCAAGTGCCTGATCCGCCAGCCATTGTTGGATGGATTCGACCATCGGCGGGGGGCCGCACACGTACATATCTGCCGATCTGTCCCGCAATTCGGCCAGGTCGAAATGTTCGGTGAGGTAGCCGCGCTTGCCGGTCCACGCAGGTGATGGGTCGCTCAGTACTTCGGTGTAGCGAAAATTCGGGATTTTTGCAGCGTAGGCGTGGATGCGCGCCGCTTCGCATAAGTCTTCGGCCCCGCGAACGCCGTAGTACAGGTGCACCGGCTGCTCGCAACCGTTGGCTGCCAGTTCATCGAGCATGCCCAGTAACGCCGACAACCCGGTGCCGCCTGCCACCAGCACCAGCGGTTGGGTGACATGGCGCAGGTAGAAAGCACCCAATGGCGCCTCCATCAGCACTTCGTCACCGACCTGGCAACGCTCGCGCAGGTAGTTGCTCATGACGCCATCGGGCAGCAGGCGCACCAGAAACTGCAATTGATTGCCCGGGCGGTTGGCGAAGGAGTAGGAGCGCCAACTGTCGGTGCCGGGAACCGACAGGCGGGCGTATTGGCCTGGCAGGAAGTCCAGCGGCGCCTCCATTTGCACCTGCAAAATGGCCGTGCTGGCCGAGACCTGCTGTACTTCGCTCACCGTGCCGCGCACCTGCACTGGCCCCGGCGCATTGCACAAGCTCGAATCAAAATCGAAGTAAAACGTTGCGTCGGACTTCACCCTAGTCTGGCAACTGAGCATCTTGCGTTGCTGCAGGTCGAGGCTGGAGAGGGCTTCTTCGTCGACATAATCCTGGCTGTAATCGCCGGACTCGCAACGCCCCTGGCAGGTGCCGCACACGCCTTCGCGGCAATCCAGGGGGATCTTGATGCCGTTGCGCAGCGCAGCGTCCAACAGGATTTCGTGGGCGCCCACCGGGAAAAATAGGGTTTTGCCATCGGCAAAGCTGAAGGCCACTTTGTGATTCATTTGTTGTTCTCCGCGTATTTGTGGCTGCGCACACCCTGTGGCGAGGAGGCTTGCCCGCTTTCCACAACAAGCCCGCTTGCCACAGGGCGATGCTCGCCACAAAAGTTCGCTGCTACAGGTGATAAAAATCCAGCACCGAGTTGATGGTGTCGTTGAGCAGCAAGGCGTGTTTGCGGGTGATCAACCAGCTGTCGCCATGGGGTTTGAGGCTGTAGGTGGCGCTGCCATAGAACTGCTCCGACATGGCCAGCCGATAGAACAGCGTGTGCCAGTTCAGCTTCACGTCCAGTAACCCACCCGGTTGCTCGGCAATCCGCACATTATTGATCAGGTGCAACGTGCGCGGCATTGGTGTGGCCGACGCCGCCTTGCCGGTGCGCAGGCGGAACACGCGGTCTTCCAGCCCCGAACGGTTGGCGTAATAGATCAGCGACATCTCGCGCTTGGGGTCGCGGGTGTAGACGTGTTCCGAGTCCCACTGCGGCAGGTGGAACTCACTTTGCGGGTCGAACAACTGCACGTAGGCGTCCCAGTCCTGAGCGTCGCACAGCTCGGATTTACGGTAGAAGAACTGCTCGATCTGGTACTGCAATTGCGCATTCATCACTTCACCTCCCGCAGTGTCAGCGCTTGTTGGTCCAGGCCCTTGAGCAGGAACTGCTGCCAATTGCGGTGCTGGTTCACGTACAGGCCTTCGTGGGTGAACTCGGTGCCGGTCATCGCCGGTTGGATGCCGATGGCTTCGCTGTTCGGCGTCGGGCCGGTTTCCCAGCGGTGGCTGCCGCGTGAGATATCACTCCAGCGCTCCAGGCGGCCCTGGAAGCCGCGTTGGGCTTCGCGAAATTCCACCAGGTCATCGGGTGTGCCCATGCCGGACACGTTGAAGAAGTCCTCGAACTGGCGGATACGGTTTTCGCGGTCGGCGTCAGATTCGTTTTTCACGCCCAGGCACTGGCTGATGATCTCGGTCTTGTTCCACGCCACCGGGCGAATAATCCGCAGCTGCGAGCTGATCTGGTCGAGGAAGAACAGGCTTGGGTAGATATTCAGGTTGCGCAGGCGGTGCATCATCCACTCGGCCTTCTGCTGGCCGTGCTCTTCCACCAGGTGCGGCATGATGGTGGCGTAGCCGGAACGCACGGTGGGGTTGGGCATGTCGCTGAACAACAGGCTGTGGCCGTTGTTGAAGGCGAACCAGCCGTCATCGGTGTTCGCATCGCCCGCGCCGAGCTTGCTGTAGTCCAGGGTGGTGCCTGAACCCGTGCCGTTTTCGGTGTTCACCTGCTGGCGATGCTGCACCGTGGCCACGTAGTTGTAGTGCACGGTGCTGACGTGATAACCGTCCAGGCCGTTTTCGTTTTGCAGCTTCCAGTTGCCGTCGTAGGTGTAGGCGGATTTACCCGGCAGCACTTCCAGCTCGCCGGTGGCGGACTGCGCGACCATCATGTCGAAGAACACTGTGGCGTCGCCGAGGAAGTCTTCCAGGCTGTTTGTGCCGTTCACGTCCAGGCTGATAAACACAAAGCCCTTGTAGCTTTCGATGCGTGCCTTTTTCAGACCGCGGGTGGCTTTGTCGAAACTTTCCGGGTATTCGCCCGGCGCCTTGACCTTCACCAGCCGGCCGTCGCTCTTGTAGCACCAGGCGTGGAACGGGCAGGTGAAGGTCGATTGGTTGCCCTTGCCGACCCGCGTGAGCGTGGTGCCGCGATGCTGGCAGGCGTTGATCAGCGCGTTCAACTGGCCTTCGCCATCGCGGGTGATGATCATCGGCTGGCGCCCGGCGCGCATCGTCACGAAGTCGTGGTTATGGGCCAGCTCGCTTTCGTGACAGGCGTAGATCCAGTTCTTTTCGAAGATCAGTTCCATCTCCAGGTCGAACAGTTCCGGCTCGGTGAACATGTCCCGGGCGATGCGGAACACTTCATCGGCCGGGCGAAAATCCAGGCAGCTTTCGATAAACGCTTTCCACTGCTCGACGCTTCTTGCACCACTCATGGGAGGCACCTTTTTGATAGGGGCTAATCGGTGGTTCATTAAAGGCAGCGGGGCAGGGCGCGGGCTATCCGCTTAATGGGGGAAGGTAAGCCGCAAAGTTGCGCCGTAAATGTGGGCAGCAAATACCCAGTTCGGTGCAGCTCGGTGACGCGATGCGCTACTGTCATATCAAGGGAAAGTCGCAAAAAACCTGCGACTTATCCACATAGTCGACCGTTGCTATCCACGCAGTTGCATTGAGGCTGGCGTGGCTTGGAACTTGCTGTCGATTGCTAACGACGCGCCGCCAGAGCGCGCAACAGCCTAACCGCCGTGGGTGCACCCTGATGAGTAGCCATACACGCGATATCCATATTCAACGCTTCGACCTGGAAGGCGCCTGCAGCTGGATGTCCGGCATTTGCGGGCCACACCGCCTGGCGACGGCCACGCCCGAACGCCTGCGTTTTCACCACAGCGCCAACGTGTTCAAGTCCCGCGCCACCACCTTGGGCGTGATCGAATACGGCACCGACGTGACCATCGACATCGAAGACGCCGAGCACTTCAGCAGCTACAGCCTCAGCCTGCCGCTGGTGGGTGATCAGGAATTGAGCAAGGACGGCGTGCGCCTGAGTTCCAACCGCGATCAAGGCGTAATCATCTCGCCCAACGAGCATCAGGTGCTGGCGATTTCCGGCGACTGCCGCAAGCTGCAGGTGGTGATCACACGGGCGGCGATGAGTGAATCCCTGGAAGGCTTGCTGCAACGGCCGATTGAAGCGCCGCTGCGCTTTGAGTCGGTGATGGACGCGGTGGACGGCGCTTCGGCATCCTGGTGGCGCATGGCGCGCTACTTCATTGCGGAGCTTGAGCGCAGCAGCGAGTTGTATGAGCAGGCGGCGTTTACCCGTGACCTGGAAAGTTCGCTGATCAAGGGGTTGATCCTCGCCCAGCCGAACAACTATTCAGAGGAATTACGCGACGTACTCGGTGTGAAGCTGCCGCACTACTTGATTCGGGCGCGGCAGTTCATCCATGAAAACGCCCGCGAAGCGGTGCATCTGGAAGACCTTGAAACCGCTGCGGGTGTGTCGCGGTTCAAGCTGTTTGATGCCTTTCGCAAATACTTTGCGCTGTCGCCCATGGCTTATCTGAAGAAATACCGGCTGGGGGCCGTGCGCCAGGAAATACTCGAGCACGGCTCGACGTGCACTATTTCCGAAATCGCCCTGGGCTGGGGCTTTACGCACTTGGGACGGTTTTCAGCGGAATACCGCAAGCTGTTTGATGAATCCCCCAGTCAAACCCTGCAACGCACGCGCCTGCGCAGCCTTTGAAAACAATGAGGATCAAACTGTGGGAGCTGGCTTGCCTGCGATAGCGGTGGGCCAGTTAGTAAAGATGCCAACTGATCCACCGCCATCGCAGGCAAGCCAGCTCCCACATTGGATAGGGGGTGGCTTTGGGAGCTCAGATCAACTCTTCCACCAGTTGCAAACAATGACTCAGCCCCGGCGACTGATCATTCACCCGGCGGCTAAGAATGATCGGCGAAGTCGCGGTGGTTTCCACAATCGGCGTGTAGCCGATATCCGCGCGGTGCAGCACCTGCACCGAGGCCGGCACCAGCGTCACGCCCATGCCCGCGCCGACCAGGCCGATGGCGGTCTGCAATTCGTTGGTCCACTGCGCCACCTTGAGGCTCAAGCCGTGGGCGTCGAACAGTGCGATCACATGGTCGGCATAGCTGGGGCAAGGGTTGCCGGGGTAGAGCACAAACGGCTCGGCGGCCAATTGGGCGAGGGTGGCGGGTGCGCCGAGCAACGGGTGGCCGGCGGGCAGTACGGCGACCAGTCGATCCTCTACCAGCACGCGCTGGACGATGGCCGGGTCGTCGATGCGAATCCGCCCGAAGCCTACGTCAATACGCCCAGCCTTGAGCGCTTCGACCTGCTGCAAGGTGGTCATCTCCGACAAGCCCAATTCCAGCTCCAGCGCCTCATGGTTGCGCAGGCGCCGAATCAACTCCGGCAGCACGCCGTACAAGGTCGACGGCGCAAAGCCGATACCCAGCCAGGTCTTCTCGCCCTGGCCGATACGCCGGGTGGTGTCGCAGACCTTGCCCAGCTGTTCGAGCAGCACATTGGCGTGCTCATAGAAAAATCGCCCGGCCTCAGTCAGCCGCAGCGGTCGGCCGCGCTCGAGCAGAATCACGCCCAATTCATCTTCCAATTGCTGGATCTGCCGGCTCAACGGCGGTTGGGCGATGTGCAGGCGTTCGGCGGCACGGGTGAAGTTGAGGGTCTCACCCAGCACCTGGAAATAGCGCAGATGACGCAGTTCCATGACGGCTCCTTTCATACCTTGAGGGTATTGTGCGAGACCCATTCTATATTGGAAGCCAGGGAAAATACGGCACAGAATCGGCTCAAACATATAAAGAACCCAACGGGTATAGCCATGCCGATTTGCGCCATCGAGTCGATCGACACCATCATCGTCGACCTCCCCACCCTTCGCCCGCACAAGCTGGCGATGCACACGATGCAAAACCAGACGCTGGTGATCATCCGCCTGCGCTGCGCCGATGGCATCGAAGGCATCGGCGAAGCCACCACCATTGGCGGCCTGAGCTACGGCAACGAAAGCCCCGACAGCATCAAGATCAACATCGACCGCCACTTTGCGCCGCTGTTGATTGGCCAGGACGCGAGCAATATCAACGCGGCCATGTTGCGCCTGGAGCGCAGCATTCGTGGCAACACCTTTGCCAAGTCCGGGATCGAAAGTGCTTTGCTCGATGCCCTCGGCAAACGCCTCAACCTGCCGGTCAGCGAACTGCTCGGCGGGCGCGTGCGCGATGCCTTGCCGGTGGCCTGGACCCTGGCCAGTGGCAACACCGAACAAGACATTGCCGAAGCTGAAAAGATGCTCGACCTGCGCCGCCACCGCATCTTCAAATTGAAGATTGGTGCCGGTGAAGTCGGCCGCGATCTGGCCCATGTAATCGCGATCAAAAAAGCCCTGGGCGAACGCGCGAGTGTGCGTGTCGACGTCAATCAGGCCTGGGACGAAGCTGTGGCCCTGCGCGTGTGCAAGGTGCTCGGTGATAACGGTATCGACCTGATCGAACAACCGATCTCGCGCAACAACCGCAGCGGCATGGCCCGGCTGAACCTGTCGAGCCCGGCGCCGATCATGGCCGACGAGTCCATCGAATGCGTGGAAGACGCCTTCAACCTGGCCCGCGAAGGCGCGGCCTCGGTGTTCGCCCTCAAGATCGCCAAGAACGGCGGCCCGCGCGCGGTGTTGCGCACGGCTGCGATTGCCGAAGCGGCCGGTATCGGTCTGTACGGCGGCACCATGCTCGAAGGCGGCATCGGCACCCTGGCCTCGGCGCATGCCTTCCTGACCTTGAACAAGTTGGCCTGGGACACCGAACTGTTCGGCCCGCTGCTGCTCACCGAAGACATCCTCACCGAGCCGCCGGTGTACCGCGATTTTGCGCTGCATGTCTCCACCGCGCCGGGCCTGGGCCTGACCATTGATGAAGAGCGTTTGGCGTTCTTCCGTCGTGACAAACACTAAGAGGCGCCTGCCATGTTGTTCCACGTAAAAATGACTGTGAACCTGCCACTGGACATGAACCCCGAGCACGCCGCTGGTCTGAAGGCGCAAGAGAAAGCCCTGGCGCAGCGGCTGCAACAAGAGGGCAAATGGCGCCACCTGTGGCGCATCGCCGGGCACTACGCCAACTACAGCGTGTTCGACGTCGACAGCGTGCAAGACCTGCACGACCTGCTGATGCAACTGCCGCTTTTTCCCTACATGGCCATCGAAGTGAACGCCTTGTGCCGACACCCTTCGTCGATCCATGAGGACGACCGCTGAGCCTGTTTTGCCCCCAATAATGACAAGATGAGGATTGCACCATGTCCATCCGACTTTCCCAGACTGCCCACGCTCAACAGTTTCTCGAAGAAGCCAGCGGCAACCTTAACGACGCCGGCAACCCGCGCACCAAGGCGCTGATCTACCGGATCCTGCGTGACGCGGTGAACATCATCGAAGACCTGGAAGTGATCCCGGAAGAGTTCTGGAAGGCGGTCAACTACCTCAACGAGTTGGGCAAGAACCAAGAGGCGGGTTTGCTCGCCGCCGGGCTGGGCCTGGAGCATTACCTGGATTTGCTGATGGATGCTGCGGACGAGGAGGCCGGTAAATCCGGCGGCACCCCGCGCACCATCGAAGGCCCGCTGTATGTGGCCGGCGCGCCGCTGAGCAAGTACGAAGCGCGGCTGGACGATGGCAAGGATGACGCAGTGCCGCTGTTCATGCACGGGCAAGTGCGCGACACCGACGGCAAGCCGCTGGCGGGGGCGATTGTCGATGTGTGGCAGGCGAATACCGGTGGCACCTATTCGTGGTTTGACCCGACGCAGTCGGAATTCAACCTGCGTCGGCGCATTGAGACCGATGCCCAGGGCAACTACCGTTTTCGCAGCATCGTGCCGTCCGGCTACGGCTGCCCGCCGACTGGGCCGACTCAACAGCTGCTCGACCAACTGGGGCGTCATGGACAGCGGCCGGCGCATATTCACTTCTTCATCTCGGCGCCGGGGTACCGGCATTTGACCACGCAGATCAACCTCTCGGATGACCCGTACCTGCATGATGATTTTGCTTATGCGACGCGTGATGAGTTGATTGCGCAAATTCGCTTCAGTGAGGATCAGCAACTGGCGCGGGAGTTTGGGGTGGAAGGGCGGTTTGCGCAGATTGATTTTGACTTTGAGTTGCAGGTGGCTGACGCACCGGTAGAGCAAAAACGCATGCAGCGCGTGCGCGCCCTAGAAGACTAAATACGGGCTGATCGTTCCCACGCTCCGCGTGGGAATGCTGCCCTGGACGCTCTGCGTCCGCTCTTAGAGGCTTGACACAGAGCGTCACAGGATGCATTCCCACGCGGAGCGTGGGAACGATCATGGTGCTATTTGCGCACGACTAAGTCCAACACCTCATCCCGATCCTTGATCTTCTGCAACACAATCTCCGAGCGAATATCCATCACCCCGGCCGTGCGGTTCAGGTGGTTCACGATAAAGTCCGAAAAGTGCTTCAAGTTCCTCGCCTGCACGCGCAGCACATAGTTGCTGGCGCCGGTAATCACATATGCACTGGCCACCTCCGGCCAGCCTTGCACCTTCTTGATAAACGTCTCATGCCAATCCTCCACGTCCTGGCGCAAGGACAGGTGCACGATGGCTTCCAACTCGATTCCCAGCTGTTCGGCGTTCAACACTGCGCGGTAGCCGCTGATGATTCCCTCGCTCTCCAGCAGGCGCAAACGGCGCAGGCAGGCGGAGGGCGACAGGGCGACTTTCTCCGCCAGTTCCTGGTTGCTGATGCGCCCATCCTGTTGCAAAAAATGCAGGAGGCGCAGGTCGGTGGCGTCGAGAATCATGCTTAGAATAAATCCGCGTATTTTAGGGTTAAATTCGAATTTCCTACAGCTTAATTAGCCTGTTACCCACCACTTTGCACGAAAATTCTCTAAAACTTCGTTCATTATTTGGTCCATATTCACTTATAAAAACCAGGACAACCCATGACCACCCGAAGCCACTGCCAAGCCCTCGACGCCCAGGACCCGTTGGCGCCGCTGCGCCATCAGTTCGCCTTGCCTGAGGGCGTGATTTACCTCGACGGCAACTCCCTCGGCGCACGCCCTTTGGCGGCGTTGGCGCGGGCACAGCAGGTGATCGCCGACGAGTGGGGCAATGGTTTGATTCGCAGCTGGAACAGCGCCGGCTGGGCGGATTTGTCCCAGCGTTTGGGTAACCGTCTGGCGCCTCTGATCGGCGCGCGCGACGGTGAGGTGGTAATCACCGATACCACCTCGATCAACTTGTTCAAGGTGCTCAGCGCCGCGTTGAGCGTGCAGCGCCAACGTGTGCCCGGGCGTAAGGTGATCGTCAGCGAGGCGAGCAATTTTCCCACCGACCTGTACATCGCCCAAGGCCTGGCCGAGTTGCTGCAACAGGGTTATTCGTTGCGACTGGTGAACAGCCCCGATGAACTGCCGCAGGCCATCGACCAGGATGTGGCGGTGGTGATGCTTACCCACGTCAACTACAAGACCGGCTACATGTACGACATGCAGGCGCTCACCGCCTTGAGCCACGAATGTGGCGCGCTGAGCATCTGGGACCTGGCGCATTCGGCGGGCGCGGTGCCTATCGACCTGCACAAGGCGGGGGCCGATTACGCGATTGGCTGCACCTATAAATACCTCAATGGCGGGCCGGGTTCCCAGGCGTTTGTGTGGGTCAACCCAGCGTTGGTGGACCTGGTGCGCCAGCCGTTGTCGGGCTGGTTCGGGCATACCCGGCAGTTTGCGATGGAGGCTCAATACGCCCCGAGCAGCGGCATCGCACGCTACCTGTGCGGCACCCAGCCGATCACCTCGCTGGCCATGGTCGAATGCGGCCTGGAGGTTTTTGCCCAGACCGACATGGCCAGCCTGCGGACTAAATCCCTGGCGTTGACTGACCTGTTTATCGCGCTGGTGGAGGCCCGCTGCGCCGCCCACGGCCTGGTGCTGATTACGCCACGTGAACACGCCAAACGCGGCAGCCATGTGAGCTTCGAACACCCCGAAGGGTATGCGGTTATCCAGGCGCTGATCGCCCGGGGCGTGATCGGCGATTACCGTGAGCCGCGCATCATGCGGTTTGGTTTTACCCCGCTGTACACCAGCTTTACCGAGGTATGGGACGCCGTGGAAATCCTCGGTGACATTCTCGATAACCACACCTGGGATCAACCGCAGTTCAAAGTGCGCAACAGCGTCACTTAAGAGCACCGCAAAACTAATCTGGGAGCTGGCTTGCCTGCGATAGCGTCAGTGAATTCACCGCCGCTATCGCAGGCACGCCAGCGCCCACAGGGTTCGGCACCGGCAGTAACAACCACAATAATAAAGGGGCACACCACGTGACCACGCCAGACAACGGTTTTGCAGAGATCACCCACCGCGAGCTGGGCCTGCGGCGCCAGCTCACTTCCGGCCAGATGAGCATGATCGCCATCGGTGGTGCTATTGGCACCGGGCTGTTCATGGGCAGCGCCTATGCCATCGGCTATGCGGGGCCGAGTGTGTTGGTGAGCTATGCCATCGGCGCGCTGATCACCTTGCTGTTGATGGGCTGCCTGGCGGAAATGACGGTGGCGCATTCCACCTCGGGCTCGTTTGGCGCCTACGCCGAGTTCTACATCAGCCCGCTGGCCGGGTTCCTGGTGCGTTATGCCTACTGGGCGGCGATTGTGCTGGCCGTGGGCGCCGAGGTCACGGCGGTGGCGATGTACATGAAGTACTGGTTCGCCAACGTGCCGGAGTGGGTGTGGATCGTGTCGTTTTCCAGCGTGCTGGTCCTGCTCAATGCGATCAGCGTGAAGACCTTCGGCAACTTCGAGTACTGGTTCTCGACGATCAAGATCAGCGCCATTGTCGGCTTCATCATCCTCGCGGTGTACGTGGTGTTCGGCTCGGGTAACCCGCAATTTGGCGTGCAGAACTACACGGCCCACGACGGCTTTTTCCCGCATGGTTTGAGCGGTATGTGGATCGCGGTGATCGTGTCGATCTTCAGCTACCTGAGTGTGGAGATGATTGCAGTGGCCGCCGGTGAAGCCGCCGACCCGGAGCAGGCGGTGAAGAAAGCCTTCCGCGCTACCATCGTGCGGCTGGTGGTGTTCTACCTGCTGACCCTGGCGCTGATGCTGGCCATCGTGCCGTGGAATCAGGCCGGCCAGACGCAGAGCCCGTTTGTCACAGTAATGCAGACCATCGGCATTCCCGGCGCCACCGGGGTGATGAACTTCGTGATTCTGATCGCAGCGCTGTCGGCGATGGACAGCCAGCTCTACATCACCACACGCATGATGTTCAGCCTGTCTCGCGCAGGCTTTGCGCCCAAGTCCATGGGCGCCTTGAGCAAGAACGGGATTCCGCTGAATGCGCTGCTGCTGTCCAGCTCGGGCATTGCCCTGGCGACCTTGCTCAACGTGGTGTACCCGGAAAGCTCGTTCACCTTGATGATGGCGATCTCGATGTTTGGCGCGATCTTCACCTGGTTCATGATCTTCCTCACGCACCTGTTCTTCCGCCGTTATCGCAAGCGCCATGGCGGGGCGAAGCTGTCGTTCCAACTGCGCCTGTTTCCCTACAGCACGCTGTTGGGCCTGGTGCTGATGGGCGCGGTGATGATCACCACGTACTTCACCGAGGCGTTCAAGATGACCCTGGTGTTCGGCGTGCCGTTCCTGCTGATTCTGTCGGCGGTGTACTACGGGTTTTTCCGCAAGGGCAGGGCCAAGGCGTCGAACAAGGCCTTGGCATAGCCGGGCAATTGCTCGAAGGACCGCGCGCATAACAGCAGCGTGCGACAGGCCCAGTCTTCTTGCAGAGGGTGGGCCTTGACGCGGCGCTCCAGCGGCCAGCGCTCCAGTGCGGCCTGGGGCACGATGCCCAGGCCCGCGCCGCCGGCGACCATGCGAATCAGCCCGTCAAAACCATCGGCACGGATCCGGGTTTGCAGACGAAAGCCCGCGTGCAGCGCCTGTTCTTCCAGGTACACCGCCAGTGCACTGTTGGCGGTGAGGCCTACGTAGTCGTATGGCAGGCTGTCGATGAAACTCACGGTGCCCGCCGTCAGCGGATGGTCCAGAGGCATGATCAGCACTAACGGGTCGTCGCGAAACGCCAGGGTCTGCAGGCCGTGGGTGTCCACCGCATCGGAAATAATCCCAAGGTCCGCCGTGCCTTGGCGCAACGCCTGGGTAATGCGCAGGCTGGGCAGCTCTTGCAGGTCGATATCGAGGTTGGGGTGTTCGCGTAGAAAATCTGCGAGTAGCTCCGGCAGGTATTCGCTCAGGGCCGTGGTGTTGCACAGCAGGCGCACCTGGCCTTTGACCCCATTGGCGTATTCGGCCAGGTCCTGTTGCAGGTGCTCGGCCTGTTGCAGCAGCAGGCGCGCGTGGCGGGCCAGGGCCTTGCCCGCTGGCGTCGGTGTGACGCCACGACGGCCGCGCTCGAGAAATTCGATGCCCAATGAAGCTTCCATCGCACGGATGCGAGCGCTGGCGGCGGCCAGGGATAAATGGCTGCGGGCCGCGCCTGCGGTGATGTTGCCGGTGTCGAGAATGTGCAGGTAGAGGCGCAGGTCGATCAGGTCAAAGTGCATGGCTGGGTCTCTCGGGTGACTGAACTGGCCTCATCGCAGGCAAGCCAGCTCCCACACTTGGATTTGTGAACACATTTGAAAAGTGGGAGGCAAGCAGCCCCACACTTGGATTTGTGAACACATTTCAAGTGTGGGAGCTGGCTTGCCTGCGATGGCGCCCTCAGCCTCATGAAAAACAAGAGGCTGCCTCAGTATATGGCGAATTTTCATAACCGCCTTAACACCCCACAATCGACCGATGACTACCTTCCTAGCGTTCTACCAAAACCTCGGCCCCGGCTTGACGCTGCTGGTACTTGGCACTTTCCTGCTGGCGGGTACCGTCAAAGGCGTCATCGGCCTGGGCCTGCCTACCGTGGCCATGGGCATGCTCGGCCTGGCTATGCTTCCGGCGCAGGCTGCGGCATTGCTGATCATTCCTTCGACAGTCACCAACCTCTGGCAACTGGCATTCGGCGGCCACTTGAGCGCGTTGCTCAAGCGCCTGTGGCCGATGCTGTTGCTGATTTTCCTTGGCACCGGGCTCGGCACGCTGTGGTTGGGCATAGACGGTGGGCATTGGGTGGTGCGCGCGCTGGGCGCGGCGTTGTTGGCGTATGCCTTGAGCGGGCTGTTCCTGCCTGCATTCAAGGTGAAATCTCACACCGAGCGCTGGCTGGGCCCGTTGTGTGGGCTGATCACCGGCATCATCACCTCGGCCACTGGTGTGTTCGTGATTCCCGCCGTGCCGTACCTGCAAGCCTTGGGCTTGAGTCGGGATCAGCTGGTGCAGGCCTTGGGGCTGTCGTTTACTGTGTCTACGCTGGCGTTGGCTGCCGGCTTGGCTTGGCGTGGGACCTTGGGCGGTGGCGAAATCAATGCCTCGCTGTTGGCGCTGCTGCCCGCGTTGTTGGGCATGTGGCTGGGCCAGGCGCTGCGTCAGCGCATCAGTGCGGTGCTGTTCAAACGGGTATTTTTTATCGGCATGGCAGTGTTAGGTGGTCATCTGCTGATCAGCGGCTAAGGCAAGAGTACGGCGTTATTCGTGCGTTTTGGTCAAATGTATTTTGCCGCACCGCTGCTTATTCACAGGGTTGAATGTCGATAGCCTGCCGGCAGATATTTTCAACCCTCTGGATACCTCCCATGAAAAAAGTACTTCTGCTGAACGGCGGCAAGCAATTCGCCCACTCCGACGGCCGTTACAACACCACCTTGCATGACACCGCCGTGGCCGTGCTCGACCGTGGCGGCATCGACGTCAACGTTACCCACATCGACGAAGGCTACGACGTGGCCGAAGAAGTGGCCAAATTCCTCTGGGCTGATGTGATCATCTATCAAATGCCCGGCTGGTGGATGGGCGCGCCATGGATCGTCAAAAAGTACATCGACGAAGTCTTCACCGAAGGCCACGGCAGCCTGTATGCCAGCGATGGCCGCACGCGTTCCGATTCGTCGCAAAAGTACGGCAGCGGCGGCCTCATTCAGGGCAAGCAATACATGCTGTCGCTGACCTGGAACGCGCCGCAGCAAGCCTTCGACGCCCCCACCGACTTCTTCGAAGCCAAGGGCGTGGACGCGGTGTACTTCCCGTTCCACAAGGCCAACGAGTTTCTCGGCATGACCAGCCTGCCGACCTTCCTGTGCGTGGACGTGATGAAACGCCCGGCCATCGAGGCTGACGTGGCGCGCTACCAGCAGCATCTGGCGCAGGTGTTTAACCTGCCGGTGTAAGCTGCTACCCACCGATCAAGAAGGACAGCCTGTGAAAGCCCGATCCGATGAGTTACAGATCTTCGTCAGCGTGATTGAGTGCGGCTCGATTTCCGCCGCGGCGGAGCAGGTCGGGCAGACGCCCTCGGCGGTCAGCCGCACCTTGTCGCGCCTGGAAGCCAAGCTCGACACCACACTGATCAACCGCACCACGCGGCGCATGGACCTGACCGAAGAGGGCAAGTACTTCTTCGAGCAGGCCAAGGTGATCCTGGCGCAGATGGATGACTTGGAAGAACGCCTGTCGTCGCGCCAGAAAAACCCGGCCGGGCGCCTGCGCATCAATGCCGCCGTGCCGTTCATGCTGCACGGGATCGTGCCGTACATTGCCGAGTTCCGCAGCCTCTACCCCGAAATACAGCTGGAGCTGAACAGCGATGACTTGATCATCGACCTGCTGGAACAGAGCACCGACATTGCCATTCGCATCGGCGCGCTCGCCGACTCCACATTGCACGCCCGTTCCCTGGGCTGTACGCCGCTGCATATCCTCGCCAGCCCCGACTACCTCAAGCAATACGGCACGCCCACCACGGTTGCCGAATTGGCGGACCACACGTTGCTCGGCTTCACCCAAACTGAAACCCTCAACCATTGGCCGCTGCGCCATGTGGAAGGCGACCGGTGGCTGATCCAGCCGAGCATCGCCGCCTCCAGCGGCGAAACCCTGCGCCAGTTGGCGTTGGAAGGGCAGGGCATTGGCTGCCTGTCGAACTTTATGACGGTCGAAGACATCAACGCCGGGCGCCTGGTGCCGGTGCTGGAGGCGTTCAACAGTGGCTATCGCCAGCCGATCCACGCGGTGTTCTACCGCAACTCGCAGTTGGCGCTGCGCATCCAGTGCTTCCTGGACTTCATTCAGGCCAAGCTGGCGCGGTATGCCTGCTGATTCGTGATCTGTGCGCAAGATTGAATTGGGCAACAGGGTCTTATTCGACAGGGATGGGGCCTCGATACTGGACGCATCACTTACCCAGTCAGGAGCACACTCCATGAACGTATTCGTTACCGGCGCAGCAGGGTTTATCGGCGGTTCCATTGCCACCGGCCTGGTCAAGGCTGGCCATAGCGTTACCGGCCTGGTGCGCAGCGCCGAGCAGGCCGCTGAAATGACCGCCCTGGGCATCACTCCGGTGATCGGCACCCTGGACGACGCAGCCGTGTTGACCGAGCAGGCTTCGAAGGCTGATGCGGTGATCAACGCCGCCAGCAGCGACCATCGGGCTGCAGTGGAGACCTTGCTGGCTGCGTTGAAAGGTTCGAACAAGCCGTTCCTGCACACCAGTGGTTCGAGCATCGTCGGTGACGCGTCGGGCGGTAAGGCCAGTGATGTCATCTACTTCGAAGACAACTTGCCGGCGCCGACCGTCGATAAGGCCGCGCGTGTGGCCATCGACAACCTGATCCTGGCGGCCGCCCAAGACGGCGTGAATTCGGCGGTGATCTGCAACACGCTGATCTACGGCCACAGCCTGGGCGTGAAGCGTGACAGCGTGCAATTGCCGCGACTGCTCAAGCCGGCGCGCAAAAGTGGCGTGGTACGGCATGTGGGCACTGGGCAGAACATCTGGTCCAACGTGCACATTGAAGACGTGGTGGCGCTGTACCTGCTGGCACTTGAGAAGAATGTGCCGGGCACTTTCTACTTTGTGGAAAGCAGCGAAGCGGCATTTGTCGACATGACCACCGCCATCGCCCAAGCGCTGAAACTGGGCCAACCACAGGACTGGCCGTTGGCCGAGGCCGAAGCCGAGTGGGGCTATGAAATGGCCAACTATGGCCTGGGTTCCAACAGCCGTGTACGTGGCAAGCATGCCCGTGAACTGCTGGGCTGGGCGCCGAAGCGGACGTCGGTGGTGGAGTGGATTCGCAACGAAATGGTGTGATTTTTACGGGGCCGCTGGGTACATATCCGTTATTTGGGTGATGGCTGCTATTGGTTCCGCTCTTACAGCGGGTCACTTTTGGAAAAGAGCCCCAAAAGTAACCAAAGGGCTCTTGCCCCACCACTCGGTGCCTCGCCTAGGCTCGGCATGCCCTCACTCCGGCTTGAATCCGTGGGCCGCCGCCATGGGCCATCCTTGGCCCATCGCGGCTAAACCGGCGTCCTGCCGGGTTACCCACGGATTCAAGCCTGCGTTCGGCCATCGTGGTTAACGGGGCGCCTCAGATCAAGATCAAGATCAAAAGCAAAGAGCACGGCGGCCTAGTAGCCGACCTGAGTGGTTGAAGCAAAAGCAGGGCAAAAGCACAGCAGAAGCACAGCAGAAGCACAGCAGAAGCACAGCAGAAGCAGATCTGCTTTTCTGTGGGAGCTGGCTTGCCTGCGATGCAGGCACCTCGGTGTATCAGGTACACAGAGTTGATGCCATCGCAGGCAAGCCAGCTCCCACATTGGATTGAGTTCAGCTTCCACTATCAGGTCGGCTGTCAGGCCGCCTCGGCTTCGCTTTTGATTTAACCACTCAGGTCGGCTACTAGGCCGCCGTGCTTTTGATCTTGATCTTGATCTGAGGCGCCCCGTTAACCACGATGGCCGAACGCAGGCTTTTGAGCGTGGGTAAACCGGCAGGACGCCGGTTTAGCCGCGATGGGCCAAGGATGGCCCATGGCGGCGGCCCACGGATTCAAGCCGGAGTGAGGGCATGCCGAGCCTAGGCGAGGCACCGAGTGGTGGGGCAAGAGCCCTTTGGTTACTTTTGGGGCTCTTTTCCAAAAGTGACCCGCTGTAAGAGCGGAACCAATAGCAGCCATCACCCAAATAACGGATATGTACCCAGCACCCCCGCGACAACCAAAGAATTCAACCCATAAAAAGTTGCGTAGATACCTATGCTGCGATAGCGGCAACTCGGTTCACTTGTTGTTACACATTACTGGCCCCGCCCACCGCAATTCCGTACCATTCCCCGCCTTATTCCCCGCAACGCCCTGGTACCTCATGAACCTCACCCGTCTGCGCGCCGATGCCCTGGCCGGCCTCACCACGTCTTTTGCTCTGCTGCCCGAATGCATCGCCTTCGCCTTGGTCGCCCACCTCAACCCGCTGATGGGGCTCTACGGCGCCTTTATCATTTGCACGCTCACTGCATTGTTCGGCGGCCGGCCCGGCATGGTCTCCGGCGCGGCAGGCTCGATGGCGGTGGTGATCGTCGCACTGGTGGTGCAACACGGCGTGGAGTACTTGCTCGCGACGGTATTGCTCGGCGGGCTGATCATGATTGCGTTCGGCCTGCTGCGCCTGGGCAAGCTGGTGCGCATGGTGCCGCACTCGGTGATGCTCGGCTTCGTCAACGGCCTGGCGATTATCATCGCCTTGGCGCAACTGGAGCATTTCAAAAGCGGTGAAAGCTGGCTCAGCGGCACACCGTTATACGTGATGACCGGCCTGGTCGCGGCGACCATGGCGATTGTCTACCTGCTGCCGCGCCTGACCCGCGCCGTGCCGCCCGCCTTGGTGGCGATCCTCGGCGTTGGCCTGGCGGTGTACCTGTTCGGCCTGCCGACCCGGACGTTGGGCGACATGGCCCACATCGCCGGCGGCCTGCCAACCTTCGCACTGCCGCAAATCCCCTGGACTTTGGAAACCCTGGGCATCATCGCGCCCTATGCGTTCCTGATGGCGATGGTTGGCCTGCTGGAAACCCTGCTGACCCTGAACCTTACCGACGAAATCACCGAGACCCGTGGCTACCCCGACCGCGAAAGCGTCGCGCTGGGCGCGGCGAATATGGTCTCGGGCCTGTTCGGTGGCATGGGCGGTTGCGCGATGATCGGGCAAACCGTGATCAACTTGAGCTCCGGCGGGCGCGGGCGCTTCTCCGGGGTGTTTGCCGGGGTGATGATCCTGCTGTTCATTCTGTTTCTGTCGCCGCTGATTGAGCGGATTCCGCTGGCGGCGCTGGTGGGGGTGATGTTTGTGGTGTCGCAGCAGACCTTCGCTTGGGCGTCGTTGCGGGTGATCAACAAAGTGCCGGTCAATGACGTGCTGGTGATTCTGGCAGTGACGGTGATCACGGTGTTCACCGACCTGGCCACGGCGGTGCTGTGCGGCATTGTGATTGCGGCGCTGAATTTCGCCTGGCAACAGGCGCGTGAGTTGTACGCCGATGAGCATCTGGAAGCCGATGGCAGCAAGCTCTATCGCCTGCACGGTACGCTGTTTTTTGCCTCGACCACGCCGTTCCTGAACCAGTTCGACCCGGCCAATGACCCGGCCGAGGTGACGTTGGATTGCCGTCACCTGAGCTTTGTCGACTACTCCGCGATTGCCGCGCTGATGACCCTGCGTGAGCGTTACAGCAAGGCGGGGAAACATCTGCGGGTGCTGCATTTGTCGGAGCGCTGCAAGAAGTTGCTCAAGCGCGCCCGGGTGCATCATGAGTAACTGATTACGGCCCGACCAGGTCTTCCAGCTCCTGGGCGCGGGTCTGGGTCATGTCCAGCAGGCAGCCGGCGCCGTTGACTTGGTCGATGGTGCCGCCAGTGGCTGAGCCTGCGAAGGCGCAATTGGCGTCGCGGTATTTGATCCACAGGCGCTGAACATCCTGCAATTGCTGCTTGCGGTCGCCTTCCTGGGCGGCGAGGGCAGTTTTGTAGGCTTTGTTCAGGCGCTCATCTTGCAGCTTGGCTTCTTTGGCGTTGCAATTGACCATGTCGGCGGTGGTGTTGGCGCCGTCCATGCATTTTTTCAGCGCCGCATTCTCGGCGGCCGAAGCGTTGCTGCACAAGGCCAGCAACAGCGCGCTGGCGGCGAAAGGCACAAGCAGGGTTTTGCGATTCATTGTGAGGATTCCTGATCGAAAGTTGGGCTGCCCTCTGAGACTCGGCCCCGGCAGTTGAGTTTCTGCGCGCAACAAAACTTCATGTAAGAACACCCCCCGGATTTTCATGAGCTGGCGCTGGGCATGCCCCAAAGCGACAGCGCTTATCTGTGGGCGAAAATTACTTTCATAAAAATTGAAAATTCAACCTGGTAATGATTTATGAGTTTCACAACCAATTCGACGTGACCCTTTCCAAGGAGTACCGCATGGCCGCACCACTGGGCTTGGGGCTGTTGGCATACGCTGCCATCGCCATCATTGCATTGATCGTGCTGATTGCACGTTATCGACTCAACCCGTTTATTGTCATCACCTTGGTGTCCATCGGGCTGGCGCTGATGGCCGGCATGCCGGCGGACACCATCATGGGCTCGTACGAAGCGGGTGTCGGTAAAACCCTGGGGCATATCGCCCTGGTGGTGGCGCTGGGCACCATGCTCGGCAAGATGATGGCCGAGTCCGGCGGCGCCGAGCAGGTGGCGCGCACGCTGATCAACCGCTTTGGCGAACGCAATGCGCATTGGGCGATGGTGTGTATCGCCTTCCTGGTGGGGCTGCCGTTGTTTTTCGAGGTCGGTTTTGTGTTGCTGGTACCGATTGCCTTTACCGTGGCGCGGCGCGTTGGGGTGTCGATCCTGATGGTCGGCCTGCCGATGGTCGCCGGTTTGTCGGTGGTGCATGCGCTGGTGCCGCCGCACCCGGCGGCGATGATGGCGGTGCTGGCGTATAACGCGTCGGTGGGGCAGACCGTGCTGTATGCGATTCTGATCGGTATTCCCACGGCGATCATCGCCGGCCCTCTGTACGCCAAGTTCATCGTGCCGCGCATTCACCTGCTGGCGGAAAACCCGCTGGAACGCCAGTTTATCGACCGCGAACCGCGCACCCGTCTGCCGAGCTTTGCGCTGACCATGGGCACCATCCTGTTGCCGGTGGTGCTGATGATGATTGGCGGCTGGGCCAATGTGATTTCCACCCCAGGCACCGCTTTTAACCAGTTCCTGTTGTTTATCGGCAACTCGGTAATCGCCCTCTTGGTGGCGACTTTGGTGAGCTTCTGGACCTTGGGCCTGGCCCAGGGTTTCAACCGCGAAGCGATCCTCAAGTTCACCAACGAATGCCTCGCCCCGACCGCCAGCATCACCTTGTTGGTGGGCGCGGGCGGCGGTTTGAATCGCATCCTGGTGGACGCGGGCGTGACCAATGAAATTCTCGGCCTGGCCCATGCCTTTCACTTGTCGCCGCTGGTGATGGGCTGGTTGTTTGCCGCGTTGATGCGCATCGCCACGGGCTCGGCCACTGTGGCCATGACGACGGCGTCCGGTGTGGTCGCGCCCGTCGCCATGGGCTTGGGTTATCCACACCCTGAATTATTGGTGCTGGCTACCGGCGCGGGCTCGGTGATCTTTTCCCACGTCAAAGACGGCGGCTTCTGGCTGATCAAGGAATACTTCAATATGACGGTGATCCAGACCTTCAAGACCTGGACCGTATTGGAGACGCTGATTTCGGTGGTCGCCTTCGGTCTTACGTATGGACTGTCTCTTATTTTATGAGCTGCATTTTGTAACCCGGAGCCCCCATGGACATCCTCTACCAGATCCGCGCCCGCCAGGATTCCTTCAGCGCCGGCGAAGGGCGTATCGCCAAGCTGATGCTTGATGACGTGGGCTTTGCTGCGTCGGCCAGCCTGGAAGAGTTGTCACAACGCGCCGAGGTCAGCACGGCGACCTTGTCGCGCTTTGCGCGCAGCGTGGGTTGCCGCGACTTGCGTGATTTGCGCCTGCAATTGGCGCAGGCCAGCGGGGTGGGCAGCCGCTTTCTGGACCCTGCGGGGTTGCCGGAGCAGTCGGCCTTTCATCGGCAGATTCTCAGCGATATCGAATTAACGTTGCGCCAGCACCTGTCAGGTTTTAACCAGGCGAGTTTCGTCGATGCGGTCAGCCTGCTGGGCAAGGCGCGGATGATCCATGCATTCGGCATGGGCGGCCCGTCGAGCTTGTGCAGTGAAGAGTTGCAGGTGCGGTTGGTACGCCTGGGTTACCCGATTGCCGCCTGCCGCGACCCGGTGATGATGCGTGTAACGGCCGCGACCTTGGGCCCTGAGCATGCGCTGATTGTTTGCTCGCTCTCCGGCCTCACGCCCGAGTTGTTGGACGTGGTGAGGCTGGCGCGCAACTACGATGCGCCCATCGTCGCCATCACCTTGGCCGATTCACCGCTGGCTCAGCTGGCGGACGTGTTATTGCCGCTGCAACCGGCCGAAACCAGTTTTATCTACAAGCCCACCGCCGCGCGCTACGGAATGCTGTTGGCCATCGACCTGCTCGCCACTGAGCTTGCGCTGGCGATGCCGGACGACAACCAGGAACGCCTGCGCCGGATCAAGCTGGCCCTGGACGATTATCGCGGCGGCCCCGATAGCCTGCCGCTTGGAGATTGATATGAAGTACGACACGCTGATTCGCCAGGCGCTGATCATTGATGGCAGCAACACGCCGGGCTACGTCGCCGATGTAGGGCTGCGCGGCGGGCGTATCGAGACGATCGGCGATCTTGCGACCGCGCACGCCGAGCATGAAATCGATGCGAATGGCCGCGTCTTGGCACCCGGTTTTATCGACGTGCACACCCACGATGATACCGTGGTGATCCGCCACCCACAGATGCTGCCCAAGCTCAGCCAGGGCGTGACCACGGTGATCGTCGGCAACTGCGGCATCAGCGCCTCGCCGGTGACGTTGCGCACAGATCCGCCGGACCCGATGAACCTGCTGGGCAAGCGTGAGGCCTTTGCTTACCCGCGTTTTGCCGATTACCGCGCTGGCGTGGAAAGTGCCCATCCGGCGGTCAACGTTGCGGCGTTGATCGGCCATACAGCGCTGCGCAGCAACCATATGGACGATCTGCACCGTACCGCCACGCCGAATGAAATCGCCGCCATGCGTGTGCAGTTGCAAGAAAGCCTGGAAGCCGGCGCTCTGGGTTTATCCACAGGCCTGGCCTACGCCAGCGCGTTCAATGCCGAGACCGATGAGGTGCTGCAACTCAGTGAGGAACTGACGGCCTTCGGTGCGGTGTACACCACCCACTTGCGCAGCGAATTTGAACCGGTGCTGGAGGCGATGGACGAGGCCTTCCTGATTGGCCGACATGCCCAGGTGCCGGTGATTATTTCTCATCTCAAATGTGCCGGCGCGGGTAACTGGGGGCGTAGTCCGCAGCTGTTGGCGTCGCTGGAGTTGGCTGCAAAAAACCATCCAGTGGGCTGTGATTGCTACCCCTACGCGGCCAGCTCCTCGACGCTGGACCTCAAGCAGGTCACCGATGCATTTCGCATCACCATCACGTGGTCGACGCCACACCCGGAAGTCGGCGGGCGCGATTTGCAGGACATCGCCGCCGAGTGGGAGGTTTCGCTGCTGGACGCGGCACGTCGCCTGCAACCAGCGGGGGCGGTGTACTACGGGATGGATGAAGCGGATGTACGCCGCATCCTCGCGCATCCGCTGTCGATGGTCGGGTCTGATGGTTTGCCGGAAGACCCGTTCCCCCATCCACGGTTGTGGGGCGCGTTTCCGAGAGTGCTGGGGCATTTCAGCCGAGATGTGGGGTTGTTCCCGCTGCACACGGCGGTGCACAAAATGACCGGGCTGTCGGCCGCGCGTTTTGGCTTGGCCGAGCGTGGCGAAATTCGTGAAGGGTATTGGGCTGATCTGGTGTTGTTCGACCCGTTGAGTGTGCGCGATGTGGCGGATTTCAAAGAGCCCCAGCGTGCGGCACAGGGCATTGATGGCGTGTGGATCAACGGGGTGTTGAGCTACAGCGATGGGCAGGCCAATGGTCAGCGGCCGGGGCGATTCCTGGCGCGCAATGGGGATTTGCGTGGTGGGTTTTCGTCTCTATAGTGGGCGCTTTCATACCCGGAGCTGTCGCCATGCACTTAGGAAAAGTCACCCCCATTTTGCGGATTTTCGACGAGGTCAAAGCGTTGGAATTCTACGTCGACTTCCTCGGGTTCAAGGTCGACTGGCAGCATCGCTTCGAGGCGAATTTTCCGTTGTATTTGCAGGTGTCGTTGGGCGAATGTGTGCTGCATTTGTCCGAGCATCATGGCGATGCTTCGCCGGGGTCGGCGGTGCGGATTCAGGCGCAAGAGGTGGACGCGTATCAGCAGCAGTTGCTGGCCAAAGATTACCGTTATGCCAAGCCCGGGGTTGAGGAAACGCCGTGGGGCTCGCGGGAGATGAGCATCAGTGATCCGTTTGGGAATCGGCTGGTGTTTGTTGAGGAAGGCGAGGGCTGATGGGTAAATTGCAGGCAATAAAAAACCGCCTTAGTAGGGCGGTTTTTTATTGCAAACCCAGTTTGCGGCTGGGGTTGCTATCTCAAAAGACGCATCGACCCGCAGTCGGATACTACCGTTGGTCATGTCATCACGCAAGACGGAATGATGGCCGGCATGGTTACTTTAGGCATCCTTTCTCTTGCTTGATTTGACTGCAAAAGCTTGCGATGAATCTATCAGGCGATACTGGATATTTGACCACTGTTCGACACACCTTAGACGGGAATGTTGGTTAGGATCTTCCCCGTTCTGCGTTTGTCGCTTTTTAGGTGAGCCGGGTATGCGCGCGAATTCTGGACCGACCGCTACGGGCTAGTAATCCGTGCCGGATTGATGCGGAAGGGCCATTAGCCCGGCCACCTCAAAGGACGCATCGACCTGCGTCTGAAGGCTCACGTGTTCCGGTAAGTGCGCTGGAGGTAAGGCCCAACTCAAGGAGGGCCGAGTATGTCTAAGTTTGCACGACGTACGTGGAACCTCGTAGTGAATGCCCTGCGTGTTTATCACGTGTGGACATTCCTGCGGGACAGCTTTGATGACCTGTAAGGTCTGAGAAGTGGCGCCGCCTCGGCTTAAATCGAGGCGGCTTTTTGGTTTTTTAAACCCGGAAATGACTGACCATCTGCTGCAACTGGCTGCCCAAACGCGCCAGTTCCACACTCGACTTCGCCGTCTCGTCACTTGCCGTTGCGGTCTGCTCCGACACATCACGCACGTTCACAATGCTGCGGCTGATCTCTTCAGCCACGGCGCTTTGCTGCTCGGCCGCCGCAGCAATCTGCTGGTTCATCGACTGGATGTTCGACACCGTACGGGTGATGTTTTCCAGTGACACACCCGCCTTGCGCGTCAGTTCGACGCTGCTGTCGGTGAGGCTGCGGCTGTTGTTCATCACGGTGGCCACTTGTTGGGTGCCGTTCTGCAAACCCGCCACCAGGCCTTCGATTTCTTCGGTGGATTTTTGGGTGCGTTGGGCCAGGCCACGGACTTCGTCGGCGACCACGGCAAACCCACGACCGGCTTCACCGGCACGCGCCGCTTCAATCGCGGCGTTGAGCGCCAGCAGGTTGGTCTGCTCGGCCACGGCCTTGATCACATCCATCACGCTGCCGATCTTGTTGCTCTCTTGTTGCAGGTGCGTCATGGCGTCGGTGGAGCGCGCCACCTCAGCGGCCAGGCGTTCGATCTGGGCGATGGCCTCGGCCACCACTTTGTCGCCCGCGCGGGCTTGGCCATCGGCATCGGCAGCGGCCAGCGATGCTTGTTCAGCATTGCGTGCGACTTCCTGCACGGTGGCAGTCATTTCGTGCATCGCCGTGGCGACTTGATCGGTCTCGATCTTCTGGCTGTTGACGCCGGCACTGGTCTGCTCGGTGACGGCCGACAGCTCTTCGGCAGCGCTGGCGATCTGGGTCACGCCGTCGCGAATACCGCTGATCAATTCACGCAGGGTGGTGCCCATGCGCTGGATGCCTTGTTGCAACACGCCCAGTTCATCACGACGGGTCACTTGGATGTTGTGGCTCAGGTCGCCGGAGGCAATGCGCTCCACCACGGCCAGGGTTTCCTGGATCGGGCGAGTGATCTGGCGGGTAATCACCCAGGCAGCAATGATGCCGACCAGCAAAGCCAGCAACGTGCTGATCAGTTGCAGGCTACGGGCCTGGGCGCTTTCAACGTCACGGCGTTCGAGCTGGATGTCGTACAGCTTGTCGCTGATGGTGACGATATCCGCACCTTGGGTGGTCATTTCGGCGCGTGCGCTGACGATGTTGGCGTTGGCCGCCTTGTAGCTTTGTACGGCGCTGCGATAGGCGCCGAGTGCCGTTTCCAGTGAGGTCAAAGCGCTTTGTTGGCTGGTGCCGAATGCGGCGCTGAGATTTTTCAAACCACTGATGGCTTTTTCAATCTGTGCCGCGGCGCGGGCTTCGGTTTCTGCACTGGGACTATTGGTGTAACCGCGCACTTCGTAGCGGCCCAACTGGAATTCTTCTTTGGCGTGAGTGACGGCCTGGTACTGGGTGAAGCGCTCCGGGCTGTCGGGCATCTGCTGCACATTGGTTTCCAGGGCGTCGATCTGGGCGTTGGCGATGTCGGCCTTGTCGCCCATGACCTGGCGCGCGGCGTTGCCGTTACGGTAGGCCTCGCGCATTTTGTTCAGCGACTGTTGGTAAGCGGTGATGACGGCTTTCTGGTCGGTGAGCAGCTTGCGGTTTTCCGGGCTATTGAAGCTGTCCAGCAGCGTCTGTTGCTGGGCGGCGAAGGCGTCGAGGCTGGTTTGTACGTTCTGCGCCACGGCTTCGTCGCCGTTGGCCAGCATGTATTGCAAACGCACGATGCGCAGCTTGGTCAGCGAGGCGTTGAGCTGGGTGATGTCGCTCATCCAGTTGCTACGGTCGATCAGGCTGCCCAGGCTGGTCCAGCCCGTCAGGGCCAGGATCGAGGTGAGGACCAGCACCAGGCCGAAGCCCAGGCCGAGTTTGAGGTTGACGCTGATGTTGCCGAACCAGCTATTCATCGAATGCTCCGCAAGAGTGATGTCTGTCTGCTGGACGGTGTTGTTGTTTGAGCCAGCCAATTGTGTGTAGCGCTGTATCGGCGGCAAGCGATGATTCTGAAGTACTTTTCTTACGGGTGTGACGAGGGGTCGCCATCGCCGTGTGGCAATGGCGACCCTTCGGGCTCACAGTGCCGAGGCGTTGGGCACGACGGTCAGCCTCAGACAAGACGTGGCACCGGGGCTCATGTGCACGGTGTTATGTGCGACCCGCGGGTGGTTGGCCTGGCCTGAAGGTTCGCCACTGTTGGGGTTGACGTCAAAGCGCGGGAAATTGCTACTGGAGATGTCCAGGCGCAGGCGATGGCCGCGTTTGAACAGGTTGCAGGTGGCGAAGGGCTCGATCAGTACTTTTACTCGCTTACCGCGTGTGAGGAACGTCGGCTGCTCCCAGGATTCGCGATAGCGGCAGCGGTGGATGCCATCGGTAATATTCATCGCAAAGCCATCGGGGTAGTCGGCGCTCGGTGGATACACGTCGATCAGCTTGGCGGTGAAATCGGTGTCGGGCGCATCGCTGTCGATCCACAATTCGATCTGTACGCTACCGGCGACAATCAGGTCTGCCTCGAGTGGCTCGGTCTGAAAGCTCAGCACGTCATCGCGTTCGCTGAGTGGGCAGTTGTCGCCTCGGGTGCCGAAGAAATCGGCGCGCTCACGTTGATCGAAAGCACCGCCCACAAAAATTGGGGCGCCGGAAGTTAGCGCCCCGCCGAGGGTCGGGACCGGCTTTGCGGGGTCGGCGAAGTAACTCAAGTGCGCGTCGACGCCTTCGGGCGCGCTACGCGTCAGCTGCTTTTGCGCATTCAAGTACAAGGTCAATGGCTGGCTGCCTGGCAGTGGCCATTGCGTTGATTGCAGCCAGCGGCCACCGTGGTCCAGGCGACCGTTTTGGTCACGATTGCCACTGCCACCGCCCATCAGAAACACGTGAACACTGGCCGCGGTGGCCGGCGGCGAAGGCTTGAGGGTTTGCTCGAACCACGCCAGGCGGCAACTCAGCCAGTCGTGATCGACCTGGCCATCGAACACGGCCGCAGGGCCGAACTCCACGTCGCCGCTGTGGCTGATGTTGCGATCGCCATGCAGCCAGGGGCCCATGATCAGCCGCTGGTGTGCCGTGCCGTTTTGCCTGAAGGCGGTGTAGTTGGCCAGGGTGGAGCTGACGTAAGCGTCGTACCAGCTGGACATGAACAGCACTGGAATATCCGGCAACTGTGAGTAGTGGCCTTCGGCGTAGATACCGGACTTCTGCCAGTATTCGCTGAAGGTGCCCTGGGCCCATTGGTCAAGCACGTAGGCTTCGTACTCCGGCACATGGCGCAACGGAGACTGGCCGGGCTGCCACGGCATACGCGTAAACCACTGATGAATATCTTCCTGCTCCAGCGCCAGGCGAACCTGCGGATCGGCCAGTGCTGCCGGGCTCTCCTTGGCCTGGCGAAAGGCCCAGGTGGCCTGCTTGAGTTCAAATGCACCACCTTGGCGGATCCCGCACTGGTAGGCGTTGGCGAATCCGCCACTGTCCAGCACCATGCTGCTCAAGCCCGGTGGGCGCAGGCAGGCCATTGCCAGTTGGGTATGGGCGGCGTAAGACAGGCCCATGCTGCCGACGTTGCCGTTGCACCAGGGTTGCTGGACGATCCAGGCCAAGGTGTCAAAACCGTCTTCACCTTCGGCGGTGTATTTGGTGAACAGCCCTTCGGACGCGTAGCGCCCACGGCAGTCCTGGAAGATGGCGACAAAGCCTTGTTCAGTAAAACGCGTCGCCATCTGTTCGCGGGAGATGTGTTGGCCATCGAGCTGTTTCTCCGAGCGCGAGGGCTTGCTCTTGTCGTAGGGCGTGCGCTCGATGACCACCGGGAACGGGCCTTCGCCGTCTGCCGGCAAGTAGATATCGGTGGCCAGGTGGATGCCATCGCGCATCGCGATCATTTGGTTGTGCAGGGTTTGCATGGGGAAAACACTCATCGACTCAGTACCCGCTCGTGACCGCAATGGCCAGTAACGCCATCGCCAGCACGGTGTAGATCAAGAACAGTGGCAGGATGTAGCGTGCCCATTGGCCCCAGCCGACATTGGCCGTTGCCAGCAGCACCAGCAGGCCGCTGGAGGTGGGGGTGATCATGTTGGTCAGGCCATTACCCATCAAAAACGCGAACACCGTGGTCTGCGGGCTGACGCCGGACAGTTGGCCCAACGGGCCGAAGATCGGCATGGTCACGGCGGCCTGGCCCGAGGTGGACGGGATCAGCACATCCAAGCCCAATTGCGCGAAGAACATGCCGTAGGCCGACACAATCGGGCCATGGTCGCCCACCAGATTGGCCAGGCTGTTGACGATGGTGTCCAGCACTTGGCCGGTACTGAGAATGATCTCCACGGCGGTGGCCAGGCCGATCAGCACGCCGGCAATCAGCACTTTTTTCATGCCATCGACAAAGGCACTGGCGGCGACACTCGCACCCAACCCGGCGATCACACTGAAGGCCACCGTCAGCAGCAGATAAAACGCCGACAGCTCATGGTATTTCCAAGCCCAGCGGTTGGAGGCATAGACCAAAAAGCCGATACCTGTCAGCAGCACGATCAGGTTGATCAGGTGGCGCGTAGGCAGTGGTTTGCGCTCGAACGTGATCTGCGCCGTCGCATCGAAACCGTGCTTGCGAATACTCCACAGCACGAAGGCAATGCCCACCAGCAGGAAAGTGCAGTAGGCAAGCACGCGCATGCTCAGCCCACTGAATATCGGCAGCCCGACCATCGGCTGGGCGACGGAGAGCGCCACTGGATTGGAGATCGACGCGAGGTAGCCGATCTTCACCGAGATGGTGACGATGGCCAGCCCGATCAGGTTCGACAGCCCCAGCCGATTGGCCATGGCGACCATCAGCGGCACGATCAGGATGAATTCCTTGGCCAGCCCCATAAAGGTACTGCCGGCGGAGAACACCAGCATCAGGCTCGGCACCAGTACGTAGATGTTGCCTCGGGTCAGCCCCAGCAGGCGCTCCAGCCCGGCGTCAATCACGCCGGCCTTGTTAAGCACGCCGAACATGCCGCCGATGAACAGCACCATGAAAATCAATGCCGCACGTTTCTCGATGCCTTGGGGAATGGCCATGAAGCCTTCCACCAGTGACACCGGGCGGGCCACCGTATCGCTGGCCTTGCGCGGCTCCAGTGAGAACAGTTGGCCCAGGGCGTCGTGCTTTTCCAGCACGTGATAGGAGCCCGGTACCACCAGGCCGTTCTGGCGCTCGAACTTGCCCGAGTTCACCGCGTAGGTAAACGCCACGGCGAGCAAGACAATGCTCAGCAGGATGATGGCCGGGTTGATCTGTTTGCGTTGCGTGGGTTTTTCCGCCACCGCCTGGGTGGGGGTGATCTGTGATTCGCTCATGCTGGCTGCCCCGGCGTTCGCCGTTTTTGTTATGGGGGAGTGACGCGTGTGGAGCGGACACTAGGGCAAAGTTTTTGCGCCGACAACGTTATGCGCAGGGCGGGTCGGGCTATGCGTTTTGTGCGTTCAAGCGCTGTTTGAGGTGCTCGGCAAACGCGACTACCAGCGGTGGGCGTGGCTCATTGGCGCGATAGGCCAGGCCGAACGAGTAGGGCAGCGCCGGGCGAAAAGGCCGGGTCACGATTGGCAAATGCAGGAAGTGGCTGGCGAGCAAGCCGTTGACGATCGACACGCCCAGGCCTTCAGCGACAAAACTGCAGGCCGCCCCCACGGAGTGCACTTCGACGCGCACTTGTGGTGTGAGGTTGGCGGCGCGAAACACTTGGTTCAGCTCTGCCCGCAACGCGCGTTGTCGGCCCAGCATCACCAGCGGCACATTGCGCAGGTGTTGCACCTCGATACACGTGTGACGGGTCAATGGATGGTCGAGGGGCATCACGCAGACGCCCTCGGTTTCCAGCACGGGTTCGATGTCGAAATCGGCGATTTCCGTCGGCAAGCGCACAAAGCCCAGGTCGGCGGAGCGGTCGAGTACGGCGCGCTCGATCATGTCGTAAGAGCCGGTCAGCAACTCGACAACGATGTCGTCATGGCTCTTGAGAAAATCCGCGACGATCCGTGGCAACAGCTCCTGGGTCATGCTGGTAGGCACGCCGACCTTGAGCAGGCTCTTGCGCGAGCGGCCCACGCGCATCTCGTCGGCCAAGCGTTGGATGCGCTGCATGCCGTCTACCAGGCCGGCGACTTCGGTCAGCAACTCTTCCGCTTCTGCGGTGGCCATCAGGCGACCTTTTTTGCGCAGAAACAATGCGAAACCTAATGCCTCTTCCAGTTGGCTCAAGAGGCGGCTGACCGCCGATTGCGACAAGCCCATGCGCGTTGCTGCGCCGATGGTCGAGCCGGTGGACATGATCGCCTTAAAGGCTTCGAGCTGCTTGAGATTCACCGTGGTTTTCCTGTCGGTTGCGAGGGGCGAGCGGTGCGTTGCGCATAGCCTGATGCGCATCTCGCATAACATTGTGGGGCTTTGGACGAGCCGTTAGTGTCCGCTCCAACGCGACGTGTCGTCCAGTGTGTCGCGCGGTGCAACTGCCCATAAAAAAACCACAACAGGCATTGAGGAAACAGCTATGCGAGCGTTTTTCACGAGGGGCAAAATCGCTTCGGCGGGCTTGGTGGCGAGCCTGTCACCGGCGTTGCTGGCCCAAGGTTTCTGGGAGGATTCCCAGGGGCGATTGACCTTGCGCAACTTCTACTTCAACGACGATTACCGCGACGGCGGCGACGATCGCAGGGAGTGGGCGCAAGGCTTTCTGCTCAACCTGCAGTCGGGTTACACCGAGGGCACGGTGGGCTTTGGCCTCGATGCGTTGGGGTTGTCAGGCCTGCGGCTGGACTCCAGCCCCACCCACGCCGGTACCGGTCTGTTGCCGGTGCACGACGACGGTCACGCGGCCAGCGAGTTCTCAAGCCTGGGCGTCACCGCGAAGATACGCTGGGGCGATGCCGTGGTGAAAACCGGCACGTTGCTGCCGAAGATTCCGGTGTTGGTGCACAACGATGGGCGCCTGTTGCCACAGACCTTCCAAGGCACCCAACTGGAATACACCGGTATACGCAACCTGTACCTGCACACCGGTCACCTGGATAAATTCAAGCAGCGAAACTCCACCGACAGTGTGGCTATTTACCCACAGGGCTACAGCGGCAAAAAAGGCAGCGACTTCGATTTCGCCGGCGCCACTTATGCTTTCACCCCGCGCCTGAGTGGCACCTGGTATTACGGTGAACTGCGTGAGTTCTATCGCCAGCAATTCTTCGGCCTTGTGCATAAACAGCCGGTGGGCAGTGGCACGCTGACCAGCGACTTGCGCTACTTCATGAGTGACGAGGCGGGGGCGGCGCGTAACGGCAAGGTCGACAGTGACATGTTCACCGGGCTGTTCACCTATCGCCTGGGCGCGCAGGCGTTGGGCGTCGGTTATCAGAAGGTCAGCGGCGAAACGGCATTGCCTTATGCCAGTGTGTCGACCGTGTACTCCTTCAGTAACGCCGGCGTGGGCAAGTTCATCCAGGCCGGTGAGCAAACCTGGATGCTGCGCTACGACTACGATTTCGCCGCAGTATTGCCGGGCTTGAGTTTCATGACCCGTTATTACAAGGGGCAAAACGGCGACTACAAAGGGCGTGAGGCGCGCGAATGGGAGTCCGATACCAATCTGCGCTACGTGGTTCAGAGCAGCACGTTTAAAGGCCTGGGTGTGGAGTTGCGCAAAGCGACCTACCGCTCGACTTATGCCAGCGACCGAGACAACTATCGGCTCTACCTGACTTACGACCTGGCACTCTGGTAGCCGGGGCAGGGGGCTGATAAGAGGCCGGTCTTGTGTGCTAGTCTGCTGGCCCTTTTAGTTTTGGATGGCACGGGACACCGTGCTGCCCTACAGCGGAGCCTCTTCATGTCCGAAGTTAATCTGTCCACCGACGAAACCCGCGTCAGCTACGGTATCGGCCGTCAGTTGGGCGACCAACTGCGCGACAACCCGCCACCGGGCGTAAGCATTGACGCCATCCTGGCCGGCCTGACCGACGCGTTCGACGGCAAGCCAAGCCGCGTTGACCAAGAGCAGATGGCGGCCAGCTTCAAAGTTATCCGCGAAATCATGCAAGCCGAAGCGGCTGCCAAGGCTGAAGCCGCTGCCGGCGCTGGCCTTGCCTTCCTGGCTGAAAACGCCAAGCGTGATGGCATCACCACCCTGGCTTCCGGCCTGCAATTTGAAGTGCTGACTGCAGGTACAGGCGCCAAGCCGAGCCGTGAAGACCAAGTGCGTACCCACTACCACGGCACCCTGATCGACGGCACTGTGTTCGACAGCTCCTACGAGCGCGGCCAGCCTGCAGAATTCCCGGTTGGCGGCGTGATCGCTGGCTGGACCGAAGCCCTGCAACTGATGAATGCCGGCAGCAAATGGCGTCTGTACGTGCCGAGCGAACTGGCTTACGGCGCTCAAGGCGTTGGCAGCATCCCGCCGCACAGCGTTCTAGTGTTCGACGTCGAGTTGCTCGACGTACTGTAAGGCCTGGTAGCACTGGCGTCGGCTTCATGTGGGAGCTGGCTTGCCTGCGATAGCATCACCTCGGTAGCAGGTTTGACCGAGTCGTCTATATCGCGGGCAAGCCTGGCTCCCACATAGAGCCGGTGCATTCAGGTTTTGCGTGGTCGTTCATGGATGGAACTTGCCATTGAGCTCCGTGGCCGGGCGCAACGCTCGGGCATAGCAGAACAGAAACAAATTACGTACCACTTCCTTGAGCACCCCAGGCTCACTGGAACTCAGGCCGTTGACGTCCAGGTCGCCCTGATCCTGCAGTTCATTCAGCGCTTCTTCTTCCAGCACAGCACAGACTTCCCCGGTTTCCCGATGCAGGATTCGCAGGTAAGGGTGTGGGCGGTCCAGCCAGGCATCTATCAAATAAGTCATGAGTGGTTCTCCTTGATGGGTTTCAATGAGAATAATTCTTATTCGTAGAATAGCAAGTGCCTATTGGCAATTTCTGGGTTTTTCTGTGTGGATATTGTGTTCGGTCAACGGAGAGGGCAAAACGCCATCCCGCGGCGGGCGCGGGATGGATGCAGCAGGTTCAGACCTTGCGCACGAACTCGGACTTGAGTTTCATCGGGCCGATACCGTCGATCTTGCAATCGATATCGTGATCGCCATCGCACAGGCGGATATTCTTGACCTTGGTGCCGACCTTGACCACCAGGGACGTACCTTTGACCTTGAGGTCTTTGATCACGGTGATGGTGTCGCCGTCCTGCAGGACGTTGCCTACAGAGTCTTTCTTCACGGTTTCATCGCCGGCTGCTTCGGCCTCGCCATTGGCGGACCACTCATGGGCGCATTCCGGGCAGATCAGCTGGGCGCCGTCTTCGTAGGTGTATTCGGAATTGCATTTTGGGCAGGGTGGCAACGTGCTCACTAAGGCTCCTTGAAAGTCAGGATTGGCTAAAGTCGCACATTATATAGGGTTTTGTGGCGCGGGCGGGGTCGTGAAGTGGTAATAAGGTCTAAATGTGGGAGCGGGCTTGCTCGCGAAGGCGGTGTGTCAGCGACTAAATCGCTGACTGATCCTCCACCTTCGCGAGCAAGCCCGCTCCCACATTAATCAGCGCCGAATCAGTGCGTACGCGCGACCGCGAATTCGCTCAGCTCAACCAGGGCGTCCCGGTATTCGCTGGCAGGCAGGGCTTCCAGGCACTTAATGGCTCGGGCTACATAATCACGCGCCAGTTGCGCGGTGTACTCCAGGGAGCCCGAGGCTTCGACGGCTGCGCGGATGGCTTCCAAGTCTTCGATCCCGCCTTTCTGGATCGCCTTGCGCACCAAGGCGGCCTGTTCCGGCGTGCCTTCGCGCATGGTGTAGATCAGTGGCAAGGTCGGTTTGCCTTCGGCCAAATCGTCACCGACGTTTTTGCCCAGGGTTTCGGCGTCGCCCTTGTAGTCGAGCAGGTCGTCGACCAGTTGGAATGCCACGCCCAGGTGATCACCGAAGGTGCGCAGGGCTTCTGCTTGTTCGGCAGTGGCACCGCACAAGGCGGCGGCGCTGTGGGTCGAGGCTTCGAAGAGCATCGCGGTTTTGCCGCGAATCACTTCCATGTAGGTTTCTTCGGTGGTGCTGGCGTCGCGAACCTTCGACAGTTGCAACACTTCGCCTTCGGCGATGATGCGGGTGGCCTGTGAAAGAATCTTCATCACCGGCATCGAGCCCAGTTCGACCATCATTTCAAACGAGCGCGAGTACAGGAAATCACCTACCAGCACGCTTGGGGCATTGCCCCACATGGCGTTGGCGGTTTCGCGACCACGGCGCATGCCGGACATGTCGACCACGTCGTCATGCAGCAGGGTGGCAGTGTGCAAAAATTCGATTGTGGCGGCCAGCAGGCGCAGGTCATCGCCTTCGCGGCCCAGGGCTTTGCCACACAGCAACACTAATAAAGGACGCAGGCGTTTGCCGCCCGCCGACGTAATGTAGTCGCCAATTTTGGAGACCAGCGGCACTTTAGACGTCAGCTGCTGCTTGATGATGCCGTCGACGGCGCTAAAATCGTCCGCGACCGCGCGGTAGAAAGCTTGGGGTTGCATCAGCGACAGTCGCTCCAGAAGGGTTGCGCGGCATGCTAGGACCCAGGCCTTCGAGTGTCAAGGCGCGATAGACGGCCTCTTGCAACACCCATTTACCTTGCGTACAATCGCGCACCCTGAACTTCCTGGGCAGCACCTGCCTTACGCAATTGCATTCGGGACGTCCATCCCATGCAGCCATGCCAGCCAATACCTCTTCTTATAAAGCGCTGGGTGAGCAGGATTATCGGAGAAATACCATGTCGTACGCAGTAATTGTTACTGGTGGCAAGCAATACAAGGTCGCCCCAGGTGAATACCTGAAGATCGAAAAACTGGAAATCGCTACCGGCGAATCCGTTACCTTTGATCGCGTTCTGTTGGTCGCCAATGGCGATGACGTGAACATCGGCGCTCCAGTTGTTGCTGGCGCTACCGTTGTGGCTGAAGTGATCTCCCAAGGTCGTCACGATAAAGTCCGCATCATCAAGTTCCGTCGTCGTAAGCACCACATGAAGCGTATGGGCCACCGCCAGTGGTACACCGAGATCAAAATCACCGGTATTCAGGCTTAATTTCAGCCTAATTCCTCACTAGGAGAATTGACTCATGGCACACAAAAAAGCTGGTGGTAGTACCCGTAACGGTCGCGACTCAGAAGCCAAACGCCTTGGCGTTAAGATGTATGGCGGCCAGAAAATCATTCCGGGCAACATCATCGTGCGTCAGCGCGGCACCCAATTCCACGCCGGTTACGGTGTTGGCATGGGTAAAGATCACACCCTCTTCGCTAAAATCGAAGGCGTGATCAAGTTTGAAGTAAAAGGCGCGTTCAACCGCCGTTACGTGAGCGTTGTCGCCGCTTAATTGCGCGATCGCTGGAAAAGCCCTGTCTCGCGACGGGGCTTTTTCGTTTGTGGAGTGAGTCTCTTGCAAAGCTGTTTGTGATGGGCTCAGGCGCTGGATAAGCGGTTGTTGTTTGAGGTCGCTGCGCTCATTTTTGCAAGAGTCTTATGTCTTGGTTTCTTAAGCTCGTCCATGCGACGAGAGGCGTTTTGTTATGAAGTTCGTTGATGAAGTTTCCATCCGAGTAAAAGCAGGCGACGGCGGTAACGGTTGCATGAGTTTCCGTCGCGAAAAATTCATCGAAAACGGTGGCCCTAACGGCGGTGACGGCGGTGACGGCGGTTCCATCTACATGATGGCCGACGAAAACCTCAACACCCTGGTCGACTACCGTTACACCCGGCACTTCGATGCCGAGCGTGGCTCCAACGGCGGCAGCACCGACTGCACCGGTAAAAAAGGCGAAGACATGGTACTGCGCGTACCGGTCGGCACCACGATTATCGACTCCGCCACCCAGGAAGTTATTGGAGACCTGACCAAGGCCGGCCAAAAGCTGATGGTTGTGCAGGGCGGCTGGCACGGTCTGGGTAACACCCGATTCAAGTCCAGTACCAACCGTGCTCCACGCCAGACCACGCCGGGCAAGCCGGGCGAGCAGCGTGACCTCAAGCTGGAAATGAAAGTACTGGCAGACGTAGGCCTGTTGGGCCTGCCGAACGCCGGCAAAAGTACCTTCATCCGCTCGGTCTCGGCCGCCAAGCCGAAAGTCGCTGATTACCCGTTCACCACCCTGGTGCCGAACCTGGGCGTGGTCAGCGTCGACCGCTGGAAAAGCTTTGTGATCGCCGACATTCCCGGCCTGATCGAAGGTGCTTCCGATGGCGCAGGCCTGGGGATTCGCTTCCTCAAGCACTTGTCGCGGACCCGTTTGCTGCTGCACCTCGTCGACATGGCGCCGCTGGATGACACCAGTGCACCGGACGCCGCCGAAGTGATCGTCAGCGAACTGACCAAGTTCAGCCCGGCCCTGGCCGAGCGTGATCGTTGGTTGGTGCTGAACAAGTGCGACCAGATCCTGGAAGAAGAGCACGAAGAGCGCGTCAAGGAAATCGTCGACCGCCTGGAGTGGGAAGGTCCGGTCTACGTGATCTCGGCCATCGCCAAAGAAGGCACCGAGCGCCTGACCCGCGACATCATGCGCTACCTGGAAGACCGCGCCGACCGCCTGGCGGCCGACCCGGTATTCAAGGCAGAACTGGCCGAGCTCGATCAGCAGATCGAAGACGAAGCCCGTGCCCAGCTGCAGGCCCTGGACGACCAGCGTGCCCTGCGCCGCAGCGGCGTGAAGTCGGTCCATGACATCGGCGACGATGACTGGGACGAAGAAGATGTGGATGATGAAGACGGTCCGGAAATCATTTACGTGCGCGACTGACCGGTTGCGATAAACTTAAACGCCGCTCTCTGGAGCGGCGTTTTGGTATCTGGGATTTACGTAGTCACTAATAACGTTATGGGTCGCGCTGGGTCGCGCAGCCCTCTCACTAAGGTTGAAGATGATGCGGAGCAAAGTGACAGGTGCGCAGCGCTGGGTCGTAAAGATCGGAAGTGCGCTGCTGACGGCGGATGGTAAAGGTCTGGATCGCGCAGCCATGAGCGTGTGGGTCGAGCAGATGGTGGCCTTGCATGAGGCCGGTGTCGAATTGGTGCTGGTGTCGTCCGGGGCAGTTGCCGCCGGTATGAGCCGCCTCGGCTGGACCTCGCGACCCAGCGCGATGCACGAGCTGCAAGCCGCCGCCGCCATCGGCCAGATGGGCCTGGTGCAAGCCTGGGAATCCAGTTTTGCCGAGCACGGACGCCACACGGCGCAGATCCTGCTGACCCACGACGACCTGTCCGACCGCAAGCGCTACCTCAACGCCCGCAGCACCTTGCGCGCTTTGGTCGAGCTCAAGGTCATCCCGGTGATCAACGAGAACGACACCGTGGTCACCGACGAAATCCGCTTCGGCGACAACGACACCCTGGCCGCGCTGGTGGCCAACCTGGTGGAAGCCGACCTGCTGGTGATTCTCACCGACCGCGACGGCATGTTCGACGCCGACCCGCGCAACAACCCCGATGCCCAGTTGATCTACGAAGCGCGCGCCGATGACCCGGCGCTGGACGCCGTGGCCGGCAGTGTCGGCGGCGCACTGGGCCGTGGCGGTATGCAGACCAAGCTGCGTGCGGCACGCCTGGCCGCGCGTTCCGGCGCGCACACCATCATCGTCGGTGGGCGCCTGGAGCGCGTGCTGGATCGCCTCAAGGCCGGCGAGCGCATCGGTACGCTGTTGTCGCCGGAACGCGGCATGCTGGCGGCGCGCAAGCAGTGGCTGGCCGGGCACCTCCAAACCCGTGGCACGCTGGTGCTCGATGATGGCGCCGTGTCGGCGTTGTCCCAAGGCAACAAGAGCCTGCTGCCGGTGGGCGTCAAATTGGTGCAGGGCAGTTTCCGCCGTGGCGAGATGGTGGTGTGCGTTGCGCCCGACGGTCGCGAGATCGCCCGTGGCCTGGCCAACTACAGCGCCCTTGAAGCACAGAAAATCATCGGTCAGTCGTCTGATGCGATTGTGAGTCTGTTGGGGTATATGGCGGAGCCTGAACTGGTGCACCGCGATAACTTGATCCTGGTTTAAACAAAGGTAATAAACGATGCGTGTCATGAAGGGATTGCTCGGCCTGCTGTTGGCCATGCCGTTGCTGGCCTCGGCCGAAGAAATTGGCCAGGTGTCGACAGTGTTCAAGTTTGTCGGCCCCAACGACCGAATTGTGGTCGAGGCGTTTGATGACCCCAAGGTCGATGGCGTGACGTGCTACCTGTCGCGCGCCAAGACCGGCGGCGTAAAGGGCGGGCTGGGGCTGGCCGAAGACCGTGCCGAGGCCTCGATTGCCTGCCGTCAGGTCGGGCCGATTCGTTTTAAAGGCGAACTCAAGGATGGCGACGAAGTGTTCAAGGAGCGTACCTCGCTGGTGTTCAAGACCATGCAGGTGGTTCGCTTCCTCGACAAGAAGCGCAATACCCTGGTTTACCTGGTCTACAGCGATCGTTTGATCGAAGGCAGCCCGCAAAACGCGGTTACAGCGATTCCGATTTTGCCTTGGCCGACCGCTCAGTAGTTCGCAGGCGAGTTTTGTAATCGGCGACTATGATTGCAGACTCGCGGTCTGTAATCTCGAGCGGCTGTAACGCGAAGAACATGGGATATCTGGAGTTCGTCATGAGTGCTTTCCACGACCTGAAACTCAAAGCTTTGGACGGTCAAGAGCTACCGCTGGCGCCCTTCAAGGGGCAAGTTGTGCTGGTGGTCAATGTGGCCTCCAAATGTGGCTTGACCCCGCAATACGCGGCGTTGGAAAACCTCTATCAGCAGTATAAGAGCCAGGGGTTTACCGTACTCGGCTTGCCGTGCAACCAGTTTGCAGGCCAGGAGCCGGGCACCGAGGAAGAGATCCGGGAATTTTGCAGCCTCAATTATGGCGTGACGTTCCCGTTGGGCAGCAAGCTCGACGTCAATGGTCCGGAACGTCATCAGCTGTATCGCCTGCTGGCGGGCGAGGGCGCTGAGTTTCCTGGGGATATCACCTGGAACTTCGAGAAATTCCTGCTCGGCAAAGACGGGCGAGTACTGGCGCGCTTCTCGCCGCGCACAGCACCGGATGACCCGACGATTGTCCAGGCCATTGAAAAAGCCCTGAGCTAATCGTGCCTGATCGTTCCCACGCTCTGCGTGGGAAAGCCTCTGCGGACCTTCTGCGTCTCGCTTTTACCCCTTAATCACCCGAATCAATAGTGCTATCCAGCACATCGCACGGCCCATATTATCCACATCATAAATACATCTTCCCGTGGAGTGCTCCCATGCCTGTCCAAGCTTTGTTCAAACCCTTCCAGCTCGGTGCACTGCAACTGTCCACTCGCGTGGTCATGGCGCCGATGACCCGTTCGTTCTCCCCGGGTGGCGTTCCCAATTCCAAAGTCATCGAGTACTACCGTCGCCGCGCTGCCGCCGGCGTGGGCCTGATCATCACCGAAGGCACCGTGGTCGGCCATCAGGCCTCCAACGGTTACCCGAACGTCCCGCATTTTTACGGTGAGGCCGCGCTGGCCGGCTGGAAGAAAGTGGTCGACGCGGTGCACGCCGAAGGCGGCAAGATCGTCCCGCAACTGTGGCACGTGGGCAGCGTACGCCGTATCGGCACTGAGCCTGACGCCAGCGTGCCAGCCTACGGCCCGATGGAAAAACTCAAGGATGGCAATGTGGTCGTTCACGGCATGACCACCCAAGACATTAAGGACGTGATCAACGCCTTCGCCCAAGCCGCCAAGGACGCTCAAAGCATCGGCATGGACGGCGTAGAGATCCACGGCGCCCACGGTTACCTGGTCGACCAGTTCTTCTGGGAAGGCACCAACCAGCGCACCGACGAATACGGCGGCAGCCTGGCCAATCGCTCGCGTTTTGCCATCGAGCTGATCCAGGCTACCCGCGCCGCCGTAGGCCCGGACTTCCCGATCATCTTGCGTTTCTCGCAGTGGAAGCAGCAGGACTACACCGCACGTCTGGTGCAAACCCCTGAGGCGTTGGGTGAGTTTCTCCAGCCACTGTCTGACGCCGGTGTGGATATTTTCCACTGCTCCACCCGTCGTTTCTGGGAGCCTGAATTCGAAGGTTCCGACCTCAACCTGGCCGGCTGGACCCGTCAGCTCACCGGCAAACCGACCATCACTGTCGGCAGCGTCGGCTTGGACGGGGAGCTCCTGCAGTTTATGGTCAACACCGACAAGGTCGCGCAACCCGCCAGCCTGGAAAAACTGCTGGAACGCCTGAACAACGACGAGTTCGACTTGGTCGCCGTGGGCCGTGCCTTGCTGGTGGACCCGGATTGGGCGCTGAAGGTGCGCGAAGGTCGTGAAGGCGACATCTTGCCGTTCAGTCGTGAGGCGTTGACGACGCTGGTGTAAAGGGCTCAGCTCCCTGTGATTGCCACAGGGAGTTGCATAGCTTCAGTGACTCAATACTCCAGCGTCTTCCTCAGCTCGTGGCTGTGGTCGGTCTTGTGCCCTTCTTTTCGCTTGGCTTGGTCGTAGGTTGGCGGTTCTGCCCGAGATTGATCCAGCCATTGTTGCTGACGCGCCCACTCCGCCGTTCCATTGGGTGCACCCACTCCATTAGTAGCCATCTTTGTATCTCCATTTATTTGAAGGGCCTGCCTGAGCCGGCAGGTATCAGTGAGTGGGCATTCGCCGCTGGCCGTTCCCTCATTTAAATATCAAGTAATGCTTGAGTGAATAATGGCTATGGCGCCACTAAGCGGCTGTCGTTCAAGGCGTGTAAGGCTGTGCTGGCATCACACAATGCTCTGCGCACACACCGCGTAACTGGTTTTCAAACTGCTCGATAATTGCTGGCCAGCCCTGGCGGCTGGCGTGTTGGCGAGCATTCAAGCGCATGCGGCGCAGACTCTCCGCATCCTCCAGCAGCCAATTGGCCGCATCGCAAAACGCATCCTCATCCCCCGGCATCGCCAGCACGCCGTTGTAGCCATGGCGAATATGCTGGGTCGCGGCCGCCTGATCGTAGGCCACCACCCCCAAGCCCGAAGCCATGGCTTCCAGTACCACATTGCCGAAGGTTTCGGTCAGGCTGGGAAACAGGAATACGTCACCGGAAGCGTAATGCCGGGCCAGTTCTTCACCGCGCAGAGTGCCGCAGAAAATCGCCTCGGGCAGTTCCTTTTCCAGCATCGCTCGTTGCGGGCCATCGCCGACGATGATCAGTTTCATCTGGCGCAGTGGATAGGTGTCTTGCAAGGCGTCGAAGCAGCGTTTGAGCAGCCCTAGGTTCTTTTCTTGCGCCAATCGGCCTACATGCAGCACGGCGATTTGCTCACTGTTCAACGCCCAGCTTTCACGCAGTGCGTGATCGCGCTTGGCCGGGTGGAACAACTGGCTGTCGACCCCGCGTGAGAGCATCCCCAGGCGCTCGAAATTCCGACGCTCAAGCTCCAGGCGCTGGCTGGTGCTAGGCACCAGAGTCAAGGTCGAACGGTTATGAAACCAGCGCAGGTAATGCGTGACCATGCGGCTGAGCAGGCTCAAGCCGTATTGATTCGAATACTGCTGAAAATTGGTGTGAAAACCACTCACCACGCTGATTCCCAGGCGCCGTGCCGCGCGCAACGCCGACAGCCCCAACGGCCCTTCGGTGGCGATGTACAGCACGTCCGGGCGCTGGCGAGTCCAGCGTCGCAGCAACTTGTGCATCGACGACTGGCCCCATTGCAGGCCCGGGTAGCCCGGCAGCGGCCAGCCACGGCACAGCAGCAGTGCGTCGTCGCTGGGGCGGCTCTGATCGCTGCCCTGGCGTGGGCGCACCAGCTCGACCTGATGGCCGCGCGCGCGCAACCCTTCACACAGGCGGCCAAGGGTATTGGCCACCCCGTTGATCTCTGGTGGGAAGGTTTCGGTAATCAGAGTGATGTGAAGCGAAGCTGTCGTCATGACCCACAGTGTCACCGTGGGCCATGTCGTCATTGTGTCATTGGCGTGATGGATTTATGACTGGGTCACCTTGGGCGCGGCCATTGCCTCAGCACCTTGCTCGCGCACCCAGAACAGCGTGGCCCCGGCCACCGCCGCCGGCATCATCAGCAGGTTGACCACCGGCACCAGCAGCACCAGGTAAACGATGCCGCCAAAGCTCATGCTCTGCCAGCGCTTCTGGCGCAGCCAGGCGAGCATTTCGTTCCAGCCCAGTTTGTGGTTGTCGGCCGGGTAGTCGATGTACTGGATCGCCATCATCCACACGCCGAACAGCAGCCACAGCGGCGCGGCGATCAGGTTGACCACCGGAATGAACGACAGGATAAACAGGCCGATGGCGCGTGGCAGGAAGTAGCCCAGTTTGCGCATTTCCCGCGCCAGGGTGCGCGGCACCATCGCCATCAGTTCTCCCCAGCTGAACGGCGGGAAGTCGTCGGTGCCACGCACCACCACTTCAACCTTTTCTGCGAGAAAACCGTTAAACGGTGCAGCGATGATATTGGCCAGCATGGTGAAGGTGAAAAACACCATCAGCACCACCAGCACCACAAACAGCGGCCACAGGATGTAACTGAGGAAACTCAACCAGCCAGGCAGCGTCGGCATCAAAGTGTCGACCCACAGGCTGAACTGATGGCCGGCGAAATAGATTAAGCCGACGAACAGCACCAAGTTGATCGCCAACGGCAGCAACACAAACAGGCGCAGGCCTGGGCTCAACACCAGTTTGAGACCTTCACGCAGGTATTGCGGGCCGGAAAGAGCAGGGGCGGGCATGGAGAACTCCGAGCAGGATGACGAACGCGCCGACCTTACCGCCTTTGCATCCTGGGCGAAAGCGGCGACATCAGCGGTAACATCTAAGCAACAATGGCGTCGATTAATCGGGTGTACTGCATAGAGACCACCTATGAGCTGGATTGTTATTCCGTATTTCCTTAATCTTGCCCCCCTCGATACGCTGCACCCATTATTTTTAGGATCTGCGAGTTCAAGCCTTCCCCAAGTGCTTCGCGGTCCTTTTTTATTCCAGCCGCCCTGTGTTTTCCGGGTGGTCGATAGGAGTGAGTCATGTCTGATACCCGTCATTCGCGAGTGATTATTCTCGGTTCCGGCCCTGCCGGTTACAGCGCTGCTGTCTACGCTGCCCGGGCCAACCTCAAGCCGCTGCTGATCACCGGCATGCAGGCGGGCGGTCAACTGACCACCACCACTGAAGTCGACAACTGGCCGGGCGACGTGCACGGCCTGACCGGCCCAGTGCTGATGGAGCGTATGAAAGAACACGCCGAGCGCTTTGAAACCGAGATCGTTTTCGACCACATCAACCAAGTCGACTTCTCGAAAAAGCCTTACAGCCTGACTGGCGACAACGGCGTGTACACCTGTGACGCGCTGATCATCGCCACCGGCGCCAGCGCCCGTTACCTGGGCCTGCCGTCGGAAGAAGCGTTCATGGGCAAAGGCGTTTCCGCCTGCGCGACCTGCGACGGTTTCTTCTACCGCAACAAGCCGGTGGCTGTGGTCGGTGGCGGCAACACAGCGGTGGAAGAGGCGCTGTACCTGGCCAACATCGCCAGCACCGTGACTTTGGTTCACCGCCGCGAGACCTTCCGCGCCGAGAAGATCCTGATCGACAAGCTGCACGCCCGTGTTGCTGAAGGCAAAATCATCCTCAAGCTCAACGCCACCCTCGACGAAGTCCTGGGCGACAACATGGGCGTGACCGGTGCCCGCCTGAAAAACAACGACGGCAGCTTCGACGAGCTGAAAGTCGACGGCGTATTCATCGCCATCGGCCACACCCCGAACACCTCGCTGTTCGCGGGCGTGCTGGAAGCCAAAGACGGCTACCTGGTGGTGCAGGGCGGCCGTGAAGGCAATGCCACTGCGACCAACATCGAAGGCATCTTTGCCGCCGGTGACGTGGCTGACCACGTGTACCGCCAGGCGATCACCTCGGCCGGCGCCGGCTGCATGGCGGCCCTGGATGCCGAGCGTTACCTCGACGGTTTGAAGGACGCTTCGTTCTAAACCCGTCGCAATAAAAAAACCGGCTGAGAGGCCGGTTTTTTTATGTCTGCGATTTAATCAGCGCGGCAGCCCAGAAGTGTCAACCCCATCACTGTGGGAGTCGGGCTTGCCCGCGATGACGGTGGCAGCTGACACGCCGCTATCGCAGGCAAGCCAGCTCCCACCTTGACCGGTTTTCAATTTGAATCAGCGGCGAGTCAAAGGCTGCTGAGTAAACTGAACCCCAGCCAAACCTTGCGCAATCAACGCGCGAATATTGCCGTGATCACTGCCCTGCGGTGTAGCCACCACCGACCGATAATGCTCACCAAACGCCAGCAGCGCTTCCTGATCGCTCAAGCCTTCCAGCAGCGCCAGGCCCAGTGTCTTGCACGAGCCCTCGTTCTGCCCGGCGGCGTTTTCCACGTTGCCATTGGTGAAGGCTTGCGGCTGGTAGTCGTAACCGGCGGCAACAAACGCCAAGGTGTCGGCAAAGACGTGTTCGCCGCTGTTGAGGCTGGCGCGCAGGGTGTTCAAGTCAGTCATGGGTTTTTCCTTTGGCAAACGCCGCCTGTTGGTCGGCGCTGGCTTCTTTCTGGTACTGGGCTTTCCACTCGGCGTACGGCATGCCGTACACCACTTCACGCGCGTCATCGAGGCTCAGCTCGATGTGGCGCTCGTCGGCCTCGGCTTTGTACCACTTGGACAAACAGTTGCGGCAAAAGCCCGAGAGGTTCATCAGGTCGATGTTCTGCACATCCTTGCGGCTGTCCAGGTGCGCCACCAGCCGGCGGAAGGCGGCAGCTTCGAGTTCGAGGCGTTGTTGATCGTTCATAGGGCTCACTGCAGATTCTGGGGTTAGCGGCTGGCCGCCAGGGTAATCGAAACCGACTCGGCAAAGCGCAACGCGTGGGGCTTGTCCACTTCGACTTCGGCGTACAGCACCGATTCGTTGCTCATCACCAGGTCCAGCAGCTCCTGGGTCAGGCGCTCGAGCAGGGCGAAGCGGTTGCCTTCGACGTGGGCGATGATCGCCTTGGTAATGGTGCGGTAGTTCAGCGCGTGGTCGATATCGTTGTCGCGCACGGCTTCCTGAGCGGCATACAGGATCGTCAGGTTGATCAGCACGTCCTGCTTGTTGAGGATCTCGTCCTCGTTGATGCCGATAAAGGTGCGCAGGCACAGGTCCTTGACCCGGATACGCGCCATGCCTGGTTGAAGTTGTGGCATTGCTACTTGCTCCGTCCAATCAGTTGCAGGAACTCCATACGCGTGGTGTTCGACTCGCGGAAGGCGCCGAGCATCACCGAGGTGTTCATGGTTGAATTCTGTTTTTCCACGCCGCGCATCATCATGCACATGTGCTTGGCTTCGATCACCACCGCCACGCCGGCGGCCTGGGTGACCTGCTGGATGGCGTCGGCGATTTGCCGCGTGAGGTTTTCCTGGATCTGCAGGCGCCGGGCGTACATGTCGACAATGCGCGCCAGCTTTGACAGGCCCAGCACCTTGCCGGTCGGAATATAGGCCACATGGGCCTTGCCGATAAAGGGCAGAAGGTGGTGCTCGCACAGCGAATACAGCTCGATGTCCTTGAGGATCACCATCTCGTCATTGTCTGAGGCGAACAGCGCGCCGTTGACGATTTCGTCCAGGTTCTGCTCGTAGCCATGACACAGGTACTGCATGGCCTTGGCGGCGCGCTTGGGGGTGTCGAGCAAGCCTTCGCGTTCCGGGTCTTCACCCAGTCCTTTGAGAATCTCGCGGTAGTGTTGGGGCAGGGACAAGGTCATACAACATCCTCACAAACGGCTTACTTGATATGCCGCCCGCCGTTGACGGTCAGGGTGGTACCGGTGACATAAGGGTTGTCCAGCAGGTAACGCACGCTCTGGTAGATCACCTCGGGCCCGGGCTCGATGCCCAATGCGGACTTGGCCAGGACCTTGGCGCGGTAAGCCGCATCGTCGCCGTCGTTGAACATCACCATCGCCGGCGCGATGCCGTTGACCTTGATCCGCGGCGCGAACTGCGCGGCAAACGACAGCGTGAGGCTGTCGAGCCCGGCTTTGGTGGCGCAATAGGCAATGTGCTGGCGGCTGCCCTTGCGCACCACGTCGTCGCTGATATGCACGATATCGGCAGGTGTTGAGCGTTGCAGCAAAGGTGAACAATGCAGGTTGATCAGGTACGGCGCAAGCATGTGCACGCTGAACATGTCGGTAAATGCGCGGCTTTCGTCGCCCGGCGTTTCCGCGACCCACGCCGAAGCGTTGTGGATGATAGCGCGCAGGCTGTCGGTATGGGTCTTCAGCGCTGAGATGAAGGCCAGAATCCCGGCCTCACTGGAGAAGTCGGCAAACACACCGACCGCGCCCCGCTCGCGCAAAGCCTGCACACCGGGGCGTTCGCTGCGGTAGCTGAAAATCACCGGGTGGCCCTCGTCCAGCAGGCGCTCGGCACAATGCAGGCCGACACGCTGGCCGGCACCGGTGATCAGGATCGGGGCGTTCGTTGCAGTCATGGGAGGCTCACGTCGCTGGCAGGATGAAACTATACCAGCGAGCGGCCCCCTGTACTCAAGCGGCGGCTTCTGCAGCCTTGCGCGGTGGCGGTGTAGGGTGCAGCCAGTTCGCCAGCAGGTGGGTCGACAGCGGGATGAACCAATAAACCATCAATGGGGTGAGCGCCAGGGTGCTGACCAGCACGCGCGGGGCCAGGTCCAGTTCGTTGAGCAGCGGGCCAAGGACAAAGTTGAACAACAGGGACACCGGGAAAAACGCCAGCCAGATTGCCACGGCCTGTTTCCAGCGCGGTGGCCGTGCACCTACCGCGCCGAACCAGCCGTCGATGCCACTGACGCGATGCTCGGACGGGTCGGCAAACAGCTCGCTGCCTCGGCTCAGCCAAGCACTGCGCGAAGCGGAAAACTCCCAGGCATGCAGGGTCTTCTCGTCGGCGAAACGGAAGATGATCTGGAATTCATCGTCATTGGGCGGCGGGGCGAGCACGCCGGAACCCAGGTAACCGGGGAAGTCCGTGGCCAATTGCTCGCCTTCGCGCAGCCAAGCCATCAAGTCTTCGTAGCGCCCTTTGGCCACGCGGCGCGCAACCATCAAGGTGACGGGAGAGGTAGACATTGTGTATCTCCAAATGTACGGGTGCGCCGAACCGGGTAGGTGGCGCACGAACGAGGCTGCGGGGTGGTGCAGCGACGTAGAAAAAACAGGCAAGGATTATTCCTGTTTTGCAAAAATACACCAGTGACATTGGTCTGACAGAGCGGGCCTTGAAAAGGACAAGTCTAAAAGCGTTAAATGGTATCCAAATTCACAAGGACGTTTTCTACCGCAGATGCCCGAAATTACTACTCATACTCGCGAAATTGCCCAGGGTCGTCCCGCTGACCCCGATGAGCTGTTCCCGATCCGCGAAGTGTCGAGATTGACAGGTGTCAACCCGGTCACCCTGCGTGCCTGGGAGCGGCGTTATGGCCTGATCCAGCCCACACGCACCGAAAGTGGGCATCGCCTCTATTCCAGCGACGATATTGTGACCATTCATCGTATTCTCGATTGGATCGAGCGCGGCGTGGCCGTGAGCAAAGTCGGCAAGATCCTTGCGCGCGACGATCAGCAGGCTGAAGCGATTCGTGCTGAACGCGACACCGGCAGCGACAGTGAATGGCCACAGTGGCGGGCGCGGTTGGTAAACGCCATCAGTGGGTTTGACGATCGTCAACTGCATAGCCTGTACGCTCAGGTTCTGGCGAGCTACCCGCTCAGCGTGGCGTTCCAGGACATCCTGATGCCCCTTTGGAGCGACCTGCTGCGCCATCAGGGCCGCTTCGGCCAAGCCAGTGAATGGATTTTTTACGATACCTTCCTGCGCATGCAAACCTTCGAACACCTGCGACGTGCGGGCACCTCAACTGCGCCACGGGTATTGCTGACGGCTATGCCCGGGGAATGCCGTAAAGTGGAATTGATGGTGGCGGCGTTGTTGCTCAGTTGCGAGGACAGGCCTGTGAAGGTGCTGGGCATGGGTCAACCCTTGGACGAGTTGACACTGGTCTGTGAAAAGATGCGTCCTCAGGCGCTCATCCTGTTCTCCAACCACTCACACAACCATGACCTGGCCGGGCGTCTGACCCGTTTGGCGCTGACCCTGGATTGCCCGCTGCTGCTGGCCGGTGCCGCATCGGACCTGGCCGAAAAAGAGTTGGCCGGGTCCGCCATCGGTTGCCTGGGCAACGAAGGGCGCTTGATGCAGCGCCGCTTGCAGCAGTTTCTCAGTGGGCAGTTGGATACCTGATATCAGGCGTGCACGTGCGGGTGAACCAGGCGGTGCTGGTGCAGGATGAACTGGCGCAGGCGCTCGATTTCATCGGCATCGCTTTGGCTCAGGCGGTAGGCAAACAGGCCTCGAGCGGTTTCCCGCTCCAGCGTGCCGCGCAGTGAGATCCGCTCGTAGCCGGACGGGCTGAACCACAGGGAAAAGGTTTTCGGCGGTTTGACTCGGCCACGAATCTCCACCAGCACCCCCTTGAATGACACCTCGTGCACCCACAGGGCGGCGGGGTTGCCCCTGACGTTCTCCAGTGCCACCGGCGTTTCAAGCGCCAGGCGCCACGGGCGAATCATCGGGCCATCTTCAAAAATACTCGGCACGCCCAAACGCAAATGCACCGCGTGAAACTCATCCTCCACCAAGTGCAGGGGAAAGGTGAGTTGCTGGTTATCGAACTGCGCCTGGATGGTGACGTGGTCGTGAGCGGCCAACCGCGTGAGCAAGTCGCGAATCTGCGCACCGCCGTTGACGGTCAGGCTCGACCACGCATCCCGCAGGTTGAGCTGCGGGTTGTGCTGCATGCCCTGGATAAAATCCAGTTCGTCCTGCGTCAATAGCGCGTCGCGGTGCATTGATGTAGCTCAAAGGGTGAGGTATTAAAAAGCCATTATCACTCTAAAGGCCGCATTTACTACAATTTGTTAATTCCGCTCGTCGCCTCAAGTGCCGCCAAGCGCTCTTTGAGTTCGGCGACTTGCGCTTCCAACTGTGCCACTCGTTGCTGGGCTTTCACCTGGGTGGTGACGTCTTTTTGCACGCCAATGAAATAGGTCTGCTTGTCGGCCTCGTTGTACACCGTCGACAGCGACAACTCATTCCAGAACGGTGTGCCGTCCTTGCGGTAGTTGCGCAGGATTTCCCGGCAGGCGTCGTCGTGGTCGAGGGCGTCGCGAATGGCCATCAGGGCTGGCTGGTCGCGGTCACCGGCCTGTAGGAAACGGCAATCCTGATACAGGATTTCGTCCAGCGTGTAGCCAGTCATTCGCTCAAAAGCAGGGTTGACGTAGATCAGTGGCTTCTCTTCGCCTTCGCGTTCGGCGACGACGATGCCGTCGTTGGAAGCGTTGATGACCATCTGCATCAGCTTGGCGTTAATCATTGAGCGGTCCATGCCTTGTTTTTGAAGGCTGGAGTTTATGGCATACCTTGAATGTTGCGCCGCTTACGCCGAAATATTTGTGTCAGCTGTTAATATCCCAGGCTTTCGCTCAACCACAGGATCAGATTGATGAAAGTCGCCATCCTTTCCGGCTCGGTCTACGGCACCGCTGAAGAAGTCGCCCGCCACGCCGCCGGCCTCCTCAACGCGGCCGGTTTTGAAGCCTGGCACAACCCGCGTGCCACCTTGGCCGACGTGCAGGCCTTCGCCCCCGAGGCCTTTCTGGCGGTGACCTCGACCACCGGCATGGGCGAGCTGCCCGACAACCTGCAACCGCTGTATTCGAGCATTCGCGACCAGTTGCCCGCCGCCTGGCGCGGCCTGCCTGGCGCAGTGATCGGCCTGGGCGACGCCAGCTACGGCGATACGTTCTGCGGCGGCGGCGAGCAAATGTGCGAGCTGTTCGGCGAGTTGGGCGTGCGCGAAGTGCTGCCGATGCTGCGCCTGGACGCCAGCGAAAGCGTCACCCCGGAAGCTGATGCCGAGCCGTGGCTGGCCGAGTTGGTCACTGCACTGCGCGGTTGACCGGGAATTCGCGCAGCAATGCCAGCCAGGCCTGGGCGGCTCTGGACAGGTAGGCGCCCTCGCGCCAGATAAAGGCAATGTTCCAGCGCAGGTAGTCGGGCGCCTTAAGTGTCAGGCGCACCACGCCCGGTCGCACCAGCCCACGGGCGACCACGCTGGGCAACAGCACCACGCCTTGGCCGGCCGCGACCAGTGCGACCAGGAAGTCCGCCTGGCCGCTGCGGCCCACTTCCTTCGGCGTGAAGCCCAACTGCTGGCAGGCCTGCATCAGCCGATCGTTGAGGACAAAACTGCGCTGGTACATCAGGAACGGCGTGCCCGCCAATTCTTCCAGGCGCACGTGGGCGTTTTCGGCCAATGGGTGGTCCATCGGCAGCAGCGCGTCCAGCGGTTCATCGCAGAAGGGCTGCCAGGCGAAGGCCGGGTCGCTGGGCATCAGCGTGCCACCCACGTCCAGCTCACCGCTGAGAATTGCCTGCTCGATGGTGCGGCTGCCGCCTTCGAGCAGTTGGATAGTGACCTTGGGATAACGCCTGCGGTACTCGGCAAACAGCCCGGCAAACAGTGTGTCGCCGGCCAATAGCGGCAAGCCCAGGCGCAATTCGCCGCGCGCCAGTTGCTGCATATCATCGAGCTCGCTGAGCAATTCCGTCTGCAACCGCAACATCGCCTCGGCGCGCTGTAATACCACCTCACCGGCGGCCGTCAGGCGAATGTGCGAGCCCGTGCGTTCCAGCAGCGGTGTGCCCAGGCTTTGCTCCAGCTGGGCCACCTGTTTGCTCACCGCCGATTGGCTGATGTGCAAGGTTTTACCCGCTTGGGTAAAGCCGCCCCGGCGGATCACTTCGACAAAACTGCGCAGCTGTTTGAATTCCATCGGTCTGATTCCAGTTTGGAATAGCTGTCAGTCTAACAATTCGCTGTGGGGATGGGTGGGGCGTCTTTAAACTGAGCGCCTGTGAGGCCCTAAAGCTTATGAAACGTTTCAGCTTCAAACATCTCGGGCGCCTGTTGATTGAGTTGGTGGTGTTGCTGGCGATCTATTTTCTGGGCACCCAGCTCGCCGTGTGGTTGGCGTGGCCGATACCGGGTGGCGTGGTGGGGTTGGGCCTGTTGCTGGCGACCTTCGCCACTGGCCTGGTCAAACCGGCCGCCCTGCAATTGGGCGCCGGGGTGCTGATGGCGGAGATGCTGCTGTTCTTTATCCCGGCACTGATGAGCCTGCTCGACTACGGTGGTTTGGTGCGCAATGACGGCTGGCGCATCCTGCTGGTGATCGGCTTCAGCACGCTGTCGGTGATGCTGGTCACGGCCTTCACCGTGGAAATAGTTTGCCGCTGGAGCATGCGCCGTGAAGCTTGAACTGATGCCGGTGTTCTGGCTCGCCCTGACCCTGGCCGCTTACCTCTTCAGCCGCTGGATCTACGCCCGCACCGGGCGCTACCTGCTGTCGCCATTGATCCTGGTGCCGGCGCTGCTGTTGGCGGTGGCCGTGCCGATGAAGACCGCCTATGCCGAATACGCCACTGACACGCACTGGCTGATGCTGGTGCTGGGCCCGGTCACTGTGGCGTTTGCCGTGCCGATCTGGCAACAACGCCGCTTGCTGGCGCGGCACTGGTCGGCGTTGCTGCTGGGCATGGTCGCGGGCAGCGCGGCCTCCATCGGCACCTCGTTCGGGCTGGCCAAGGCGCTGGCCTTGAACACCTCGGTGACCATGTCTCTGCTACCGCGCTCAATCACCACGCCGTTTGCCATGCCGGTGTCCTCCGACCTCGGCGGCGTACCGGAACTCACCGCCGTGTTCGTGATGTTCACCGGCGTGTTCGGCGCCATGCTCGGTGGCGTGCTGCTCAAATGGTTGCCGCTGCGTACACCGTTGGCGCGCGGTGCACTGTTTGGCGTGGGCGCCCACGGTGCGGGTGTCAGCCGGGCGCATGAAGTGGGCGGCGAAGAAGGCTCGGTCGCAGGCTTGGTGATGGTGTTGACGGGGCTGCTCAACCTGTTCGCCGTGCCTTTATTGGCGGCGCTTCTCTGACGCCACGTGGACTATTCTCTTGGATGACTCGCTCGGTCATCAAGCTGGCTGCGAAGGCAACTCCTTGCGCCACGCGGTCTGACTAGACTGGCCCCTCACCCAAAAAAACAATAAGAAAGTGCACCAAGGAGGTCATTGCCGTGAGCCCAGCCCCCGTTCTATCGCTGCAGAATGTCAAAGAGCAGGTCAGCGCAGCCGAATGGCAAGCGCGCGTCGACCTGGCGGCCTGCTATCGCCTGGTGGCGCTGCATGGCTGGGATGACCTGATCTTCACGCATATTTCCGCCAAGGTGCCGGGCACCGATGATTTCCTGATCAACCCTTACGGGCTGATGTTCCACGAGATCACGGCGTCGAGCTTGGTCAAGGTCGACCAGGCCGGCAACAAATTGATGGACAGCCCCTACGAGATCAACCCCGCCGGCTTCACCATCCACAGCGCCATCCACGACGTGCGCCATGACGTGGTCTGTGTGCTGCACACCCACACCGCGGCCGGTGTTGCGGTGTCTGCGCAAAAGCAGGGCGTGCTGCCCATCAGCCAGCAATCCACCTTTGTTTTGTCCAGCCTGGCGTATCACGCCTACGAAGGCGTGGCGCTGAACCCTGAAGAGAAGGCGCGCTTGCAGGCAGACCTGGGCGACAACAACTTCCTGATGCTGCACAACCATGGCCTGCTGACCTGCGCCGGCAGCATCGCCGACACCTTCCTGATGATGTTCACCTTTGAGCGTGCCTGCGAAATCCAGGTGCTGGCGCAAAACGGCGGCGCCGAACTGATTGCCATCGAGCCGCAGATTCTGGCGGGGGCTAAGGCGATGGTGGCAGTTGTCACAAAGAGCGCCCAAGGTATGGGAGGCGCGCTGGCCTGGCCGGCGCTGCTGCGTAAATTGGACCTGCAAGATCCTGGGTATAAAAGCTGATGCCACTCGCAGAAATCCCGCTCAGTGCTTGGCGCAAGCGTGGCCAGGCGTTCGTCTTTCGTGGCCGCACCGTGCGTTTCTGGGTGGCCGGGCAGGGCGAGCCGCTGCTGTTGATTCACGGCTTCCCCACTGCCAGCTGGGACTGGCACTACCTGTGGCAGCCCCTGGCCCAGCGCAACCTGGTGATTGCTTGCGACATGCTCGGGTTCGGCGACTCGGCCAAGCCGTTGGACCACGACTACTGCCTGTTGGAGCAGGCTGACCTGCAACAGGCGCTGCTCGACTACCTGCGCGTGGAGCAGCCGGTGCACGTGTTGGCCCATGACTACGGCGACAGCGTCGCCCAGGAATTACTCGCGCGCCATTACGAAGGTCGCTTTCAAATGGCCAGCTGTGTGTTCCTCAACGGTGGGCTGTTCCCGGAAACCCATCGCCCGACGCTGGTGCAAAAACTCTTGCTCAGCCCGCTTGGCTGGATGATCGGCCGCGCCTTTGGGCGTAATGCCCTGTCGAACAGCTTCAGCCAGATTTTCGGCCCAAGTACTCGGCCCAGTGAAAGCGCGCTGGATGACTTCTGGAGCCTGATCAATGGCAATGACGGCCCGCGCATCCTGCACAAACTGATTGCCTACATTCCCCAGCGCCGCCGCCTGCGTGAACGCTGGGTGGACGCGATGCAACGCGGCGATGTGCCGTTACGGGTGATCGACGGCGAAGTCGACCCGATCTCCGGGGCGCATATGGTGGAGCGCTATCACCAACTGGTGCCCCACGCCGACACGGTGCTGCTGGCGAATATCGGCCACTACCCGCAGATCGAAGCGCCGCTGCAGGTGCTCAAGCATTACCTGACGTTTCGCGAGCGCATTGGTCAGTCGGTGCCGCGAGTGGCGTACTCCTGAGCATCATCGTAAGTCGTTTGTGGCGAGCGGGCTTGCCCCGCGTTGGGTGGCGAAGCCGCCCTAAAACCTGCGACCGCGATATGTCTGACACACTGCGGTGGCCTTATTGGGGCTGCTGTGCAGCCCAGCGCGGGGCAAGCCCGCTCGCCACAACAAGCCCACTGACCACAGAAAACGGGGTGGTCTTCCAGAGTTTGACCCAAGCAATCATCCCGCTGCCTTATCGAGCACCATTCAGCCTCGGCTGACTTTATTGTGACCCGCGCCCGTGTGCCTGACACTCAACCCATTCCCATTGTCGCCAGCGGAGTTCGGTATGAGTGAGTCAGTGCAGTTCCAGGATAAGGTCGTGATCGTCACCGGTGCCGGCGGCGGGTTGGGCCGGGCGCATGCGCTGCTGTTCGCCAAGCATGGGGCCAAAGTGCTGGTCAACGACCTCGGCGGTTCGACCCAGGGTGAAGGCGCCAATGCCTCGGCCGCCGACCGGGTGGTCGCCGAGATCCGCGAGGCCGGTGGCATTGCCGAGGCCAACCATGACTCCGTCACTGACGGTGACAAAATCGTGCAGAACGCGCTGGATGTCTTCGGCCGCATCGACGTGGTGGTCAACAACGCCGGCATCCTGCGCGACAAGACCTTCCACAAAATGGACGACAGCGACTGGGACTTGGTTTATCGGGTGCATGTCGAAGGCGCCTACAAAGTCACCCGCGCCGCGTGGCCGCATTTGCGTGAGCAAGGTTATGGCCGCGTTATCTTCACCGCGTCCACCTCGGGCATCTACGGTAACTTCGGCCAATCCAACTACGGCATGGCCAAGCTTGGCCTGTATGGCCTGACCCGCACCCTGGCGCTGGAAGGGCGCAAGAACAACATTCTGGTCAACGCTATCGCCCCCACCGGTGGTACGCGCATGACCGAAGGCCTGATCCCGCCGCAAGTATTCGAGCGGCTCAAGCCGGAGCTGGTCAGCCCGTTGGTGGTGTACCTGGGCAGCGAGGCGTGCCAGGAAACCTCGGGGCTGTTTGAAGTGGGCGGCGGCTGGATCGGCAAGACCCGCTGGGAGCGCAGCCTGGGTGTGGGTTTTGACCCTGAAGCGGGTTTTTCACCGCACGATGTGGCGGCGCATTGGGCGCAGATTTGCGACTTTGAAGGCGCCGCTCACCCCAAGGACAACATCGAAGCATTGAAGGAGATGATGGCCAACTTGCAGAAGTTCAGCCTCTGATCGTTGCTTGAACACTATTGAATACTCCGGGGCGCTGAGGGCGCCCCGTTTTATTGCGGGCATAAAAAAGGCCGCTGCAAAGGCAGCGGCCGAAGTAAGACGTTGGATCAAGGAGCGATAAATCAACGTCGGTGAACAGCGGTAATAGATTGATACAGCGGGCCAATCTATGGGAATCAGACTTTTCTTACTGTTGAGCAAGCGGGCCATTTGCCCTGAAAGTGCGTTAAGAATAGTCGTATGTAACAAAATGAGTAATCCCCATTCAGGACAATGACTGTTACCAAATCAGTAACGATTGTCCCGCACAGAGCGTGGGAACGCTCTTTGGCCTATTTATCTTTCTGATAGCGCGTCATCTACCGCATCCATGGCCCTGCCCAAACCCCGGCCTGAGCGCTTGTTAATCCTTTTGAGCGACAACACGAATACCCCTTTGGTGCGCTTATCGCTCCTGACGGGCAGCAGTAGGGTGGGGCCTTCTGTCACTCACCGGGGAAGACGCATGACAAAAACAACAATGCGCGCCATCTTCACGCCACAGGCGCTCGCTGCGGCGGTTGCAATGGGCTGCTGCGCCCAGGCACAGGCGGTTTCGTTCAACATTGGCGAGATCGAAGGGCAATTCGATTCTTCGCTGTCGGTCGGCGCCAGCTGGGGCATGCGCGATGCCGACAAAAAACTGGTGGGCGTTCCCAATGGCGGCACGGGGCAGGCTTCTACCGGGGATGACGGGCGACTGAACTTCAAGAAGGGCGAGACCTTTTCCAAGATCTTCAAGGGCATTCACGACCTGGAGCTCAAGTACGGCGACAGCGGCGTGTTTGTGCGCGGCAAATACTGGTACGACTTCGAACTGCAGGACGAAGACCGCGAGTTCAAACAGATCAGCAACAACCACCGCGACGAAGGCGCGCGCTCTTCCGGCTATGAGTTGCTGGATGCCTTCGTCTATCACAACTATTCCATCGGCGACCTGCCCGGTAACGTGCGCGTCGGCAAGCAGGTAGTGAGCTGGGGTGAGAGTACGTTTATCGGTAACTCGATCAACAGCATCAACCCTATCGACGTGTCGGCCTTCCGCCGGCCCGGCGCGGAGATCAAGGAAGGCCTGATTCCGGTGAACATGCTGTTCGCCTCCCAGAGCCTGACCAACCAATTGTCGGTGGAAGGTTTCTACCAACTGAACTGGGAAAACACCGTAGTGGATAACTGCGGCACCTTTTTCGGCAACGACGTAGTGGCCCACGGCTGCAACAGCAACTACACCGTCGGCAGCCCGGCGATTGCGCCGTTGCAGCCCGTGGCCGCAGCGTTCGGCCAGGGCTTTCAGGTTACGCGCGAAGGCGTGGTGGTACAGCGCGCCAAGGACCGCGAAGCCCGTGATGGCGGCCAGTTCGGCGCGGCCTTGCGCTGGCTTGGCGATGACACCGAGTACGGCCTGTACTTCATGAACTACCACAGCCGCACACCCACCGTGGGCACGCTGACCGCCAACACCAACCTGGCGACCATCGGGCGTATTGCGGCCGCCGCCAATGCGATCGCGCCCGGCAGCGGCGCGGGCCTGGCGCAAAGCACCATGCTCGGCCGTGGCCAGTACTACCTCGATTACCCCGAAGACATTCGCCTGTACGGCGCCAGCTTCTCCACCACCTTGCCCACCGGCACGGCCTGGACCGGCGAGATCAGCTACCGCCCGAACGCACCGGTGCAACTCAACACCACTGACCTGACCCTGGCCTTGGTCAACCCGATTGCCGGCAATACCGCCTCGCCGATCCGCAGTTCGTTCGGCTCGGACAACGTCGGTTATCGACGCAAGGAAATCACCCAGATCCAAAGCACCATGACCCAGTTCTTCGACCAGGTGCTGGGCGCCGAACGCCTGACCCTGGTGGGCGAGGCGGCCTATGTGCACGTCGGCGGGCTGGAAGCCAAAACCAAGCTGCGCTACGGCCGCGACTCGGTGTTCGGCGCCTACGGTTTCCAAGGCGATACCGACGGTTTCGTCACCGCCAACTCCTGGGGTTATCGCGCCCGCGCCATCTTGGACTACAACAACGCGTTTGCCGGGGTGAACCTCAAGCCCAACCTGTCCTGGTCTCATGACGTCAGCGGCTATGGCCCCAACGGGATCTTCAACGAAGGCGCCAAGGCGATCAGCGTCGGCGTGGATGCGGACTACCGCAACACCTACACCGCCAGCCTGAGCTACACCGACTTTTTCGGCGGCGACTACAACACCCTCACCGACCGCGACTTTATCGCCCTCAGCTTCGGCGTGAACTTCTGATCTGGTTTAAGGAAGGACAAGAACCTATGCGTAAGATATTTGCAGTGATGGCCTTGAGTCTGCTGGCTGCCCACGTGATGGCGGCGGTGTCGCCCGAGGAAGCCGCCAAGCTCGGTACCAGCCTCACGCCGGTCGGCGCTGAAAAAGCCGGCAACGCCGACGGCTCGATTCCGGCCTGGACCGGCGGCATCCCCAAAAACGCCGGTGCGGTGGACAGCAAGGGCTTCCTCGCCGACCCGTTTGCCAATGAAAAACCCGTGTTCGTGATCACCGCTGCGACCGTCGACAAGTACAAAGACAAGCTCTCCGACGGCCAGGTGGCGATGTTCAAACGCTACCCCGAGACCTACAAGATCCCGGTGTACCCGACCCACCGCACCGTCAACCTGCCGCCGGATATCTACGAGTCGATCAAGCGCAGCGCGCTCAACGTGCACGCGATCAACGACGGCAACGGCCTGGAAAACTTCACCGGCAACCGCTACTACGCGTTCCCGATTCCGAAGAATGGCGTGGAGGTGCTGTGGAACCACATCACCCGCTACCACGGCGGCAACCTCAAGCGCATCATCACCCAGGCCACCCCGCAAACGAACGGCAGCTACACGCCGATCCGCTTCGAAGAAGAAGTGGCGGTGCCGCAGGCCATCCCGGATATCGACCCGACCAAGGCCGCCAACGTGCTGAGTTTCTTCAAACAATCGGTCACTGCGCCGGCACGTCTGGCGGGCAATGTGCTGCTGGTGCACGAGACCCTCGACCAGGTGAAGGAGCCCCGCCTGGCCTGGATCTACAACGCCGGCCAACGCCGCGTGCGCCGCGCGCCGCAAGTGTCCTATGACGGCCCGGGCACTGCCTCCGACGGCCTGCGCACCACCGACAACTTCGACATGTTCTCTGGCGCCCCCGACCGCTACGACTGGAAGCTGGTCGGCAAAAAAGAGATGTACATCCCCTACAACAGCTACAAGCTCGATTCGCCGACCCTCAAGTACGACGACATCATCAAGGCCGGGCATATCAACCAGGACCTGACCCGCTATGAGTTGCACCGGGTGTGGGAAGTGGTCGGCACCGTCAAGCCGAGTGAGCGGCACATCTACGCCAAGCGCCACATGTACATCGACGAAGACAGCTGGCAGGTCGCGCTGGTTGATCACTATGACGGCCGTGGTCAGCTGTGGCGTGTCGCCGAAGGCCACGCGCAGTTTTACTACGACCATCAGGTGCCGGCTTATACCGTGGAAACGCTGTACGACATCATTGCCGGGCGCTACATCGCGCTGGGGATGAAGAACGAGGAGAAGAGCAGCTTTGTGTTCGGCTTTGCGGCTAAGGCGGCGGACTACACACCGGCGGCGTTGAGGTCTGCGGGCGTGCGCTGATCTTCAATTGAAATGCAATCCACCTGTGGGAGCAGGCAAGCCAGCTCCCACATTGACCGGGTTCCACTTTATGGTGGGGTGGAATCCCGGCTTTTTTATGCCGACTAATCACCCCGCTGAATACTTCTTCAACAACCGCCGACCACAGGACTAGGGTAGGCGCCAGGTTGCATAACAATAAAAAGCAGGATGCAGCAATGACCGCCATGACACGCTGCCTGGACCGTCCTGGATTCATGCCACGGCTGCCCGCCCACCATCTGTTGCGCCCGCGTCTGGCCGAGCCTTTGCTCGCAGCGCAGGTCAGGGTGAAACTGCTCTGCGCGCCGGGCGGCAGTGGCAAGAGTACGTTGCTCGCCGAGTGCGCGTTGCAGGCGCCGGTGGGGTGTCAGGTGTATTGGCTGGCGCTCAATGGCGCCGTGCTCAGCGCCGAGGCTTTCTGTGCACGGCTGGCACAAAACCTTGGTTTGTCGTTTATCGATGAAGCCAGTTTGCTGCTCGACCTCAGCCGCTGGCAAAACACCGCGTGGATATTCCTTGATGATTTCTGTCGCCAGCCCGCCCCCGAGCTGGACGCTTTGCTCGACCGCTTGCTCACCGCCGCCAGCCCGGCACTGACCTGGTGGCTGGGCGCGCGACGGCGCCCACTGTGCAACTGGCCACGCCTGCTGCTCGATGATGAGTTGTTGGAGTGCAGTGAGTTGATGTTCAGCCCTGCGGAAATCCAGCAGCTGCTCGGCCCAGGGCAAAGCGTCGACAACGTGATGCAGTTCAGCGGCGGCTGGTGCGCGGGTGTGCGTATCGCCTTGCTCGGTGACGGTCACCCGGACAAGACCCTGCTTGACTACCTGCAGCACGAACTATTCAGCAGCTTGCCCGCCGAACTGGCCGAGGCCTGGCGCGTGTTGGCGCATTTGCCGCGTTTCAATTCGAGCGTGTGTGAGCACCTGTTTGGCTCTGGCGACGGCGATCAGTACCTGCGCGATTTGCAGGCGCTCGGTGCGTTTATCCAACCGTGGGAGGACGCCACCGATTGGCTGCAGGTGTTCCCGCCCCTGGCTCAGTTAATCCGTGATGAGCCCTGGCCGGCCAAGCGTTCTTGGCATCGGCGCGCCTGCCAATGGTTCACCACCGAGCAGGACTGGCAGGCTGCCTTCGAGCAGGCGCTGCTGGCCGAAGCCTACGAAGTGGCGGTGAGCCTGTTGCAGCACTTCAGTTTTGAGGACCTGTTCCGTCAGCAGAACGCCGTACTGTTGTTGCGTCTGCACGAGCAGCATGGCGATGAATTGATGCTCGGCTCGGCGCAACTGGTCGGTTTGGTCACAGCGGCATTGCTGTTTGCCGGGCGCTTCGATCAAGCCGCGGTGTGTATCGATCAGCTTGCCCGGTTTGCGCCGCAGCCGACGGCGGCGCAACAGCGTTATCTGTTGGCGCGCTGGCAGGCGCAATGGGGCTGGCTGTTGCATTTGAGCGGTGATGCCGAGCGGTCCCGCGCGCATTTCCTGGAGGCGTTGCAAGCCTTGCCCGACAGCGCCTGGACGTCGCGCCTGATGTGCCTCTCGGGCCTGACCCAACAAGCCTTGTTGCGCGGTGAACTGGACGTTGGCCAAGCGCTGAACCGCGAAGCCCTGTGCCTGGCCCGCGCCCATGGTTCGTTGGTGTTGGAGGCTTTGCTGGAGCTGGATCACGCCCAACTGCTGGAGCAACGCGGCGCGCCGTATCGGGCGCAAAGCCTGCTGGAAACGGTGCAGGCGATGCTGGTGGGGCAGCGGCTCAAGGCTGGGCCATTGGTGGGGCGCATCGCGTTGCGGCGCGGGCATTTGGCGCTGCGCCAAGGTCAGGATGCGCTGGCGGCCGAGTGTTTCGAGGGCGGATTGACGATGTGCCTGCACAGTCAGGACAAGCGCGTGCTGTACGGCTTTCTCGGCCTGGCGCTGTTGGCGGCGAACCGTGGCGATTACGCCCAGGCCTTTATTCAATTGCGCGAAGCTGAGCGCCTGATGCAGCAACGCCACGTGCCGGACACGGTGTACCGCGCGGTGTTGCTGCTGGTCAGTGGGCACTTCTGGTTGCAACAAGGTCGCGCCGACTTGACGCTGGAAGCGATGCGCCGGGTGCTGCGCCATTTTCGTGGGCCGTGTGCCAAGCAGGCGCCGCCGGCCACGCTGGAGCTGATCCCGCGCCTGGAATATTTGCTGGTGTTGGCCGAGGTGAAGCTGGGTTGTGCCGATCAACCCATCGCGCGGCTGACGGCCTTGCTTGAAACCACCCGGCAACGCGGCATGCTTTGCCTGGAAACCGAGTTGCAGCTGGTGCTCGGCGAGGTGGCTTGGCAACTCGGCGACTCGGCATTGGCCCGTCGTGCGCTGCAAGCCGGCTTGGCGTTGGCCGCGCGTTGCCAGGTGCAGCAGGCGATTCGTGAGCTTCGGTTGCGCTCGCCGGGGCTATTGAGTGAGCTGGGCCTGGAGACGCAGGCGTCGCCCAGCGGCGTGGCGGAAAATCCCCTGAGCCTGCGCGAGTTGGAGGTGTTGCAGTTGATCGCCCTTGGCAACTCCAACTTGGAAATCGCCGATCGGCTGTTTATCTCGCTGCATACCGTCAAGACCCACGCGCGGCGTATCCATAGCAAGCTCGGGGTGGAGCGGCGTACGCAGGCGGTGGCGAAAGCCAAGACATTGGGATTGATGGGGTAGCGCAGGTACACGCCACAGGAAGAGCTCGGCGGTTACAGAGTGTGTGTTCTGGCGCAGAACGCTTGGCGGTATTCGCCGGGGGTTGCGCCCAGGGCTTGGCGAAAGCGTTGGCTGAAGTGGCTGGCGCTGGAGAAACCGCACATCCAGGCGATGTCGGCCAGGGGCAGGGCGCCGCTGCGTAGCAGGCTTTGCGCGCGCGTCAGGCGTCGCGCCAGCAGGAATTGATGGGGCGGCAGGCCGAAGCTTTGGCGGAACATCCGCGCAAAATGGTATTCGGACAGCGCGCACAGGCCGGCCAGTTGCCCGAGGCTGATCGGGTCTTCCAGGTGATGGTCGATGTAGTCCACCAACAGCCGCCGCTGATGCGCGGCCAACCCGCCTTTCAAGCGCAGCCCATCGCGCGCGCCGACTTGGCTGAGCAAGGTGTGGCTGAGCATTTCGTGGGCCAGGCTGCTGGTCAGCAGGCGCTCGGCGGGCTCGTGCCAGTTGAGGGCGATCAACTGGTGAAAGCGCCGGGCCTGGCTCGCATCCTCTAGAAAGGTGCTTTCGCGCAATTGCAGTTCGCGCGGTTCGTGGTCGAGCAGGGTGACGCAGCCGAGGGCGAATTGCTCCGGGCTGAAATACACGTGGGCCAGTCGGATTTCACCGTTGATCACCCACGCTGACTGGTGCTCGGCCGGCAAGATGCACAGCTTGTCGGGGCCACCCTTGGTGCCCGGCTGGTCGCGGCGAAAGGTGCCGGTGCCGCCGCCGATGTAGCAGGACAAGGTGTGGTGGGTGGGCGCCTGATAGTCCTGGGAATCGTGATGGTTGCTCCACAAGGCCGCAGACAAGCCGTCACCGAGCTCGGCGCAGGCTTCCAGGCGCGCGTTGGGCGAGCGGTTAAGGGCTTGAAAGACTTGCAGGGATTCCAGCTCTGGCATGGTTGTTCTCTCCGACGCCTTGCATCCTACTCCGCGTCGCCGTTGCTGTGATCCCGGCACCCGACAAAAGCGCAAGAATATGCAAGAGCGCGCCCGGCTGTGCGGGTGACACTGTGGCTCAATCACCGGAGCCCACCATGAACCTTTCCCTGTATTTACTCACTGTGCTGATCTGGGGCACCACCTGGATCGCGCTTAAATGGCAATTGGGCGTCGTGGCGATTCCCGTGTCGATCGTCTATCGCTTCGGCTTGGCGGCACTGGTGCTGTTTGCGCTGTTGCTGCTCAGCCGCAAGTTGCAGGTGATGAACCGGCGCGGGCATTTGATCTGCCTGGCTCAGGGCGTGTGCCTGTTTTGCGTCAACTTCATGTGCTTTCTGACGGCCAGCCAGTGGATCCCCAGTGGCTTGGTGGCGGTGGTGTTTTCCACGGCGACGCTGTGGAACGCGCTCAATGCGCGGGTGTTTTTCGGCCAGCGGGTCGCGCGCAACGTGTTGATGGGTGGCGCGCTGGGGTTGCTGGGGTTGGGCTTGTTGTTCTGGCCGGAACTGGTCGGGCACACCGCCAGCCCGCAGACGTTGCTTGGCTTGGGCTTGGCGTTGTTGGGGACGATGTGTTTTTCGGCGGGCAATATGCTCTCCAGCTTGCAGCAGAAGGCCGGGCTCAGGCCGTTGACCACCAACGCCTGGGGCATGGCGTATGGTTCGGCGATGCTGGCGATTTACTGCGCGGTGCGTGGGATTGCGTTTGAGATGGACTGGAGCGCGCGGTACATCGGCGCGTTGTGGTACTTGGTGATCCCGGGGTCGGTGATTGGGTTTACCGCGTACCTGACGCTGGTGGGGCGTATGGGGCCGGAGCGGGCGGCCTATTGCACGGTGTTGTTTCCTGTGGTGGCGCTGAATGTGTCGGCGTTTGCCGAGGGGTATCAGTGGACGGCGCCGGCGTTGGCGGGGTTGGTGCTGGTGATGTTGGGGAATGTGTTGGTGTTTCGCAAGGTTAGGCCTGTGAACCCGGTTTTCAGAGCGAAACAGGTTTAAAAATGTGGGAGCTGGCTTGCCTGCTATGGCGGTATACCTGCCAGCTCATTCTGTATTGACCCACCGCTATCGCAGGCAAGCCAGCTCCCACAGTTGACCGAGGTATCTTCCTGATCTTTTGGTTATTTGAGGCCCAGGCGTTTGGCCATGCGGCCGAGGTTGGCGCGGTCGAGGCCGAGTTCGCGGGCGGCGCTGGCCCAGTTGTGTTGGTGGCGCTCCAGGCAGGCGCTGATGACTTGGCGTTGGTAGTGCTCGGTGGCCTGGCGCAGGTCGCCGGTGACGATGGGGGCCACGTCGGCCGGTGCTTCGATCACCGCCGGTGCGCTGACGTCAGGCAGGTCCAGGTCCTGGGCACTCAGGCTCAATATCTTCGGACGTTCGCGACAGTTTCCCAGGGCTTTGAGTGCGCTGCGTCCGATCAAATGTTCCAGCTCGCGCACATTGCCCGGCCAGTTGTAGGCCAGCAGCGCCGTTTGAGCATCGCTGGTCAGGCGCAGGCTGCCCAGGCCCATGCGTGAACGGTTCTGCTCGAGGAAGAAGCCCGCCAGCAGCAGCACATCACGGCCGCGTTCACGCAGCGCCGGCACTTGCAGCGGGTACACGCTCAGGCGGTGGTAGAAGTCGGCACGGTAGCGGCCGTTGCGCACCTCTTCGGCGAGGTCGCGGTTGGTGGCGGCGATCAGGCGCACGTCCACTTGATGCTCCTTGTCCGAGCCCAGGCGCTGCAACTGGCCGCTTTGCAGCACGCGCAGCAGCTTGGCCTGCACCGTCAGTGACAACTCACCGACTTCATCCAGAAACAAAGTGCCGCCATTGGCCAATTCGAACTTGCCCCGACGCTCATTCAGCGCGCCGGTAAAGGCGCCGCGCACGTGGCCGAACAGCTCGCTTTCCACCAAGGTTTCCGGGAGGGCGGCGCAGTTGAGGCTGATCAAGGGTTTGTCTGCCCGCGGCGACGCGGCGTGGATGGCCTGGGCCACCAGCTCTTTGCCGACACCGGTTTCACCGGTGATCAGCACGGTCAGGTCACTGCCGCCCACCAGGTTGATTTCTTCGACCAGGCGCTTGTGTGCCTTGCTCTGGCCGATCATTTCCTTGTGCTGCTGGCCGCTGGCCTGGCGATAAATTTCGGCGCGCTGATGCTCATCTTCGGCGCGCAACGCCAGGCGCTCAATACGCTCGGCGACATTGACCGTGGCCGCAGCCAGGCTGGCGAAGGCTTGAAGGGCGTCCAGTTCGACGCGCTCGAAGCGTTCGGTGTCCAGCGCATCAAGGGTCAGCAGGCCCCAGGGTTTGTCGTCGATAAACAGCGGGCAGCCCATGCAGTCGTGAACTTGCAGATGCCCATGCAGGCCATCGACCAAACCGTCGTAGGGGTCGGGCAGTTCGCTGTCGCTGTCAAAGCGCGTCGGGCCGGGGCTGCTCAGCAACACGGCGAAACGCGGGTGTTCGCTGACTTTGAAACGCCGGCCGAGCGTATCCGGGCTCAAACCATCGACTGCCAAGGGCACCAGCCATTCAGCGTCCAGGCGCAACAATGCGGCGGCGTCGCATGGCAGCAGGGCGCGCATGGCTTGCAGCAGGCGCCGGTAGCGCTCGCCTTCGGGCAGCTCGCGGGACAGGTCGGCGACCAAGGGCAGCAGGGTGGTGAGCAGTGATTGCGCAGTCATAATGACTCCTTGTAGTCCTTATGACTATAAAGTGTAGGCAGTCATACTGACTACATATTCTTCAAGTTATTGAAATATAACGATTTATAAGTTGGCACGAATGCTGATTAGGTAAGGGCAATCAGTAAAAAGACCCAGGAGTCTGCCATGCTTAGTGCCCAAGACCGTGCCATCATCAAATCCACTGTGCCCCTGCTGGAAAGCGGCGGCGAAGCGCTGATCACCCATTTCTACCGCATGATGCTCAGCGAGTACCCAGACGTTCGCCCGCTGTTCAACCCAGCCAATCAGGCCAATGGCGACCAGCCCCGCGCCCTGGCCAATGGCGTGCTGATGTATGCGCGGCATATCGACCAGTTAGACCAGTTGGGCGATCTGGTCGCTAAGATCATCAACAAGCACGTGTCTTTGCAGATCCTCCCGGAGCACTACCCGATCGTGGGTACCTGCTTGCTGCGGGCCATTTGCGAAGTACTCGGCAGCGAGATTGCCACGCCTGAGGTGCTGAGCGCCTGGGGCGCCGCTTACGGCCAGTTGGCCGATATCCTGATCGGCGCCGAAGCCGCCATCTATGACGAAAAAGCCCAGGCCCCAGGCGGCTGGCGCGGCGCGCGGCCGTTCCTGTTGGTGAAACGCGTGGAGGAGAGCGACGAGATCATCTCGTTCTATTTTGCCCCGGTGGACAACGGCCCAATCCTGGCGGCCGCGCCGGGCCAATACATCGGCATGAAGCTGATGCTGGATGGCGAAGAAGTGCGCCGCAACTACTCGTTGTCCGCCTTGAGTGACTCGGGCCTGTACCGCATCAGCGTCAAGCGCGAAGCGGGTGGGCGAGTGTCCAACTACCTGCATGATCGGATGCACGTCGGCGCGACCCTCGACCTGTTCCCACCATCGGGCGAGTTCACCTTGGTGGCCAGCGACAAACCGCTGGTGCTGATCAGCGGCGGGGTGGGCATCACGCCAACGCTGCCGATGCTCGAAGCGGCCCTGGCCACCGAGCGCCCGGTGCACTTTATCCACTGCGCGCGTAATGGCGGCGTGCACGCGTTCCGCGATTGGGTGGACGCCCTGGCCGCCAAGCATCCGCAACTCAAGCGCTTCTACTGCTACGCCGAAGACGACGGCGTGAGCCCGGCGGCGGACAAGGTCGGGATGCTGAGCCAGGAGCAACTGGCGGCCTGGTTGCCTGAGCAACGTGACCTGGATGCCTACTTCCTCGGCCCTAAAGGCTTCATGGCGGCGGTCAAGCGCCACCTCAAAGCCCTGGGCGTACCCGATAACCAAGCCCGCTACGAATTCTTCGGCCCGGCTGGGGCCCTGGAATAAAGTTTTAACCGGCGCACCGAGTCGGCACTATCGCGAGCAAGCCCGGCTCCCACATGGAAATGCAATCCACTGTGGGAGCCGGGCTTGCCCGCGATGGCGTCCGCACAGCTACAACATTCCCGACGATTAATCCGCCGTTAACCCCTCTCTGTTTTAACCCTCCCCTGTGTGTAAACTTGCGGCCATCAGGCACAACCATAATCTGGCAAAGGGAAACGGGGATGAGTGACGAATTGCGTTTAGGCAGGGAGCGGCGCTTTCTGGTGTTGCTGGGCATCATCTGCCTGGCGCTGATCGGCGGTGCGCTGTACATGCAAGTGGTGTTGGGCGAGGCGCCGTGCCCGCTGTGCATCCTGCAGCGTTACGCCTTGCTGTTGATCGCGGTCTTTGCCTTTATCGGTGCGGCCATGCGCCGCAAAGGCGCGGTCACCTTCTTTGAAGGGCTGGTGGTCCTCAGCGCCCTCGGTGGCGTGGCTGCGGCCGGCCATCACGTGTACACCCAGTTCTTCCCTGAGGTCAGCTGCGGCGTCGATGTGTTGCAGCCGATCGTGGATGAACTGCCACTGGCCAAGGTGTTCCCACTGGGCTTCCAGGTGGATGGCTTCTGCAGCACGCCGTACCCGCCGATCTTGGGCTTGTCCCTGGCGCAATGGGCGTTGGTGGCGTTCGTGCTGACGGCGATCCTGGTGCCGCTGTGCATCTACCGGAACCGCCAACGCCAGGCCTGAAGCGATTAACCGAAACGCCCCGATCTTCCTTGAAGGAAGGTCGGGGCGTTTTTGGTTGTAGGTATTTGTGAAGAGGCCGTGACGAGGGGCAACATCCGGTGCGCGCAGCGTGCGACATGTTGTCACACGGAGGCTGGCGCAGGACGTTTTTGACGTGCTGAGCAACGCCTTAAATTTGCGCCAGGCGGCTAAATTGTGCTGTCAGTTCATCGTTTGAGCGATGCCACGAACCTCGCCGCGTCTGAGCCATTCAGTGATGTCCCAATGCCTTGTTTTATGGGGACTTGGATACGTTTTGCATGCCCTTACAAGGTGTAAGGGATGGGGTGCTTTACGCAATAACACGGCAATTTTTGTGGTTTTTGTTGAGAATCGAACACGATAAGATCCCGAACCTTTGCAAGATTGGTGAAGGATTGTTGCTGGAATCGATAAAAATTATTTCTTTATAAGACATGGTTTATACATCGCCAGCTAACTACAATCGCCCGCACTGAATGTCTGGTGCTGTTCAATCTTTGAGCATTGGAGCGGTCGAGGGGCAGATGGATGGCTCTATGCGACCCCAGGTTCCGGCAAGCCTTTCAACTATCCGCACCAAATGGAATTGGTCTGTAACAAGGCCTTTAACCACGAAATCGAATAAGAACTCACCGCAGGTCCGTGAAACGCCAATGTATGGCGTGCCGGGCAGGCTCTTATTCAATCGAAGAGAAATGCCAACCCTTGGCAGGGTGAAGTGTTGGCGATCAAAACCCAACTGCATTGCGCAAGCTGCTTTAGAGGTCGTGAGATGAGTAAAAACAGGTACCCCCGATTACTAGGCTTTTTGCCGCTGCTTGGCATGCTGTTAATGCTGGGAGGCTGCAAGTGGACCTTGATGGACCCGAAAGGACAGATCGGTCTGGATCAACGCAACCTGATCATCACCGCCACCCTGCTGATGCTGTTGGTCGTGGTTCCCGTGATCATCATGACGTTTGCCTTCGCCTGGAAATACCGCGCGTCGAACACCAGCGCTACCTACGCGCCGAAGTGGTCGCACTCCACCAAGATCGAAATCGCCGTTTGGCTGGTGCCGATCCTCATCATCATCGCCCTGGGTTACATCACCTATAAGTCGACCCACGAGCTGGACCCTTACCGTCCGCTGGAATCCGACGTCAAGCCGATCAACATCGAAGTGGTCGCGCTGGACTGGAAGTGGCTGTTCATCTACCCGGACCTGGGTATCGCCACGGTTAACGAAATCCAGTTCCCTGAGAACACCCCGCTTAACTTCCGGATCACCTCCGATGCTGTGATGAACTCGTTCTTCATCCCTGCACTGGGCGGCCAGATCTACGCGATGGCAGGCATGCAGACTCGCCTGCACCTGATCGCGAACGAGAAAGCTGAAATGGAAGGCATCTCCGCTAACTACAGCGGTGCTGGCTTCACCGGCATGAAATTCAAAGCGATCTCGACTAGCCAGGAAGATTTCAACGCCTGGGTAGCCGCAGTCAAGGCCGCACCTAAACAGCTTGATCAAGCTGAATACGACGCCCTGACCAAACCAAGCCAGAACAACCCAGTCGCTCTGTACTCCACGTATGAGCCGAACCTGTTTCAGAAAATCGTCGACAAGTACGAAGGTATGAAGCCAGGCAAGCCGGTCAAGCACGAGAAGAAAGAAGTGGCCGTGGTTGAAGGTTCTGACACGGGCTCGCATTCAACTGCTGGGGCAGAGGAGTAAACGATGTTTGGTAAATTAAGTTGGGATGCGGTCCCGTTCCACGAGCCGATCGTGATGGTGACCATCGCCATGATCGCGCTGGGTGGTCTGGCACTGTTTGCTGCAATCACGTACTACAAGAAGTGGACCTACCTGTGGACCGAGTGGTTGACGTCTGTCGACCACAAGAAAATCGGTGTCATGTACGTCATCGTTGCCATGATCATGCTGCTGCGTGGTTTTGCCGACGCCATCATGATGCGTACCCAGTTGGCCATGGCCACCGAGGGTTCGCCTGGCTACCTGCCGCCTGAACACTATGACCAGATCTTCACCGCTCACGGTGTGATCATGATCATCTTCATGGCGATGCCATTCTTCACCGGCTTGATGAACCTTGCCTTGCCGCTGCAGATCGGTGCACGTGACGTTGCCTACCCGTTCCTGAACTCCTTGAGCTTCTGGCTGCTGGTTTCCGGCGTGGTGCTGATCAACCTGTCCCTGGGCGTCGGCGAGTTCGCCAAGACCGGTTGGGTTGCTTATCCGCCGCTGTCGGGCATTCAGTACAGCCCTGGCGTGGGTGTGGACTACTACATCTGGGCGCTACAGTTATCAGGACTCGGGACGACACTGACGGGGGTCAACTTCCTGGCCACCGTCCTGAAAATGCGCGCCCCTGGCATGAAACTGATGGACATGCCGATCTTCACCTGGACCTGCACCTGGGCCAACGTCCTGATCGTGGCTTCGTTCCCGATCCTGGCCGCTACCATGGCGCTGCTGTCGCTTGACCGTTACCTGGATTTCCACATTTTCACCAATGAACTTGGTGGCAATCCAATGATGTACGTGAACCTGTTCTGGGCATGGGGTCACCCTGAGGTGTACATCCTGATCCTGCCAGCGTTCGGTATCTTCTCTGAAGTGATCTCGACCTTTACCGGCAAGCGCCTGTTCGGTCACCACTCGATGGTCTACGCCTCCGGCGCGATCTCGGTGCTGGGCTTCATGGTGTGGTTGCACCACTTCTTCACCATGGGCTCGGGGGCCAGCGTCAACGCTTTCTTCGGCCTGGCGACGATGCTGATTTCCATCCCGACGGGGGTGAAGCTATTCAACTGGCTATTCACCATCTACCACGGCCGTCTGCGTATCACCAGCCAGGTTCTGTGGACCCTGGGCTTCATGGTGACCTTCGCTATCGGCGGCATGACCGGCGTACTGCTGGCCATCCCGGGTGCTGACTTCGTACTGCACAACAGCCTGTTCGTGATCGCTCACTTCCACAACGTGATCATCGGTGGTGCTGTATTCGGTTACATCGCTGGTTTCAGCTTCTACTTCCCGAAAGCGTTCGGCTTCAAGCTGCACGAAGGCTGGGGCAAGGCTGCATTCTGGTTCTGGATCTCGGGCTTCTTCGTCGCGTTCATGCCGCTCTATGCACTGGGCTTCATGGGCATGACCCGTCGTCTGAACGCCACTACCAACCCTGAGTGGGTACCGTACCTGTACGTTGCCATGTTCGGTGCGGTAATGATCGCTGTGGGCATCGCCTGCCAGCTGATCCAGCTGTACGTGAGTGTCCGTGACCGTAAGCAGAACGCTTGCGACTCCGGCGACCCATGGAATGGCCACACCCTGGAATGGTCGACCTCGTCGCCACCGCCGTTCTACAACTTCGCTGTGATCCCTACTGCGAACACGATCGATGCGTTCACCGAAGCGAAGGAAGACGGTACTGCGTACCAGCAACCTAAGCACTACGAGCCGATCCACATGCCGAACAACACCGCCACTGGCGTGGTGATGGGCGCGCTGTTGACCGTATTCGGTTTCGCGATGATCTGGCACATCTGGTGGCTGGCAATCGTGGGCCTGGTAGGCACCATCGGTTACTTCATCATTCACGCTGCCCGTGATGATCAAGGCTACATGGTGCCGGTCGAGACGATCGAGCGCATCGAAGCCGAGCAACACGCTCGCCTGGTAGCCGAGAAGAAGATCCCGGCCAACCGTGTAGAAACCTCGTTGGAACAGGCTTAAACCATGTCGAACTTAGTGACCAATGCTGGACACGCCCATGTCGATGACCATGGGCACGATGACCATCACCACGACTCGGGGCCAACAACCGTCTTCGGTTTCTGGCTCTACCTGATGACCGACTGCATCTTGTTTGCGTCGATCTTTGCGGTGTACGCGGTACTGGTAAATAACGTAGCGGGTGGCCCATCGGGCCACGACATCTTCGAACTGCCTTACGTGCTCGGCGAAACCGCCTTGCTGTTGTTCAGCTCGATCACCTACGGTTTCGCCATGTTGGCCTTCTTCAAGGGCAACAAGAAAGGCGTACTGACCTGGCTGGGCCTGACCTTCCTGCTCGGCCTGGGCTTCATCGGCATGGAGATCAACGAGTTCCACCTGCTGATCTCCGAAGGCTACGGCCCGCACCGTTCCGGTTTCCTGTCGGCGTTCTTCACGCTGGTCGGCACCCACGGTCTGCACGTAACGGCTGGCCTGCTGTGGATGGCGGTGATGATGTATCAGGTCAATAAGCACGGCCTGACCAACACCAACAAGACTCGCCTGACTTGCCTGAGCCTGTTCTGGCACTTCCTGGACGTGGTCTGGATCTGCGTCTTCACCGTTGTTTACCTGATGGGGACTCTGTAATGGCTAATGCACACTCCCATGACCATGACAGCCATGATTCGAGCCACGGCAGTGTTAAGTCGTACGCCATCGGCTTCATCCTGTCGGTAATCCTGACGCTCATCCCGTTTGGTCTGGTGATGTACCCGACCCTGCCGAAATCGATCACGTTGATGATCGTTCTGGTATTCGCGGTGATTCAGGTTCTGGTTCACCTGGTGTACTTCCTGCACCTGGATCGTTCTAAAGAGCAGCGCGATAACGTGATTGCGTTCGTGTTCGCAGGCTTAGTAATCCTGCTGCTGGTTGGCCTGTCGATATGGATCATGTTCAGCATCCATACGTTCATGATGGCGAAGTGAGGTAAGACCCGATGTCGCTTAAGCACTTTATCCAAATCACCAAACCGGGGATCATTTTCGGTAACGTGCTTTCTGTGGCAGGCGGTTTCTTCCTGGCCTCCAAGGGACATGTCGATCTGGCCATTTTCCTGGCTGCAATGATCGGCACCTCCCTGGTGGTAGCTTCCGGTTGTGTGTTCAACAACTGCATCGACCGCGACATCGACATCAAGATGGAACGCACCAAGAATCGCGTGCTGGTCCAGGGCCTTATCTCCCTGAAACTGGCACTGCTGTTCGCGACCGTCCTGGGTGTTGCCGGCGTGGTGTTGTTGTACACGGTGGCCAACCCGCTGGCGGCACTGTTTGCCGTGATCGGTTTTGTCATCTACGTCGGCCTCTACAGCATGTACCTCAAGCGCAAGTCGGTTCACGGCACGCTGGTGGGCAGTCTGTCGGGCGCGATGCCGCCGGTAATTGGTTATGTGGCTGTGACCAATAGCTTCGACATGGCCGCGCTGGTGCTACTGGTGATGTTCAGCCTGTGGCAGATGCCGCATTCCTATGCCATCGCGATCTTCCGCTTCAATGACTACCTGGCTGCGTCAATTCCGGTTCTGCCGGTCAAGCGTGGCATCCAGGTGGCCAAGAAACACATCCTGCTCTACATCCTGGCCTTCCTCGTGGCGACCTTGATGTTGACCTTCAGTGGCTACGCCGGCATGAGCTACCTCGCCGTCGCCGCGGCCATGGGCATGTACTGGTTGTACATGGCCTGGACCGGCTACAAGGCGGTGGATGACACCGTCTGGGCGCGCAAGCTGTTCGTGTTCTCGATCTTCACCATCACCGCGCTCAGCGTGATGATGTCCCTGGATTTCCAAGTGCCGAAAGAGCTGTTGCTGACCTACGCTCACTGAGTGGTTGAGTATTAAAAAACCCCGCCTTCGAAAGAAGCGCGGGGTTTTTTATTGAGTGGCCTTTAAACTATGCGCACATTCTACAAATGCAGGAAGCAACGTAATGAGTAAAAAAGCTGTGATCGTGTTCAGTGGTGGGCAGGACTCGACGACCTGTCTGATCCAGGCATTGCCGCTGTATGACGAAGTGCACTGCATCACCTTCGATTATGGCCAGCGCCATGTGGCGGAAATTGAAGTCGCGCAGAAGCTCGCCAAGCAGCTGGGCGCCACCGTTCACAAAGTCATGGATGTGTCCTTGCTCAACGAGCTGGCCATCAGCAGCCTGACCCGTGACAACATTCCCGTACCGACCGTGGACAGTTCAGGCGGCAGCCTGCCCAGCACCTTTGTGCCGGGCCGCAATATCCTGTTCCTGACATTGGCGTCGATCTACGCCTACCAGGTTAAAGCTGAAAGCGTGATTACCGGCGTGTGCGAAACCGACTTCTCGGGCTACCCCGATTGCCGCGACGAGTTCGTCAAAGCCTTGAACAAGGCGCTCGAGCTGGGCATGGAATACCCATTGCGCCTGGAAACCCCGTTGATGTGGCTGAACAAGGCCGAGACGTGGGCGCTGGCCGATTACCACAACCAGCTTGAGCTCATTCGTCACCAGACGCTGACCTGCTACAACGGCATCATCGGCAGTGGCTGCGGTAACTGCGACGCGTGCAACTTGCGTGCACGCGGTTTGAATGAGTATCTGCAGAACAAGGCGGATGTCATGCAGAGCCTGAAGCAGAAGTTGCAGCTGAACTAAGCGATTGGCGCCGCAATCCTCTGTGGCGAGCGGGCTTGCCGTAATGCCGTTCAGTTAAGCGCAGATCCCCTGTGGGAGCGGCGGTGCGACGATTCGATTTGCCCGCGAAAGCGGTGGGTCAGTCAACATCCATGTTTGCTGGGCCGACGTCATCGCGGGCAAGCCCGCTCCCACATTTTATCTTCGCTGCTTTGGGCATTGCGTTCGCTTAACTGAACGGCATTAGGGCTTGCCGCGCGTTGGGCTGCGCAGCAGCCCTAAGACCAGACGCCGCATTCTTTCTGACAAGAGGCGGCGTATTTGAATCAGGCAGCGCTGCCGGTGATCCAGCGCTTGAACAACGCGCGCGCACCATAGGCCGGCAAGATGTTGAAGAACGCAAAGCCGACTTTGATCGCAATCTGCACGTAGATCATGCTCAGGATGTCACTGGTTTGCATGGCGCCATAGAAGGCGATGAAGCAAAACAGAAAGCTGTCGATGATGACCGCAAAGAACGTACTGAGGAATATGCGCAGGTACAAGTATTTGGAGTTAGTCAGCTCCTTGATCTTGCACAGCAGGTACGAGTTTATATTCTCCGACACCAGGAACGACACGGAGGAGGCGACCAGTACCGAGGACACTTGAATGATCACATCGTTATACGGCCCATCCAGCTTCCAGCCCGGCAGCCCCGGCAGGAAGGTCGAGCCATAGAGCAAGATGATGATCATCGCGTTGCTGGCAAACGCAAACAGAATGGCCCGTCTGGCCAGCCGCAGGCCGAATTGCTCGTTGAGCAAGTCCACGATCAAGAAGGTCAGCGGGTACAGAAAGGTGCCCGGCGTGACGATGATGCCCAGTGATTCCAGGTAAAGAGGCTTGGTCGCGGCAATACTGGTGAAGATGTAAAACGTGAACAACAGCAAGTTCAGGATGATGTAAATCATCCAAGAATTTTCGTTGCGGTCGTTTATGTCGTAGGCGGTGAGTGCCCCTCCTTGTGAATAAAACTTCTTGTACATGTTCTTAACTTCCATTTTGTTTAGGTCGTCCATTATTTCGCTGTTGAGTACTTCGCTCAGTTTCAGCTTCATGACCTTGCCCGTGGCGATCACCATGATCACGGCCAGGCGCTTGTCATTTTCAAAGCCCAGCAGCTTGTATTTGCTGTTTTCGATGCCTGCTTCATGCGTTGTCATTGAAGCGCTCCTCAATGATATCGCCGACCACGCACAGGCGATCTGAGTGAGCACAGGTTTCAAGGGTAATCAGCATGCGTTTGGTGGCCCGGTCGTACACCAGCTTTTCTTTGCCGTCGCTCGACGAGCCTTTTTGCACAATCAATACATCGCCCGGTTCATTGAGGCCGGGGATCGCATGTTCCAGTCGCACCGCGATCAGGTTATGCGAGGTGCCGAAGTAGTAGGTCAGCGGATACAACGTCGCCAATTCGCCAATGCGCTTATCCAGGTTCTGGATAACCAGGCTCTCCTTGAGGATCGGCACGGCCGCCGGGTTCATGTTGCCCTGCGGGGAAACACTGCTCTCGATGATTTCCTTGGCTTCAAAATCGATGGTTTCAATTTCGTCGTAAGAGACGCCGAAGAAATCCGAAATCTTGCGGAGGGTGGACTGCTGGACGTTGACGACCTTGCCTTCCAGGATGTTGTAGATGGTGGTCCTGGTCAGCCCGGCGGCACTGCATAACGACAGCTGCGTCTCGCCTCGGCTTTTGATCAAGTACTTGATGTTGCTCTTCAAGTGCTCGGTTTTTTCCCGTCTGTGTATCACGTGCTCACCACTTCCTTTTAGTCATAGCCGTCCTTGTGCGCGGCGCTTGCGGCGTCGCGGCGGCGGGAGTGTTGCATGCGTGAGCCCTAACAATAAAGTCCCGGATGCCGTGTTTGTGCGTTGCAGTCGTGTCCGGCTCGGGCAAAAAAGCACATTTAATTTGGAAAATGTTTAATTTCCTGTTTAATTTCCTGTTTAATAAAATCCCTCGGTTCAGGACGAACCGGCACGCACGCCAAGGAAGGGACCCGCACTGATGGCAGTCAATACCCCACACCTCAAAAATCAGGCCGACCTGCTGCGTCGCGGCCTGGCGGATCTGCACAATGAAGATTTCGAGCTGGCGAGCCTCCTTGATGCTGAGGTCTTGCGCCAGCATCGCACCCTCTCTCTGGTTTCATCTTCCTGCGCGGTCACACCGCGAACCTTGGTGGCCTGCGCTTCGGCATTGGTCAACGTGAGCGCCGAAGGCATGCCCGGCAAACGCCAGCGGGCCGGCTGCGAGAACGTCGACTTGGTCGAAGCCCTGACCATTCGCCGCGCGCGGGAACTGTTCGACGCCCATTACGCCGGCGTGCAGTCGCACTCGGCCTCCAACGCGATTGCCCAGGTACTCTCGGCGTTGCTTGAGCCGGGCGATACATTGCTCGGCATGGCCCATGACCATGGCGGCGACCTCACCCTCGGCAGCCCGGCGGTGTTCACCGGGGCCTATTACAAGGCCATGCGCTATGGCACCACCGAAGACGGCCTGATCGATTACGAGCAGGTGCGTAGCCTGGCCCTCGCACATCGCCCACGCATCATTATTTGCGGTGCGTCGGCTTACTCGCGGGTGGTGGATTTCGAGCGCTTTCGCGCGATTGCCGACGAGGCGGGCGCGATCTTGTTGGCGGATATTTCCCATATCGCCGGGCTGGTGATGACGGGCCGCCATCCGAGCCCGATCAACGCCGCACACGTCACCGTCACCTGCACGCACAAACAACTCGGTGGCCCTCGCGGCGGGCTCATCCTGTCGGGCCGCGACGCCAACACCAAGGTGCCCGGCTTGCGCTCAACCTTCAGCCGGGTCCTTGATCAGGCCGTGTTCCCGCGCATGCAGGGCGCGCCGGCGGTCAACCTGATCGCGGCCAAAGCCGCCGCTTTGGGCTACGCAAAATCGCCGGAATTCGACGCCTGCATGGGGCGGGTTCGTACGCTGGCCGATGAAGTGGTCGGCGCGTTCCAGGCTCACGGCTACACCGTGGTCGGCGGGCGCAGTGACAACCATGCGGTGTTGATCCGGTTGCAGGGCGCCATGACCGGTGCCATCGCCGAGTCGGCGCTGGAGCGTTGCGCCATTGTGGTGAACAAGCACCGCGTACCCGGCGAGACGCGCTCGTCATTGGTCACCAGCGGCGTGTGTATCGGCACCGGTTCCCTGGCGCAACGCAGGCTCGACCGCGAAGGCTGCCGCCAAGTCATCGAACTGGTTTGCCGGGTGCTGGACAGCGTGACGCCGCTGGGCGAGCAGGATTACCAGCTGGAGCCTGCGGTGTGTAAGCAGGTGCGCAGCGAAGTGGAAGCCTTGTGCGCGCGCTATCCCATTGCTGACTACCTGGAGGGCTGATTCCCCGGTGCTCGGTTAAATCCGCCGAGACCTTCCTCGTCATACTTCCTTGTACGCACTGTGCGAATCGATCACCCGTCTACAAGGAGTAGTCCCATGATCAGCGTAAGTCGTCGGTCCCTTCTGGCCCTCGGTGCGGCCCTGCCGGTGCTGGCGCGCCTGGATTGGGCGGTCGCCAGCCCGCCGCCGACAAAGGCTGACACGGTGCGGCTCAACTACAACGAAAGCCCCTACGGCCCCTCAACCGCCGCCCGCGAAGCCATGCAGCGTGCAATCGCAACGTCCGGGCGTTATCCGTACAACGACATGTACGCGCTGGCTGGGTTGTTTGCCCAGCAACAGGGGCTTGCCGAGGAACAGGTCGCAGTGTTTGCCGGCTCCATGGTCGCGCTGCGCTACGCCGTCTTGGCGTTTACCAGCGCACGCCGCAGCCTGGTCATGGCCACGCCGTCCTACGAAGTGCCGCGCCAAGCCGCCGAGTCCTGGAAGGCGCAGGTTCACGCAGTGAGCCTCGACGCCCAGCACGCCCATGACGTGCCGGCCATGCTCGCCGCCGATCCCCAGGCGGGCATGCTGTACCTGTGCAACCCCAACAACCCGACCGGCACGATCACGCCCACCGAAGCGATCCGCCAGGCACTGGCGAACAAACCCAAAGGCAGCGTGCTGGTGGTGGACGAGGCCTATATCGACTTCTCCGACACCCCAAGCGTCGTCAGTTGGGTCAAGGACCACGACGACCTGCTGGTGCTGCGCACCTTCTCGAAAATCTACGGCATGGCCGGCGCGCGCCTGGGCCTGGCGATCGGCCACCCGGCGCTGCTGGAGCGGCTGGCGGTGTTTGGCGGCGACAATGTGCCGGCTGCCGTGACCTTGCTCGGCGCCCGGGCGAGCCTGGAAGACATTAAGCTGCTGCCACAGCGCAAGGCGCTCAACGCCCAGGTGCGCGATGAGACGGTAGCGTGGCTTAAGGGCCGCGGGTTTACCTGCACGTTGTCGCAGAGCAACTGCTTCATGATCGATGTGAAGCAACCGGCGGAGCGGGTGATCGAGAAGCTCGCCGCACAGGGTGTATTGATCGGGCGAGTGTGGAAAGACTGGCCGCACTGGGTGCGGGTGACGGTGGGCAATAAGCAGGAGATGCAGCGTTTTCGTGAGGTGTTCGCGGCCGCCGTTTGAGTCGACGCAAATCCACTGTGGGCGCTGGCTTGCCTGCGATACAGGCACCTCGGTGTGTCAATCACACTGCGGTGATGCCATCGCAGGCTAGCCAGCTCCCACATTTAGTTCATCGGTATTACTGCTGCGCGATGCTGTACCCATCAAACGCCGTCTGCTGCTGCAATGCAGTGATCACACTCTTGCGGCTCAACGGCTGCTCAGCCCCCAAGTTATCCACAAAGCTTTCGACTTCCAGCTCGGCTTCATCGCCTTCACCCACAAAGCTGAAACCCAGGAACTCGAACGCCTCGCGGTCAACGCTCAGCTTGGAGCGCGGCGTGCGCAGCGGCAGGGTGACGCTGATGCCGTCCTTGCTGATCACAAACACTTCGGCTTCTTTCTTCGGCCGTGAGGCCTTGCCCTTGCCGGCGCTTGGGTTGCTGATGGCCTGGTGCGACTGGTTCAGCACCTTGAGGGCCAGGCCGTAGACCAGCTCCTGAAACTGGGGGTCGTCCTTAAAGCTGGACAGGATGCGGCTGATCGAGAATTTGCTGCTGAGGTCTTCCAAGGCGATGTTATCGGCAGCCTCGGCGTCTTTGAGTTGCTTGAGCTGGCCCATCAGGTCGTAGGCGGTGTCGTCGTCAAAGGCGTCGTGGGCCTGGCGGATGGCCACACGCAGCTCGCGGATCTGGTCGCTTTCCTTGGAGGTGTGGAAAGCATCCAGCACCATCTCGCTGATGATCTTGGCCGCAGGCACATGCTGTGAAAGATTGATGGCGTTTTCGTATTCAGCTTTGGATTGCAGGGCTGTTACGGATTCTTCTTGGGCTGATTGTTCGGTGTAAGAATCGGACATTGAAATTTCACTACTTCAGTAAACGGGACAAAAAAGCGTCGCGCATTTTCAGTGGCTGGCGAGATCAGGTCAAGGCAGCACAACGCCCTTATCGCGGCGCAAGGCCGTCAGCGCCCGCTGCAGCCGTACGGCGCGCCCGCAGAACAGACCAACGGTAAACCCCGACACGGCGCCCACTGCCACCAGCATCTCTGGCGTGCTCAGCAGCAGCGGATGCACCGCCTGCTGATAGCCGAAGTAATACTTCACCGCGAAAAACAGCTGCGAGATCAGCAAGGTTTTCCAGGTGCCCGGCAACACCAGGGTTTCGCCATTGGCATCGAGCCGCGCGCCTTCGGCGTTGAACAGCAACATGCCCACCAGGCTGGCGACCAAAGCACCGCCAACCCAGGCGCTGCTCGACAGTATCGAAGGCGTCAGCGAGATCAACGACCACACCACCAACACCACCGGCAGAATCATCAACGAACGACGATTCTCGCGCCCACCCAGGCAGGCCTTGATGCCGTAGTAACACACCCACAGGTAAACGGCGTACACCCAAAGGGGCGTGCCTTGGAGGATATCGAGCATGGGGTGCTTGCGTGCAGTGTGGTTAGGCGGTGGATAGTCGTTGAGACTTCACGGTTTTGTCCATCGATTTGTCCCTGACCCACATCAACACCCCGCGCCGCGAAATCCGTTAGAACTCAGAGGCCTGATGAACCCATAAAAACGATGACCTACCTGCGCCGAGGGGACCACTCCAGGCCAGGTTATTAAAGGATTAATGCCATGGCCTTTTCCCTGTCCCGCCAGGCCTTGCTGGGGGCGACGCTCTGTCTGGCGCTACCCCTGCACGCCGCCCCCACCGACGTTGAACACGGCAAATACGTTGCGCAATTGGGCGACTGCATCGCCTGCCACACCGCCAAGCAAGGCAAGGTGATGGCCGGTGGGCTGGAGCTGAGCACGCCGATGGGCACGATCTATTCGAGCAACATTACACCGGACCGCCAGACCGGTATCGGCGCCTATACCTTCGAGCAGTTCGACAAGGTGATGCGCGAAGGTGTGACGCCCACAGGCATGAATCTTTACCCGGCGATGCCGTATCCGTCCTACGCCAAGATGAGCGAGGAGGACATGCGCGCCTTGTACGCCTACCTGATGCACGGCGTAGAGCCTGTGCAACAGGCCAACCTTGAGGCGGACATGTGCTTCCCGTTCAATCAACGTTGGGGCTTGGCACTGTGGAATTTTGCCTTTCTCGACAAGCAGCCGTTCCAGCCGGACCCAGGCCGTAACGAGGTGCTCAACCGTGGCGCGTATCTGGTCCAGGGCCTGGGCCACTGCGGCTCCTGCCACACGCCACGGGGCATCGCCTTCCAGGAAAAAGCCATGAGCGATGACGGCCGCAGCGGCCAGCATTACCTGGCCGGCGAAACCGTCGAACACTGGCGCGCCCTGAGCTTGCGCAACCTATGGACGGTGGAAGACACCGTGCAACTGCTCAAGACCGGGCAGAACCGCTTCGCCACGGTGGCCGGTAACATGGCCGATGTGATCCAGCACAGTACCCAACACTTCAGTGACTACGACCTCACGGCCATCGCCAGCTACCTCAAATCCCTGCCGCCGGGCAAAGACGATCTGCCGATGCCATCAATCGCCCACGCACCTGCCGCGCCGCCGGCGGACCTGTTCACCAGCCGTGGCGGCCTGGGTTACCTGCAGTTTTGCAGCGACTGCCACCGCGGCGACGGCGGCGGCGTAAAAGGCTTGTTCCCACCGCTGGCCGGCAACCCGAGCATTGCCGCCAGCAACCCGACTTCGCTGCTGCACATCACCCTGACCGGCTGGGAGACCGCACAAACTGCCACTCACCCACGGGTCTACACCATGCCTGGTTTCAGCCGGTTGGTCGACCAGGAAATCGCCGAGATCCTAAGCTTCGTGCGCACTCGCTGGGGCAACGAGGGCACGCCGATCAGCGCCGCCCAGGTCAAGAAACTGCGTGACCAACTTAACCCCACCACCACCGATTCGTCGGCCTTCGATACCCCAAGACTGGCAAATTTGCTCGCCGCACCGAATGCCGACCAAGTCGTTCGCGGCATGCGCCTGCACCTGCAAACCAAGGAACTGCTGCCCAACAATGTCGGCAACTCGCTCAATTGCACCAGTTGCCATCTCAACGCCGGCACCGTGGCGGACGGTTCGCCGTTTGTGGGCGTGTCGGCGTTCTTCCCCAGCTATGCGCCGCGTGCAGGCAAGGTGGTCACGCTGGAGGAGCGCATCAACGGGTGCTTGCGTCGCTCGATGAATGGCCAACCGCTGCCGCCCCAATCGGCGGATATGCAGGCGATGGTCGCGTACTTCGACTGGATGAAAAACAACACCCGCCCCGAAGACAAAGTGGCCGGGCGCGGTGTGGGCAAGGTCGACCCGTCGATCAAACCGGACTTGGAGAACGGCAAGCAGGTGTATGCCAAGCAATGCGCGGTGTGCCACGGCGATAACGGCCAAGGCCTGGCGCGTGCCGACGGCGAGTTGGTGTACCCGCCGTTATGGGGCGAGCAGTCGTTCAATATTGGCGCGGGCATGGCGCGGCCCTACACGGCGGCGGCGTTCGTCAAACGCAACATGCCGATCGGCTTCCACGAGAAATTTCCATTAGGGCAGGGCGGCTTGTCGGACCAGGAAGCGGTGGACGTGGCGGCGTATTTCTCTGGCCAACCTCGCCCGGATTTCCCGGACAAGGTCAAAGACTGGCCCAATGGCGGTAAGCCGGTTGATGCACGCTACTAAGTCAGCTGTCTGAGGCAGGCCTCGAGCATATCCAGGCCTTCCTCCAGCACCGCAGGCTCAATGGTCAGCGGTGCCAGCAGGCGGATGATGTGCCGCGACTTGCCGCTGGGCATCAGCAGCAAACCCGCGTCCCGCGCCAGGCTCAGCAGTTGGCTCAGTTGCTTGGGTGCCGGCGAGCCGTCGGCGTTGGCCAGCTCAATGCCGCGCATGGCGCCCACGCCGGTCAGGCGGCCCAGATAGGGCACGCCTTGCGCACGCCATTGTTCATAACGGCTGACGATGGCTTCTTCCTGTTGCGAACCCCAGGTTTGCAGGTGTTCATCCGTCATTGCCTCCAGCGTGGCCAATGCGGCCGCGCAAGCAATCGGGTTGCCGGAGTAGGTGCCGCCCAGGCCGCCTTTGGGCAGGTTGTCGAGCAAGGCTTTACGCCCGACGACCGCGCCCAAGGGCACGCCACCAGCGATGCTTTTGCCGAGCAGGATCAAGTCCGGTTCAATTCCCAGGCGCGAGAAGGCGAAGCGCTGGCCGGTACGCCCGAAGCCGGACTGGATTTCGTCGGCAATCAGCAGGATGTTTTTCTCATCACAGAAACGTCGCAGGGCGTGGGCGAATTCGATGTCCAAGGCCAGAAAACCGCCTTCGCCTTGCACCGGCTCGATGATGAAACAGGCTACATCCTCAACGTCGATTTCCACGCTGAACAGGCGGTCCATGGCCTTCAGCGCCTCAGCGCAGGTCACGCCGTTGTCAGCGCTGGGGTAGGGCAGGTGATACACCGGCCCGGGCAGTACACCGACTTTTTGTTTGTAGGGCGCCACCTTGCCATTGAGGTTGAGCGTGGCCAGGGTACGGCCGTGAAAGGCGCCGTCAAAGGCGATCACCGCCGTGCGGCCGGTGGCGCCGCGTACGATCTTCAAGGCGTTTTCCGCCGCTTCCGCGCCACTGTTGGTGAGCATGCCGCTCACCGGGTAATCCACTGGGATAAACGCAGTAAGACGGCCCATCAGTTCGATGTAGGGCGCGTGCGGTACGGCGTTGAACGCGTAATGGGTCAGTTTAGTTGCTTGCTGCACAATCGCCGCGACCACGCCTGGGTGGCAGTGCCCGAGGTTGAGCACGCCGATGCCGCCGACAAAATCGATGTAGCGCTTGCCCGCGGTGTCCCAAACCTCGGCGTTCTTGCCGTGGCTGAGGCTGATGGGGTGAACGATGGAAATCGACTGGCTGATGGTTTCGCGGCTCATGAATCTCGGACTCGGCAATGGCGGGCGTCTTTTTATCTAAGCCGCGCGCCCGGCCTGGCCGCAAACGAAATAAAGTCGCCGGGTCATTATTAAAAGTCGGGATGTGCTTTGAGGTAGTCCACCATCCAGTTGAGGAAGGCCTTCACTTTGGGGATCTCGCCCGCATGTTCGGCATGCGCGATAAAGTGCGCGCCGGTGCTGGGCATTGTGTAATCCCAGGGAATCATCAGGCTGCCATTGGCCAACTCGTCAGCCACCAGATACTGCGGCACCAACGCCACGCCGTAGCCCGATTGCGCCGCGCGGATGCACATGTAGAACGTGTCGAAACGCGGCCCGTGGTAGCTGTTCTGCGAATGCAGGCCTTGTTCCAGGAACCACTCGTGCCAGGCTTGCGGGCGGGACGTGCATTGCAGCAAGGTGTGGCGCGACGAAGCATCGCTGCCTTCAGCGACAAAGCCCGGCGCACAGACCGGCACCACGGCTTCGCGAAACAGCTCGATGCAAGTCGCCCCCGGCCACGAGCCCTGGCCGAAGAAAAACGCGATGTCGGCCTTGGCCTGCAACACGTCGAAGGGCTCTAGTTCGTTGCGCACATCCAGGTGGATATTCGGGTGTTTGGCCGCAAAATCCTTGAGCTTGGGCACCAGCCAGCGGTCGCCGAACGTCGGCTGGGTGGCGATGCGCAGCACTTCGGTCTCGCCGCCGTAGGTGAGGATGTAGCGGCTGGAGATGTCCACCTGGGTGAGGATCTTGTGCACTTCGGCCAGGTACAGCGAGCCCGCCGGCGACAGGTACAAACGCTGGCGCACCCGTTCGAACAGGTTGTGGCACAGCATCTCTTCGAGCTGTGCCACTTGCTTGCTCACCGCACTCTGGGTCAGGTGCAGTTCTTCGGCGGCGCGGGTGAAACTCAGGTGACGGGCGGCGGCTTCGAAGCATTGCAGGGCGGTCATCGAAGGGGTCAAGCGTTTTGAGATCATGCAGTTCATTCCAAATCGGAAGGAGCCTTTGCCTAAAGGTCGTTTGTGGCAGGTGTGTAAAGCCGTCGATACTGCGCGGCAACACTATAAACCGGCGCGGGCTGTGCGGCGCCGAATAATAAAGATCGACAGGGAGTGCCTCGCATGAACAACCTCAAAACCCTCATCGCTGCTGCGGCCGTGGCCCTGGCCGGCAGTGCCCACGCGGGCGTGACCCTGGACGCGATCCAGAAAAAAGGCTTTATCCAGTGTGGTGTCAGTGATGGTTTGCCGGGCTTCGGCGTGCCGGACTCCAATGGCAAGATGACCGGCATCGACGTAGACGTGTGCCACGCCGTCGCCGCCGCGGTATTCGGCGACGCGTCAAAAGTGAAGTTCAGCCAGTTGACCGCCAAGGAGCGTTTCACCGCGCTGCAATCGGGTGAAATCGACCTGATTTCGCGCAACACCACCTGGACCAGTTCCCGCGATGCGGGCATGGGCCTGGTGTTCACCGGCGTGACCTACTACGACGGCATCGGCTTTTTGGTGAACAACAAACTGGGCGTTACCGGCGCCAAGCAGCTGGACGGCGCGACCGTCTGCATCCAGGCCGGCACCACGACTGAGCTCAACGTTTCGGATTACTTTCGCACCAACGGCATGAAGTACACGCCGATCACCTTCGACACCGCCGACGAAAGCGCCAAGGGCCTCGAAGCTGGCCGTTGTGACGTGCTTACCACCGACCAGTCGGGCTTGTACGCCCAACGCATCAAAATGGCCCACCCGGACGAGTTCGTGGTGTTGCCAGAAGTGATCTCCAAAGAACCGCTGGGGCCGTTAGTGCGCAAGGGCGATGACGAGTGGTTCAGCATCGTCAAATGGACCCTGTTCGCGATGCTCAATGCCGAGGAAATGGGCATCACCTCGCTGAACGTCGAAGAGCAGGCCAAGTCCACCCAGAACCCCGATATTGCGCGGCTGCTCGGTGCCGACGGCGATTACGGCAAGGACCTGAAGCTGCGCAAGGACTGGGTGGTGCAGATCGTCAAGCAAGTGGGCAACTACGACGAAGTGTTCGAACGCAATATCGGCCAGGGCAGCGTGCTGAAGATCAAGCGCGGGCTCAATGCGTTGTGGAGCAATGGCGGCATTCAGTACGCGCCGCCGGTGCGCTGATGGACAAGCTGTCGGGCTATAGCGATGCAGGCACTGCGGTTTGAAGATGCAGCGCGGTGATCCCATCGCAGCCTCGCTAACGCTCGACAGCTCCCACATGGAGTGGATTTACTCCGACACCACATCCTTGCCCGCCGCCTTGGACCGATACAGCGCTTGATCGGCCCGCGCCATCAAGGCGGCTGGGGCTTCACCCACACGACGCTCCACCACGCCTAGGCTTAGGGTCACTTTGAAATCGCCGACGACGGGTATCTCGGTGATTTTTTGTCGAATCCTTTCAGCCAGTTGTTTCGCGGTCTCCACGGTAGTTTTGGGCAGGATTACCATAAATTCATCACCGCCCCAGCGCGCCAGTAAATCACTGGAGCGCACGCAGGCTTCCAAGCCTTGCACCACCTGTATCAGGGTCTTGTCACCTACGCCGTGGCCATGTTGATCATTGATTGGCTTGAAATCATCGATGTCCATGGCCACCAGTGCCAGCGGCAAACGAAAACGCTCGGCACGCTCGCATTCCTCCAGCAGTACTTTTTCCAGGCGATAGCGGTTGGCGATGTGTGTCAGGGCGTCCTGTTCGGCCAGGGAGCGGTTTTCGTCCAGCTGTAATTGCAATTGCTGATTGACCCGCGACAGTTCGCGGGTGCGTTCGGCTACCAGCGCTTCCAGGGATTGGTTGCGCCGTTGCAGCTGTTCGATGGAGTTTTTGCGCGTATGGATATCGCGGTGCGCGCCGATCATGCGCGCCACTGAGCCGTCGGGGTTGCGAGCAATGACGTAGCCACGGTCTTCGATCCACAGGTAAGTGCCGTCTTTTTTGCGGCAGCGGTATTCGGCTTGGTAATGGGGCGCGCGTTGGCTGATGTAGTCATCAAACAGGGCCATGACGCGGGAGTAATCCTCGGCGTGGATCACGTTCTCCCAGGTGAACACGCTGTTCTCCAGGGAGTGGCGGGGGTAGCCAAGCATTTCGTACCAGCCGGGGTTGCGGTAGACGAAGCCAGTATTGGCGTTCCAGTCCCAGATGCCGTCACTGACCAGCTCCATGACGGCATGCAACATGTCGGCGTTGAGCTCGGAAAAGTCATTGCGCAGCGATTTATTGCCGGATGTATCGTCCATCTTCGCGCTTCCCTGCGTATGCTGGCTCCTGAGGCCAGTCTTCGTTGACGCCGATACTCCGTGGCTGGCGCTACTGTACATCGGGGCTTGCGCGGTTTGAATAGGGCGGGTGTGCTGCTTTAGGCGTGTGGCAATAGGCCGTCGCGCTCTGCGTGAGAATGCACCCTGTGATGCTCTGCGTCACCTCGCTCCGGGCTTAAGATTTACGCCTGCATCAGGAGGCGGACCGCCCGGTGCGGCATTCCCACGCAGAGCGTGGGAATGCTCGGTGCGTATGAAAACTTACTGCGGCGCCACCATCTGCGTCCGAGGCTTCCCATCCGCGTTGTGCTGGTAAATCGCCTCAGGCTGGCCCTGCGCATTGAAAAACACCTGGCCGATCCCGGCCGAATTCCACAGCCGCTCACCCGCTTGCGCATGCTGCGGAATATGCGGCACCACCTGCATGGTGCGCCGGCGAGTGAACCAGTTGAGCGGGGAGCGGGGCGAGTAGAGCCAGCGGTTGAGGCGGTCGAACCATTCCAGCAGCCGTGGGGGGAATTCGTTCTTGATGCCGCTGCTGGTGATCTGCCAGATCCTGGGGCCGGCATTGCGGTGGCGGATCAGCACTTCGTAGACGAACGAGTAATGCACGTCACCCGAGAGGATCACGTAGTTACCCGGCGTGCGCGAGTGGCGGAAGATGTTGAGGATCACCTGGGCGGCGCCGCGATGGGCCATCCAGTTTTCGGCGTCCACCAGCAGCGGGTAGCCACACCAACTGAACATCTTCTGCACGGTCTCGATCAGCTTGACGCCAAAGATCGGCGCGGGCGAAACGATGATGGCGCAAGGGTGGTCCAGCAGTTCCTGTTGCAGCTCGCTCAACGCCTCCCAGTCCAGCAGGCCGGACGGTTGCTTGAGAACAAATTCACTGCGCCAGCGCCGGGTGCGGGTATCGAGCACCACCAGGGCGGGCGTGGTGGGCAGTACGTAATGCCAGCGTTGGAATTTCAGCAGCGCTGCCTGCAGGTCATCTTGCGCAATGGCGTCCAGGTGGTTGTCTTGCGCTTGGGTGGTCAGTGCCTGGGTTTGGCTCAACAGTTCACCAAACACATCCGGCTGGTTGCCCCAACCCTGGCACAGCAGGTAAGCGAGCAGAGCATTGCCGATGATGCGCTTGGAGAACGGGTGGCCGTAGGCGGTTTCTTCCCATTGAGCGCTGAGGTTCCAGTCATCGGTGATGTCGTGATCATCGAAGATCATCAGCGTCGAGAGGTGGGCGAACACCCGTGCGACGCCCGGCAGGCCGTCACGGAATTGATCGATGTGCACCTGCTCGCGGGCATACCGCCGCTGTTCTTCGACGTTCAGTTGCGGCGCTTGTGGCGTGATCAACTGCCAGGGCGTGGGCGACCAGGCCAGCAAGTACATCGCAATCACTTCGGCAAAGGTCACCAGGTGATTGTCGGCGGTACTGCTGGTAAAAATCGGCTTTTTTACCCCTCCAAAAAACCGTTCACGCAGGGTCTCGTTGCTGTCCAACGCCGGGAGTAGATCCGCCCGATGGTAATAGCTGGCGCGATGCCCATAGAGGCTGGCGCTGTCGTCCACCACCGCGCCTTCCAGGTATTCGTCGTACAGGCCCAAGCGCGCAATCAATGCATGAATGGCGCGCAGCATCGGCCCGGCGACATCGTCGGCGTAAATTTGGTCGCCACTCATCATCAGCAGGGCCGGGCGTTGAGCCGGCGTGTGTGCCTCGGCCAGCACGCGGTCGACGCATAGCAAACCTTCGTCGGCTGGGTGGTGTGGTTTACGGCACGAGCCATGCACCAACTGGTGGATGCGGCTGTGCAGTACGAAATTGGGGTGCTGCGCTTCGGCATACAGCAAGTGCGGCGCCCACTCGGCGATGCCGATGTTATCGATCAGCAGGTCGTAGCCGATAACCACGTCCAACGGCAGGGCCTCGTCCAGTTGCACGTCGATCAGGTGAATAAAGGCATGGCGCCCCACCGGTACGATTTGGCACTGGCCTTGGTCCAAGCGAATGTCCTGGGTGTGTTCGGCAACGTGCAGCCTCAGGGTCGGCGACAGTTCACGACTTGCCACCAGCCACAACACCAGGCGCTGGGGCGCCAGTCGCCGCAGCAGCGGCCCAGCAAGGACGGCGGGCAGGGTGCCTGCTTGAAGCATAGGGATGACGACTCTGTGCAAGTTAGGCACGTAGATTAACCCAGTGGATGTCAGTGTTTTGTTAAGTGACTGCGCGCAAGTGGAGGGTTGTCGCCCTCCTTTTTTATTACCTAGAGAAGATTGCCTTGGCCCAGGCTATCCAGGTTGCCGGAGCGCCTGTCCTTTTGCGGTTCGCTTGCGCTGCTGAAGTCTATGGTCGATCCCGGAGCGGGCGTTGGCGCAGGCGTGATCGGTTTGATGTTGGCGACCTGGGTAAAGCTGAGGCTGGTCGCGGCAATGTTGAAAAAAAGATCCATGGTGGTGTCCTCTGTCAGGCTAAGAGTGGTGTTGAGTTATCGCGCTGTAAACGCGCACTGAACTTACAAAGCCTCGGCCGACCGAGCTATATACGTCTTGGGTCAAAACGTGACAAGGCTAGGGGCCACTTCACCGCCGCAAACGGGGCCAAACTGCTTTAAAAATCACCCCCGGCGCCCGCCCCACAGGTGTTCTCCCGTGGCGTAGTTGCGCCTTCCTTGCCTTCCACTACGAAGGCCGCACGGTGTTCCGCCACCCCATTACGTAACGCGCTGTAGTAATCCGGCAGCTTCTGTAGGCTGTCGGTGAGCGGCAACTGTGACGCCCGCGTATCCACCGTGCCACCCACCAGGCTGACCGTGCCCAGTGTCTGCAGGGTATCGCTGTCGCCCAGCGGTGAGACCAGAAAACTCAGGACCTTGCCGGCGGCATCGCGGCTGTTACCGGTGCCCAGCAACGGCAACTCGACGATGGGCCCGTTGCCTACACCCCATACGCCGAAGGTCTGGCCGAAATCGGCGGTATGGCGTGGGATACCAAGGTGGTCCGACACATCGATCAACCCCACCACACCCACCGTGGTGTTCACCGCGAACCGGCCAAGGGTATTAACCGAGCGATGCGGATTGCCTTGCAACAGATCGTTGATAAACACCTTTGGTTCGTTGAAGTTGCTTGCGAAGTTATGCACACCCTGTTGGAAAAAATCCGGCAGGTAACGGTAACCTCGCGCTACAGGCGCCAAGGCGTAGTTATCCACAGCACGGTTGAACGCGAACACACGACGGTTGACCGGCTCGGCGGGGTCATACACCGGGTAGGCCACCTGCGCGCAGCGGGTGGTGGGCGCCACATTGGCCGGGCTGGCACAGCCGGTCAGGTAAGACACGGTCATCAACAACACCGCCTGGCAGGCCAAATGCTGGGGGTAGGTCAGCGAGCGCATGGGCACAGTCTCCACAAAAAGGAGGCCGATGCTGGCAGGCCGAGCTTGCGCAAAGATGTCTGGTTTATTGCGCGGTTGACGCTTTGTTGCACGGTTGAAATATATGACGAACCGCGCCGAATGGTTTTAGATGGCGCCTCGACCCAGCCAAGTGATGCCCGCCGGTGAGTAACCTTTTGATCGTGGACGATGACCTTGAAGTCCTCGCGCTGCTGAAGAAATTTTTCCTGCAACACGGCTACGCAGTCGAGACGGCGGCCAGTGGCGCCGACCTATGGGCGGCCATGGAGCGCGAGCCTGCCGACTTGATCGTCCTCGACCTGATGCTGCCTGGGGATAACGGCTTGCTGCTGTGCCAGCGTTTGCGCCAGCAGTACGCGACACCGGTGATCATGCTGACCGCCATGGGCGAGCTCAGTGACCGTGTGGTGGGGCTGGAAATGGGCGCCGACGACTACCTGAGCAAACCCTTCGACGCTCGCGAGCTGCTGGCGCGAGTGCGCGCTGTGTTGCGCCGGGCCGGTGAAAACCGGCCACCTATGGGCGAGGTGTCACGGCCGCTGATCCGTTTTGCCGGCTGGCAATTGGACCTGACCCGGCGTGAATTGCGCTCGCCCGACCAGGTGATGATCCCGCTGTCATCTGGCGAGTTCGACCTGCTGTTGGTGTTTGCCGAGCACCCGCAACGCGTGCTGACCCGTGAGCAATTGCTGAACCTGGCGCGCGGCCACAGCCACGATGCGTTCGACCGCAGCATCGACGTGCAGGTCAGCCGCCTGCGCCGCAAGCTGGAGTTCGATACCAAGCGCCCGGCGATGATTCGCACGGTGCGCAACGGCGGTTACCAATTCACCGCCATGGTCACCCGTTCATGAGGCGCCTGCCCCGCGACACGGTGGCGCGTTGGATCGCCCTGACTATCCTGATTGCGATGCTCACGGCGCTCGCGTTTAACGCACTGTTTGTGCAATTGGCTGGCGTATGGGCGCGGCCGCCATTGACTGAAATCGGGCTGCTGGAAAAAGTCGCCGTGTTGGTGCGTGTGGTCGAAGCCTCCGAGCCCGCGCAGCGCCCGCAACTGGTCCAGGCGGTCGGCGATGCGCAGTTCAGCGTGGCGTGGGCCACCCAGCGTGAGACTTTTGGCTTGCCCGAACTGCAAGACCCGGATTTCCATTCGGGGGATGAGGCGTTCAAGCATCTGCTGCCCGGGCCGCCGCGACCGATGGAAGCGTATGAGCCGTCCGATTGGCCGGGCGACACAGGCCATTACGCCCTGTTGGTGCAACTGGTCGACCATTCCTGGCTGATGTTCAGCGCGCCATCGCGCAGTTGGGGCCTTGGGGACGGCGAGCGCAGCGTGATCGTGTTGCTGCTGGTATTGGTCTCTACCGCGTTGGTGACTCTGGTAGCGACGCGCCGCCTGGCGCGCCCGCTGCAGCAGTTCGCCCTAGGCGCACGGCGCTTCGGTTCTGACTTTCGCGCGCCGCCTATCGAGCCGGTCGGCCCCCACGAAATTCGCCAGGCAATCCTCGCCTTCAATAGCATGCAGGCGCAGCTACGGCACTTCATCCAGGACCGCACGCAAATGCTCGCGGCGATTTCCCACGACTTGCGCGCGCCCCTTACGCGGTTGCGCCTGCGCGGCGAGTTCATCGAAGACGCCGACCAGCAGCGCCGACTGTTTCGTGATGTGGATGAAATGCAGGCGATGATCAAGACCGCCTTGGAATTCTTCCGCGATGATGCACGCCTGGAGCAGGCCACCCAGCTGGACTTGGCGGAACTGCTGCAAACCCTGATTGACGACTATCGCGACCAAGGCACCGACATCCGCTTTTGTGGCCCGCCACGGCTGGTGTATTTCGGTCGCCCGCTGGGTCTCAAACGCGTAATGACCAACTTGATGGACAACGCCATCCACTATGGCAAGACGCCGGAAATCGAGCTGCTGTACATCGCCGGAGAGGTGGTGATCCACGTGCTGGATCGCGGGCCGGGCATTCCTGCCGAGCATCGTGAGCAGGTGTTTCTGCCGTTCTATCGCCTGGAAGGCTCACGCAACAAAAGCACCGGCGGTGTAGGGCTTGGGCTCTCCACCGCACGGGCGATTGTGTTGGAGCACGGCGGCACGCTGACCCTGGCAGACCGCCAGGGTGGCGGCTTGGTGGCGGTGCTGGTGTTGCCGGTTTAACAGGCGGGTTTTATGTGGCGAGCGGGCTTCCTGTGGCGAGCCCGCTCGCCACAGGAAGCTCACTGTTGACAGTCAGGTCGGCGACAACTCGATGGCCTTTGGCACCGTAAAGATGAATTCGCTGCCCTGGCCCACCTCACTTTGCGCTTCGATCCGCCCGCCGTGGGCCTGCACGATACCCTGCGTGATGTACAGCCCCAGCCCGCTGCCGGTGGGGTTGTTCTCCGTTTGCGTCCAGTAGCGATCAAACACATGCGGCAACTGCTCCGGCGCAATGCCTTCGCCGGAATCGCGCACTGAAAACATGATTTCCTCGCCGTTGCTCAAGGCGCTTACGCTGATGGTTCCCTGGCGCGGGGTGAACTTGATGGCATTGCCGATCAAGTTCGACAACACCTGGAACAGACGCTCCGGGTCCCCATTGATCTGCAGGCCCGGCTCTGTGTTGAACGACAGCTCGATGCCTTTCTCCATCGCCAACGGCGCGAGCAGCGCATAGGCCTCTTCGAACATCTGGTTGACGTCCAGCACCACCGGTTTGACCACATAGCGCCCGGCCTCGATTTTCGAGGTGTCGAGCAAGTCTTCCAGCAGCACGTTCATCCGCCCGGCGGCCTGCTGCATGGTGTCGATGGCCGAGGAAATCCGCCGCGAGGTGTGTGGGCCTTCGGAGCTGAAGGCCTTTTGCATCATCCCGCAAAGCATCGAGATAACTGTCATCGGGTTACGCAGGTCGTGGGACACCACGGCGACCAGATCATCGCGAGCGCGCACGGCTTGTTGTTCGCGCAACACTTGGCGGGCCAGGTCATTTTCCAGGGCGGAACGGCGCAGGTCGTTGGCCGCAAACAGGTCGCCATGGCTCCACTTGGTGGAGATGCCGGCCATTTCCACTTTCCAGATTTCAAACGAGGTGCGTGGGCGAAGACGTAAGCCGGCGTCGGAATTTTCCAAGTTCAGCGGTTTATTCGGGTCGCCGCTCCAGTTGATGTTCTCTTTCACTTCCGGGCGAAACCACAGCACGCCGTTATCCACAGGCTTTGGCAGGCTCATGGCCAACACGCCACTGGCCACGGGCTGAAACTCGGCAGCTGGCGGGTATACCGAGGTCAGGTTGTGGCTGGAGAACACCGGTTCGCCGCTGGTTTGCAGCCACGTGTGCAGCGCACGAATCTGCTCAGGCTGCGGGCAATTGCCGTAGCAGTGCAGCTGTTTGTCTTCGATGATCGCCACGCCGCCCGACAGGGTCAGGTCCATCAGCACGTGCGGCTGCTGGGCCAGGCCATCGAACACATTTTGTTCAGACGCTTTCATCGCCTGATCAAGCAGGGCCAGGGCTTCAACCTTTTCTTCGCGTTGGCGGCTCAGGTCCAGGGCTTCCATGGCACTGATCTGCAACGACAGTACCTGGCCGATGGTTTGGCAGGCTATGCGCAGGTCATTGGGCACCAACAGCGGCTCGCGGTTACCGCAACTGATCAAGCCCCAGAGCTTGTCACCCGCCATCAACGAGATGCTCATGGACGACAGCACGCCCATGTTCTGCATGTACTGGCAGTGAATCGGCGACACGCTGCGCAGGGTGGCAAAGCTCAAGTCCAGCGGCTGGCCGGTGTCCGGGCGCAGCTTGGGCAGCAACGGCACCGGCTCGTAGGCAGCATTCGGGATGATACGCAGCCAATTGGTGCGGTAGAGCTCGCGGGCCTGCTCGGGGATATCGGAGGCTGGGAAGAACAGCCCGTTGAACTGCTCCATGGACGGCGACGACGCTTCGGCAATCACCTGCCCGTGGCCTTCTTCTTCGAAACGATAGATCAGCACCCGGTCATAACCGGTCATGGCCTGGATTTCATTCACGCTGATTTCGTACAGCGCTTGCAGGTTTTTCGCCGACTGCAAGCGTTGCAGCATCTTGCCCAGGTCGCTGGTGCGGCCATTCAGGGTGCGCGGTTTGAAGTCTTCCAGGTGCGGTTCGAATTCCAGCACCAGCACGTCTTGATGGCGATGCAACAGCCCTTCGAATCGCACACCGTTGAAGGTGACGTGCAGCGCCGTCGCGTCGAAAAAAGTGTCGTGTTCAGCCATGGCCTGCACGGCTTGGGCATGTTGCGCGCCAATCAAGGTGTGCAGTGGCTGGCCCAACAGCGCCTCAGGCGCGTGGTTGAACACAGTGCCCACATTGGCGCTGACCTGCATGATGTTCAGGTCAGGTGCCGATAACGTCAGCAACACGCCGTGGGGCTGAATCGCGCCTGGAGTGCGAATGGGTTCGTCGGAACAGTTGGCATGCAGTTCCTCAAAATCTTCGGGTTTCATAGCAGTACCTCCTGGCTGGCAAGCCATTGCTCAAAGCCGCTGAATGTCGAACAGGCAGCAATCACCGCGTGCTGTTTGGCCTGCGCGTCCAGTGGCTGGCGGCTCAGGTAATCGAGAAAGTCTTTCCAGCGCCGGCCGGTCTCGGTGCCGTACACATTGAGAAACGCGCCGCCGTTGTCCGCGTCGACGGCCAGGCGTTGAGCCATTTTCCGGCGCAATACTTGGCCGCCCAAGGTCGCGCCTTCCAGCACATACAGGGCACCGAGGCAGGCGGCGGGGGTATCGAAAGTGGGGAGTTCGCAGCAACGGGGCAGGGCGCTGATAGCGTCGTCCGTCAGGCCAAGGGCGTAGAGGTCGCGCAGCAGCGTTGGCGTTTTCACACGCAACGACGTATCGAATCCATTAGGGATCAAGCCGCTGTCATACAGCACCGCTTCCATCGGCCTATAAAATCCGTAGTACGCCTGGAGCAAGCGCTGGTACCAGTCGGCATCCAGGCACTCGGAGAAAAACGGCAGGCGTTTTTCCAACGCTACATGCAGCAGGCCAGTGCCTGAGCGCAACGTTTCCAGCAATGAGGGCGCACCAACGTCAAGGGCCTGTGAATGCATTCAATGAGCTCGAACTGGGGGCCTTTCGGCCATGAATGACGCGGGTGAAACCGGCGACAATTCTACACAACTCATTGCCGTCAACTGCACGCACAAGGCGAAAAGGCTGACCGGCGCATCAGAAAAGTCGCTCCTTGCGTGATTAATGACCACAGGGCAACTCATCAAGTTCGCGTTAAGTGATATTGCGGTGCTATCAATGCAGGGACGAGCCCTTTTGGATCAGCGCGGTTTGCACGCACTCAACCAAGTGCTCGGCGCTCCACGGCTTGGGCAAAAAACGCACAGACCCGCCCAGTTGCTCCGCCAGCTTAGTATTGCCGGAGGTCAGCACCACCGGCACCGACGGCCAGCGATGCGCCACCACCTTGCTCAGGTCGTAGCCGTTGAGCAAACCCGGCATCTGGATATCGCTGACAATCAGGTCCACCGGGTCATCGCAGCGTTCCAGGTAAATCATGCCTTCATCCGCCGAAGGAAACGAGGTGACGTGCGCCCCGAAGTCCTCCAGTACATCCACCATTAACGAGCGAATGATCTCGTCGTCTTCCAGCACTAAAATCGATGGCTGAGCCATGATCCTTACTCCACCATCAGGGTTCAGTAAGGTGGAGTGGGGCGGGTGGGGATAGGTTCGATTAGATGTGCCTGAGGCGATGGGTGGTTGTTTGAACGGTCTAGGTTGCGCATCTGCAGGGCGTATTGCACGATACCGACGCTTCCCACCAAGGCCGGCCCACTTCCCACGAGCCGCCGCACAAGGCCGTCAATCATGAACACGCCTTCCGCCCTGCTGATCGACCAAAACCTTGGCAACCGCATGATCAAAGTCGACCACGCCGGCGAGCATGGCGCGATTTGTATCTACAGTGGCCAACTGTTCATGGCGCGGTTTTTTGCTCCCAGCATGGTGGCTGAGCTGACGGAGTTTCTTTCCCATGAGCGCCGCCACCGCGCGGTGTTCCAGGCCGAGCTGCAGCGCCGTGGTTATCGCCGTTGCCGCAGTTATTGGCTATGCGGGCTGGGTGGGCTGGTGCTGGGGTTGATCACCGGGCTGTGCGGGCGTAAGGCTATCGTCGCTACCTCGGTCGCGGTCGAAAGCGTGGTGCTCAAACACCTGGCGCATCAACTTCATACCTTGCACGACATCGACCCCTTAGCCGTGGCGGCGATTGCTTCGATCGTCGAGGAGGAACAACACCACCACGACCACTCGGCCGCACAGATTGATGTGCGTGACCCGTGGTTCAGGGCGCTCACGCCGGTGGTCACGGCGTGGACGGAAACGGTGATCTGGATGGGCATGCGCTCCTGACAAACAGGCATAATCGCCGTAACACCCGCTGTGGAGCCCACCATGAAGTACGCGTTACTGACCCTCGCCCTGATCCTCAACACCGCCCCGGCCTTTGCGGCCGGCGATGCCGAGGCGGGCGGCAAGCTGTTCAGCAAGACCTGCGGCGGCTGCCACAGCATCGGCGAAGGTGCGCGCGGCGGCTTTGGCCCAGAGCTTAACGGCATCATCGGCCGACCCGCCGGCACCACCACGGATTACCAGTACTCCGACGCGATGAAAAACTCCGGCGTGGTCTGGTCCCGCGACAAGCTCGCCGCCTACATCGAGGCGCCGAAGAAGGTGGTCAGCGGCACGCGCATGATCTTCTGGGGCATCAGCGACCCGCAGAAGATTGAAAACATCCTGGCCTACCTGGAAACTTTCCAGCCCAAGTGATCACTCGCGCACATTCTTGAACAGCATCAACCGCGCGCTTTCATGCAGCCCGCGCGTCAGCCCCTGTAAGCGTTGAAACTCTTCGGGATGCTGCTCGGCCACGTCGTCCCGAGGCGTTTGCGAGGCAAGGTCGTGCAGGGTTGGTAAGCTGCCGTCGTGTTGCATCTGCAGCAGGAAGTCCTTGGTCACGCCGCCGATAATCGGGAAGGTGCCCTCGTGCAACACCAGCGGCACCACGCGTTCGCCTTCTGGCGCCGGTTGCTGGATGTCGCGGCCCATCGCGCCATTGCGAAACGGTATGCCGGCCATGCCGGCAACAGTGGGCAGCAAGTCCGCCAGGCCCACGGCCTCTTCAATCACCCGCGGTTGCAGGCCCGGCGCGTGGATCAGCATCGGCACGTTGTTGCTTTCCAGGCCCAATTGCTCGAAGGCCGGTGCCATGTGCGGGATCTGGCTGATGCGGGTGTTGTGGTCGCCGAAGAACACAAAAATGCTGTTGTCGTACCAGCCGCCGGCCTTGGCGATGTCCATCAGGCGGCCGATGTTGAAGTCCAGCAAACGCACTGCGTTGTATTGCTCGACGCTGCGCGAGCCGGCGGCCTGGGCTTGCTCCAGCGTCACGTCATGCACCTGGAAGCCGTCGTTCTGCTTGGGGATGGTGAACGGGCGGTGGTTGCCGGAGGTTTGCACGTAGGCGAAGAAGGGCTGGTCCTTGGGCACGGCGCGCAGCAACTGGTCGCCTTCCTTGAACAGGTCCAGGTCGGAGATGCCCCACACGTCCACCCGTGGCGAGCGCCAGTAGCTTTCGTCAAACAGCTGCACGCCATCGATGCTCTGACGAATCAGCGCATTGATATTCGCCCAGCCGGCGTTGCCGTTGATCATGTAGAACTTCTGGTAGCCCTCGAACGCGTTGATCAGCGTGTGTTGCCGCGTGATCAGCGGGTTGCGCGTGGCGGTCTCCTGGCGCGTGACATCGGGCACCCCGGTGATGCTTGCCCACACGGTTTTGGCAGTGCCGGTGACGGGCACGTAGAAGTGTTTGAAGAACCAGCTTTGCGTCGCCAGTTTGTCCAGGTTCGGCGTGGGGTTCAGCGGGTTGCCGTAGGCACCCACGGCGCTGGTGCCTAGGGACTCGAGCATCACGAAGATCACATTGGGCGGGCGCTCGCCTTGCAGGCGATAGGGCTGCACGCCTTGCTCGCGGGTGAAATTCAGTTGCTTGGGATCGGGCTGAGCAACGCCTAAATACTGCGCAACCTGCGGGTAATGGTCGCGCACTTTGGCTTCATCGAATTGCGATTGGCCAACCTTGAGCGTGTCGTACAAAAACAGCACCGGGTTCAGGCCCACGGCGGCGACCTGGCTGTTGCCGGAAAAGAACGCATCGCTCCAGCGCAGCGGCACCGGGTTTTCCAGGTTGAGGTTGGCCACGCGGCCGAGCAGGGCCAGCAGCACGGCGACAACGCCGACCACGGCCACAGACGCCACCGCCCACTTGCCGATGGTTTTGGCTTCGCGATCCAGGGTCAAGCGCTCCAGGCACACCAACGCCCACACCCACAGCGCCACGGCGGCCAGCCAACAGGCGGTTATCCACAGCACCGGGTAGGTTTCCCACACCATCTGTTGCGAAATCTGTGCGTCTTGCAGGTAGCGCAACACCGTCGCATTGATGCGCACGCCAAGGTAGGCGTAATGGCCGAAGTCGATGATGTACATCAGGCCGACTACGGCCAGGGCTACGACCAGATAGCCGCGCGCCAGCCAGCGCAAGGCGGGCAGGGTGGTGAGGTTCCAGCGCGGGAACCAGGCCAGCAGCGCCAGCGGCAGCAGGATCAACACCGCCAGGCGCAGGTCGAAACGCAAGCCGATGCCCAGGGTTTCCAGCAGCGCCGGGGTGTTAAGAGCAAGGCCGGAAAAGCTTATTAAAAACACCAGCCGCAAAGCGGCCAGCAACACAAACACCAACCCGATCGCGCCCACGCCGTAGCGCAGGCGGCGTGATTGCAACACACCCATCATTGACTCTTCCCAATTTCAAAAACTACATAGGGCAAATGTGGGAGCGGGCTTGCCCGCGATGACGGAGTGTCAGCCACCTTACCCGGTACCTGATACACCGCTATCGCGGGCAAGCCCGCTCCCACCGTTTTGAACTTCATTGCTTTCTCGACAGTGCTCGGCTCGGGTATTTCCAGGCTGCTTTTACCAGCAGCCAGGATCCTGCGACTATGCAGTAGCCCGTCAAGAGCGGATCGACCAAGTAATCCCAATAGTTCTCCGACGCCTTGAACCGCAACGCGAACGCCAGGGTGCCCAGCGCCAGCATCCACACCGCCAGCGTATTGCGCAGCCACAGCATCAACAGCGCCGCCGCGCCCACCAGCACAATCATCGGCCGAGGGTTGAAGCCCCAGCGGTACGGGTCGTAATACGTCAGGCCCAGCGTGGCGGGGTACAACAGCAGGCTCAGCACGCCAAACAGCACCAGCAGTTGCAGCTGATGTTGACGAGTAACCGGCTGCACCACGCCCAACCGGCACAGCCCCACCCACGCCAGCAACACCAAGGTGCTGATGGCCAGGTCATCGGTAAAACTGCGCACATACGCCGCCAAGGGCAGTTCATTCACCGGGATAAAACTCAGCACTACCAACACCGGCAGCAGCCACGGCCGCCACGGTGCGGTAAAGCGCAGGGCACACAACGCCACAAACCCCAGCAGCACAAAACTCAAATGGGCTTGCCACACAGAAACCATTACAAATGCTCCGCCAGCCAGGCTTCGTTGAAGCTGACATGTTTGATAAAGGTGTTATTCCACGAGTACACCAAGTGGTACATGCCGTCCGGGCTGCGGCTGAAGTACGGGTACTCGTACTCAAAATCGCAGCCACTGGGTTTGCACACGCGGTAATCCAGGTTGCTCAGAAAGCGCTGCTCCAGCGGCAGGCGCTGGGCACCACTGGAGGCGCGGAAGCCTTCGCCGATGATTTCTTTGTAGGCCTCATGGGCGAACGGCTGGCCGAGCGGGTCGGGCGACTGGTCCAGCTCTATCACCGTACGCCATTGGCTGAACTGGGCATCGGTGCCGTAAAGGCTGAGCTTGAAGCGGCCGTCTTGCAGGTCGTTGAGGGCGACCAACAAACCGTCGTCCCGGGTGGCCACCGCCGCCAGCGATGAGTTGGGGTTGGCCGGCTCCAGCGGGTACGGCTCGCTCCAGGTTTGGCCGGCGTCAATGGTGCGGCTGGCGAGCACGCGGTGATAGGTGTCACCGGCATAGCGCAACATCGCCACGGCGCGCAGGCCATCCTGCGCCACGATGGTCGGTTGCAGAGAGTTCTTGCCACGGCTGATGCGGAATTTGTCGATCACCGCACCGTCGGCGCTCAAGTACAGGTACTCGGCAAACTTGCCCATGAACTCGTGATACACCGGCAGGCCGATAGAACCGTCGGCGTGAAACACCGGCGCGGCACGCACCAAGGTGCTGATATTAAAGAACGGCGAGGTCACCAATTGCCGAGGCGCTGACCAGTTCGCACCGAGGTCTTCCGAGACCATCACGTTGATCGCACTGGTGGCCCAGCCGCCGACCGACACCGACACGTAAAACATCCACAGGCGTTTATCCGGCCCCAGCGCAATCACCGGGTTACCCAGTTTGCGAATGTAGCGCTGAGTGCCGTCGCGGGTACTTTCGCGCGTGGCCAGCACCTGTTCGGCGCCCCATTCACCGCTGCGCGCATCAAACCGCGCGGTGCGCACTTGCACATCGGCGGCGCCTTCGCGCGAACCTGCAAACCACACGGCCATCAAGTCGCCGCCGGGCAGGGCGGTGACGGAGGAGGAGTGCACAAAGTCGGTGAGTTGCGAGGACACGAAGCGGCTGGTGTATTGCGGCGCCGCCGCGACCTTTGAATTGTTCGGGCTCGCTTGGGCAAAGGGCGCCAGCACATGGGGCGGATGGCTAAGCCAGGCGGCGATGAAGACCCCTAGCAGGCTGCAGATCAGTAAAACGGGGCGCATAGAGAACCTGTCGGAAAAAAGGATAACTGCGCATGTTCATCCGGCAGGTGCTCCTGCGGCCGGTGAGCATGGATAACGACAGGTTGTCCCGTACCTGGTCCCATAAACGCAGGAATATTTCTCTGCATACGTGGGAAGGTTCACAGTGCAAAACCAACCTTAGCGCAACCTTAGTTGGCAACGTGGCGTAACATCTTTCCCGCAAGGGCCCGCACCAGAACCGGCATGATTCCGCCGTTTCCTACAGAGAATCTGCTATGCGCCTACTCCTAGTCGAAGATGATCGTGCCCTCGGCCAGGGCATTCGCGTGGCATTGGGCGCCGAAGGCTACACCCTGGATTGGCTGCAAGATGGCCTCAGCGCCCTACACGCCCTGCGCACGGAAAGCTTCGATTTGTTGCTGCTCGACCTCGGCCTGCCACGCCTCGACGGCCTCGACCTGCTGCAACAACTGCGCGCCGAGCAACACGACTTGCCGGTGCTGATCCTCACCGCCCGCGACGGCACCACCGAGCGCATCGCCGGGCTGGACGCAGGCGCCGACGACTACCTGATCAAACCCTTCGACGTCGAAGAACTCAAAGCCCGCGTGCGCGCCCTGTTGCGCCGCAGCCAGGGCCGCGCGCAACCGATGCTGGAACACGCCGGCGTCAGCCTCGACCCCGCCACCCAGCAAGTGCGCTACCAGGACGCAGACATCATCCTCACCCCGATGGAATACCAACTGCTGCACCAACTGATGGTGCGCCCTGGCAAAGTCGTGACCCGCGAGCGCCTGGCCCGCGCTTTATATGGTTGGCAGGACCGGGTTGAGAGCAACACGTTGGAAGTGTTGATCCATAACCTGCGCAAAAAGTTATCCACAGAGCTGATCCGCACCGTGCGCGGTGTTGGCTATGTGCTGGTGCTCAAACTGTGAACTCGGTTCGCGCGCGCATCCTTATTCCCGTGCTGATGCTGATCCTGCTGGGCGACGCCCTGATCTGCTGGCTGATGCTGCGCGACAGCCACCACGAAATCGAAGAAGTCTACGACGCCCAACTGGCCCAAAGCGCCCGCCTGCTGCAAGGCGTGCTGCGCCAACGCGACCTCGGTGAGGCCGACTTTGACCGCCTCTACCAAGCCTTCGACCACGCCATGAGCCGCATCGGCGAAGACGGCGCCGCCCACCCATATGAAACGCCGCTGACCTTCCAGGTATGGCGCACCGACGGCCAACTCCTGGTGCGCTCCGCCCAAGCGCCGATCCTCGATGCACCGCCCACCCACCTCGGCGCCCACGACCTGACCCACGATGGCAACGACTGGTGCGCCTTCCTCCTCGTTGACCCACAGCAGGGTCTGCTGATTTGGGTGGGCGAGCGCGACGACATGCGCCAAGACCTGATCGAACGCATCGTGCGCCACACCCTCTGGCCCACCTTGATCGGCGTGCCGCTGCTGACCGTACTGATCTGGCTGGCCATCGGCTGGGGCTTCAAACCCCTGCGCGCCATGGTGCTGGCGATTCGTGGGCGTAACACCGACGCCTTGCAACCGTTGAGCCTCAAGCCCCTGCCCTCCGACCTGGAACCCATGCAAACCGCGCTGAACCGGCTGTTGGTGCACATGGATGACCTGCTGGAACGCGAACGCCGGTTTATCGCCGATGCTGCCCATGAACTGCGCACGCCGCTGGCCATCCTGCGCATCCATGCACAAAACGCCCAAAGCGCCGCCACCGAGGAGCAACGGCGCGAAGCGTTGGATTTTCTGGTGAAGGGTGTGGACCGCGCGACACGGGTTGGCAGCCAATTGCTGACCATGGCGCGCATCGAACCGCACCTGAGCAACCTCGTGTGCAAGCCCGTGCAACTGATGGAATTAGTGCGCGAAGAGCTCGCTGAGCTGGCGCCACTGGCGATGGACAAGGGCGTGGAGCTGGTGCTGGAAGGCAACGAAGATTGCTGGGTGGAAACCGAACCGGTGGCCCTGGCCATCGCGCTGCAGAACCTGGTAACCAATGCGCTGAATTTTTCCCCGGCAGGCAGCGAAGTGAAAGTGCTGATTGGCGCTAACTGCTTGAGCGTGGAAGACCAAGGCCCGGGGATTGATGAAGCCGAACTGAGCCGCTTGTTCGAACGGTTCTACAGCCGCGATAACGCCAATGGCGCGGGCTTGGGCTTGGCGATTGTGGACATGATCGTGGGCAAGATTGGTTGTCGGTTGATGTTGCACAACCTGGAGCAGGGCGGGTTGTGTGCGCGGTTGGTATTCAACCAAACCTGAAGCGGCCCCGGCTCAACGGTGGGGAATATGGGAAATGTGGGGCGCGTAGGAAATATAGGAAATGCAGGGCATGTAGGAACGGTGGGAGTTGTCGAGCCCCAGCGAGGCGACGATGGGATCACCTCGGTACGCCTGCCCAACCCAAGCGCCCGCATTGCTGCTCTGCTGCAGATCATTCGTTTAAACTCCGCTCCAGTCATCACGTTCACCCTCGATAAGGACATCCCCGATGAAGCGAATCGCGCTGCTCACCCTCGCTCTGGCCCTGTGCGCCTGCCAATCCAACCAGCGTGACTCATCGCCCTCCCTGCTCAAAGACGGCATCCAGCTGCGCCAAAAAACCGTGGCCGTGGACGCAGACCACGCCAAAGTAGTGATGAAAGCCTATGGCGGCACTGCGCCGGTGGAATTCTCGATACGCCGTGAGGGCGATGCCGACCCACGCATGGAAATCCTCGGCACGGTGATGGACACCGGCGAAGGCCGGGTTTTCAACTGGATCGCCAAATTAAACCAGACGGTCGCCAGTGCCGGGCTCAAGCGCTTTCCTCAGTTGGAGATACAGGCTGATCCGGGCAAGCAGTTGACCGTATCCAGCACCGCGAGAGAGTCTCGACCGGGTATCTACTCAATGTGCGGGCCGGTGCTCAGCAGCTTCGTGCCGGAGCGGGCGAAGGTGTATTTGGTGGAGTTTCAGTTCAAGGGGGAGGTGTGTGTGCAGCAGGTGTTTGATGTGACGGACCCGGCGAATCGGGTGTTGGTTGAGGGGGCGGGGAGTGGGGTGAAGTCGGGGTGAGTTTTAACGTGGAGCCTGCGGAAATACCACACCGTTGAAGGTGTGGGTGCAGCAGTTACAATTTGGCGTCATCTGTTCGGATGTCAGTTGGGGGTTAACTTTTTGCAGGAGGCCTGCGGCGTCGACCCACAAACCGCTGTAATAGCTGGAATCACCTAATCGCACATATTCGTCTTTGTCGCTTTCATGCAGCGCAACCATCCAGAACACCGGCTCTGTGCGATCCAGGCGAGCGTTAGCTTCGCTGAAAACCTTGTCCCACGGCTGGCCGACTTTGGACAGGAGAAAGCGGAATAGTGGCGTGTAGTCAAAACCGTGTCGTTGATGGCTGTGCATTGAGCCACGGTTAGACAGTGAGCTTTTTTCACTTTTGGTATGCCGCTCATAGCGATACGCGCAATGACTACCGTGGTGCACACCATGGGTTCGGGTGTTGACTGAGCGGTAGAGGAGGGGCTTTTTCTCTGAAAGTGAAATTCTACGCATCAAACTTGGACTCTTTGGAAAGTTAGCGTGGTGTGGCCATTACGCGTCGCATGCCAAATACAGCGACGCATTTTTTGGAAATACCAATGAGGTGAATTTTTCGATGCCTTCGATTTGTTGGGGAGTAAGTAGGTAGTCATAAACACATTCGTGTTCGTCCTCCCAACCCATAATAGGCAGCAAATCGGCAGCTTTCAGGTTGAGCGGGATCTCAGTCGAAATATGCTCGCTCCCCGCTGGGACTACGTAGATCAGGTGATTCATGGGTCTATCCTTCTCTTGTCTTCTGCATCTTTGGTCCGTTCACCTGTTATAGGATCGAATTCACCCAAGTGCTTCCCTCGCTTGTTGTACTTCTCGACCTTGCCTCGTTCGAAGTCCCATTCGTAGATATAGCCATGGGGATCCTTCCAGCGCGGCCTAAGGTGGCCTCCGCCCTTGACTCCGGATTTGGACGGCGCACGTACGGCCTCTGGAAACGCGGTTAAAAACCGTGGGCTCGGTTGATACTTGTGATCCCCAGCCCGAACGCTAACCACCACATACAGCGGCCGAACCCCCGATTCCACCGGGAACACCAGAATAAAATCCCGATACTCCGGCGGATAAATCGGGTTCACCAGAATCTGCGCCGCCTTCTCCGTCGGCGGGTAAATCCAAATTACCGGCGCTTGCGGCGCAGCCTCCAACGCCGGAATACCCAGCGTGTCGCCCCGATCAACCGCAGGCGTCCAGATCAGCTCCACGCCCTCACCCAAATCCGCGACAAACTGATCGCCACGGCTTTGGAACTGCACCACATCAATCATCTGCCAATCGGCATGGTTGCCCGTGTAAAACCCATACCCCTTGAGCGTGCCATCCTCACGCTGCTCCACATGCAAACGCATCTGCGACCGCGCCCGTTGCAGCGAACGCAGTTGCTCCTCGCTGTAAAGCGCGCTATCGCCCAGCGCCGACGGCCAAGCCAGCGCCACTAACCCCGCCAACAGCCCACCCGCCACAGTGCCAGCGGCGCCGACTGCGGACTCCACCACCGCTGAGCGCAACGCCAATTGCCCCAAACCAACGGGCAGCGCACTGCCGCTGATCTTGCTCAAGGCAACCGCGCCTCGGCTGTCCACCTCGCGCCCACCCAACAGGCTGAAATGGCCGTAATCCTTGATCAGCTCCAACGGTACGTAACCGGTGGGGTTGTTGTAGCGAATAATGCCGTCGGGCAGTTGGCAGGGTTTAGTGAACACGCAGCCGGGAAGCTTTGCGGGCGAAGGCGCCGGGGCGGGTGCTGAGTCGAATAAATCTATCGGCGGCGAATAGGGCTCCCGCTTCGGCTGCGGAGTCAGGATTCGCCGTTTGAGTTGGTCCTCTTCGGTGATGGGGTACGCGCGTTCTGGCATGACGGGCTCACTTCCTTGTGCGAGGAGTGAGCGTACGAGGGGGAATAAAAAACTGATGTCGGCTTCGGTCGATGGAAGATGTGAGAAAAGGCGCTTAAAGTAAAAAATGGTTCAGAGCACCATGGACGTGCCGATTTCTTCACTCCTGATTTTCGGTCACTAAAATTGAGTATTGAAACCTTGATTTATATAGGGGAGGATGGCAAAACAGTGGCATCACAGACTGCCTTTCGTACGACCAAGTGAAAGCAGGTCGCATAAGCTAAATGTCACTTGGCTGTATTATTCAATTTGGTATGGTTTTAAAATTTAAAAGGGATTTTTATGTCGCGTCTAGTGAATGAAGTAGCCGCAGTATTAAGTGACATCTTTAGCTCAGATCAGAATTTCCACATAAAGCAAAAACCTGACGGCAATTACGTTCGGCGAAGCGGCGCTTTAACTTCTGATGTTATTTCTGGTTCTATTAAAGAAAGCGGAGCGATTGGGCCATACCAAAAAAATGTCGACTCATCGGTTAACTGGATCTGCTTTGATTTTGACGTAAAGAAAAAATTTCTAGGAGGACAGCTTTTTGTTGACGCTGTAGCTGAGCTAAATTTAGCGGTTAACTCATTCTGTGAGAAATTAACTGGGGCAGGCATACCCTATATTCTAGAGTTTTCAGGGCAGAGAGGAATGCATGTTTGGATAATATTTTCAGAGAGAATGACGTATAGAACTGCTTTCGAAATAATTAATAAAATTAGTTCAAATTGGATATCGCTATCTGAGTCTGCAATGGTTGCAGTTGATCTTTTTCCAAAGGCGAAAGCTCCCTCCGGTGGGGTTGGTATGGGAGTGAAGATACCGATCTCTAAGCATGTGAAATCCGGATTTTATTCGTTTTTAGTTCCCGATCAAACGAAATCTGGGACTGCGCATAATTTTGGAATGTTGACAGATGAGATATTGGAAGAACAGTTGGTTCTATTAAAAGCCACTCGGCGTACCTCCAAAGCGGAGCTGGAAAGCATTTTAGGTGTTTTTTTTGAGCTGACTCAAGACGAGAGTATGACTGCCGCTCGAGTAAGCTCAATACTTCTTGAAGACGACGCGTCATTCAATTTGGAGGAGCTCTTCGCGCACTGGAGTGCGCACAAACCTCTTTTGAAGATGACGAATAGAGTTTTAATGGAGAAAGCACTGAGTCATGCAGAAAGAATGTTGCTTGTGGGGGTTCTAGTCAATGTGAAGTCTTCTCGTCATGAGGATTTTAGCAAGCGTATATTGCTGGGCATATTTTCAAAAATGCCAAATTTTGATAAAGAAAAAAGCTTAAGAGCTATGCAGCAACTGAAGTCATTTTACTTCCCTTCGCAGCAACAAATTGAAAGTGTGACCGGAGAGAGATTCGACAAGGTGTTACCTGTGGACGAGCTTTTAGGTATCTGCATTCCTAAATATAGAAGTTTTATAGAAGGGAGCTTTGAGTTCTCTTTAGATGATATAAAGGTTGTCAGAGCTGCAGAAGTCAACTATATTTTTCAGAATGACGAAGTTCAGGCAAATAAGGTTTTAAGTTTCCTTTATAATGCAGATGATGCGTACTTGCTAAGTAAAGTAACGGAGTATGTTGATAAACATTCTCTTGTAGGGTGTTATAAGCATGAGCGTAAAGAGGTTGGTAAGGATAGAACGTTGATTACGCTTGAGGGCGTTGAACGGTTGGCTACATCCCTTATACTTAAGCAATTAATATATTTCTTAGAGTTTGAGTCTAGTAATAACTCTTTTGGTTATCAAATAAATCCAGGTTTTAAAGATAGGTATATATTTAAGCCTTGGTTGAACTTATGGGTTGAGTTTGTAGCTGGTATTAGTTCAGTTATAGAGGATGAGGATAATAGCGAGTATTACATAGTTAAGGCCGATATTTCCCGGTTTTACGATCAGATCCCCCATGAACCTATTAAGAGGCTGCTTCTGGGTAAGGTTAACAAAAAAATAGATAAGAGGCTTGATACTTTACAAGGTGACTCAATAGCATCATATCGCAGGTTAATTGAAGTTCTATTTTTTGTTACAAGCAATTTGGCCGGTCGCGGAGCTGAAAGGGGATTTCCGCAAGGGCCGGCGTACGCTCGCTTTTTAGCAGAATTGTACCTTGATAATATCGATCAAGGTTTTGATGAGTCTTTAAAGCAAGGAGAAGTTCTTTTTTATCGTAGATATGTTGATGACATATTTATAATATGTCGCTCTGAGAAGGAGGCCCGTGAAAATCTATCTAGATTAAAAAGGGAAGTTGAAAATCTAGGATTGTCGATGAATGATGAAAAAACAAAAATAACGAAGATCGAATATTTTACAGAGGATTTTCAGCGTTACAAATCACAATCAAAATATACCGTGGACCGGGCTTCTAGGAATTATAATACAGCTACGGATACACAAAAAAATCTTGCTATAAATGAGTTTATCTCAATAATTCAGGCTGATACATGTGAAGATGATCTAGCTTTCGTCTTTTCGCATCTGTCGGGCGTACCAGAGGTTGAGCATCTTAAGTTGGAAAAGGTTCTACCTACGCTTGCCTCAGGCGTCGGTCGTGGCAGTATGTTTCGTCATTTATTTGGCTTTGTTCTAGAAAGTTCAGATCGCTGGAGTTTGCTGTCTGACGTCGAAAGCTTAAATGGTTTGCAGTCTGAAGTTTTTACAAGTGTTTTGTTGTCGTGTATGGAGTCGACAATAAATGAAAGGTTGCTATTTGACTCAGTTGTGTTGCCTTTTTTTAGAAAGTTAACAAGAACTAAACTTGTGGACGAAAATATTTGCTTTCTTAAGTTTAGCCATGGGCTAGATTTGGATTTATCTAGAATCGACATCGAAGTTGTTGTTGCAGTTTTATCTTGCTGTGCCGAACCACTTAATGTGGAAGTCGAAGATGAGCTTATAGAAACTCTAGCAATGCGATTAAATGCTGAACAGGACCTTACGGTTTTTGTTAATTGTATCTATCCGTTAAGCATGTGCCAAAAGATCACTCCGCATTCTCTGAATAAACTTTCTAGCGTGTTCTATGCAAAATTCTCCAACGCGTCGAGGTTAGGGTACCTCCAATTAGCTACGTATCCAGGCCTTTTGTACGAGCTACCTGCGACTCGTTTTTATCATCTCCTTTGTCTGTTCTCTCTTTCGGATGTTAATGAAGACTTGGAGGTTTTGAGAGCAGCATGGGAGTACTGCATCAGTATATTTAGTAATATTATGCTGTCGGATCGCTCCTTTAAACCAGATAACTGGTATGAGCAACTTTCTCGTGTCAGTATTAGTGATCCTAAAAGTAATGTAGTGCTGACTGCAATTATTGATGGTTCTATTTGTCGTGGCGTGACTGATACTTGCAATTTGTTTGGTTTGTTTCATAATGCAGTAATTATATTTTTAGCCAATAATTCGGCAATTGTTAAGCTTGTAGATGTCGGGGCTGCCCTCGAAGAATTGAAAGTTAGCGGTGTTTTTTATAAGTGGCTTATAGAGAATGATGGCGTTGGTTTTTTTCCGAATAAGAACTGGTTTGAAAAAAACGCTTTTGAAAACAACTGCATTCTTTTAAAGAAAGATGGTCAAATACTTATTAGAAAAAACGGTTCTGATTTTTTTTCTCATGAGGGAGTAAGACTTTATGAAAATGGCTATGGTGAGAAAATCGAAAGCTTTGATCGTGCCTCGTATTGCTCTCTAAGTAGTGCGCTTTCAGGGATTACGGTTTCTGAGAAAATAGATCGTTTTTTAGGTTTGTTTAATTGCTTTAAAGACGGTGGATTCCCTAACGTATTTAATAATGAAAGTTTTCTGTTGCGCACAAATCTACAACCTTTCTCGGAGGAGTTGAATGGCCTGCCTAGACTACTTAGGCAAGAGGCTAATGGTGATGTTCTGTCTTTTCCAAATGATCCAAAGCACTTCATTGATTGTTTTTTTGAACTCAGGTTTGCGGATGAAACAAATAGTGTGATTAAGCTGATACGAGATAAGTATCTTTCGGCGTTGAGAGGGGTCGATCTTGTATTGTTTTTGGGTTTTTTGCGGGATGACTTAAAAAGAGTTTCTGTAAATGATCGTGAGAGATATTTGGATCTTGCTGTAGCCTCCAGCTTGTATCAGTCTTTAGAAGGTTGCGAGAAACGTATTGAGGTTTTTGTTGATAACTATGATCGGTTCAATAAAGAGGTAAGGAGTAAGTATATATATTGTGTTCAGAAGGAAGACTCAGTGGATGATTCGTCCCCTTTAATGATAAGGGGGACTATAGTGCTTGCGCTAGAAAGAGTTGTACAGGTTTTAGCTCCTGTATTAAGGTTCTTTTTGGATCTAGATGTTGGTAAGTATTTTTCAAAGTTGGCAGTGATAGTTGAGTCAGATGCTATGTTGGGTTTTGACTTGTCGTTGAATCTATTTTCTAAGTGTCGTGTTGATGTACGGCATACAGATAAAGTTGTTTCGGTTTTGAGTTTGGAATGCCCTTTTGAGAGTGTTTATGTAGTACATGTGGAGGGTGAGGAAGTACAAATGTTTAGTTTGGCCGCGCATGGCTATGTGCTTCGCTCATCTGAGCATATATATTTTGTTTATAAAAATGGTTATTTGGTATTGCTACCTTTAAGTAGTGCGGTAAGTAAGATGTATGCTTCGATTAAAAAGCAGTGGATTAGAATTAGGGCGGATCAAGAGTTGCCTGCATCTTATCCGATCCGTTCAGTTGTAAAGGTCTCCCCTCATTTGGATTGTTTTACTCAGGCTGTAACAAATATATCTGTTCATAGAGATATTAGCTTTGCCAGTGCTGAAACTTTATTTAATGTTTGGCTATCTGGTTTGCCTGTTGAATTTCATCAGGGGTTGTGCTCTCTGGTTGCTGGTCACGTTGTAATGACCCATAGCGAAGTTGATGAGTTTATTATAACGGTTAAGCAGTTGCTTGTTGATAGTAGCAAAAATCCCTTTTTTATAAAAAAGGTTGGCGATTTTAACGGGGCGCATAGAATTTTATATAAAGATCAAAGTATCGGAAGAAGAATTGACGCTTTTCATCCGCTTAATATACAAGAGGGCGCCGTCGAGGCAACCTTGATAGTGGATAATATTATATCCGGAAGTCAGATTGTTAAGGCGCTTGAATTTTATGTTGGTTGCGCCTCGGTTGACGAAAATTATTACAAATATTATGAGTTAGAGTTGGCTCGGTTGGTATCTGTTCTTAAGGGGTTAAAAGTTCTTAATCTGTGTCAGGTTTTTCATACGAAGAAGGGGTTGGAATATGTTGCAGAAAAATGCAAGTCTATTCTGGGGCCGAATGTAGAAGTGAGAATTTTGGGCGGGCGAGATATTGGTGGGGCTGCTTTTTTTGGAAGCACTCAGAATCTAGGTGAAAAAGACAAAAAGCTTATTAGAGAACTTTTCCAAGATAAACAAAAATTGAAACAGCTTTCTAAAAATCTTCAAGGAGATATAGATTCTCGCAAGTATTTCCGTATAGATGGTATCAATTTAGTGGCAAGGTATCGCTCACTTCCTAAGAAATGTTTTGAATTTCTTACGATGGAGTTGCTGCACGATAACGAGGGTGCACCATTCGAACGGGTCCTAGAAAAGTATGAATATTGATTCATGTCTTAAGTATGGGGTATGTTGAAAATGTCTATAGCTGAAATCTTTAGCCACGAAGCGTTTGTTTGAACAATGCTTTTGCTGCGGTACCTTCTAGGCCGTCGCTGTTTACTCAGCGGCCGGGCCTGGAATCCCGTGGAACAATAGCGCATAGGCGCCACTTTTTATCACGATCGCTGGTGTTTTTGTGCCAGCATATCCGTGTTATGGCGGCTGTGCGCGGGAGGCCTTCGGGTCTGCCGGGTTCCTATTGTCCCGGTTTTCCAGCCTGCGCATAGCTGCCACCCATTCGCCTGGAAACGAACGTGGCGGCTCTTCTCTACATTAGGAGTTAAGCCAATGAGCGTTTCTGATAGGTCGTACCCACGCAGCACTATACTCACCTCTACCGCGCAGTTCGGAGGTGCTCAATGATCAACCCACCCCTCAACAAAACCCTCGGCGTCATCACCTTCTCCACCTGCGGCGAACAGCCCAACCTCCACCGCCTATTCCGCGTCAACTCCGGCGTACCCATTCGCGACGCCCTGGAGCATGTCTCCGAGCTGCTTCACTGCTCCAAAATGCTCGCGTTGGATGCAGCCATGGACAAGAGCGCAGACCGTTACGCCTGGGCGGCGCATTATTTGGGGGAGATGGCGAAGGCGGTGGTGGATGATTTGGCCAATGGGATGTTGCCGAATGGGGTGATGGAGGAGGGGGAGGCTGTTGGTGTGTAAGCGGCTGGTTTGAGGGTATGGCGGCTGGCGTCTTCGCAGGCAAGCCAGCTCCCACATTTGGATCGTGGTGCACCCGCTGAACCGTGTTAGCAGTAAAAAAGACCTTGGGACGCCAAGGTCTTTTTTTGCCGAGCGGTTAGTCAAAGCGTCGTTTGTTCTTCAGCTCCTGCGTACCCCACACTCCTGATGGTGTAAAAACTCGCCCGGCATCACTCGGTCAGCGATTGTGTTGGCTCATCAAATCGGGCGCTAAGCAACGCTTTGGAAAGAGGCGCCGGAACAGGTGGCTTTGGCTTGGGGTAAGCCTCTTGCATTTGGGCTTTATCGCCGTCGCTGATGTCCCAGTTTTCCGATTGACCCCAGCCGCCGGATGTCCAGTCGTCGGTGACCTCGTAATGCATTATCGAATCGCCGTCGTAAGGTTGGTAGCTGTACTTATCACTGCGTTCCAAGGGCAAGATATTTTTGTCGACGAGATCCTGGGTCCAACCATAGCGCTTGAGCAGGTGGTCATACGCCTTCTGCCTGTCCCAAGGAATGCCTGAGTCGGGGTGTTGGTGAGCATGCATTGCGCCCAAGCCATGCCCGAACTCATGCAGCGCCACGAAGCGGAATTTGGGTGAGTGGATGTCGTCCAGCAGGATCATTGTGGGCAGGTGTGGCGGTATTTTTTTCGCGTCTATTCCTGCCGCAGTGCCGTAGGTGTTATTGATATGGTTGAGAGCGATACGGATGTCGCCTTCCTCGCCCAGGACGAAATCGAACTTGAGATTGACGTAAGGCTTCCATTCGTTGATCGCATCCTTTATCGCCTTTGCCTCCTCCTCGTTAACGTCATAGAGCGCTATCTTGAGCGTCGAACCATTGGGCCAGAGCTTGGTTTTGTCGATCACGTTGCGCTTGGTTCGTATCGGGCTGACAGACTGCGCCTCAGGGCTTGAGGCGTTGTCCGCGTAGGTGGCGCTATGGAACGGTTGAAGGAGACTGGGAGCGTTGACCAAAAGACTTATCACCCAAAGGCTATAGGAACCATTGTGTGGTACCGCTGAGGCCTACAGTTCCCTGTGCAGTCTTGTTTCAGTCAATTGCGTTGTCTGTCGCGGGCTTCCGAGCGACAGGCTTGAGCAACTGAGAAACAATAAGCGCACAAGGGATCAGCCCAGCAAGTGTTTGGAGATGATCCGCGAGATCTCCACAATCGAAGTCTTCCCGGTGAATTCAAACTTCACTTTCCCCAGCGACGAAAAGTAAATCTCCAGCTCCGAATCCAGATCAAACGTGCCGGACGTTTCCACCGAGTACGCGACGATGTTTTTGTACGGCAGCGAGGTGAAGTCCTTCTTGCTGCCGGTAATCCCCTGCACGTTCACCGCGATGATGCGTTTGGTGGTGAAGACCACGCCATCGCGCATGGCTTTGTAGGCGTCGATGACTTCTTCGCCGTCGAGCAGCAGGGCTGATAAGCGTTCGGCGTATTCGTTGTTTTGCTTGAGTTTGAAGAAGCCTTTGTTGTTGAAGTCGATCATGTGCCTGTCCTTGGGTGAATGGGGCGGTAACCGCCTGCGTGTGTGTATGACGTTTTGCTCGCGGATCTGTATCTAACGGCCTGCTGTTCAACGCCCTACCATGGCGCCCAGCACACACCTTAAGGAGCGACACCATGCCCGAGCTGTCCAGCTGGCTTGCTTATGGCCTGATCTCACTCGGCATGGTGCTCACGCCCGGGCCGAATATGATTTACCTCATTTCCCGTTCGATTTGCCAGGGGCGTAAGGCCGGGTTGATATCGCTCGGCGGTGTTGCGTTGGGTTTTCTGGTTTATATGTTTTGCGCAGCATTGGGCATCACCGCGTTGGTGATGGCGGTGCCCTTTGCGTACGACGTGCTGCGGCTCGGTGGTGCAGTGTATCTGGTGTACCTCGCCTGGCAGGCGGTGAAGCCGGGTGGCCGTTCGCCCTTTCAAGTGCGGGACTTGCCCCAGGACAGCCCGCGCAAGCTGTTCATGATGGGCTTGGTGACCAACCTGCTGAACCCCAAAGTGGCGGTGATGTATTTGTCGTTGTTGCCGCAGTTCATCGACCCGAACGGCCATGGCAGTGTGCTGACGCAGTCGCTGATCCTGGGTTTTACGCAGATTGCCATCAGCGTGAGCGTTAACTCGGTGATCGCCATCATGGCGGGCTCTATCGCGGTGTTCTTCGTCACCCGGCCGGGTTGGCAGGTGGCGCAGCGTTGGCTGATGGGCTCGGTGCTGATGGGCTTGGCGGTGCGTATGGCGGTTGAAGGGCGGCGGTAAGTGGGTGGTCGCAGCGCGGCGTTTGGTTCCGGAACCTGTGGCGAGCAGGTTTGTTGTGGCAAGCCTGCTCGCCACAATGGCAGTGTTCGTTCCATAGCTAATGGGTAGTTACTCAGCGGGCCATGACGTTGACGATCACATGCAGGATGAAGGCGGGGCCGTAGCAAGGCTGGCCGTGTTCATCCTCGATCCGCCAGATCGACGTGACGGTGCAGGTTTCCTTGGGCGCGGCGAATTCCACCGTGAGGTGCACCGGCTGGCCGGGCAGTGTGTCGGCAATCGGGATTTCGTTGTTCAGGCTGCGCAGGTGTGTGTCCATCACCACTTCCAATGGCGCACCCGTGGCGGTGCGTCGGGCGATCACGTATTCGCCGTCTACTCGCACCAACTTGCGGCCGCGCCAGGGGCGGGTGCCGAGGTTTTGGATCTCCCAGGTCTTCTGAAACGTCTCACCGGGTAACACGACGGTTTGGTCTGGCGTGGTGACGTCTGCGTTGAAGACGGCAACGTCGTTGGGGGCTAGCAGGCCGATAGCACGGTTGGTGGTAGCCATCGAGTGAGCGTCAACCGGAGCGCCTGCCAAATCGGCGAAGTAGCGGAACAGTAGCAGCGGTGAAACGTGAAGCGCCTTGGCCAACTTGATCAGTGTGCGCACCGAGGGATCTTTAGAGGCGCCACCGGCCAACCCGTAGAGGTAGGTTCTGGATATGCCCGCTTCCTTGGCCAGGGTGGTCATGGATTTGCCCAGTTCCCGGCTGCGTCGTACGACCAGCGCTCGGAGGGTGTCGCGCGTCTTGATGCTCATAGTTGATTACTCATCCCCAATCCTTGGTGAAAGTCGTTACGTTGTTAGCTAAAAAGGACAACCTGCCCGCCGCAACGTGTAATGGGCCATGCACACTCGCATCCTGCTGGCGACGTTGTGAAGGACATGGATAGTCCGCGTTTTGATTGGCTATATCCAGTGTCGCGGTTTCTCGCATGCTTGCGACCCCGTGTTTGTTGCATTCCTTTACAACCATCTCTGGATATAGCTATGAAACAGATAAAAGCGTGCTGTGAATCCATTGCTCGATCAGGCTTTGGCACCCTGCAAATCTCAGATGCGATGCAGCAGGACTACAAAAAGATCATTGATGGGTACTCGGCAATTTCCCAAACCACTAAGCAATCATTTTCCTTTGCCGAAGACACTGACGGTTTTTTCCCTTTTGGCGCTGAGTATTCGAGCATCGAAGACCACCCGGACCTGTGTGAGCGCTTCTGTTACTGGCCTGCGCATGCGTCGAAGCGAACGGATCTGGAGTTCACCCAAAGCCCGTTCTTCACTGCAGTGGATAGTTTTGAGCGCCAGATCAGCGAGCTCGCCCAAGCGTTAATGGACGGCATTTGTGCAGAGTTTGGCGTTGCTCCATTAGCGCCCTTGCGTTTGGCGTCTTACATCCAACTCTGTGTCTACGGTGCTCAGGCCTCAAACGGCGTGCGTCAATTTGCTCAGGACCCTCATGAAGATGGGCACATGCTGTCGTTTATCAAGCCTACCCGCGAAGGGCTGGTGTTGGTGAAGGGCGCTTCATTAGAGCCGGTCCGGCTTCTGGAAGGCGAGATTGCAGTGCTGGCAGGTTCTTTGCTCACTGAGCTTTCCGACCAGTCCATTCCTGCTGCCTATCATGCTGTGCTGGCGCCTAAGCAGCCGGTCGCCAGAAGCTCGTTGATTTACTTTGCAAATCCGAGCCCGGAACAGCTGCCGACAAGCTTTTTCCGCCGCAAACCCATTGACCTGAACAGCGCCGTCAACGCTCGTCATACCGGTTTCGGCAATCAGCCTATTCAACTTCTTTAATCGCCTCGCGGACTCGAACATTCCATGTTTCCACACTTCAACGCCCTGTACCTTGAAGGCTTGCTCCTGGGCATCGGACTGTTCGCCGCCCCCGGCCCAAAAGACACCTTGGTAATCCGCCAAGGTGTCGGCCGTGGTCCCATCTGGTGGGTGGTCGCTATTTGTGTGCTGGCCGATATCCTCCTGATCGCTATCGGCGTGACGGGGTTAGGGTCTGTGCTGGAAAGTTGGCCGGCGGTGATGGCGCTATTGCTCTTGTCCGGCGCGGCCTATCTGCTGTGGTTCGGTGGTCAGCGCTTGCTGGCCTGCATCCGCAACCAGTCCATGCCGGACACTCAAGGCGGCAACTCGCAACGCGGGCTGTTACGCACGGCGATAGTGCTCGGCTTCGCCAACCCCTACGCCTGGCTTGATACGGTGGTGCTGATCGGCTCTATCGGTGCGGCCAAACCCGCAGGCCAACAAGCCCTGTTCGCGACAGGGGCCATGACGGCATCGTTGGTGTGGTTTGTGCTGTTGGCGTTGGGATGTCAGCGTTTGACATGGCTGTTTCGCGCGCCCGTGGTCTGGCGATGCTTGGACGCTGGTGTTGCGGTGCTGATGGTTTACTTGGCCGGTGTGTTGATCATTGATTCACTGGATATCTTTCAGATAGTCCTGGAGGGTGGTCAGCGGCGCGCTTAGCTCATCAAGGCTGGGGGCCTGTTGCACATCAGTGGCCAGCTTGTGCAGCTCGCGCCCGAGTACGGTGTCGGCGCCGCCTAACGTAGTCAAAGCCTGGGCAATGCACTCATTAAGCTTGAATTGAATCGTGGCCAAATCCCCTTGGCGCACCAACAACCCGAACACCTCGCGCTCATACCCATCCATGACCAGGTCATCCCGCAGAACCGGGCTCGCGCCTTCGGTCTCATGCACCAGCTTGAGAGCAAAAAGCGCAACAGCTTCCAGCGTCAATTCCATGGTCTCGGCTCCTCAACGTCTGCGTTGGCCTGCGCATACTCACTTTTTTACAGGCGAAAAAAAAGACCTTGAATTTCAAGGTCTTTCTTTAAGATGGTGCCCCGAGGGAGAATCGAACTCCCACTTCTTTCGAAAACGGATTTTGAATCCGCCGCGTCTACCAATTCCGCCATCAGGGCTCAATGGCGGCGAAGTATAGAGATGAGATTACCGTTGGTCAATCACGTTTCATGGTCTATTTTCACTATTTCCGCTAGACTTCCCGGCCCTGCTAGACGAACCCCATCATGCGCGTTGCTGACTTTACTTTTGAGCTCCCTGATTCGCTGATCGCTCGCCACCCTTTGGCCGAGCGTCGCGCCAGTCGACTGCTGACCCTGGACGGGGTGAGCGGTGCCCTCGCACACCGTCAATTCACTGATTTGCTTGAGCATTTACGCCCAGGCGATTTGATGGTGTTCAACAATACCCGGGTGATTCCGGCACGGCTGTTTGGCCAGAAAGCGTCCGGCGGCAAGCTGGAAATTCTGGTGGAGCGGGTGCTGGACAGCCATCGCGTGCTGGCCCATGTGCGCTCCAGCAAGTCGCCGAAACCGGGTTCGAGCATCCTGATCGATGGCGGTGGCGAGGCCGAGATGGTCGCGCGTCATGACGCGCTGTTCGAGCTCAAGTTTGCCGAAGAGGTGTTGCCGCTGCTGGAGCGCGTCGGCCATATGCCGTTGCCTCCTTATATAGACCGCCCCGACGAAGACTCGGACCGCGAGCGTTATCAGACGGTGTACTCCCAGCGCCTGGGTGCTGTGGCCGCGCCGACGGCCGGGCTGCATTTCGACCAACTGCTGCTGGACGCGATTGCCGCCAAGGGCGTCGAAAGCGCCTATGTGACCCTGCACGTGGGGGCCGGGACGTTTCAGCCGGTGCGTGTGGATAACATCGAAGACCACCACATGCACAGCGAGTGGCTGGAAGTCAGCCAGGAAGTCGTGGATGCCGTGGCCGCGTGCAAGGCGCGCGGCGGGCGGGTGGTTGCCGTGGGCACCACCAGCGTGCGTTCGCTGGAGAGTGCGGCGCGTGATGGCGTGCTCAAGCCGTTCAGTGGTGACACCGATATCTTTATTTTCCCAGGCCGGCCGTTCCATGTGGTCGATTGCCTGGTGACCAACTTCCATTTGCCGGAATCCACGCTGTTGATGCTGGTGTCGGCATTTGCCGGTTACCCGGAGACCATGGCCGCTTATCAAGCCGCCATCGCCAACGAGTACCGTTTTTTCAGCTACGGTGATGCGATGTTTATCACCCGAAACCCGGCGCCGCGCGGCCCAGAGGAAACCTTATGAGTCGTATGTCGTTTGAATTGCTGGCCACGGATGGTAAAGCTCGCCGCGGCCGTTTGACCTTCCCTCGCGGCACCGTCGAAACCCCGGCTTTCATGCCTGTGGGCACCTACGGCACCGTCAAAGGCATGATGCCGCGTGACATCGTCGCCACTGGCGCCGAGATCATCCTCGGCAACACCTTCCACCTGTGGCTGCGCCCGGGCACGGAAGTGATCAAGAAGCATGGCGACCTGCATGACTTCATGAAGTGGCAAGGCCCGATCCTCACCGACTCCGGTGGTTTCCAGGTGTTCAGCCTGGGCGCCATGCGCAAGATCAAGGAGGAGGGCGTGACCTTCGCCTCGCCGGTGGACGGCTCCAAAGTGTTCATGGGCCCGGAAGAATCGATGCAGGTGCAGCGCGACCTGGGCTCCGACATCGTGATGATTTTCGACGAATGCACGCCGTACCCGGCGGATGAAGACGTGGCGCGCATTTCCATGGAGCTGTCGCTGCGTTGGGCTCAGCGTTCGAAGAACGCCCACGGCGACAACACGGCGGCGCTGTTCGGTATCGTCCAGGGCGGCATGCACGAAAGCCTGCGCAAGCGCTCGCTGGAAGGCCTGGATAAAATCGGTTTTGATGGCCTGGCTATCGGCGGTTTGTCGGTGGGCGAGCCCAAGCACGAGATGATCAAGGTGCTGGATTACCTGCCGGGCCTGATGCCGGCTGACAAACCTCGTTACCTTATGGGCGTTGGCAAACCGGAAGATCTCGTAGAGGGTGTGCGCCGCGGTGTGGACATGTTCGATTGCGTGATGCCAACCCGTAATGCCCGCAATGGGCATCTGTTCATCGATACAGGCGTGCTGAAGATCCGTAACGCGTTCCATCGCCATGATGATTCGCCGCTGGATCCCACCTGTGACTGCTACACCTGCCAGAACTTCTCGCGTGCTTATCTGCACCATCTGGACAAGTGCGGGGAAATGCTGGGTAGCATGTTGAATACCATCCACAATTTGCGTCACTACCAAGTCCTGATGGCTGGTTTGCGCGAGGCTATTCAACAGGGTACATTGGCCGCCTTCGTCGATGCCTTCTATGCCAAGCGCGGGCTCCCTGTGCCGCCCTTGGACTGAGTTTTCCGACCCTAAGATTCACTATTTGCAACTGGAGTGCTAAATGAGCTTTTTTATCTCTAATGCCATGGCTGACGCCGCTGCGCCTGCCGCTGCCGGCCCTATGGGCGGTGGTTTTGAGTGGATTTTCCTGGTCGGCTTCCTGGTCATCTTCTACCTGATGATCTGGCGTCCACAGGCTAAGCGCGCCAAAGAGCAGAAAAACCTGCTGGGCAGCCTGCAAAAAGGCGACGAAGTTGTGACCACTGGCGGCATCGCCGGCAAGATCACCAAGGTTTCCGATGCTTTCGTGGTTCTGGAAGTCTCCGACACCGTAGAAATGAAGTTCCAGAAGGGCGCCATCGCCGCCACGCTGCCAAAAGGCACGCTCAAAGCGATCTGAGTAACAACCTTTACCAATCGACGGGGCGCGCAAGGCGCCCCGCGTTATAAGCGGGCGGCGTGATGCTGAACAAATACCCTCTGTGGAAATACGTACTGATCCTGGCGGTGCTGGCGATCGGTTTTATTTATTCCGCTCCCAATCTCTATCCTGATGACCCTGCGATCCAGATCACTGGCGCCAGCACTTCGCTGCAAGTCAATCAGGCTGACCTGGAACGCGCGAGCAAAGCGCTCACCGACGCGGGCATCCAGGTTAAGGCGGCAACGTTGGCGGCTGATGCGAAGGGCGGCTTGCTGCGCCTGACCAAGGCAGAAGACCAATTGCCTGCCAAAGATGTTGTGCGCAAGGCCATGGGTGACGACTACGTTGTTGCACTCAACCTGGCACAGACCACGCCAAAATGGTTGCGCAGCATTGGCGCGCACCCGATGAAGCTGGGCCTGGACTTGTCCGGTGGTGTGCACTTCCTGCTGGAAGTCGACATGGACAAAGCCCTCGACGCACGCCTGAAAGTCTACGAAGGCGATGTGAAGAGCTTGCTGCGTAAAGAGAAACTGCGTTATCGCAGCCTGCCGCAGCTCAACGGTGCCATCCAGCTGGGCTTCTCTGACGAAGCGTCCCGCGAACAGGCCCGTGCACTGATCCGCAAGAACTTCAACGATTTCGACATCGTACCGGCTGACCTCAATGGCCAAGCTGTGCTGCGTCTGGCGATGACCCCAGCCAAGCTGGCGGAAATCCGCGAATACTCCATCAAGCAGAACTTGACCACGGTACGTAACCGCGTCAACGAGCTGGGTGTGGCTGAGCCGATCGTTCAGCGTCAGGGTGCCAACCGCATCGTGGTTGAGCTGCCGGGCGTACAGGACACCGCTGAAGCCAAGCGTATCCTGGGTAAAACCGCCAACCTTGAGTTCCGCCTCGCGGCTGAGCCGGGTGCTTCGCGCGCCACTGCAGAAGAATTCGAGTTCCGCGAAGGCAACCGTCCTCCTGCGTTGATCGAGCGTGGCTTGATCATCACCGGTGACCAAGTAACTGACGCCAAGGCGGGTTTTGACTCGCAGCACGGCTCTCCTGAGGTGAACATCCGTCTGGATGGCCACGGCGGCGAACTGATGAGCCGCGCCACGCGCAGCAACGTCGGTCGTAGCATGGCGGTGATCTTCATCGAGCAGCGCCCAGTCACTACCTACACCAAGCAAATGGTCAACGGCGTCGAGAAAGACGTGCCGGTGCAGACCTTCAAAGAAGAGAAGAAGATCATCAGCCTGGCGACCATCCAGTCGCCGCTGGGTGCTCAATTCCGTATCACTGGCCTGAACGGTCAGGGCGAATCGTCCGAACTGGCACTGTTGCTGCGTGCTGGTGGCCTAGCGGCGCCGATGTACTTCGTTGAAGAGCGTACCATTGGCCCGAGCCTGGGTGCCGACAACATCACCAAAGGTATCGATGCAGCCTTGTGGGGCATGCTGTTTGTGTCGCTGTTCATCATCGCCATCTACCGTTTCTTCGGCGTCATCGCCACCGTGGCCCTGGCGGGCAACATGGTGATGCTGCTGGCGCTGATGTCGCTGCTGGGCGCTACGCTGACCCTGCCAGGTATCGCCGGTATCGTACTCACCATGGGTATGGCGGTAGACGCCAACGTACTGATCTTCTCGCGGATACGTGAAGAGATCGCGGCGGGCATGACCGTACAACGTGCAATCAACGAAGGCTTCGGCCGGGCATTTACCGCGATTCTCGACTCCAACTTGACCACCTTGCTGGTCGGCGGGATTCTCTTTGCCATGGGCACCGGCCCCGTCAAAGGTTTTGCGGTAACCATGTCCCTCGGTATCTTTACCTCGATGTTCACGGCCATCATGGTGACCCGCGCAATGGTCAACCTGATCTTTGGCGGGCGTGACTTCAAGAAGTTGTGGATTTAAGGGGCTGCCATGTTACGTACAATCAACTTCATGGGCGTTCGCAACGTTGCGTTCGGCGTCACCGTGCTCCTTACCGTTCTGGCGTTGTTCAGCTGGTTCCATAAGGGCCTGAACTACGGTCTGGACTTCACCGGCGGTACGCTCATCGAGCTGACCTACGAGAAACCGGCCGACGTCTCCCTGGTGCGCAACGAGCTGGTCAAGGCTGGCTATCACGAAGCCATCGTGCAGAGCTTTGGTGCGACTACCGACCTGCTGGTGCGTATGCCTGGTGAAGACCCGCAACTGGGTCACCAGGTAGCTGAGGCCTTGCAGAAGGTCGGTGGCGACAACCCGGCGTCGGTAAAGCGTGTTGAGTTCGTTGGCCCACAAGTGGGTGAAGAGCTGCGCGACCAAGGCGGCCTCGGCATGCTGATGGCGCTGGCCGGCATCATGATCTACCTGGCGTTCCGCTTTCAGTGGAAGTTCGGCGTCGGCGCGATTGTGTCGCTGATCCACGACGTGATCGTGACCGTGGGTATCCTGTCCTACTTCCAGATCACCTTCGACCTGACGGTATTGGCGGCGGTGCTGGCGATCATTGGTTACTCGCTCAACGACACCATCGTGGTATTCGACCGGGTTCGTGAGAACTTCCGCGTGCTGCGTAAAGCGACGTTGATCGAGAACATCAACATCTCCACCACCCAGACCCTGCTGCGGACCATGGCAACGTCGATCTCCACTTTGCTGGCGATTGGTGCGTTGATGATCTTCGGTGGCGACAACCTGTGGGGCTTCTCCCTGGCGCTGTTCATCGGCGTTCTGGCGGGTACCTACTCGTCGATCTACATCGCTAACGTGGTGCTGATCTGGCTGAACCTCAACAGCGAAGACTTGATCCCTCCTGCCGCTACCGGCAAGGAGGTCGACGACCGCCCTTGATGGGCGCTTGTTGACACGCTGTTACAAAGAAGGCGCGAGTATTGAACTCGCGCCTTTTTTTTTGCTCCAAGGCTGGGTATAGCGCGGACGTTTCAGTCCGCTTGTGATGGTCAGGAGGTTCACGTGAACAAGTCGTTGCTGGTTGGTGCAGTATTGGGTGCTGTCGGTGTGACTGCCGGGGGTGCTGTTGCCACCTACAGCCTGGTAAAAAGCGGCCCTGAGTATGCGCAAGTGCTGGCGGTGCAGCCGGTGAAGACCCAGATTAAAACCCCGCGCGAGGTCTGCAAGGATGTCGCCGTGACCCGGCAGAAGCCGGTGCAGGATCAGCATCAAATCGTCGGCACCGTGGTCGGTGCGCTGGCCGGTGGCCTGTTGGGCAACCAAGTCGGTGGCGGTAATGGCAAGAAGCTGGCCACTGTGGCTGGTGCGGTCGGTGGCGGATACGCCGGTAACAAGGTTCAGGAAGGCATGCAGAACCGCGATACCTACACCACCACGCAAACCCGTTGTAATACCGTTAACGACATCAGTGACAAGGTGGTCGGCTATGACGTGCGGTACAACTTGGACGGCAAGGAAGGTTCGGTGCGCATGGACCGTGATCCAGGTGGCCAAATTCCGGTGGATAAAGAAGGTCGTCTGATTCTCGGTCAGAACCAGCAGTAATTCCAAGCCTGACATAGATCTAAATGTGGGAGCTGGCTTGCCTGCGATAGCGGTGGGTCAGCAACTAATGAATTAGCTGGCAGACCGCTATCGCAGGCAAGCCAGCTCCCACATTGGTTTGTGTTTGGGTCAGTGGTATTGGGTTTGCTCAAATCCCAGGCATAAAAAAAGCACCCCTAGGGGGTGCTTTTTTGTGCTCGCTCGCTTAACGCTTCAGCGAAGCCGGCAGGTGCGGCTGGATCGCCGTCAGTACTGCCTTGAAGCATTTGGTGTTACCGGCAACGACGTGGCCTTTCTCAAGGAAGTCGTGACCACCGGTGAAGTCGCTCACCAGGCCGCCAGCTTCCTGGATCAGCAGGGCGCCTGCAGCCATGTCCCACTCGGACAGGCCCGACTCCCAGAACGCATCAAAACGGCCGGCGGCCACGTAGGCCAGATCCAGGCTGGCAGCGCCGGCGCGACGGATGCCGGCGGTCTGGCCAACCAGGGCACGGAACATGCCCAGGTAGTTTTCCAGGTTATCCATCTGGTCGTCACGGAACGGGAAGCCCGTGCCCAGCAGGGCACCGTCCAGGCTGGTACGACCGCTTACACGCAGGCGGCGGCCGTTCAACTGGGCGCCACGGCCACGGCTGGCGGTGAATTCTTCCTGGCGAACCGGGTCCAGCACAACAGCGTGTTCCAGGCGGCCACGGTATTTGCAGGCGATGCTCACAGCAAAGTGTGGGATGCCGCGCAGGAAGTTGGTGGTGCCATCCAGTGGGTCGATGATCCACAGGTAGTCTTCGCCTTCGCCGCTGCCTTTGTGCAAGCCGGTTTCTTCACCGAGGATGCCGTGGGTAGGGTAGGCCTTGCGCAGAGCGTCGATGATTTTCTGTTCGGCGGCGCGATCCACCTCGGATACATAATCCTTGGCGTCTTTTTCGTCGACCTTGATGGTATCCAGGCGCTCGATGGAGCGGAAGATCAATTCACTGGCGCTGCGGGCGGCGCGCAGCGCGATATTCAGCATGGGCTGCATGGATGTGTCACCTAAGGTTGTTAAAGAAAGCCGAGCATTCTAGCAGAAACTTTCTTCAGGTGAAGGACGACGTTAGCTTTCATGGCATAACCTTAGGCTGTTCTGTAAGATTTGCTCCCCTTTCCCGTGTCCGAGAGCGCCTCCCTTGCTGCAAAACATTCGTGTCGTCTTGGTCAATACCAGTCATCCCGGCAACATCGGCGGGGTGGCGCGAGCCATGAAAAACATGGGGCTGACGCGCCTGGTGCTGGTCGAACCTCGCGTGTTCCCGCACCACGAGGCCGATGCCCGTGCATCCGGCGCCAATGACATCCTGGAAAAAGCCCAGGTCGTCGCCACGCTGGAAGATGCCTTGGTCGGCTGCAACCTGGTGCTCGGCACCAGTGCCCGCGACCGTCGTATCCCCTGGCCGCTGCTGGATCCGCGTGAGTGCGGCACCAAAGTCGTGGAAGAGGCTGCCGGCGGCGCTGAAATCGCCTTGGTGTTCGGCCGTGAAGACTCCGGCCTGACCAATGAAGAGCTGCAGCGATGTCATTACCACGTGCACATTCCATCAGACCCTGAGTTCAGTTCGCTGAACCTCGGGGCAGCGGTGCAGGTGTTGAGTTATGAAGTGCGCATGGCCTGGCTGACCGCTGAAGGCCAGCCGAGCAAGGTGGAAAAGGATGAAGTCGCCTCGACCAAAAGTGGCGAGTTGGCCACGATGGACGAGCTGGAGCGGTTCTATGAGCACTTGGAGCAAACCCTGGTGGCCATCGAATTCCTCGATCCGGAAAAACCACGGCACTTGATGGCGCGCCTGCGTCGCCTGTACGGGCGCAGTTCGGTCAGCCGAGCGGAAATGAATATATTGCGTGGCATCCTCACGGAAACCCAGAAGGCGGCCCGTGGCGAGCTTCTTAAGCGGAAGGATTAAAAATGTTCGAGCGTTTGCGAGAAGATATCCAGAGTGTTTTCCACCGTGACCCGGCGGCGCGCAACGCCTTTGAAGTGCTGACCTGCTACCCGGGCATGCATGCGATCTGGATTCACCGCCTGTCCGGCACCTTGTGGAGCATGGGCTGGAAATGGCTGGCGCGGCTGGTGTCGAACTTCGGCCGCTGGTTGACCGGGATCGAGATCCACCCGGGCGCCAAGGTGGGGCGTCGCTTCTTTATCGACCATGGCATGGGCATCGTGATTGGCGAGACCGCCGAGATCGGCGACGACGTGACGCTGTATCAGGGTGTGACCCTGGGCGGCACCAGTTGGAATAAGGGTAAGCGCCATCCCACCCTGGGTGATGGCGTGGTGGTGGGGGCGGGCGCCAAGGTGCTCGGTCCATTTACAGTCGGCGCCGGTGCCAAAGTCGGTTCCAATGCCGTAGTGACCAAGGCTGTACCGCCTGGCGCCACCGTGGTGGGTATTCCTGGGCGCATCATCGTCAAGCCGGAAGTCGGCGACGAGCAGGAAGCCAAGCGCAAGGCCATGGCCGAGAAGATCGGCTTCGATGCCTACGGCGTCAGCGAAGACATGCCCGACCCGGTGGCCCGTGCCATTGGGCAGTTGCTTGATCACCTGCAGGCGGTGGACGGCAAGCTGGACGGCATGTGTGGCGCGCTGAAGGAGTTGGGCAGCAGCTATTGCGCCAAGGACCTGCCTGAGCTGCGCGAAGAAGACTTCGCTGAGATCAAGAGCGAAGCGGCTACCACCAAGGCTGGCTGAGCGCGGTCCCCTGTGGGAGCTGGCAAGCCAGCTCCCACATTTGATCTCCATTAGTCTTGAGATTGAGCGCTGGCCCCGTTCCTGCTGTTCGATCCCACCCCATCCTGCTATGATTCGCGCGCCCTTTTTACGGGTAATCCTGACTAAAGTACTAGGTCTTATAGTTGACTTAAATACTCGGGAATCGCATACTTGCTCCCATTCTGAAACACCTTGGTACTTGTCCATGAGACTGACTACAAAAGGCCGATACGCGGTAACCGCCATGCTAGACCTGGCCTTGCACGCGCAAACTGGGCCGGTGTCCCTGGCCGATATCTCCGAGCGCCAAGGCATTTCCCTGTCCTACCTCGAGCAGCTGTTCGCCAAATTGCGCCGTAGCAATTTGGTTTCCAGCGTACGTGGGCCGGGTGGCGGCTACCAACTGTCCCGTGACATGCAGGGCATCCAGGTAGCCCAGGTGATCGACGCGGTCAACGAATCCGTCGATGCCACTAAATGCCAGGGTTTGGGTGATTGCCACGCTGGCGACACCTGCCTGACACACCACTTGTGGTGTGACTTGAGCCTGCAGATCCATGAGTTTTTGAGTGGTATCAGCTTGGCTGATCTTGTGACTCGCCGTGAGGTGCAAGAAGTAGCCCAGCGTCAGGATCAGCGCCGTTGCAACACCAAGGCGCCGCGCCTGGACAAGATCGAAGCGTCCGCCGTCGAGTGACAGCCGCAGAGCTAACGGCACGCCAGCCAGCCTGATTTAGGAGAAAGTCCATGAAATTGCCGATTTACCTTGATTACTCAGCGACCACCCCGGTTGATCCGCGTGTCGCGCAAAAAATGAGTGAATGCCTGCTGGTTGACGGAAACTTCGGCAACCCGGCCTCCCGTTCCCACGTATTCGGCTGGAAAGCTGAGGAAGCGGTCGAGAACGCTCGTCGCCAAGTTGCTGACCTGGTGGGCGCTGACCCACGCGAGATCGTCTGGACCTCCGGTGCTACCGAGTCCGACAACCTGGCAATCAAGGGCGCGGCGCATTTCTACGCGACCAAAGGCAAACACCTGATCACCACCAAGATTGAGCATAAGGCTGTCCTCGACACCATGCGCCAACTGGAGCGTGAAGGTTTCGAGGTTACCTACCTTGAGCCAACCACCGACGGTATCGTCACCTCGGCCATGATCGAAGCCGCTCTGCGTGAAGACACCATCCTGGTTTCCGTGATCCACGTGAACAACGAAATCGGCACCATCAACGACATCGAGGCCATCGGCGAGCTGACCCGCTCCAAGGGCATCCTGCTGCACGTCGACGCTGCTCAGTCCACCGGCAAGGTCGACATTGACCTGTCCAAGCTGAAAGTCGACCTGATGTCGTTCTCGGCCCACAAAACCTACGGTCCTAAAGGCATCGGCGCCCTGTACGTGAGCCGCAAGCCTCGCGTGCGTATCGAAGCCACCATGCACGGCGGCGGTCACGAGCGCGGCATGCGTTCGGGCACCCTGGCGACCCACCAGATCGTCGGCATGGGCGAAGCTTTCCGCGTGGCCAAAGAAGACATGGCTGCCGAAAACGTGCGCATCAAGGCCCTCAGCGATCGCTTCTACAAGCAGGTCGAGAACCTTGAAGAGCTGTACATCAACGGCAGCATGACCGCCCGTGTACCGCACAACCTGAATTTGAGCTTCAACTACGTCGAAGGCGAGTCGCTGATCATGGCGCTCAAGGACCTGGCGGTTTCGTCCGGTTCGGCCTGCACCTCGGCCTCGCTTGAGCCTTCGTACGTATTGCGCGCCCTGGGCCGCAACGACGAACTGGCACACAGCTCGATCCGCTTTACGTTCGGCCGCTTCACCACCGAAGAGCAAATCGACTACGCCGCGCAGAAAGTCTGCGAAGCCGTCAACAAACTGCGTGTTCTGTCGCCGCTGTGGGACATGTACAAAGACGGTGTCGACATTTCCAAGATCGAGTGGGCGGCACACTAAATATAGAAGCCGCCACCCAAGCTCTGTAGGAACGTGGCGGAAAACGCAGGCGTTTTTACAGGGTTCCAGAGCGGCCCTGATGAGTGAGGATTCAGTACCATGGCTTACAGCGAAAAGGTCATCGACCACTACGAAAACCCGCGCAACGTCGGCAAGATGAACGCGGAAGACCCTGATGTCGGCACTGGCATGGTCGGCGCTCCGGCGTGCGGCGATGTTATGCGCCTGCAGATCAAGGTCAACGACGCAGGCGTTATCGAAGACGCCAAGTTCAAGACTTACGGCTGCGGTTCCGCCATTGCCTCCAGCTCCCTCGCTACCGAGTGGATGAAAGGCAAGACCCTGGATGAGGCTGTCACTATCAGCAACACCCAGCTGGCCGAAGAACTGGCTCTGCCGCCGGTGAAAATTCACTGCTCCGTACTCGCAGAAGACGCTATCAAAGCGGCCGTTCGCGACTACAAGCAGAAGAAAGGCTTGATCTAAGCATTTGGCGACGAGTAAGGAGTCAACGATGGCTATCAGCATGACAGAAGCGGCTGCGCAGCACATTCGCCGCTCCCTGAATGGGCGCGGTAAAGGTGAGGGGATTCGTCTGGGTGTTCGCACCACGGGCTGTTCCGGCCTTGCCTACGTGCTGGAGTTTGTCGACGAGGTGGTTGAAGAGGATCAGGTGTTCGAAAGTCACGGCGAGAAAGTGATCATCGACCCTAAAAGCCTCACCTACCTGGACGGCACCGAGCTCGATTTCGTCAAGGAAGGGTTGAACGAAGGCTTCAAGTTCAACAACCCCAACGTACGCGGTGAATGTGGCTGCGGCGAAAGCTTCAACATCTGAGGCTATTTGTGGGTACTCCTTGTCATTTCGCTTTATTCGAGCTGCAGCCGAGCTTTCGGCTGGACCTCGAGCAGCTTGCCACGCGCTACCGAGAATTGGCGCGTGGTGTGCATCCGGACCGCTTCGCTGACGCTTCCGAGCGTGAGCAACGCTTGGCGCTGGAGCAATCGGCCAGCCTCAATGAAGCCTATCAGACGCTTAAAAGCCCCCCGAAACGCGCGCGTTACCTGCTCGCGATGAACGGTGGTGAGTTGCCGATTGAAGTCACGGTGCACGACCCGGACTTCCTGATGCAGCAGATGCAGTGGCGCGAAGAACTCGAAGACTTACAGGACGAAGCCGATGTGGCCGGTGTCGCAGTCTTCAAGCGCCGTCTGAAAGTGGCCCAGGATGAGCTCAACGAAAGCTTCGCAGCCTGTTGGGATGATGCAGCGCAACGTGAACAGGCCGAACGCCTGATGCGGCGCATGCAGTTCCTCGACAAGCTCACCTACGAAGTGCGCCAGCTAGAAGAGCGCCTCGACGATTAACCCAGTGCTGCCCGTGCACGCCTGATAGACAGATAAGACCTGATTACCATGGCCCTACTGCAGATCGCCGAACCCGGCCAAAGCCCTCAACCGCACCAGCGTCGCCTGGCGGTCGGGATTGACCTGGGCACCACTAATTCCCTGGTCGCCGCCTTGCGCAGCGGCCTGTCCGAGCCGCTGCCCGACGCCGATGGCCAGGTTATCCTGCCGTCCGCCGTGCGCTATCACGCTGACCACATCGAGGTCGGTGAGTCAGCCAAGCTGGCGGCGTCCTCCGATCCTCTGAACACCGTGCTGTCGGTCAAGCGCTTGATGGGTCGTGGTCTGTCCGACGTCAAGCAATTAGGCGAGCAGCTGCCGTACCGCTTTGTCGGCGGCGAATCGCATATGCCGTTCATCGACACTGTCCAGGGCCCAAAAAGCCCGGTGGAAGTGTCGGCCGATATCCTCAAGGTACTGCGCCAGCGCGCGGAAACCACCTTGGGCGGCGAACTGGTCGGCGCGGTGATCACGGTTCCGGCGTATTTCGACGACGCTCAGCGCCAAGCCACTAAAGACGCGGCGAAACTCGCCGGTCTCAACGTGCTGCGCTTGCTCAACGAGCCGACTGCGGCCGCTGTGGCCTATGGCCTGGATCAGCACGCCGAAGGCTTGGTTGCTATCTACGACCTGGGCGGCGGCACCTTTGATATTTCGATCCTGCGCCTGACCGGCGGTGTGTTCGAAGTACTGGCCACCGGTGGCGACACTGCCCTGGGCGGCGATGACTTCGATCATGCGATTGCCGGCTGGATCATCACCAGCGCCGGCTTGTCGGCCGACCTGGACCCGGGCGAGCAGCGTAATCTGCTGCAAACCGCCTGTGCGGCCAAAGAAGCGCTGACTGACACCCGTTCTGTAGACGTTTCCTACGGTTCCTGGTCGGCTCAACTGACCCGCGAAGCGTTCGACGCGCTGATCGAGCCGATGGTCGCCCGTAGCCTTAAAGCCTGCCGCCGTGCCGTACGTGATTCCGGTGTTGAGCTCGAAGACGTCGCCGCCGTGGTCATGGTCGGCGGTTCGACCCGCGTCCCACGGGTTCGCGAAGCCGTTGCCGAAGCCTTTGGTCGCCAGCCGCTGACTGAAATCGACCCGGATCAAGTCGTCGCCATTGGTGCCGCGATCCAGGCTGATACCTTGGCCGGCAACAAGCGCGATGGTGGCGAATTGCTGCTGCTCGACGTGATCCCGCTGTCCCTGGGGCTGGAAACCATGGGTGGCTTGATGGAGAAGGTGATTCCGCGTAACACCACCATCCCCGTCGCCCGCGCCCAGGATTTCACCACGTATAAAGATGGCCAGACGGCCATGATGATTCATGTGCTGCAAGGCGAGCGCGAGCTGATCAGCGACTGCCGCTCCCTGGCGCGTTTTGAATTGCGCGGCATTCCGGCGATGGTTGCGGGCGCGGCGAAGATTCGCGTGACCTACCAGGTCGACGCCGATGGCCTGCTCAGCGTGGCTGCGCGTGAACTGGCCTCGGGCGTTGAAGCCAGCATCCAGGTTAAGCCGTCCTACGGCCTGACCGACGGCGAAATCGCCAAGATGCTCAAGGATTCGTTCCAGTATGCCGGTGACGACAAGGTCGCCCGCGTACTGCGCGAGCAGCAAGTCGACGCCCAGCGCCTGCTCGAAGCCGTGCAGGGTGCCCTTGATGCTGACGGCGAGCGCCTGTTGGATGCCGAAGAGCGCATGGTCATCGACCTGCAGATGCAGGAACTGGCCGAACTGATGAAAAGCACTGATGGTTATGCCATCGAGCAACAGACCAAGCGTCTGTCGCAAGTGACCGATGCTTTTGCCGCCCGTCGTATGGACCAGTCGGTAAAAGCCGCCCTGGCGGGACGCAATCTGAATGAAATCGAGGAATAATTAATGCCGCAGGTCATTTTTCTGCCACACGCCGAGCATTGCCCGGACGGTATGGTCGTGGAGGCTGAGACCGGCAAGTCCATCCTCGAAGTTGCCCATGACAACCACATCGAGATCGAGAGTGCCTGCGGCGGTGTCTGCGCCTGCACCACCTGCCACTGCGTAATTCGCGAGGGTTTCAACTCTCTGGAAGAAGCCGATGAGCTGGAAGAGGATTTTCTCGACCGCGCGTGGGGCCTGGAGCCGACTTCTCGCCTAAGCTGTCAGGCAAAGGTTGGGACTGAAGACATCACGGTCGAAATTCCGAAGTACTCGCTCAACCATGCGGCCGAAGCGCCGCATTGATTCAAGGAAGTGTCATGATTCTTAAATGGGTTGATGTGCAAGAGATCGCTATCCTGTTGGCCGACGGCAACCCGGATCTGGATCCTTACTCCCTGAACTTTGTAGCTTTGCGTGACATGGTCATGGCGTTGCCAGGGTTTGAAGATGAGCGGGATCGTGGCGGTGAAAAGGTCCTGGAAGCTATCCAGACTGCCTGGAAAGAAGAGCAGGACTGACGCCTCCCTTACGCAGTTAGGCAATACCCAATAACCCGCGTATAATTCGCGGGTTTAATTTTTCGTAAATTACCGTTTCTGGAGTTACACCATGGCTGTTCAACGTACTTTCTCCATCATCAAGCCTGACGCTGTTGCAAAAAACGTCATCGGCGAGATCACCACTCGTTTCGAAAAAGCCGGCCTGAAGGTTGTAGCTTCGAAACTCAAGCAACTGTCCAAAGCTGAAGCTGAAGGCTTCTACGCTGAGCACAGCGCTCGTGGCTTCTTCGGCGACCTGGTCTCCTTCATGATCTCCGGTCCTGTTGTTGTTCAGGTTCTGGAAGGCGAAAACGCTATCGCTCTGAACCGTGAGCTGATGGGCGCTACCAACCCTAAAGAAGCAGCTGCCGGCACCATTCGTGCTGACTTCGCTGAATCCATCGACGCCAACGCTGTTCACGGTTCGGACTCCGAAGCCGCTGCTGCTCGCGAAATCTCGTACTTTTTCGCTGCTACTGAAGTAACCGCTCGCTAAGCATCGGCTTAAAGAGTGAGGGTGAATCCATGACTACATCGACTGTAAAAACCAACCTGCTGGGTCTGACTCAGCCGGAAATGGAGAAATTCTTCGACTCAATCGGGGAGAAGCGTTTCCGTGCCGGTCAGGTAATGAAGTGGATTCACCACTTTGGCGTCGACGATTTCGATGCCATGACGAACGTCAGCAAGGCCCTGCGCGACAAGCTCAAGGTCATTGCTGAGGTCCGTGGCCCCGAAGTGGTCAGCGAGGACATCTCCAGCGACGGCACCCGTAAGTGGGTGGTGCGCGTGGCGTCCGGCAGCTGCGTCGAGACCGTGTACATTCCCCAGGGCAAGCGCGGCACTTTGTGCGTTTCGTCCCAGGCAGGCTGTGCCCTGGACTGCAGTTTCTGCTCCACCGGCAAGCAAGGCTTCAATAGCAACCTCACCGCCGCCGAAGTCATCGGCCAGGTGTGGATTGCCAACAAATCTTTTGGCAGCGTCCCGGCAACCGTCGACCGTGCCATCACCAACGTGGTGATGATGGGCATGGGTGAGCCGCTGCTGAACTTCGACAACGTGATTGCGGCCATGCATTTGATGATGGACGACCTGGGCTACGGCATTTCCAAGCGCCGTGTGACCCTGTCGACCTCAGGCGTGGTGCCGATGATCGATGAGCTGGCCAAGCACATCGACGTCTCCCTGGCGTTGTCGCTGCACGCACCCAATGACGCATTGCGTAACCAATTGGTGCCGATCAACAAGAAGTATCCGCTTAAGATGCTGCTCGAATCCTGCCAGCGTTACATGGCGACCTTGGGCGAGAAGCGTGTGTTGACCATTGAGTACACCATGCTCAAGGACATCAACGACAAGGTTGAGCACGCGGTCGAGATGATCGAGCTGCTCAAGAACACCCCGTGCAAGATCAACCTGATTCCGTTTAACCCGTTTCCACATTCTGGCTACGAGCGGCCGAGCAATAACGCCATCCGCCGTTTCCAGGATCAACTGCACCAGGCGGGCTACAACGTCACCGTACGCACCACCCGTGGTGAGGACATCGACGCCGCGTGTGGCCAATTGGTAGGGCAGGTGCTGGATCGCACCCGTCGCAGCGAACGTTATATCGCCGTGCGCGAACTTAACGCCGCCGAAGATTTGCCGCAAATTGCTGTGAATCGAATCTGAGAGAGGATCTCTATGCACTTGCGCCTTGCGCTGCTTTTACTTTTTACCGGCCTCGTGGCCGGTTGTGTTTCATCGGGCTATGACAGCCCTTTGCAAACCGATAAAGGCCGTGATGAGGCGCGAGTGGCCTATGTGCAACTGGGCCTGGGTTACCTGCGCCAAGGTATGAGCGAGCAGGCCAAGGTGCCGTTGAAAAAGGCCCTTGAGCTGGACGGCGACGATGCCGACGCGAATGCCGCATTGGCCTTGGTGTTCCAGGCGCAGGCCGAGCCTGAGCTGGCCGATCAGTATTTCCAAAAGGCCTTGGCCGCGCGTCCTGCAGACCCTCGGCTGCTGAACAATTACGGCAGCTTCCTGTTCGCGCAGAAACGTTATGACCAGGCTTCCCGTTATTTCCAGCAAGCTTCCTCCGATGCCCTCTACCCGGAGCGGTCGCGGGTGTTCGAGAACCTTGGGGTCACCTCGGTGCGCCTCGGTCAGCGCGATAGCGCGCGTCAGCAACTGGAAAAAGCCCTGCACCTGAACAGTCGCCAGCCACGTGCGTTGCTCGAAATGGCTGAGATGTCTTACGAAGACAGGCATTATGTGCCGGCACGTGACTATTACGAGCGTTTTAGCCTGCTCAGCGGGCAAAATGCACGTAGTCTATTGCTCGGTGTGCGCCTGGCGACGGTTCATGAAGAACGCGACACGGCCGCACGTTTTGGCCAGCAACTCGAACGACTCTATCCCGGTACGCCGGAATATCAGCAATACCTGTCGGAGCAATGATGAAAGCGTCGCACCCGGAAGTTGTAGCAGCTAATCGCGTAAACCCAGGCGAGACCTTGCGTCAGGCCCGCGAAAGCAATGGTTGGTCGCTGGCAGAAGTGGCCCTCAAGCTCAATTTGACCACGACGTCTCTGGGCAACCTTGAAGCCGGCGCGTTCGACAAGCTGCCTGGGCATACCTTCTCCCGCGGCTATATCCGCGCTTATGCCAAGTTGCTGGGCATTGACCAGACCGTGCTGGTACAGGAATTCGACCAGTTCACCGGCACCGATTCCCAAGGCAGCAATGTGCATGGCCTGGGTCGCATCGAAGAGCCGGTGCGGGTTTCCCACACAATTTTGCGAATTGTCAGCCTGTTGCTGCTGATTGCCGTGATCGGCGGCGGTTTCGTCTGGTGGCAAGACCAGGCCTCCCAGCGCAGCAAGGACCTGACCAGCAACGCCATGGAGCACGTCGAAGTCGAAAGCGCTGACGGCACCACCCAAATTCATCCGCTGGACGAGCCAGAAGACCAGGCCGTTGCCGAAGGGCAGGCCGCGCCGCAAGCGCCGGCCACCGCCGAGCAGCCAGTGCCGGAAGCTGGCACTGCGCCTGCGGCCGCCGCCGTGACGGCTCCCACTGTGCCGGCAACCCCGGCCGCTCCGGCTGCCCAGGCCCACACACCCGCTGTCGCGGCACCGGCTCCTGTGGCCACCACGCCAGCTGCACCGGCAGCGCCGGCAGTTGCGCCGGCTACCGCGCCTGCGTTGATCGCCGGTGACGGGCATATCCAGATTACCTTCGTCGCTGACTGCTGGACGCAAGTCACCGATGGCAACGGCAAAGTGCTGTTTAGCGGTTTGAAGCGTAAGGGAGATACGCTTGACCAGGGCGGCAAGCCTCCTTTGACGCTGCGTCTGGGCTTTGCCCGTGGCGCGCAAGTGGTCTACAACGGCCAGCCTGTGGACGTAGCGCCGTTCACCAGTGGCGAGACTGCTCGCCTCAAGTTGGGACAATAGTCATGCACGGCGAATCTCCAATCAAACGTCGCGTATCGCGCAAGATCTGGGTCGGCTCGGTGCCGGTGGGTGGCGATGCCCCCATCGCGGTACAGAGCATGACCAACAGCGACACCAATGATGTTGCCGCCACCGTGGCCCAGATCAACCGTCTGGAAGCCGCCGGCGTAGACATCGTGCGGATTTCCGTGCCAGACATGGACGCTGCCGAAGCCTTTGGTCGCATCAAACAACTGGTCAAGGTGCCGCTGGTTGCCGACATTCACTTCGACTATAAGATCGCTTTGCGCGTTGCCGAGCTGGGCGTCGATTGCCTGCGCATCAACCCGGGCAACATCGGTCGCGAAGACCGTGTGCGCGCGGTGGTGGATGCTGCCCGTGATCGCGGGATTCCGATCCGTATCGGCGTCAACGCCGGTTCCCTGGAAAAAGACCTGCAAAAGAAATACGGCGAGCCGACCCCAGCCGCGCTGGTTGAATCGGCGCTGCGCCACGTTGAACACCTTGAACGTCTGAATTTTCAGGACTTCAAGGTCAGCGTAAAGGCTTCCGACGTGTTTATGGCCGTAGAAGCTTACCGCCTGCTGGCCAAGGAAATCGTGCAGCCGCTGCACCTGGGTATCACTGAAGCGGGCGGTTTGCGCTCAGGCACAGTGAAATCTGCGGTGGGTCTCGGTATGCTGCTCGCCGAAGGGATTGGCGATACTATCCGCATCTCCCTGGCGGCAGACCCGGTAGAGGAAGTGAAGGTCGGTTACGACATTCTCAAATCCCTGCATTTGCGTTCCCGTGGCATCAACTTCATTGCCTGCCCGAGCTGCTCGCGGCAGAACTTCGACGTGGTGAAAACCATGAACGAACTGGAAGGGCGCCTCGAGGACCTGCTGGTGCCGCTGGATGTTGCGGTGATCGGTTGCGTGGTCAACGGCCCGGGTGAAGCCAAAGAGGCGCACATCGGCCTGACAGGCGGTACGCCGAACCTGATTTACATCGACGGCAAGCCGTCGCAGAAGTTGACGAATGACAATCTGGTGGATGAGCTCGAAAGACTGATCCGCCAGAAAGCGGCCGAGAAGGTCGCGGCTGACGCAGCGCTGATCGCGCGCGGCTAAGAACGAATTTAAGGATTAGATGTGAGCAAGTCTCTGCAAGCCATTCGTGGCATGAACGACATCCTGCCGGAGCAGACGCCACTGTGGCGCTACTTCGAGAGCACGGTCGCGCGCCTGCTGGATAACTACGGTTACAAGCAGATCCGCATGCCGATCGTCGAGTTCACCGAGCTGTTCAAGCGCTCCATCGGTGAAGTGACCGACATCGTCGAAAAAGAGATGTACACCTTTGAAGACCGCAACGGCGACTCCCTGACTCTGCGTCCGGAAGGTACTGCCGCGTGCGTGCGCGCCGTGCTCGAGCATGGCCTCACCGGTGGTGGCCAGCCGCAGAAGCTGTGGTACATCGGCCCGATGTTCCGCCACGAGCGCCCGCAGAAAGGCCGTTATCGCCAGTTCCACCAGATCGGCCTGGAAGTGTTCAACCTCGACGGCCCGGACATCGACGCCGAGCTGATCGTGCTGACCTGGCGCCTGTGGGGCCTGCTGGGCATCCGCGACGCGGTCAAGCTTGAACTTAACAGCCTGGGCACCAGTGAATCCCGTGGCCGCTACCGGGTCGCCCTGGTCGAGTACCTGTCCGCCCACCTCGACAAGTTGGACGAAGACAGCCAGCGCCGTCTGAAAACCAACCCATTGCGCGTGCTGGATACCAAGAACGCCGACACCCAAGCCGTACTGGTCGACGCGCCGAAAATGGCCGATTACCTGGACGACGAGTCGCGCACCCACTTCGAGGGCCTCAAGGCTCGCCTGGATGCGGCCGGTATTCCGTACGTGATCAACCCGAAACTGGTACGTGGCCTCGATTACTACAGCAAAACCGTATTCGAATGGGTCACCGACAAACTCGGCGCCCAGGGCACCGTGTGCGCCGGTGGTCGTTACGACGGCCTGGTCGAGCAAATGGGCGGCAAACCGACCACGGGCGTGGGTTTTGCCATGGGCATCGAGCGGCTGATCCTGCTGCTGGAAACCCTGGAGCAGGTCCCGGAAGAAATCTCCCGTCAGGTGGACGTGTACCTGTGCGCCTTTGGCGAGGCCGCCGAACTGGCAGCCCTGGCCTTGAGCGAAAAAGTGCGCGACCAACTGCCGAACCTGCGCCTGCAGATCAATGCCGGCGCCGGCAGCTTCAAGAGCCAATTCAAGAAGGCCGACAAGAGCGGTGCGCTGTATGCACTAATCCTCGGCGATGACGAACTGGCCCAGCAAGTGATAGGTTTCAAACCCCTGCGTGGCCAGGGCGAGCAACAGAACATTGCCTTTGATGCGCTCGCCGCGCACTTGGCCACCTGCGTCGTGCAGGGTTGAAGCTGTCGAACAGCCGAATTTAGCGATTAAGGAGTATTGGGGTGTCGAGTACTGATGATGAGCAGCTGGCCGAGTTCAAGGACTGGTGGCAGCGTAACGGCAAGCCCCTGGTTACCGGCGGCCTGCTGGCTTTAGTGGTGGTGTTCGGCTGGCAAGCCTGGACAAAGTATCAGGCCAACCAGTCCCAAGGCGCCTCGATCCTCTATCAACAATTGCTGGAAACCACGCTGACGCCGGACGGCAAGCCTGATCCTGGCCAAGTGGCAGACTTGGCCGGCAAGCTGAAAGCCGAATTCGGCGGTAGCACCTACGCCCAGTACGGCAGCCTGTTCGTCGCAAAAGTTGCGGTCGACACCGGCAAGCTGGATGACGCAGCCACCGAGCTGAAGGCCATCGCCGACAAGCCGACCAACCCGACCCTGGGTGAAATCGCGCGTCAGCGCCTGGCGCAGGTATTGGCGGCACAGAACAAGGCTGACGAAGCACTCAAATTGCTCGACGGCGATGCTGACAAAGCATTTGTGGCCACTCGTGAAGAGCTCAAGGGCGACCTGTTGGTCCAATTGGGTCGTACCGACGAAGCCCATGCTGCGTACCAAAAAGCCAAGGCGGCGCTGTCTGATGAAGCGGCGGTCGGTGGCTTACAAATCAAGCTGGACGACTTGGCCAAAGGGGATGCGTGACGTGATCCGTTGGAAACATGCAGCATTGCTGGCTCTGGCCATTCTGGCCGCGGGTTGCAGCAGCAACAGTAAAAAAGAACTGCCTCCTGCCGAGCTGACCAGCTTCAAGGAAGAAGTGGTCCTGCAGAAGCAGTGGAGCCGCTCCGTCGGTGATGGCCAGGGCGACCTGTACAACCTGTTGCAGCCGGCAATCGACGGCGACAACATCGTGGCCACTGACTCCACGGGCGTGATCATTGCCATGGATCGCATGAATGGCGACGTGAAGTGGAAGAAAGACCTCGAGCTGCCGGTTTCCGGTGGCGTGGGTGTCGGCTACGGCATGGTGCTGATCGGTACGCTTAAAGGCGACGTGGTTGCTCTGGACTCGGCGACGGGCGAAGAGAAATGGCGCGCTCGCGTGACCAGTGAAGTGCTCTCGGCGCCTGCCACCAACGGCGATATCGTCGTGGTGCAGACCCAGGATGACCGTGTGATTGGCTTGGATGCCTCCACCGGCAACCAGCGCTGGCTGTATGACAGCACCCCTGCGGTGTTGACCCTGCGCGGTACCAGTGGTCCGATTGTGACCAACAACCTGGCCGTCGCAGGCCTGTCGACCGGTAAAGTGGTCGCCCTGGATACTCAGAACGGCGTGCCGGCCTGGGAAACCCGTGTGGCCATCCCTCAAGGTCGTTCCGAGCTGGACCGCGTTGTGGACATCGACGGCGGCTTGCTGCTGTCGGGCGAAACCATTTACGTGGCCACTTACCAGGGCCGCGTTGCGGCGCTGGACCTGCAAAGCGGCCGCATCAACTGGCAGCGTGATGCTTCCAGCTATGCTGGTGTCGCCCAAGGGTTTGGCAGCGTCTACGTAAGCCTGGCGTCCGGCACCGTTGAAAGTGTGGACGAGCGTTCTACCACCGCACTGTGGAGCAACGACTCTCTGGCCCGCCGTCAACTGTCGGCACCGGAAGTGTTCTCCAGCTACGTAGCGGTAGGTGACTTCGAAGGTTACCTGCATCTGCTGAGCCAGGTGGACGGTCGTTTTGTCGGCCGCGAGCGTATCGACAGCGACGGCCTGCGTGCCCGTCCGCTGGTTGTGGGTAACATGCTTTATGTGTTTGGCAACAGCGGCAAGCTGCAAGCCCTGACCATCAAGTAAGAACTATGCTTGGGGTAACACCCAGGCGGCCCCGCTTCGGCGGGGCATGCGGCATTTGAATATGCTGCCCCGAGCACCAGCCGCTGCCTTGCAGCGGCTTTTGTATTTTCTGAAATAACGAAGTGGAGAGCCGCATGGTTCCCGTAATCGCCCTGGTGGGCCGACCTAACGTCGGCAAGTCCACCTTGTTCAACCGCCTGACCAGGACTCGCGACGCCATCGTCGGCGACTTGTCCGGTCTGACCCGTGATCGCCAATACGGTGAGGCAAAGTGGCAAGGGCGCTCCTACATTATTGTCGACACCGGTGGTATCTCCGGTGACGAGCATGGCATGGACGAAAAGATGGCCGAGCAGTCGCTGCTCGCTATCGAAGAAGCCGATGTCGTGTTGTTCCTGGTGGACGCCCGCGCGGGCTACACCGCTGCCGACCAAATGATTGGCGAGCACCTGCGCAAGCGCAACAAGCGTTCCTATCTGGTCGCCAACAAGATCGACAACATCGATCCTGAGGCCGCCCGTGCCGAATTCAGCCCGATGGGCCTGGGCGACGCGATTCCGGTCGCCGGTGCTCACGGTCGCGGCATCACCCAGATGCTGGAAATCGCCCTGCGCGACTTCCCTAAGGATGACGCCGAGGAAGAAGAGGGCAGCGAGGAGATCGTCGCCGAAGGTGAGGAAGCCAAGCGCATTCCTGGCCCGAGCGAAAAAGACGGTATCAAGATCGCGATCATCGGCCGCCCTAACGTCGGCAAGTCGACGCTGGTTAACCGCATGCTCGGCGAAGACCGGGTAATCGTGTATGACGAACCCGGCACCACCCGCGACAGCATCTACATCCCGTTCGAGCGTAACGACGAGAAGTACACGCTGATCGACACCGCCGGTGTGCGCAAGCGCGGCAAGATCCACGAGGAAGTTGAAAAGTTCTCGGTGGTCAAAACCCTGCAAGCGATCAAAGACGCCAACGTGGTGATCTTCGTGATGGACGCCCGCGAAGGCGTGGTAGACCACGACCTCAACTTGCTGGGCTTTGCCCTGGAAGCCGGTCGCGCCTTGGTCATCGCGATCAACAAGTGGGACGGCATGACGCCGAGCGAGCGCGATTTCGTCAAGATCGAGCTGCAGCGCCGCCTGTTCTTTGTTGAGTTCGCCGATATTCACTTTATCTCGGCACTGCACGGCACCGGCGTGGGTAACCTCTACGCCTCCGTACAAAACTCGTTCAAGTCCGCAGTTACCCGCTGGCCGACCAACCGTCTGACCCAGATCCTGGAAGACGCAGTTGGCGAGCACGCGCCGCCGATGGTTAACAACCGCCGCATCAAACTGCGTTACGCCCACTTGGGTGGTGCCAACCCGCCGATTATCGTGATTCACGGTAACCAGATCGAGAAGGTGCCGAAATCCTATGTGCGTTACCTGGAAAACACCTACCGCCGTGTCTTGAAACTGGTCGGTACGCCGATCCGTATCGAGTTCAAAGGTGGCGAGAACCCATACGAAGGCAACAAGAACACCTTGACTGACCGTCAGGTGAACAAGAAGCGTCGTTTGATGACTCACCACAAGAAGGCCGACAAGAAGCGCCGCGACAAGAAATAAACGCCGCTTCAGGTCGTAAGCTGCACGCTGCAAGAGAGGGCTCCTTTGGAGCCCTTTTTTGTGCGCGATGGTTTGTGCCTTGACCCCACGCAGCCGGCAGCTTAAAACTTGAGGCTCACCTGCAGGGGCCTCCGATGATCACCAGCAAGCTGCCGAATGTCGGCACGACCATTTTCACCACCATGTCGCAACTCGCTGCCGAGACCGGCGCACTCAACCTGTCCCAGGGCTTTCCCGATTTCAATGGCCCTAAAGCATTACTCGATGCGGTCGGTAAGCACGTCGCCAGCGGGCATAACCAGTATTCACCGATGACCGGCCTGCCGGCCCTGCGTCAGCAAGTGGCCGCCAAGATCGCCCGTAGCTATGGCGCGACAGTCAACCCCGACAGCGAAGTGACCATCACTCCCGGCGCCACCGCCGCGATTTTCTGCGCGATTCAAGCGGTGATTCGCAACGGCGATGAAGTCATCGTGTTCGACCCCAGCTACGACAGCTATGAGCCCTCGGTCGAACTGGCCGGTGGCCGCTGCGTGCATGTACAACTGAGCCTGCAAGGCTTCGCCTTGGACTTCGAAAAAATCAAGGCCGCGTTGTCACCGCGCACACGCATGATCATCCTCAACACCCCGCACAACCCGACCGGCGCACTGATCAGTCGCGCCGAACTGGACCAGTTGGCCGAACTGATCCGCGACCGCGATATCTATCTGGTCAGCGATGAAGTCTACGAACACTTGGTGTTCGATGGCGTACCCCATGTCAGCGTGCTGGCCCACGAAGAGCTGTATCAGCGTGCGTTCGTGGTCAGCTCCTTCGGCAAGACCTATCACGTCACCGGCTGGAAAACCGGCTACGTGGTCGCGCCCGCCGCTCTGACCGCTGAACTGCGCAAGGTGCATCAATATGTCAACTTCTGCGGCGTGACCCCTTTGCAGTACGCTTTGGCGGACTTCATGGCCGAACACCCGGAACACGTCGAAGAACTGCCGGCCTTCTACCAGGCCAAGCGCGACCTGTTCTGCGACCTGCTGGCGCCGTCGCGTTTCAGCTTTACCCGGGTGACCGGTACTTACTTTCAACTGGTGGATTACTCACAGATTCGCCCGGACCTGGATGACGTCGCCATGTCACTGTGGATGACCCGCGAGCACGGCGTGGCGACGATTCCGGTCTCGGTGTTCTACCAGCACCCACCCCAAGGCCAGCGCCTGGTGCGCCTGTGCTTTGCCAAACGCGAGGAAACGCTGCAACAAGCAGCTGAGAAACTATGCGTGATCTGAGTGCATTACCCGACCTGAATATCGCCCTGGTCCAGACCAGCCTGGTGTGGCATGACCGTCAGGCCAACTTCGAGCATTTCGAGTTGCTGCTGGAACAAGCCCAAGGCGCCGACCTGATCGTATTGCCGGAAATGTTCACCACCGGCTTCTCGATGGAGTCGGCCACGCTCGCCGAGCGCGAAAATGGCCCCACCCATGAGTGGCTCCTGGCCCAGGCGGCCAAATACAACGCGGTGATCACCGGCAGCGTGATCATCCAAGCCGCCGACGGCAGCCACCGCAACCGCCTGCTCTGGGCGCGGCCGGATGGCGAGGTGCTGCATTACGACAAGCGCCACCTGTTCCGTATGGCCGGCGAGCACGACCACTACACGCCGGGCGAGCGTCAGGTGCAGTTCGAGTTGAAGGGCTGGCGTATTCGGCCGTTGATTTGCTACGACCTGCGCTTCCCGGTGTGGAGCCGTGATGCGCAGGACACGGACTTGCTGCTGTACACCGCCAACTGGCCGGGTGCACGGCGCCAGCACTGGAACCGGTTATTGCCAGCACGAGCCATCGAAAATCTGTGCTACGTGGCGGCGGTGAACCGGGTGGGTACCGATGGCAAAGGCTTTGCCTACACCGGAGACAGTCAAGTGCTGGATTTCCAGGGTGAGACCTTGTTGAGTGCGGGGGAGGCGGATGGGGTGTTTCAGGTATGCCTGGAAGCGGCCGAGCTGGCGGCGTATCGCACCAAGTTTCCGGCGAACCTGGATGCCGATAGGTTTCAGTTTGTCTGATACACCGCTATCGCGGGCAAGCCCGCTCGCCACAAAAGCTCGGTTGCTTCAGATTTTGTGTCCACTGGCGGTTATGTAGATGCCGCGATGAGGCCCTTACAAACCACACAAATCTGCAACCCAACAAAAAAGGCCCCTGAGTTCTCACCCAGGGGCCTTTTGCATTTCAGCGTACTGGCTTACGCCGCTTTCGCTTCCTGCTGACTCAACGAACGGTTCAGCGCACTGAACAGCGCCTTGAAGCTCGCTGTGGTGATGTTTTCATCAATGCCCACGCCATGCACTGGGCGCTCGCCGTTCACACGCAGTTCAATGTAGGCCGCCGCCTTGGCGTTGGTGCCTGCACCGATGGCATGTTCGTTGTAGTCCATGATCTCCACGCCAATCGGCAGGCCAGCCACCAGCGCTTCCAGGGCGCCGTTGCCTTTGCCTTTCCAGTGCAGGTTGGTTTCGCCCTGGCCCTTGCCCGAGACTTCCACCTCGACAAAGCTGTTGCCGTTCTCTTCCTGCAGGCGATGGCTGACCAGCGCATACGGGGTGTTGGCTTGCAGGTATTCACGCTGCAGCAAAGCGTAGATCTGCGGTGCGGTCATCTCAAGACCCACGCGGTCGGTTTCAGCCTGCACCACTTGGCTGAACTCGATCTGCATGCGACGCGGCAAGCTGATGTCGTATTCCTGCTCCAGCAGGTAGGCGATGCCGCCTTTGCCCGACTGGCTATTCACACGAATCACCGCCTCGTAGCTGCGGCCAATGTCGGCCGGGTCGATCGGCAAATACGGTACTTCCCACAGTGCGTCGGCTTTCTGCTGGGTGAAACCTTTGCGGATCGCGTCCTGGTGGGAACCGGAGAACGCGGTGTGCACCAAGTCGCCGACGTACGGGTGACGTGGGTGCACCTGGATCTGGTTGCACTCCTCGACGACTTTGCGCACGCCGTCGATGTCGGAAAAGTCCAGCTGCGGGTCGAGGCCCTGGGTGTACATGTTCAGTGCCACAGTGACCAGGTCGACGTTACCGGTGCGCTCGCCGTTGCCGAACAGGCAGCCTTCGACACGGTCGGCGCCGGCCATCAGGCCCAGCTCGGTGGCGGCCACGCCAGTGCCACGGTCGTTGTGGGTGTGCAGGCTGATGATTACGCTGTCACGGCGGTTGATATGGCGACCGAACCACTCGATCTGGTCGGCATAGATGTTCGGTGTGGCGCATTCAACGGTGGCTGGCAAGTTGAGGATCATCTTGTGCTCAGGTGTTGGGTTCCACACCTCGATCACCGCGTCACACACTTCCTTGGCGAACTCCAGTTCAGTGGCGCTGAAGGTCTCCGGGGAATATTCGAAGGTCCACTGGGTTTCCGGCTGCTGGGCGGCGTATTTGACGAACAGCTTGGCCGCGTTGACGGCGATGGCCTTGATGCCGTCCTTGTCCTGGTTGAACACAATGCGGCGGAACGACGGCGAGGTGGCGTTGTACAAATGCACGATGGCTTTCTTGGCGCCGCGCAGGGATTCGAAGGTACGGGCGATCAAGTCTTCACGGCCCTGGGTCAGCACCTGGATGGTGGTGTCCTCGGGGATGTGATTGTCTTCGATCAAGGTGCGCACGAAGTCGAAGTCGGTTTGCGAAGCGGCCGGGAAGGAGGCTTCGATTTCCTTCACGCCCACCGCAACCAGGGTCTTCCAGAAACGCAGTTTTTTCGCGGCGTCCATCGGCTCGATCAGCGACTGGTTGCCATCACGCAGGTCGGAGCTGCACCAGATCGGCGCTTCGGTGATGGTTTTCGACGGCCAGGTGCGGTCCGGGATATCGATGGTCGGGAACGCGCGGTACTTCGAAGACGGGTCTTTGAGCATGCTCATCGGGAAATCCTTTGTTGTAGGGGCCGAGAAAAGGCGGCCTGCCGTGTAACTATTTTTGGGGATGAAGCGTGGGACGAGGCAGATCGATTCAGCCTGGCAGTCGTGCGCTGACGAGGCACAGGCTGCGGTGCTGGCGGAGCTGAATGAGGGTGTGAGAGGTTTTCATAAGCTCAACCCTAACCGCAGGGGTGAAAGATGGCAAGCAGTCGCTAAAAATTGAGAGAAGTTCTTGCTTTGAGCGATTGGGCGAGATTTTGTAGCTGTATTAGTGGCTAATGACATTTTTATTTGCGCAGGCTAAACGAGGCGCGCAATTGCGGTGACAGGCTCACGCTATCGCGGGCAAGCCCGCTCCCACATTGGAATGCATTCAACTGTGGGAGCGGGCTTGCCCGCGATGAAGCTTGCGGCCCCACCGATCATCTCAGGGCTGGAAGGCGCCGATAAAAATCGCTGGGTCCACTCGTGCATCGTTGAGGCTGATGTTCCAGTGCATGTGCGGCCCGGTCGCACGGCCTGTCGAGCCGACCTTGCCCACCACCGCACCGCGTGCCAGTTGATCGCCCACCTTCACGTCGATCTTCGACATGTGGCAGAACATGCTGATAAAGCCCTGGCCGTGGTCGACGAACACGGTGTTGCCGTTGAAGAAGTAGTTGCCGGTCAGGATCACTTTACCTCCCGCCGGGGTTTTGATCGGCGTGCCGGCGCCGACAGCGAAGTCCAGGCCCGAATGCGGGTTGCGCTCCTCGCCGTTAAAGAACCGGCGCACACCAAACTTGCTCGACAGCGGCCCATTGACGGGTTTATCCAGCAGCAAGTTGCTTGGCGTGTTCGGGCTGAAACTGCGGTAAGCCTTGAGCTGCACGGCCAACTCGCCCTCGATGCGTTTGAGCTGCGCCGGGTCTGGGTTCACCTGGCTTTTGTTCTTCAACGTGATGTGCTGCTCGGGGTACTTCTTGAAGCCCACCACAAACGGCAGGTTTTGCCCGCCACTGGCGATGCGTTGGGTGCCGGGTTTAACCGCAAGCGGAATCCCGACGATCGCCAGCCAGTTGTTCTGTTCCTTGACCACCAATACCGGTCGGTTCTGGTAGGTCGCTTTCGGCGCCGTTGCCGAAGCACCCAGGTCGACCACTGCAACGCCACCGGGCACCGGCTTGTTCAGCAACCGAGTGATGTAGCTGTCGGCGTGGGCATTGACGGTGAGGCACAACAGCATCAGCAGGCTAAATAGACGAGGCATCAATCAATCCAATAACGAAAGGGTGACGGGTGTCAGGTGGTTGTCTTCCACCCGCACCTGCAATTGGCCTTCACCGAGGCGCGCGGTCAGGCGCTGGCCGGTGTGGGTTTGCGCGGCATTGCGAATCGCCTGGCCGCGGTCGTCCAGCAAAATGCTGTAGCCACGGCCGAGGGTCGCCAGTGGGCTGACCACTTGCAGCGTCTGCACCTGGCTTTGCAGTTGCAGGCGCCGCGCCTTGAGACCTTCGCGCATGGCACGCGGCAGGCGTTCGGCGAGGCTGTCCAGGCGTTGGCGCAGCAGGGCCAGTTGGCGGCCCGGGTGTTGGCCGGCGAGGCGGGTTTCCAGGCGAATCAGGCGTTCGCGGCGGGTATTGAGGCTGCGCTCGAAGGCGCGGCGCATGCGCATGTCCAGGTCATCCAGGCGCTGGGCCTGCTGGCGCAGCCGTTCGCCAGGGTGGCGCAGGCGGCGGGCCATGCCTTCCAGGCGCAGACGGTCGTGGCTCAACCGATTGCGCATCAACAGGACTAAACGGCGATGCAGGCTTTCGACCTGGCGCACCAGATTGCTGGCGTCCGGCGCGAGCAATTCCGCGGCGGCCGAGGGCGTCGGTGCGCGCACGTCTGCCACAAAGTCCGTGATCGACACATCGGTCTCATGGCCGACGGCGCTGACGATGGGCGTAACGCAAGCATCCACCGCGCGGGCCACGGCTTCTTCGTTGAAGCACCACAGGTCTTCTAACGAGCCGCCGCCACGGGCCAGGATCAACGCGTCGAAGCCGCGCGCGTCGGCCAGTTTCAGTGCGCGCACAATCTGCGGGATCGCTTCGCGGCCTTGCACGGCGGTGGGGATCAACGTCAATTGCACCTGCGGCGCACGGCGGCGGAACACGCTGATGATGTCGCGGATCACCGCACCGGTAGGCGAACTGATAATGCCGATCTTCTGCGGGTGCGCCGGCAGCGGCACCTTGCGTTCGGCACTGAACAGGCCTTCAGCGCTGAGCTTTTCCTTCAAGGCATCGAAGGCCAGGCGCAGCGCGCCATCACCGGCAGGCTCCACGGTGTCGAGGATCAACTGGTAGTCGCCCCGGCCCTCGAACAGCGAGACCTTGCCGCGCACCTTCACCGCCAGGCCATCTTTCAACGCCTGGCGCACCCTGGCGGCATTGTTGCGAAACAACGCGCAACGTACCTGGGCGCCGCTGTCCTTGAGGGTGAAATACACGTGGCCGGAGGCCGGGCGGGCGAGGTTGGAGATCTCGCCTTCGACCCAGATATTGGTGAACACGTCTTCCAGCAACACCCGCGCGCGGCCGTTGAGCTGGCTGACAGTCAGGACTTCGCGGTCCAGGCCCAGACGGGCAAAAGGATCTTTAATCATGGGCGGCAGTTTATAGGCATTCGTGCAAGGTTTGGCAGAATTGCTCGACCAGCGCGCTCGGCGTCTGCGCGCAGGCCAGGGCCACGGTGCTGAGGCTGTCCGGGTCGGCCAGGGGTAAAAAGTGCAGGTTGGCGGGGGCGATGTCCTGCATGGATTTTGGTAACAAGGCAATACCGAAGCCGGCCTGGATCAGTTGCAACTGCGTGGTTTTGCGCGACATCACCCGTGCCGCCTTGGGGAAAAATCCTGCGCGCATGCACAACTCGGCTGACAGATAACTCAGGCCGCCGCGTTGGGGATGGGGGATCGAGATAAATGCTTCGTCCTTGAGTTGCGCCAATGCCACCGGCGCAGTGCTGCGCGCCAGCGCGTGATCAGGCGGCACCGCCAGCAACAGTTGTTCGCTGTATAAAGGCACCACTCGCACGCCTTCGCGCTGGCGCAACACCGGCAGGCGCAACAGCCCGACTTCGAGGCGGCCGTCGGCGATTTCCTCCAACTGCGCTTCGGAGGAAAGTTGGACGATGTCCATCGACACGCCAGGGCAACGCTTCAGCCAGTTGCTGATGCCTTGCAGCAAGGGGCCGCTCATCGGCACGGTGCTCGAATGGCTCAGGCGCAGCGTGCCCAACTGACCGTTGCCCACCTGTGTGGCCATTTCGCTGGCCTTGAGCAACTCGCCCAACAGGTTGCGCGCCCGTGGGTAGAAGGCTTCACCAGCCGCCGTCAGCCGTGGTTGGCGCGCGGTGCGTTCGAACAGCGGGGTTTGCAGCTGGGTTTCCAGCTCTTTGATCTGTCGGCTCAGGGCCGATTGCGCCACAAACAGACGTTCGGCGGCGGCGCTGAAGCTGCCACTGTCGGCGATTTCGACGAAGTAGCGCAGTTGGCGGGTGGAGATCACGCGTCATGCCTTTTCGAGATAGGTGGAGGGCTTTGAAGATATTAGTCGCAACACTCGACGATGGCTAAAGTGGGGGCTAACTCTTTCAAGGAAGTGCCCATGAACCCGGTTGAGCTGATGAGCCAGTGGTCGTTTGGCGGCGTTGATTGGCTGGTGATCGGCGTCGGCATTGTCGTCGCCTATATCGTGTTCGGTATCGCAGGCTTTGGTACGGCGCTGGTCGCCGGGCCGATCCTGATTGTGTTTATGCCGTTGTCGAAAATCATCCCGCTGCTGGTGCTGCTGGATTTCGTCGCGGCCTTTGGCAACCTGCTGCAATCACGGCGGGACGTGAACACGCCGGAGCTGCTGCGATTGCTGCCGTGCATGGCAATCGGTTGCACACTCGGTGTGATCTTCTTGCTCAACCTGCATTCGGACCTGTTGCTGCTATTGATGGGGCTGTTTATCAGCGCCTATGCGATTTACAGCCTGGCGGTGAAAGCCCGGCCGACGCAGCTGGCGGCCCGCTGGTCGATTCCCATGGGCACCGTGGGCGGGTTGTTTGGTGCGTTGTTTGGCAGTGGCGGCTTTTTATATGCGATCTACCTGAACAGTCGTTTGCCCAAGGACGCGGCGCGGGCCACGCAAAGCGCGTTGATCAGTTGCAGCACGGTGGTGCGCTTGAGCTTGTTCCTGATTGCCGGGGTGTACGCTGATTTGCCGCTGTTGATGTTGGCGCTGTGCCTGTTACCGGCGATGGCCTTGGGGCTGTGGTGCGGGCGCAGGCTGACGATGCGCATGACGCGTGAAGCCTTTCTGCGGTTGGTGACGTGGTTGGTGTTGGCCAGCGGTATTGCGTTGATCGCCCGTTACTTGAGTACTTGACCTGTGGGTGTCAGGGATTAAGCTGCCGGGCTCTAGGGCCTCATCGCGGGCAAGCCCGGCTCCCACAGTTGATCGCATTCCAATGTGGGAGCCGGGCTTGCCCGCGATGAGGCCAGAAGCCACACCGCAGGACTCCCAGGCCTCATGAACTCCCAAAGCATCCTTGTCCCGAAAATCTCCACCTTGCCCGTCCACGAACCCCGCGCCCGGGCGATCGTGCGTTGGCTGGTGCGCAAGAACATCATCAAGGAAGAGCTGACCACGTGCGGGCGCACCGGCAACCGCATGGCCTACGCCCTGGCCGATGGCGCCCGCGCGGTGGTGCTGCACCCCGAAGCGCTGCCGTTCAACGAGCCGATCAATGGCCTGGAGATCATCTACAAGCGCTGCATCTACACGCCGGCCAAAGGCTTTCTCGAAGAAGCCGGCTGCCCGGAATGCCTTAAAGAGGTCGGCGAGGCGTTGTTCGAAAGCCTGGAAGACTGGATGCCCGGCCACACCGACAACTTCACCTGCCCGCTGTGTGGGCATGAAGATGACATCAACGGGTTTCTATTTCTGCAGGAATGCGGGTTTTCCAACCTGGGGTTCATCTTCAACAACTGGGCGGAGGCGGGCTTCAAGCAGAGCTTTATCGATGAATTCGCCGACTGGCTGGACCAGAAGATGAGTTGGGTCAAAGTCGAGCTTTAACCCGATCGTCGCGCTCGTACTGATTCTGATCGTTCCCGCGCTCCTGCGTGGGAATGCATCCCGTGACGCTGTGCGTCACCATTGCGCAGGGTTCTAACCTTACGCTGACCCCGGACGCGGAGCGTCCAAGGAGGCGTTCCTTTGCTGCGCGTGGGGACGATCAGATTACCCTTCTATCAGTATTACCAAGTTTGTCAGAGTTTTACATTGAGCCTGACAGGGTGCATGTATATAATGGCGCGCTTCCATTTTCCCGCTCGGGAGCCCCCGCGATGCTGCGTATCAGCCAAGAAGCTCTGACATTCGACGACATTCTCCTAGTGCCCGGTTATTCCGAGGTGCTTCCTAACGAAGTCAGTCTCAAGACCCGCCTAACCCGTGGCATCGAGCTGAATATTCCCCTGGTTTCTGCTGCCATGGACACCGTCACCGAAGCCCGTTTGGCAATTGCCATGGCTCAGGAAGGCGGCATCGGCATCATCCACAAGAACATGACCATCGAGCAGCAAGCTGCCGAAGTGCGCAAGGTCAAGCGTTACGAAGCCGGTGTGGTGAAAGATCCAATCACCATCGAAGCCGACGCCACCGTGCGTGACCTGTTCGAACTGACCAGCCTGCACAATATCTCCGGCGTTCCGGTACTGCACGATGGCGACTTGGTCGGCATCGTCACTTCCCGTGACGTGCGTTTCGAGAACCGTCTTGAAGTCACCGTCCGCGAAGTGATGACGCCTAAAGAGCGCCTCGTCACTGTCCGCGAAGGTGCTGACAAGGACGACGCTCGTGAGTTGCTGCACAAGCACCGCATCGAACGCGTGCTGATCGTCGACGACAAATTCGCCCTCAAAGGCATGATGACCGTCAACGACATCGAAAAAGCCAAGGCCTACCCGTTGGCCAGCAAGGATGACCAAGGTCGTCTGCGCGTTGGCGCCGCTGTGGGTACCGGTAAAGACACCGGTGACCGCGTGGCGGCCTTGGTTGCTGCCGGTGTTGACGTGGTAGTGGTCGACACCGCCCACGGTCACTCCAAAGGCGTGATCGAGCGCGTTCGCTGGGTCAAACAGAACTTCCCTGACGTCCAGGTGATCGGCGGCAACATTGCCACCGGCGCAGCCGCCAAGGCCCTGGCCGAAGCCGGCGCCGATGCGGTCAAGGTCGGTATCGGCCCTGGCTCGATCTGCACCACGCGCATCGTCGCCGGTGTGGGCGTGCCGCAAATCAGCGCCATCGCCAACGTCGCCGCTGCCCTTGAAGGCACGGGCGTACCGTTGATCGCCGACGGCGGCATCCGTTTCTCCGGTGACCTGTCCAAGGCCATCGTAGCCGGTGCTTCCTGCGTGATGATGGGCTCGATGTTCGCCGGTACTGAAGAAGCGCCGGGCGAGATCGAACTGTTCCAGGGCCGTTCGTACAAGGCTTACCGTGGCATGGGTTCGCTGGGCGCCATGTCCCAGGCGCAAGGTTCCTCCGATCGTTACTTCCAGGACTCCTCGGCAGGCGCCGAGAAGCTCGTACCGGAAGGCATCGAAGGCCGTGTGCCGTACAAAGGCACCCTCAGCGCGATCATCCATCAACTGATGGGCGGCCTGCGTTCCTCGATGGGTTACACCGGCAGCGCCAACATCGAAGAAATGCGCACCAAGCCAGAGTTCGTGCGGATCACCGGCGCTGGCATGGCTGAGTCCCATGTCCACGACGTGCAGATCACCAAGGAAGCGCCAAACTACCGCGTAGGTTGAGGCTTCCAGCAAAACGTTAAGTAACCGGGGCTGTTTTATTCAGCCCCGAGTTGTTTCTGATTCATTAGACGAGACTGACTTCATGGCCCTCGACATTCACGCCCACCGCATCCTGATCCTCGACTTCGGTTCCCAGTACACCCAGCTGATCGCCCGCCGCGTGCGTGAAATCGGCGTGTACTGCGAACTGCATCCGTTCGACATGGATGACGAAGCGATCCGCGAATTCGCACCTAAAGGCGTCATCCTCGCCGGTGGCCCTGAGTCCGTGCACGAAGCCAACAGCCCGCGCTGCCCGCAAGCCGTGTTTGACCTGGGCGTGCCCGTCTTCGGTATCTGCTACGGCATGCAGACCATGGCCGAGCAACTGGGCGGCAAGGTTGAAGGTTCCGAACTGCGTGAATTCGGTTACGCCCGTGTCGACGTGGTCGGCAAGAGCCGCCTGCTGGATGGCATCGAAGACCACATCGACGCCGACGGCCTGTTCGGCCTCGACGTGTGGATGAGCCACGGTGACAAGGTCACCAAGATGCCGGAAGACTTCCACATTCTGGCCAGCACCCCGAGCTGCCCGATCGCCGGCATGTTCAACGACGAGCGCGGCTACTACGGCGTGCAGTTCCACCCGGAAGTGACCCACACCAAGCAAGGCGGGCGCATCCTGTCGCGCTTCATCCTCGACATCTGCCAGTGCGAAGCGCTGTGGACCCCGTCGAAAATCGCTGAAGACGCCATCGCCAACGTGCGTGCCCAAGTCGGCACCGACAACGTGCTGCTCGGCCTGTCCGGCGGCGTTGACTCCTCCGTGGTTGCCGCGCTGCTGCACAAAGCCATCGGCGACCAACTGACCTGCGTCTTCGTCGACAACGGCCTGCTGCGCCTGCACGAAGGCGAGCAAGTGATGGCCATGTTCGCCGAGAACATGGGCGTCAAGGTGATCCGCGCCAACGCTGAAGATCAGTTCTTGAACAACCTGGCCGGCGAGTCCGACCCAGAGAAGAAGCGCAAGATCATCGGCCGCACCTTCATCGACGTATTCGATGCCCAGGCCAAACACCTGGACAACATCAAGTACCTCGCCCAGGGCACCATCTACCCCGACGTGATCGAGTCGGCCGGCGCCAAGAGCGGCAAGGCCCACGTGATCAAGTCCCACCACAACGTGGGTGGCCTGCCTGAGGAAATGAACCTCAAGCTGGTAGAACCGCTGCGTGAACTGTTCAAGGACGAAGTCCGCCGTCTGGGCCTGGAACTCGGCCTGCCGTACGACATGGTCTACCGCCACCCATTCCCAGGCCCGGGCCTGGGCGTGCGTATCCTGGGTGAAGTGAAGAAGGAATACGCCGACCTGCTGCGTCGCGCCGACCACATCTTCATCGAAGAACTGCGCAAAGCCGACTGGTACCACAAAGTCAGCCAAGCCTTCGTGGTGTTCCAGCCGGTGAAATCGGTTGGCGTTGTAGGCGATGGCCGTCGTTACGCCTGGGTTGTGGCCCTGCGTGCGGTGGAAACCATCGACTTCATGACCGCGCGTTGGGCGCACCTGCCGTATGAGCTGCTGGAAACTGTCAGCGGCCGTATCATCAATGAGATCGAAGGTATTTCGCGCGTTACTTATGACGTGTCGAGCAAGCCGCCGGCGACGATTGAGTGGGAATGATGGGACGTCCGGCATTGCCGGGCATCCACTAGCAAGAAATGCCCTAGAGCCCGCGTAATTGCGGGCTTTTGGCTTTTTGGGTCTGGCAAATTCTGGCAGCTTTGTGCATCGCCAAGCACCGTGTTTATGTGGCATGGTACGGGGCATTGACTGAGCCAAATGCCATGCTTAGCGCTCGATACCATGTCGCCTTGTTAGGGAAGGGCATGGTATCAAATCTCATCATTAGCCCGGTTTCATTGGGTTTTAACGTGGTGCATGAGTGATTTTCTGAGCATGGTATTTTTTCCATGGAATCCATAACTGCCATGTTGACCGATACCAAGCTGCGTAACCTCAAACCGAAAGAAAAACTTTACAAAGTGAACGACCGCGACGGACTGTACGTGGCCGTCACTGCTGCCGGTTCCATCTCATTTCGCTACAACTACTCCATCAACGGCCGTCAGGAGACCATCACTTTCGGTCGCTATGGTGTGGGTGGCATCACACTTGCTGAAGCCAGAGAGCGCCTGGGAGAGGCTAAAAAGATGGTTTCGGCGGGTAAGTCACCTGCCAAAGAGAAAGCCCGTGCCAAGGCACGCACCAAAGGGGCAGAGACGTTTGATGCGTGGGCTGAGAAATGGCTGCGTGGGTATCAGATGGCTGACTCGACCCGTGACATGCGCCGATCTGTTTACGAGCGCGAGCTAAAGCCGCACTTCGGTAATCAGAAACTGGTGGAAGTCAATCATGAGGATCTGCGAACGCTGACTGATGCAATCGTGGAGCGAGGAGCTCCAGCCACGGCCGTGCACTCCCGCGAGATTGTGATGCAGGTGTTCCGATGGGCGATTGAACGCGGTCAGAAGGTCGAGAATCCGGCTGATCTGGTACGTCCTGCAAGCATCGCTAAATTCGAGCCACGTGACCGCGCTTTAGGACCTGACGAAATCGCGTTGATGTATCAGTACCTGGACCGCATCGGTACCGCCTCCTCCGTGAGGGTGGCCGCTAAGCTGTTGTTGCTGACCATGGTCCGCAAAAGTGAGTTGACCAACGCTACCTGGAACGAGATCAATTTCAGCGAAGCCCTGTGGACCATTCCGAAAGAGCGGATGAAGCGCCGCAATCCTCATTTGGTGTTCTTATCTCAGCAGGCTTTGGATTTCTTCATTGCATTGAAGACGTTTGCTGGCGGTTCAGACTACGTCTTTCCCTCCCGGTACGATTCTGATTTGCCGATGAGCACCGCGACGATCAATCAGGTGTTGACGCTGACTTACCGGCTTGCGCAAAAAGAAGGGCAGCCGCTGAGCAAGTTCGGACCGCATGATTTGAGGCGCACAGCGAGCACGCTGCTGCATGAGGCTGGTTACAATTCAGATTGGATTGAGAAGTGCCTTGCGCATGAGCAGAAGGGCGTAAGGGCCGTTTACAACAAGGCTGAATACCGCGATCAGCGTCGGGCGATGTTGCAGGATTGGGCGGATATGATTGACGAGTGGACACTTAGTCGGCCACGTCGAAGCAACGTCGGCAAAGAGTGAAGTTAACATTTTCGATCTTATGATGATGACTGCTTTCGAGCTCGTCGTCTGATGGCCGCAGATACTGCTTGGCGTGATACGCCAAGTTGGCGGGCAATTTCAGCCTGGTTGGTAATGCCTTGATTCAGCAAGTCATCCACCGAGCTTGTTGGTGACTTGAGTATCTGGAGCTGGCTATAGGCCGTTTTCCTGACCTCAGCCCATGTCTCTATATCCCACCTCGGGAAAACAGCAGCTCCTTGGGACCAGATTTTTGCGATTAAATCCTCATACTCCAGTGCATACCTCCGGTCGCGCTGATAAGCGCGCCGAGCTTCATCGCTACGCCGTGGGTTGTGAGCCTCACAGTAAAGTTTGCTCGGTCTCGATGCGCCTTCGGGATGGCTCGGTAAAGCCGAAGGCCACATCAACTCGCCCTGGCACGCCCAGGTAGAAACGAGCATCCGACGCTCGACGTAGTCACGGAATGCTTCTACCGAAAAGTCTCCACGTAATTCCTGCCAGTCGCAGTATCTCCCCAGCATACGAGAGGCTTCGTATTTGCCGAACTCCCCCCCCAGTGCCCGTTCGTAGCGAGTGACCAAGTTAGCGGTTTTTTTCTGAGCATCTACACGCATAGAGTTTGTTAGCGGCACTGCTTTGACATTTCCGCGCTCCAGACGCTTGAACACCTTTGGCGCCGCCATGCTGATCGCATATTCGGTTGACCGCCAGCACAGTTCGCAGAAGCCCCAATCGTAATGATTGCTCAACTTTGACCGGATTCGATCAGACGATGTATCGCTTTCTCTAACCAGCATTTGCAGAAGCGGATCGTAGGTGCTGGACGCTTTTTCGTTTTTTTTCATCGTCTGATGGTAACGCTGAATGACAACCAAATTCTAACTTTTTTGCGTCCTGTTTCTGGCGATCGAGGGCATTGTCAAGCATCTGACGACTTTGAAGGAAAGTGACCCCATGGAGATCAAGCCAAAGAGCAAGACACTCATCAACCGTAAGAAATTGCACGCGATGATCCCGCTGGCTGAGCGCACGATCTACAACATGGAACAGCGGGGTGAGTTCCCGCGCCGTATTGCGTTAACCAGCCGAAATGTCGCGTGGGATTTGGCCGAGATCGAAGAATGGATTGAAGTACGCAAATCGTCAGGCACCCAAGCCCACCGCCCCGGAATGGGGGCTTGAATTATGGCTATCGATTTACGGGCGTCGTTCGAGAATGAATCGCCTGTGCTGGGTCGGTTACATGACCAGCATGAATAATGGGCCACAGCCAATTGGTAACTTGCTGTCACGGCTCGAAGAAACACACGCTGTGTATCGCAAGACGCTGGAGGCCGCAGCACTTCCGGGCGAGTCGATTCGGGACACAGAGGAACGGCTACGCGCCGAACATGAAGCGGTGCGGCCGCCCCAGTACGGAGTGACACCGCCAAAGCCTCCAGTTCTAGCTAAAACCGTCATGCGCTGCCCGCCAGAAAGCGACCGTCAGCCTGATTTTTTCGTGCCGGGTTTATACGACGTAGCAACAAAAGACAACCGCAGCTTGATGGACGTTGCCGTATACCGCCTGTCCAAACGTGACAAGCGGGCTTGCGAGATGATCCGCTACGACTTGCCGTCCGGCTACGTAGAGGTCACAGCTGGGCGTTATGGAATGGCTTCTGTATGGGATTACGACATAGTGTTAATGATGGTTTCCCATCTCACTGAGTCCATGAATCTGTTTAAGGCTGGCCGTGGGCAAATGCCCGGTCGCAAGTTCGCGCCTCATACCAGTGATATTGCCAAATTCTGCCGCCGTGGTGATGGCGGAAGACAAACTGATGACATTGAGGCCGCATTAGATCGTCTACAAGGGACGATAATTAAGAGCGTTAGAGAAATCCCGTCGCGGAACGGCAAGCGCAACGTCCGCGAGGTTGAATCCGAAGGATTGATAGGGCTGTACAGGGTTGTATCACGCACCGACACCGGCAAAGTGAGCAGCGTTGAAATCACGGCCCCGGATTGGATTTATAGGGAAGTCACTTCGGGGGCCAAGCCTGACGTTCTGACGGTCCATCGTGACTATTTTTTGATTGAGTCTGGCCTTGGCCGCTTTGTGTACCGTCTCGCTCGCCGAGCTGCTGGCAAGACCGATGCTAAGTGGGCGTTCAAGACCATCTACGAGCATAGCGGTAGCGCTGGACCGTTCAATAAATTCTGTTTCACGCTACGCAAAATTATCAAAGCCAACGAACTGCCCGAGTACACGCTACAGGAAGAAGCAGGTCAGAAAGGCCCCTTGTTGGTTATGAGGCATAAAGATGTACCAGATGAGCTGCTGGAGCCTGTTACCGGTTCCTAATAGACGGAAGTAAATACCTCATGAGGCCCGGAAATCGGGCATTTTTGCTGCTTGATTGGCGGACAGTTAAAGGACAGAGCCGAATCGGCACCCATCCTGTGGATATCCCGTCTATTAGGAACCGAAACTCGTCTATTAGGAACCGAAACCCGTCTATTAGGAACTGGATCCCGTCGATTAGGAATCGTTGATTTATGTAATTCATTGAAAATAAAGAGAAAAGCGGCAATTTTTTCTCTAAAACTCTTTAAAACCATTAAAGCTCTTAAAACCCGATCCGCTTGTGGATAACCCAATCCAAAAAAAATCAAGATCGCAGTGCAAGAACGGGGCACCCCTGCGGGGTTCCCCCACCGCTTCGCGGCGGCTCCCCCTCCCGCACAAAATGAGTTCGCTGCGCTCAAAGCTTTGTTTAGAAGCGACGGTGTAGCCGTCGCAGCTCGATCCTCAACCCACAGTGCAGGCTCAAACCTTCTTTGCTTTTGAGAAAGAGCAGGTCCCGTCTATTACCCACCAACCAAAGTCAAAAGAGTCAGACACCAAAAGGGAAGGGCGGAACCCCATCAACCCCACGTCGCAGGCAAAATAACCTCGTGTCAGGCCTACGTCGTGCATTTCAGACGCTTTTTAGTGGCGGGGTACGAGTATGTGGCCTTCTTGGTTTGTCGTGCTATGAGCGGCCTCACATGGAATCCCGGTGTGTAATAGACGGAATCCGCTCGCGGCCCTCCTTTTTGGTGGCTGTAAAAAAAGCCCCACATGAGCAGGGCTTGGTTTTAACTGGGTCAGAGTTGAGTCTACTTTCTGTTGTTCGACATATCAGCACGCACCTGATCGAGCTGCGCAGCTTGTCGTTTACTCCCGAATAGAGGCAACCGGTTGTAGGATTGAGCCGCGCCTAATAGACCAACAGCCACAGGCAGGGCCAGCGGGCTGATCCGGGACTGCAACGCATAGTAATGCTTCCCGACAGCTTCCAGTTTTGCACCATGGCCACGCGAGCGTAGCCAGCGGCCGAGGAGCTGCATACCAAAGGCGTAAGCAGTGGCAAACACACAAAAAAGGATAAATTCGATCATTAGGGAAGCTCCGGTTTATTCGTGTCGTTTTGGGATTGAGTAGGCACTGCCGCTGGCTCTTGAGTCGGGCGAATGATGTTAGACGTCTCGCTTTCTTCAATGCTGTTATCACTACCGCTACCAGAACCACTATCGACCTGGCTTTGATCACCACCAAACCCGCCACTCATGCTTGCCGCGCCTTCCATGCCGGGCACGGAGATAGCAGAAAGGATGCCAGCGCCTCTCGTTAGCGCGTTGGCCACCTGATGTCCGCTAATGCCGCCGTGACCCTCCTGCGCGTCGCTAGTGTGTTGTTGGGACGCTTGCGAGGTTGATTGCGAACGACCGCCGCCTTGAACCCCTTGTGGGAGCGCGGCGGCCTCGCCCTTGGGATCGTCCACGTTGCGTTGCGCCGCTTTCCCGGCCTGTTTGGCGGCTTGCTGTAGGCCTTGGCTTGACTGCGGAACTGGGCCGCTACCGCTAGGGCCACCAGAGGCGCTCCCCCCGACCTTGGCACCAGCCGATTTAGCGACAGAACTACCGCCAGTGCCAGAACCGACGCCCGCGCTACCCGCACCAGTGCTGACTGCACCACCACCCGCACCGGCCGCACTACTACCACCAGCAAAGCTGGAATTGATCGACGCGGCAAGGCCACCACTACCGGATGCCGCACTAGCAGCACTAGCACCACTTCCGGCAGCGCCGAGTGCCCCTGCGGCTGCCGGAGCTGCTGCGCCTGCGGTCGCAATAGTGGCCACTGCGGCGGCTGCACCGGCCGCACCAGCCGCAGCCATACCACCGAGAGAGCTGCCGCCACCCATAGACGAGCCGTTAATCATGCCCGCTATCAGATCAGGGATGGTTTTGGTTAGGTAAGCGCAGATCAACGACAATCCAACCAAAGTCATCAGAGAAGCCTCATCATTGGTATAAGCAGCTTGCCACTTCTCAGCTACAGACAAAATCAGGCCAACTATCAGCGTCATTATGAATAACTTAGCACCCACAGAAACGGTGTAGCGAATAACGGCCAGCGTGTATTCCCGCGTCCATTGGGATGCGCCAAAGGCCATAAACAAAACAGAGGCATTAATAACAACATAAGCCTCAACCAAAGTCACAAAGACGAATGCCGCAATAAAGGAAAAAGACAGTAAAACAATGAGGGCGGCGAGCGCAACAACGATATTTAGTGACCCGTTAAAGATGCTTATGCCGCTCAGAATCGACCGCGAAAACTCGACCGCCATGGCAAACATGTCACCTGGCATTAGCTCAGAAGTTGGCAAGCTCGCTGCGTGTGCACCTGCTTGCCTGAAGCTATCAATAATGGTCCCTGCCCACTCCGTTGAATGATCAAGCAGGATATTGAAAAATCCGATGATCATAAGGAAGCGGATCAACTCGCCGATTAGCTCGCTGAAATCCGCCTGCTTGAACACCAATGGGACAAACGTCCATATAAATTGGATAAGGGCCAAACTCCAAAATACAGTTACGGCATAGCCATGAAGACGAGGCCCCCAGTCATTAGAGGCATTTTGTATTAACACTAAAGGTCCTGTCATTGACGTGTTGCTTTGCGCCAAATCAAGACCCGCAGCCATTGCGTTTCCAAAGGGCAGCAACAGTGATGCTAGAACCACTGTGAAAATAGTTGTGCGTCTCATGTTTAGAATCCTTGAGATGGGCCGCGAGTATTCGGGCGCTCTTGGAATTTTCGAGTGACCGCATCAGACTGTTTAATTGTTTCAGCAACTGTTGCGCAGTCACTCCCGGCAGAAACAAAGTTATTCAAGGCCGCGCCACTAATTCCCGACACAGTGATCAGTACAGCCAGAAACCATTTTTGAATCATTATGTTTAGAATCCCTGAGACGGGCCGCGAGTGTTTGGGCGTGATTGGAATTGTTCAACAGCCGCATTATTTGTTGCTTGGCGCTCGGTTTCTTGAGCAATGTAGTTGCCTTGCAGGGTTATTTGGGTCGCTACCAAGTCACGCAGTTTTTGGAGCTGCTGCACGTTTGAAGCTGCAATCTCGTTCCCGGCTTGGATCGCCTGCATGCGACCGACCGATGACTGCGAACGGTTCACCAGTTGTTCAAGGTGCGCATCTTCTGTCTCAAACGTGCTGATGTTCATGCCCGCAGCTTGCATCGCCGTCTTGGCGTTATCGAACCCTTGCGCTGACCATTTTTCATAGCGATCCGGCATCACGTCCGTTGCCTTGCCGCTCGATTGGATGAACTTCTGCAGATACGTCTCATAGCCGGGATACTGCGTGTTGAATTGCGAGTCTAGATTCGCCACGTTGCGACCCAATGACTGAGCCCGGTTGTAGATACTGGCCACGCGCTGCATGTCTTGGGTAATCCTACCAAACATGCTGTTCGGCAACGAAACGCCTTGCGTGACCATGTTGTTGTATTGCTGGACTTGCGTCGAAAGCTGCTCTGCCGTGTTCAGGGCCGTATTGACTGCTTCGGCGTATTCGAACATTTGCTGATAAAAAGTAGAGCAGTTTGCGCAGTAAATGGCCCAGGCATTCTGCCCTGTGAAAAGGAAGATGGAAATCGATATTAATAGGCTTTTTTTCCACATTATTTTTTTACCCCGTGCGAACCTGTCATGATAAATGAGCGCGATTTCTTGCAGTAGCGAGATATATACCGCGTGAACTGCACATATCCAAAACTAAATCCATCAACGTACTCGATGTAGAGCATAGTGAGAGTGTGGCCGAGCAGTATTTTTGTTTCTAACTCTTTTCTGACCGAGAAGAACTCAGCACGGCCAGCTCTTCTCTTGATAGGCTTTAGACTATCTCTGTGCATCCGCTTTCCTCCTGTTGATCCTATTGGTTTTAGCATGGATCTAAGTCTAGGAAAACGCGTAATGACGAGGTAGCGAAAATTAATGAAATTTAATGCGATTATATGCAACTTAGAGAAAGTTTAGGCGATTTAACGCGACTATATGCGATTTAGTGAGAGTTAATGCAATTTATGGATGTTGGATTTTGAATCGCATTAAATCGCCTACAACGAGACGGCAAGATGTGTGTTGTGGGCCCACAGGCTTCGCCTGTCAGCCCCCACCACTTTCGCTTATTCGCCTTCGGCTCAACGGATCTTGCTCTACGAAATGACCAGCCGCTGCCGCGTCTAAGCGGGAAAGCGTGACAGCACGTACAGGAGGAGCTCAGATAGGCAGCACCAAAGAAAAGACGCGAGCTCGCCGAAGTGGATTGCAAACCGAGGTTTGCTTGAATTGAGGTAAGGCTTTTATTTCAAAGGCTTACGACGAGTCATCGAATACCGCTTATAGGGTGGGCAATTTCTCCATTCGGCCGCGTCAGCACTCAATTACCCAACTGGCTGGCTGAATGTTGTGCAAACCGTAGCAATCGTAAGGTGTTGCGGTCTTACATGTTGTCTTTGGATTGTGCAATCCAAAAAAATAGTGCCACCATAGGCATGGCAGACGCCTTGTTTACGAGCCGAGTCATGACTAAAAAGACGTCCAAAAGCACTGAAAGGGGGGGCAGCTTGAGTCTCGCCTGATCCGGAATCTCGCGGGCTGTGCGCGGAGCCTTGACTGCACCGCACTTCGCTTCAGGTACTGAAGCCTGTTGCGTTTAACTAGGAAGTTAAATGCATTGCTATTTCTGGAATGTGAGCTTTTCCAGTTAATAACCAATGCTCCAGAAGGAAAAGTGATGCTGCCAGAGCATTTGACCGGTTTTAAATTAAGCTCAATAGGTTTGGCGACGACCGAAGGGCGAAAAATAGAGGTATGGGAATTCGAGGTTCCTTTGGACGAGGAGATCCTAGACAAATGGGCTCTTCATTTTCGTCGGCAATACTGTTCTGACGAAGAGCTTCCTCTGCTCATGGAAGGTACCGGGATGACTATAGACCAGTATCTCAATGAGCATGTTTTTCCTCACAAGACAAAGGCTCCTGGGCCGTCTATTCGCTCGGGCGACTTCGCGGAATTTCTTATCTCCGATTACTTAGAGTTCATGCTCGGATACTGGGTGCCTAGAGGAAAATATTCTGACAAGGCGAGTAAAGACGAGTCAGTAAAAGGTGTTGATATACTGGGTTTTCACCAACTTGATCCCTCATCAGCGGCTATCAGCGATGCTCTTCTTGCATTTGAGGTGAAGGCATCCCTTTCAGGTACAAAATATGGTGGTCAGTTACAGAGTGCGGTAGATGACGGCTCTAAGGACTTGTACCTGAGGCAAGGGTTCACGCTCAACGCAACTAAGCGGAGGCTTTTGCGCGAAGGTAAGAGTCTTGAAGTTAATAGAGTCGCGCGTTTTCAGAATATAGCTGACAATCCGTACACTTACTTCTCGGGGGCAGTTGCGGTACTATCCGAGTCGGCTTTTGAGCAAGAGGAACTCGCGAAGACAGCAGCCGATAGCCATTCTAACCAAAATAATCTGGGTTTGATGGTTGTCCGCGCAAAACTCTTAATGAAGCTGGTTCATGAACTGTACGAGAGGGCTTGTAAGTGAAAGCCGGGAATAATAGTAGGCGCCTTTTTGGTATTACTCGATCAAAAGGTAAAATGTATGAATTTGGACTTGATGAAACGCAGCATCTAAAGGTTCCCCAAGGTACCGATCCCTTACAGCTATTTCTTCTAACTATAGGTACGCTTGGCGACGTCGCTGGATTTCTTGCTGAAAGTGAATATCCTCTCGCGCCGCTTCCTGTTGATCTACAGTCAGAACTAAATTTTTGTGCCAGCTTTTTCGACGCGGTTCTTGATTCCAAGTTCGCTCGGGGCCTTGAAAGAACGACTCTACTATTAGCTTCGGCGGCCTATTATTTAGCTCGACGGCCGGGGAGTAGTTTGGTTCTTGCGCGAAGAATTGTACCGCAGGAAGGTGACAATCGTTTGGAGCAGCTTCTTCAATGGCTGCTTAGGGCGAACTGGAGCACCTACTGGACCTTAGATTGTGAACGCTACGGCTCACTGCTGACGTCGATCTCGCGTGCTATTGCTTATCATTTTTCAAACGGTACGAAGCTTGAAGAGATTGGCTTGCTATTGAAGCAGCTTCGGAGCGCTGCCTATACGCTCGGCTCACCCGAAGAGCTTTTATATTCGGATATCGCTTTATCCATTTGCCGAATGAGGCTTGCCGCGTCTGCCTGGGTAAAACTACCTGCCTATTCAGGATTGCCCGCTGAACAATGGACTCCGGTAATACAAAAAAGCACTTTTCCTAAAGAGCTTTGGCCCTCTCAACTCCTGCTAGGGGAAAGTGGACTATTTAAAGGCGCCTCTGGCCTAGTGCAGATGCCAACCAGTGCGGGGAAGACTCGGGCGATAGAAATAATTTTACGTAGTGCTTTTATGTCCGGGCGTACCAAGCTTGCAGTTGTTGTTGCTCCTTTTCGAGCACTTTGCCATGAGATTGCTGTATCTCTGGGACAAGATCTTTGGGGGGAGGATGTAAAGGTAAATGAGTTATCGGACGCATTGCAAATCGACTTTGTTGAGCAGGTTGCTGAACTTTTGGGGAGTGTTCCTCCCTCAACGTCTTATGTGTTGGTTCTTACACCAGAAAAATTTCTCTATGTTCTTCGTCAATCCCCACAGGCGGTAAAGTATCTCGGACTTGTAATCTATGATGAGGGTCATCAATTCGATACCGGGGGCAGAGGCATTACATATGAGCTATTGTTAACTGAAATCAAGGGGCTTTTGCCAGAAAGTGCGCAGACGGTACTCATTTCCGCTGTAATGCAGAACCCACAGGCAATAGCCAGTTGGTTGATGGGGCCTGCGGAAGGGCAGGTGGTAGACGGGGCATCTTTGCTACCTACTAGTCGATCAGTTGCTTTTGCCAGCTGGACTGAGTCGTTAGGACAACTGATGTTCTATGAAAACGGCTATTCCCAGCAAGACTACTTCGTACCGAGAGTTATTGAGGCTGCTGATCTTACGGGACTTAAACCGGTAGACTCAAAATTTCCTGCAAGACAAAAGTCGAGCGACGTTTCGTTGTATTTAGGGTTGCGCGTAGTAAACAACGGTGCGGTCGCGATTTTTTGTGGTACTAAGTTGGTTGCAAACGGAATAGCGAAACGTGCCGTTCAGCTTGCTGATGCGGGCTACAATACTAACTGGCCCGCGAACTACGCCGATCCAAACGAAGTTTTGGCCTTAAAGAGTATGATCGACGGTAATTTCGGTAGCGAATCTCTACCTTCAAAAGCCGCTACTCTTGGTATCTACACACATCACAGCAATACTCCCCATGGCATTCGGCTTGCTTTGGAGCATGGAATGCAAAAGGGGCTAATTAGTTTCATTGCTTGTACGTCGACCCTTGCTCAAGGTGTCAATCTCCCAATCCGCTACCTTATAGTACAAGGGGTTAATCAAGGCGCGGGACGAGTAAAAGTTCGGGACTTTCAGAATCTAATAGGCCGCGCAGGGCGTGCAGGCATGCATACTGAAGGTGTTATCATTTTTGCCGACTCGACAGTGCACGACAACAGACGCAGCTTTCGGGAGTCCTGGAAGTTTCAAAATGCGGTGGAATTGCTATCACCCGATCGGGCCGAAGGAATTACCAGCTCTTTGCTACTGTTACTAAAGCCATTTTCTTTGTCCCGAACTTTAGAGTGGCAATTTTCGGCAGGTAATTTACTAACCCTTATTGATGATGAAACCAGCTGGGAGGGATGGGCGCTTGAGCTTGCCAGCCAAGTACCACGGCTTACGTTGCCAAAGAAAGTCGAACTAGCGAGGGGGCTGCGAAAGTCATTAGTAGAGCGTAAAAAGATGACTTATACGCTTGAAAGCTACTTGATGGCAAACTGCGGCACTGCTGATGCTAACGAATTTGAGCAAAGAGCTGGTGAACTTGCATTGGAAACACTGGCTTACTCACTCGCCACACCAGATGAGGCTAGCAGGTTAGAGGAGTATTTCAGGCTAGTCGCACGGCGCGTTGAGTCGATCGAAAAATCCCCAGCGAAACAAGCTGTGTTCGGGAAGACGTTACTCGGAGCAAAGCATGCTAAGAGAATCGAATCCTGGGTTGGTCAGCACCGTAATTATTTGCTCGCTCTGGACTCAAACGAGAGTTGGCTCGCTGGCGTTTGGCCGCTTCTGATCGAGCTCTGCGACAATCGGTTTTTTCGAACTGTTGAACCCGCGACTGCCGGTTACGAGCTTGCAATCTCGTGGATGCGAGGAAAGAGCTATGGGGAGATTTTTAAACAAGCTACAAGCATGCAGGTCAAGAAGCAGGCCGGTAGCCGAAAGCAAAAGGTTAGTGACGATGACATTCTTGATTTCCTCGAGAGCGCTTTGGCATTTGACTGTGCACTCATCCTAGCGGCAATTGCGCAATTCCTCTTTACTCCACAAGAGCTTTCGGGAGACGAGGGAGAGTCGTTCGCACACTTTCAAAAGAGCCTAAAGACCGGCCTGCCGGATATCCTGGCTCTCAGCACCTATGGAGCAGGCTTTGCGGACCGCTTCCTAGCACAGGCTATACGCGATGCGCTTTTAGAGGATGGTTTTCAGGGTGATCAATTTGAAGACGCAAAAAAAAATAACCCTAGCGCGATTCAAAGCATAGTCGCATCAACCCCAGCGTATTTTTCCAGAATTTTAAACGGTGCCGGAGTTAGCTAATAGGCAACTAACCAATAACTTTGCGACCAGTGAGCTTTTCCAGGCAGATCCGTTTTATGCGGCGGAGCTGCTAGCCGAGTTTGTTCGGGATGGTACCGCGGATGAGTTGGCCATCCTGGAGAGGCAGCTAACGGCAAATTCCTGCCATTCGTGAAGGGCCGCTCACCATCCAAACCTGCCGGTCGCATACAGCGGGTGCTTTTAGGGGAATTGTCCCTGTATTGACTACTTCAATTCAGCATCTACAGTGATGGCCATACGATTACACGGTAGGAACATCATGCGGATCGAGCGCGTTAAGATTCAAAATTTCAGACTGCTTCAGAACGTCAGTCTTGGCCTAGAAGACGGCACAACACTGATCGTCGGGCGCAACAATTGCGGCAAAACCTCCATAGCTGAGGTGTTCCGCCGGCTCCTTTCAGACCGGACTCCCTCTTTCAGGCTTGAGGATTTCTCCCTGGGGAGTCACGAAGAGTTTTGGACGGCATTCACTGCGTTTCACGGCGGAATAGCTCGCGCCGACGTTGCTGCCATGCTTCCCGTTGTCAGGGTCACATTGGACATCTCCTATGACGTGGATGCCCCAGACCTGGGGCAGCTCAGCGAATGCATAGTAGACCTAGATCCAGATTGCTCTTGCGCGCGCATCGTCTTGACGTATGGACCGCGGGCGACAGGCCTTGAGTCGCTTTTCGCAGAAACGAATGCCCCCGACACTGTGCAGGAGGATCAACGTCCTAGCTTCTTCAGCCTGATAAAGAAGCGTTTGGCGGGGGCCTACGAGCCCCGTTTGGAAGCGGTTGACCCCAATGATCCTACGAACCGCAAGGACCTCGACCTAAAATCACTCACCACGTTGATCCGCGGCGGATTCATCAATGCGCAACGGGGCCTGGATGACGATACACACCGAGAGCGCGATGTCCTTGGGAAGGTGGTGGAGGTGCTGTTCCAATCGGCATTGACTGACCCCACAGATCCCGAGAAACGAACTACGGCGGAGCAGCTCCATGGAGCGGTGGAGAAAATTCAAAAGGAGCTGCATGACGGTTTCAACGCTGGACTGACTTCGCTGCTCCCTACGTTCGAGCTTTTCGGCTACCCAGGGCTAGAAGACCCAGGCCTCACCACTGTGACGACCTTCGATGTCGAGCGCCTGCTTAAAGACCACACGCAGGTCAGATACAGGGGGGTAAACGGCCTGACACTCCCGGAAAGCTACAACGGACTCGGCGTCCGTAACCTGGTGTACATCCTTCTGCAATTACTGAAATTCTTCAGAGAGTTTCAAGCTACGCCGGCAGCCGCAAGCGTACACCTCATCTTCATCGAAGAGCCTGAAGCCCACTTGCATCCGCAAATGCAGGAGGTCTTCATCCGACAATTGCACATGATCAAGGGCGCGTTCGAGCAGCAGCTGAATGGCAGCCGTCGGTGGCCAGTGCAGTTTGTAATTTCCACCCACTCTCCACACATGGCCAACGAAGCGCGCTTCGAAACCATGCGTTACTTTCTCTCTGTGAGCGGTGAAAACGGGATTCGGCAGTCCAAGATCAAAGACCTGAGGCAGGGCATGGGCCAGGCTCCTGCACCGGACAGAGATTTTCTCTATCAGTACCTGACGCTCACTCGATGCGACCTGTTCTTTGCAGATAAAGCCATCTTGATCGAGGGGACTTCAGAGCGATTGCTGCTACCAACCATGATCGCCAAAACTGACGCGGCTGCGGTGGGTGAACCTCAGTTGGCTAGTCAGTACTTGACGGTTATGGAGGTTGGCGGCGCGTATGCACACCGGTTTCATGATCTACTCACCTTCTTGGAACTGCGCACGCTGATCGTTACCGACATCGACTCCGTCAAACCGAATGCAGAAAGAAAGCGGAAAGCTTGTCTCGTTTCAGAGGGTCTGTTTACGAGCAATGCGTGCCTCAAAGACTGGTTTGAGGCCGAAGTCACTCCTGCCCAACTGCTGGCGAAAACGCCAGCAGAGAAGACCATAGGGTTGAGGCGCATCGCTTACCAAATTCCGGAGGGGAACGAACCCGGGCCTTCAGGCAGAAGCTTTGAGGACGCGTTCATCCTGGCGAACCTTGATCGATTTCAGCTTGGGCAGGGCGATGTCGCATCCCAAGCTTACGAGCATGCGGCGGACCAGAAAAAATCAGCTTTTGCGTTGAAGTACGCGATCGATGATACGAACTGGAACGTGCCTAGATACATTGCTGAAGGGTTGCGTTGGCTAGCAGTTGGGGCGCCGGTCGTTGATGCCCAAATGGCTGCTCGGGCCATGGCCGCAGTTGTAGAGGTTGTTGGTGAGGCAGTGGCTGCTGAAGGAGAGCAAGGCGATGCCTGACAATCACGAAAGTCCCGCGGACAGAACAGGGCGAGAAGCGCTGGAACGCATGTTCGCTTGTTTGGATGAAGGTCTAAGCTTTCGCCTGGAAGCAGGTGCTGGGGCTGGTAAGACCTATTCGCTAGAGAAGGCGCTCAGTCGATTGATTGAACACCGAGGTCCTGCGTTGATCCGGGAGCGTCAGCAAGTCGCTTGTATCACTTACACCAATGTGGCGAAAGACGAGATCATCTCTCGCTTCCAAGCGCATCCTGCAATCCGAGCCGAGACCGTCCATGGCTTTTGCTGGTCGTTGCTCAGAGATTTTCAAACATCACTGAGAGGATTTCTTGGCGCTGAAGCTTTTTGGCGAGAGCGTTTTGAGCCGGTGGGTGGCGTAGGTAACAGGCGCATCCATTACGAAATGGGTATTCCACGCGTATCGGAGGACGAGGTCTCGATTCGGCACGAAGATGTCCTGACATTGATGGTTCAGGCGCTTCCGTCTCCGAAGTTCAGGGCCGTATTGACTTCCCGATACCCGATCCTGTTTGTCGACGAATATCAGGACACGGATGAACATTTTGTCGGTGCACTGAAGTCGTGGTTTCTAGATCGCGGTGAGGGACCGATGGTTGGCCTATTTGGTGACCATTGGCAAAAAATCTACGACGGGGGCTGCGGCCTAGTCGTGCATGACGCCCTTCAGCCGATCGAAAAAAATGCGAATTTCCGCTCAGCATCGCGGATTGTCGATGTGCTGAATGAGATGCGGCCAGGCCTGCACCAGGAAGTGAGCGATCCTAACTTGATCGGTGAAGCCCGAGTGTTCCACACCAACCTCTGGCCTGGAGAGCGACGGACAGGAAGCGGGGGAGGACACTGGACTGGCGACACCAGTCCTGAGGCTGCTAGTGCCTACTTCGAATACTTGAAAGCTCAGCTCAGCGTGGAAGGATGGGATTTCTCTCCGAAAACGACCAAAATCCTCATCCTGAATCACAAAGGCATTGCTCGTGAGCAGGGGTACTCCTCGATCCGTGAAATTTATGGGCAGTACAATGATCCGTGGCTGAAGAAGGAAGATCCTCACATCAAGTATTTGGCAGATCAGCTTGAGCCAGCGTGTGTCGCATACCAACAGCGCCGATACGGTGCGATGTTCGGGCACCTGGCAAGCGATCGGCCAACGATTCGAAGGCACAGCGATAAAGTCGCTTGGGCTGAGGCAATGGATGCACTCCTCGAACTGAGGTTGACCGGTACCATCGGCGAGGTGATTGACTACATCATAGCCGTGCCGCAGATGCAGCTCCCCAATGCTGTGCTACGGAATGAGCAAGGGTTACAGGCCGCCGGTGTTGAACCAGGTGAGGACGAGCCACGCAGGATTACCCAGCTTCGAAAGCTCAGGGCAGTATCTTACACAGAGCTGATCGCGCTAGACCAATTCATTGATGGGCATACGCCGTTTGCCACAAAACACGGGGTCAAGGGAGCCGAATTCGAAAACGTGATCGTTGTGTTGGGGCGCGGCTGGAACCAATATAATTTCGCTGAAATGCTCGAGTGGTTTCAGCCGGGGCCACCGGCGAACAGGCGTGAAAAATTCGAAAGCAATCGGAATCTCTTCTACGTTGCGTGCTCTCGACCAAAGGTCCGTTTGGCTCTGCTTTTCACTCAACTGCTGAGCCAGGCAGCGCTTGCTCAGATCACCGCGTGGTTCGGCGCTGAGCATGTATTCGAGTTGCCTGCTAACCCTGGTTGAGAATTCTCGTGCAGCGCTAATTGTGTAGGTTAGTCGGCGCATGTCACATCCGACTAGCTGACTAGACAGGTGGATAAACCGCGATGGTTACTATCCACCTGGAGAGGCCTGCACTCTGATGCCTCATTCCCGACCAACTTCACAAGCGTAATTCCAAGCACCGAAGCTGCCGACACGCGCAGTAAGCTTATTAGCTCGCTGCCGCCATGAAGCCTTCGGCTATCAACACCATGGCTCCCGTAGTGCCATCGATCTGCCTGCGGCGATTGCTGCTCAACCCGCCTTCGCCGACTTGGCCAAGCGCGATTGAAATTGACGCGTAAACGATGGTGTAAAGGACGATGAATGCTGCGGATACCCTATCGACTGGAGAGAACAACTGGCGTTCGCAAGCTTGTAGGGTACGTTCAGGCCGCTACTGATATCATGGAAATCGCAGTGCGCCGGGGCGGCGACTGGGACCAGGACGGCAAGTCGAAAGATGAGCGATTCCTCGATCTGGTCCACTTTGAGCTTTGCTGACGTAACCTGACTTGCTATTCCTCGGATTTGCCCGGATTTTATGAGGCAGTCGTTGCCAGGTGGCACTTTGATGTCTAGATTCCTCTAGCTGGAATTCGAATTGAGGGAGCATCATGTCAAAGGTCGTTCAAGTCATCGGAGGCGTCGTAATCGCGGGACTCTCGATGGCAGCAGGATGGGTCGCCAAGAGCTGGGCTGACAGGCCTGTAAAACAGAAAATGAAGGATGATGTCGAGAAGGCCAATGCCGACTTCATGGCTCTGCTAAAGACCTTCGAGATGACGACCGAAAAAATGGAGTTCATCGTGGCCAGAGCCTCAGATGAAAGCATAACCAACGCTGAAGAGCTTCGCGAATTCCTCAAGGCATACGGCCTGAACGACATACAGGCAAACAGAGTGGTGCAGCTACGCTTTCCCGGCGAACAGCAAAGGGCAGCCTGATGGACGCCGAGATCAAAAAGCGTCTGGCAACATTGGGTGGTGATGACCTGATCAACACCTACGAAAGCGTGAAGTCATCGCAGCAGGTTATGCGACTGCCATCCTCCGAAACTGACAGCCTGAGCATCGGGTATGCCGTTATCATTGGCACTTTTGCTGCCATCGTTGATGTCATCATGGACAGCATGTTCCGCGAGGAAATGGAGAAGAAACACCGCGAGCGAACGCCTGAGGAGCAGGCTGTTCTTGAGGCTGAAGCCAAAAAAGCCATGGAGGAGGCCGGTGTAGAACCTGGAGGAGAGGACGGCGATCCCGACTCAGCCATGGATTGGTACAGAACCCTCAATGAAGAGATGGAACTGAGACAAGGCCACAAGCTCAGGCCCAAAAACCACCGCATCCTTAATCATATGAATGAAGAGGCCGTCATTCAGATGCTGATGAAGGGCGAGGTTGGATTCGGCAAATTCAAAATCAAGCTCTATCCAGAAATGAGCTATGAAGCGGCCAAGAAAATCTACGACGCCCACATCAGGGCAGACCGGGGCACCAAGCAAAGCCTTCCCCTTGAAATAATGTCGTGGCTTTGGGAGCAGGGCGTAAAAGCAGGCAATCCCGAGAAATTCGGTGAGGCCAATCCGCTCTATAAACTGCTCAATGCATATATGCCAAACATTGATTGGGCCAAGCTGCTCAACAAGGTTTTCCACAAGGAAGGGGTGAAAAACCCAATTCCAGAGGGCTCATCGCTTGGCGAAGCTATGCTCAAGCTTTACGAGACCGGCACTCTGAATGAACGCGTTTTCTGGACAAGCGATTTCGGGGCGGCTTTCGGCGGCGCTAAACGACGGATTTTCATCACCGCGCTCCTTGAAGTTGGCGTTGAGATCTATGCCTTCGCCGAAGGCATATCCCTAGGATTTATCAACCTCAAAGACGGGATTGGCTCATTGGTCACAAAGGCCAAAGAGTGGAGAGCACAGCCGAAATACATGGACATGCGCATAGCAGCGCAGTGCGTATTTTGCGCTGGCAGCTCGTTCAAGGCTCTTGTCAAAGGCGACCCATGGAACCTCAACTACTTCGCCTTTGCCGCTGCTATGAGGCATCTCTGGGTTTACCCAAGGGTCCAAAGAGAGCATTACGACAGGCTCATCAACCTTTCTCAAACCTACAGATCCAGCAACTTAGCTGAATTTACTGCACGCACAGGAATCAGAATCAGACCCACGCTGACCGTTATTGAAGGAGGCAAACTCATGCCAAAATCACTTGATGATCGCCTGCACAACGCAGGGTGCCAGTCCACACGCGTTCGAGTTCTGGCGTCGAGATACCCCGATAAGCTTGAGCCCCTCATCAATATCTATGAAGAGCTTGCCCTCAGGGCTGAAGAGGATGAGGACTTCATGCCCAAGTTCGACGCACTCTGCGAAGCTTGGTACCTGGGCAAGGTCGAAGATGACTACGAGGCTATCAAAAAGCTTGAGAAAGACCTCAAGGCTGTTCGCTGAACGAAGCTGTAGACCAGCTTCGCTAAATGTCGCCAGGGGATTGATGGTTGTTAGCACCCTGTAAGCCAAATCTCCTCTGGCCCATTTCTGCAACGTAGGTTGGACTACCCCCGCTCCGATAGACATCCCCGGCCTATGCTTGGACTACCCCCACTCCGGTAGACATTTCCCGGCCTCATAACGAGGCGCGTTCAAACGCCTCAGGACTAACACTGAATCGCCCCTGGTCTCCTAGACATTTTCCAAGCGGGACAGGCTCACAAAGGTGATTTTGATCCTCTATGGTATTTCTCATGGTTTTAAAGTTTTTCGTGCCTTGTCGACTTTGGATTTACTGGTCTATGCGGGGCTATTGATAATTGAGTGGGAATGATTGGACGTCCGGCATTGTCCGGCACGATCTAGCAAGAAATGCCCTGGAGCCCGCGTAATTGCGGGCTTTTGGCTTTTTGGGGCTCCCCTGGCTCGCCGATGCTGGCGGTCGAGAAGGCGCAACTGCCCAGCGCTGCTACCGCCGACATCCCTGCGGTGCCAGATGGCTCAATCCCTAATGGATTACCGGCGGCCTTCGCACACCGGTGATTCTCCGATGCGGCCTTCCTTGCACAGGTCAATGTTATCTGTGCGCTTGAAGCCGGAGTCTTTCATGCAATAAAACTGCGTGAGTACCTGGTCAATCGGCGTTCTGTCCCCCGTCCCTGTGAGGTTGGTATAGCCGCATGCGGTCATAGCGTTCTTGACGCCCTTTTCAGACACCCCGGCCTTCTTCCAATTGGTAAATTCCGGAGGCGGCGGTTGAAAGCCCCTTCCCGTGCAGCCAACCAGTAATACAGCGCAAAAACTCAGCAACAGGCTTCTCGTGCACATGGCGTTATTCTTCATATTTTGACTCGGATAAGTATGAGATGCCGTGGGGTGAATCTTTCCAGAAAGGCTTGCGAGCGGCTCCATCATTGTCATGGCCGTTGAGCATTGTTTTATCGCTGTCCAGCATGACCGCGCAGCGAGACCATGAAGCCATAACAACCCCCGGCCATGTGCTGGGGCTTTGCATTTTGGGCTCCACGCATTTCAGAAAAACTCATCCAGCAAGCAGTAAAACCTCATGCGCTGCTCATCAGGCTCAACACCATAACGCTCGAAAAATGGCTTCACCCATTCCGGTCCAAGATTACGTTCGATGCTACGCGCCGCCAGCGCCAAGTCTTGATAACGGTCGCTGACGCCCAGGCGCCCGCAGTCGATAAAGCCGCTGAAACGGCCGCCTTGCACCATGAAATTTGGCAGGCAGGCGTCACCGTGGGCCACCACCAGATCATGGGTGTTTGGCTGAGTCGACAAGAGTTCGGCGAGCGCATCCTCGGCGCTGCGTCCGAGTCGTTCGTCGTCGAAATCCGCCTCATCGACCAGCCCGGCACTGAGGTGCTGCCGAGCGAGCGCGATGCGCTGGTCAAGGGTGTGATCGAAGGGGCATTGCGCAATAGGTATCTGGTGCAAGGTACGCAGGGCTGTCGCCAAAATGTCGACAATTTGGGCGGCTGACAGCGTGTTCGCGCTGGCCAGATCCTGCCCTGGGACGGCGGTCATCAGCAGCCAGTGGTGATGGTTTTCTGTGAGCGCATCGAGCACGACGGGCGCAGGCAAATTAACCTGCTGGAGCCACCGAAGGCGTTCGATTTCGTGCGCAAGTTCGCCGAATTCGCCCACAGGCTCAGCCTTCAGGAACAGGTCCGCACCATCGTGCTGGTGCAGGCGAAACACGTCCGCCCGCGATTCGCCGATGGCTTGTTGCTCAATCAGCGCCTGCGGGAACTGTTCGCGCCACTTGCTGGGGATATTCACGGTGTTTGCCCTTTTTCGCCTCAGCGCCGCGCGATGTCCGAAAAGTAAAACTTATCCAACGTATGCCGTGATTCGGTGTACTCGAACTGCCGCCCATCCTGCAAAAACGTCTGGTTGCTCACCACGATCACATGGCTTTGGCCATCGAGGTCCAGGTGTGCCTGGTCGTCTTTGCTGCGCGGCAGGGCTTCGATGGTACGTTGGGCGAAGCTGATGTGCAGCTGCAGCGTTTGCTCGATAAACGCGTAGATCGACTGCTCGGCGATGTCGCGGTCAAGGCCTGGGATCAGCTCGGCGACGAAGTGGTTGATGTCGAGGATCACCCGTTTGCCGCCGATGCGCCGTACCCGTTTGATGCGGGTGATCAGGGTGCCGGGTTCGGCTTCGATGTGTTGCAGCAGCGAGCCTTCCAGCGGGAATTGGCTGAAATCGACGACTTCAGTGCGTACGTCATCGCCCAGGTCGGCATGGGTTTCGTGGAAGCTAACGATGCCGCCCAACTGGAACTCGATGGGGTTGGGCGACAACACAAAGGTGCCCTTGCCGTGGATTTTTTGCGCAAACCCGCGTTCCTGCAACTGCTCGATCGCACGACGCACGGTGCCACGGCTGGCTTGGTAGGCGTCCATCAGTTCGGTTTCGGAGGGAAGGCGCGTGCCGCGTTGCAGGCGTTCGGTGGTGATGCTGGCAAGCAGATCCGTATAGATCTGGTTGTATTTGCTCATGGTTTGGCTCTATGCCCGACTTGATGAAGGTGGACTGCGCAGTTCAAGGCAGGAACCTTAGTGGCAGAGGTGAAGTTTGTCCATTGGACCCACATGGAAGAAAGGGAAATATCTGACTCAAAATTCAGAAATATAAACAATTTGTTACTCGTACAGACGAGTTGTTGATTTAACTCGTACAGACGAGTACTTTTGGCCTCGGCGTGCTGCCAATGACTGCCCCCAAATAAAAAAATTAAAGTGGAAACCAAGCATGAGCCACGACTATTCGACTATTGCCCACCAGATTCTCGAGAACCTCGGGGGCCGCGACAACCTTGAGCAAGCTGCCCACTGCGTGACCCGCCTGCGACTGGCGCTCAAGGACCCGAGTCTGGTCAACAGCAGCGCGTTGAACCAGGTCGACCTGGTCAAGGGCTCGTTCTTCACTGGCGGCCTGTTCCAGGTAGTCATCGGCCCAGGCGAGGTGGAAAAGGTCTACGCCGCCCTGCGCGAACAGACCGGCCTTGCCGCCGCCACCATCGCTGACGTGAAGAAGAAGGGCGCTGACAAGACCAACGCCATGCAGCGTCTGGTGCGCGTATTTTCCGATGTGTTCATGCCGATCCTGCCTGCGCTGATCATCGCCGGCCTGCTGATGGGCATAAACAACCTGATGGGCGCCCAGGGCATGTTCATCGAGGGCAAGACGCTGCTGGAGGCGTATCCGAACCTGGATGGCCTGTGGAGCCTGATCAACCTGATGGCCAACACCTCGTTCGTGTTCCTGCCGGCGCTGGTGGGCTGGTCGGCGGCCAAGCGGTTTGGCGGCAGTGAAATCCTCGGCATCGTGCTCGGCCTGATGCTGGTACACCCCGACCTGCTCAATGCCTGGAACTACGGCAAGGCGGTGGCCGGCCTCGACGGCCAGAGCCTGCCGTACTTCGATATTTTCGGCTGGTTCAAGATTGAAAAAGTCGGTTATCAGGGGCAGATCCTGCCGATCCTGATGGCGGCGTATGTGATGAGCGTCATCGAAAAATGGCTGCGGGCCCGCGTGCCTAACGCGATTCAACTGCTGGTGGTGCCGATCACCACCATCGTCGTGACCGGCGTGCTGGCACTGGCGATCATCGGCCCGGTCACTCGTCACCTGGGCATCCTGATTACCGAAGGCGTGGTCACCTTGTTTGACCTGGCACCCATGGTCGGCGGTGCGATTTTCGGCCTGCTGTACGCGCCGCTGGTGATCACCGGCATGCACCATATGTTCCTCGCTGTGGACCTGCAGCTCATCTCTACCCAGGGCGGCACCTTTATCTGGCCGATGATCGTCATGTCCAACTTGGCCCAGGGCAGCGCCGCACTTGGCGTGCTCTACATGACCCGCAATGCGCGGGACAAAAGCATGGCCTCGACCTCGGCGATTTCCGCCTACTTCGGCATCACTGAGCCGGCGATGTTTGGCGTGAACCTGCGCTTCAAATTTCCGTTCTACGCCGCCCTGTTGGGGTCGGCACTGGGCAGCATTTTCCTGTCGCTGAACAAGGTGACCGCCTCGGCCATCGGCGTGGGTGGCTTGCCGGCGTTTATCTCAATCCTTCCGCAGTACATCCCGGTTTTTGTCATCGGGATGGTCATCGCGATTGTGGTGCCGTTTGTTCTGACCTGTGCGTTAAGCATGAAAATTGTGCGGCCGGGGTATCGCGTCGCCTGACCGACCGCTTTCGCGAGCAAGCCCGCTCCCACATTTGATCGCATTCCAAGCTGAAGGAGTCTCCATGCAAAACTGGCAACACTCGGTGATCTACCAGATCTACCCTAAAAGCTTCCATAGCCACGCGGGTAACGCCACCGGTGACCTGCTGGGCATCGTGGACAAGCTCGATTACCTCAAGTGGCTGGGCGTGGATTGCCTGTGGATCACCCCGTTCCTGCGCTCGCCGCAACGCGACAACGGCTATGACATCAGCGACTACTACGCCATCGACCCCAGCTACGGCACCATGGCCGACTGCGACCTGCTGATCAGCGAAGCGGCCAAGCGCGGCATCAAGCTGATGCTCGACATTGTGGTCAACCACACTTCCATTGAGCACGAGTGGTTCCAGCAAGCGCGCAGCAGCCTCGACAACCCGTACCGCGACTTCTACATCTGGCGCGACCAGCCGAATAACTGGGAATCCAAGTTCGGCGGTTCGGCCTGGGAATACGAGGCGCAAACCGGCCAGTACTTCCTGCACCTGTTCGACCACACCCAGGCCGACCTGAATTGGGACAACCCCAAGGTGCGCGCCGAAGTGTTCAAGCTGATGCGCTTCTGGCGCGACAAAGGCGTGGGTGGTTTCCGCTTGGACGTGATCAACCTGATTTCCAAACCCGCCGATTTCCCCGAAGACAACACCGACGGCCGCCGCTTCTACACCGACGGCCCGAACGTGCACGAATACCTGCAGGAAATGCACCGCGAAGTCTTCGAGGGGCACGACCTGATCAACGTCGGCGAGATGTCGTCCACCAGCCTGGAACACTGCATTCGCTACTCCAATCCGGCGTCGAAAGAGCTGTCGATGACCTTCAACTTTCATCACCTGAAAGTGGATTACCCGAACCTGCAAAAGTGGGTGAAGGCCGACTTCGATTTCCTGCAACTCAAGCAAATTTTTTCCGACTGGCAACTGGGCATGCAGGCCGGTGGCGGCTGGAACGCGCTGTTCTGGTGTAACCACGACCAGCCGCGGGTGGTTTCGCGTTTTGGTGACGACGGCGAGCACCGTGTGGTCTCGGCCAAGATGCTTGCCACCGCGCTGCACTTCCTCCAAGGCACGCCGTATGTGTACCAGGGCGAAGAGCTGGGCATGACCAATCCGGGCTTCGACAGAATCGAACAGTACCGCGATGTCGAGACCCTGAACATCTTCCGTCTCAAGCGTGATGCGGGTGAATCCGAGGCGTCGAGCATGGCGGCGATCATGCAGAAGTCCCGCGACAACGGCCGCACGCCGATGCAATGGAGCAGCAACGCCAACGCCGGTTTCAGCACGGGTGAACCGTGGATCGGCATCCCGGCGAATGCGCAGCAGATCAACGTCGAGAGCCAACTGGATGACCCAGACTCGGTGTTGCATCACTACCGCGCGCTGATCGCGCTGCGTCGCCTTGAGCCGCTGATCCAGGAAGGCGTTTATCGCCAGTTGCTACAAGACCATCTCCAGGTTTGGGCGTACGTGCGCGAAGGGCAGGGCGAGCGCTTGCTGGTGCTGAATAACTTTTACGCCAAGCCCTGCGAAATCCAACTGCCCCAAGGCGTCATCGACGCGACGAGCGAGCAACGCCTGCTGATCAGCAACTACCCCGACTGCCCGGTGCGTACGCGCACGGTGGTGTTGCGACCTTACGAATCGTTTGTGCTGCACCTCAAGGATTGAGGCCCGCTGTAACCCCCGTATGAGCGTGCGGGGGCGCTTGAAAAAATCATAATAAAAATACCGGAGTGCTTCATGAAAACAAAAATAAAGCTGGGCCTCATTGCATCATGTCTTAGCGCACCTTTTGCCGCTCAGGCCCTCGAGTTTGCTGGTTACTTGCGCAGCGGCGCGGGCACTTCAACGGGCAGCGGCAAGCAGCAATGCTTCCAACTGCCGGGGGCGCAATCCAAATACCGCTTGGGCAACGAATGCGAGCAATACGCCGAACTTGAATTGCGCCAGGACCTGCTGACCCTCGACGACGGCTCGGTGCTCAGCGTCGATGCCATGGCATCGCTGTACAACAAGTACGACCGTGCCCTGAAATTCCAGGGCGAAGACAACGGCTCGGCGCGCATGCCGCAGATGTATGCGCAGTGGTCCAACCTGCCCAGCCTCAATGGCGGCTCGGTGTGGGCCGGGCGTCGTTACTACAAACGTAACGACATCCATATCTCCGACTTCTACTACTGGAACCAGAGCGCCACCGGCGGCGGTGTCGAGGACGTAAAAATCGGCGACCTCAAATACAGCTATGCCCTGTCGCGCAAAGACAACCTGTACCAGAAGGAATACGCCACCCGCCACGACTTCAACGTCGCGGGCTTCAAGACCAGCCCCGGCGGTGAGCTCGAGTTGGGCTTGAGCTACATTGAAAAAGCCGGCGGGCGTGATGCCAACAGTGGCTGGGCGATCACGGCGCAGCATGTGCAAAAAGCTTTCCTTGGCGGTAAAAACAAATTCGCCTTGCAGTACGGCGAAGGCCCCGGCACCGGCTTGGGCTACACCGGTAATACGGCCCTGGATAACAGCAGCAAAAGCTACCGCGCCGTGGAGTTTTTCGACTGGCAGATCACCCCGCGTTTCGGCGGGCAGGTCGAGGCGGTGTACCAGAAAGACATTCGCCCAGGCAGCCAGGACCAGACCTGGATGTCCATCGGTGTGCGCCCGGCGTATGCCATCAGCGAACAGTTCAAGCTGGTCACCGAACTTGGGCATGATCAGGTCGACGCTGCCGGCGGTACGCGCAAGCTGAGCAAATTTACCTTTGCCCCGACCTGGTCGCCTAAAGGCCCAGATTTCTGGGCACGGCCGGAAGTGCGTTTGTACTACACCTATGCAACCTGGAACGAAGCGGCCAAGCGTGCGGCAAATGAACTGGCGGCGGGCTCGGCGTTGTCCGACACCGGCGCCTACGGCACGGCGCGGCATGGCTCGAACGTGGGTGTGCAGGTCGAATACTGGTGGAAATAAACACGGACTCACTGTGGGAGCTGGCTTGCCTGCGATGCGAGCGACTCGGTTTTTCAGTGACACCGAGGCGATGCTATCGCAGGCAAGCCAGCTCCCACATTGGACCGTTGTTGGCCCTATGATTTTTACAGAACAAAACAGCAGGTGAAGTCATGACCACAACTCAACCCCTGGAACTGCTGGCGCCGCTGTCCGGTGTGCTGCTGGCGCTGGATCAGGTGCCCGACCCGGTGTTCGCCAGTCGCATGATCGGCGACGGCCTGTGCATCGATCCCACCTCGCAGACCCTTTGCGCGCCGTTGGCCGGGGTGATCAGCAGTATCCAGGACAGTGGTCATGCGGTCAGCGTTACCGACGACAACGGCGTCCAGGTGCTGATGCATATCGGCCTGGACACCGTAAACCTGGCGGGCCAGGGCTTCACGCCGCTGGTGAAGGAAGGCCAGCGGGTGGAGGTCGGGCAGCCGCTGATTGAATTCGATGCTGACTACGTGGCGCTCAATGCACGCAGTTTGCTGACCTTGATGTTGGTGGTCAGCGGCGAGCCGTTTACGCTGCTGACGCCGGACGGTGCTCTGGTGGATGTGGGCCAGCCGCTGCTGCGTGTGTCACCTGGCGAAGCTGCTGCAACAGTGGATGAGGAGGAGGGCGATGCACTGTTCTCCAAACCGCTGACCTTGCCCAACGCCAACGGCTTGCACGCGCGTCCTGCGGCGGTGTTTGCCCAGGCGGCGAAGGGGTTCAGCGCGAGCATTTACCTGCACAAGCAAACCCAGAGCGCCAACGCAAAATCCTTGGTGGCGATCATGGCGTTGCAAACCGTGCAGGGCGATTCCTTGCAGGTGAGCGCGGCCGGCGACGATGCCGAAGCGGCAATCAACGCGCTGGTGGCGCTGTTGGCCGAGGGCTGTGGCGAGACAATCGCGCAAACGCGTGAAGTGGTCAAACCTGTCGCGCCGGTATCGTCGGCCACCTTGTTGCGCGGCGTGTGTGCGTCGCCGGGTTCGGCGTTTGGCCAGGTGGTGCAAGTGGCTGAGCCGGAACTGAACATTACCGAAGCCGGGAGTGGCGAGGCGATTGAGCGTGCCGCACTGGCGCGTGGCCTGTTGGCGGCCGCCGAGGCGCTGCAAGCCTTGCAAGCCAAAGCGGCCGGCAGTGCCCAGGCGGAGATTTTTCGCGCCCATCAAGAACTGCTCGAAGATCCAACCTTGCTCGAGCAAGCCCATGCCCAGTTGGCTAATGGCAAAAGTGCTGCTTTTGCCTGGAACCGGGCCACGGTGACCACTGCCACCTTGTTCCAGGGCCTGGGCAATGCACTGCTCGCCGAACGTGCGGCGGACTTGGCCGATGTGGGCCAGCGCGTGCTCAAACTGATCCTCGGTATCCAGGACCGGGCATGGGATTTACCCGAGCAGGCCATCCTGATCGCCGAGCAACTGACCCCGTCGCAAACCGCCAGCCTGGATACGCGCAAGGTGCTGGGGTTTGTCACCGTCGGCGGCGGGGCGACCAGCCATGTCGCGATCCTCGCTCGCGCGCTCGGCCTGCCGGCGATTTGCGGTGTGCCGGTGCACGTGCTGACGCTGGCCAATGGCAAACAAGTCCTGCTCGACGCCGACAAAGGTGAGCTGCACCTGGTGCCGGACCTGGCTGAAATCGAAAAACTGCAGGCTGCCCGCTATCAGCAAATGCAGCGCCGTCAGCGTGAAGTGGCGCAAGCCGCCTTGCCGGCCACCACCCGCGACGGCCATCACGTCGAGGTCACGGCCAACGTCGCGTCGTTGCAGGAGGTCGAGCAATCCCTGGCCTTGGGCGGTGAAGGCGTCGGCCTGTTGCGTTCGGAGTTCCTCTACCTGGACCGCAACCGCGCACCCAGCCCCGAGGAGCAGGCCGGCACTTACACCGCCATCGCCCGCGCCCTGGGCACCGAGCGTAATTTGGTGGTGCGCACCCTGGACGTCGGTGGCGACAAGCCGTTGGCCTATGTACCGATGGAAAGCGAAACCAACCCGTTCCTCGGCTTGCGCGGTATTCGGCTGTGCCTGGAGCGCCCGGAGCTGCTGCGCGAACAGTTCCGCGCGATCCTCGCCAGCGCCGGTTTCGCGCGGCTGCATATCATGTTGCCGATGGTCAGCCTGTTGTCGGAGCTGCACCTGGCGCGCAAGATTCTTGAGGAGGAAGCGCTGGCGCTGGGGCTCAAGGAACTGCCAAAGCTGGGGATCATGATCGAGGTGCCGTCTGCGGCGCTGATGGCCGACGTTTTTGCCCCGCATGTGGATTTCTTCTCCATTGGCACCAATGACCTGACCCAATACACCCTGGCCATGGACCGTGACCATCCACGTTTGGCGAGCCAGGCCGACAGCTTTCACCCGTCGGTACTGCGCCTGATTGCCACCACCGTCAAGGCCGCGCATGCCCATGGCAAGTGGGTCGGTGTGTGTGGTGCGCTGGCGTCCGAAGCGCTGGCGGTGCCGGTGTTGATCGGGCTCGGCGTGGATGAATTGTCGGTCAGCGTGCCGCTGATCCCGACCATCAAGGCCACCGTGCGTGAGCTGGACCTGGCCGACTGCCAGAGCATCGCCCGCCAGGTGCTGGGCTTGGAAGAAGCCGCCCAAGTACGCGAGGCCCTGCGCCTGTACCACGCGGCCACTGTTGAAACCTCACCTGTTGTGGAGCACTGAGCATGTTCGAGAAATTGCAGCGGGCGTTCTGGAAAGCCCTGACCCCGGACTTGATTGCCGAGACGGCGGTGACGGCGACCCCGAGTCTGTTGTCGGCCGATGTACTGAAGGCATTGGGCGGCGCGGATAACCTCAAGTCACAACAACGCGTGGCGCTGACGCGGGTGCGTGTGCAATTGCAGGATGCGGGGCGGTTGGATGAACCGGCACTCAAGGCGGCGGGTGTGCCGGGTGTGATGGTCTTGACCGGTGGGGTCGTTCATTTGATCACCGGTCTCTAAGCCAAGAGCAGATCTATATGTGGGAGCGGGCTTGCTCGCGAAGAGGGAGTGTCAGTCACCAGATGTATCGACTGACCCACCGCTTTCGCGAGCAAGCCCGCTCCCACATTAGTTTTGTGATGTTTGGGAGAGCGCTACAGCTTCGGGTTATCTTCCGGCGGCTTGGTCTTATCCACACCCGGCACATGCAAGTTGCCTTCGACCACCTGGTTGCCTTCCAGCTGCGGCTGGGTCACCCAGGTGAGGATGTCGTAGTAACGCCGGATGTTCGCCACAAAGTGCACCGGCTCGCCGCCGCGCGCATAGCCGTAACGGGTCTTGCTGTACCACTGCTTCTGCGACAGGCGCGGCAACATCTTCTTAACGTCTAGCCACTTGTTCGGGTTCAGGCCATCCTTCTTCGCCAACGTGCGTGCGTCTTCCAGATGGCCGGTGCCGACGTTGTAGGCGGCGAGGGCGAACCAGGTGCGATCCGGCTCGGCGATGCTATCGTCCAGCTCATCCTTGATCTTGGCCAGGTATTTGGCGCCGCCCATGATGCTTTGCTTAGCATCCAGGCGGTTGGACACGCCCATCGCCTGGGCGGTGTTCTGGGTCAGCATCATCAGGCCGCGCACGCCGGTCTTGGAGGTGACGGTCGGTTGCCACAGCGATTCCTGATAGCCGATGGCTGCTAATAGGCGCCAATCGACTTTTTCTTTCTTGGCGTAGGCCCGGAAGTCCTTCTCGTATTTGGGCAAGCGTTGCTGCAAGTGCTGGGCAAAGGTGTAGGCGCCGACATAACCGAGTACATCCACGTGCCCGTAATAGCGGTCTTTAAGGCGCTGCAGGGTGCCGTTCTTCTCGACCTTGTCCAGGTAGCTGTTGATCTCGTTGAGCAGGCTGTTGTCGTCACCGGCCGCCACGGCCCAGCTCTGATTGCTGGCATTGCCGAGGTCGAAGGCCACGCGCACGTTGGGGAAGTACACCTGGTTCATCGCGACTTCGTTGGAGTCCACTAGGGTCAGGTCGATTTGACCCTCGTCGACCATGCGCAGTAGGTCGACCACCTCAACGGCGTCGGATTCTTCGTATTCAATCGCAGGGTTCTGCTTTTTAAGCGCCGCCAATTGCTCGGCGTGGATGCTGCCCTTGAGCACCATGATCTTCTTGCCCACCAAGTCTGCCGGAGCAGTAGGCCGGGACTGGCCATTGCGGTAGATGATCTGCGGGGTCACTTCCAGGTAAGGATGGGAGAAACGCACCTGCTGCTTGCGCTGCTCGCTGCTGACCAGGCCGGCGGCAGCCAGAACCGGGCCGTTGGGTTTACCCAATTGGCCGAACAGGTCATCGAGGTTGTCGGCCGTCTCGATCTCCAGCTTAACGCCCAGGTCGTCGGCAAAGCGCTTGACCAGTTCGTATTCGAAACCGGTTTCACCGTTGCGGTCCTGGAAATAAGTAGCGGGGCTGTTCCGGGTAATCACCCGCAATACGCCATCCTCCTTGATTCGCTCGAGCGTGCTGGGTTTATCAACACAGGCGCTGAGCATCAGGAAGAGTCCGGTTGCGATAAGCCATTTGGCGCATCGCGGGCGCAAAGCAGTAGGGGAGAACATCTGCGCAGTATACGCAAACGGCCCACGGCGCCATATCTCGACAGCAGGGGACTTGTCTGCTAGCACCCTCAAAACTGGGCTGCAGCCCGCAGAAACGCGGGTTGGCGAGGGTTTATGACGGTTAAAATAACTGCGCGCCAACCCTTGGAAAACGCCCCGATACCGTGCAAACCCTGCCAACTGACGTTCGGCAGCGGCCAGCCGTGCCGTTTCGGGTGCCGTTGGCGACGGTTTACGCTAGAATGCACGGCCTCAAAGCACACCCCTTCCCGAGGCTGTCCCGAAGATGTTGATCCTGCGCGGCGCTCCTGCCCTTTCTGCCTTTCGCCACAGCAAACTCCTTGAGCAACTGAGCCAAAAGGTTCCAGCGGTTACAGGCTTGTATGCTGAATTTGCTCACTTCGCCGACGTTACCGGCGTGTTGACCGCCGACGAACAGCAAGTGCTGGCACGCCTTCTGAAGTACGGCCCAAGCGTTCCCGTTCAAGAGCCTAACGGCCGCTTGTTCCTGGTTCTGCCACGGTTCGGCACCATCTCGCCCTGGTCGAGCAAGGCCAGTGATATCGCCCGCAACTGTGGCCTGGAAAAAATCCAGCGCCTGGAGCGCGGTATCGCTTTCTACGTCGCTGGCCAGTTCAGCGATGCCGAAGCCGAGCTGATCGCCAGCAGCCTGCACGACCGCATGACCCAGATCATCGTCAGCCAGCTGGAACAGGCTGCCGGCCTGTTCAGCCATGCCGAGCCCAAACCGCTGACCGCGATTGATGTGCTTGGCGGTGGCCGCGCCGCCCTCGAGAAGGCCAACACCGAACTGGGCCTGGCCCTGGCTGAAGACGAGATCGACTACCTGGTCAACGCCTTCACCGGCCTTGCGCGCAACCCGCATGACATCGAGCTTATGATGTTTGCGCAGGCCAACTCCGAGCACTGCCGTCACAAGATCTTCAACGCCAGTTGGGATATCGACGGCCAGAGCCAGGAAAAAAGCCTGTTCGGCATGATCAAGAACACCTACGTGATGCACAGCGAAGGCGTTCTGTCGGCTTATAAAGACAACGCCTCGGTGATCGTCGGCTCCGTCGCCGGCCGTTTCTTCCCGGACCCTGAAACCCGCCAGTACGGCGCGGTGCAGGAGCCGGTGCACATCCTGATGAAGGTTGAAACCCACAACCACCCGACCGCGATTGCCCCGTTCCCGGGCGCAGCCACCGGTTCCGGCGGTGAGATCCGCGACGAAGGTGCGACCGGCCGTGGCGCCAAGCCAAAGGCTGGCCTGACCGGTTTCACCGTGTCCAACCTGCAGATCCCGGGCTTCGAACAGCCGTGGGAAGTGCCGTACGGCAAGCCTGAGCGCATCGTTACCGCGCTGGACATCATGATCGAAGGCCCGCTGGGCGGCGCCGCGTTCAACAATGAGTTCGGCCGCCCGGCGCTGACCGGCTATTTCCGTACCTTTGAACAATCCATCACCACCCCGCGTGGCGATGAAGTGCGCGGCTACCATAAGCCGATCATGTTGGCCGGCGGCATGGGCAACATCCGTGAAGAACACGTCAAGAAAGGCGAGATTCTGGTCGGCTCCAAGCTGATCGTGCTCGGCGGCCCGGCGATGTTGATCGGCCTGGGCGGCGGCGCAGCCTCTTCCATGGCCACCGGTACCAGCTCGGCTGACCTGGACTTCGCTTCCGTACAGCGCGAAAACCCTGAAATGGAACGCCGTTGCCAGGAAGTTATCGACCGTTGCTGGCAGTTGGGTGACAAGAACCCGATCAGCTTCATCCACGACGTCGGCGCGGGTGGTTTGTCCAACGCCTTCCCGGAACTGGTCAACGATGGCGAGCGCGGTGGTCGTTTCGAACTGCGCAACATTCCAAACGACGAGCCGGGCATGGCCCCGCACGAGATCTGGAGTAACGAATCCCAGGAACGCTACGTTCTGGCCGTTGGCCCTGAAGACTTCGCGCGCTTCCAGGCCATCTGCGAACGCGAGCGTTGCCCGTTTGCCGTGGTTGGCGAAGCCACGGCTGAGCCGCAGCTGACGGTTACCGACAGCCACTACGGCAACAGCCCGGTCGACATGCCACTGGAAGTGCTGCTGGGCAAAGCCCCGCGCATGCACCGTTCGGCGGTACGTGAAGCCGAGCTGGGCGATGATTTCGACCCAAGCGCACTGGAATTGGCCGACAGCATCGAACGCGTGCTGCACCACCCGGCGGTTGCCAGCAAAAGCTTCCTGATCACCATCGGCGACCGCACCATCACCGGCCTGGTTGCCCGTGACCAAATGGTTGGCCCATGGCAAGTGCCGGTGGCCGACGTTGCCGTCACCGCCACCAGCTTCGATGTGTACACCGGTGAAGCCATGGCGATGGGCGAGCGCACGCCGCTGGCCCTGCTGGACGCTCCGGCGTCGGGCCGCATGGCCATTGGTGAAACGCTCACTAACATCGCCGCGTCGCGCATCGGCAAGCTGTCCGACATCAAACTGTCGGCTAACTGGATGTCCGCTGCCGGCCACCCGGGTGAAGACGCGCGCCTGTACGACACCGTCAAGGCTGTCGGCATGGAGCTGTGCCCGGAACTGGGCATCACCATTCCGGTGGGCAAGGACTCGATGTCCATGGCCACCCGTTGGAACGAAGACGGCACCGACAAGAGCGTTACCTCGCCGCTGTCGCTGATCGTTACCGGTTTCGCACCGGTCACTGACATTCGCCAGACCCTGACCCCGCAACTGCGCATGGACAAGGGCACCACCGATCTGATCCTGATCGACCTGGGCCGTGGCCAGAACCGCATGGGCGCCTCGATCCTCGCGCAAACCCACGGCAAGCTCGGCAAGCACGCGCCGGACGTGGATGACGCCGAAGACCTGAAAGCCTTCTTCGCCGTGATCCAGGGCCTGAATGCCGACGGCCACCTGCTGGCATACCACGACCGTTCCGATGGCGGCTTGCTGACCAGCGTTGTAGAGATGGCGTTTGCCGGTCACTGCGGCCTGAACATCGTGCTCGACAGCGTTGCCGAGGATGCTCGCGAAATCAACGGCATCCTGTTCAACGAAGAGTTGGGCGCCGTGATCCAGGTTCGTCAGGACGCTACCCCAGACGTACTCGCACAGTTCAGCGCTGCTGGCCTGGACGACTGCGTGGCGGTGATCGGCCAGCCGATCAACAACGGTGAAATCAATATCTCCTTTAATGGCGATACGGTGTTTGCCGGCCAGCGCCGCTTGCTGCAGCGCCAGTGGGCTGAGACCAGCTACCAGATCCAACGCCTGCGTGACAACGCCGACTGCGCCGAGCAGGAATTCGACGTGATCCTGGAAGAAGACAACCCGGGCCTGAGCACCAAGCTCAGCTTCGACGTCAACCAGGACATCGCCGCGCCTTACATCAAAAAAGGCATTCGCCCACAAGTGGCGGTACTGCGTGAGCAGGGCGTCAACGGCCAGGTGGAAATGGCGGCTGCGTTCGACCGTGCCGGCTTTAATGCGATCGACGTGCACATGAGCGACATCCTCGCCGGTCGCGTTGACCTCAACGAGTTCAAAGGCCTGGTGGCCTGCGGCGGTTTCTCCTACGGCGACGTGCTGGGTGCCGGTGAAGGCTGGGCCAAGTCGGCCCTGTTTAACAGCCGTGCCCGTGATGCGTTCCAAGGTTTCTTCGAGCGCAACGACAGCTTCACCCTGGGTGTGTGCAACGGTTGCCAGATGATGTCCAACCTCAGCGAACTGATCCCAGGCAGCGAGTTCTGGCCGCACTTTGTGCGTAACCGTTCCGAGCAGTTCGAAGCCCGTGTCGCCATGGTGCAGGTGCAGGAATCCAACTCGATCTTCCTGCAAGGCATGGCAGGTTCGCGCATGCCAATCGCCATCGCCCACGGTGAAGGCCATGCCGAGTTCGAAAGCGAAGAAGCCCTGCTCGAAGCCGACCTGTCCGGCTGCGTGTCGATGCGTTTCGTCGACAACCACGGCAAGGTCACCGAAAGCTACCCGGCCAACCCGAACGGCTCGCCGCGCGGGATCACCGGCCTTACCAGCCGCGACGGCCGCGTGACCATCATGATGCCGCACCCGGAGCGTGTATTCCGCGCTGTGCAGAACTCATGGCGCCCGGAAGAGTGGAACGAAGACGGCGCCTGGATGCGCATGTTCCGCAACGCGCGCGTGTGGGTGAACTAAGGCGGTGTACAAGCTCAGCTTTTTTGTGCCCGAAAGCTTTGTTGAGACGGTGAAAACCGCCGTCTTCGCCGCAGGCGGCGGGCGCATCGGCCACTACGACAGCTGCGCCTGGCAAGTGCTGGGCCAGGGCCAATTTCGCGCATTGGACGGCAGTCAGCCGTTTATCGGGCAAGTCGGCCAGGTTGAAGTGCTGGAAGAATGGAAAGTTGAGCTGGTGGTGGCGGATGAGTTGATCGTGGCGGTTGTAGCTGCGTTGAAACTCAGCCATCCCTACGAGACACCGGCGTATGAGGTGTGGCAGCTGGCGGATTTTTGATCCGACGGCGGTGAAACGAGAAACCCGCTGGGCCTTCACGGACAGCGGGTTTTTTGTGCCTGGAAAACAGAAACCCCCTACAGAGGCTAAGTCGCCAGCGACGGTAGTGTGCCGCGCAGGTGCTTCGAGACAGCGCATCCGCATCGGCGGGCGCGTGGATGTCTCGGGCTTAGACCCAGTCGAGAAGGTGTTCCTACATGAAGAAAAACCAGTGGATCGCAGGCAGTGCTCTGGCGGCAATGTTGATTGGAGCCGGTGGTGCGTGGGCCGGCAAACCCGAGGTTAAGGCCAAGGGTAACGTCCAGTTCTATGATTCAGGGCGTTTCGACCTGCCATTCTCCGATGGCGTACGTGTAGGCAATGTGTTTTACACCGCCGGGGAAATCGGCGACGCGCACGGTTCCGACAAAGTGGTGTCAGGCGGTATCGTGCCGGAATCCCGGCAGGCCCTGGAAAACATCAAGACCACGCTTAAGGCCAACGGCTATGAGCTGAAGGATGTGGTCAAGTGCACGGTTTTTCTGGCCGACATCAAGGAATGGCCAGCCTTTAACGAAGTGTACAAAGAGTATTTCAAAAAGCCCTACCCGGCGCGTAGCGCGTTCGGTGGTACCGAACTGGCCTGGAATGCCCGGATGGAAATCGAGTGCATCGCGGCGAAGTGATGCGGCTGGGTTGTTGATCCGCCGGTTGTGAATAAAAGAAACCCGCTGGGCCGGTTCGGTCAGCGGGTTTTTTGTTGGCTATACGGTCGTCATCGCGGGCAAGCCCGCTCCCACATTCGACCGCATTGCCAAGTCGGGCACGGATCAAAATGTGGGAGCGGGCTTGCCTGCGATGAGGCCACTTCAGGCCGTGATGATTTACGCCCTGACGCCGACCTCACGGCCACTGACCAACCGCTCCAGCGCCTCACCCAACCCCGATGCCTTGTCACCAATCAACAGGTGCCAAACACCGCTGTCCAGCTGGCTCACACCCTGGCAGCCCAGCGCCGTGAGTTCAGCTTCTGACAACACCGAATCATCCCCCAACTCCACCCGCAGCCGGGTCATCGCCACGGCGTCCAGTTGCCGTACATTCCCTCGACCACCCAAAGCGCTCAGCCATTTCTCGGCTTCTTGCACATTCACTGCAACTGGCTTATCCACAGGCGCGACCGTCACAGGTGCAGCGGCAACAAACGATGGCATCGCCAGGCGGATCTCATCGGCAATGCTGTCGGCCATCGGCCCGACCACCACCTGCAAGCTCCCGCCATTACCCGGCCGTACCACGGCCATGGCGCCGAGGGCTTTAAGCTGCGCATCTACCGCCTTGTTGCGATCCACCATGTCCAACCGCAGGCGCGTGGTACAGGCGCCGACACTCAGCAAGTTAGCCGCACCGCCCAGCGCACGGATATATGCACTGGCCCGCTGGTTATCACTCATCGCCTCGGCCTGCACCACCTGGATGTCTTCACGCCCAGGCGTCTTGAGGTTGAAGCGGCGGATGCAGTAGTTGAACACGCTGTAGTAGATCAGCGCGTAAGCCAAGCCGACGGGGAACACCAGCCAACCGTTGGTGGACTTGCCCCAGCCCAGCACCATGTCGATAAAGCCACCGGAGAAGGTAAAACCGAGGTGGATGTTGAGCATATTGGTCACGGCCATCGACAGGCCGGTAAGCACCGCGTGAATCAGGTACAAAAACGGCGCAAGGAACATGAACGCGAACTCAATCGGCTCCGTCACGCCGGTCAAAAACGAGGTCAGCGCCATCGACAGGAAAATCCCGCCCATGACTTTGCGGCGTTCCGGCAGGGCGTTGCGGTACATCGCCAGGCACGCGGCGGGCAAGCCGAACAGCATCACCGGGAACATGCCGGTCATGAACTGGCCACCTTTGGGGTCGCCGGCGAAGTAGCGGGTCAGGTCGCCAGTCACCACGGCGCCGGTCACCGGGTCGGTGAAGGTGCCGAACACGAACCACGCCATGTTGTTGAGGATATGGTGCAGGCCGGTGACGATCAGCAGGCGGTTGAACACGCCGAACACGAAGGCGCCGAAGCTGCCGCTTTCCATCAGCAGCACGCCGAAGCTGTTGATGCCGTGCTGGATCGGCGGCCAGATCAGGCCGAAGATCACACCCAGGGCCACCGCCGAAAAGCCGGTGACGATCGGCACAAACCGTCGCCCGCCGAAGAAAGCGAGGTACTCCGGCAGCTTGATGTCCTTGAAGCGGTTGTACAGCCCACCGGCCATCAAGCCGCTGGCGATACCCGCGAGCATGCCCATGTTGATGCTGGTGTCCATCACCTTGAGCGTGGAGACCATCACCAGGTAACCAATCGCCCCGGCCAACCCTGCCGTGCCGTTATTGTCGCGGGCAAACCCCACGGCGATACCGATGGCGAAGATCAACGCCAGGTTGGCGAAGATCGCTTGCCCGGCGTCGTGCATCACCGCGATGTTGAGCAAGTCGGTGTCGCCCAGGCGCAGCAAGAGGCCGGCGATCGGCAGGATCGCGATCGGCAGCATCAGCGCGCGGCCCAGGCGTTGTAAGCCTTCGATAAAATGTTGGTACATGGCGTGTCTCCCTTTTTCTTGTTGTTGTCAGCTCAGCGGCCAGTGGTGTTGACAGGCTTGGCGAACCGCCTTCGCGCTGCTCAGGTCGAGCAGGCCCAGACTGAGTTGCCGGCATTGAGCCGCGTCCAGGTGGCGGACGCGGTCCTTGATTTCTCCAATTTGCGGCGGGCTCACCGACAGCTCGCTGACGCCCAGGCCGATCAGCACTGGCGTGGCCAACGGGTCGGACGCGAGGGCACCGCAAACACCCACCCAACGCCCATGTTTGGCTGCACCGGCGCAGGTCTGTGCGATCAACCGCAGCAGCGCCGGGTGTAAGGCATCGACCCGTGCGGCGAGGCCTGCGTGGTCGCGGTCCATGGCCAGGGTGTACTGGGAGAGGTCATTGGTGCCGATGGAGAGGAAGTCTGCATACAGCGCAAGCTGCTCGGCCATCAGCGCGGCGGCGGGTACTTCGATCATCACGCCCAGCTCCGGGCGCTGGGTCAGCCCCAGCTCGGCACACAACTCATCCAGGCGCTGGCGGATCTGCAGCAGTTCATCCACTTCGCTGACCATCGGCAGCAAGATGCGGCAACGTTCCAGCGGGCTGACTTGCAGCAGCGCGCGCAGCTGCTGGTCGAGCAATTCGGGGCGCACCTGGGCCATGCGAATACCGCGCAAGCCCAACACCGGGTTGGCCTCCACGGGCAGTGGCAGGTAGTCGAGCTGCTTGTCGCCGCCCACGTCGATGGTGCGGATGATCACTGCCTTGTCGCCCATAGCATCCAGCACGGCTTGATAGGCCTGGCGCTGTTCCTGTTCGTCCGGCGCGGTGCGGCGGTCGACGAAGAGGAATTCGGTGCGCAACAGGCCGACGCCATCGGCGCCGTTTTCAAACGCCACTTGGGCCTCGGCGCTGGAGGCGACATTGGCGGCGACTTCGATGCTGATGCCATCGGTGGTGCGCGCCGGTTCCTGCGCTTGGGCTTGCTGTTGCTGGCGGCGCAGTTTCTGTGCATCACGAATCTGGTGCACTTCGGCGTGGCGCGCGTCGCTGGGCGCAAGTTCCAGGCGCCCATTGACCGCGTCGAGTACCACGCGCTGGCCTTGCGGCACATCGAGCACGTCTGCGCCCAACGCCACCACACAAGGCAAGCCTTTGCCGCGGGCCAAAATGGCCACGTGGGAGGTGGCGCCGCCTTCGGCCATGCAGATGCCAGCGGCCTGTTGCGTGCTCAGTTGCAGCAGGTCGGATGGCGTCAGTTCATGGGCGCTGACAATCGCCCCGGCAGGCAACTCGAAGTGCCAGGCCTCGCCCAGCAGTGCGCGCAACACCCGCTGTTGCAAGTCGCGCAGGTCATTGGAGCGCTCGGCGAACAGCGGTTTGCCCAACGCCAGCAACACCGCGCATTGCGCCTGGATCGCATCGCGCCAGGCGTGGGTGGCGGCGCTGCCGTGTTCGATGGCGGCGGTGGCCGCTTCCAGCAGGGCCGGGTCTTCCAGCAGGGCGAGGTGGGCGGCGAAGATCTCTTCTTCTTCGATATTTTTGCGTTGGCGGGCGTGGTCCAAGGTGTTGCGGATCTCGCCGCGCACTTGCTCAAGGGCCGTGTCCAGCCGTTGCAGTTGTTCGTCGGCCGAGTGGTTGCCGGCGTCTGCCGGCAGTTCAATACCGGTAAGGCGGAACAACGGCCCACACACCAGGCCCGGTGCAGCACATACGCCTTGCAACACACCGACTTCGGTATTCGCACGGCGCGGAGCCACGGCCACCGGCGCGTGGTGTTCTTTACTGACGGCCACGGACAGCGCGGCAACCAACGCCTGCAACGCCGCCTCGCAATCCTTGCCGCGACAGGTGACGCGCACCTCGTCGCCTTCACCGATCCCCAGCCCCATCAAGCCAATCAGGCTGTCGCACGGCGCGGATTTGCCGGCGAAGTGCAGCTGCGCCTGGCTGCTGAACCCTTGGGCGGTTTTGCGGACCAGCGCGGCGGGGCGCGCATGCAAACCACCACGGTGAGTAATGCGCACGCTGGCGCGGACTTCGGTGACCGAGTTATCCACAACCGCCTGCGCCGTTGCCGCCGAGCGCGCCACGATGTGCAGCAACGGCTCACCGACCTTGACGGTTTTTCCTGCCACCGGCCGCAGCTCGAAGCGCTCGCCATTGGTCAGGATAATCAGGCTGACCAGGCTTTTGCACTGGCGCGCAATCCGGTCCAGGTCAAACTGCACCAGGGCCTGGCCCTTGCTCACCCGTGCGCCTTCCTTCACCAGCAGCGCAAAGCCTTCGCCATTCAGCTCCACCGTGTCGATGCCCACGTGCATCAGCACCTCGGCACCGTTCTCGGCGCGAATGGTTACAGCATGCCCGGTGCGGGCGACGTGGATGATCACGCCGTCGCAGGGGGCGTGCAGGCAATCGTTGAGCGGGTCGATGGCGATACCGTCGCCCATGGCGCCGCTGGCGAACACTTCGTCGGGAACGTTGCCCAGGGTCAGCACCGGGCCACTGAGTGGGGCGCTTAGGGTCAATTCATTATTGTTGTTGGACATGGGCACGGTACTCATCAGGAAAACGCGACTCAGTGAGTGCGGGTAACTTTGCTCAGGTGGCGCGGCTGGTCCGGGTCCATGCCCCGGGCTTGAGCCAGGCCAGCGGCCATTACGTAAAAGCTTTGAATCGCCAGGATTGGGTCCAGGCTTGGGTGTTCGGCGCGGCTCAGGGTCAGGTCGCGTTCGGCGATATCGTCCGGCGCAGCCAGCAGCACGCGGGCGCCGCGTTGGCGCATGTCGGCGGCCAGGCTCAACAGGCCGGGCTGTTCGGCACCGCGTGGGGCGAATATCAGCAGCGGGTAGTTCTCGTCGATCAGGGCCATCGGCCCGTGGCGCACTTCGGCGCTGCTGAAGGCTTCGGCCTGGATCGCCGAGGTTTCCTTGAGCTTGAGCGCAGCTTCCTGGGCGATGGCAAAACCGGCGCCACGGCCGATCACCATCAATTGCTGGCAACCGCGCAAGGCCTCGATGGCGCTGCTCCAATCCTGTTTGGCCGCTGCCCGCAATTCATCGGGCAGGGCGCGGCAGGCTTGCAGCAAGTCGGCTTCCTGGTTCCAGTGGCCGATCAACTGCGCGCTGGCGCTGAGGGTGGCGATAAAGCTTTTGGTCGCGGCCACGCTGAGTTCCGGCCCGGCGCACAGTGGCAGGTGGAATTCGCAGGCGGCTTCCAGCGGTGACTCTTCGGCGTTGACCAGCGAAATGCTCAGGGCACCGCGTTTGCGCAACAGGCGCAGGCTGTTGACCAGGTCCGGGCTTTGCCCCGACTGCGAGAAACCAAACGCCACCTGCCCACTGACCTTCAACGGTGCTTGCAACAAGGTCACCACCGACATCGGCAACGACGCCACCGGGATGCCCACGTGCTGCATGGCCAGGTAGGCGAAGTAGCTGGCGGCATGGTCCGAGCTGCCACGGGCGATGGTCATCGCCACTTGCGGTGGCTGACGGCGCAGGCGTCCGGCGATCTCTTCGAGCATCGGGTCCAGGCGTTGCAGTTGCGCCGCGACGGCATCACAAGAGGCCAGGGCCTCTTCAAGCATTTTTGAAGTCAATGGTTTCTCCTTCGACCATTACGTCGGTGAGGTGCAGGGAGCGGTCCATGCGCACGCAGTCGGCAAAGCTGCCGGGTTGCAGGCGCCCGCGTTCTTCCAGGCCCAGGTAGTCCGCAGGAAATTGCGACAGGCGTTGTGAGGCTTCGCTGATGGGCAGGCCGATTTTCACCAGGTTGCGCAGCGCCTGATCCATGGTCAGGGTGCTGCCGGCCAAGGTGCCGTCAGCCAGGCGCACGCCGCCCAGGCATTTGGTCACGGTGTGGCTGCCCAGCTTGTATTCGCCGTCGGGCATGCCGGCGGCGGCGGTGGAATCGGTGACGCAGTACAGGCACGGGATCGAACGCAGGGCCACGCGCATGGCGCCGGGGTGTACGTGCAGCAGATCGGGGATCAACTCTGCGTACTTGGCGTGGGCCAAGGCGGCGCCGACGATGCCCGGCTCGCGGTGATGCAGCGGGCTCATGGCGTTATACAAATGCGTGAAGCTGGTGGCGCCGGCGGCGAGGGCGGCGACGCCTTCTTCATAGCTGCCTAGGGTGTGGCCGATCTGCATGCGCACGCCGCGTTGGCTGAGGGCGCGGATCAGGCCGTCATGCCCGGCGATTTCCGGGGCGATGGTGATCACCCGGATCGGCGCCAATTGCAGGTAGGCTTCCACTTCGGCCATCAGCGCGGTGTGGGCGAAGTTGGGTTGGGCGCCGAGTTTGCCTGGGTTGATGTAAGGGCCTTCCAGGTGTACGCCGAGTACGCGAGCGCTGCCGGTTGGGCGCTGTTCACAGAAAATGCCGAGCTCACCGAGCACGCGGGTGATTTCGTCCACCGGTGCGGTCATGGTGGTAGCCAGCAGTGACGTCGTACCAAAACGCACGTGGGTGCGAGTGATGGTCTCGAAGGCTGCCACGCCTTCCATGATGTCTTTGCCGCCACCGCCGTGTACGTGCAGGTCGATGAAACCTGGCAGCAGGTAGGGCAGCTCGTTGTCAGCCGGGTCGCACGGCTTGCCGTCGATGGCGACCACCTTGCCGTGTTCGTGCACCAGGCGGCCGCGAATCCAGCCGCTGGGCGTGAGGATATTGTCTTCGGACATGGGCAGTTCTCTAAATTCGCAGTTCGGCGCAATAGTCGTGGCGGCGCAGCTCTGCGACGAAGTCGTAGTAGTCGTTGCGGCAGTAGGTGTCGGTGATTTCAATCGGGGTGTTGTCGGCGGTGTAGCCGACCCGCGTCATCAGCAGCATGGCGGTGCCGGGGGCAATGCCCACCAGCTTGGCGAACTCATCCGAGGCGTTGATCGCCTGGATATGCTGCAGGGCACGCACGATAGGCTTGCCGATGCTTTCCAGGTATTCGTACAGCGAATTGCCGATGGCTTGCGGGTGCGGCAGCACCGAGGCGGGCATGGCGGTCATTTCAATTGCCATCACCGTGTCATCGGCCTTACGCAGACGTTTGAGGCGCGCGACTTTGTCGGTAGGCGACAGGCACAGGCGGATCAGCTCTTCGTGGGTCGGCGGGGTGATGTCGCGCTCCAGCCATTGGGACGTGGGCACAAACCCCTTGAGCCGCAGCATTTCACTGAAGCCCGACAGGCGTGACAGCGGTTGTTCCAGGCGCGGTGTGATAAAGGTGCCGGAGCCTTGGCTGCGGCGAATCAGCCCTTGGGCAAACAACACTTCCAGCGCTTTACGCGCGGTCACCCGCGAGATGCTCAGTTGCTCGCTGAGGGCACGTTCCGAGGGCAAGGCCTGCTCGGATTTCCACTGGCCGGCATGGATCGCCGCTTCAAGGTTGCGGGCCAGTTGCAGGTACAGCGGCGTGGATTGTTTGTCGTCGGGGCGCAGCGTCTGGATGGGGTTCATCTGTGAAGTTTCCGATGCGGTTATTGGAGTGTTGTCGCCCGGTAATGGCCGGAAATTAATACCACTTAAATACCATGTCAATGCTGCCAAAACGGTGCGGAACCCGGTTTTAGGGCGCTTTATTTGTGCCTGGTATCAAGTGGTATTAGAGAGGTCTGTATCGCGCGCAGAACTACGCAGCCCGGCGCGGTGAACTGGTATTCACCGGCAGGCGCTGCCAAAGGCAGGAATTATTTTCAGATTATTTTACCAACGGTAGGTGTTTACGGCCGAATCTCGATCAGGGTGCCGTCTTTGACCAAGTTCCAGACTTCGCGCATGTCCACGTTGCGCATGCCGATACAGCCGTCGGTCCAGTCCAGGGTGTGGAACCACTGCTCCGGGTATTCCTCGGTGTCGGGGGTGCCGTGGATCATGATCATGCTGCCCGGTTTCACGCCTTCACGGCGCGCGCGCGCGGAGTCGCTGATATTCGGGTAGGAGATGTGCATGGCGAGGTTGAAGCGGTCGCTGGTTTTGCGCCAGTCGATCCAATACAAGCCTTCCGGCGTGCGGCGGTCGCCTTCGAACAGCTTGGTGCCCTTGGGGTTTTTGCCGAGCGAGATGCGATAGGTCTTCAGCGGCTTACCGTCGTTGATCAACTGCAACTGGTGGGCCGACTTGAGCACCAGGACTTTCTCGACAGGTTTGCCGCCCAGGGTTTCCACCGTGGAGGCCGAAGACAGGGTAGCGAACGACAGGCAGATAAAAGCGAGCAACCAACGCATTAAAACGGTTTCCCTTGTTAGACGGTGCTGCCTGGAATTGTTATGTGGCCGGCCGCGTCATCGGCGGCACCGACTCGCTGCGTACCGGGAACAGCTGTTGTTTACGGTCGGCGAAGAAGCATTCTAAGGTACGCCCGACCGTGCGGAAAGCCAGCTCTGACCAAGGGATGTCGGCTTCATCGAACAGCTTCACTTCAAGGCTTTCGGGGCCGGCGGCGAAGTCCAGGTCGACCAGTTCGGCGCGGTAGAAGATATGCACCTGGCTGATGTGCGGCACGTCGATCAGGGTGTAGAGGCTCAGGTTGCGCACGTGGGCGCAGGCTTCTTCCAAGGTTTCGCGCATAGCGGCCTGTTCCACGGTTTCGCCGTTTTCCATAAAGCCTGCGGGCAGGGTCCAGTAACCCAGGCGCGGCTCGATGGCACGGCGGCACAGCAGCACTTTATCGCCCCAGACCGGCACGGTGCCGGCGACGATATTGGGGTTCTGATAGTGGATGGTTGAGCAGTGATCACACACATAGCGCAGGCGTGCGTCGCCTTCGGGAATGCGCTGGGTAACCGGTTTGCCGCACTGGCTGCAGAAGTTCATGCTGGGGTTCCTGGAGAGTGGGCCTATCTTGGCTTGGCGGGCAGGGCCCTGCAAGTTGTCGTTTCGCGACATGCGCAGGGTTTGGGGTTGGGTGCCTGCCAGCTTTGGTGCATGATGCAAGGTAGCCAACAGACCGAGATGACTCATGCTGGACGAGCTACTTCGCCGGGTAAGCAACCACACCCCTCATCGGCTTGAAACTGACGGGCGTTTCCCCGAGGCCGCCGTGTTGGTGCCAATCACCCGCAGCGACGAACCTGAGCTGATCCTGACCCTGCGCGCCAGCGGCCTGTCGACCCACGGCGGCGAAGTGGCGTTCCCGGGCGGGCGGCGTGACCCCGAAGACCCGGACCTGATCTTTACCGCGCTACGTGAGGCCGAAGAAGAAATCGGCCTGCCGCCCGGCCTGGTGGAAGTCATCGGCCCGTTGAGCCCACTGATCTCCTTGCACGGCATTCGTGTAACGCCCTATGTCGGTGTTATCCCCGATTACGTCGAATACCTGGCCAATGACGCCGAAATCGCCGCCGTGTTCAGCGTGCCCCTGGAGTTTTTCCGCCAGGACCCGCGCGAACATACCCACCGCATCGATTACCAGGGCCGCAGTTGGTATGTGCCCAGCTATCGGTTTGGCGAATACAAGATCTGGGGGCTGACGGCGATCATGATTGTCGAGCTGATCAACCTGCTCTATGACGACGCCAAGATCAGCCTGCACCAGCCACCCAAGAGCTTCATCAATACGTAAGCCATCGTTTGAATGGCACCGCCGTGAGGACACACCATGAAATACCGCCTGGGCGACGCCCGCGTCGAGACTCATCCGCACAGCTGGGTGGCGCCGAATGCCACGCTGGTCGGCAAGGTCAAGCTTGAAGAGGGCGCCAACGTGTGGTTCAACGCGGTATTGCGTGGCGACAACGAGCTGATCCTGATCGGCAAGAACAGCAACGTGCAGGACGGCAGCGTGATGCACACCGACATGGGCTACCCGCTGACCCTGGGCACCGGCGTGACCATCGGCCACAACGCGATGCTGCACGGTTGCACCGTCGACGACTACAGCCTGATCGGCATCAACGCGGTGATCCTCAACGGTGCCAAGATCGGCAAGCATTGCATCATCGGCGCCAACTCGCTGATCGGCGAAGGCAAGGAAATTCCCGACGGTTCGCTGGTAATGGGCTCGCCGGGCAAGGTGGTGCGTGAGCTGACCGAGGCGCAAAAACGCATGCTCGAAGCCAGCGCCGCGCACTATGTGCATAACGCGCAGCGCTATGCGCGCGATTTGGTTGAGCAGGAAGAATGAACCCGATTGAACGCCCCGTCGCCTCGCCGTGCGTGAACATTTGCGCGCTGGACGATGACGACGTTTGCACCGGTTGCCAGCGTACGGTGGATGAGATCACGCGGTGGAGCCGCATGGACAATGCCGAGCGCCGGGTGGTGCTGGGGTTGTGCCATGAGCGGGCGAAAGTAAGTGGGTTGGTGTGGATGATGCCGGGGAAATCGGGCGCCTGAACCACCGCTATCGCAGGCAAGCCAGCTCCCACAGGTGGCCGCGTTGAACCTGTAGGAATGCGGCCAAAATGTGGGAGCTGGCTTGCCTGCGATGAGGCCCGGCGAGACGACATATTTCCAAATGTGAAGTAACCTGTGCCGATTGCTCACAGGTCCATCCGCCATGCTCTTCCTGATCGCCTACATCAGCAGCGTCGTGCTGATCAACTTCGCCTTTTCCACCGCCCCGCACCTGGATGTCATCTGGTCGGCTTGGGGTGGCCTGGTGTTTATCCTGCGGGACATGGTGCAAACCCGCTTCGGCCATGGCGCAATCATCGCCATGCTGGCGGCGCTGGTGCTGTCGTATATCACCTCTGACCCGTCCATCGCCCTGGCCAGCGCCACGGCGTTTGCGGTGTCCGAGTGCATTGACTGGCTGGTCTTCAGCATTACCAAGCGCCCGTTGCACGATCGCCTGTGGATAAGTTCGGCGCTGAGCATTCCCCTCGATACCTTCATTTTCTTCGGCCTGATCGGTGCCCTGACACCGGCGGTCGCGGGCACTGCATTGGTGTCGAAATTCGCCGGGGTCACGGTGGTGTGGCTGATCATGGCCTGGCGTATGCGCAAACGCGCCGTCGCCAACTGAGGCCAATTCTTACAGTTCATGTAAAATGCCGGCCTTTCTCCCCATGATCCGCTCCCCTGAGGACCTGAGATGACCCGAATCGGAACTCCACTGTCGCCAACCGCGACCCGCGTTTTGCTGTGTGGCTGCGGTGAGCTGGGCAAGGAAGTGGTAATCGAACTGCAACGCCTGGGCGTTGAAGTGATTGCCGTGGATCGCTACGCCAACGCCCCGGCCATGCAGGTCGCGCACCGTAGCCATGTGATCAATATGCTCGACGGCGCCGCCCTGCGTGCCGTGATCGAAGCCGAGAAACCGCACTTCATCGTGCCGGAAATCGAAGCCATCGCCACCGCTACGCTGGTGGAGCTGGAGGCCGAAGGCTTCACCGTGATCCCGACCGCGCGCGCCACCTCGCTGACCATGAACCGTGAAGGCATCCGTCGCCTGGCCGCTGAAGAGCTGGACCTGCCGACCTCGCCGTACCACTTCGCTGACACCTTCGAAGACTACAGCAAGGCCGTGCAAGACCTGGGCTTCCCGTGTGTGGTCAAGCCGGTGATGAGCTCCTCGGGCAAGGGCCAGAGCCTGCTGCGCAGCGCTGATGACGTGCGCAAAGCCTGGGATTACGCCCAGGAAGGCGGCCGTGCTGGTAAAGGCCGGGTGATCATCGAAGGCTTTATCGACTTCGACTACGAAATCACCCTGCTGACCGTACGCCACATCGGTGGCACCACCTTCTGCGCGCCGGTCGGCCACCGTCAGGAGAAGGGCGACTACCAGGAATCCTGGCAGCCGCAAGCCATGAGCCCGATTGCCCTGGCGGAATCCGAGCGGGTTGCCAAAGCCGTGACCGAGGCCCTGGGTGGCCGTGGCCTGTTTGGCGTGGAATTGTTCATCAAGGGCGATCAGGTGTGGTTCAGCGAAGTGTCGCCGCGCCCGCATGACACCGGTTTGGTGACGTTGATTTCTCAGGATCTGTCGCAGTTCGCGCTGCACGCTCGCGCCATCCTGGGCCTACCGATTCCGTTGATCCGTCAGTTCGGGCCTTCGGCTTCGGCGGTGATTCTGGTGGAAGGGCAGTCGACCCAGACCGCCTTTGCCAACCTCGGCGCGGCCTTGAGCGAGCCGGACACGGCGTTGCGTCTGTTTGGTAAGCCAGAAGTTAATGGTCAGCGTCGGATGGGTGTGGCGTTGGCGCGGGATGAGTCGATTGAGGCGGCTCGGGCTAAGGCGACTCGTGCTTCGAAGGCTGTTGTTGTAGAGCTGTAACCCCACGCAGATCGTTCCCACGCTCTGCGTGGGAATGCAGCCCCGGATGCTCTGCGTCCCAAGGCGTGACGCGGAGCGTCACAAGAGGCGTTCCCACGCCGAGCGTGGGAACGATCTGCGCTCAGGCGACCTTGTTCAAATCGTTATCCCGCGTCTCTTTCAGGCACAGCACAGCAATCAAGCTGAGTAACGCTGCCGCCGACACATACCCGCCGACATAACTCAGCCCGCCCATCGCCACCAGCTTGGTCGCGAAGAACGGTGCGGCCGACGCCCCGACGATCCCACCCAGGTTATACGCCGCCGAAGCACCGGTATAACGCACGCGCGTGGGGAACAGCTCCGGCAGCATCGCGCCCATTGGGGCGAAGGTCACGCCCATCAGGAACAGCTCCAGCGCCAGGAACAACGCCACCGCCCAAGTCGAACCGTGGGTGAGCAGCGGCTCCATGGTAAAGCCCGACAGAATGGCCAGGACCGCGCCGACGATCAGCACCGGCTTGCGCCCGTAACGGTCACTGGCCAAGGCCGCCAGCGGTGTAGCCAAGCCCATGAACAGCACCGCAAAGCACAGCAAACCGAGGAACGTCTCGCGGCTGTAGCCCAGCGTCGACACGCCATAACTCAGGGAGAACGCGGTGGTGATGTAGAACAGCGCATAACACACCACCATCGACGCGGCGCCCAGCAGCACCGGTAGCCAATGCTGGCTGAACAACTCCACCAACGGCACTTTCACCGGGGCTTCTTTGGCCACGGCGTTGGCGAATACCGGGGTTTCATGCAGTTTAAGGCGTGCATACAGGCCGACCATCACCAGTGCGGCGCTGAGGATGAACGGAATACGCCAGCCCCAACTGCGGAACTGTTCGTCGTTCAGGCTCATGGCCAAGATCAGGAACAGCCCGTTGGCCGCCAGAAAGCCAATCGAGGGCCCCAGTTGTGGGAACATGCCGAACCAGCCGCGCTTGCCCTTCGGCGCGTTTTCGGTGGCCAGCAACGCCGCGCCGCCCCATTCCCCGCCAAGCCCCAGGCCCTGGCCGAAACGCAGCACACACAAGAGGATCGGTGCCCAGGCGCCGATGCTGTCATAGCCCGGCAGCAGGCCAATCAGGGTGGTACACACGCCCATCAGCAGCAACGATGCCACCAAGGTGGATTTACGCCCGATACGGTCACCGAAGTGGCCGAACAGCGCCGAGCCCAGCGGGCGGGCGATGAAGGCGATGCCGAAGGTCAGGAACGACGCCAGCATCTGTGCGGTGCCGGAGGTTTGCGGGAAGAATACCGGGCCGATCACCAGCGCCGCAGCGGTGGCATAGATATAGAAATCGTAGAACTCGATGGCGGTGCCGACGATGCTCGCCGTGGCGACCCGTGCGGTCGAGTTGAGCGGGGCGGCGGTCGCGGCCTCGTTATAGGTGGTGCTCATGGAGGTATCCCTGACGGTCATTGCGCGTTTGGACGCGGATTATTATTGGTCGAACACCCATGGATCAGGGGCGTAGGCGGAGCGGCTCGGGATGGGAGCAAACACCGGTAAGACATGGTAACGCAGTGCCTGGACGCGCTGAGTGCGGGTAGCACGCGGTCGGGCGGGGCTTGGGTAAGCCGTGCCGATTATAGGAAGGGGGTTGCGGATCCAACAAGGGGTGCTGGCACGCAGATAAGCTAAATGTGGGAGCTGGCTTGCCTGTGATACAGGCGCCTCGGTGCATCAGGAGTACCGAGGTGATGCCATCGCAGGCAAGCCAGCTCCCACACAAGCCTGCTCCCACATTGGAGTGTGCTGTGCCAGAACGTTATGCGGCGACCGGCACGCGGCTGGTGTGCCAGATCAGCACCTTGCTCACGCGGTTGTCCTCGGTCTCAAGGATTTCCAGGCGATAGCGGCCGATTTTCAGGCACACCGCGCAGTCAGGAATGGTCTCCAGCGCCTCGGTGACCAAGCCATTGAGGGTCTTGGGGCCGTCGCTGGGCAGGTGCCAGCCCAGGCTCTTGTTCAGTTCGCGGATCGAAGCGGCGCCGTCGATGATGTAGCGGCCATCCGGCTGCGCTTCGATATGGGGGTTGTCCGCCGCCTGATCGCTTTCGAATTCACCGACGATCTCTTCGAGGATGTCTTCCAGGGTGACAATACCGAGCACTTCGCCGTATTCGTCCACCACCATGCCCAGGCGCCGCTGCTGCTTGTGAAAGTTCAGCAATTGCAGTTGCAGGGGCGTGCTTTCGGGGACGAAGTAGGGCTCGTGGCAGGCGGCGAGCAGGGCTTCTTTGGTCAGGCTGGCGTCGGGCAGCAGGTGCTGGATCTGCCGCGTATTAAGCACCGCTTCGACTTGGTTGATATCGCTGTGGAACACCGGCAGGCGGGTGCGCTGGGAGGTGCGCAGTTGCTCGATGATCTCTTCGATCGAGTCATCCAGGTTGATGCCGTCCACTTCGCTGCGCGGCACCAGAATGTCGTTGACCGTGATGTTGTCGAGGGCATGGATGCCGGGCATACCGGGCGTGCGATTGTCGTCGGCCTCGGACTCCGGTTCGTCGTCATGGTCAGGCAACGGCTCGTCGCTCTTTTTCACCACGCCGGATTTGCGCGCGAACGGGCGCAGCAGCAACAGGCTGATGCCATTGAGCAGCCAGGCCACGGGGTAGAGCACTTTCAGCGGCACGCCCAGCAGGGTGTTGCCAAAGCCCAGCACGGCTTGCGGGTGGCGAACCGCGAGGGCGCGGGGCAGGTAGTCGGCGAGCACCAGCAAGATTGCGCAGGAGATCAGCCAGCCGAGCCACGGGCCGTTCAAAGCCCAGGCGTAGATCGCCAGCAGCGTGCAGAGAATTACCACGGCGGCGCGACACAGGCTGTTGCACAGAATCAGGCTGTGACGCGGGAAGTTCAGGCGGGCGGCGGCCTTGTCGCCCTGGCGTGTACCGGGGCGCAGGGCCAGCAAGTGTTGTTGCGCGGCTTCGATGGCGGTAAACAGCGCCGCCCATAACACCAGCAAGGCGATTACGGCGAGCATCGGCCCAAGGGGCAAGTTGTCCATGATCGCTGCCCGTCAGATATGCAGGATGTATTCGCGAACCAGCTTGCTGCCGAAATAGGCCAGCATCAGCAGGCAGAAACCGGCCAGGGTCCAGCGGATCGCCTTGTGCCCACGCCAGCCGAGGCGGTTACGCCCCCACAGCAACACGCTGAACACCACCCAGGCCAGGCACGCCAGCAGGGTTTTGTGCACCAAGTGTTGGGCGAAGAGGTTTTCGACGAACAGCCAGCCGGAAATCAGCGACAGCGACAGCAGGGTCCAGCCGGCCCACAGGAAACCGAACAGCAGGCTTTCCATGGTTTGCAGCGGCGGGAAGTTCTTGATCAGCCCGGACGGGTGCTTGTTTTTAAGCTGGTGGTCCTGCAGCAGCAGGAGCAACGCCTGGAACACCGCGATGGTGAACATGCCGTAGGCCAGGATCGACAACAGGATGTGGGCGAGGATGCCCGGCTCCTCGTCGATCACCTGCACGGTGCCGGTCGGGGTGAATTGCGCCAGCAGCACCGTCAGCATTCCCAGCGGGAATAGCAGCACCAGCAGGTTTTCCACCGGAATGCGGTAGCAGGCCAGCAGGGTTAGCGCGATCACGGCAGCAGCGATCAGGCTGGCGGCGCTGAAAAAGTCCAGGCCCAGGCCAACCGGCGTCATTAGGTGGGTGAACAGGCTGGCGGCGTGGGCCAGCAGGGCCACGACGCCAAGGCTCACCAGCAGGCGTTTGTCCGCCTTGGTGCCTTGGGCCAGGCGAGTGCCCTGATAGAGAGTCGCAGCGGCATACAAGAGTGCGGCGGCGAGGCTGGGTAGCAAACTGGGTGACAAGGGGACCATAAATCCTGATAGACAAGCCCGAAAGGCGCTGAGTTTGGCACACACCAACGCTGCACGAAAGACTCCCGGGCCAGACAGCGGGTGTGCACAGGCGCAGTCTTCGCTATAATCCGCGACCTGCCCACGCCGCAGGCTCGCCGAGCGCTGTTTTTAATAGCGATTTACCACAGCCTGGGCTGCCATTACCTCGGTCTACCAATGCATTTCGATGAATAGGGCCTGAAAGGATCGCGCATGTTTGAAAACCTGACTGACCGTCTCTCGCAGACGCTGCGCCACGTAACCGGCAAGGCCAAGCTGACCGAGGACAATATTAAAGACACCCTGCGTGAAGTACGCATGGCGTTGCTGGAAGCCGACGTGGCCTTGCCGGTGGTGAAGGACTTCGTCAACTCGGTCAAGGAGCGTGCGGTCGGCACCGAAGTGTCCCGCAGCCTGACCCCGGGCCAGGCCTTTGTGAAGATCGTGCAGGCCGAACTCGAAAGCCTGATGGGCGCGGCCAACGAAGATTTGAACCTCAGCGCCGTGCCACCGGCCGTCGTGCTGATGGCTGGTTTGCAAGGTGCGGGTAAGACCACCACCGCCGGCAAGCTGGCGCGCTTCCTTAAAGAGCGCAAGAAGAAATCCGTGATGGTGGTGTCGGCCGACGTGTACCGTCCGGCGGCCATCAAGCAGTTGGAAATGCTCGCGGGCGAAGTGGGTGTGACCTTCTTCCCGTCCGACCTGAGCCAGAAGCCGGTCGACATTGCCAACGCGGCCATTAAAGAAGCCAAGCTGAAATTCATCGACGTGGTCATCGTCGATACCGCCGGTCGCCTGCACATCGACGAAGAGATGATGGGCGAGATCAAGGCGCTGCATGCGGCGATCAACCCGGTCGAGACGCTGTTCGTGGTCGACGCCATGACCGGCCAGGATGCGGCCAACACCGCTAAGGCCTTCGGCGACGCACTGCCGCTGACCGGCGTGATCCTGACCAAGGTTGACGGCGACGCCCGTGGCGGCGCCGCGCTGTCGGTACGCGCCATCACCGGCAAGCCGATCAAGTTTATTGGTATGGGCGAGAAGAGCGACGCGCTCGAGCCGTTCCACCCTGAGCGGATCGCCTCGCGTATCCTCGGCATGGGCGACGTGCTCAGCCTGATCGAGCAGGCCGAAGCCACGCTCGACAAAGACAAGGCCGACAAGCTGGCCAAGAAGCTGAAGAAGGGCAAGGGCTTCGACCTCGAAGACTTCCGTGACCAGCTGCAACAAATGAAGAACATGGGCGGCCTCGGCGGCCTGATGGACAAGCTGCCGAACATCGGCGGTGTGAACCTGGCGCAAATGGGCAATGCCCAGGGCGCGGCAGAGAAGCAGTTCAAGCAGATGGAAGCCATCATCAATTCCATGACCCCGGCCGAGCGCCGCGACCCTGAGCTGATCAGCGGTTCGCGCAAACGTCGGATCGCCATGGGCTCCGGCACCCAGGTGCAGGACATCGGTCGCTTGATCAAGCAGCACAAGCAGATGCAGAAGATGATGAAGAAATTCTCCGCGAAAGGCGGAATGGCCAAGATGATGCGCGGCATGGGCGGTATGTTGCCCGGCGGCGGCATGCCGAAAATGTAAAGTATTCGAGCGCAAGCACGCTTGCGCTCCGACCCACAAGGAAGTGGGATCTCCAGCAAACCCGCCATTGGCGGGAGCTGACTCGCCGTTTTAACCGACGGCTCTATAGCAGATCTGAGTGGCACGCTGATAGGCGCCAGAAAAAGACATTTGCAAAAGTCCGGATATTCCTTAGAATATGCGGCCTTTCGGGCACCTATGCCCGCTGTGCATTTAGATTTGCAGCACCGACTACAGGAACGATGTTCACATGCTAACAATCCGTCTTGCCCTTGGCGGCTCCAAAAAGCGCCCGTTTTACCACTTGACCGTAACTGACAGCCGCAACCCACGTGACGGCTCTCACAAGGAACAAGTTGGCTTCTTCAACCCGATCGCTCGTGGTCAAGAAGTTCGTCTGTCCGTGAACCAAGAGCGCGTAGCCTACTGGCTGAGCGTTGGTGCACAACCGTCTGAGCGTGTTGCTAAGTTGTTGAAGGACTCGGCTAAGGCCGCAGCCTGAGCAATATGAACGCGACGCCAGCTGTTGCTGATGATTTGATCGTTATCGGCAAGATTTACTCTGTTCATGGCGTTCGCGGCGAAGTGAAGGTGTATTCCTTTACTGATCCGACTGAAAACCTGTTGCAGTACAAAACCTGGACGCTCAAGCGCGAAGGTAGTGTGAAACAGGTCGAGCTGGTCAGTGGACGCGGGAGCGATAAGTTCCTGGTCGCAAAGCTCAAGGGTCTTGATGATCGTGAAGAAGCGCGTCTTCTGGCCGGTTATGAGATCTGCGTGCCGCGCAACCTGTTCCCTGAATTGACCGACGGCGAGTACTACTGGTACCAGCTGGAAGGTCTGAAGGTTATTGATCAACTCGGGCAATTGCTCGGGAAAATCGATCATCTTCTGGAAACCGGCGCCAATGATGTAATGGTGGTCAAGCCTTGCGCTGGCAGCCTGGATGATCGCGAACGCTTGTTGCCGTATACCGAGCAATGCGTGTTGGCCGTCGACCTGGCAGCGGGCGAGATGAAGGTGGAATGGGACGCGGACTTCTAAGCGTGGCTAATTTGCGCATTGAAGTGATCAGTTTGTTTCCCGAGATGTTCTCCGCCATCAGCGAGTACGGCATCACCAGTCGGGCGGTGAAACAGGGGCTGTTGCAGCTCACCTGTTGGAACCCGCGAGACTACACGACAGATCGACATCACACTGTGGATGACCGCCCATTTGGCGGTGGCCCGGGCATGGTGATGAAGATCAAGCCCCTGGAAGACGCGTTGGTTCAGGCCAAGGCTGCCGCCGGGGAGAAGGCGAAGGTAATTTACCTGTCCCCTCAAGGCCGTCAGCTGAAACAGGCTGGGGTCCGCGAACTGGCGAATGAGGAAGCACTGATCCTGATTGCCGGTCGCTATGAAGGCATTGACGAGCGGTTTATTGAAGCTCATGTCGATGAAGAGTGGTCGATTGGGGACTATGTCCTGTCTGGCGGCGAGCTGCCGGCGATGGTCCTGATAGATGCGGTTACACGACTGCTGCCTGGAGCTTTAGGGCATGCGGACTCCGCGGAGGAAGATTCCTTCACGGATGGTTTGCTGGATTGCCCGCACTACACCCGACCGGAGGTGTATGCGGATCAGCGTGTTCCCGACGTATTGCTAAGTGGCAATCACGCACACATCCGGCGTTGGCGTTTACAGCAGTCCCTTGGTCGGACCTATGAACGACGCGCCGATCTTCTGGAAAGCCGCTCGCTTTCTGGAGAAGAGAAGAAGCTGCTCGAGGAATACATCCTCGCGCGGGACGATAGTTAACAACGTATCGATGGTAGGTCCGACGACTTACCTTAGGAGCACAGCATGACTAACAAAATCATCCTTGCACTCGAAGCAGAGCAGATGACCAAAGAGATCCCTACCTTTGCCCCGGGCGACACTATTGTCGTTCAGGTGAAAGTGAAGGAAGGCGACCGTTCGCGTCTGCAAGCGTTCGAAGGCGTGGTAATCGCCAAGCGTAACCGTGGTGTGAACAGTGCTTTCACTGTTCGTAAAATCTCCAACGGTGTTGGCGTAGAGCGTACTTTCCAGACCTACAGCCCGCAAATCGACAGCATGGCCGTTAAGCGTCGCGGTGACGTACGTAAAGCCAAGCTGTACTACCTGCGTGACCTGTCCGGTAAAGCAGCTCGCATCAAGGAAAAACTGGCTTAAGTCCAGCTTCCCGATGCAGAAAAAAGCAGCCTACGGGCTGCTTTTTTGTGCCTGAAATTTGTCCATTGCCGGTATTTGCCCATGACCACCCGCCTCGAAGAAATCCAGCGTCGCACCGACCTGTCCGTGACCCACGTGACCAAGGCCGTGTTTCCGCCGACCACCAACCACCACAACACGCTGTTCGGCGGCACTGCGTTAGCCTGGATGGACGAAGTGTCGTTCATCACCGCTACGCGGTTTTGCCGTTTGCCGCTGGTGACGGTCTCCACCGATCGTATCGACTTTAACCATGCGATCCCGGCCGGCTCCATCGTTGAGTTGATTGGCCGTGTGATCAAGGTGGGCAATACCAGCCTCAAGGTCGAAGTCGAAGTGTTTGTTGAAAGCATGAGTGCTGATGGCCGCGAAAAAGCCATCCAAGGCGTGTTTAGCTTTGTCGCGATCGATGCCGACAAGCGGCCGGTGCCGGTGTTGCCTGGGTTTGTGGGCTGATCCGAGACCGAGTCGCAGCCATCGCAGGCACGCCAGCGCCCACAAGGAAATGCATTTTCAGTGTGGGCGCTGGCGTGCCTGCGATAGGATCTACCAGCCACCACCTTCATTCGCCTGAGCCCCTATGCCTGCCATTGACCACCCTTTGATCGACCGCTTCCTCGACGCCCTCTGGCTGGAAAAAGGCCTGTCGGACAACACCCGTCAGGCCTATCGCAGCGACCTGGCGCTGTTCAATGGCTGGTTGCAGGAAAAAAACCTCGAACTGATCAATGCCGGTCGTGAGCTGATCCTCGATCACCTGGCCTGGCGCTTGGAACAGAGCTACAAACCGCGCTCCACGGCGCGCTTTCTCTCCGGCGTGCGTGGCTTTTATCGCTACCTGCTGCGGGAAAAACTCATCGCCGTCGACCCAACTCTGCAAATCGACATGCCGCAGCTGGGTCGGCCATTGCCCAAATCCCTGTCGGAAGCCGACGTCGACGCCTTGCTCTCCGCCCCCGACCTGAGCGAAGCCATCGGCCAGCGCGACCGCGCCATGCTCGAAGTGCTCTACGCCTGCGGCCTGCGTGTGACCGAGCTGATCAGCCTGACCCTGGAGCAAGTCAACCTGCGCCAGGGCGTGCTCCGGGTGATGGGCAAGGGCAGCAAGGAGCGCTTGGTACCCATGGGCGAGGAGGCGATTGTGTGGGTCGAGCGCTACATGCGTGATGCCCGCGGTGAGTTGCTCGGTGGACGGCCCAGCGATGTGCTGTTCCCCAGCCTGCGCGGCGAGCAGATGACCCGCCAGACCTTCTGGCACCGTATCAAGCACCAGGCCAAGGTGGCTGGGATCGGCAAGGCGCTTTCGCCGCACACATTGCGCCACGCGTTTGCCACCCATTTGCTCAACCACGGTGCGGACTTGCGCGTCGTGCAAATGCTGCTGGGTCACAGTGACTTATCCACAACCCAGATCTACACCCACGTGGCACGCGCACGCTTGCAGGATATGCACGCCAAGCACCACCCACGCGGATAAAATAATGTCGGAAAAGGCCCTATTTACCCACCGCAGTCTGCCCTGCGGCCCAACTGTGGTAGGCTTTGCCGGTTAGCAAAGGGGACGGCCTCAGCCCGTATTTCCAGATCGGTGTTCCACACCCGTCCCTGTATCTGCCTTCAGGAGTTCCCATGCGCTTGACCCAGATTATTGCCGCCGCAGCGATTGCGTTGGTTTCCACCTTTGTTGTCGCCGATGACGCCGCCGAGCAAACGATTCGCAAGAGCTTGGCCAACCTGGCGCTCGACACGCCAATCGAAAGCATCAGTGCCAGCCCGATGGCGGGCCTGTATGAGGTCAAGCTCAAGGGCAGCCGCGTACTGTACGCCAGCGCCGATGGCCAATACATCGTCCAGGGCTACCTGTTCCAGCTGAAAGACGGCAAGCCGGTCAACCTGACCGAGAAAGCCGAGCGCCTGGGCGTGTCCAAGCTGATCAATGGTATTCCGGTGGCTGAAACCGTGGTTTATCCGGCCATCGGCGAGACCAAGACCCACATCACCGTGTTCACCGACACCACCTGCCCGTACTGCCACAAGCTGCACGCCGAAGTGCCTGCGCTGAACAAGCTGGGTGTGGAAGTGCGTTACGTAGCGTTCCCGCGCCAGGGCCTGGGCTCGCCGGGTGACGAACAGTTGCAGGCAGTCTGGTGCTCGGCCGATAAGAAAGCCGCCTTGGACAAAATGGTCGATGGCAAGGAAATCAAGGCGGCCAAATGCGCCAACCCGGTTTCCAAGCAGTTTGCCTTGGGCCAGTCCATTGGTGTGAACGGAACACCGGCCATCGTGTTGGCTGACGGCCAAGTGATTCCGGGCTACCAGCCGGCGCCACAAGTTGCCAAACTGGCACTGGGTGCGAGTAAGCAGTAATCGTCGAGCCTTTGACGATCTTGCCCCGTCGAACAGTCGGCGGGGCATTAATTGAGAGCCGCAGTTGTGCGGCTGTTTTTCACGGCCGGCCTTGAGTCGGCCGTTTCATGGGGAGTTCTTCAGTGAAACCGGTCAAAGTAGGCATCTGTGGGTTAGGGACCGTCGGTGGCGGCACCTTCAACGTACTTCAGCGTAATGCTGAAGAAATTTCCCGCCGTGCAGGGCGTGGGATTGAAGTGGCGCAAATTGCCACGCGTACGCCAAAGCCTCAGTTCCAAACGACCGGTATTGCGATTACCAACGATGTCTTCGCCGTGGCCACCAACCCTGAAATCGATATCGTCATCGAACTGGTCGGCGGCTACACCGTGGCCCGTGATCTGGTGCTGCTGGCCATCGAGAACGGCAAGCACGTGGTTACCGCCAATAAGGCGCTGATCGCCGTGCACGGCAACGAGATCTTCGCCAAGGCGCGCGAGAAGGGCGTGATCGTTGCGTTCGAAGCCGCCGTGGCCGGTGGCATCCCGGTGATCAAGGCGATCCGTGAAGGCCTGTCGGCCAACCGTATCAACTGGGTAGCCGGCATCATCAACGGCACCGGTAACTTCATCCTCACTGAAATGCGCGAGAAGGGCCGTACCTTCGAAGACGTGCTGGCCGAAGCCCAGGCCCTGGGTTACGCCGAGGCCGACCCGACCTTCGACGTGGAAGGCATCGACGCTGCGCACAAGCTGACCATCCTGGCATCCATCGCCTTTGGTATCCCGCTGCAGTTCGACAAGGCCTACACCGAAGGCATCACCAAACTGACCACTGCCGACGTGAACTACGCCGAGGCCCTGGGCTACCGCATCAAGCACCTGGGCGTGGCGCGCAGCACTGCGGCCGGTATCGAGTTGCGTGTGCACCCGACGCTGATCCCGGCCGACCGCCTGATCGCCAACGTCAACGGCGTGATGAACGCGGTGATGGTCAACGGTGACGCTGCCGGTTCTACATTGTTCTACGGCGCCGGCGCCGGCATGGAGCCAACCGCTTCCTCGGTGATCGCCGACCTGGTGGACGTGGTTCGCGCCATGACCAGCGACCCGGAAAACCGCGTGCCGCACCTGGCTTTCCAGCCGGATTCGCTGTCGGCTCACCCGATCCTGCCGATCGAGGCCTGCGAAAGCGCCTACTACCTGCGCATCCAGGCCCAAGATCATCCGGGCGTGTTGGCTCAGGTCGCAAGCATCCTCTCGGAGCGCGGTATCAACATCGAGTCGATCATGCAGAAGGAAGTCGAGGAGCAAAACGGCCAGGTGCCGATGATCCTGCTGACCCACCGCGTGCTCGAGCAGCACATGAACGATGCCATCCGGGCGCTCGAATCTCTTCAGGGCGTGGTTGGGCCGGTCGTTCGTATTCGCGTCGAACATCTAAATTAATTCAGCTGCAAGCGCCAAGCTGCAAGCTGCAAGTAAAAGCAGAGCTGCTTTAACTTGAAGCTTGTCACTTGAAGCTTGAAGCCCAAACCGAAGGTTTGCCCCTATGCGTTACATCAGCACCCGCGGCCAGGCACCGGCCCTGAATTTCGAAGACGTTTTGCTCGCCGGCCTTGCCACTGACGGCGGCCTGTACGTGCCGGAAAACCTGCCACGTTTTACTCAGGAAGAAATCGCTTCGTGGGCTGGCCTGCCATACCACGAGCTGGCGTTCCGGGTGATGCGCCCGTTCGTCACCGGCAGCATTCCGGATGCGGATTTCAAGAAGATTCTGGAAGAGACATACGGCGTGTTTTCCCACAGCGCCATTGCCCCGTTGCGCCAACTGAACGGCGACGAGTGGGTGCTTGAGCTGTTCCACGGGCCAACCCTGGCGTTCAAGGACTTCGCCCTGCAACTGCTCGGTCGCCTGCTCGATTACGTGCTTGAAAAGCGCGGCGAGCGCGTGGTGATCATCGGCGCTACCTCAGGTGATACCGGCTCGGCGGCCATCGAAGGCTGCAAGCATTGCGAAAACGTCGACATCTTTATCCTGCACCCGCACAAGCGCGTGTCGGAAGTGCAGCGTCGCCAGATGACCACCATTTTTGGCGAGAACATCCACAACATCGCCATCGAAGGCAACTTCGATGACTGCCAGGAAATGGTCAAGAACAGTTTCGCTGACCAGAGCTTCCTCAAAGGCACGCGCCTGGTCGCCGTAAACTCGATCAACTGGGCGCGGATCATGGCCCAGATCGTTTACTACTTCCACGCAGCCCTGCAGTTGGGCGGCCCGGCACGTTCGGTGTCGTTCTCGGTGCCGACCGGCAACTTCGGCGACATCTTTGCCGGCTACCTGGCGCGCAACATGGGCCTGCCGATCAACCAGTTGATCGTCGCCACCAACCGCAACGACATCCTGCACCGCTTCATGAGCGGCAACCAGTACGTCAAGGAAACCCTGCACGCCACGCTGTCGCCGTCCATGGACATCATGGTGTCGTCGAACTTCGAACGCCTGCTGTTCGACATGCACGGTCGCAACGGCGCCGCGCTGGCCGAGCTGATGAGCAGCTTCAAGAGCGGTGGCGGCTTCAGCGTCGAGCAAGAGCGCTGGACCGAAACCCGCAAACTGTTCGACTCCTTGGCTGTGGACGATGCACAGACCTGTGAAACCATTGCTGAGGTCTTTGCGCAGACCGGCGAACTGCTGGACCCGCACACCGCTATCGGCGTGAAGGCCGCACGCGAATGCCGACGCAGCCTGGACATCCCGATGGTGATCCTCGGTACGGCTCACCCGGTCAAATTCCCGGAAGCGGTAGAGAAGGCGGGTGTAGGCAAAGCGTTGGAATTGCCGGAGCACTTGGCAGACCTGTTCGAACGCGAAGAGCGCTGTACGGTGTTGGCCAATGACTTGAAGGCCGTGCAGGCGTTTGTCAGCCAGCATGGCAACCGCGGCAAGCCACTCTGACCCAGCGGTTTTGCGTGGTGGACCAAGCCCGTCTTCGTGACGGGCTTTTTCATTCTGGCGAGCCATACTTGCGCGGCGACTGACAAGAACAATCAAGGAAACCCAACCGGTGAGTATATCGACCCGAGCACGCGTGTGGATGACGTGCGTGTTGTTGCTATTGCCGGTCTCGGCAAGCCTGGCCGCTGTCAGCCTGCCGTTCAAACTGGTGCCGGCGTTTATAGCCATGGAGCCCATGCCCCTGACGGCCAGCGAGCAACAATGGCTTGCAGCGCATCGGCCATTAAAGGTGGGCATCTCGATTGATGACTATCAACCGATTGATATCACACGCGACCGCAATCGCTACCAAGGCATCAGCGCCGATTACCTGAGCCTGATCGGCGCGCGTTTGAATGCGCCGATGCAAGTACTGGGTTTTTCCGAACGGGCGCAGGCGGTAGAAGCGTTGCGGACCGGTGCCATCGATATCCTCACCAGCGCCAATGGCTACGAGCGTGACGTGCCGGGGCTGCGCTTTACCGCAGACTATATGCCGGACCGTTCGGTGGTGGTTGTGCGTCGGGATGACACCACCCAGAACGAGAGCCTTGAGGACAAGAAGGTGGTGTTGCTGGACGGCTACGCCAACGTCAAGAACGTCCATCAGGCGTATCCCGGCAGCCACATCATGCTGGCACCGAATCTCTACAGCGGTTTGGAAGCGTTGGCACAAGGCGATGCCGATGCGTTTATCGGCAACGAAGTGATCGTGCGTGCGTACACGGCGCTGCGGCCCCATCTGGGCTTGCAGATCAAAGTGGAAAGCCGGCTGGCGCCCATTGGTTTTGCCTTTGCCACACGCGAGGCCGACCCGCAGTTGGGGGCGATGATGGACCAGGCGCTGTCGAGTATCGACGAGTCCGTGCAGCGCGAAATCCTCGCGCGCTGGACCACCGGCCTGGGCGTCGGGGTGGTCGCTGAGCGCATAGCGCTGTCGGCCTCGGAACGCGCATGGGTGCTCCAGCATCCCCATGTGGTGGTGGCGTCCCAGCCACTCTCGCCGTACCTATTCAAGGACAAGGACGGCCAGTGGGTGGGGCTGAATGTGGACTTGCTCAACCGCATTTCACGCACGACCGGCTTGCAGTTTGTCATGGAGGAAGTGGCGTCCACGGCACAATCCTTGGCGTTGCTGGAAACGGGCAGGGCGGACATGAACACCACCCTGGCCGAGAGTCAGGAGCGCAAGGCATTCCTCAATTTCAGCCATGGTTTTGGTGGCTCCGGCTGGGTGTTTATCCAGCGCGCGGACGAGCCGCCAGTGGCCAGTTTGAGCGAGCTTTCAGGCAGGGTGCTGGCGCTGCCGTCACGGCATGTCCTGGAAGGGTACATTCGTCGCGAACACCCTGGGATCGAACTGCGCTCGGTCGATACTTACGCCCAGGCCCGCGAACTGGTAACGCGGGGCGATGCGGCGGCGACTATCCAGAGTGAAGTGGAAGTACAGAGCTACCCGGCCGATGAGTTGCGCATCGGTCGCAGTGTCGAGGGCAAGTGGTCGGCCAACTGCTTCTCGGTGCGTAAGGATCAGCCCGAACTGCTGAGCATTCTGAACAAAGCGTTGGAGGCGCTTCCGGTAGCGGAGTTGAGCGCCCTGCGTATGCGTTGGCTTGGGGCCGTGCCGGTCCTGGTGCCCGCCTGGCAACGTGTGCCGCCCTGGGCCTATTGGACGGTCGCCATGGCGTTGTTGTTTGTGCTGGTGTCGCTGGCATGGAACAGCCGGCTTAAGCGCCAGATTCGTCAGCGCCTGCAGGCCGAGCAACGGCTTAACGACCAGTTAGCGTTCAAGAGCGCACTGCTGGACGGGATGCCCAACCCGGTGTTCGTTCGCGACCTGGCCGGGCGGCTGGTGACCTGCAACACCCGCTATGAGCAGCAATTGGCGACCACGCGAGAACAGATCAAGGGCCTGACGCTGATGGAGAGCGGCCTGTTGCCCGAAGCCGTTGCTGCGCGCTTGCACGCCGAGCACATGGAGCAGTTGGCAACGCAACAGTCGCTGTTCGTAGACCGGCAATTGGAGTTCAACGGTGGGACCTTTCATGTCTACCAATGGACGGTGCCGTTCTTTGACGCGAAGGGCCAATTGCAGGGGTTGCTCGGTGGCTGGATCGACATCAACGAGCGCAAACTCCTGGAACACCAGTTGATGGACGCACGCCAGGCCGCTGACGAAGCGAACTACGCCAAAAGCGCCTTTCTTTCGACCCTGAGCCACGAGATTCGCACACCGATGACCGCCATTATTGGTTTGCTTGAGTTGGAGCAAGAACGGGCACTGGCCGAAGGTAATACCGTGTCCGAGGCACTGCAGGTGGCCCATCGTTCTGCACGAGAGTTGATTGCCCTGATCGGTGACAGCCTGGACCTGGCGAAGATTGAAGCCGGCCATCTGCAACTGGCGCCGCAGACCACGGACTTGAGAAGTTTCTTTGAGGGCATACAGCGGCTGTTTGAAGCCATGGCGCAAAAAAAAGGCCTGCATTTGACACTGGCTTTTGATCCCGCTGCGCAAGGGCACTACTGGTTCGACCCGCTGCGCCTGCGCCAAGTCCTCCATAACTTGTTGGGTAACGCGCTCAAATTTACCCAGCGCGGTGAGGTTCGCGTCAGTGTCGAGTGCAAGCGTGATCCGGTGGGTGCTGAATACTTGCATCTGTGTGTGGAAGACAGCGGCCCCGGCATCGGTATTGAGCAGCAGGCGCGGGTGTTCAAGCCGTTTATACAGGTCAGCGCGCTGACGGCTGCCGAGCACGGTGGGACCGGCCTGGGCTTGAGCATCTGCCAGCAGCTGGTGGAATTGATGGGCGGGCGCATCACCTTGAACAGTGTGGTGGGGGAAGGCACGGCAGTGTGTATCGACCTGTATCTGGACCGGGTCAGCAGTGACGATGTGCCTGCGGCACTTGCTGCGTCGTTGCCTGTCGCTGGCCGCAGCCTTTCGGTGCTGGTGGTCGATGACCTGCCGGCCAATCGTCTGGTGCTGGTTCAGCAGCTACAGTTTCTGGGCCATCAGGTCGTGGCCGTCGACTCGGCGGAGGCCGCCTTGCAGTGCTGGCGACGGGAGGTGTTTGACGTGCTGGTCACCGATTGCAACATGCCGGGCATGTCCGGCTACGCCTTGAGCGAGACGATCCGCCAAATTGAAGCGCGCGAGCAACGACCGCGCAGTGCGCTGGTGGGCTGCACGGCCAATGCCTTCGATGACGAACAGCAGCGCTGCCGCGAGGCAGGAATGGATGAACTGCTGGTCAAGCCCGTGACCCTTGAACACTGGACGCGCGTGCTTGCTCGCTTGGCGCCTTCGCGCTCGTTCAGTATCCAGACCCTGCGGGCCATGACCCAGGCCGACGGGCCAGTGTTGCAGCGCATGTTGCAGGAACTCGCCAGGAGCCTTGAGCAGGAACACAACGTGATGGCCGCCGCCATGACGGAACACGACCTGGCCCGGCTGTCGGCCTCTTTGCACCGGCTGAAGGGGATTTGCTGCCTGGTGGATGCATTGCCGCTGGCCAAGGCCTGCGTGGCGCTTGAAGCCTGTATCCGGGATACGCGTAACGCACAGATCAACGTGCACTGGGTGACGCTGTGCGAAGCCTTGGTCGAGTTCCGGCGCGAGCTGGACGCCTGTCTGAATCAGCCTGAATAGGACATGTCCTATGGGGAAGGCGCGGGTTTTTGACTAGTCTGTAGACTCTCGCTTTCCCCGGTTACGTGTCCATGCGCTCACTCAAAGTCCTGATTCTTGAAGACAACCCTTTCCAGCTGATGGCCCTGCATCAGATGCTCAATGCCAACGGCGTGTTCAATGTGCTCACCGCCGAAACGGTTGACGCTGCCCGCCAGTCCCTGGAAAGCAAGGGCGCGGTGGACATTGCGATATGTGATCTGTACCTGGAGCAGGGCGATGGTCTGGAGCTGATTCGCGAAATGGCCGAACGCCGCCAGGCTCAAGTATTGATCCTGCTGAGCAACGCCGAGCCGGATGTGTTGGACGGGGTGGCGAACATGGCGCGGCAGTTGGGGCTCAACGTGCTCGGCTGCTTGCCCAAGCCTGCGTCGGCAACACTGATCGGGCAAATGCTGACGGCTTGCCAGGCACGCTTGCGGCCGGGGTTGCCGGGGACGTCCTGGGAGCGGGTGCGCCAGTTATTGGGGGTGAGCGACATCGAGCCGTTGCCGCCTTCTGCGGACGTGAGCCAGGTTGCGATCGCACGCTCTGGCACTGTCTGGTATCAGCCAATCGTCAGCCAGGCAGGCGCGTTGCAAGGTGTGGAGGCGCTGGCACGTTGGCAGGCCCCGCAAGGCGAGTTGCTGTTACCTGACGAATTCCTGCCGGTGCTGGAATTTGCCGGAATGGAAGAGGCGTTTACCTGGCACGTGCTCGAACAAGCGCTGGGCCTGGCCTGCCAAGTGAAGCACGAGACCGGCCAAGTGCTACCGGTGGCGGTGAACATTCCGGGGCGGATGCTGGAGCGCTCGCACTTCCCCGAGGTGTTGCAAGGCTTGCTGCAGCTTCATGGTGTACCCGCGCATAGCTTGACCCTGGAACTGGTGGAAACCTCGCGGTTGAAGACTGACAGCGCCCACGTCACCGGCTTGCTGCGGTTGCGGATGATGGGGTGCAAGCTGTCCATCGGTGATTTCGGCGTGGGCGGTACCAGCCTGCAACGCTTACTGGAGTTGCCCTTCAGCGAGCTGAAAATTCCCCCGGCGTTTGCCAGCGGCATGGCCAGTGACGATCGCAAGGCGGCGGTGGTTGCCGGCGCCATGAGCATGGCCGGGCGACTGGGCATCGGTGTGGTGGTCACCGGGGTTGAAAGCGCTGCCGATTATCACGCGGTGGGTGAACTGGGCGCGGCATGGCTGCAAGGCTGCTTTATTGCCCGGCCCATGGGCGCTGAGGCACTGAAACAATGGATTGCGTCTCAGGCTAGGCCAGCCCGTGTTCCTGTACGTAGATGAACAGGGCCGCATCGTTGTTCAAGCCAAGCTTGCGCATGGCGCTGACTTTTTGCGCGCTGACGGTTTGTTTGCTGCGATGAAGGTGCGCGGCGATCTCGCCCACCGTCAACCCTCCCGCGAGCAGGCGGATGACTTCCAATTCGCGGGGTGACAGCGCGTCCAGGGAGTGCACACGATCGTCACCGCCCAGGTTCAATGCCTGACGGATCGCGTGGGCTACGTAGCGTCGCCGCTGCCGCACGTGGCGGATGGCTTGCGGCAGCTCATCGGCGAGGCTGGCCTTGCTCAACAGGCCCATGACGCCCAGTTCGAGGATGGCATGAAACAACCCCGCGTTATTGAGCATGGTCACCACCACAATCGGCAGAGCCGGGTAATGTCGGCGCACCTGTTCAATCAGGCGCAAGCCGTCTGCGTGTGGGGCGGCGGGCATCATGAAGTCGGTGACCAGCACATCGCAGGCGCACTGTCGCAACAGCTCGGCAAGGGCCTCGGGGGAACTGGCTTCACCGACGATCGTCAGCCGTTCGTCGCGCTCCAGCACCGCCCGCAGGCCGATGAGGAAAATCGGGTGGTCATCGGCCAGGACGATGCGAAGTGGCGATTCAGACGCAGCTCTCAAGACAGGCTCCCGGGATAATTCGGGGATTTTAGCCTGTAAAGCGAAGGAGCTGCATGAGGGCAGGGTCAAGCACTGTGTAAAACGCCGTTTTCCCCGCAAAACAGCCACCCTTTGCGTAAGCAGTTAGGTGCGGCCGTTTTTTGCTTGTCATGTTGCAAGCGCATGCTGGTTCACGTCACTCCCTGACGACCCCATAAAGACGATAAAGCGAACTTTCCTACGTCATAACCAGTCACTTAGAATAGAGGCAGCTGCCGTTGAAACGATTGTTCCCGAACTATTGAGTGGTGATCGAGATGGAAAGTATCAGCCTATTGCTCGAAGAAGCACTGAGCCCTTATCAGGTGACATTGACCACCGCAGGTGTGCAGGGCGAATGCCTGGTGACCGTTAAGAACCCGGCCGGCGCCATCGTTGTCGAGCGTGAAGTCGACCGCGCGCAATTGACTGATAAACGCGTGCTGGTGGATGTGGTGGATTGCCTGCTGCGCGACCTGAAAATCGCCGAAGGGCGTCTGGAGCCTTCCGTCATCGCGGCATTGCGCAACGCTGCCCAGACGCGCAATGGCGCCGCTGCATGAAGAATTGTTTATCTAGGGAAACTTCCTACAGCATGGCCGGTCAGATTTTGTAACAGCAAGAGCGAACATTGTGCTCCGGTGTTTGTGGCTTGTTGTACTGGTCTTTGTAGGCCACGTTTAACCCCGAAGTGTCTCCCCACTCTTCGGGGTTTCTTTTTGCCTGCGATTTGCCTTGTGATTGCTCAGCGCTCCGGCGAATCCTGGAAAAAGCTCGGGTTGTCGCGCAAATACTGCTCGCGCATGACCGGGTCCAACCACAACAAGTAGGACTGCAGAAGCTGTTCCTGTGGGATTTCGCGTAGTACCTGGTCGATCCGCGCGATCGCCTGGCGACCTTGGGGCGTGTCCGAGCAACCGATATGCGTACGCTGGTAAGGCGCTGAGCCCTTGATGGGATAGAACATCAAGTCCTGCGGCGCAATGCCCTGCTGTGTGGCGTGATAGCGGATTTCCGGCCAGTAGCCCAGCACCGCTTCCAGCCGCCCAAGGCGCTGCATTTGCAGCAGACTGCCAAGCGCGTCATTGCCGTAATGCAGTGCCAGGATGTGTGAGTCGACGCCTTTTAGCTGTGCATCGATGACCGGGCCGTAGCTGCGTTCGGCGGTCGCGCCAATGCGTGCTTTATGCGAGTCGAGAAAGGCTTGCAGGTCAAATTGGCCCTCGGCAATAAAGGGCGCCATTTGCTGATACTGGCTTCGTCGCAGGGTCACCCCGTTGCTCGCCACCACGAAGGCCTGGGCCGAAAACACAACGTATGTCGCGCGTTCCGGCGTCCATAGCAGCGCCGGGTCGCAGGTCAGCGAGGCTGCGCGCAGCATTTGAATGCTGCGGGCGCGGTTGACGTGCATCATGGTATGACGGTACTCCGGCAGGCGCTCGCTGAGTATCGGTAGCAACTGATCCAGTACGCCCTGGCCTTTTTTTGGCCCCTCGAAGATGGTCACTGGCGGCAGGTCGCGCAGCAGCCAGGTCAAGGTGTCCTGAGCATGCGAGGTGAGCGGCCATACGCCGAATACTGAGCCGAGCAGGCACAGCTGAATGAACCGACGCGTGCGCGGGTGAGCCATCAGATCGCGCCGTCCTCACGCAAGCGGGCAATGGCGGCCGTGTCATAGCCCAACGCATTGAGCACTACGCTGTTGTGTTCACCCAGTTGCGGGCCGACCCACTCACAACTGCCTGGCGTGTCCGAGAGCTTGGGCACGATCCCCGGCATCTTGAAATCCTTGCCGCCCGGCAACTTGGCCTTCAGAAACATTTCCCGCGCCAGAAACTGCGGGTCACCGAGCATGTCTTCGGCGCTGTAGATACGACTGGCCGGGACCTCAGCCTTGTTGAGCTGCTCAACCACTTGCTCCAGCGGCAGTGAGTTGACCCAGCGGTCGATCACGCCGTACAGCTCGTCACGGCGGCTGTCGCGCCCGTCATTGCTGGCCAAGACCGGGTCATTGGCCAGGTCCTCACGGCCAATCGCCGACATGAAACGCTTGAAGATCGCATCGCCATTGGCGCCGATTTGCACGTGCTTGCCATCGGCACTGGTATGGATCGACGAAGGCGTGATGCCGGGCATGATGTTGCCGGTGCGCTCGCGGATAAAGCCGAACACGTCGAACTCCGGGATCATGCTCTCCATCATTGCGAAAATAGCTTCATACAGCGCCACGTCCACCACCTGGCCAAGCCCGCCGTTGACCTCGCGGTGACGCAGCGCCATCAGCGCGCCGATCACCGCCCACAAGGCGGCGATCGAATCGCCGATGGAGATCCCGGTGCGTACCGGCGGGCGGTCGTCAAAACCGGTGATATAGCGCAAACCGCCCATCGACTCGCCCACCGCGCCGAACCCCGGCTGGTCTTTCATCGGCCCGGTCTGGCCAAAGCCCGAAAGGCGCACCATCACCAGCTTGGGGTTCAGTGCATGCAGGGTTTCCCAGCTCAGGCCGAGTTTTTCCAGTACGCCGGGGCGAAAGTTTTCGATCAGGATGTCGGCGTCTGCCAACAGCTGTTTAAGGATCGCCAGGCCATCGGGGTGCTTGAGGTTGAGGGTCAGCGACTGCTTATTGCGCGCCTGCACAAACCACCACAGCGAGGTGCCCTCATACAGCTTGCGCCATTTGCGCAACGGGTCACCGCCGTCCGGGGATTCAACCTTGATCACCTCTGCGCCGAACTCGGCGCAGATTCGCGACGCAAACGGGCCGGCGATCAGGGTGCCCAGTTCGATGACTTTCAGGCCGGCAAGCGGTTTGGCATTAAGCGACATGAGGATCCTTAGCAAGCGTGGGCGGTGGTGTGATGCCTTTTAACATAGGCGAGCCCCCTTGGGATAAGGATGATGCAGCGCAGTATTCGTTGATTGGCCCCGCCATCGGTTAGACTGGCCGCCTTTCCCTGTCTCTAGAAGCCCGTTCATGGCCCAGCCGTCCACGACCTACAAATTCGAACTCAATCTCACCGACCTCGATCGTTCGGTGTACGAGAGCGTCAAACAGACCATCGCCCGCCACCCTTCGGAAACCGAAGAACGCATGACCGTGCGCCTGCTGGCCTATGCCCTCTGGTACAACGAGCAACTGGCGTTTGGTCGTGGTCTGTCCGATGTGGATGAACCAGCCCTGTGGGAAAAAAGCCTGGATGATCGGGTTCTGCACTGGATTGAAGTCGGCCAGCCTGACGCCGACCGCCTGACTTGGTGCTCGCGCCGTACCGAACGCACCAGCCTGCTGGCCTATGGCAGCCTGCGTGTATGGGAAGGCAAAGTGGTGCCGGTGGCCAACAACCTGAAAAACGTACACATCGCCGCCGTGCCGCAGGAAGTCCTCGAGACCCTGGCCAAGGACATGCCGCGCGTGATCAAGTGGGACGTGATGATCAGTGAAGGCACGATTTTTGTGACTGATGATCGCGGCCAGCACGAAGTGCAGCTGCAATGGCTGGTTGGCGAGCGCGGTTGAAAACTGTGGGAGCTGGCTTGTGTGGGAGCGGGCTTGCTCGCGAAAGCATCAACGCGGCGTAACTGCTTGACCGAGGCGTGAAGTGCGCCCCAGAAGTTGGACACCCGTCCAACTCCTGAGGCTTTTCATGAGCAAATACACGACGCAGTTCAAGCTTTCCGCCATTACCACTTTCCTTGAGCAGGGCCGAGGCTTTCGCCGCATAGCCGCTCAATTTCAAATGGATCCCACCTTGCTTCGTCGTTGGGTGGAGGCTTACCGATTACATGGCGAAGCCTGTCTAAGCAGAACCGGCGAACGCTACAGTCCCTTGTTCAAGTTTTCAGTGCTGCAACGCATGTGGCGCGACTCCTTATCCTTGCGCCGCGCAGCGGCGCTCTTCAACCTGGGTAACTCAAGCCAGGTGGGCAGATGGCAACAGCAGTATTACAGTGGCGGTATTGAAGCCCTGGAGTCAGGGAAAAAAGGATCGATTACCGCTATGCCCAAGCCGCCTTCTAAACCGCGTAAAACTACCACCCCACTCACCGACGCACAGCTTGCACACAAGGCATTACTCGATGAACTGCAGTATTTGCGCATGGAGAACGCCTACCTAAAAAAGCTTGGAGAGTTGGGCGAGGCGGTGATGAGGCGAGAGAGAGAAGCGAAGAAAAAGCCCGATTAGTCACTGAGCTCAAACAAGCTTTCCCCTTGAGTGATTTGCTCAAGCTGGTAGGTCTTGCGCGAAGTACGTACTACTACCAACTCAAGGCGATGGGCGTTGCGGACCGGTTTATCTCGATCAAAGCCTCTATCCAGACGATCCAAGACGAGAATGAGGGCCGCCTTGGTTACCGTCGGATGACTTTAGAGCTACGTAAGCAAACGCCGTTGATCAACGGTAAAACGGTACGACGGCTGATGGGAGAGTTAGGCCTGAAATGCACAGTGCGACCGAAAAAATACAAATCGTATAAAGGGCCAATGGGAGAGGTATCGCCCAATATCCTGGCTCGTCAGTTCGAAGCTGAGCAACCAAATCAGAAATGGGTGACCGATGTCACCGAGTTCAAAGTGGCCGGCAAAAAGCTGTATCTGTCCCCAGTACTGGACTTGTACAACGGAGAGATTGTGGCCTATAAGACCGCCGTCCGCCCCCAATACGCCTTGGTAGGCGACATGCTGGAGCTGGCCCTTGAGCGCTTGCCCGAAGGCGCCAAACCCATGCTGCACTCGGATCAGGGCTGGCACTATCGACACTCAAAGTATCGGGAAAAACTGGAAAAAGCTGGGTTGGAACAGAGCATGTCTCGCAAAGGGAACTGCTATGACAACGCCACAATGGAAAGCTTTTTCGGTACCCTGAAGTCGGAGTTTTACTATCGGGAAAGCTTCGACAGCGTTGCTCAGCTGCAGGCCGGGCTGGATAAGTACATCCATTACTACAACCATAAGCGAATCAAAACGAAGCTTGGCGGACTGAGCCCTGTGGCTTACAGAACCCGGTCCGCGGTAGCCTAACCATTAGCTGTCCAACTTTTGGGGCGCACTTCAGCGCCTGCATCGCAGGCAAGCCAGCTCCCACATTTGATCCACTGCATTTTCAACATCCCTGTTTAACCGTTGTATTAGAAGAGAAGCACCCGCCACCTCATGCGTATCGATCCTCGCCCGTTGCCCGCCGTCCTGCCGTTTCTCGGTGAACTGCCACCGCTGTTGACCCGTCTCTACGCCGCGCGCGGGGTGCAGTCTGAAGCCGAGCTGGACAAGAGCCTGGCGCGGTTGATTCCTTACCAGCAGCTCAAGGGCATCGATGCCGCGGTGGACCTGCTGGTGACGGCCTTGGAGCAGCGCCAGCGCATTCTCATCGTCGGTGACTTCGACGCCGATGGCGCCACTGCCAGCACGGTGGGCACCTTGGGCCTGCGTTTGCTCGGTGCGGCGCATGTCGACTACCTGGTGCCCAACCGCTTCGAGTACGGCTACGGCCTGACCCCGGAAATCGTCGCGGTGGCGCTGCAGCGCGAGCCGCAGTTGCTGATTACTGTGGATAACGGTATTTCCAGTGTCGAAGGCGTGGCGGCGGCGAAGGCGGCCGGTTTGCAGGTGTTGGTCACCGACCACCACTTGCCGGGCGATGAGTTGCCGGCGGCAGACGCCATCGTCAACCCGAACCAGCCCGGCTGTGAGTTCCCCAGCAAGGCGCTGGCCGGCGTCGGCGTGATCTTTTACGTGTTGATGGCTTTGCGTGCGCGGTTGCGCAGCCTGGGCTGGTACGACAACAAGCCGCAGCCGAACATCGGCGAATTGCTTGATCTGGTGGCCTTGGGCAGCGTCGCTGACGTGGTGCCCCTGGACGCCAACAACCGCATCCTCGTCCATCAAGGCCTGGAACGCATTCGTGCCGGTCGTGCGCGGCCGGGCATCAAGGCGATCCTCGAGGTCGCCAAGCGCGACCACGCGCGCATCACCTCTACCGATCTCGGTTTCATTCTCGGGCCGCGCCTGAATGCCGCCGGGCGCCTGGATGATATGAGCCTGGGCATCGAATGCCTGCTCACCACCGACTTCGCCGCCGCGCGGGAAATGGCGGCGCAACTGGACGGTATGAACCAGGACCGCAAATCCATCGAACAGGGCATGCAGCGCGAGGCGCTCGCCCAGCTCAAGGATTTGCCGGTGGAATCGATGCCGTACGGTTTGTGCCTGTTCGACCCGGAATGGCACCAAGGCGTGATCGGCATTCTGGCGTCGCGGATGAAAGAGCGGTATTTCCGCCCGACCATCGCCTTTGCCGACGCCGGCGACGGCCTGCTCAAGGGCTCAGGGCGCTCTGTGCAGGGTTTTCACATCCGTGATGCCCTGGCGGTCGTTGCCAGCCAGCATCCCAACCTGATCGCCAAGTACGGCGGTCACGCCATGGCGGCGGGTCTGACGTTGCCCGAGGCGAATTTCCCACTGTTTGCCGAAGCCTTTGACGCTGAAGTACGTCGGCAACTGCGTGAAGAAGACCTCACCGGGCGCTTGCTGTCTGACGGCACCTTGGCCGTGGAAGAGTTTCACCTGGAACTGGCGCGCGCATTGCGGCATGCCGGGCCGTGGGGGCAGCATTTTCCAGAACCGTTGTTTCACGGCGTGTTTCAGTTGGTCGAACAACGCGTAGTGGGCGAGCGGCACCTGAAAGTGGTGCTCAAGAGCGAATGCGGGTCAGTGAAGCTTGATGGCATTGCGTTTGGTGTGGACCGTGAAGTCTGGCCGAACCCGACGGTGCGTTGGGTGGAGTTGGCCTACAAGCTGGACGTGAACGAGTTCCGTGGGCAGGAAACTGTGCAGTTGATGATTGCGCATATCGAACCGCGCTAGTTATTCGGCACGCCGCAAACAAATGTGGGAGCGGGCTTGCTCGCGAATACGGAGTGTCAGTCAAGGTTGCTGTGACTGATCCACCGCTTTCGCGAGCAAGCCTGCTCCCACATTTGGTTTTGCATAAAGCCTAGAGTTACTCGGCTTTGTCCTTGGCCTGGTGCTTCACGATGATGTCTACCAGCCGCTGCGCCAGCGCCGGGTAGTTTTCATCAAAGTGATGCCCGCCTGGCAGCTTCACCGCTTCGCCAACAGCGGTCTTGTCGGTGCAGCCACTCTCGTCGACTTCTTCGGCGCCGTAGATGCACACCACTTTGTCAGCCGGCAGTTTGGCCATTTCCGGGCCGGTCGCGGCTTCTTTGCCGGCGTTGCCCAACCAACCTTCCACTTCGATTTCAAAGCTACCGGTACGTGCGAACGCCAGCAGGATGATTGCATCCACGCGCTGCTGTTCGTTTTCCGGCATGCGGTTGTAGATCGCCGGCAGTACGTCAGCGCCGAACGAGTAGCCGGTCAGCACGAAGCGCTTGGTACCCCATTTCTGCCGGTAGTGCTGCATCAGTTCGGTAAGGTCTTTGGCGCTCTGTTCCGGGGTCTTGTGCTGCCAGTAGTAGCGCAGGGTGTCGATGCCGACCACCGGGTAGCCGATCTTGGCCATTTCACCGGCCACGTCACGGTCCAGGTCACGCCAGCCGCCGTCACCGGAGAGGAACAGGGTAACGGTGTCCTTGGCTTGGCCCGCCGGCACTTCCACCACAGGAATCGCCAGGCCGCCGTTGTCCGAACCGACCAATTGCTTGCGCAGTTCGTTGTTCAGCACTTGTGGGTAATGAATGTCGTAGTCGCTGATGCTGGTGGTCGCGCGCGGAGTGTCGCGTACGAAACTGGCGCTTTCATCGTCAGGGTTATCGTTCCACGCCACCAGCCAGTTGCCATGGGCGGAGGTCTTCGGCAGCGGGTCCTTGCAGCCTTCCTGTACCAGGGCGAAGCCGACGGAGATGGCGTTGGCCTTGTCGTCGTTCTGTGTGGCCAACCAGCGCCAGGCGAGCGCAGCGCCAGGGCCGATGCCGCTGACCAGGGTCGCCGGGCCTTTAAGCTGGGCCAGGGCGCTTTGCAGCGCTTGTTCCTGCAGCTTGCAGTCATCTTTTGGCAGGACCACTTGAACGATTTGAGCTGCGCCGCCCTTGCTCAGGGCAATCAACTGGCTGTCGGTCAGGGTTTCATCGGCCATCACGGCCACCGCCACACGGGCTTTTGCCGAGCCGTTAGGCGTTACACGGGTCATCACCGAGCCGTCAGCCTGGGGCAGTTGCTCCAAGGTCGGTTGCGGGGCAGGGCGGTTCCAGTACCAAAAGCCACCCGCCGCGATCAGCGCGAGCAGCACTACAAAGGCCAACACATACCGCCAGGAGCGTCGAATCATCAGCGTTTCACCAATCCAGTCAAGCCGCCCGCAATCAGGGCAGCGGTATCGGCCAGTGCCACCAGCGGATCAAGTCCTGCGGGCACGGCCATATAGCGGGGTTCCCAGTCAGGCTGGAACTTGTCTTTAAAGCGGCGCAAACCTTGGAAGTTATACAGTTGCTCGCCACGGCGGAACACCATTGAGCCCAGGCGTTGGGTCAGTGGGGCGCCACGGCGGGGTTGCAAGCCCGACAATGGCACCATGCCGAGGCTGAAGCGGGCGTAGTCGTGGTTCTTATAATGTTGAATCAGGCCAACCATCATGAATTCCATGGTCAGCTTCGGCGCGTCCGGGTGCGCACGCATCAGGTCGAGACTGGCCAGGTCGTGGTTGTAAGTCTCGAGCAAGTTGGCGAAGGCCACCGGGCGCCCTTCGAAGCGAATGATCGCGATGCGAAAGTGCTTGAGGTAGTCGTCGCTGAAACGGCCTAGCGAAAAGCCCTTTTCCCGCACGTTCTTGCCCGTCAGCCAGGCATCGGAGATGACTTTGAGTTCATCCATCGGCGCCTGGCCCGGGTCGAAGATCTCCAGGGACAGGCCGTCCCGGGTGCCACGGTTCCAGGTGTAGCGCAAATCCTTCATCTCTTTGCCCTTGGCTTCCAGGTCAAAGCGTTTCAGGTCGACGCGGGCTTCTTCACCCAGCTTGATCGCGGTGAGGCCAATGTCCATGTAGTACGGCAGGTTCTCGGCGCGTACCTGGTAGAACACCGGGCGCGCGTGATGGATGTCGCACAGGTCACGGAACTGCCAGATCATCTCGGCGCGCGGTTGGGTCGGGCCGATTGGGTCATACAAAGCCACCAGGCTGCGCCCGCGACGGGCGTACATCAGGAAGGCTTCATCGTTGGGGTGGAACAGCAGCGCCTTGTCACCGGTCAGTGCCAGGCCGCCGTCGGGTTGGGACGAGGCCATCAAGATCTTGGTGGCGCGTTCCAGTTCATCCGGGGTCGGCAGGTGGATCACCGGGCGCGCGGTGCGCAGCAACCAGGTCAACGAGACGATCACCAGCAGCACCGCCGCACCCAGCAACGAGCGCAGGCCGCGTGGGGCGTTGGCATCCAGGGTGAACTGCCACCACAGCTGATGGCTGTAGGGTACGTCTTGATAGGCAAACAGCAGCAGCCAGATCGAGGCCCCCAGCACGCACACGCTGGCCACCAGGTAGAGCGGCGAGAACGGCAGCTCGGTCAGGCGGCTGGCGCGGTAGAACGAGCGCCGGAAGATCGCCAGCAGCACGGCGGTCATGATCATCAGGCTGGCTTCTTCCCAGTCGAAGCCTTTAAGCAGCGAGAGCAGGGCGCCGGTCAGCAGCAACACCATGGTCAGCATCCAGGCGGCGGATAAACGCCGACGCAAACCTTGGGCAAGCAACAGGCACAGCACGCCGATCAGGCTGGCACCAAAGTGCGAGGCGTCAATCAGGCGGTGGGGAATCAGGAAGCCGATGTTTTCCAGGCGTGAGTCGATTTCCGGCGTTGCGCCGGAAAACAGCAGGACCACGCCGGACAAAAAAACCAGTACGGCCAGCACCGGTGCGGCCAAGCCTGAGGCCACCCGCAGGCTTTGCTGGGTCTGGAACAGGCGCTGGGCTTCGTTGACCAGCAGGAACACACAGGCGATCAGCAGTGGCAGTACCACATAGATCATCCGGTACAGCAGCAGGGCGGCGGCCAATGGCGCGGCACCCAGCTTGTCGGCAAAGGCGGCGAGCAGAATCGCTTCGAATACACCCACGCCGCCCGGTACATGGCTGAGCACACCGGCGGCCAGGGCCAGCAGGTACACCAGCAGGAAGGGGCCGAACGGCGGCGCTTCCGGCAGCAGCATATAAAGGACGGTGGCGGCGGCGGCAACGTCCAGTGCGGTAATCACCAGTTGCAGGAGCGTCAGGCGCCGGCCGGGCAGGCGCAGCGTGCGGCGACCCGCCTTGACCAGCAGGTTGTCCGGGTAGGGTTGTTCCGCCAGGCGGCGGCGATAGATGCCGATGCACAGCGCGACCGACAGCAGCACCGCACCCGCAATGCCACCCAGCAAACCTTGCGACAGGTGCAGGTAGGTCGATGCTGCCGGCAAGTTGCTCAGCGTGACCAATGCAGCCAGCGGCGGCAGGGCGCAGCCCAAGGCCAGGCTGGCGAACACGGTCATGTGCGCGACTTCTGAAGCCCCGATGCCATGGCGTGCATATAAACGGTAGCGCACCGAACCGCCGGAGAGCATCGACAGGCCAATGGCATTGCCGATGGCAAAGGCGGTGAAGCCACCCAGGGCCAAGGTTTTGGCGGGCAGCTTCACCCCGGCATAGCGCGCGCCGGAGAACTCATAGCCCAACAGAATGATGAAACCGATGACCGCCGCCGCAAACGCACCCAGCAGGGCGGGCTTGGGCACTTCCAGGATCGAGTCGTGGAGAGCGTACAGGTCCAGTTCCAACAGCAGGTGTCGGCAGGCGATCAGGGCGATTGCGAACAGCAACAGGGTAACGGCCAACCCGATGGGCTGACGGTATTTGCTCAACAGATCCAGCCAGCGCAAACGGGCGGGTGTGATCGGTTGTGTCGCTGTGACGGTGTCTTGTGGTTCAGACGAGTTGGCGCGCATCAATCACCTCGTGGATTGTGCGCGACAGGATGGAGGTATCCAGCCAAGTTACCAATCCCTATGGACAAAATAATTACAAATATTAACGCGTATCGCCGGGTGCGGCGACTGCGGCCATTGGTCGTAGAGGGTAGCGCTTGAGCATTGAGCATAGCGTGCAATGAGATGGACTCTACAAACCGTATACGGTTTCATGAAAGATGCCATGCCATTGTTTCAGAAGAACTTTTTCGCCAGATACAAAAAAGGCCACTCTTTCGAGTAGCCTTTTTTGATGTTTGGTTGCGGGAGCCGGATTTGAACCGACGACCTTCGGGTTATGAGCCCGACGAGCTACCAGACTGCTCCATCCCGCGTCTGTGGGCGGCATTCTACAGCGCAACGACGAGGTGTCAACCGTTAATCGGCCGATGGGTCAAATTAGTGTGAATTAGTGGCTCAAGCGACCTAAGTTCTCGTTTGGAAACGGTTTTTGTAGTGAGCGGGCTTGTCGAATCGTCGCACCACCCGCGACGGGTTGCGGAGCAGCCCGTCGTGAAGTTCACGCGCTCTGGTCTTTAGAAAATAGACGCGCACAAAAAAGGCCACTCTTTCGAGTAGCCTTTTTTGATGTTTGGTTGCGGGAGCCGGATTTGAACCGACGACCTTCGGGTTATGAGCCCGACGAGCTACCAGACTGCTCCATCCCGCGTCTGTGTGTCGGCATTCTACAGAGGAACGCAGGTGTGTCAACCTGTGAATAGAAGAAAAGCGCTTGTGGTTCAACCGCTTAGCTCTCCAAAGCGTGCCTTGGAAGGGCTCGGGGCCAGTCGGGCCGAGGGTTTCAGCTCTATCGATGGGCTGATTTCGATTGAAAAAATAAATTCATCTGCGAGATTTCCCACCGTTCAAACGGAAGATTCAAACTACTGGTGCTATATACAGGTGTGAGTGCGATACTGGCCGCCCGTTGGATTACACCCTCTGTTTATATGACGCAGCGCAAAATCATCCACGTCGACTGTGATTGCTTCTACGCCGCCATCGAGATGCGCGACGACCCGAGCCTGGCGCAAAAGCCCCTGGCGGTTGGCGGCTCGGCGGACAGAAGAGGGGTGATCGCTACCTGCAACTATGAGGCGCGGGCGTATGGCGTGCGGTCAGCCATGTCGTCACGCCACGCCTTGAAGCTGTGCCCGGACCTGACCATCGTTAAGCCGCGCATGGATGCCTATAAGGAAGCGTCGAAGGAAATCCAGACGATCTTTCGTGATTACACCGACCTGATCGAACCGCTGTCACTGGACGAAGCCTTCTTGGACGTCTCTGACAGCCCGCATTTTGGCGGCAGTGCCACGCGTATCGCCCAGGACATTCGCCGTCGGGTCTCCAACCAACTGCACATCACCGTGTCAGCAGGCGTTGCGCCGAACAAGTTCCTGGCCAAGATCGCCAGCGACTGGAAAAAGCCCAACGGCCTGTTTGTGATCACCCCGGACCAGGTCGAAGACTTCGTGTCCCAGTTACCGGTAAACAAGTTGCACGGCGTCGGCAAGGTCACCGCCGACAAGCTGGCGCGCTTGGGCATTGAAGACTGCCTGCAATTGCGTGAGTGGAACAAGCTGGCGCTGGTGCGTGAATTCGGCAGTTTTGGCGAGCGGCTCTGGAGCCTGGCCCGTGGGATTGATGACCGCGTGGTGCAGAACGATAGCCGCCGGCAATCCATCAGTGTGGAAAACACCTACGACGTGGACCTGCCGGATCTCTCAAGTTGTTTGGCGAAGCTGCCCGAGCTGATGGAAACCCTGGCCGGGCGTATGGCGCGCATCGACAGCAGCTATCGGGCGGGCAAGCCGTTCGTCAAAGTGAAGTTTCATGACTTTACCCAGACCACCTTGGAGCAAGCCGGGGCAGGGCGGGATCTGGAGAGTTATCAACAGCTGTTGACCCAGGCGTTCAATCGCGGTGGTAAACCGGTGCGGTTGCTGGGGATTGGGGTGAGGTTGCTCGACCTAAGCAGCGGCAATGAACAGCTCGAGTTCTCCTGGTAGAAACCCAAAACCACCTGTGGGAGCTGGCAAGCCAGCTCCCACAGGTGTATTTCGGTGTTCTCGGGAATTCAGCGAGCCCCAGGATCCGCCACCAATCGCCCCGCATCCTTGGTCAGTGCCTGCAGAAACTCCTGCTGCAACTCGGGATCATTGCGGGTCAGTTCGATCAGGCTTTGTTCCAGCTCACTGGCTTCCTCTTCCAGGCCCAGTTCCGACAGACGCTTGACCCTGTGCACCCACTGGTTGACTTCGTCATCTTCCAAGTCGTCGTAAATCAGGCCATGGGCTTCCAGCAACTTGCCGCGCAGGGTGTTGCTGATCGCCAGGGTGGAGTCCGAATGCACGTCGTCCTGGCCATCTTCCACGCTGATCTTTAGGGTCGTGACGCGGTTCAGGTCCTGCTCGGCAAATGGGCTGTCCAACAGGTTCAGGCGCAGTACGCCGTTGCGGTCGGTGGTCAGCTCATGGGTCTGCTTGCCGGCGGTGACCTGTACCGGGCGTTCGCTCCAGGGCAGGCTCGAATACTCCGTGCGCTTGTCGCGCTGGACTTCATCAATGCCGGCCAGGTTCTGTTGCGCACGGCCGTGGGATTGCACGTTCATGAACAGGTTAATGCCGTCCACGCCGTAGCTCAGCCAGTCGCGGGTCATGCTGGTGGGCAGGTTGCCGAGGGCGAAAATGTTCGCCACGTTGGCCCCCGCGCCCGCCACCAAAGCGACCGCGCCCAGTGGCATCTCGTAGAGTTTGCGCCAGGGTTGGTAGGGCGTGTAGCGATCGTAACGGCGGGTGACTTCGAATTCGGTGACCTCAAAGGTCTTCTGCTCGTGAATGCGAACCCGGCGTTGCGGCAGTTCCAGCACTTTGGGTTCGCCTACATCGATCTGCAGGCTGTGATCGAGCAACTTACGCTCGATCCGCTCCTCGTGCTCACTGCGTTGCGACATCTGGTTGGCGCAGCCGCTGACCAGCAGGGCGCCGCACAAGGCGGCGCCCCCCAGGGCTCTGGTGTTTCGCTTGAACATGACTTCTCTTGATCTGATTTTCAGCGACGAATACGCGCCTGAAGGAAAGACAGCACGTCAGCCACCGGCAACGGTTGGGCTTCGGCTTCGGTCCGGCTCTTGTATTCCAGATTGCCATCGGCCAGGCCGCGGTCACTGACCACGATCCGGTGCGGGATGCCAATCAGTTCCATGTCGGCGAACTTGATGCCCGGGCTGGTTTTCTTGTCCCGGTCATCCAGCAACACTTCAAAACCGGCGGCCGTGAGTTCGGCATACAGTTTGTCGGTGGCTTCGCGTACTTGCTCGGTTTCATAGCGCAGCGGTACCAAGGCCACTTGGAACGGCGCCAGGGCGTCACTCCAGATGATGCCTTTCTCGTCGTTGTTCTGCTCGATGGCAGCAGCCACCACGCGGGACACACCAATGCCGTAGCAGCCCATGTCCAGGGTGATCGGCTTGCCGTTCTCGCCCAGCACTTCGCACTTCATCGCCTTGCTGTACTTGTTGCCCAGCTGGAAGATGTGCCCGACTTCGATGCCGCGCTTGATTTCCAGGGTGCCCTTGCCATCCGGGCTTGGGTCGCCGGCCACTACATTACGCAGGTCGGCCACGGTCGGAACCGGCAGGTCACGTTCCCAGTTCACGCCAAAGTAGTGCTTGTCGTCGATGTTGGCGCCGATACCGAAGTCGCTCATCAGCTCGACCGAACGGTCGATGATGATCGGCAGCGGCAGGTTCAGCGGGCCGAGCGAGCCGGCACCGGCGCCAATGGCGTCGCGCAGTTCGGCATCGCTGGCCATGACCAGCGGGCTGGCCACGCCAGGTTGCTGGGCAGCCTTGATTTCGTTGAGCTCGTGGTCGCCACGGATCACCAGGGCGATCAGCTTGCCTTCTTCTTCGGCGCGCACGATCAGGGTCTTGATGGTCTTTTCAATCGGCAGATTGAATTTTTCCACCAGGGCCGCGATGGTCTTGGTATCAGGTGTGTCCACCAGGCGCAGCGCTTCAGCCGGTGCTGGGCGGGAAGTCTCGCGTGGCACGGCTTCGGCTTTCTCAATGTTCGCCGCGTAGTCGGAACCGTTGCTGAACACGATATCGTCTTCGCCGGAGTCGGCCAGCACGTGGAATTCGTGGGAGCCGGCGCCGCCGATGGAGCCGTTGTCCGCTTCAACCGGGCGGAATTTCAGGCCCAGGCGCGTGAACACGTTGCAGTAAGCCTTGTGCATGCGGTCGTAGGTGACCTGCAACGAAGCTTGGTCGGCGTGGAACGAATAGGCGTCCTTCATGATGAATTCGCGGCCGCGCATCAAACCGAAGCGTGGGCGGATTTCGTCACGGAATTTGGTCTGGATCTGATACAGGTTCAGCGGCAGCTGTTTATAGCTGCTCAGCTCGTTGCGCATCAGGTCGGTGATCACTTCTTCATGGGTCGGGCCAGCACAGAAATCGCGGCCATGACGGTCCTTGAAGCGCAGCAACTCAGGGCCGTACTCTTCCCAGCGCCCGGATTCCTGCCACAGCTCAGCCGGTTGGGTGCTCGGCATCAACACTTCGAGAGAGCCGGCGGCGTTCATTTCTTCGCGAACGATCGCTTCGACCTTGCGCATCACCTTCAAGCCCATGGGCAGCCAGGTGTACAGGCCGGAGGCCAGTTTGCGGATCATACCGGCGCGCAGCATCAGCTGATGGCTGATCACAACCGCGTCGGAAGGCGTTTCTTTCTGTGTGGCGAGCAAATATTGACTGGTACGCATGGTAGGCCGTTGTCGGTTGCTTGGACTTGAAATGACTTGGGATTGTACGGGCGCAAACTGCTGGAGTACAGGTATCAGAATACAGAGGGGTCTGTGGGAGCGGGCTTGCTCGCGAAGGCGGTGTATCAGTCATGCATGTATCAACTGACACTGCGCCTTCGCGAGCAAGCCCGCTCCCACATTGACTGAGGTGAGTCAGTCTTCAGTGGGCGGGTTCAAACGAATTCGTCGATTTTCCTGAAACCAATGCAACGCAATCAGGAACAACGTCGGCACACCCAGCAAACAGGTAATCATGAAGAAGTTGTGATACCCGAACTTCTCCACCATCACCCCCGAATAGCCGCCAATCAGGCGAGGCAGCAACAGCATGATCGAGCTGAGCAGGGCGTATTGGGTGGCGGAGAACTTGAGGTTGGTCAGGCTCGACAGGTAGGCGACGAACGCCGAGGTGGCCAGGCCCGAGCTGAAGTTGTCCAGCGAGATGGTGAAAATCAGCATCTGCAGGTCGGGGCCCATGTCGGCGAGCGCGACAAACAGCAGGTTGGTGCCGGCCGAGGCGATGCCGCCGATAAACAGGATCGGCAGGATCCCGAAGCGCACGATCAACAGGCCGCCCATACCGGCGCCGAGCAGGGTCATGATCAGGCCGAAGATCTTGCTGACTCCGGCAATCTGGTCCTTGGTAAAACCCTGGTCGATGTAGAACACGTTGGCCATCACGCCCATCACCGTGTCGGACATGCGATAGGTCGCAATCAGCCCGAGCAGCAGCAACGCCTGCCAGCGGTAGCGCAGGATAAAGTCGTTGACCGGCGTCAGCACCGGCGCCAGCCCCCGGCGACCCATGGCCGACAGGCACAGTGCGGTGAGGATGATATAGAGGATGGCGCGCAGGAACGCGCGGTCTTCCATCAGCAGCTCCCACAGGCTCACGCCGTGGAACAGCACGCTGGCGAAGTCGGTGTTGTACAGCTGGGTGAACATCGCCGGGACCGACACCAGCAGCACGATCAGCACAAATACAGAAACAAGCTGATGCGCGAAGCTGTAGCGGCCGGCCTGCAACTGGGTGCGCAGTGGCACATTGGGCTCGCGCATGAAGAAGGTGGTCAGCAGCGCCGGGATCATCAGCAAGCCGAACAGCACGTAAGTGCCGGTCCACGCCGAGTGTTTATAGTTGAAGCCGGTGGAGCCGAAGCCTTCGGCGAAAAACAGTGCACCCGCCGTGGCCAGCAGGGCGGCGATGCGGTAACCGGACATGTAGCTGGCAGCCAGGGCCGCCTGGCGACTGTCGTCGGCGATTTCCAGGCGGTAGGCATCCACCGCGATGTCTTGGGTGGCCGACGCGAAGGCGACGATTACGGCAATGGCAATCAGCCAGGACAGGTGTTTTTGCGGGTCGCAAAAGCCCATGCCGATCAACCCGAGGATCACCAGCGTCTGGGCCAGCACCAGCCAGGAACGACGACGTCCGAGTTTACCGAGCAGCGGCAAGCGCCATTGGTCGAGCAATGGCGACCAGACCCATTTGAAGGCGTAGGCCAAACCGATCAGGCTCGCATAACCGATGGTCTCGCGGGCCACACCGGCCTCGCGCAACCACACTGAAAGCGTCGAGAACACCAACATGTAAGGCAAGCCGGCGGCGAAACCGAGCAACAACAACACTAACGTCGAGGGGCTGGCATAGGCGGCGAGCGCGGCGCGCCAGGTTTTACGGGGCATGGGCTGGAGTCTGCCTCAGATTTGCGGAAACAAAGCGCGCACTCTAACCGCTGTGCTCTACCGGGCGCCAGCCATGACGCTGAATATCAACGCGATTGTTCAGGATACTGACACCTTCACTGCGTAAACGCGCACGTTGTTCGTCGCCTGAGGCACTGCCCACCGGCAGACTTATCCGACCACCGGCACCCAGCACCCGGTGCCAAGGCAACCGAGTGCCCTCTGGCAGCTGGCTGAGCGTGCGCCCGACCCAGCGTGCCGCGCGGCCCAGCCCTGCCAGGTGGGCCAATTCGCCGTAGCTCACCACGCAGCCCTCGGGCACTTGCGCCAATGTCAGGTACAGCGCCGTGCGGCGCATGTCGGCCGGGCTTTGAGGGGGTTCGGCAGGTGGATTTACTGTGGGCATCGTCGGTGTCTTTGTAAGAAACGTCTGTAATCATGGTGTTGAGAATTGAACTCAACATAAATCCTTGAGTCAGTCCTAGCTATCTAACACGATAACGTCCCTTTTTCGCCAACTCCGAGCTCCGAATCCGCTTATGTTGTCCAGAACCCTGCTGTGCCTTGCTGTTTTCAGCGCTTCCACGCCCTTGCTCGCCGACACCGTCTGGTTGAAAAACGGTGACCGCCTGACCGGCAAGATCAAAGTCTTCGACGGTGGCAAGTTGCTGATTCAGACCAGTTACGCAGGGGCGATCCCGGTGGACTGGAAACAGGTGAAAACCCTGGAAAGTGACCAGGAGTTGCTGGTCAAACAGGACGCCTATACCGGCGAAAAAGCCAAATCCCTCAAAGCGGCAGATGATGGCAAGGTGGTGCTGGCCAATGGCGAAGCGCCGAAGACGGTTGAGTTGGCAAGCATCCAGCAAATCATCAAACCCAAGCCTGTGATCGAAGACCTGGTGTGGAAGGGCAACGTTGACCTGGCGCTGGACTACAAGCGTGCCGACAAAGACACCAACGACTACGACATCGACTTCAAGACCACCGCCCGCCACGGCCAGTGGCGTCATACCGGCAAAGGCGAATACAACCGCGAGTTCCAGGACGACGTCACCACCACCGACAACTGGGCGTTGGAATATGACTTGGACCGCTTCATCACCGAGCATTGGTATTGGCAGGGCCGCCTGACCTACAAGCGTGACAAGGTTGAAGACTTGTCCCGCCAACGCACCGTCGGTACCGGCCCGGGCTACCAGTTCTGGGACGATGAGCTGGGTGCGTTCTCCCTCGGCTCCTTGGTAAACCGCACCGACTATGAATATGAAAACGGCCGCAAGACCGACTTCTATTCCCTGGCCATGAAGTGGAACTACAACCGCTACCTCGTAGGCAAGACCGTGGAGTTTTTCACCAACGGCGAGGTGGGCAAGCCGCTCTCCGGGCCGTCCGAATACTCCTTGGATGCGGAGATGGGCCTGCGTTACAAAGTCACCGAATGGGCTTCGCTTAACCTTAAGGCCGAGCGCGACATCATCAGTGGCGAGTCGGAAGGTAGCTTGAGCAAGACCCGTTACACCGCAGGGTTTGGCGTGGCCTGGTAAGAGCACTCTGGCAACCTGCGCGGATATTGATTACCTTGTATTGAGATCCATTCCCATAGTCCCCATAGGCTGTGGGTGGCGGAATACCCGAGGAGTCATACGTTGAGCGCGCACGTTGCCAAGAACGCCCGAGAGCTGTTGCTCAAGGAATACCGTGGGGCTCTCTCCACATTGTCCAAAGCCATGCCCGGGTTTCCCTTCGGCTCCGTCGTACCGTATTGCCTCGACGAGCAGGGCCGCCCGCTGATCCTGATCAGCCGCATTGCCCAGCACACCCATAACCTGCAAAAAGACCCCAAGTGCTCGCTGCTGGTGGGTGAGCGCGAGGCCGATGATGTGCAGGCGGTGGGGCGCCTGACCTACTTGGCCGAAGCCGAGAAGCTTGAAGACGCCGCTGCCATTGAAGCGGCCGCCGAGCGTTATTACCGCTACTTCCCCGATTCGGCCAACTACCACAAAGCCCACGATTTTGACTTCTGGGTGCTCAAGCCCGTGCGTCACCGTTATATAGGCGGGTTTGGTGCGATCCACTGGGTCGACCAACTGACCTTGGCCAACCCGTTCGCGGGCAAGGCTGAGCGCAGCATGATCGAGCACATGAACAGCGATCACACCAAGGCCATCGCGCATTACGTCGAACTGGCCGGTTTGCCGACCACCGAGCCTGCGCAATTGGCCGGCGTCGACAGTGAAGGCATGCACCTGCGCATTGGCCAATCCCTGCATTGGTTGCCTTTTGCGGAGCCTTGCAATAATCCGACACAAGTACGCGAAGCCCTGGTTTTATTGGCCCACGCCGAGGTCTGGCCGAAAAAAGAGCGCGCCAACGCTTGAATTCACGAAACGGCGACGTCATCTAGGGTGGACTGGCAAGGCATTCTTGCGTTGAGGAACCATTTGATGCGCCCTTTTTTATTGCTCTTTCTGCTGTTCCCGGTGTTGGAGCTGTTCGTATTCGTTCAAGTCAGCGGTGCGATCGGGTTTTTCCCGGCACTGTTACTGATCATTCTCGGCTCGATGCTCGGCGTGCTGGTGCTGCGCGTCGCCGGCCTGGCCACGGCGTTGCGTGCTCGTGAAAGCTTAAACCGCGGCGAACTGCCAGCCCAAACCATGCTTGAAGGCCTGATGATGGCCTTGGCCGGTGGCCTGTTGATCCTGCCGGGTTTCATCAGCGACGTGGTCGGCTTGGTCATGCTGCTGCCGTTTACCCGCAAGCTGCTGGCCGGCAAGATGCGCCAGCGTGCCGAAGAGGCGGCGATTCGCCAACGTGCGTTCGCCGACGACCTGCAACCCCGTGGTGGCCCGGCTCCACGCCAGCCGTTGGGGCGTGAAGGTGATGTGATCGAAGGCGAGTTCGAACACCGCGACAGCAAATAACCGCTTTATGGGCACGGCACCTATGGGTGTCGTGTTGCTTTTGGTCGTCAGCAGACACAAAAAATTTCCGCTACGACCCCTTGTAATAAGCTTATGCGCCCTTATGTAACGGTCACCGCAAGGTTTCTGGTGGCGACACCAGACAGACTTCCGCGTCTTGCTTGGCGAGGCGCGACCGGCACCGCCGGAATACAACCCGCCGGTACCGATACCGGCCGATGAAAAACACAATTAGGAGAGATCGACAATGAGCAAGCTTCGTCCTCTGCACGACCGCGTCGTAATCCGTCGCAGCGAAGAAGAAAAGAAAACCGCTGGCGGTATCGTTCTGCCAGGTTCGGCTGCTGAAAAAGCCAACCACGGTGTGATCATCGCTGCTGGCCCAGGCAAGGCTCTGGAAAACGGTGAAGTACGTGCGCTGGCTGTGAAAGTGGGTGACAAGGTTGTTTTCGGCCCTTACTCCGGCAGCAACACTGTGAAAGTCGACGGCGAAGACCTGCTGGTAATGAGCGAGAACGAAATTCTCGCCGTTCTGGAAGACTGATTCCCCGCTCACTTTCCCGTTACTACAAAGTATTTAAGGAATATCGATCATGGCTGCTAAAGAAGTTAAATTCGGCGATTCCGCCCGCAAAAAAATGCTCGCCGGTGTCAACGTCCTGGCTGACGCAGTAAAAGCGACCCTGGGCCCTAAAGGCCGTAACGTGATCATCGAGAAAAGCTTCGGCGCTCCGACCATCACCAAAGATGGCGTTTCCGTAGCCAAAGAAATCGAGCTGAAATGTCGCTTCGAGAACATGGGCGCGCAGCTGGTCAAAGACGTTGCCTCCCGTGCCAACGATGACGCAGGCGACGGCACCACCACCGCTACCGTTCTGGCTCAGGCAATCGTCAACGAAGGCTACAAAGCCGTCGCTGCCGGCATGAACCCGATGGACCTCAAGCGCGGCATCGACAAGGCGACCATCGCCGTTGTGGCTGAGCTGAAAAACCTGTCCAAGCCATGCGCTGACACCAAGGCTATCGCTCAGGTAGGCACCATCTCTGCCAACTCCGACAGCTCCATCGGCGACATCATTGCCGAAGCCATGGAAAAAGTCGGTAAAGAAGGCGTGATCACCGTTGAAGAAGGCACTGGCCTGGAAAACGAACTGTCGGTTGTAGAAGGCATGCAGTTCGACCGTGGCTACCTGTCCCCGTACTTCGTCAACAAGCCAGAAACCATGGTTGCCGAGCTGGACAGCCCGCTGATCCTGCTGGTCGACAAAAAAATCTCCAACATCCGCGAAATGCTGCCAGTACTGGAAGCCGTTGCCAAAGCCGGCCGCCCACTGCTGATCGTTTCCGAAGACGTTGAAGGCGAAGCCCTGGCGACGCTGGTTGTGAACAACATGCGTGGCATCGTTAAAGTTGCAGCCGTCAAGGCTCCAGGCTTCGGCGACCGTCGCAAGGCCATGCTGCAGGACATCGCTGTTCTGACCGGCGGTACCGTTATCTCCGAAGAGATCGGCCTGAGCCTGGAAAGCGCCACCCTGGAAAACCTGGGTAGCGCCAAGCGCGTGACCATCTCCAAAGAAAACACCATCATCGTTGACGGTGCTGGCGTAGAGCAGGACATCCAGGCGCGCATCACTCAGATCCGTGCCCAGGTTGCTGAAACTTCGTCCGACTACGACCGTGAAAAACTGCAAGAGCGTCTGGCCAAGCTGTCCGGCGGCGTTGCAGTGATCAAGGTTGGCGCCGGTTCCGAAGTTGAAATGAAAGAGAAGAAAGCCCGCGTTGAAGACGCCCTGCACGCAACCCGTGCAGCCGTTGAAGAAGGCGTGGTACCTGGCGGTGGCGTTGCGCTGATCCGTGCTCTGGAAGCCCTGACTAATCTGACCGGCGACAACGCTGATCAGAACGTCGGTATCGCTGTGCTGCGTCGTGCTGTTGAAGCGCCACTGCGCCAGATCGCTGCCAACTCCGGCGACGAGCCAAGCGTTGTGGTCAACGAAGTCAAGAACGGCAAAGGTAACTACGGTTACAACGCCGCAACTGGCGTCTACGGCGACATGATCGAAATGGGCATCCTGGACCCTACCAAGGTGACTCGTTCCGCATTGCAAGCAGCGGCCTCCATCGGCGGTCTGATCCTGACCACCGAAGCGGCGATTGCTGATGCACCGGCTGAAGGCGGCTCGGCTGGCGGCGGTATGCCAGACATGGGCGGCATGGGTGGCATGGGTGGCATGGGCGGCATGATGTAAGCCAGCCTTACCCGGCACCTGAAAAACCCCGCCTGCAGTGATGCAGGCGGGGTTTTTTTATGCGCCGCTGATGGTTCTTTATGCGCCGCTGATGGCTCTTTATATATCGCTGAGGGCTCAGCCGATTGAACGTCGGCGTAACAGCCTCTTGAAGGTCATGCCGCGGGCCAGGGTCAATTGGGCATTCGACACCAGTGCCAGGGGTTGCGATGCAGCAGTTTCGTAGAATGGGTGAGGGCCAGGCAGGTGCGCGAGTTTTTCAGCGGCAGTGGCTCTGGGCCTCCTCCTGCGCTCGGCTGTCACGCCCGAGCCCTGCGTGCTTGGGGTCCAGGTATTGGCACTTGGGGTTTTGTCTTGCGCCTGTTGTGATGGCTGGTTCGTGATCGACTTACCGGGTACGAGTGAGCCGGTAATGATGCACAACGACAGCATCAGTGTGAACACATGCTTTTTGGGGGGACGCATGAACGGGCTCTCCAACCTGGGATTCAGGCGGCAGAGAGTACGGGCAATGGCGGCACCTCGCTGTCACAGGCTGTAACACGCTTTCTACCGCGGGCGCAGTGGCAACAGCAGTGTCAGGCGTGCACCGCCCAACGGGCTACGGGCCGCCGACAATTCGCCGCAGTGCCACTGGGTGGCACGTTTGGCCAGCGCCAGGCCGAGGCCGAAGCCCCCGGGCGCATCGCCGCCCATGGCTAGGCGCACAAAGGGCTCGAAGATCTTTTCGCGGTTTTCCGCGAGGATGCCGGGCCCGTCGTCGTCCACATGCAACACCAGGTGATGTTGGCCATGGTAGGTGGCACTCACGCACACCTGATCGCGGGCGTAGGTGATGGCGTTGCTCAACAAGTTGCGTACGATCAGGTGCAGCAGGGCACGGTCGCCGATCAGTTCAAGGTGTGCAGGCTCGGTTTCCAGGCTCAGCCGGCGATGGTGCCCGTCGAGCAGGGCAAACTCTTGATGCAGCCAGTCACGCAGGTTGATCGGTTCATGCTGCAGGTCGGTGGGCGCGCCGGCCAGTCGCGCAAAGGCCAGGCTGGCGCGAACCAAGGCTTCGAGCTCTTCGACATCGGTAAGCAAGCGTTCCTGAAGGCGGGTGCGGGTGAGCGGGTCTTCGCTTTTGCTCAGCAGCGACAAGGCGAAGCGCATGCGCGCCAGGGGTGTGCGCAGTTCATGGGAAACCGCCTGGGAGACTTCGCGATGGCGTTCACTCATGGCGCTGATGTCCCGCGCATGTTGTTGCAACGTCAGCAGCAGCGGCGTCCATTCCTTGCTCATGGCGGGCAGCATCACGTTCGGGCTGCGCGCAAGGGTGCCCAGGCAGGTATTGAGCGTGTTCATCTCGGCGTTGCGCCGCCGGTGTAGACGTAAACCAATCCCGAGGAGTAGCAGGACCGGCAAGCCCGCGACGCAGGCGGTTATCCAGAAAACCGGAAATTTCAGCAGGTCCTTGACCTCGGCGCTCCCCCACATGGGGCCGAATCGGATCACGGTATCGTCGTCAAGCGGGAAGTAGCTGATGTCTTCGTCGCTGTTTAGCGCCGGTTGCTGATGTTCCAACATGACCATGGCTTCCGGCGGCAGCTCGACATCGTCCAGCGTGATCAGATTCACCGGGTACTGAAAGTGCGCACGCAGGATGTCCATCCGTGCTTCCCGCTGGTCGACGGGCACGCCTTTGAGCTGTTCAGCCACCAGATAACCCGGCCCGGCCATCAGGCGCAAAAAGCTGTCTTCACCAACAAATACTGAGGCATTGGTGCACAGCCATAGCAGATACAGGGTCAAGGCCGCCCAGCCCGTGCCCACTACGGCCACCATCCACGGCCGCACCTTAGCCAGCATGCTCAGCTTCCTGCGGGATTTCGACGAACAGATAACCTTGGGCCGTGATGGTCTGGATGGTCACCGGGCATTCCAGGCTCATCAGCTTTTTGCGCAAGCGCGATACGCGCATATCGATGGAGCGGTTGAGCCCGTCGTATTCCAGGCCGCGCAGGCTTTGCAGGAGTTTTTCCCGCGTCAGCAATACGCCGCAATGGCGGGCAAAAATCGCCAGCAATTCGAACTCGGCGACCGAGAACTGCAAGGGCGTGTCATTAAGCCAAGCGAAATGGCTGTTCAGGTCCAAGCGAAACGCGCCCCACTGGTAATACGCGCGAGGGGCTTGCGGGTGGCGGCGCAGTAACGAGCGGACCCTGGCCAGCAACAGCAGCGGGTCGACAGGTTTGACCACGTAGTCGTCGGCGCCGACGTTGAAACCGGTCAATTGCTCGGCGTTTTCATCCAAGGCCGTCATCATCAGGATCAGCCCGGGGTACTGGTCGCGGATCTGCCGGCACAGGGTGAAGCCGTCGATACCCGGCAACATCACATCCAGGATCAACAGCGCCGGCTGCTCGTCGCGAATGCGCTGGGCGGCACGGTCGCCGCGGTGCTCAATGGCGACGGTAAAACCTTCGGCGCGCAGAAACTCGGCAGTCAGCGCGGCCAGTGGGCGGTCATCTTCTATCAGCAGCAGGGTGTCGGACATGAAAGGGCGTCGTCGCCGGAGAATGGGCGCAAGTGTTACGCCCTTGCCCTATGGCAGGCAAGGGCTCACGTAGGCTGTCAGCGGACGCTGATGGCGGGAGCCTCATCTTTGGGCGCTTTCCAGCTCAGCAATTGCTGTTTGAAATCATAGCTGGCGGCCTGGTAGTAGGTGATTGCGCGCTGGATCAGCGGGTCATCACTGCCCACGCGCAACTCCTGGCTCTCAGCCAGGGCTTGATCGTGGCGGCGCAAGCCCAGGCGTGGGCTTAGGATCGCCAGGTCCTTGCCGTCAAACAAGCCCAGGTGTTGGTAGTTACCGACCACCACACGCGGTGGCAGCGGGTTGTCTTGCAACAGGTTGCGGCCAAAGAAGGTCGATTCGTAGCTCAGGTTGATCAGGCCCAGCAAAGTGGGCGCAAGGTCGATCTGGCTGGCCAGTTGCGCGGTTTCCCGGGCGTCGATCAGCTTGGGCGCATAGATGAACAGTGGGATCTGGTAGTTGGTGATGGGCAGGTCCTCTTTGCCTGCACTGCCGGCGGTATGGTCGGCGACGAACACGAAGATCGTGTTATCGAACCAAGGCTTCTGGCGTGCCGCCTCAAGGAACTCACCGATAGCGTGGTCGGTGTATTTCACCGCGCCGTCACGGCCGTTGCCGGATTTGATATCGATACGCCCGTCCGGGTAGGTGTAGGGGCGATGGTTGGAGGTGGTCATCAGTTGCAGCAAGAAGGGCTGCTGCTTGGCGTAATCGGCGTCGGCCAGTTTCAGGGTCTGCCGGTAGAGGTCTTCATCGGCCATGCCCCAGGCGTTTTTGAACGAGATTTCGGTTTCCGGCACGCTGCTCTGGTCTACAACCCGATAGCCGTTGCCGCTGAAAAACGCGTTCATATTGTCGAAGTAGCCGCGACCGCCGTAGACAAACACGCTGTCGTAACCGACGGCACTGAGTTGTTGGCCAAGGCTGGCAAAGCCGCTTTCACGGCCGATGCGCTTGACGATCGAACGCCCGGGCGTGGGTGGAATCGCCAGGGTGATGGCTTCCAGGCCACGGTCGGTGCGGGTGCCGGTGGCATAGAAGTTATTGAAGTACAGGCTTTGTTTGCGCAGGGCATCGAGGTTGGGCGTGAGGTTGCGCCCATCGCCATTGCTGCCCATGTATTTGGCGCTGAAGCTCTCGATGGTCACCAGCACGATGTTGGGTTTGCGCAAGGTGCCTGGGTTGGTGATTGCACGGCGAATGTCCAGCGGGTCGGTGCCGATAAAGCGCGCGTTGGGCTCGCTGAGTTCGGCGCGCAACTGCTTGGCGACCACCTCGGTGGGCAGGCTTTGGTAGAACTGTGGGTAGTCCAATTCATTGTTACGGAACGCGGCGAAAAACTGGTACGGGCCATTGCTCGCCAGCTCGTTCTTGTAGGCGTTACCGCCTTGGGCGCGCGGGCTGTCCTGGCTGATCAGTTGCAGGCTGAGGCCGGCGACCACCAACAGGCCCAAGGCATTCAGCAGGCGGCCACGCAGCGGCGGCAGCGGCGCGTTCATCGCGGCATTGAACGGCTTGCGCAGGACCACGCTCAACACAATCGCCAGCATCGCCAACAGGCTGAGCAGCTTGCCGATCGGGTAAGACTCCAGCAGGTTGTTCAACACTTCGTCGGAGTACACCAGGTAATCGACGGCGATAAAGTTGAAGCGCACGCCGAACTCATCCCAGAACAGCCATTCGGCCACCGAGGTGAACAGCATGGCGAACAGGCTGACGGTCAGCACCGCCTGCAGGAACCAGCGGTGGCCACGGCGGCGCCACAACGCGGGCGGGCACAGCAGCACATACAACCCCAGCGGCAAGGCGGCATAGGCCAAGAAACCCAGGTCATACAGCAAGCCCACGCCAAACACCGGCAGCAGGTTGCCACCGACTTCATCCAGGTGGGTGAGGAGCAGCACGCTGCGGGTCAGCAGGAAAACAACCAGCCAGGCGCCGGTTACGAGCAGCAAAAAGCGCATAGGCGCCGTTTTGAGAAACCCCATGTCTATGTTCCTTATATCAATGGCGGTGATCTTCGGCCTGACGCTGTAGTCAGTTTGTGAAGCTATAGTGAAAAACTTGTTGGCTTGTGTAATTGGTTGAAAACCTTTATCGACAGACCTTTGAGGTCTATCCCTGAGCCACCGTTGGCCTTAAGCTGCGCGAGCCAACACGGCTGGCACGAAAGAACGGAGACACTGCCCATGCGAATTCTATTGGTTGAAGACAACCGCGATATTCTGGCCAACCTGGCCGATTACCTGGGGCTGAAGGGCTACACCGTGGACTGTGCGCAGGACGGGTTATCGGGCCTGCACCTGGCCGCCACTGAGCATTACGACTTGATCGTGCTCGACATCATGCTGCCCGGCATCGATGGCTACACCTTGTGCAAACGCCTGCGTGAAGACGCCCGTCGCGATACGCCGGTGATCATGCTCACCGCCCGCGACCAATTGGATGACCGGCTGCAGGGCTTCAAGTCCGGCGCCGATGATTACCTGCTCAAACCCTTTGCCTTGTCGGAATTGGCCGCCCGCATCGAAGCCGTGCTGCGCCGTGCCCAAGGAGGTGGACGCCGTGCCCTGCAGGTGGCTGACCTGCATTACGACCTCGATACCCTGGAAGTCACTCGCGAAGGGCGGCTGCTGAAACTCAACCCTGTTGGCTTGAAGTTGCTCGCGGTGTTGATGCAGAAGAGCCCCCACGTGCTGCGTCGGGAAATTCTCGAAGAAGCCTTGTGGGGCGACGACTGCCCAGACAGCGACAGCCTGCGCAGCCACGTCCACCAATTGCGCCAAGTGATCGATAAACCCTTCGCCAAGCCGCTGCTGCAAACGGTGCACGGTGTGGGTTATCGCCTGGCCGAGGGTCGTGATGGAGTTTAAGCAAAGCCTTGCCCAGCGGATCATCATCGCCTTCGCCTTGATGAGCGCGTTGGTGGCGGGGGCGTTCGCCATGGGCATCGTTGCAACGGTACACCTGGTGGAAGAAAAGCTGATCTCGGCAGGCTTGGGTGGCGACTTGCAACGCCTGCTGCTGATGGACAGCGTTGAGGACTGGAGCCACCGCCCGGAGCCCGACCAGCTGTTTTATTTCAGCGGTGGGCGTGGGGATTTCGAGCTGCCCAAGGATTTGCGCCACCTGGAGCCGGGTTTTCATGAGGTGTTCCGCGAGTCGCTGTCGTACCACGCTATGGTCGAAGTGGTGGATGGTCGACGCTATGTCCTGCTGCAAGACCAAAGCGATTTTGAAGAGCGCGAGCGCGTGCTGTTTGCCGTGGTGCTGGTGGGCTTTGTGCTCAGCCTGGCGCTGGCGGTGTTCCTCGGTTGGGTGCTGGCGCGCAAAGTAATGGCGCCGGTGGTGCGGCTGGCCCGCCAAGTGCGTCATCGCGACCAGTTGCTGGGCTTGGCGCCGCCGCTGGCGCCGGATTATGCGGCCGATGAAGTCGGCGAGCTGGCCGTGGCTTTCGACGCCACCCTGGGCCGCTTGCGCCAGGCGTTGTCCCGCGAGCAGCTGTTTACCAGTGATGTAAGCCATGAATTGCGCACGCCGTTAATGGTACTGGCCAGCTCCTGCGAACTGCTGCTGGAGAACCCGGCGATTGATCAGCGCGGTCGCAACCAAGTGCTGCGAATCGCCCGTGCCTGTGAAGAGATGCGCGAGCTGGTGCAAACCTTCCTGATGCTGGCCCGTGCCAAGCATGATGATGCGGCCATGTCGCCGCAGGTCAACTTGACCCAGGTGGCCGAAGACTTGCTCGGGATCTGGCGGGAGCCTATCGAGCAAAAAGGTCTGGAATTGGTCTACCTGCCGGGTAATCCGCTGGATACTCGCTACAACACCACGTTCCTGCACGCGGTGATGGGCAACCTGTTGCGCAATGCCCTGCATTACACCGAACAGGGCTTTATCCGCCTGACTCTCGAGCCCAGCGGGTTTGTCGTGGAGGACTCCGGCGTCGGTATTCCCGAAGACAAACGTGAGGCGATGTTCGAGCCGTTCGTGCGCGGCAGCGAAAAGCGCGGTGAAGGCCTGGGCTTGGGCTTGTCGTTGGTGCAACGCATCTGCGAGAGCCAAGGCTGGAGCGTCAGCCTGAGCACGATGGAACCTCACGGATGCCGCTTTCATGTCGAGTTGAGCCAGGCTAAACCCTGACTTCCCACCCTGCCGCTGTCCTGCGGCAGATACCGTGCTTTTCGGCGAAGATGGCCCCATGCCACTGATTGTGTCTGTAAAGTCTTGAAATGTATGAGGCTGGACAGGACAAGTTTTTCACAACGGGTTGACCTGTTGATCACAGTTAGCTGCTTAAGGTTGTAGGCAACAGCTACTGGAGATCCGTTGATGTCTACCCCTATCAAGCTCGATTTTTCTGAAAAGTACGACGATCAGCACGCGAAGAATTATTTGCTCAAGCATCAGGACAATCTGGCTCGCCGGTTGTCCCACAAACGAGACGAGCAATTGGCGCGCGGCGCACTGGCTATGGCCGGCGAGCCAGGCCTGGTGTTGGACTTGCCTTGCGGGGCCGGGCGTTTCTGGCCGCTGCTGGCTGAAAAACCCAACCGTGTGATTATCGGGGCTGACAATTCCGAGTCGATGTTGAAGGTCGCGACCGCCGCTCAGCCGGCGGACGTGGTGAAACGGGTACGCCCCTTGCAGACATCTGCTTTTGATATCGATTTGCCGGATAACTCGGTCGACAGCATCTTCTGCATGCGCTTGATGCACCACATTGGTGAACCGGAGCACCGGCTGGCGATACTGCGGGAATTTCAGCGGGTTACCCGTGACAGCGTGATTATTTCGCTGTGGGTGGACGGCAATTTCAAGGCCTGGAAACGCAAGCGTGCCGAAGTGAAACGTCGCAGTAAAGGTGAGCAGGGAGGTTACCAAAACCGGTTCGTGTTACCGGCTGCTACTGTTGAGGCAGAGTTCGAGCAGGCCGGTTTCCGTGTTCAGGAATCCCTGGACTTCATACCGCTGTACGCCATGTGGCGAGTGTATGTATTGCGTAAGAGGTAACAGGATGGCAGTTGAGTGCATAGCAGGCAGTCATGTAGCTCCCGAAGAACGCTTTGATTATTTTTGGCGCCAACAGGGCGAGTGGGTTGAAGAACCCAACCGCCGACGCGGTGGTGAAAGCGGTGTGCAACGTGTGATGAGCCCTAATGGCCGCTTGCTCTACAGCAAACGCCAGACGGGCCACATCTACCGCAGTGTGCTGCACCCGTTCGGGCGCCCGACCGTGTTGCGCGAACGCGATGCCCTCAAGGGCTTGCGTGCATTGGATGTGCGGGTGCCGGAACTGGTGTTCTGCGAGGCGCGTCGCGATCCGCAACATCAATGGAAAGCGCTGTTGGTGACGGCGTCTCTCGATGGTTTTGACGAGATCGAAAACTGGTACGCCGCCGGTGGCCGTGAGCAGTATGGCGAGTGCGTCCACGAGCGTGTGCTCAAGGAAGTGGCGGGCACCCTGGCACGTATGCACAAGGGCCGCTGGCAGCACGGTTGCCTGTATATCAAGCACATCTTCTTACGGGTGACGGGCGAGGGCGACTCGGCCAATGTGGAAGTGGCGTTGCTGGATTTTGAGAAATGCCGTCAGCGTTTGACCGCTTATCGGGCGGCGTCCCACGACATGCAGCAACTGCGGCGCCATTCGTCGTGGAGTGACACTGACTGGAAAAAACTCAGCTACTTTTATGAAACGGCGTTTGGCAGCGCTATCAAGGGTTTAACCAGATGAAGCTAGAAATAGCACGAGGTTTGTTCCTGGTCGGGGCGTTGGGCATAGCAGCCCTCGCGCTGGCTGCGTGGGAACAGCCTCGCACACAAGTGCTCAGCGCGGTGCAAGGTAGCGGGCAATGCCTGTTGCCGCGTGTCGCCAAGGCGAGTGTGGCGGTCAAGCCTGATCATGATTTGTTGTTGTTCATGTTTGGGATGTCTCAGGGCATGAGGCCGCAGAGTTGAAACGATTCAAACCCCCGGGAAAGGGCCTTGCGATGCGAGGCCCTTTTTTTTGTGTGTGGGGGGGAGATACATATCCGTTGCTGCGGTAATCGTGGTTAACGGGGCCTGTCAGATCGAGATCAAAAGCAGAGCACGGCGGCCTAGTAGCCGACCTGAGTGGTAGAAGCAAAAGCAGGGCAGAAGCAGAGCACCACCCTATCTAGCTGATGTAATGAGATCCCAATGTGGGAGCGAGCAAGCCCGCTCCCCACAGTTTTGACCGAGTTTAACTGCCAGCACCGCAGTGCTCTGCTTTTCTGTGGGAGCTGGCTTTGCCTGCGATGGCATCAACTCGGTGTACTTGATAGACCGAGGTGTCTGCATCGCAGGCAAGCCAGCTCCCACATTAGATTGAGTTCAGTTTCAAATATCAGGTCGGCTGTCAGGCCGCCCTGGCTTCGCTTTTGATCTAACCACTCAGGTCGGCTACTAGGCCGCCGTGCTTTTGATCTTGATCTTAGGCGCCCCGTTAAACCACGCTGGCCGAACGCAGGCTTTGAGCGGGGGTAACCCGGCAGGACGCCGGGTTAGCCGCGATGGGCCAAGGATGGCCCATGGCGGCGGCCCCGCTCCAAAGCCGGAGTGAGGGCACACCGAGCCTAAGCGAGGTGCCGAGTGGTGGGGCAAGAGCCCTTTGGTTACTTTTGGGGCTCTTTTTCCAAAAGTGACCCGCTGTAAGAGCGGAACCCTACGAAGCCGTTACCGCAGCAACGGATATGCCCCCAACAACGTCAAACCAGATGCAAATGGTTATCCCAAAACCCCGAAGGCAATTCCAACGGCTTAGCGACCAACGGCGTCTGCCGGCAGTCATAAAACCGGCAACGCCCCTGGCCTGAAGTCACCACAAACCCATCCGCCACCGCACCCACCCCGGCGCAGTCGGGCAACGGCCCATCCAGGCGCAGCTCACCACTGTCCATGTCCCAGATAAAAAACCGATTCCCCCGCGGCGCCGTCAACGCCACCAACCGCAACTCACTGTGCACCGCGACACTGGCGGTGTAATGCCCCATCGCCTGCAACTGCTCATCCGCCACCGGGAACGCCACAAACGGCTGCCCCGGCCGCTTGATCGCCAGCAACTCGGAGCGCTCCTGCGACGCCCCCATAAACTGCTGCCCCGTGAGAATAGTGCCGTCGCTGGCAATCCCCATATGACGCACGCTGTTCATCTGCTGGCCCAGGGTTTCCTTGCTGATCAGGCTGCCATCGCGATGCATCAAGACAAGGCTCGGCGCCATGGCATTGAGGTTCATCTCCACCCGGCTTTCAGCCTCGGTGCGAATCCCGCCGTTGGCCACCACCAAGGTCTCACCGTCAGGCATCCACGACACTTGATGCGGGCCGATACCGTGAGTGGAAATCTCCCCCGTGTGCACCAGCCGCTCACCTTCGAACTTATACACACCCAACAACCCACGGCCCGGGTCGGACGTGTCGTTCTCGGTCGCATACAGCCAGTCGCCGCTCTTGTGGATCACCGCATGCCCATAAAAATGGCGGTTGGCATTCGAGGTGATGGTCTGCAGCAGCGCGCCATCACGCAGGTTGATCAGGTAACTCTCGGTGCCCGGGCGACGGGCGACGAACAGCGCAATCGGCAGCGTCGGGTGGTTGATGATGTCGTGGCAGCGCTGGCCGACTTGGGTGGCAAACACCTGCTTGCCGTCCAACTGGTAGCCGACGGCGTAGTGTTTTCCGTCCGCATCATCGCGCGCCGACAGCAGCAGCGGGCCTTTCAACCCCTTCTGCTTGAACAACGTCCAGCCGCCCAACGTGAGTGCGCTGAGCAGCACGCTGCCAATCGCCAAAGCCTGTCGCCTGAGCATCATCAGTCACCGTCGTTGGCGTTAAAGCCCAGTTGGATGCCCAGCGCCTTGACCAGCTCACCTTCGTGCAGGCGGTGGACCACGTTGAGGCTGTCGTAGAGGTCGTTGAGCTGCTGGCGCCCGGCATCGTCGGCCAACAATTCATTCAGCGTGCGCGGGTTGGCGGCGAACAGCTTCAGCGACGCGGCATAGGCGGCGTCGATCTTGTCGGCCAATGGCTTCTGGTCCGAAGGCAGCAGGCCACGCAGGCCTTTGTTGTCGACCCCGGCCCACACGGTCTGGGCGGCGGCTAGGCTCGCTTGCAGGCTTTGCAGGGACGACTGGCTGCGCCATGCATCGGCCTGGAACGGCTGCGCAATGCCCTTGGTCTGGCGACCCATCGGCGTGCCGAGTTTTTTCTTCAGGGTGTCCAGCGCGGTCACTTGCACACGCAGCAGATCGGCGATGGCTTCGTGGGAGTCGGCGTAGCGTTGGTTCGGAAACTTGGTCATCTGCGCGAGCATGCCGTCGGTGCTGTTCCAGCTGGCCAGGATCTCTTCGGCCAGGGCTTTCTGGCGCTCGCCAATGGCCACCAGCAGCGGGCAGTAACGGGCTTTCTGGGCTTCGTCGGCGATGTCGGTCTTGGCGTCGTAGAGGATGTATTCGTAGGCCGACAGGCCTTGTACTACGACGCTGGATTTGGCCAAGGCGGCGCTGTCGATCTGCGGCTGGGCGATGACCAGCTGTTCAACCTGTCGGCCCACCAGGTTTTTCTTGTCCGGCCAGAACTGCACTTGCCACGAGCGGTTGCCCTCGGCCAGCGGGCCGATCAGCAGCGGCTGCAACTCGGCCCAGGCTTTTTGCGCGTGGAGGAAGTCGGCGCGGGCGGTCTCCAGGCTTTCCTTGCCCTGGCAGTAGGCGAGGGCGCTGACGGCCAGTTGGCGGTCGGCTTCAACCCAGCGGCTGTAGGTCGGCAGGATCACCTGCTTGGCGATGGCCGCCGAGGTCACCGCTTGCGGGTCCTGGGGCGAGCAGGCGCCGAGGGCGAGGGCGGCAAGGCTGGTGAACAACAACTTGGGACGAAACATGTCGAGCTCCCTTCTGTAAGTGGGGCAAAGCTTATAAAGAATTCAGGAACGCCAGCAACGCGGCACGTTGCTCGGCATTAAAGGACAACACATGCTGCTGCGCCGTTTGTGCTTCACCGCCATGCCACAGCACGGCTTCGAGCAGGTTGCGGGCGCGGCCATCATGCAAAAATTGAGTGTGGCCACTGACGGTTTGCGTCAGGCCAATGCCCCACAACGGCGGGGTACGCCAGTCGCGGCCACCGGCCTTGAATTCGCTGCGGTTGTCGGCAAGGCCTGGGCCCATGTCGTGCAACAGCAGGTCGCTGTAGGGGCGAATCACTTGGTTGGCCAGTTCGGGTTCGGCGGCGTTGGCGGCCGTGGTAAACGTCGGCTTATGGCAGCCCTGGCAACCGGCTTGGTAGAACAGGTTTTTCCCGGCCAGCACCTGCGGCGTGTTGACGCCACGGCGCACCGGCACGGCCAGGTTGCGGGTGTAGAACAGCACCAGGCGCAGGATGTTATCGCTGACTTCCGGCTCGCCATCGGGGCCGTTGCCGTTGGGGGCCTGTTTGCAGGCGACTTGGGTGTCGGTGCAGTCATCAAAGGGTCTCAGGGACGTGGTGAGGCCCATATCACCAGAAAACGCGTGAACATTTTGTTGATTGAGGTTGGGTTGCCCGGCCTTCCAGCCGAAGCGCCCGAGCACGGTTTTCTGCTGGGCGTCATCCCAGACCCAATTGGCGCGGCCCACGAGGGCTTCTTTGTCGGCCGTTTTTGGGTCAGTGTTGCGCAGCACATCGGCGTCGCTGATGGCTTCGAGCAGGCCCAAGCCGATCATCGGCGGGGCGATGCGCGCTGAGAAGAGTGTCTCCGGGTGCATCGGGCCGTAGCCGAGCTGGGTGATTTGCAGGGCCGGCTTGCGCAGTTCGACCACGGTGCCGTCCTTGAACGCCACGTTAACCGGTGTGTAGTCGACCCGCACTTTGCCTTCCGGCACTACGCCCGGCACGGCCATGTCTTGCAATTGCCCGCCGTAGACCGGCTCGGGCACTACGCCGACCTGCTCGATAAGCTTGGCGAGGGCGGGTGTATCCGGGATGGAGAGGCGCACCAGCATCGACACCGCATTAGGCGCATCGGGCAGCGGCGGATGGCCACGGCCGTCCTTGATATGGCAGTTCTGGCAGGCGTTGGTATTGAATAGCGGGCCGAGGCCATCACGCGCGGTGGTGGTGGACGGCGCGATCACCCACGGGCTGCGAAAAAAGCTGTTGCCGACGCTGAAGTCCAGGCGGCGGGTGGGCGCCAGGTTCGCCGAGGGCAGGGAAAAGGCGTTCTGGTCGCGCTTGTTCACCGTCGTCGCGCCGCCGGCCCGCGCTTCACCAGGCTCTGCCTTAGTGAAGCGGGGAGCGTCATCGCAGGCAGCCAGGCTCAAAGCCATCAATGCTGCGGACAGGCGAAATAGCGAACGGAACATCAAGATTCCTGAAGCGATGGCCAAAATTAGGCCGCAAAGTCTAACAGGGCGGGGCGGATTGAATAAGAGCAATTATCGTTTGGTCGAATCCGATTCATTCCCGCTAGAATGGCTGCACATTTTTCTCTGGAGGTGGCCAATGCAGGCTCTCGACGCTTTGCTCAACCGTGTTTCCGTGCCGCGTTTGCTGGAGCCGGCACCGACCCAGGAGCAGCGCGATCTGCTATTCGCCGCCGCCATGCGTGCGCCGGACCACGGCCAGTTGCGCCCATGGCGTTTCCTTACCGTAGAAGGCGCCGCCCGCGAGCAGATGGGCACGCTGTTAGCCGAAGCCGCGCGCCTGCAGGATGCCGACGCCCCGCAAGCAGCCATCGACAAGGCGCAGAACGGCCCGTTGCGCGCGCCGCTGGTGGTGGTGGTGATTGCTCGCTTGCAAGCGCATTTCAAAGTGCCGAAATCCGAGCAACTGCTGGCGGCCGCGTGTGCGGCCCACGGTATTCTGCTGGCGGCTTACGCCCAAGGGATTGGCGCAGTGTGGCGCACGGGGGAGTTGTCCTATTCGGCCCACGTGGCTAAAGGCCTGGGGCTGACGGAGGGCGAGGAAGTGATTGGCTTCCTTTACTTGGGCACGCCGCAGAACCCGCCGCGTACTGCGCCGAAGGAAGATGTGGCGGCGTTTGTTCAGGCTTGGACTGGCCTTTAGAGCAACAGTGATCTAAATGTGGGAGCGAGCAAGCCCGCTCCCACATTTGCCCCTCATTGGTTTCAGGAGTGGCGTTACACCTTGAACTGATCCATCAGCTTCATCTGCTGGCTGGCCAAGGCGTTCAGTTGGCTGCTGATCGCCGCCGACTCGGTGGCCTGGCTGGTAAGGGTTTCGGTCACGGTGCGGATCGCCGAGACGTTGCGGTTGACCTCTTCGGCCACGGCGCTCTGTTGTTCGGCGGCGCTGGCGATTTGCAGGTTCATGTCGCTGATCACCGTCACCGCATCGCTGATCTTGCCTAGCGCTTGCACCGCTTGATGGATCTGCCCGGCATTGCTCTGGGCTTGGTGCTGGCTGGAATGCATGGTCGCCACCACGCCACGGGTGCCGCTCTGGATGCGCTCGATCACCAGGCGAATCTCTTCCACCGAATCCTGAGTGCGTTTGGCCAGGTTGCGTACCTCGTCGGCCACGACCGCAAAACCCCGTCCGCTTTCTCCGGCGCGCGCCGCTTCGATGGCGGCGTTGAGTGCCAGCAGGTTGGTCTGTTCGGCAATGCTGCGGATCACTTCCAGCACCGAGCCGATCTGTTCGCTGTTCACCGCCAGGGCTTCCACTTCGCCTACGGCCTTGCTGACTTCTTCGGCGAGGGTGGTGATGTCGCGGGTGCTTTGTTCAATGATCGCCATGCCGTCACGCGCCGACTGGTCCGCCCCGCGTGCTGCGCTGGCGGCGTTGGAGGCGCTGCTGGCTACTTCGTGGGCGGTGGCGCTCATTTCGTTGGAGGCGGTGGCGACCTGGTCGATCTCGCGGAACTGCACCTGCATGCCTTCGCTGGTCTGGCGCGCGATGGCGGACGACTGATCCGCCGTGCCACGTGCCTCGGTGATGCTTTGCTTGATCTGCGCGATGGTCGGTTGCAGCTTGTCGAGGAAGCGGTTGAACCAGTTCGCCAGCTCGCCCAATTCGTCTTTTTTGGCGTAGGTCAGGCGCTGGGTGAGGTCGCCTTCGCCGCTGGCGATGTTCTTGAGCATCGCGGCCACGGTATTGATCGGGCGGGTCACGCCGGTGGCGGTCAGCCAGATCAGCAGCAAGCCCAGCAGTGCGGCGGCGGCACCGACCAGCAAGGCTTTGAGCGTGCCGGCAGCCTGGGCTTTGTCGAGTACGCCTTGCAGTTTCAAGGTGTCGGCAAGCATCACGCTCTTGGGCAGTTTGATCACGATGCCCCAGGACTTGGCGTCGGCAATCGGCTTGACCGGGTACACGGTGCGAATCGTGTCGTCTTGCTCGCGGATCGTGCGCGTGTCGTTGGCCAACAACTGCACAATCTCCTTGCCCTCGGCACCGAGGGTGTCCATCAGGTTTTTGCCGACTCGGGCCGGGTCACCGCTGTAGGCCGCAATCAAGCCGGTGCTGGAGATAATCTCCAGGTGCGCCGCGCCGTCGAACAGTTCTTTCTGGGCGGCATCCGACGAGGCTTGCAGGGTATTGAGGGCGATATCGATACCGATCACACCGATGACTTTACCGTCGACGATCAACGGCAGGGAGATGGTGGTCATCAGCACCTGTTTGCCGGCCACTTCATCGGAATACGGGTCAAGCAGACAAACGTTGCGCGTGTCCCGTGGGCAGGTGTACCAGATGTTGTAGGGCGTACCGCTGAGGTTGGGGGTGGTCTTGGTCAGGTCGTCCTCGACCATTACCGTGTTCAGGCCATCTCCAGCGGCGCGGCTCCAGTAGCTGGAGAAGCGGCCTTTTTCGTTGGAGACGCGGGCTTTATCGTCGACAAACTCGCTGTCCTTGCCATCCAGACCGTTAGGTTCGAACGACAGCCAGATCCCCAGCACCTTGCTGTTGCGTTCGAACGCGGTTTTAAGACTTTGGTTGAGTTCCTCACGCAGGGCGCTCGGTTCCAGCGAGCGTTTGCTGGCGAGGGCGCGCAGGTCCTTGACCTGATCGGCCAGTGCTGTGACCACTGCCAGATTTTCGCCAAAAGTTTTCTGCAATTGCACTGCTTGCTCGGCGGCTTTGGCTTGCAACAGCTGTTGCACGCTTTGGGTGAGCATTCGCGAGCTTGAATCGCTGATCAGTTGATCATTTTGGCTGGTTTCGTACAGGTTGATGCTGATGATCAGCGCAATCACCCCTACCAGGCAAAGGCCAGACAGCAGCACGATTTTCAAGCGGATGGAGAGGGTGTCGAACATAGGTTCACTCGCGAATAGTCTTGTTGGTGTGCAAGCTGGGCGAGCCAATTCCATTCGGCGCTATGTCCGAAACATCGGCGCATCGAGATGTTTCATGAGGGAAAGGCGATGAGCGGTAGGTAAAAGACTACACGCCTCGCTACACGGGCGTTGCAAGCCGTTCCGGGCGTGACCAGATCCACAGGTTGCCCAGGCTCATGCCGGCAATCGCCAGGTAAATCGGCCAGCCGTGATCGAGCATCACCAGCATCAAGACGGCACACAGCAGCATGCTCACGGTGGCGCTGACTTTGGCGCGGCGCGCGATGATTTTGCCGTTGCGCCAATTGAACAGGATCGGCCCGAACAGCCGGTGGTTTTCCAGCCAAGCGCTCAGGCGCGGCGAGCTTTTGGTCGCAGCCCAGGCGGCGAGCAGAATGAATTCGGTGGTGGGCAAACCCGGTATGACAATCGCCACCAACCCAATGCCCAGGCTGACGTAGGCCAGCAGGCCGAAGAGGATCTGCGCGATTTTTGAGGTGGATTGGGTTTTGCCGGTCATGGGTAGGGTGATCACAAAAATCAGTTTGAAATGGGATTCAAATAATGAGATGGCTACCCCCGCCGCCCCCTGTGAACGCCCACTAAGCTTTCACAGGGGGATCTATCGGAGACCGCAGCCATGAGCAAAGTAGACATCACCGCCGTTGACCTTGGTAAGCACAGCTATCACGCTCACGAACAAGATGAGCGTGGCCATGTACTGCTGCGCAAAAAGTTTAATCGAGCAGGATTGCTCCAGCATTTAGCTTCCATCGAGCCTTGTACTGTTGTGATGGAAGCCTGCGGCGGCGCCCACTTCATGGCGCAACAAGTCGCCATGCTGGGACACACCCCCAAACTTATTGCTCCTCATCTCGTGCGCCCTTACGTAAAAAGCAATAAAAACGACTTCGCTGATGCCGAAGCGATTTGTGAGGCAGCTAGTCGCCCAACGATGCGTTTCGTACCAGTAAAAACCCAAGCTCAGCAAGCGTTGGCCATGCTCAACTCGGTCCGCGACTCGCTTATCAAGGAACGCACAGCCGCCGTTAATCGAATTCATGCAGGGCTTTTGGAGGTGGGTGTCAGCTTGGCACCGGGCTTTAAATCAGTCAAAGAGGTGCCCGCGTTACTCGAAACAGCCTCATTTCATGGGCTGATCAAAAAGCTGCTGCAAGGGCTGTATGACCACTACGTCTACCTGGATCGTCAGGTTAAGGTTCTCGACAAAGAAGTTGAGAGCCAAGTCGCTGAAGATGATCTGGCTTCTCGTTTGATGACAATTCCCTGCGTTGGCCCGATCACCTCCAGCGTCTTGGCTGCGGAGTTGGGCGATGGCAAGCAGTTCAAATGTGGTCGAGGCTATTCAGCCTCGATAGGACTTGTGCCAAAGCAGCATTCTACTGGCGGTAAAACCGTACTTTTGGGCATCAGCAAGCGCGGAGATCGAAACCAGCGACGCTTGTTTGTTCAATGTGCCCGTATCTACTTGATGCACTTGGATAAGCAAAAAGGGAGTTTGGCCGATTGGGTTCGCAAGCTGCTGGCAGGCCATCGGCACTCCAATTTAGTGGTCTGCGCGCTAGCCAACAAGCTGGCAAGAATCGCTTGGTCGATCGCGGCAAACCACACTGAATTTGATGCAGGGCCAAGCGCGATGAACGCTTGACCCTGCTGTCACCCAAGCACCACCCACCTGGTTTTGCGATGCTGGATAACAGATGACGTGAACGGCCAACCGGCCTGACGACAACCCTGAGCTCCCACACGGCTGAAAGGCCGTCCAAATAATTAGGGTCGTTGGGCATCAATTCTCATCGAGGCGCGGGGCCAATACCCCACTCAGACGCCGAATAGATGAAAGCAAGCCATACACGCCATCAAAGACAGTATTGCAGAAAAGGGGGTAACCATAGATGTGGGAGCGGCGGGGCGACGATTCGACTTGCCGCTCCCACATTTTTAATCGCATTCCAGCAGTCAGGCCAGTTCAGGGGCGTTAGCGTACGCCTGTTCCAGCAGCACGGTGAAGCGCACAAACGCGTCGATCGCACCTTTTTCTACTGCGGCTTCTTCTTCGGCGCTGAATACCAGGCCATCGAGGGTGCGGGTGAAGCTTTTCCAGCCTTCTGCGCGACCACCGGCCGGCTCGCCAAGGTGGCGAGCACCGAAGGTTTCGCTCAGGCCCAGGCCCACGGCGCGTTTGATCAGGAACGCAGCGCCGAGCTTGGAGCCTTCGGACACGAACAGCCAACCCAAGGCTTGCGCCTTGCTCGGGTTCTTCACAGCGCCGGCGACCGGTGCAGGCACGTCGGTGTCCAGGTCGCTCAGGTCCAGCTTGGCGGCGTCGGCGCGGCAGCGCTCAGCCAAGTCCGGGACGATCTTGATCAGCTCAGGGTCGTTGTACAGGGCCACCAGTTCCGATTGGAACAGGTACTGCGCGACCACGAAGCGGGCGAAGTTAGCTTGGGTTTCGAATGGGGCGTGAGCTTTGACCAGCGCGTCGAGCTTGGTGTGTGGCTCGTTGGTGATCTGGTTCAGGCGCTGGGAGCGTAGGCTTGGGCGTTCTGCGGTAGGGGAAGCGGTCATCGAAAAAGTCCTTGAGAAGAGTAGCGCCTGGGTGCCCTAAAGAGAGCTGTTATCAACTAGACGAACAAGAAGACGCGGCACAGTAAAAAATCCTCACCTCGCCGCTGCAATGCTGGCGAGGTAAGGGACAGCATTTGGGTGAAGTGCTGTCAGATGTCCCAGATCAGGTTGATCGCGAAGTTGCGCCCGGGCTGGGTCAGGCGGTCGAGGTTGGCCGGGCCGGTCACAGCGGCTTCGCCGACGCTGTCGTAGCTGCGCACGTCATCCCAGTTCCAGTATTTTTTGTCGGTGAGGTTGTAGAGGCCGCCGTTGAGGGTCACGTCGTTGGTGACTTTGTAATAGGCGGTCAGGTCGAAGACGCCGAAGCCTGGCGTCTTGAACGGGCCGTTGGTGTCGCCGTCGGGGGCGTGGAAGGTCGTGCTGTCGACGCGGTTCTGCTTTTTCACCAGGGTCCAGCTCAGCAGCCCACCATAGGTGTCCTGATCGTAACCCAGGCCGAACACGCCCTTGAGCGGGTTGACGCTGTTCAGCGACTCGCCGTTGTCGTCGTTACGGCCGTAGGCGTAGGAGATCGAACCTTGGGTGTACAAGCCCAGCGGTGCGCCGAATGCATCCAGGTTTAAACGGCCCTTGGCCTCTGCGCCTTTAATGGTGGCACGCTTGATATTCACGGCCTGGAACTGTTCGACAGTGCCGCCGACCACGGCGTTGTCTTCGTCGATAAAGTCGCGGTACTTGTTGTAGAACACCGCGATGTCGAAGGAACCCTCGTCGAACTTGCCGCGAATCCCGGTTTCGATGCCTTTGCTGGTTTCCGGCTTCAGGTCAGGATTAGGCTCGACGGTGTAGCCCAGGTTGAGGTTTTCAAAGCGTCCGTACAGCGCCTTGGCTGACGGGGTGCGGAAACCCTCGGCGTATTGACCGAACCAGGTGTATTGATCGGTCAGCGCGTAGGTCAGGCCGAACTTGGGCGTCACACGGTGCCAGATTTTTTCCTTGTCGCTGACCGGGTCCTTGCCGGTCGGGTTGACGGTGTTGAGGAATTCCTGGGTCAGCTTCGGCTTGAGCTGGGTGTAATCGTAGCGCACAGCAGGCAGGAAAGTCCATTTGTCCCAGCTGATCTGGTCCTGTGCGAACAGCGAGTAGGTGTTGATGGTCGGGTCCGGGAAGTCACTGGCCTTTTTTACACTGTCGCCGGCGGAGGGGCTGGGCGCGCCGATGGCCGTGCAACCCGAACCGACGGCGAGGCAGGAGGCTGAACCTTCGCGGGAGCCGGTGACTTTCTGCTGCTTGAGTGTGGTGCCGTAGGTGACGTGGTGATCGGTTTCACCGAGGCTGAAAGCCTTGTCCAGTTGGGCGTCGAAGACCCACTGTTTTTCTTCGTAAAGCGTGTCACGGGTGCGCAACACGCGACGACCGGCCTGGTAGATCTCAGCGGTGGTCTGGTCGGTCTTGGCGATCTGGTAATTGAGGCTGGTTTTGATGCGATCGGCCATCGGTGATTCGAGGGCGAAGGTGTTTTCCAGGCCGAAGCGTTCACGGGTGATGGTGTCGTTGCCCGAGCGGGCGCGGTACAGATTCATCCCCCGACCACCGATAAACGGGCCGCCCACGGCGTTTTTCAGGTTTGCGTCGCGATCATCCTTGAACTTCTCGTACGTCAGGCCCAGTCGGTTGTCATCGCCGTAATTCCAGCCCAACTTGGCGAGGATATTGGTGGTGCGCGCATCTTCCGGGTTGGCGCCGGTGCGGGCCAGGCCGGTGGCGTTGTTGCCATCGTAGGACTCCATTTCGTGGCCGTTGCGCTGGCTCAGGTGCAGCAAACCGTCGACGTCCTGCACACGGCCGGCGACGGTGCCGGAGGTCAGCCAGCTTTCATCGGCGGAGCTGTAGCCGGTTTTCAGGCGGGCGCCGACGTCCTGGCCGGGCTTGATGATGTCATCCGGGTCGAGGGTGAAGTAACTCACTGCGCCGCCGATGGCGCTGCTGCCATACAGGGCCGAGGCCGGGCCGCGCAGGATTTCCACGCGCTTGACGATTTCCGGGTCGACGTAGTTGCGGCGGGTCTTGGCGTAAGGGCCGTTGAAGAAGTTGTCCGGCACTTCCACGCCATCCACCTGGGTGAGGATGCGGTCGCCGTCGATGCCGCGAATGTTGTAGCCCGCGTTGCCGGCGCGGGTGCCGGCGCCACCGACGGACACGCCGGGTTCGTAGCGCACCAGTTCGCGAATGGTATTTACGTTCTGACGGTCCAGCTCTTCGCGGTCGTGCACGCTGACGGTGCTCGGCACACTGTTGACGTCCTGCTCGTTACGCGTGGCGCTGATGGTCACCTGTTGCAGGTTGAGCACGCTGCCGGCTGCGCGTTTTTCCAGCACGATGTTGTTATTGCCCAGTTTGCGGTAGTTCAGGTTGGTCCCCACCAACAGCCGGTCCAGGGCTTTTTCCGCTGACAGTGGGCCGCGTACGCCAGGGGACGACACACCCTGGCCCAGCTCCGCCGGCAAGCCGACTTGCCAGCCGGTCACCGCAGTAAATGCATTAAGTGCTGATACCAGCGGCTGCTGCTCGATGCTGAAGGTGTAGTTGCCGTGGCTGCGGGCGACCGGCTCGGCAGCGGTGGCGGTGGCGGCCATCACGGGCGCGCTGGCCAACAGGATCGCGGCGGTCAGCAAGGACAGGACGGGCGAAGAAGACCGGCGGTTGAAACGAGAGGACATCGAGAGCGCTCCGGAGGTACGAATCTTATAGTTGCGAACCGAATCAAATAGGAATCAGTTGCATTGGCTATAACGAGACGTACCGCCGGTTACCTTCGAGTAAAAATAATTCTCATTTAGTTCAAGATGACCAGCGCCGGGTATTCCGAGAGATTGGCCGAGGTGATGTGCGCCAGCGAGCGCACCACGTCCAGGGGCTGGTCGAGGCGGTAGTTGCCGGTGACGGCGGTGCTGGCGAGCTTGTCATTGGTGTTGACGATCCAGCCCGGGTAGTAGCGGCGCAATTCGGCAAGCACTTCGCTCATCGGGCAATTTTCGAACACCAGCCGGCCCTGGACCCAGGCCAGGTCCTTGCTCACGTCCAGCTTGGCGGGCTGGCCAAAGCCTTTGGGGCCGATACGGATGCTCTCACCGGCGCGCAGGCGCACGCGTGCATCGTCGAAGGTGTTGCTCAGGTCGACGTCACCGCGCTGCACCTGCACTTGCGCCTCGCCGTTGAGGTAGCGCACGGCGAAGTCAGTGTCGCGCACGCTGGCGCGCACCGGGCCGGCATCGATCTCAAGCGGCAGACCGCGGTTGGGCGCAATTTCGAAAAACGCCTCGCCCTGGTACAGGCGAGCGATGCGCTGGTGGTCCTTGATGCTGCTGGAAAATGCCGAGTTGGTATTCAGCAACACTTTAGCGCCATCGTCCAACTGCACGCGCTGACGTTCGCCGACCACCGTGAGATGGTCGGCTTGCAGGCGCACGGGCAGGTTGCTGAAGCTGAACAGGCCGATCAGCAGCACGGCGGCGGTGGCCAAGGGTTTCCAATGCGGTTTGATCCGGCGCCAGGTGCTCGGTTTACGCGGCGCCGCCAAGGCCACGGCGGCGCTGTGTACCGGCGCGCCGCCCCAAGCAGCCTGGGCTTTGTTGAAGGCGTACAGATGCGCCGGGTCGCTGGCCAGCCAGGCGTCGAACTCGGCCTGTTGCCCGGGTTGCGGGCACTGCAAGGCGATCAGCCAGTCGAGGGCCTGGTCCATAACCGTGTCTTGCAACACCTCATGAGCCAGCTCATGGGGGCGCAGTTTATTCGGGTCCGTCACGGTGTTCCTCGGGTCTTCGCCACGTTCTATTCATCTTTCCTACAGCCTGGATCGATACCTCTGTCAGGTGCAGCTTAAGGCTGATCCAGCCGTTCGGCCACACCTACACAGATGGCCATGATCAATTTCAGTTCCTTTTGCACGGTGCTCAAGGACACTTGCAACTGGTCGGCAATCTCCTGGTAGCTGCAACCGTGCAGGCGGCTGAGGATGAAAATCTGCTGTTGACGGGCGCTCAACTGGCCGAGGCTGACACTCAGGTGTTCGAGCAATTGCTCGGCCTGGGTCGCGTCTTCGGGCGTGCTGATAGGGGCGGCGACGCTTTGCAGCACGTTCAGAGGTACATCTTCCTGCAACGTGCGCGCCTGGATTTTGCGCGAGCGCAGGTGGTCCAGCGCCAGGTTGCGCGCCGTCTGGTAGACGAAGGGTTCGAGGTGGTCGATCGGCCGCTCGCTGAGGGCCCGGGTGACGCGCAGGTAGGTTTCCTGCAACAGGTCCTCGGCAGTGCTGGGGTTATTCACCATCCGCTGCAAGGTACGTAGCAGAATCACCCGTTGGGTGAGAAAGACATGGTTGAAGCGAGATTGGCTCACAGTGCTACCAGATCGATTTGCAGTTAATGATAATGCTTATCATCAACCCAAATGGCAAGTGGCACGTTGAGAGGGGGCGAAGAACCCTGTGGGAGCCGGGCTTGCCCGCGATGCAGACACCTCGGTATTTCAATCACACCGAGGCGATGCTATCGCAGGCAAGCCAGCTCCCACAGGGGATCTGCATTGGCCAATTACTCGGCGTTACACAGCGCCAAGCAGTTATCCAGCATCCGGTTGGAGAAGCCCCACTCGTTGTCGTACCAAGCCAGCACTTTCAGCAATTTACCGCTGACCTTGGTGTGATTGGCATCGAAAATCGACGACAGCGGGTTATGGTTGAAGTCACTGGAAACCAGCGGCAGGGTGTTGTAGCCGAGGATTGTCGAGTGCTGACTGGCTTCCTTGAGCAGTGCGTTGACCTGCTCGGCCGTGGCTTCTTTTTTCAGCTGCACGGTCAGGTCAACCAGCGACACGTTGATCACCGGTACACGCACCGCCATGCCGGTCAGCTTGCCCGCCAGTTCCGGCAGCACCAGGCCCACTGCTTCAGCGGCGCCGGTCTTGCTCGGGATCATGTTCTGGGTGGCCGAGCGCGCGCGGTACGGGTCGGTGTGGTAGACGTCAGTCAGGTTCTGGTCGTTGGTGTAGGCGTGAATGGTGGTCATCAGGCCGCTTTCAATGCCCAGCTCGCGGTGCAGCACCTGAGCCACAGGCGCCAGGCAGTTGGTGGTGCAGGATGCGTTGGAGATGATCTGGTGGGATTGACGCAAAATGTCATGGTTCACACCGTAAACCACGGTGGCATCGGCGCCTTTGGCCGGGGCCGAGATGATCACCTTGCGCGCGCCGGCGCTAATATGGGCGGCAGCTTTGTCACGGTCGGTGAACAGACCGGTGCATTCGAACACCACGTCGATTTTGTGCGCAGCCCACGGCAGGTCGGCTGGGTTACGAATGGCACTGACGGCAATCCGGTCACCATTGACGGTCAGGCTTTCCTGATCGTGGGCAACCTCTGCTTCGAATGTGCCATGTACGGTGTCGTATTTGAGCAGGTGGGCGTTGATCGAACTGTCGCCCAGGTCATTGATGGCGACGATCTGCAAATCCTGGCGGTAGCCTTGGGTATACAGTGCGCGCAGGACATTGCGGCCTATACGGCCAAAACCATTGATTGCGATACGAAGAGTCATTGGAAAGTGCCTGTCGTCGATTTGTTGTAAGAATTACAAGATTATTCGCATAAAAATAGAAAACAAGCCTTTTTAGTGGCAATATTTTGTTCAATCTACAACGAGTGACCTGAATCAACTGGTCCGATTGGTCAAGTAACACCCTGCCAACCTCTTCGCGGCGGGCGTTTGACCAGCATAGACTCTCAGGTCGCCACATCCGTTAGCCTGGAGTTCTATACATGCATCCCCGCGTTATTGAGGTCACCGAACGGCTTATCGCCCGCAGTCGTGCAACCCGCGAGGCTTACCTTGCGCTCATTCGCGGCGCAGCCAGCGACGGCCCGATGCGCGGCAAGCTGCAATGCGCCAACTTCGCCCACGGCGTGGCCGGTTGCGGCACTGAAGATAAAAATAGCCTGCGAATGATGAATGCCGCCAACGTGGCAATTGTTTCGTCATATAACGACATGCTCTCGGCGCACCAGCCGTACGAACATTTCCCTGAACAGATCAAGACCGCCCTGCGCGAAGTCGGCTCGGTCGGCCAGTTCGCCGGCGGCACGCCTGCCATGTGCGACGGCGTGACCCAGGGCGAGCCCGGCATGGAGCTGAGCCTGCTCAGCCGTGAAGTCATCGCCATGTCCACGGCGGTAGCGCTGTCCCACAACATGTTCGATGCCGCGCTGATGCTGGGCATCTGCGACAAGATCGTCCCGGGCCTGATGATGGGCGCATTGCGTTACGGCCACCTGCCGATGGTCTTTGTACCGGGCGGCCCAATGCCGTCGGGCATCTCCAACAAGCAGAAGGCCGACGTGCGCCAGCGCTACGCCGAAGGCAAGGCCACCCGCGAGGAGCTGCTGGAGTCGGAGATGAAGTCCTACCACAGCCCTGGCACCTGCACCTTCTACGGCACCGCCAACACCAACCAGTTGCTGATGGAAGTGATGGGCCTGCACTTGCCGGGCGCCTCGTTCGTCAACCCGTACACGCCGCTGCGTGATGCGCTGACCCGCGAAGCTGCGCATCAGGTCACGCGCCTGACCAAGGCCAACGGCAACTTCACGCCGATCGGCGAGATCGTCGACGAAAAATCCATCGTCAACTCCATCGTCGCGCTCAACGCCACCGGCGGTTCCACCAACCACACCCTGCACATGCCGGCCATCGCCATGTCGGCGGGCATCATCCTCACCTGGCAGGACATGGCCGACCTCTCCGAGGTGGTGCCGACCCTGTCCCACGTGTATCCGAACGGCAAGGCCGACATCAACCACTTCCAGGCAGCGGGCGGCATGTCGTTCCTGATCCGTGAACTGCTTGAAGCCGGTTTGCTCCACGAAGACGTCAACACCGTGGCGGGCAAGGGCCTAAGCCGTTACACCCAGGAGCCGTTCCTGGTCGACGGCGAGCTGATCTGGCGCGAAGGCCCGATCGAAAGCCTCGACGAAACCATCCTGCGTCCCGTGGCCCGTGCGTTCTCGGCGGAAGGCGGCCTGCGCGTGATGGAGGGCAACCTCGGCCGGGGCGTGATGAAAGTCTCGGCCGTGGCGCCAGAGCACCAGATCGTCGAAGCACCGGCTGTGGTGTTCCAGGATCAACAGGATCTGGCCGATGCGTTCAAGGCTGGCCAGCTGGAAAAAGACTTTGTCGCGGTGATGCGCTTCCAGGGCCCGCGCTCCAATGGCATGCCGGAACTGCACAAAATGACGCCGTTCCTCGGTGTGTTGCAGGACCGTGGCTTCAAAGTGGCGTTGGTGACAGACGGGCGTATGTCCGGCGCGTCGGGTAAGATCCCCGCCGCGATTCACGTCAACCCCGAAGCTCAGAGCGGCGGGCCGCTGGCGCGGGTCAAAGATGGCGATATCATTCGCGTGGATGGCGTGAAGGGCACCTTGGAGCTTAAGGTGGACGCCGAAGAATTTGCAGCGCGCACGCCTGCCACGGGCCTGTTGGGCAATAACGTGGGGGCGGGGCGTGAGCTGTTTGCATTTATGCGCTTGGCCGCAAGCTCCGCAGAGCAGGGCGCCAGCGCCTTTACCTCTGCCTTGGAGACGCTTAAGTGAAGCTAGCGCTGGTCGGTGACATCGGGGGTACCAACGCCCGTTTTGCGTTGTGGCAGGATCAGGCGCTGCATTCGATCCGCGTGCACGCCACGGCGGATCACCACAGCCCTGAGGAGGCCATCAAGGTCTACCTCAAGGAAGAAGGCCTGGAAATCGGCGCCATCGGCGCGGTGTGCCTGTCAGTCGCGGGGCCTGTGAGTGGCGATGAATTTAAATTCACCAACAATCACTGGCGCCTGAGCAAAACTGCATTCTGCAAAACCTTGCAGGTCGATGAGCTGCTGCTGATCAATGACTTCTCGGCCATGGCCCTGGGCATGACCCGCCTCAAGCCCGACGAATTTCGCGTGGTGTGCGAAGGCACGCCGGAACCGTTGCGCCCTGCCGTGGTGATCGGCCCGGGCACCGGCCTGGGTGTCGGCACCTTGTTGGATTTGGGGGGCGGGCGCTTCGCTGCGTTGCCGGGGGAGGGCGGGCATGTCGACCTGCCGCTGAGCAGCCCGCGTGAAACCCAGCTGTGGCAGCACATCTACGCTGAGATCGGCCACGTCAGCGCCGAAACGGCCTTGAGCGGTGGCGGCTTGCCGCGCGTGTACCGCGCCATTTGTGCGGTTGACGGGCATACACCGGTGCTGGACACGCCCGAAGCCATTACGGCAGCCGGCCTGGCCGGCGACCCGGTGGCGATGGAAGTGTTAAACCAGTTCAGCGTTTGGCTGGGCCGCGTAGCGGGGAACAACGTGCTGACCACCGGTGGGCGCGGTGGCGTGTACATCGTGGGCGGGGTGATTCCACGGTTCGCCGACTTCTTTATCAACAGCGGTTTTGCCAAGAGTTTCGGCGACAAGGGCTGCATGAGCGACTACTTCAAAGGCATTCCGGTGTGGTTGGTGACCGCGCCGTATTCCGGGTTGACCGGGGCTGGAGTTGCACTGGAGCAGGCTTTTGCGTAGGCCATGAGGGCGCTATCGCAGGCAAGCCAGCTCCCACAGGGGAATGCATTCGTGCTGAAAAATGTATTTCAAATGTGGGAGCGGGCTTGCCCACGATAGGGCCTCCAGGGCAACAAATGACTTAAGCTTGGCCATAACAACAAGGAGGACCCCGTGAGCGTAATCAGTAAATCGATTCTCCTCGTCGACGACGACCAGGAAATCCGCGAATTGCTGCAAACCTACCTCAGTCGCGCCGGCTTCCAGGTGCGTGGCGTGCCGGATGGCGCGGGGTTCCGCCAGGCGATGAACGAGGCGCCGTGCGACCTGGTCATCCTCGATGTGATGTTGCCCGACGAAGACGGTTTCAGCCTCTGCCGCTGGATTCGCCAGCACCCGCGCCAGGCGCAGGTGCCGATCATCATGCTCACCGCAAGCTCCGACGAAACCGACCGCGTGATCGGCCTGGAGCTGGGTGCCGACGACTACATCGGCAAGCCGTTCAGCCCTCGCGAGCTGCAAGCGCGAATCAAAGCCCTGTTGCGCCGTGCCCAGTTCGGCCAGGAGCGCGGCAGCGGTGGCGATGTGTGGGTGTTTGATGAATGGCGCCTGGACATGGTCAGCCATCGTTTGTTTCACGTCGACGGCGAAGAGGTGATTCTCTCCGGCGCCGACTTTGCCCTGCTCAAATTGTTTCTCGACCACCCTCAACAAATTCTCGACCGCGACACCATCGGCAACGCCACCCGTGGCCGCGACCTGATGCCGCTGGACCGCATCGTCGACATGGCCGTCAGCCGCCTGCGCCAACGCCTGCGCGATACCGAAAAACCGCCACGGCTGATCCGCACCGTGCGTGGCAGCGGTTATCAGTTGGCAGCCAGCGTGGTTGCCGGCAATGCCCACTGAGCATGTGACCGAACGCCGCCGTTTTCCAGTGCCGCGCTCGCTGCTGGGGCGCATGCTCCTGCTGACCTTGCTCGCGGTGCTGTTCGCCCAGGCGCTGTCCAGCGTGATCTGGGTCTCGCAATTGCGTGCCACCCAGCTCGAAGGCCTGGTCACCAGCGCCCGCAGCTTGGCGCACTCGATGACGGCCAGCGTGAGTTATTTCCGTTCGCTGCCCGTGGCCTATCGCCCGCTGGTGCTGGATCAGTTGCGCAGCATGGGCGGCACGCGTTTTGTGGTGACCCTCAACGACCGACCTTTGGATATGCAGATATTGCCGCAGACCCCGCGCAAACAGGCGGTGCTGCAAGCGGTAGACGAAGTGTTGCGCCAGACCCTGGGCGGCGATGTGCATATCTCGGTGGAGTTCGTCAGTGCCGAGGACCTGCGTATTTTCAACGCCGGCTTGAAACTCGATGAACTGCCGCGCTCCTGGGCGCATTACGCGCTGACCCTGGAGCCGGTGAACCCGCCGGTGCTGGTCACCCAGATCCAGCTGGCGCCGGGCGAATGGCTGTACATCGCCTCACTGTTGCCCGAGCCCTACACCAGCCTTGAAGAACAAGGCCTGCCGTCGCAACAGGTGTGGTTCATCGTGCTGACCAGCGGCTTCCTGTTACTGTTTATTGGCCTGTTGGTGCACTGGCAGAGCCGGCCACTCAAGCGCCTGGCGCTGGCGGCGCGGGATATGTCACTCGGCGCGGACGTGGAGCCGGTGGCCGAAGGCGGCGGCAGTGAAGTGGTGGAAGTGGGCCGTGCGTTCAATGCCATGCGCGAGCGCATCAGCCGTTACTTGACCGAGCGCAGCCAATTGTTCAGCGCGATTTCCCACGACTTGCGCACACCGATTACCCGCCTGCGCCTGCGCGTGGAACTGCTCGAAGACGAGAACCTGCAAACCAAATTCGGCCGCGATCTGGATGAACTGGAGTTGCTGGTGAAGGGCGCGCTGCAATGCGTGAAAGACACCGACATCCACGAAAACATCGAGCCGGTCGACCTCAATCACGTGCTTGACTGCCTGGTGGAACCGTACCTGGCGCCCAATGGTAATGGCCGCATCACTCAGGACGGTCGAGCATTGGCGCCGTATGCGGGCAAGCCGCTGGCGCTCAAGCGTTGCATCGGTAACCTGATCGACAACGCGTTGAAGTATGGGCAGAACGCGCATTTGCACATCGAAGACGATGGCGCGGAATTTATCCTGCACGTGGATGACGAAGGGCCTGGCGTACCGGAGCAGCGGCTGGAGCAAGTCTTTGAGCCGCACTTTCGGTTGGCTGGGCAGCAGCAGGGTTATGGGTTGGGGTTGGGCATTGCGCGCAACATTGCCCACAGCCATGGTGGTGAAGTGAGTTTGCAGAACCTGCGTGAGGGTGGTTTGCGAGTGACGCTGCGGTTGCCCCGGACCCTGGACTAAAGAACACCGAGGATCAAATGTGGGAGCTGCGCTGAGTCAGATACTTTGGCGCAGTCTGGCCAGATCCCGCAGCGGCGGCGCCCCAAACAACCGGCTGTACTCCCGGCTGAACTGCGACGGGCTTTCATACCCCACCCGATACCCCGCCGCCGAAGCCTCCAGGCCTTCGGCAATCATCAGCCGCCGCGCCTCCTGCAAGCGCAACTGCTTCTGGTATTGCAGCGGGCTCATGGCGGTGATCGCCTTGAAGCGGTGGTGCAAGGTCGAGACGCTGAGGTTCACTTCCTTGGCCAGGTCATCAATGCGCAGCGGTTGTTCATAGTTGCTGTTCAACCACTTGATCGCCTGGCTCACGCGATGGCTCTGACTGTTGGCCACGGCGATTTCATACAGCCGATAGCCCTGCGGCCCACGCAGCAAACGATAAAGAATCTCGCGGTTGATCAACGGCGCGAGCATCGTGATGTCTTTGGGGCTGTCCAGCAGGCGCGCCAGGCGCAGCACCGCGTCGAGCAGTTGGGAGTCGATGCAATCGACGTACATGCCGCGCGATGTCGGGCGCGAGGGCACGCCCATCGGGCCGGCCTCGGCGATCAGCGCCGTCAGCTGCGCGGGGTCGATGTTGATGCGCACCGACAGGTTCGGGTCTTCGGGGGTGGCGTCGATGATCCGCCCGGCCACCGGCATGGCGACCGAGAACACCAAATAGTTAAGCGGGTCGTAGGCAAAGATTTCGTCGGCCAGGCGCACTTCCTTGCTGCCGCTGGCGAGGATGCACAGCGCGGGCTCCACCAGCACCGGCATGAAGTCGCGTGGCGTGTTATGGCGGTTGAGGAACAGTGAGGTGATTGCGGTGCCGTAGGAGCCGTCTTCCCAGGTATGCCGATGCACGATGCTGGCCAGTTCGGCGCGCTGTTTTTCCGTCTCGGCATCGAGGGGAATGGACTTATGTTCCGGCGACGGCATTGGGGCGTCCTCTACACACTTCTTTGATGGGCCAAGCTTAGCGGCGGTGTTTGAAAAGGTGTTACGTCGATTCTGCACAATCCTTGCCTGATCCTGCGATAAGTTGCGAATCAGGCAAGTGCCGGGCCTATCATCTCCCTGAAACACTGAGCATGAGCCTGGAATAAACCTCAGGGGCCCTACGTCTTGCCTGCGCTTCTCGCAGGATTGTGCAATAAGCCGGCAGGAATTGACTAACCGCACCCACACCCGCGCCGTTATCTTTGATCCTGTGGCAACACGCCCTCACAGTGCTTGCCGAGCATCACTTCTCAACGGGAGAGTTGAACATGTCCACCCCCATTCCCGCGAGCCATATGGCCTTTATCCGCGCCCGTACCGGGTGCAGCACCGAACTCGGTGCACGCTTGAGCAGTTTGATCGAACCGGGCCGTCAGGCTCAGGGTTGCCTGCAATTCTCGTTGCAGCACTCACAGGTCGACCCCGATGTATGGCTGGTTTCGGGCTTCTGGAGCAGCGAGCAGGCGATGAGCGCCTACTTCAATTCTCCCGCCCTGATGATCTTTACCGAGCTGTTGAACGACAGGGTGTTGCGCAGCATGGACTTCCAGACCTTTACCGATGCATCCGCTGCGCATGCCTATGGCGAGTACCTGCAACTGGCCGGCTAGTGCTTTAGAATGGCCGACTTACCCATTGGCCAGGACCTGCAACATGGCACGTAAACAATTTGCCCACCACGAAGCTGTTTCCGCCTTGGTACGTGAAGAGGCGGGTGGCTACAGCGCTGCCATCGCCGTAAAGGCACTGGATGGCATGGGCGCACCGCGTTTTCACAAGATCCTTGATGGGCAGACGTTCAAGACCGCCTCCGACGCTGATGATGCGGCTACCGTGCAATTAGAGCGGTTGATCGATGTGGACGAAGAGGGTCAACTGACCTGGGCAACTGCCGCCAGCTAACGCCCTTTCTGCTGATCAACATAGATTAAATGTGGGAGCCGGGCTTGCCCGCGATGAGGGCGTAATGGTCGACTCATTGGGTGGCCGACACGCCGCTATCGCGGGCAAGCCCGGCTCCCACACTGGTCTGTTGTGTCTGTTGGGAAGTATTCCAATCAGCGAGGACGATACATCTTGAACAACGCCTCCGGCCCCAACTGGAAGTAATCCGCCGGCCCACCACCGCGCAAGATCGGCTCCGCGGCGGCGGTGTCGTAGACCCCATCCTTAAGCAGCCACTTGGCAATGTGCACCGCGACCACTTCGCCCAGTACCAGCCAGCTCGGTACCAACTCTTTGTCGGCGCGCTGCAGCTGAATGATCTGCGTCACCTTGCACTCGAACGACACCGGGCTTTCGCCCACGCGCGGCACGCCGACGATTTTCGACGCCACCGGCGTCAGGCCGGACAGCTCGAACTCATTCACATCCGGCGATACCGCCGCGCAACTCTGGTTCATCTGCTCGGCCAGTGGGCGGGTGGCCAGGTTCCACACAAACTCGCCGGTCTGCTCGATATTGTTCAGGCTGTCTTTGCGCCCGACGCTGGAAAACCCAATGATCGGTGGAATGTAGTTGAACGCATTGAAGAAACTGTAGGGCGCCAGGTTCAGGCGGCCTTCGCGGTCGTGGGAGGAAATCCAGCCGATCGGCCGAGGGCCGACGATGGCGTTGAACGGGTCGTGGGGCAGGCCGTGGCCGTTGGCGGGCTCGTAGAAATGGATATCGTCAGACATGGGCCGGGGTTCCTGCTGCGGGGTTCTGGGAGGTAGCCATAGTGCAATCCATAGCGGCGAAATTCCATTGGCTGGATGGAATTTTCATTGATTGCCCACCTATTTTTCACAGCGTCCGGTTCAGTCTGCGCGCCAGGTCGATACCCCCTATAAGTCGGCCCAATGAAAGACTGAGCTTCGGAGCCTTGCGCATCATGAACAAACTTCCTCAGATCACCCTGGCGTTCTGGGTCATGAAAATCTGCGCAACTACCCTGGGCGAAACCGCCGGGGATTTGTTGTCGATGACCCTGAACGTTGGCTACGCCATCAGCTCGATGATCCTGATCAGCGTGTTTCTCGTCACCCTGGTGACGCAACTCTGGTCGAAAACCTACAACCCGGTGCTGTACTGGATCGTGATTTTGTCCACCAGCACGGCCGGCACCACGATGTCGGACTTTATGGACCGTACGCTGGGCCTGGGGTATGCCACGGGGTCGATGATCCTGATCGTGATCCTGATGATCATCTTTGCCGTGTGGCACCTCAGCGGCGATTCGCTGAATGTGAACAAGGTGCAGACCTTGCGGGGTGAGTTGTTTTACTGGATGGCGATTCTGTTCTCCAACACCTTGGGCACCGCGTTGGGCGACTTCCTGGCGGACGATTCCGGGCTGGGCTTTGCTGGCGGCGCCTTGCTGATCGGCTCGGCCATTGCGGTGGTGGTGGCACTCAAATACTTCACTCAACTGTCGTCGGTGCTGTTGTTCTGGGTGGCGTTTGTGCTGACGCGACCGTTTGGCGCGACCCTGGGCGATTTCCTCACCAAGCCCCATGAAAAGGGCGGGCTGGATTTCGGCACCATTGGTTCATCGGCGGTGTTGGCGGGCGTATTGGTAGTGATGATTGCCGGCGCGTCGTATGCGCAGCGTCGGTATGGGCGCGCCGCATTAGCGGACGTGTCCTGATTCAAAATGTGGGAGCGGGCTTATGTGGGAGCCGGCGGTTCGACGCTTCGACTTGCCCGCGATGCAGGTACCTTGGTTTATCAGGTAGACCGAGGTGATGCTATCGCAGGCAAGCCAGCTCCCACATGTTTTAGCGCGATAAACCTTTAGTCCGTAGTAATCCGCGAGTGCTTGCGCGTGTCCTTCATGGTCACGTAAACCACCAGCGACACCGCAATACATGCCGTTACATACCAGTAGTAACCGGTTTCCATGCCAATGCTCTTGAACCACAGTGCGATGTATTCAGCGGTACCGCCGAAGATCGACACGGTCAGCGCATACGGCAGGCCCACGCCCAGGGCGCGAATTTCCGTAGGGAACAGCTCGGCTTTCACCACCGCGTTGATCGAGGTGTAGCCGCTGACGATGATCAGCGCCGCCATGATCAGGAAGAACGCGCCCCACCAGCTTTGGATGGTGTGCAGGGTGGTGAGAATTGGCACGGTGAACAGCGTACCGAGTATGCCGAAGGCGATCAGGATCGGGCGACGGCCGACTTTGTCGGAGAGCCCGCCGACCAGGGGTTGCAGGCACATGAACAGAAACAGCGTGGCGGCTGAAATGGTGGTGGAGTCGGAGATGCTCATGCCGACGGTGTTCACCAGGTATTTCTGCATGTAAGTGGTGTAGGTGTAGAACGCCAGGGTGCCGCCCATGGTCAGGCCGACCACCGTCAACACTTCCTTGGGGTGGCGCATCAAGGTGCGCATCGCGCTTTCCTTGGCTTTTTCCTTTTTGGTGAACGACTCGGTTTCTTCCATGCCACGACGCAGGAACAGCGCGACCACTGCGCACAGCGCGCCGATGGCGAACGGGATGCGCCAGCCCCAGGCATACAGCTGCTCGGTGGTCAGGGTTTGTTGCAGCACGATCAATACGGCCAGGGCGATGAGTTGGCCGGAGATCAGGGTCACGTACTGGAAGCTGGAGAAGAAACCGCGACGTTCCTTGGTCGCCATTTCACTCAAGTAGGTGGCCGAGGTGCCGTACTCGCCGCCGACCGACAGGCCTTGCAGCAGGCGTGCGAACACCAGCAGGATCGGTGCGCCGATGCCGATGGTGTCGTAACCCGGGGTCAACGCGATCAGCAGCGAGCCGAAGCACATCAGCAATACCGAGGCCATCAGCGCGGCCTTGCGGCCCTTGTAGTCAGCGTAGAGGCCCATCAGCCAGCCACCGATCGGGCGCATGATGAAACCCACGGCGAAGATGGCGGCGGTGTTCATCAACTGGGCGGTTGAGGAGCCGGCGGGGAAGAAGGCTTTGGCGAAGTACAGCGAGAAGGCGGCGTAGACGTACCAGTCATACCACTCGACCATGTTGCCGACGGAGCCGCTGAAGATCGATTTGATCCGGCTGGACGTCGTGCGTTCTTTTGCCGGCGCAGCCACCGACCCCAGAGGCAAGGTGTTGGAGTTATCCATTGAAGGATCCTTCATCTAATTGTTTTTGTGGAGCGGCGCGAGCGCTGCCTGGTTCGGCTATAGCAGGAGCTGTGCCAAGTAGATGAAGGCCCGGTTTAGAAGGGTTTCAGAATATTTTTGAGCGGAAAGTCGCTGATGGTTTGAGGGTGATGAGCGGAAATCCGCTTATGGCTACTGGCCTCATCGCAGGCAAGCCAGCTCCCACAGTTGAATGTGTTCACAAATCAAAATGTGGGAGCTGGCTTGCCTGCGATGGCGTCTGTGAAAACAACACAAAAACCGGCCTACAGAAACGTATCCCGCACCAACCCATGGCGCTGCATCTTTTCATTGAAGGTTCGCCGCGGCAGTTGCAACTCGGCCAACACCGCCTTGATATCACCCTTATGCCGAACCAGCGCCGCTTTCAGGCAGTGCGCTTCAAAGGCCTCCTGCTGCGCCGCCAACGATTGCCCCGCCTCGATACCTTCCGGCTCCGGCTCACCCAGGCCCAGCACTTGGCGTTCGGCAACGTTAGCCAGCTCACGCACGTTGCCCGGCCAATCATGGCTGAGCAGCCGCCCCAGTTGCGCGCCGCTCAAGGGTTCGGCGCTACGCCCCAGCCGCTCGGCGGCGCTGTGGGCAAAGTGGTCGAACAGCAGCGGAATATCTTCGCGGCGTTCGCGCAACGGCGGCAGGCGCAGTTGCGCGACGTTCAAGCGATACGCCAAATCCTCGCGAAACCTTCCGGCGCGGGCCTCTTCCAGCAGGTCCGGCTTGGTGGCAGCGATGATGCGCAGGTCCACGTGAATGCTTTGGTTCGAGCCCAACCGCTCCAGCTTTTGCTCCTGCAACACACGCAGCAGTTTCACTTGCTGCGCCAAGGGCATGCTTTCGATTTCATCCAGGAACAGCGTGCCGCCGTGGGCGTATTCCAATTTGCCGATGCGCTTGCCCTGGGCGCCGGTGAACGCGCCACTTTCGTGGCCGAACAATTCGGCCTCAAACAGTTGCTCGGGGATGGCGGCGCAGTTGAGCGCTACAAATGGCTTTTTCGCGCGCGGGCCGAAATCATGCAGGCAGCGCGCGACTAGCTCTTTACCACTGCCGGTCTCGCCACGGATCAACACATTGACCGGCAAACTGGCCAAGTCGAGCACCTGGCGGCGCAAATTCTGCAAACCGCGGGACACGCCCAGCAGGCTGGATTCCAGTTGCGCGCGATGGTCGGCCTGTTGATGCAAGCGACGGTTTTCCAGGATCAGCCCGCGTTTGTCCAAGGCGCGGCGCAGGCTGTTGAGCAAGGCGTCGGGGCTGAAGGGTTTTTCCAGAAAGTCGTAGGCGCCGTCGCGCATGGCTTCCACCGCCATCGGCACATCGCCGTGGCCGGTCAGCAAGATCACTGGCAAGTCGGCATCGCGGCGTTGCACTTCGGCCAGCAGCTCCAGGCCGCTGAGCCCGGGCATGCGCACGTCGCTCAAGATCACTCCGGGAAAGTCCTTGGGCAGTTGCGCCAGGCACTCTTCGGCGCGGCTGAACAACTGCACCTCAAACCCCGACAGGCTCAACCATTGTTCGACGGCCGTGCGAATGCTGGCTTCGTCATCGACCACAATCACTGCGTTCAACATAGGTCGGGCGTCTCCAGCGCAATCGGCAAGGTCAAGGTAAATACTGCGCCGTCGCCACGGTTGCCGGCGAGCAAGCGCCCGCCCAGTTCGTGGACGATAGCGTAGGACACCGCCAGCCCAAGGCCGAGGCCGTCGCCCACGGGTTTGGTGGTAAAAAACGGGTCGAACACGCTGTTCAAGTGTTCCTCGGCAATCCCGCCGCCGCTATCGCTGACGGTCAACTGCCACAGTTGCTGATCGGCCTGCAGGCGGATTTCCAGGCGTTTGCGCGGCTTGTCGGCCATCGCGTCGAGGGCGTTGCGCAGCAGGTTGATCAGCACCTGTTCCAGGCGGATGGCATCGCCGCGCACCCAGGCCGGGCGGGTCAGGTCCAGCACCACGCCGATGGTTTCGTCGCGCAGGCGCGCGTCGAGCAAGTGCAGGGATTGATCGACCACGGTGGCCAGGTCCAGCTTTTCGCGCAGGCCGCTGGGGCTTTTGCGCGCGAAGGTCTTGAGGTGGCCGGTGAGTGCGGCCATGCGCGTGAGCATGTCGTCCAGCGGCGTGAGGGCCTTGTAGGCATCGTCCACACGGCCGTGGTCCAGCAGCAGGCGCAGGGTCGCCAACTGCATGCGTTGGGCGGTCAGTGGCTGGTTGATCTCATGGGCGAGGGCGGCGGACATCTGCCCCAATGCCGCCAGTTTGGCCGATTGCACCAACCCATCCTGGGCCGTACGCAGCGCCTGGGTGCGCTCCTCCACAAGCCGTTCAAGTTCTTCGCGGCTGCGTTGGCGCAAACGGGCCAGGCGCCAGCGTTGGGTCAGGAACAGCACCAGGAACACCAGCGCCAGCCAGGAACCGGCAGCGGCGAGGCCGGCATTGCGCTGGTCTTCAAAGGCGAACTGCGGTTTGCGCAGCAGGTGCAAGGTCCAGCCTTCGGCCTTCAGCGGCAGCGATTCCCAGATGTAATTGGCGCTGCCGTCGGGGCCGTTGACGCGCATCAGGTGGCTGTTTTCGTCAAAGCGCTGCAACGTTTGCGTGTCCAGCGGCTGCAATTGTTTTTTGTCGTATTGGCGTGTGGCCTTGAGGTCGGCGAGGTCACTGGCCGACAGCGGGCGCAGGTTGCGGTAACGCCAGCCTGGCTGGTTGGCGATAAACACGATGCCGCGCGCATCGCTGACCAGCAGCAGGTCGTTGCCCTGGGCCCACTCGCGCTCAAGTTCGGGGAATTCGAGCTTCACGACCATGGCGCCGAGGAACTGTTCATGTTCATCGACCATTGCACTGGAGAGGAAGTAACCCGGGATCCCGGTGGTCACGCCCACCGCATAAAAACGCCCGGTGCCCTGGCTCAAGGTCTGGCTGAAATAGGGGCGAAATGCGTAGTTGTGCCCGACATAACTGCTCGGCAGGTTCCAGTTGCTGGCGGCCACGGCCAGGCCGGTGCGGTCCATCAGCTCCAGGGTGGAGGACTGCGCAGCACTGTTGATGCGCTCCAGTTTGCGGTTGAGCAGGTCTTGGGTGGTGTCGCTCAACGGGCCTTTCAACGCGTTGATCATTTCCGAGTCCAGCGCCAGTACGGCGGGCAGGGCGCGGTAGCGTTCGATCAGGGTGTGCAGGGAGTTGGCGTACAGCGCCAGCTGTTGATTGGCGCGGGCGGCGTCGTCTACCAAGGCTTGGCGTTCGGCATGGCGTGTGGCCAAGGCAGCGGCCAGCACCGCACCGGCGATGATCAACAGGGAGTAGAAGGTCAGGCGCAGGGGGCGTGGGATCGCGATCATACGGTGATGAACAGGCACAGTAAGGGGTGAGCACCATAGCATGCACAACGTTGATGTTGTGGGAGCGGGCTTGCCTGCGATGGCATCACCTCAGGTTCACTGAAAAACCGAGGTGCCTGCATCGCAGGCAAGCCAGCTCCCACATGACCGCGTTCGTCATTACAAAATTACCCTGCATAAAAAGGCGACTGGGCCATGGGGCCACAGTCGCCTTTATCCTTGCGGGGGAAGTGTTTACTGCACTTCTACCGCCAGGCTTTCACTGATCTTTTTCTGCCAGATGGCAGGACCGGTGATATGGACGGATTCGCCCTTGCTGTCCACCGCAACGGTGACCGGCATGTCTTTCACGTCGAACTCGTAGATCGCTTCCATGCCCAGTTCGGCGAAAGCCACCACGCGCGACTTCTTAATGGCTTGCGCCACCAGGTAAGCGGCGCCGCCCACAGCCATCAGGTACACGGCTTTGTGGTCTTTGATCGCTTCGATCGCAGTCGGGCCGCGCTCGGATTTGCCGATCATGCCCAACAGGCCGGTTTGCTCGAGGATCTGGCGGGTGAACTTGTCCATCCGCGTGGCGGTGGTTGGGCCAGCCGGGCCAACCACTTCTTCGCGCACTGGATCAACCGGGCCGACGTAGTAGATGAAGCGACCCTTGAGGTCCACCGGCAGGGTTTCGCCCTTGTTCAGCATCTCGACCATGCGCTTGTGCGCCGCGTCGCGACCGGTGAGCATCTTGCCGTTGAGCAGCACGGTTTCGCCCGGCTTCCAGCTCTGCACGTCTTCCGGGGTCAGGGTGTCGAGGTTGACGCGACGGGCCGACGGGCCGGCTTCCCAGACGATTTCCGGGTAGGCGTCCAGCGATGGCGCTTCCAGCGACGCAGGGCCCGAACCGTCGAGCACGAAGTGCGCGTGACGGGTGGCGGCGCAGTTGGGGATCATGCACACCGGCAGCGAGGCTGCGTGGGTCGGGTAGTCCATGATTTTCACGTCGAGCACGGTGGTCAGGCCACCCAGGCCCTGGGCGCCGATGCCCAGTTGGTTGACCTTCTCGAACAGCTCCAGGCGCATCTCTTCGATACGGTTGGACGGGCCGCGCTTTTTCAGCTCGTGAATGTCGATGGATTCCATCAACACTTCCTTGGCCATCACGGCGGCTTTCTCGGCGGTGCCGCCGATACCGATGCCGAGCATGCCCGGTGGGCACCAGCCGGCGCCCATGGTCGGAACGGTCTTGAGCACCCAGTCGACGATCGAGTCGGAAGGGTTGAGCATGGCCATTTTCGACTTGTTCTCGGAGCCGCCGCCCTTGGCCGCCACGTCCACTTCCACGGTGTTACCCGGGACGATGGAGTAGTGGATCACGGCCGGGGTGTTGTCCTTGGTGTTTTTGCGCGCGCCTGCCGGGTCGGCGAGGATCGATGCACGCAGGACGTTTTCCGGCAGGTTGTAAGCCTGGCGCACGCCCTGGTTGATCATGTCGTCCAGGCTCATGGTGGCGCCGTCCCAGCGTACATCCATGCCCACGCGCACGAACACGGTAACGATACCGGTGTCCTGGCAGATCGGGCGATGGCCGGTGGCGCACATGCGCGAGTTGATCAGGATCTGCGCGATGGAGTCACGGGCTGCCGGCGACTCTTCGCGCAGGTAGGCTTCGTGCATCGCTTGGATGAAGTCAACGGGGTGGTAGTAGGAAATGAATTGCAGGGCGTCGGCAACGCTCTGAATCAGGTCGTCTTGCTTGATCACGGTCATGAGTCGCGCTCCTCTATAAGGGAACATTCAATAAAGGTGGCTCAGTGGGGTACATCGGTCGGCTGAGTCCACCTTTCCAAGGCACGCCGTATGGTGCAGGCGCGACGCTAAAAAGGCGCGGCAGTATAACCCGGCGCGGTGGCCGATACACCCGACTATGGTCAAACTCTGTCGGGCATGATTTCCTGTACGCGGCCCTTCTGATTGAGACCTTATATGCCTGAACTGCACGTCGGCGAACGCCACTGGTCGGTAGCCACCGGCAGTAACCTGTTGGATGCCTTGAATCAGGCGGGTGTGGCCGTGCCTTACAGTTGCCGGGCAGGCAGTTGCCATGCCTGCCTGGTGCGCTGCCTGGGTGAGGTCGAGGACAAGCAACCTGACGCCCTGAGCCCGGCGCAACGTCAGGACGGCTGGCGCTTGGCCTGCCAGTGCCAGGTCAGCGGGGATCTTCAGGTCGAAACGTTTGACCCGTTGCGTGACGGTTTGCCGGCTCAGGTCGTGGGTGTCGATTGGTTGAGCGCGGCGGTGCTGCGCCTGCGTCTGCAACCGGAACGCGGCCTGCGTTACCGGGCCGGGCAGCACTTGGTGGTGTGGGCGGGGCAGGTGGCACGCCCCTACTCGTTGGCGAGCGTGCCCCAGGAAGATACCTTCCTGGAATTTCATCTCGATTGCCGTCAACCCGGTGAATTCAGCGATATTGCCCGTCAGTTGCAAGTGGGCGACCGCCTGCGACTGGGCGAGTTGAGAGGCGGGGCGCTGCACTATGACCCCGATTGGCAATTGCGGCCGCTCTGGCTTCTGGCCTCTGGCACGGGGCTTGGGCCGTTATGGGGCGTGTTGCGTGAGGCGTTGCGCCAGGATCACCAGGGCGCCATTCGCGTGATTCACCTGGCCCATGATGCCGACGCGCATTACTTGGCCGAGCCCCTGGCGCAGTTGGCTGCGCAGCACCCGAACCTGACCGTGGAGCTGTGGACGGCGGCTGAGTTAACCCAGGCATTGGCGCAACTGCGGTTTGTTTCGCGGCAAACTCTGGCTTTACTCTGCGGGCACCCTGCCAGCGTCGAGGCGTTTTCCAAGCGCCTGTTCCTGGCGGGTTTGCCGCGTAATCAACTGCTGGCCGATGTGTTTTTGCCCCGTGGTTGAGCGCTGAATTCTACAGCCGCGAGATTCACCATGACCGACGCGATCCTGCTGCAACGTGAACGCGGGCTGCTGACCTTGCAGCTCAACCGCCCCGACAAGAAAAACGCCCTGACCCGGACCATGTACACGCAATTGGCCCAGGCGCTGGAGCAGGCTGATGCGGACGAAGGCGTCCGAGCTGTGTTGATCCAGGGCAGCAGCGACTGCTTCACTGCCGGCAACGACATTGCCGACTTCCTCGAGCAACCACCCAGCGACCTCGATAGCCCACCGTTCCACTTTATGAAAAGCCTGCTCAATTGCCGTAAACCGGTGATCGCCGCCGTGGCCGGTGCGGCCGTTGGCATTGGTACAACGCTGCTGCTGCATTGCGACCTGGTTTATATCAGTCGCGATGCACGCTTGCGCATGCCGTTCGTCAACTTGGGATTGTGCCCGGAGTTTGGTTCCAGCCTGATCCTGCCGCGGCTGTTGGGGCATGCGAAAGCGGCTGAACTGTTGCTGTTGGGGGACGGTTTTACCGGCGAGCAGGCGGCGGCATGGGGCATTGCCACCGAGGCACTGGGCAGTGGTGAGGCGGCCTTAGCCAAGGCGCGGGAAGTGGCTGAGCGTTTTGAAACGTTGGCGCCCGCAGCGGTGCAGGTGACCAAACAATTGATGAGGGGTGTTGATCGGGAGCAGTTGCGGCGGGTGATTGAGGAGGAGGGGGCGTTGTTTGTCCAGCGGCTGAAATCACCGGAGGCGATAGCGGCGTTGTCGGCATTTAATGCTCGGCGATGAATGTGCGTTGACGGTGCGGACCTCATCGCGGGCAAGCCATGGGTATCTATGCAACTTTTTGTGTTGCTTTTAGCCTGCGATGGTTTAGGTAGATTGAGTACATATCCGTTGCTGCGGTAACGGCTGCTATGGGTTCCGCTCTTACAGCGGGTCACTTTTGGAAAGGAGCCCCAAAAGTAACCAAAAGGGCTCTTGCCCCACCACTCGGCACCTCGCCTAGGCTCGGTGTGCCCTCACTCCGGCTTGAATCCGTGGGGCCGCCGCCATGGGCCATCCTTGGCCCATCGCGGCTAACCCGGCGTCCTGCCGGGTTACCCACGGATTCAAGCCTGCGTTCGGCCATCGTGGTTAACGGGGCGCCTCAGATCAAGATCAAAAGCAAGAGCACGGCGGCCTAGTAGCCGACCTGAGTGGTAGAAGCAAAAGCAGGGCAGAAGCAGAGCACCACCTTATCTAGCTGATGTAATGAGATCCCAATGTGGGAGCGGGTTTGCTCGCGAAGGCGGTGGGTCAGTCAGCTCATGTGTAACTGCCACACCGCCTTCGCGAGCAAGCCCGCTCCCACAATTTTGACCGAGTTTAGCTGCCAGCACCGCAGTGCTCTGCTTTTTTGTGTGGGAGCTGGCTTGCCTGCGATGCAGGCACCTCGGTGTATCAGGCATAACCAGTTGATGCCATCGCAGGCAAGCCAGCTCCCACATTTGATTGAGTTTCAGTTTCCAAGATCAGGTCGGCTGTCAGGCCGCCTCGGTTTTGCTTTTGATTTAACCACTCAGGTCGGCTACTAGGCCGCCGTGCTCTTGCTTTTGATCTTGATCTTAGGCGCCCCGTTAAACCACGCTGGCCGAACGCAGGCTTTGGAGCGTGGGTAAACCGGCAGGACGCCGGTTTAGCCGCGATGGGCCAAGGATGGCCCATGGCGGCGGCCCACGGTCCAAAGCCGGAGTGAGGGCACACCGAGCCTAGGCGAGGTGCCGAGTGGTGGGGCAAGAGCCCTTTGGTTACTTTGGGGCTCTTTTCCAAAAGTGACCCGCCGTAAGGGCGGAACCCATAGCAGCCGTTACCCAAATAACGGATATGTACCCCGCGCCCCCGCGACAACCAAAGAACTCAACCCATAAAAAGATGTGTAGATACCCATGCCGCGATGAGGCCCTCTCATTCAACAAATCCTCAGGCCTTTAAATGCAAAAAGCCCCGCCATTCACATGGCGGGGCTTTTGTTTTTCAGCGTGTCACTCAGACCATTGGGTCGCCAACGTGCAGGATCTTCATGCCGTTGGTGCCGCCGATGGTGTTGTAGCTGTCGCCCTTGGTCAGGATGACCCAGTCGCCTTTCTCCACCACGCCGCGCTTGATCAGCTCGTCGATGGCCGCCTGGCTGACTTCGTGCGGTGGCAACGAAGCCGGGTCGAACGGTACGGTGTACACACCACGGAACATGGCCGCGCGGGCCTGGGTTTCGCGGTGCGGGGAGAACGCGTAGATCGGGATCGAGGAGCGGATGCGCGACATGATCAACGGCGTGTAGCCACTTTCGGTCAAGGCGATGATCGCTTTAACGCCCGGGAAGTGGTTGGCGGTGTACATGGCGGCCAAGGCGATGCTCTGGTCGCAGCTTTCAAACACTTTGCCCATGCGGTGGCTGGAGGTCTTGCTGGTCGGGTGCTTTTCGGCACCGACGCAGATACGCGCCATGGCCTGGACGGCTTCCAGCGGGTACGGGCCGGCAGCACTCTCAGCCGAGAGCATCACGGCGTCGGTGTAGTCGAGCACGGCGTTGGCCACGTCGGACACTTCGGCACGGGTCGGCATCGGGTTCTGAATCATCGACTCCATCATCTGGGTCGCCACGATCACCGCTTTGTTGTGGCGGCGTGCGTGCAGGATGATCTTCTTCTGGATACCGATCAGCTCGGCGTCACCGATTTCCACGCCCAGGTCGCCACGGGCAACCATCACAGCGTCGGACGCCTTGATCAGGGCGTCGAGGGTTTCGTCATCGGCCACGGCTTCGGCACGTTCGATCTTCGCCACCAGCCAGGCAGTACCGCCGGCTTCGTCGCGCAGCTTACGGGCGTATTCCATGTCGGCAGCGTCGCGCGGGAAGGACACGGCGAGGTAGTCCACTTCCATTTCTGCGGCGAGCTTGATGTCGGCCTTGTCTTTTTCAGTCAGGGCCGGCGCTGTGAGGCCACCGCCGCGACGGTTGATGCCTTTGTGGTCGGACAGCGGGCCACCGATGATCACGGTGCAGTTCAGCTCTGTCGAGGTGGCAGTGTCGACGCGCATGACCACACGGCCGTCGTCCAGCAGCAGTTCGTCGCCGACGCCGCAGTCTTTGACCAGGTCCGGGTAGTCGATACCCACGACGTCCTGGTTGCCTTCGGTTAGCGAATGGCTGGTGGAGAAGGTGAACTTGTCACCGATCTTCAGCTCGATCCGCTTGTTGGCGAATTTGGCGATACGGATTTTCGGGCCTTGCAGGTCACCCAGCAGTGCCACGAAGCGGCCGTGCTTGGCGGCCAGGTCACGCACCAGCTTGGCGCGAGCCTTGTGCTCGTCCGGGGTGCCGTGGGAGAAGTTCAGACGGGCAACGTCCAAACCAGCCAGAATCAGCTGTTCGAGGACTTCCGGCGAGTTACTGGCCGGGCCAAGGGTGGCGACGATTTTGGTACGACGGACGGACATGCACAGACTCCTGAGTTCAAGCGCTGGGCAAGGCTACTATGCTCTTTCGTTGTAGTCATTGTTCGTTTGCACTACTTATCGACGACTGGCTTGTTTTTGCAGCGGTCGAATTGACCAACATCCTTGAAGATTTTCGACGAAGGGTCGATACACTGCTCAAGACAGGAGAACCCCCATGCGAATTTTGCTCGTTGCTGCCTTGGCCGTCAGTGTTGTCGGCTGTACCCGCTGGTCGATGGACCACCATTTGAACAACGCTTACCGTGCCTATGGGGTGGGTGATTGCGAGCGTGTCACCCTGGAGTTATCCCAGGTCGACCGCGAGAGCCGTACCCGTCGTTATGTGCAACCGGAGGTCTCGATGTTGCGCGGGCAATGCCTGGAACGGCAAAAGTTGTTTGTTGATGCCGTACAAACCTACCAGTTCATCATCAACCAGTACCCTTCAAGCGAGTACGCTTACCGTGCCCGTGCCAGGCTAGACACCCTGCAGCAGTTGGGGCATTACCCCGGCGCCAATGCCGCAAAGCCCCGTCCAGCGTCTTTGTGATGATATTTATCACGCGGTAGCTCGCTCGTCGCCAGTCTTGGGCTATCCTTTGAGTGTTCGTTTGTACAAGTTTCTATTCAAACGAAGGCAAGGCCCGGATCCGGCAGCTGTTTAGTGACTGAAGCGATGTGTTGTCACACCGAGATCCAGGGAGAGCGAGCCGTTGGCTTGTTCCGAATCACTGGCACGGCCACAAAACATGGCCATTGGATGGCGAACTCACATGTTTACGCACCGACGGATTGAGCGGCACCAGTTACATAGCTTCCTGCAGGTGTTCAATCGTCTTACAGACAAGCCTATTGGTTTCTTGGGCAATGTTTCTGAAGACGGGCTGATGTTGATCAGCCAATTACCCATGATGGTCGACGTGGACTTCGAGCTGCGCTTGAAAGTCCCTGGACCCGACGGCGAGTTCCAGGCAATCGACCTCACGGCGACCTGCTTGTGGAGCCATGAAGATATCAATCCTCAGCATTACGACTCGGGGTTTAGCGTGATTCAGGCGTGCGATGAGTACGCCCAACTGATCAAAGCCTTGCTGAATTACTTCAGTTTCGATCCATTACAGGCATCCGCCTAGACGCTGCACAGTGTCGGCCTGGTTCGGGCGTATTACTCAAACGCGGTCGCACGCGCGCCACACAGCACTTCTACCAGGGTGCTTGTTCCAGAAGGCGGCGTTTCATAAGGCGCCGGCTTTTTTCCAACCCAGATACCGTGTCACCAACGCGGCTCCCAGCTGCGAAGGTGGGGTATCCAATACAGACAAGCCATGCGCGCTCAGACGGTCGTGGAGTTCGTTTCGCGTGTTGAGGTAGTCCACCGTGCCGCTATAAATCAACGCCTCGGGAAGGGTTTGCACGGGTGCCTGGCGCAGCTGATCAAGCACTTCCTCGCGCAGGCTGGCTACCAATACGCGGTGCTGTCGGCTGATGCGCTTGACCGCGGTCATCAATGCCTCATCGTCCTCGTCGCGCAGATTAGTGACTACGATCACCAGCGCCCTGCGCTTTTGCCGGGCCAGCAATTGGCTGGCGGCCGCCTGGTAGTCGGCTGTTCGCCGGGTGGTATCCAAGTCGTATACCGCGTTGAGCAGCAGGTTCAACTGGCCACTGCCCTTAACTGGGGCCAGAAAGCGCGACTGGTCACCGGCAAAAGTGCACAGGCCCACGGCATCGCCCTGGCGCAACGCCACATAGCTGAGCAGCAGGCAGGCGTTGAGCGCGTGGTCGAAGTGCGATAACTCATCATCCTGACTGCGCATGCGCCGACCGCAATCAAGCATGAAGACAATTTGCTGGTCGCGCTCATCCTGGTATTCCCGGGCGATCGGTGTGCGTTGCCGTGCGGTGGCCTTCCAGTCGATCTGACGCAGGCTGTCACCTTCGCGAAACTCGCGCAGTTGATGGAACTCCAGACCCAATCCCCTTCGCTGGCGTTGTTGCACACCGAGTTGACTCAGCCAGTTATCCACACCCAGCAATTGTGCACCGTACAAGCGGGCGAAGTCCGGGTAGACGCGGGTCGAATCTTCAATCTCAATAAAACGTCGTGCCGACCACAGCCCAAAGGGGCTGGGCAGGTGAACTTCACAGCGGCTAAACCGGAAGAGTCCACGGCGCAAAGGGCGCAGTCGGTAGCCCAGCTCGCTGCGTTCACCGGGGCGCAGTTCGATGCTCTGCGGCAGGTTTTCCATGCTCAGGCCGTCTGGGACGTGATCGAACACCTCTACGGTGAGTGGCTGCGGGTAGTTGTGGGTCAGGGTCAGTCGAGCGTCCCCCCAGCGGCCGAGCGCCAGGCTGCCGGGCATTTGCCGTTGCACCTGCACAGAAGGGCGACGACGCAGGCGTGCAGCGTCCAACAGCGCCAGCAGCAACAGCGCCAGCAACAGTCCCCAGGCGATCGAGTGCACCGTGTCGGGCACATTGAGCTGCAACGCCGCAGCACCGCCGAGCAGGATGTTCAGGCCCAGCAGCACACCCAGCCAGCTTAACAACAGTCGAGTCGGCTTCATGGGCGCGTCACTGCCGGGGCGCCGGAATCTGGTCCAGCAGTTGCTTGAGCACTTGGTCTACCTCAAGGCCGTCGATATCCAGCTCCGGTGCAATACGCACTCGATGACGCAGTACCGCCAGGGCACACCCTTTGATGTCGTCCGGGGTGACGAACTCACCGCCGCGCAACAAAGCCCGCGCCCGGGCACCACGGACCAGGGCGATGGAGGCCCGAGGGCCGGCGCCGATGGCCAGCCCTGGCCAGGTACGGGTCGCTCGTGCCAGGCGCACGGCGTAGTCGAGTACTTGCTCATCCAGGGCCAGCTCACTGGCGATCTGCTGCAGTTGCAACACGTCCTCGGCCTGCAGCACGGTGCGCAGTGGTTGCACATCAAGCATGTCCGCCCTGGACGAGCGGGTCACTTCACGCACCATGTCGAGCTCCTGCTGGGCTTCGGGGTAGTCCATGCGCACCTTGAGCATGAACCGGTCCAGTTCGGCCTCGGGCAGGGGATAGGTGCCTTCCTGTTCGATGGGGTTCTGGGTCGCCAGCACCATGAAGGGTTGGCCGATGGGCAGCGCCTCGCCTTCGAGCGTGACCTGGCGCTCCTGCATGGCTTCGAGCAGGGCGGCCTGGGTTTTCGCCGGGGCACGGTTGATTTCGTCGGCCAGCAACAGGTGAGTGAACAGTGGCCCTTTGCGCAACTTGAACTGCTCGGTATGCAGGTCGTACACCGCGTGGCCGGTGACATCGCTGGGCATCAGGTCCGGCGTGAACTGGATACGCGCGAAGTCGCCACCGAAACAACGGGCCAAGGCCCGTACCAGCAAAGTCTTGCCCAGACCTGGTACGCCTTCGAGCAGGACGTGGCCGCCTGCGATCAATGCGGTGAGTACATCGTCAATCACCTGGTCCTGGCCAATCACCGCCTTACGCAGTTCCACGCGCAGGGCTTGTGCCTGCTGGCTGGCGTGTTGAAGGCTTTCGGTGGTGGGGGCCGTGGCTGCTGGGAAATCGCTCATAGGGCATTCCTGAGAGTTTGCAGGCACGCCACCTGACGGCTGAAATCGGCGCTGGTGAGCCGTTTTGCCGGGAGTGGGCCGAGGGCCTGACTGATGATGTGGGAGGGTTGGCGCGTCAGGCGTTCAAGTACCTGCCACTGGTCAGCGGTGTCGAGGTGTTCAAAGCCTGGGTGACGCCGCCTTGCCGCGCGTTGGACGTCACGCTGCAAGGCTTGCAAGAGCGGGCCTTGGCCACTGCGGCGCAGCAGGAAGTCGGCGCTGGCCTTCAAGTGTTCCTGCAACTGTCGGCGTGCCTTGGGTGCCGGAGCCTGGACCGGCCCCTGGCGCATTCCGGCGTGCCACAACGCCAGGGCAATCAGCGCTACAAGCGCCACCAGCGCCTGGGGGAAATTGCGCACCAACAAGGTCAGCAGGTTGTCCACGTCGCTGTTGAACAGCAACGTCACGTCAGTGCCCTGGTTGAGGTACCACAGCAGCCAGGCGTTATCGTGTTTGCCGATGGCTGGGGTTTTCCACAGGTCGCTGTCGGTCACCACCGTCACGGTGCCGTGCCCGAGGTCGCGTTGCATCAGGTGGCTGGACTTGGCGCTGTTGGCGGAAAACTGCGCCAGGTGCTTGGGGTCGGAGAGGTTGAAGGCGGTATCGAAGCTGAAATAGGCCGGTGCGGTTTCATTGTCGACATAGAGCTTGGTCAGGTCCGGCGCTTTCTTTTTGCGCGGGGACGCAGGTTCGTCAATGTCGTCACTTATGAGCTGGTGGATGTTTAAACGATCGAGCAGTAAGTCGCCGCTTTTGCCCGTTTCTTCATCCCACAACGCTTCGGCGACTACCAGCAGATGGCCACCGGACTTCGCCCAGTCCAACAGTTGATCCACCTGGCGTGGGGTCATGTTGCTGCGCTCGCCCAGCAGTAACAGGCTATTGCCTTTGGGAGGAAGGTCGGCAAGTCGTTTTAGGCTATTGGCGTGCTCAACTACGAGGCCTTGCTTGCGCAGAAAGTATTCCGCTGCCAGATAAGGATTCTGACGGGCGTGCGGCGATGGACCACGGTCTACCACCTCGTCATAAGGGATTGCCTTGTGCCAGGCATAAAACGCCCCGGCGCCCAGCAGGCACGCCAGCAGTAACCCGACCCACACTAATGGCCGGTTCATTGGGCGGCTCCCGAGTTGAATAACGCACGCCAATCGTTGCAGAGTTTCTGCTGGGCAGAGGCCGTAGGCACATGGTGACCATAGGCGAGGCTCTGCCAATGCCGGGTCAATTCATCACTGAACGCCAGTAGATGTGGTTGTTGCAGTTGGTGAACCCGCTCCAGGACCTGGCCTTCGGTATCGGCGCTTTTCAGTGGCAGGTTGTAGTCATGCAGCAACCGACTGAGCAGGCCACGGTACAGGAGGCCAAGGGCTTCCCGTGGCTGAGAGGGCCATAGTTGCTCGGCGGTGCTGGCGATGTCTTCAGGTAACGTCTCTAGACCCAGGTCCAGTCCGAACAATTGCGCCGGTGCCGGTTTGGCGATTTTGGGGCTGCGGCTCGGGCGCAGGCTGACAAAGGCGCGCAGCCAGTCACGGTAGCGCCAGACCAGCAGGGCCAAGATGGCGATCACCACGCTCCACAGGAGTACTTCCAGTCCTTGGCCGACATGCTTGAAGGTGTTGCTGTTGAGGTGGTTCAGCAGCGATTGAAGCCAGGCGGGTAATTTTCCGTCTCCGTGAACTTTGTTTTTAGGCGCAGGTTTATCTTCGCCAAAACGATAACGCGTGACGGTTTCCGGGTTTTTGAAAGGCGGTTGTTCAAGCACTGTCTTTATTGATTGGGCGGCGGCTTGAGTGCTGAGCTGTTGGGTGGCGTTCGACTCGTCAGCCATGGCCGGCGGGCTGGCAGGTATCAGCAACAGCCCGACAACCAGCAGTAGCAGCGGTGCAGCGCTGCTCAGGCGTTGGCGCAAACGGCGGAATACCAACTCCAGGTCCCAGGCTTCCAGTACGGTTCGACGGTTGAGGTACAGGCTGAAACCGCAGGCAACATAGATGGGTTCCCAGAACACCAGGATCAAGGCGTAAAAGGTGTTGGTCAGGTGCTCCAGCCATAGCCATTCCGCGCCGGTTGAGAGCGCGAGGCGTTGCCAGTCCCAATCCACTTCAACCTGATCCGGGATGAAGAGATAGAACACCGCCATGCAGCCAAACCACAGGGCGATTTCCAGGTGTACACCGATGATGGTCAGCCAGCGCGCGGCACTCGCGTTGCGTTGCAGCAGCACGCCCAGGCGTTGCTGGCGTGCCTGGCCCCCCAGGCCTTCAAGTTGGCTTACCGGCAGTAAAAAACTGCGGCTGAGGCTGAGCCGACGCCAGGTCAGGCTGACCAGCAACTGGCTTTTAAGCAGTCGTGGCCAATGGCGTACGGCGTGTTTGACGCTGGGTGTCTCACCAAACAGGGCTTTGGACAGAATGTACAGCGGCAAGCGGTCGAACGCAGGCTTAAGCCACCAGAACACGAATAGTGCGACAGAGGGGTGTTCCCAGAGCAATACGCTGAGCAAAGCAAACACCGGCAAGCTCACCAGCGCCCAACTGCTCATCAGCAGCAGGCGATGTTCCCGAGCCATTAATACGCCAAGGTCCATGGCTTCCCAGGTGGTACGTGGGCGAATCACCACACTGGCATCACTCAGGCGCATGGCGAGTCCGTCCAGCGAAAATAAGGTAAGCGGCCACCAGCAACCAAAGCGCAGCGCCAACGAGGTATTTGGCCCAAGGGGCAATGGAGGTGGTGGAAGACCAGTAGGCTTCAATAAACGCGGCAATCAGCAGGAACACCATAACGCCGCAGAGCATCTGCACGCTTTTACGGGCCGCCAGCCGTAGGGATTCGCTGCGAGCCAGCGACCCCGGAGCGATCAGCGCCCAGCCCAATTGCAAGCCCGCCGCGCCAGCCAGGGCGATGGCACTCAGCTCGAATGCACCGTGGCCGATGACAAATGACCAGAAGGTCTGGCCGTAACCAATTTCGGTCAGGTGCCCGGAGACGGCCCCGATGATCAAGCCGTTGAAAATCAGAAAAAACACGCTGCCCAGGCCAAACAGCAGGCCGGCGGCAAAGGTCTGGAAGGCGATGCCGATGTTGTGCATCACGTAGTAGCCAAACATCATCCAGTCTTCGCTGGAGGCGCGTTCGGCGGCGCGGCCCAAGCGGCTGGCATCCGGGTCGTACATGCTTTGCATTTCTGCCACCTGCTGGGGGCTGACGATGCTGTAGATCAGGTCTGGAAACAGGTAGACCAGCAGCGCTATGCCCACCAGGCTGCCAAAGAACAGCAGGCTGGCGATCAGCACGAAACGCCACTGCTCACGTACCAGTCGCGGGAAGTCGGCCAGAATGAAGGCCAATACGTTGGCCCCCAGTTGGCTGCGGTGGCGATATAACTGTTGGTGGCCACGCAGGGCCAGTTGCTGCAGCGGATCAACCAGGTAACTGCTATAGCCGCGCTCTTGGGCAAGGGCCAGGTGCTGGCACAAACGTCGATAGTGGTGGGGGAAATCAGCCACGTCACGGGTCTTGGCTTTACCTTGCTCCAACTGTTTCAGTTGCTCGTCAAAGGCTTGCCATTGGGCTTGGTGACGGCTTTCGAACTGGCTCTGTTTCATGTTGGGCCCAACAAACCACGGGCCACACCATTGAGCTGTTCCACGGCCCGCGGCGTAGACACTTGCAGGGGCGCGGCGAGGATTGAGGCCAGTTCATGCACCCGCTCGCTGGACAGTTCGCCTTGGCGTTCGGCAAAGCCGAGGATGGCGCGTTGTTCGCTCAGGTCCAGGGCGAAAGGCAGGCGCAGGGCGACAGCCTGAGGAATTTGGGGGCGGGCCAGGGGCTGCTCGCGGTAGATCACCAAGGTGCCCGCAGCCAAGTCGCCGAGGCGTTTGAAATAGGGATGTTGCAGGCAACTGATGGCGCCGAGGAAGTAACCGAAGGGCAGCATATCGACAAAGCGCAGCAGGTTACGGATCAGTGATGCGGACCAACCGACCGGTGTGCCGTCGTCCTGTACCACCCGCAGGCCCATGACCTGCTTGCCGGGGGAGCAGCCCTGATTGAGCACCTCAAACAACACCATGTACCACCAACTGACCAGGAATAGCAGCAACGAGCCCAGGCCAATGCCGATATTGCCCAGCAATGCCAACGGTACGAGCAGGATGCCCATGATCAGCCCGCGCAAACCCAAGTCGAAAGCGAAGGCCAGTGCGCGTGGCAGCAGGCCGGCCGGGCGCAAGGGTAGATCGATGCCCTCCGGGGTCTCGATTTGGTAGCGGGTATCCAAAGGGGTTGATGGCATTGCGATCCTTGGCAGTGCAGAGCGGCTGGGAGACTCGGATGCTAGCAGTGTCGACGATGGAAGCAACCTTTCCAGGTTTTACTGGATGTTTGTACAGTTAGGTATCGCTGGCCCCGGACGCCTTGCAGCGCCTAGACTTTGTCGACCTCCAGTACAGGAACAGCCCGTGACCTCTATTTTCTGGTACGACTATGAAACCACCGGCATTAACCCGCGCAGCGATCGCCCGCTGCAGGTCGCCGGTATTCGTACCGACCTCGAACTCAACGAGGTCGGCCCGCCGGTCAATCTTTATTGCCAGCCCAGTGACGATATCCTGCCTCACCCGGTCGCCTGCGCGATCACCGGTATCACCCCCGGTATCCTGGCGGAAAAGGGCTTGGCCGAAGCTGATTTCATGACCCGAGTGCATGCCGAGTTGGCTGCGCCAGGTACCTGTGGCGCCGGTTACAACACCCTGCGATTTGATGATGAAATGACGCGTTACAGCCTGTACCGCAACTTTTTTGACCCCTACGCCCGCGAGTGGCAGGGCGGTAACAGTCGTTGGGATTTGATCGATGTCGTGCGCACGGCCTACGCGCTGCGCCCGGAAGGTATTGAGTGGCCTGAGCAGGATGGGCGCGTGACGCTCAAGCTTGAGCGCTTGACCGAGGCCAACGGCATTGATCATGGCCAGGCCCACGATGCCCTGTCGGACGTGCGTGCCACGATTGCCTTGGCGCGCCTGGTCCGTGAGAAACAGCCCAAGTTATATGAATGGCTGTTTCAGCTGCGCAGCAAGCAGCGAGTGATGGATCAGGTGCGGCTGCTGCAACCCATGGTGCATATTTCTGGGCGCTTTTCCGCTGAGCGTCATTACTTGGGCGTGGTACTGCCTCTGGCCTGGCACCCGCGCAATCGTAATGCGTTGATTGTCTGTGACCTTGGGCTCGACCCGCAGGGTTTGCTGGACCTGGACGCCGATACTTTGCGCCGGCGCCTCTACACGCGCCGTGATGAGCTGGCGGAAGGGGAGCTGCCAGTGCCGCTCAAGTTGTTGCATATCAACCGCTGCCCGGTGGTTGCCCCATTGAATGTGCTGCGGGCTCAGGACCGTGAGCGACTTCAGTTGGATATGCAGGTGTGTCAGGCGCGGGCGGTGCGACTAACTGACGCACAGGAAGTTTGGCGCGATAAGTTGGCGGCCATTTACGCCGAGGACGACTTTGCGCCGAGTTCAGACCCGGAGCAACAGCTCTATGATGGTTTTATTGGCGACCGCGACCGTCGTTTATGTGAACAAGTCCGGGCGGCTGAGCCTGCTCATCTGGCACATCAGCAGTGGCCTTTTGATGATCATCGTTTGCCGGAATTATTATTCCGCTACCGCGCGCGTAACTTCCCGGACACCTTGAACATCGAGGAGCAACAGCGCTGGAAACTTTTTTGCCAGCAACGGTTGTCGGCGCCGGAATGGGGGGCGCCCAATACCCTCTCGGCATTTAAACGGGCGCGGGAAGAGTTGGCTGTTACTGCCACATCGTTTCAGTGCCAGGTCGTGGATCAATGGCAGGAATATGCCGACTCTTTAGCCGCTCGCCTGAATCTGTAGGCCGGTAATTGCAGATTATTCGGACAATAAAAAAACGCCAGCAAGCTGGCGTTTTATTGTGCTGCATATCAGGCGAGTGCCCGACCAGGCTTAGCCCAGCAGGGTAGCCCAGCCTTCAACTACGTCGCCGCCCCACTTGGCTTTCCACTCTTTCAGAGTCTTGTGGTTGCCACCTTTGGTTTCAATCACTTCGCCGTTGTGCGGGTTCTTGTATTGCTTGACCTTGCGAGCACGCTTGGTGCCGGTAGTTTTCACAGCGCCACGAGGGGCTTTAACTTTCGACTCTGGATCCAGCAGCGCGATGATGTCGCGCAGGGATTTGGAGTATTCACCCATCAGGGTGCGCAGTTTGCCTTCAAATTCCAGCTCGGTTTGCAGCTTGTCGTCTTGGGACAGGTTCTTCAAACGGGCTTGCAGCTCTTTAATAGCTTCTTCGGTGGCACGGTATTCGTTGATCAGAGACATGTGGACTACCTTATGTAGAGCGCTGATTGACAGGGTAAGTGGGCCAATAATAGTCAGGCCACTTGCGCAAGTAAACATTTAAGGATGCATTTATGTGAATTACTTTGAATGTTTGTAGCAAAGCTACGCAATCGAGTTAATTAGTAGGTGTATGCCTAAAGATAATCTCGTTTATTTTCCGATAACTGCCCGAGGTGACATTTTACGGCCATATAGCGGCTGTAAAACCTTACGCTGTTAAGGGCTGTACCCAGGGCGGGGGGACAGAATAAGGTGCAAGGAATACTGCAGTTTTTCTGCGTAATCGATAGAATGGCGGCCTTTGCGAAGTTCTGGAGTTTCCCCCTAATGCGCACTTTTCGGCTGGTGATCGCTTGCCCGGACCGGGTTGGCATCGTTGCCAAAGTCAGTAACTTTCTGGCCTCCCACAACGGCTGGATCACCGAGGCGAGCCATCACTCGGACGATCTCAGCGGTTGGTTTTTCATGCGTCACGAAATTCGTGCCGACACGCTGCCCTTTGGTCTTGAAGCCTTTCGTGAAGCGTTCGCGCCGATCGCCGAAGAGTTTTCGATGACCTGGCACATCACCGACACCGAGCAGAAAAAACGCGTTGTGCTGATGGCCAGCCGTGAATCGCACTGCCTGGCCGACCTGCTGCACCGCTGGCACAGTGATGAGCTGGACTGCGAGATCGCCTGTGTCATTTCCAACCATGACGACCTGCGCAGCATGGTCGAGTGGCATGGCATTCCTTACTACCATGTGCCGGTCAACCCGCAGGACAAGGAGCCGGCGTTTGCCGAGGTTTCCCGTCTGGTGAAGCAGCACGACGCTGACGTGGTAGTGCTGGCGCGCTACATGCAAATCCTGCCGCCGGAACTGTGCCGTGAGTACGCCGGTAAGGTGATCAACATTCACCATAGCTTCCTGCCATCGTTCGTCGGTGCCAAGCCTTACCACCAAGCCTCCCTGCGTGGCGTGAAGCTGATTGGCGCAACCTGCCACTACGTTACCGAGGAACTGGACGCCGGCCCGATCATCGAGCAGGACGTGGTGCGCGTCAGCCACAGCGACAGCATTGAAGACATGGTGCGTTTCGGCCGTGATGTCGAGAAGATGGTGCTGGCGCGCGGCCTGCGTTATCACTTGGAAGATCGCGTGCTGGTGCACGGCAACAAGACAGTGGTGTTCTGATAACCGCGTTTTGAACGATTGAAGAATAAAGGGCCTGGGCGTTAAATCGTCCCAGGCCCTTTTTCTTTGCCTGCCATTGAGGATTGATTGATGAGCGATCCACTCGACAAAGCCACCTCCAAAGCCCCGGCGACACTGGGGGAAGGCTGTTTGAGTCGATATGACCCGGATGACCTCGACGCCGAGGACGGCACCGAGTTTCCTGGCGCCGCCGAACTGTGGGAGCGTGAGCAGGGCCCATCCCGGACCAAGGACGAATAACGCCCGCCGCCCTGTGAGACGGCGAGCACGCGGATCAGATCCGGAAACTGCCTACCAACTGTTTCAAGCGCGCCGCCTGTTGTTCCAGGTCGGTGCAGGCGCGCAGGGTTGAATGCAGGTTTTCCACACCTTCCTGGTTGAGGGTGTTGATCTCGGTGATGTCCATGTTGATCGACTCCACCACCGAGGTTTGTTCCTCGGTGGCGGTGGCCACGGACTGGTTCATGCCGTCGATCTCGCCGATGCGCTGGGTCACGCTGTTCAGGCGCTCGCCGGCCAGGTTGGCGATTTCCAAGCTGTCCTGGCTGTGGCGCTGGCTTTCACTCATGGTGCTGACCGAATCTCTGGCGCCGACTTGCAACTCCTCGATCATCTTTTGCACTTGTTGCGCCGACTCTTGCGTGCGATGCGCCAAGTTGCGCACTTCATCGGCCACGACCGCAAACCCGCGCCCGGCTTCCCCGGCACGTGCTGCTTCGATGGCGGCGTTAAGCGCGAGCAGGTTGGTTTGCTGGGAGATGCTGGTGATCACTTCCAGAATCTGCCCGATATTCACGGTCTTGCTGTTCAGCGCTTCGATATTGCTGCTGGACGCGCTGATCATCGCGGACAGTTGGGTCATCGCCTTGATATTACGATCGACCACCTGTTGACCGTCTTCGGCCAAGTGCCGCGCGTCGCTGGCCTGGTTGGAGGCTTGTGCGGCGTTACGCGCAATTTCCTGGGCCGCAGCGCCCAGCTCGTTGATGGCCGCTGCGACGCTATTAGTGCGGTTGGCCTGCTCATCGGAATTCACCATCGACGAGTTGGAGGCGCTGACCACGCGTAAAGCGACTTCGTTTACTTGCTCGGTGGCCGAGGACACTTCGCGAATCGATGTATGAATCCGCTCCACGAATCGATTGAAGGCATTACCGAGCGTACCGAACTCGTCGTTGTTCTGGATGGTCAAGCGGCGGGTCAAGTCACCCTCGCCATCGGCGATGTCCTGCATGGCGCGGGTCATCACGTGCAGCGGTTGCAGCAGCACACGGATCAGCATGCCCAGCAGCGCAATGATGATTACCACGGCAATGATCGTGGCAATCACTGCCGAGGTGCGAAATTCGCTGAGCATGGCGAAGGATTTGTCTTTATCCACCGAAATGCCCAGGTACCAGTTCACTGACGGCAAGCCCTTGATCGGTGTGAAGGTCACGATGTTGTCCTTGCCGTTGGCCTGGACTTCGCTGAAATTACCCGTGATCTTCGGTGTGTTTTTTGGGTAGACGTCAGCCAGGGTTTTCATCACCAGGCTCTTGTCCGGGTGCACCAGCACTTTGCCGTCAGCACTGACCAGGAACGCATAACCCATGCCGCCGAAGTTCAGCGCGCCGATGTTATCCACCAGGGTTTGCAGGCTCAGGTCGCCGCCTACCACGCCGATGCTTTGGCCGGATTTGGTGCTGCTGGGAGTGGCGACGGAGATGATCAACTGGCCGGTAGCGGCGTCAATATAAGGTTCGGTCAGCGTCGAACCGTTGCTGCTCTGGGCGCCCTTGTACCAAGGGCGAACCCGCGGGTCGAAGCCGTCCGGCATCTTGGTGTCGGGACGGATGGTAAAGGCGCCTTTGCTGTCGCCCACGTAGGTGGCCATGAACGAGGAGGTCAGGGTTTTCTGCTCGAGCAGGTTGGTAATCACGGTGGGTTCAGGGTTGATAGCAATGTTTTGTGCAGCGTTTTCCACCAAGGCGATACGCCCGGTGAGCCAGGTTTGGATATTGCTGGCGGTGACATCGCCCATTTCGTGCAGGTAGTTATTGAGGTCGTCGCGAATCGCATTGCGTTGCAGGTAGTCGTTATAGAGGGTAAACAGTGCGAAAGCGGCGATGACGATAAGGGAGGCTGCAAGCAGGATTTTGTGGCTGAAACGCAGGTTCTTATTCATGGCTTGTAGGGTCCGCTAGGGTCTAAATATCCGAAGCGCGTCTTTGTGGGATGCGCAAAATGGCTGCGTCAAAAAAGGTGTGATACTGCGGGTGATAGCTCTGTGGGTCCCTCCTGTAGGAACTATGCGCACAGGCACTATCTGACCTATTTTTAGACTTTGTTGGTCTTACATCTGTCTGTATCGACCTGGCTGCACTAAAGATTAACCAAAGGTGACGAAATGCCTGACTCCTCGCAACTGCTTATCGGCGCCGGCCCAGACGGCCAGCCCATCGCCCAGGCCATGCGCCTGGCCAACCGTCATGGGTTGATTGCCGGTGCCACCGGCACAGGTAAAACCGTCACGTTGCAGCGCCTGGCGGAGGCCTTCAGTGAGGCGGGCGTGGCCGTGTTCGCCGCTGATATCAAGGGCGACCTGTGTGGCCTGGGGGCTGCGGCCAACCCTCAAGGTAAAGTGGCCGAGCGCATCGCGGGCATGCCTTTCCTTAATTACACGGCGAAGGCTTATCCGGTAACGCTGTGGGATATTCACGGGCAATCCGGTCATCCGCTGCGCACCACCATCAGCGAAATGGGGCCGTTATTGCTGGGCAGCCTGCTGGAACTCACCGACAGCCAGCAGTCGGCGCTCTATGCCACCTTCAAGGTCGCGGACCGCGAAGGTCTATTGCTGCTGGACCTCAAAGATCTCAAGGCGTTGCTCAACCACTTGCGCTATCACCCGGAACTGCTGGGCGACGATGCCGCGCTGATGACCACCGGCTCCAGCCAGGCGCTGTTACGGCGCCTGGCCGTGCTTGAGCAGCAGGGCGCCGAGGCCTTGTTTGGCGAGCCGGCCCTGCAACTTGAAGATATTTTGCAGCCCGCCAGTGACGGTCGCGGGCGCATCCATCTGCTGGATGCCAGCCGCTTGGTGCATGAGGCGCCGAAAGTCTACGCGACCTTCTTGCTATGGCTGCTCGCAGAGCTCTTCGAACAGTTGCCTGAACGTGGTGATGCTGACAAACCGCTCTTGGCGCTGTTCTTCGACGAGGCGCATTTGCTGTTCGCGGACACGCCCAAGGCTTTGCAGGATCGCTTGGAGCAAGTGGTGCGCTTGATTCGCTCCAAAGGCGTCGGCGTGTACTTTGTCACGCAATCCCCAGGTGATTTGCCTGACACGGTCCTGGCGCAACTCGGCCTGCGTATTCAGCACGGCTTGCGGGCGTTCACCACGAAAGAGCAGAAATCCCTGCGCGCAGTGGCGGATGGTTTTCGGCCCAACCCGGCGTTTGATGCGTTGTCGGTGCTGACTGAACTGGGCACGGGTGAGGCGCTGGTGGGCACCTTGCAGGAAAAAGGCACGCCGGAAGTGGTCCAGCGTGTACTGGTAGCGCCGCCGCAATCACGCATTGGGCCACTCAGTGAGGCCGAACGTGCCGCACTGATCGCCAGTTCGCCGTTGCAAGGGCGCTATGACAAGCCGATTGATCGTGAATCAGCCTATGAAGTGCTGATGGCACGTAAGGAGCTGGGGCCGAGCGAAGAGGCCAAGCCCGCCGCCGAAGAGCCGAGCTTTACCGACAAGGCTGGCGCGTTTTTGGGCACTGCGGCCGGCAAGGCGCTTAAATCCGCGATGCAACAGGCCGCCAATCAGATGGGGCGTCAGTTGGTGCGGGGGTTGTTGGGCTCGTTGCTAGGCGGCAGCAAGCGCAAGTAGCGGTTCAGGCTTTGGGCTTGGCGTGGGCGGCCAACCGCTCCAGTGCTGCACGCAAGCCCGGATCGCTTATGCCGTCGGCCGTGGCCTGGATGGTTTCGGCCGCATTTACCGAGAGGTCTATGCTGTGACCCACTGCGCGTTGTGGCGCAGTGGGTGGCTGCACCTTGAACTGGATACGGGTCAATCTGGCAAACTCGTCAAATGCCATCAATTGCCGCAGCAGGCGTTTTTGCTGATAACGCAAACGGGTGGCCCAATGACCGTCGGTGACAATTAATAGAAGATTACCTTCGCGCCAGGACGCCACATGGCAATGTTCCCGCGCGGCAGGTTGCAGCTGGCTTTCTACAAGGCGTTGCAAACGGCCCAGGCGTTGCGCGTGGCCGAAGATGGCTTTCAACGGTTTGGCTTCGCGGAGCAACACGCTTGGCGCGCGGGCTGTAAGAGGGCGAAATGCCATGTCTAGACACCTTAGGTTACAGAGCCGCCATCTTAGCAGAAAGCGCCTGTGTGCCCCCAGGCCATGCGTCAGCCAGCTTTGCCCATGAAATCAATAGGTAACTTCTGCGCTCCATGGGTTGAAGTTCCAGCAAAAGCCCTTATTTTAAACAAGCCCTCTCACAGCGCCATGCCAGCATCGAGGAACAACGCCACTTTCCTCACCCACGATTCCGGGTAGAATGCGCGTTCGCATGCGGCCGTGAGGGCTGCTCGGGCCACTCACGGTGCGCCCTCCATCCCTATGTGTGGAAGAACCTGCCGATATGTTTGCGCCTTTGTTAAAGAAACTTTTTGGAAGCAAGAATGAGCGCGAAGTTAAACGCATGCTCAAGACGGTGCAGCTGGTCAATGCCTTCGAAGAGCAGATGGTTGCCTTTTCGGACGAGCAATTGCGCGCCAAGACCGAAGAGTTCAAGGCCCGCATAGCCAAAGGTGAAACCCTCGACAAGCTGCTTCCCGAAGCCTTTGCGGTCGCCCGTGAAGCCGGTAAGCGTGTCATGGGCATGCGCCACTTCGACGTCCAGTTGATCGGCGGCATGACCTTGCATGAAGGCATGATTGCCGAAATGCGCACCGGTGAAGGCAAGACCCTGGTGGCAACCCTGGGTGTTTACCTCAACGCATTGTCCGGCAAGGGCGTGCACGTTGTGACGGTGAACGACTACCTGGCTCGTCGGGATGCCAACTGGATGCGTCCGCTGTATGAATTCCTCGGCCTGACCGTCGGCGTGGTAACGCCGTTCCAGCCGCCGGAAGAGAAACGCGCCGCCTACGCTTGCGACATTACCTACGGCACCAACAACGAATTCGGTTTCGACTACTTGCGCGACAACATGGCGTTCAGCATGGATGAGAAATTCCAGCGCGAACTCAACTTTGCCGTGATCGACGAAGTCGACTCCATCCTCATCGACGAAGCCCGTACCCCGCTGATCATCTCCGGCCAGGCCGAAGACAGCTCGCGTCTGTACACCGAGATCAACAAGTTGATCCCGCGTCTGGAGCAGCACATCGAGGAAGTGGAAGGCGTGGTGACCAAAGAAGGTCACTTCTCCATCGACGAGAAGACCCGCCAGGTCGAACTCAACGAAGCCGGTCACCAGTTCGTTGAAGACATGCTGACCCAGATCGGTGAGCTGGCCGAGGGTGAAAGCCTGTATTCGGCACACAACCTGGGCCTGTTGACCCACGTGTATGCCGGCCTGCGCGCCCACAAGCTGTTCCACCGCAACGTTGAATACATCGTCCAGGACGGCCAGGTCGTACTGGTTGACGAACACACCGGTCGTACCATGCCGGGTCGTCGTCTGTCCGAAGGCCTGCACCAGGCCATCGAAGCCAAGGAAGGGCTCAACATCCAGGCCGAAAGCCAGACGTTGGCGTCCACCACCTTCCAGAACTACTTCCGTCTGTACAACAAACTGTCCGGCATGACCGGTACGGCCGACACCGAAGCGTTCGAATTCCACCAGATCTACAGCCTGGCCGTGATGGTGATCCCACCGAACAAGCCGCTGGCGCGTAAAGACTTCAACGACCTGGTGTTCCTGACTGCCGAAGAGAAATACGCGGCAATCATCAACGACATCAAGGACGGCATGGCCCAGGGTCGTCCGATCCTGGTGGGTACCGCCACCATCGAAACTTCCGAGCACGTGTCCAACCTGCTCAACAAGGAAGGCATCGAGCACAAGGTCCTCAACGCCAAGTTCCACGAAAAAGAAGCCGAGATCATCGCCCAGGCCGGTCGCCCAGGCGCGCTGACCATCGCCACCAACATGGCCGGTCGTGGTACCGACATCCTGTTGGGCGGTAACTGGGAAGTGGAAGTGGCTTCGCTGGACAATCCGACCCCTGAGCAGATCGCCCAGATCAAGGCCGACTGGCAGAAACGCCACCAGGCAGTGCTGGAATCCGGCGGCCTGCAGGTGATCGCTTCCGAGCGTCACGAATCGCGCCGTATCGACAACCAGTTGCGTGGTCGTGCCGGTCGTCAGGGTGACGCCGGTTCCAGCCGTTTCTACCTGTCGCTGGAAGATAGCTTGATGCGTATCTTCGCTTCTGATCGGGTGAAGAACTTCATGAAAGCCCTGGGCATGCAGTCCGGTGAAGCGATCGAGCACCGCATGGTGACCAACGCCATCGAGAAAGCCCAGCGCAAGGTTGAAGGCCGCAACTTCGACATTCGTAAGCAACTGCTCGAGTTCGATGACGTCAACAACGAACAGCGTAAAGTGATTTATCACATGCGTAACACGTTGCTGGCCGCCGACAACATTGGCGAGACCATCGCTGATTTCCGTCAGGACGTGCTCAACGCCACCGTCAGCGCACATATTCCGCCACAGTCCCTGCCGGAACAGTGGGATGTTGCCGGTCTGGAAGCGGCATTGAAGAGCGACTTCGGTGTCGACTTGCCGGTTCAGCAGTGGCTGGACGAAGACGACCACCTGTACGAAGAGACGCTGCGCGAGAAGCTGATGACCGAGCTTCTGGCCGCATACAACGAGAAAGAAGAGCAGGCGAGTGCCGAAGCACTGCGCACCTTCGAGAAGCAAATCGTACTGCGCGTGCTGGACGACTTGTGGAAAGACCACCTGTCGACCATGGACCACTTGCGTCATGGTATCCACCTGCGTGGCTACGCCCAGAAGAACCCGAAGCAAGAGTACAAGCGCGAGTCGTTCACGCTGTTCTCCGAGCTGCTGGATTCGATCAAGCGCGATTCGATTCGCGTGCTGTCCCACGTTCAGGTGCGTCGCGAAGACCCGATCGAGGAAGAAGCTCGCCTGCGCCAGGAAGCCGAGGCACTGGCGGCCCGCATGCAGTTCCAGCACGACGAAGCGCCGGGCCTGGACGCGCCTGAAGTATTGGGCGAAGAGGTCGATGTGGCCTTGGCTCAAGCGCCGGTTCGCAATGATCAGAAGCTGGGCCGTAACGAGCTGTGCTGGTGCGGTTCGGGCAAGAAGTTCAAACACTGCCACGGCGAAATCAACTAAGATTTTTGCCTGACGCTGCAACACCCCGCGCCGCGACCGGCATCAGCCGTCGCGGCGTTTTGCCATTAATTCCCACCGTCGATAGCGACGGCACAGACATCACCTATTTTTAAGGAGCGCATTCATGGCTGTTGGTCTTGGTCCTTTGCCCACATTGCACCCGGTTGCCGGTTTTGAACTCGGTATCGCTTCGGCCGGCATCAAGCGCCCGGGGCGCAAGGATGTGGTGGTGATGCGCTGTGCCGAAGGCTCGACCGTCGCCGGTGTGTTCACCCTTAACGCGTTCTGCGCGGCGCCGGTAATCCTGGCCAAGCAACGCGTGGCCGGGCCGATTCGCTACTTGTTGACCAACACCGGCAACGCCAACGCCGGCACCGGCGAGCCAGGCCTGGTGGCCGCCGCGCGCACCTGCGCCAAGCTGGCTGCGCTTACTGGCGTGGACGCCAGCCAAGTGCTGCCGTACTCCACCGGCGTGATCGGTGAACCGTTGCCGGTGGAAAAAATCGAAGGCGCCCTGCAAGCCGCGCTGGATGACCTGTCTGTGGATAACTGGGCGGCTGCGGCCACCGGCATCATGACCACCGACACCCTGCCAAAAGGCGCGAGCCGTCAGTTTGTGCACGACGGCGTGACGGTCACCGTCACCGGCATCAGCAAAGGCGCGGGCATGATTCGCCCGAACATGGCCACCATGCTTGGCTACATCGCCACCGACGCCAAAGTCTCCCGTGACGTGCTGCAACGCCTGATGCTGGACGGCGCCAACAAGTCGTTCAACCGCATCACCATTGATGGCGATACCTCGACCAACGACTGCTGCATGCTGATCGCGACCGGCCAGGCCAACCTGCCGGAAATCACGTCCACCGAAGGCCCGCTGTTTGCGGCGCTGAAACAGGCGGTGTTCGAGGTGTGCATGGACGTGGCCCAGGCCATCGTGCGTGACGGCGAGGGCGCCACCAAGTTCGTCACGGTTGAAGTCAACGGCGGCGGCAATCACCAGGAATGCCTGGATGTGGGCTACACCGTGGCGCATTCGCCGCTGATCAAGACTGCACTGTTTGCCTCCGACCCGAACTGGGGTCGTATCCTCGCCGCGGTAGGCCGTGCCGGCGTGCCGGACCTGGACGTGAGCAAGATCGATGTGTTCCTCGGCGACGTGTGCATTGCCAGCCGTGGCGCCCGCGCCGAAACCTATACCGAAGCCCAGGGCTCGGCGGTGATGCAGCAAGAAGAAATCACCATCCGTATCGAGTTGGGTCGCGGTGAGTGCAGCGAAACCATCTGGACCACCGACCTGTCCCACGAGTACGTGAAGATCAATGCGGAATACCGCACCTGACAGCCAAGAGGATAAGCGCGGTGAAACGAGTGCATGTAGCAGCAGCGGTGATCCGCGGTGTCGATGGCAGGATCCTGCTGGCACGCCGCGCCGATACCCAACACCAGGGCGGCCTCTGGGAGTTTCCCGGTGGCAAGGTGGAGGCCGATGAATCGGTCGCTGCCGCGCTGTCTCGCGAGTTGCAGGAAGAACTGGGCATCCAGGTCACCACGGCGCGGCCGTTGATCAAGGTGCAACATGACTACCCGGACAAGCAGGTGTTGCTGGATGTCTGGGAAGTCTCGGCCTTTACCGGCGAGCCCCATGGTGCCGAAGGGCAGCCGTTGGAATGGGTGACCCCGCGGGACTTGATCAACTATGAGTTCCCCGCGGCGAATGCCCCGATCGTTGCGGCGGCGCGGTTACCGGCTGAGTACCTGATTACCCCTGGCGAGCTGGAAACCCCGGTGTTGCTGCGCGGTATTCAGAAAGCTGTTGCCGGTGGTATCAAGCTGATCCAGTTGCGTGCGCCTAATGGCTACGACCCGAAATACCGTGACCTGGCGGTGGATGCAGTGGGTTTGTGTGCTGGCAAGGCGCAGTTGATGCTCAAGGGCCCGTTCGAGTGGCTGGGAGATTTCCCGGCGGCCGGTTGGCACATGACGTCGGCGCAGCTGCGTAAATACGCGAGCAAGGGCCGGCCGCTGCCGAAGGATCGCTGGTTGGCGGCCTCATGCCACAACGCTGAAGAGCTGGCACTGGCGCAAATGATGGACGTGGATTTTGTCACGCTGTCGCCGGTGCAGCCGACCCAGACGCATCCTGATGCTCAGCCATTGGGTTGGGAGCAGTCGGCCGAGTTGATCCGTGGGTTCAGCAAGCCGGTGTTTCTGTTGGGCGGCGTTGGGCCGGCGGAGCGGGAACAGGCTTGGGAAGCTGGGGCTCAGGGTGTGGCAGGGATTCGGGCGTTCTGGCCGCAGGTTTGATGATCGTACCCACGCTCTGCGTGGGAATGCAGCCGAGGACGCTCCGCGTCCCAAAGCGTGACGCGGAGCGTCACAAGAGGCATTCCCACGCAGAGCATGGGAACGATCTTAGTGTGGCTTCGCTGCCGCCTGCCACAACACCTCAGCCACCCCCTGTCGCTTGGCAATCACCCGCGCCGCCACAAACAACAAATCCGACAACCGATTGATATACGCCAACCCCACGCCCTCCAGCGGTTCCAGCGTATTCAACTGCTGACACCGCCGTTCCGCACTGCGCGCCAGGCTGCGGCACACATGCGCCTGGGCAATCAGCGCTGAACCACCGGGCAAGATGAAGTTTTCCAACGGCCCGACTTCCTCGTTCCAGCGGTCAATCGCCGCTTCAAGCCGGTCGACTTCAGCCGCATTCAACGCCTTGTACACCGGCATCGCTAGCTCACCGCCCAGGTCGAACAGGCGATGTTGGCAAGGTGTGAGCACCTCAATCACATCGTTCAGTTGCGGATGTTTGCCGCTCTGCTCTTCAAGGTTGGCCAACAACAAGCCCAACTGGCTATTCAGCGTGTCCACCTCGCCAATGGCCTCCACCCGTGGGTGGTCCTTGGGCACGCGGCGGCCGTCGCCCAAGCCTGTTTCGCCTTTGTCGCCGGTACGCGTGTAGATTTTCGAGAGGCGAAAGCCCATGGTCATTGCTCCAGTTGAGTCAGGTCAAAGGATGGTATTTGGCTGCCGGCCAGGGGCAGGCGCAGGGTGAAGCACGTGCCTTGGCCGAGGGTGGAGTGCACTTCCATCTGGCCTTTATGGTTATTGGTGATGATGAAATACGACACCGACAGCCCAAGCCCAGTGCCTTGGCCGATCTCCTTGGTGGTGAAAAACGGCTCGAAGGTGCGTTTGCGCACGTTTTCGCTCATGCCGATGCCGTTGTCTTCCACTTGGATCTCCGCCCACGGTGCATTGAGGCGTGTGCGCAAAATAATGCGTCCAGGCTCGCGGCCGTCTTCACGCAGGTGAATGGCTTGGGCAGCGTTTTTCAGCAAGTTGAGCAACACCTGTTCCAGTTCGTTGGCGGTGCCGGGCACTGGGCCCAGTTGCGGGTCGAACTGGCGGATGATCGCCAGGCCCTTGAAGTCGAAGCCGACCGTGAGGTCGAAGTCGTTACCGGCAATTTCTACCGCTTGGTCGATCAGCGCCGGCAAATCGCACGGCGCCATCTGGCGATTACTGCGGCGGCTGAAACTGAGCATATGGGTGACGATCTTCGCCGCCCGCGCGCCGGCTTGCTGGATGCCGTCAAGCAGTTGCGGGACTTCGCGGCCTTGCAGGTAGCGGTTGACCGTATCGAGATCGATGCCCGACTGTTCGGCGTGTTCCAGGTTCTTCGGCAGGTCGGGGGACAGGCGGCGGCGGATGTTTTGCACGTTATGCAGGATCGCGCCCAACGGGTTATTAATCTCATGGGCCATGCCGGCCGCCAGGCCGCCGACGGAGAGCATTTTTTCTGACTGCACCATCATTTCTTCCAAGGACAGGCGCTGGGTGATGTCGTCGATACGGATCACCACGCCGCGCCCGGCGCCGCCCATCAACGGGTAGAACGTCAGGGCGTAATGCTTGGCCTCATCGTCCTTGAACCAGGTGACGCGCTCAATGCGTTCCACCGTGTGTCGCTCGACCGTGGCCTTGATTTGCGGCAGGTAGGGCTTAAGCGGTTGGAAGGCGAGGAAGATCGGCTGGTTCAGCGCTTCATCCAGGCGTGTACCGGAAAGCGCGCTGGCCTCCTGGTTCCACTGGGTGACGTAGAGCTGTTCGTCCAGGGCGATCAGGGCCGACGGCATCGAGTCGATAATGCTGTTCAGGTAGTTCTGAAACCCAGTGAGCTTTTTCTCGATCTTGCTGCGTACCTGGACTTCCAGTTCCAGCTTGCGGTTGGTGTGGCGTGTTTCCTCGGCCAGGCCCTGAGCCTGAGCGTAGGCGGCCTGGGAGTCGTCACGCGCACGCTTGAGTTGTTGCTCGCGGGCTTCGATGCGCGACAACATGGTGTTGAACGCTTCGGCCAAGCTGCCGATTTCATCATGGTTGCCGCGCCCGGCGCGCAGGGCATAGTTTTCTTCGCGGGTGACCTGGCGCGAGAGTTCTTCCAGTTCGTGGATCGGGCGGGTGATCAGGCGTTTGATCTGCCGGGCGATGACCAGCCAGAGCAACACACTGAAAATCAGGATGCCGAGGCTCGCGGTCAGCGTGCCGGTATAGAACGCCACGGGCAGCTCACTGGTGGCCACCAGCAGCAGGTGCCCAGAAGGCTGGCCGGTGCGGGGCAGGGTGATGATCTGGTTACTGCGAAACTCGGTGACGCGCCAGGCCTCGATATGCCGGTAGTTTTCCGGCAACTGCAAACGGTTGCCGTGTTGCATCTGCGCCAGGCGGTTGCCTTCGCCGTCGTAAAGCGCGGCGGCGCGTAGCGGCGAATAGCTGGTCAGTTCATTGAGCAAGGCTTCGGCCTTGGCTGGGGATTCCAGGCCTTCAGCGGCAAGTGACGGGTTGGACACCAGACGCCCGATGGCCTGCAGCGCCTGGGGCGCCATGCTCTCCTGGGAAATCCAATAGGCGGCACTGATAAACGTCAGGTTGGCCACCAGCAATACGGTGGTCAACAACACCAGCAAGGCGGCCAGCAGTTTCTGCCCTACCGGTAGATTTTCAAGACGCTGGCGCAGTGGCATCAGGGTTTTCCCAGGTGATAGACAGGTAGGCAGGGTAGCGCGTGCCTCAGTTGCTGGCCAATCCGCGTGCACGTAAGTGGTCGATCAGCCGCGATTGCAGTTGTTGCAGGTGCGGCAGGACCAATTGGTGACGGGCGGCGGCCGAGCAGGCATAGCCCAGCAAGTAGCTGATTTCGGTGCGTCGGGCGTTCGCCACGTCCTGATACATGGACGAGTAGTTGGCCGCTGTGGCCTGGATCACCCGTTCCACTTCATTGTGCAGATCCTCGGCCGCCGCCGGCTGGCCGCAACATTCGAGTAACTCGCTTAATTCGGCGCACAAGGTGGCGACTTCACACTGATGATCCTGCAGGCCACCGTTGCGGCACTGGTACAGCACGGTCAGTGGGTTAATGGCGCAATTGAGGGCCAGTTTGCGCCACAGGCGCGTAAGAATGTCAGTGCTCCAGGCGTGGGGAATGCCGGCGGCGTGCAGGTCGTCCAGCCATAACGGTGGAGTAGGGTGGCCTGCATCGCCCAGCCAGGTGTAGCCGTGGCCGGCAAACACCACGCGCCAATCGCCATCGCGGAATGCGCCTTCGGTGCTGGAGGCAAAGATACAGCGGGCCTGGGGAAGCTGTGCGGCCACCGCGTCCTGGCTGCCGAGGCCATTTTGCAGCAGGATCAGTTCGGCATCCGGTACCAGCCGGTGTTGCAGCTGTGCGATGGCGCCTTGGGCGTCGTAGGCTTTGCACGCCACTAGCAGGCGATGAATCGGCTCAGGGCTGTCGGGCATTTCGCCGATCACCGGGTAGGTGTGTTCTACGCCTTGTTCGACCAGCGTTAGCCCAGGTCCTGCCTGGTAGCTGGCCAGGCGCGCAGCATCGCGCAAGATCAGTTTCACGGGCACGCCCGCGCGGGCCAGGCGGGTGGCCCAGAGTGTGCCCAGGCTGCCGGCGCCGAGAATGTGCCAGGTGGTCGACATCAGTTTATGCTCCGTGGGGTCGCTCACAGTGAACGGGACGAAAGAACCGCTATAATGCCTCGGCATTTTAGCTCGGGCGCGCTCCATCTCTACTGAGCCCGCCCCTTATATTGGAGAAATGACATGCCTTCGTTCGACGTGGTATCCGAACTGGACAAACACGAAGTCACCAACGCCGTCGAGAACGCCGTCAAGGAACTGGACCGCCGCTATGACTTGAAAGGCAAGGGCAGCTTCGAATTCAAGGAAAAGGAACTGACCGTCAACCTGACCGCTGAAGCCGATTTCCAGCTGGAAGCGATGATCGAAATCCTCAAGCTGTCGCTGGTCAAGCGCAAGATCGACGCGCAATGCCTTGAAATCAAGGATGCCTACGCCTCCGGCAAGCTGATGAAGCAGGAAGCGGTCCTCAAGGAAGGCATCGACAAAGAGTTGGCGAAGAAGATCGTTGCGCACATCAAGGACGCCAAGCTGAAAGTCCAGGCCGCCATCCAGGGTGAGCAGGTTCGCGTTACCGGCAAGAAGCGTGATGATTTGCAGGACGCGATCGCGGCCCTGCGCGCCAAGACCTTCGACATGCCGCTGCAGTTCAATAACTTCCGCGACTGATGGCACTTTGGGGAACCTGTAGGCGTTTTTGACGTCCCACGCCCCAGAGTCTGTGCCTACACTTGAGCCCCACGGGGCTCATTTGCGTTTTCAGGCAGTCAATAAAGCCGCATATCCGCTAAATAGGAGAAGCTACATGGATTTAAACGCAGAAGTGGATCAACTGATCAAGACCTCGCAGTCATGGATCCCGATGATCATGGAATATGGCAGCCGGGTATTGCTGGCCGTTATCACCCTGGCCATCGGCTGGTGGTTGATCAACAAACTGACTCACAAGATGGGTCGTCTGTTGGCCATGCGTAACGCTGACCTGGCGCTTCAGAGCTTTGTTACCAGTATCGTGAACATCGTGCTCAAGATCATGCTGGTGATCAGCGTGACTTCGATGATTGGCGTGGAAACCACTTCGTTCGTTGCGGCTATCGCAGCTGCAGGCTTTGCCATCGGCATGGCGCTGCAAGGCAGCCTGACCAACTTTGCCGGCGGCGTACTGATTCTGTTGTTCCGCCCGTTCCGCATCGGTGACTGGATCGAAGCCCAGGGCACATCCGGTACGGTCGACAGCATTCAGATTTTCCACACCGTGCTGCGCACCGGCGACAACAAAACCGTGATCGTACCGAACGGCATCTTGTCCAACGGCATCATCACCAATACCAACCGTCAGCCGACCCGCAAGGTGGTGTTTGACGTAGGTGTAGACTACGAAGCCGACCTGCAGAAAGCCCGTGAAGTGCTGCTGGAACTGGCGAAAGACCCGCGCGTGCTAACAGATCCTGAGGCGGTGGCTGTGGTGTCGACCTTGGGCGACAGTTCGATCACCGTGTCTTTGCGCTGCTGGACCAAGACGTCGGATTATTGGGACGTAGTATTCATGCTTAATGAATTGGCGCGTGATCGCTTGAAAGGGGCGGGGATTGATATTCCGTTTCCACAGCGGGTTATTCGAGTAATGCAGGAACCAGCGGCCAAATAACTAAGCGGCAAGGGTTCGAACTTGGCCGATAGGTCAGGTTCGAGTCTGGCAGCTAATCTCGTTAGTTAGCTTGCTAGTTATTTTAAGCTGAAATAAAACTGTAATAAAAAAGCCGCTCCCTTTTAAACAGGGGAGCGGCTTTTTATTTAAGGCCGAGGCCTTAAGTCATCGTTGTAATCAAACAGCCAATTACAAGATGTTCAGCGGGTATTGCGCGATCAGACGCAGTTCGTCGATAGACGCCGAACCGTAGTAAACGCCGTCAGACGAACGATAGGTCGCTTGACGAACGCGCAGGCTCAGGTCTTTGGCTGGGCCGCTCTGGATCACGTATTTGGCTTCGATGTCACGTTCCCACTCTTTGCCGTTCGACGTAGTGGCGGTATTTGCGCCGCTACCCGTTACGTAACGAGTCATGAAACTCAGGCCTGGCACGCCGAAAGTGGCCATATTCAGGTCGTAGCGAGCTTGGAACGATTTCTCGTCTTCAGCGTTGAAGTCGGAACGGGCAATGGAGTTGGCCAGGAAAATCGTGCCGCCACCGTCTACGCCGTAGCCGTAGTCACCGTCGCCGCTGACTTTTTGGTAGGCCAGGGTGAAGGTGTGAGCCTGGATGGTGTACGCGCCTTGCAAGCTGTAGGCACGGTTATCCAGTTTGGTGCTGCCGTCTTTTTCTGCGCGTTGCAGGCCAGCGCCGTCGCTTTTGGTGCTGTAGATGTTGAAGTCTACTGCCAGCGACTGCTCGTTGCTCAGGGCGTGAGTCCAGTTCAGGTTGGCGTAGGTTTTCTTCCAGTAATCTTCAGTCTTGGCGTAGTAGAGGCTGGCGCTGACTTCCGGCGTCAGGGCGTAGACACCACCGATGAAGTCGGTTTTGGTCAGACCCAGGCTGTCACGGTAAGTCTGTGCCTGCGCAACGCTCGACGTGAAGTGACCGCCTTCCAGTTTCAGGCCCTTGATCTCGTTGCTGGTGATCGAGATACCTTGCGGCAGCTCTGGCAGCAGGCGGCTGTCATCGGAGGCAAAGACCGGTGCGGTGGTGTATTGGTCGCCGACTTTCAGCACGGTGTCGGAGAGGCGGAACTTAACGGCGCCGCCGCCTTTGGAGTAGTCGTCTTGCGAGCGACCGTCTGCACCGGTCGGGAACAGGCCGGTGCCCGAACGACCCTTGCCGCTGTCCAGTTTCACGCCCAGCAGGCCGATCACGTCTACACCGACACCGATGGTGCCTTGGGTGTAACCCGACTGGAACAGGCCGTTGAAGCCCAGACCGGTTTCGTTGACGCGGCTCTTGCCAGTGTCATTGTTACGGAAGTCGCGACCGAAGTTCAGGAGGCGAGTGTTGATGCTGAAAGTGCTGTCTTCAACAAAGCCCTTGGAATCATCTTGGGCGGACGCCATTGCGTACTGCGAGGTGCCTGCTGAAACAGCCAGGGCGATCATGCTCCACTTCATCACGCGCATCGTGATTTGCTCCTTTGGTTTTAGGAAGAGTACTGCCGTCCCACCTGTATTTTTATCTGGGCGGCTCTTTCTTTTTTGTGTCGGCGCAAAGTTATATCACGCAGACTCTATTGACGATACTTAGTCATCTATCCTTTCAGCTTCTTTACGAGGCTGTCGTAAATTGCTAGTTCCCTGTCGCAAATTCACAGCCCGAATGTAAACAGGCTGACAACTTAAGTGCTGCTTTCAGACCCCTTTCGAAGTTTGAACTCATCCTTGATAGGCACTCAAACGCTACTGTTTTTTATCGCGAAACACCTGCGTCCAAACGGGTGCCGTTGCCGACGATACGGGTGTGAATGCAACAAGCGTGCACAAAGCGGTAACCGAATGTCATTTTTTCGTGAAAAACGTTACGGCAGTGTAAAAACCTCATAAGCACGGGCTTTTTGCGTCGTTTGGTTTGGGCCTGGCGCTCACGTTTTACCGAGGCGGGGTCGTACACAAATCCTGTGCCTGTGCAAAACGTTACCGGTTGACCCTCATAGTGGGTAATTGGCGGATCCCTTTGAGGCACAAGTGGGTCATTTTGGTGCATTCCGCCCGGGCCCGATCTAGCGTAGCTCAAATATCCGACTGCCTCGAACGGGTGTGTTTTTTTATCGGGCCGCTTCAAAGCTCCCCGTATTCGCCGTGAAGCCTTGAGCATTCAAAGGTATGCTGGGCGCCTGAAACTGACTTGCCCGAACGGAGTGCCCGCGTGTTCGCCTTAGACCAACGCCTGCAACAAGACACACTGGCTATTGGAGACTTCCCGCTCTGCCGCCTGCTGCTGTCCAATGACGCGAATTACCCTTGGTTCATCCTGGTACCGCGCATAGACGGTATCAGTGAAGTGTTTCAACTGGATGTCGCAGATCAACAGATGCTGTGGCAAGAAACGACGGCCTTGGCACAACTGCTCAATGAGGGCCTGGCTGCCGACAAGATGAACATTGGCGCGCTGGGGAATGTCGTCAGCCAGTTGCATGTGCACGTGATTGTGCGCAAACGCGATGATGCCGCCTGGCCCGCACCGGTCTGGGGCAAACATCCGGCCCAGCCGTATACCGAAGAGCAAGTGGCGGCGATTCGCGCCCGACTGCGCGGGTTATTGCCAGCCCACTTCATCTTTACCCAGGACTGAGCCATGGACCTGCAAGACCGCGTCAACGACCTGGAAATGCGCCTGTCCTTCCAGGACGACACCATCGACACCCTAAATGCCATCCTCGTCGCTCAGCAGCGGGCGGTGGAGCGCCTGCAATTGCAGATGATGGCGCTGCTCAAGCGTCAGGAGGAAATGGGCGGCCAGTTCGAATCCTCCGAAGAAGAAGCGCCGCCGCCGCATTATTAAGTGCACGGCATAAAAAAACCGCGACCCAGCAGAGCTGGATCGCGGTTTTTTATTGCGCCGAGGGTGGGAATCAGCGACGCGGCAATGCCGCGATCACGTCTTCGGCCTGCAGGCCCTTGTCGCGGTTCATGACGGAGAACTCTACGCGCTGGCCTTCGACCAGAACGCGGTGACCTTCGCCGCGGATGGCCCGGAAATGGACGAAGATATCGTCGCCCGAATCGCGGGAAATAAAGCCGAAGCCTTTGGAAGTGTTGAACCACTTGACGGTCCCGGTATCCCGGTTGGTCATGTCGTAGTTTTGCGACGCAGCGGCGGGGGACGAACGGTAGAAGCTGATGGCCAGGTGAAGAACGATGGCGACCACAGCAATCACCAGGCTGAGCAGGATGGCCGGGTGGCCGCCGACTTCAGGCATCGGTGCGAGGAGGGTGAGGGTTTGAACGACAACGGTCAGTACCAGCAGCGCGCTGACCAGGTTTTGCAGTTGATGACGCGTGCCTTTGTTCCAGTAAGGGATCACCGGTGCCAGCGTCAGGTTAAGAAGGCCGAACAAGGCCAGGTACAGAGCGTCGTGTTGTTCCAGGTAGGGAGGGCTTCCCTGTTGCAAGCTCGGTATAAAGGACAGCAGCAACGCTGCAACGCCCGTTAGCAGGTGGACGATTTTCAACATTTTGATTAACTCACGTTTAGAAGGATCACAAGGAAGAGCTGACTGGCACGGTTCGCTTCTGAACAATGGGAGGCGTTGGGCACGTGCGCGGGTATCAGCCTATGTGGCGTGCCGCAGAAATAAACGGCCAACCACACAGCGCCTATTTAACAGCAAAGGCTGTGCCTACTCAAATCAAGCATTTCGGGGCGTTGCGAGCGCCATGGCATTTCTGCGTCAAACGCTTGTCCTAGACAGGTGCGGGCTTTTTTTGCGGCATTTTTGAGAATTTTCCTACTCTGTGAAAAGGCTTGCGCGCCGCCGTCAGGCGAGCCGCAGAGGGGCGATTTGCCGCATGCCAGCTGTGTGTGTCGGGCTGCACAGAGTCGGCACTCTTGCTAGAGTGGTCCTGCACCTGATCAATGAATGCTCGTCAATTGAAGGGGAAAAACATGGCAATCGATATTGGTATCAGTGAAGAAGATCGTAAATCCATCGTTGATGGGCTTTCGCGGCTGCTGTCCGATACCTATGTACTGTATTTGAAGACCCACAACTTCCATTGGAACGTCACGGGCCCCATGTTTCGTACGCTGCACTTGATGTTTGAAGAGCAGTACAACGAACTGGCGCTGGCGGTGGACTCCATTGCCGAGCGTATCCGCGCCCTGGGTTTCCCGGCGCCGGGCGCCTATTCGATCTATGCCCGCCTTTCTTCGATCAAAGAAGAAGAGGGTGTGCCCAGCGCTGAAGAGATGATCAAGCAGTTGGTGGCGGGCCAGGAAGCGGTGACGCGCACCGCACGTGGCATCTTCCCCTTGCTGGATAAGGTCAGCGATGAACCGACTGCCGATCTGCTGACCCAGCGTATGCAAGTTCATGAAAAAACCGCGTGGATGCTGCGTTCTCTGCTCGAAAACCAGTAAACCCGCGCCTGAGCGGCGCCGCCCTGGCGCCGCTCACTTGTTTCGCTGCACTTCCTGGCGTTGTCCTACGACTATCAGATCCCCGTCTTCTGGCTGCCCCGCGCTTCCTGCTGTTTTATAGACCCACTGTCCGATGGGAGAAACCCATGGGCTGCTGTTTGGCAATGGAGTGTCAGGTGTATGTCACGCGGAGTGGGTAATGGAGTGATGGAAACCTGTGGTTTTCATAAGATAAAGGTCGACCCCTTTGCAAAAGGGTTCGATATGGGACTGGCCAAGCCATTGTCCCGGTCGGTCAGGCTCAACGGGTTTTCCACCTGTCTGCGGCTCGAACAGATCTATTGGAATATCCTCACGGAGATAGCCAGGATCAATGCCTGCTCAGTCAGTGCGTTGCTGTCTTATGTCGATCGGGAAGTGCATTTGCGTTATGGAGGAGTGAAGAACTTCAGCGGGCTGGTCAGGGTGGTGTGCGTGGTTCACGTATTAAAAGCTCGCACTACCCCGACGAGCGCCGATTAATCCGGCGGTTGCGGAGCCGGCCTTGCGTCATGGCGGGCCGGCCCTGGGGTAGAAAGCCGGCTGCGCTGTGTCGATTTACCAGATATAATCCCGCGCTTTGCTACGCATCCCGGGCTTGCCCACAGGGCCGGCGTGGCGCAGTTAGATCTGATCGCCGAGACATCTCCATGCCCATGTACGACTATCAATGTGCTTCCTGTGGTCATCAGTTGGAAGCCATTCAGAAGATCAGCGCAGCGCCGCTGGTCGATTGCCCTGCCTGCCAGGCGCCTGAGCTGAAGAAGATGTTGTCCATGCCGGGCTTCCGCCTGAGTGGCAGCGGCTGGTACGAGACCGACTTCAAGACCGGCGCCAAGAAGAACCTGGCAGGCGGCGACAAAGCAGACTGAGTTGAACTCTACGCGCAGGCTCCTGCATTATCCGTCCCCTGCTTAACTGTACGGTGACGAGGCGAGCCTCCACCGAATTTCGAATTACGAGAAGTGAAACCACTACCATGATGCGCAGCCACTATTGCGGCCAACTGAACGAGACCCTGGAAGGTCAGGAAATCACCCTTTGCGGATGGGTTCACCGTCGCCGCGACCACGGCGGGGTGATTTTCCTCGATATCCGTGATCGTGATGGTCTGGCCCAGGTGGTGTTCGACCCGGACCGCGCTGAAAGCTTCGCCGCCGCCGACCGCGTGCGCAGCGAATACGTCGTGAAAATCACTGGCAAGGTTCGCCTGCGTCCGGCCGGTGCCGTGAACGCGAACATGGCTTCCGGCGCCATCGAAGTGCTGGGTTACGAGCTGGAAGTGCTGAACGAGTCGGAAACCCCGCCGTTCCCGCTCAACGAATATTCTGATGTGGGCGAAGAAACTCGCCTGCGCTACCGCTTCCTGGACCTGCGTCGCCCGGAAATGGCCGAGAAGCTGCGTCTGCGTTCGCGCATGACCACCAGCATCCGCCGCTTCCTCGACGAAAACGGCTTCCTCGACGTGGAAACGCCAATCCTCACCCGGGCCACCCCTGAAGGCGCGCGTGACTACCTGGTGCCGAGCCGTACCCACGCCGGTTCCTTCTTCGCCTTGCCGCAATCGCCGCAGCTGTTCAAGCAACTGCTGATGGTGGCCGGCTTCGACCGTTACTACCAGATCGCCAAGTGCTTCCGCGACGAAGACCTGCGCGCTGACCGTCAGCCTGAATTCACCCAGATCGACATCGAGACCAGCTTCCTCGATGAAAAAGAGATCATGGGCCTGACCGAACAAATGATCCGCAACCTGTTCAAGGAAGTGCTGGATCTGGAATTCGGCGAATTCCCGCACATGACCTTCGAAGAAGCCATGCGCCGCTACGGTTCCGACAAACCAGACCTGCGTAACCCGCTGGAACTGGTGGACGTGGCCGACCAGCTCAAAGAAGTCGATTTCAAGGTGTTCAGCGGCCCGGCCAATGACCCTAAATGCCGCATCGCCGCCCTGCGCGTGCCTGGCGGCGCGAGCATGCCGCGCAAGCAGATCGACGACTACACCAAGTTCGTAGGCATCTACGGTGCCAAGGGCCTGGCGTACATCAAGGTCAACGAGCGTGCGAACGGCGTTGATGGCCTGCAGTCCCCAATCGTGAAAAACATCCCGCTGGACAACCTGAACGCGATCCTCGATCGCGTCGGTGCGGTCGACGGCGACATCGTGTTCTTCGGCGCTGACAAAGCCAAGATCGTCAGCGAAGCCCTGGGCGCGCTGCGGATCAAGCTGGGCCACGACCTGGACCTGCTGACCTGCAAGTGGGCCCCGATGTGGGTCGTCGACTTCCCGATGTTCGAAGAGAACGACGACGGCAGCTTCAGCGCCTTGCACCACCCGTTCACTGCGCCGAAGTGCTCGCCTGAAGCGTTGGAAGCCAACCCGGCAGGCGCGCTGTCGCGTGCCTACGACATGGTGCTCAACGGCACCGAGCTGGGTGGCGGTTCGATCCGTATCCACCGCAAAGAGATGCAACAAGCGGTGTTCCGCCTGTTGGGCATCAACGAAGCGGAACAGGAAGAGAAGTTCGGCTTCCTGCTCGACGCCCTGAAGTACGGCGCACCGCCGCATGGTGGCCTGGCATTCGGCCTGGACCGTCTGGTGATGCTGATGACCGGCGCCCAGTCGATCCGTGAAGTGATCGCCTTCCCGAAAACCCAGAGTGCTGCGGACGTAATGACCCAGGCGCCGGGCGTGGTTGATGCCAAGGCGCTGCGCGAGCTGCACATCCGTCTGCGCGAGACGCCGAAGGCTGAGTAAGGCTGCTGCGTGAAAGCGCACTGAGGTTTACGCAGTCTAAAAAGGCGCATCTTCGGATGCGCCTTTGCGTTACAAGGGTTGTGCTTTTAAGAGAGAAGTCCTGCCTGGGGCGGGATTGTTAAAGTTTCTAGAGAATTTCGGAGTTGTGTTATGGCTGGCCATTCCAAGTGGGCGAACATCAAGCACCGCAAAGAGCGACAGGATGCCAAGAAAGGCAAGATCTTCACCAAGTGGATTCGCGAACTGACCGTCGCTGCCCGCCAGGGCGGCGGTGACCCGGGCTCCAACCCACGTCTGCGCCTGGCGCTGGACAAGGCGTTGGGCGCGAACATGAGCCGCGACATCATCGACCGCGCTGTGGCCCGTGGTGCCGGCGCGGCCGACACCGACGACATGGTCGAGCTGAGCTACGAAGGCTACGGCCCGGGCGGCGTGGCGGTGATGGTCGAGTGCATGACCGACAACCGCAACCGTACTGCCGCAGCCGTGCGCCATGCGTTCAGCAAATGCGGCGGTAACCTGGGCACCGACGGTTCGGTGGCTTACCTGTTCGAGCGCAAGGGGCAGATCTCCTTCGCACCCGGCGTGGATGAAGATGCGCTGATCGAAGCCGCAATGGAGGCAGATGCCGACGACGTGGTGACCAACGAAGACGGTTCCATCGACGTATTCACCTCGTTCGCAGGTTTCTACGCGGTGCGTAATGCCCTGGAAGCCGCCGGTTTCAAAGGCACTGACGCGGAAATCGTGATGCTGCCGACCACCAGCGCCGAGCTGGACCTGGACGGTGCGCAGAAAGTGCTAAAGATGCTCGATATGCTTGAAGACCTGGATGATGTGCAGAACGTTTATTCGAATGCCGACATTCCAGAAGAAGTGGCCGAACAGCTCTCTTAAGGGGCGCGCCGCTCCACTGTGTGAGCTGGTTTGGGTGGGTGTTGGCTTGCCTGCGATAGCGTCACCTCGGTTTGACAGAAGCACCGAGGTGTCTGCATCGCAGGCAAGCCAGCTCCCACAGTTGATTGATGTTGGCCGCAAGAATTGTGTTTTCCCTACTCCGCAGGCGTTATGACTTTAATCCTAGGTATCGACCCCGGTTCGCGCATCACCGGTTTTGGCGTGGTGCAACATACCCCGCGCGGCTGCGTTTACGTCGCCTCGGGCTGCATCCGCACCGGCGCGGGCGAGTTGGCCGAGCGCCTGCAGATCGTCTATCGCGGCGTGCGTGAAGTGATCCAGACCTACGGCCCGGTGACCATGGGCATCGAAAAAGTGTTCATGGCCAAAAACGCCGACTCCGCGCTGAAACTCGGCCAGGCGCGTGGCGCCGCCATCGTCGCCGGCGCGGAGGAGGGTATGGAAATCGCCGAATACACCGCGACCCAGGTCAAGCAGGCTGTGGTCGGCACCGGTGCGGCGAATAAGGAGCAGGTGCAGATGATGGTTATGCACATGCTCAAGCTCACCTCAAAACCGCAGATCGACGCCTCCGACGCCCTGGCCATTGCCATTTGCCATGCGCACACCCGCTCAAGCTTGCTGCCGCATGGCCTGGGCACGGCACGCAGTCGTGGCGGGCGGCTGCGTCTCTGATAGCATCAGCGCAATCGTTATTTCCGGTCAGGCCTTGTTCTGACCCTAAGCTTTAAGGATCTGAACCGTGATTGGACGCTTGCGCGGCACCCTGGCTGAGAAACAGCCGCCGCACCTGATTCTGGATGTAAATGGGTTGGGCTATGAGCTGGAAGTGCCCATGACCACCCTGTATCGCCTGCCGTCGGTCGGCGAGCCGCTGACCCTGCACACCCATCTGGTAGTGCGTGAAGATGCGCAATTGCTCTATGGTTTCATTGGCAAGCGTGATCGCGACTTCTTTCGCGAGCTTATTCGCCTCAATGGCGTGGGCCCCAAGCTCGCGCTGGCATTGATGTCGAGCCTGGAAGTGGATGAGTTGGTGCGCGCGGTTTCGGCCCAGGACACCTCGGCGTTGACCAAGGTGCCGGGCGTTGGCAAGAAAACTGCCGAGCGCCTGCTGGTGGAACTCAAGGACCGTTTCAAAGCCTGGGAAGTCGTACCGAGCATGTTTGCCCTGGTGCCGAACCAGCCGGATATGCCGGCCGGCCAGGTCGCCAGCGCCGAAAGCGATGCGGTCAGCGCGTTGATCTCCCTGGGCTACAAGCCGCAGGAAGCGAGCAAAGCCGTATCGGCCATCAAGGATAAGAACCTGAGCAGCGAAGACATGATCCGCCGAGCCCTGAAGGGAATGATTTAAGTGATTGAAGCTGATCGTCTGATCGCGGCCACTGGCCCGCGCGACCGTGAAGAAGTCCAGGACCGGGCCATCCGCCCGCTGAGCCTGGCCGACTATATCGGCCAGCCCACCGTGCGTGAGCAAATGGAGTTGTTCATCCAGGCCGCGCGCGGGCGCAGCGAGTCCTTGGACCACACGTTGATCTTCGGCCCGCCGGGGCTGGGTAAAACCACCCTGGCAATGATCATCGCCAATGAAATGGGGGTGTCGATCAAGTCCACCTCCGGCCCGGTGCTGGAGCGTCCGGGGGACTTGGCGGCGTTGCTGACCAATCTTGAGCCGCACGACGTGCTGTTTATCGACGAAATCCATCGGCTGTCGCCCATCGTCGAGGAAGTGCTGTACCCCGCCATGGAAGACTTTCAGCTCGACATCATGATCGGCGAAGGCCCGGCGGCCCGCTCGATCAAGCTCGATTTGCCGCCGTTCACTCTGGTGGGGGCGACCACCCGCGCAGGCATGTTGACCAACCCGCTGCGAGACCGTTTCGGCATTGTTCAACGTCTAGAGTTCTATAGCACTGCGGATTTGGCCACCATCGTCAGCCGTTCGGCGAGCATCCTTGGCTTGCCCCTAGACCCGGACGGCGCGTTTGAAATCGCCCGCCGCGCCCGTGGTACGCCGCGGATCGCCAACCGTTTGTTACGGCGTGTGCGCGATTTTGCCGAGGTGCGGGCCAAGGGGCATATCACCAAGGCCGTGGCTGATCTGGCCTTGAACCTGCTGGATGTGGACGAACATGGCTTCGATCACCAGGATCGGCGTCTACTCTTGACCATGATCGAGAAGTTCGACGGCGGCCCGGTGGGCGTAGACAGCCTGGCGGCGGCGATCAGCGAGGAGCGCCACACGATTGAAGATGTGCTGGAGCCGTACCTGATCCAACAGGGTTACATCATGCGTACGCCAAGGGGGCGGGTGGTGACGCGCCATGCCTATTTGCACTTCGGGTTAAACATTCCGTCACGATTGGGTGAGATGCCTGTAGTAGACGAATTCCTCGATGCAGTGGACGATTAAAAAGGTCACGCCAGTCGATTTATCTGAGCTTTGTGCTGTCCTAGTGGCTGGTGTCGTCATTCAGTTGTTAGAAATGTGTCATAGGATCAAAAAACAGTTGCCCAGCCGGATTGGCAACCTGAGGAGTAAGCACTAGAGTATGCGCGCGCAAAACGGGGATCAGTCGTTCGCACATCGCTGTCGCGTTTATTACGAGGACACCGATGCTGGCGGCATCGTTTATTACGTCAACTACCTCAAGTTCATGGAGCGGGCTCGAACCGAGCGGCTACGGGAGCTGGGCTTTGCCCAATCCCAGCTGGCAGGGGAGGACCTGTTATTTGTCGTGCATTCCAGCGAGGCGCGCTACCACGCACCGGCGCGATTGGACGATGAATTGTTGGTCAGCGCTGAAGTAATCGAATTGAACCGTGTCAGCCTGCGCTTTAAACAGCAGGTCAGGCGGGCAACGGATGCAACGCTGCTCTGTGAGGGGCAGTTCCTGGTGGCCTGTGTGCGCACCAATAGTTTGAAACCCCGGGCCATTCCCGAAGCTCTACGTGCGGCCTTTGCCGGCGTAAGCGGCGCGGGTAAACAATCAAAGCAGGAGATTTAGCGTGGAACCTACCGTCGTCGACCATTCCTCCATGTGGAGCCTGGTCAGCAATGCCAGTGTTGTGGTTCAACTGGTGATGCTGATCCTGGTAGCCGCATCGGTTACCTCTTGGGTCATGATTTTTCAGCGCAGCAACCTGCTGCGTGCCGGTCGACGTGCCCTGGAGAGCTTCGAGGAGCGCTTCTGGTCGGGTATCGACCTGTCCAAGCTGTACCGCCAGGCCGGCAGCAACCCGGACCCTGATTCGGGCGTCGAGCAGATCTTTCGCGCCGGTTTCAAGGAATTCTCCCGCCTGCGTCAGCAACCGGGCGTTGACCCGGAAGCGGTCATGGAAGGCGTGGCCCGTGCCATGCGCGTCGCCATTTCCCGCGAAGAAGAGAAGCTTGAGCAAAGTTTGCCGTTCCTCGCCACCGTGGGTTCCGTCAGCCCGTACATCGGCTTGTTCGGTACTGTGTGGGGGATCATGAACTCCTTCCGCGGCCTGGCCCAGGCCCAGCAAGCGACCCTGGCCACCGTGGCCCCGGGTATCGCCGAAGCCCTGATCGCCACCGCGATCGGCTTGTTCGCCGCTATCCCGGCAGTAATCGCCTACAACCGTTTTGCCGCGCGCGGCGAGACTTTGATCAGCCGTTACTACACCTTCGCCGATGAATTCCAGGCGATCCTGCACCGTAAAGTGCACACCAGCGAAGAATAAGCAGGTAATTCCCAATGGCTTTAATCGCTCGAGCTCGCAAAAAGCGCAAGCCGGTCGCCGAGATGAACGTAGTGCCCTACATCGACGTGATGCTGGTGCTGCTGGTGATCTTTATGGTGACCGCGCCGATGCTCAATCAGGGCGTGAAAGTTGATTTGCCCAAGGTTTCCAGCGAAGCCTTGCCGCAAGACAACAACACTCAGGTCCTGACCATTTCGATCAAGGCTGACAAGACCTATTACTGGAACCTTGGCAGCGAAGTCGACACCCAGAAACAGCAGGACAAGGCCATGACCTTGCCGCAGATGACCGACGCCGTGACCAAGATCATCCGGTCCGGCAACGAAGGCGGCAAGCACACGCAAGTGTTCATTCGCGGCGACAAAGTGGTCGACTATGGCTCCGTCATGGGCGCCATGGGTGGGCTGCAGAAGGCCGGCGTGGGTAACGTTGGCTTGATTACCGAGGCGCCCTGATGCACCAACAGCGAGAGCCGTCCGCCTCGGAAAGCTTCTTCTGGCCTAGCGTCTGGGCAATTGCCCTGCACGTCCTGGTGTTTGGCATGCTGTTCGTCAGCTTTGCCATGACCCCGGACCTGCCGCCAGCCAAGCCGATCGTGCAGGCGACCCTGTATCAGCTGAAATCGAAAAGTCAGGCCACCACCCAGACCAATCAGAAGATTGCGGGTGAGGCCCAGAAGTCGGCTGCGCGCCAGACTGAAGTCGAGCAGATGGAACAGAAGAAGGTCGAGCAGGAAGCGGTGAAGGCTGCTGCGGAACAAAAGAAAGAAGAGGCGGCTCAAAAGGTCGAGGAATCGAAAAAGGCTGACGAAGCCAAGAAAGCTGACGAGGCGAAAAAGGCTGATGAAGCCAAGAAAGCCGACAAAGCTGCCGAAGCTAAAAAAGCCGAAGAGAAACAATTGGCTGATATAGCCAAGAAGAAGTCTGAAGAAGAAGCCAAAAAAGCGGCCGAAGAAGAGGCCAAGAAAAAGGCCGCTGAAGACGCCAAGAAAAAGATAGTCGAAGACGCGAAGAAAAAAGCCGCCGAAGACGCCAAGAAAAAAGCTGAAGCAGACGAGGCGAAGAAGAAAGTCGCCGACGACGCGAAGAAGAAAGCTGCCGCCGACGCCAGCAAGAAAAAGGCCCAGGAAGCAGCACGTAAATCCGCCGAAGAGAAAAAGGCCCAGGCCTTGGCAGATTTGCTCTCCGACACGCCGCAGCGTCAGCAAGCCTTGGCAGATGAACGTGGTGATGAAGTCGCGGGCAGTTTCGACGATCTGATTCGGGCACGGGCAGCGGAAGGCTGGACACGTCCACCTTCGGCACGCAAAGGCATGACAGTAGTGCTGCAGATCGGCATGTTGCCGGACGGTACGGTGACTTCGGTCAGCGTGGCCAAGTCCAGTGGTGACGGTTCGTTCGACAGTTCGGCGGTTGCCGCGGTCAAGAACATTGGCCGGTTGACCGAGATGCAGGGAATGAAACCAAGCGACTTCGCTCCCTATCGTTCATTCAAGATGACATTCACACCTGAGGATCTAGCCTTGTGAGAAACCTTCTTCGAGGAATGCTTGTCGTTATTTGCTGTATGGCAGGGATAGCGGCGGCGGATGAAAAGAACATCCTGGTCACCAGCGGTAGCGATCGGGCCACCCCGATCGCCGTAGTACCGTTCGGCTGGCAGGGCGGCAGCGTGCTGCCGGACGACATGGCCCAGATCGTCAGTGACGACCTGCGCAACTCCGGTTACTACGCGCCGATTCCGAAAGGCAACATGATCAGCCAGCCCAACCAGGCGAGCGAAGTTGTGTTCCGTGACTGGAAAGCAGTGGGCGCGCAGTACCTGATGGTCGGCAACATCACGCCAGCCGGCGGTCGCCTGCAAATCCAGTACACGTTGTTCAACGTGGCCACCGAGCAGCAGGTCTTGACCGGCAGCGTATCGGGCACCGCCGAACAACTGCGGGACATGGCGCACTACATCTCCGACCAGTCGTTTGAAAAGCTCACCGGTATCAAAGGTGCTTTCTCGACGCGTCTGCTTTATGTAACGGCTGAGCGTTTCTCCGTAGATAACACGCGTTACACATTGCAGCGTTCGGACTACGACGGTGCACGGGCTGTGACGTTGTTGCAATCGCGTGAGCCAATCCTGTCGCCGCGTTTTGCGCCGGACGGCAAGCGTATTGCCTACGTGTCGTTCGAGCAGCGCCGTCCACGTATCTTCGTGCAGCACATTGATACGGGTCGTCGTGAGCAGATCACCAACTTTGAAGGCCTCAACGGTGCACCTGCCTGGTCGCCGGATGGTTCGCGCCTGGCGTTCGTACTGTCCAAAGACGGCAACCCGGACATCTACGTGATGAACATGGCTTCGCGCCAGATCAGCCGTGTTACCAGCGGCCCGGGCATCAACACTGAACCGTTCTGGGGTAAAGATGGTTCTACCATCTACTTCACCTCCGACCGGGGCGGCAAGCCACAGGTCTACAAGGCAAATGTGAGCGGCGGCAGCGCGGAACGAGTGACCTTTATTGGTAACTACAACGCAAATCCGAAGCTTTCGGCTGATGAAAAGACGTTGGTGATGATTCACCGTCAGGATGGTTTCACTAATTTCCGGGTTGCGGCCCAGGATTTGCAGCGCGGAACCGTAAAAATCCTTACAGATACCAACCTTGATGAGTCAGCTACTGTTGCGCCCAACGGCACCATGGTAATCTACGCCACCCGCCAGCAGGGCCGGGGAGTCTTGATGCTCGTATCCATTAATGGACGCGTAAGGCTCCCACTTCCTACCGCACAAGGCGAAGTCAGAGAACCATCCTGGTCCCCTTACCTGAACTGACGCGGCGCTACAAAAAGAAGTACTTAACACACTGGGGTTCATTAGGAGTTTCACGATGGAAATGCTGAAGTTTGGTAAGTTTGCTGCTCTGGCTCTGGCTCTGTCCGTAGCCGTTGGTTGCTCCTCTAAAGGCGGCGACAATGCCGGTGAAGGCGCAGCTGTTGATCCAAACGCTGGTTACGGCGCTAACACTGGTGCAGTTGACGGCTCCCTGAGCGAAGAAGCTGCTCTGCGCGCTATCACCACTTTCTACTTCGAATACGACAGTTCGGACCTGAAGCCAGAAGCCATGCGCGCTCTGGACGTTCACGCCAAGGACCTGAAAGCTAACGGCGCTCGCGTTGTTCTGGAAGGTAACACTGACGCCCGTGGTACTCGTGAGTACAACATGGCACTGGGCGAGCGTCGTGCGAAAGCCGTTCAGCGCTACCTGGTACTGCAAGGTGTTGCTCCAGGCCAACTGGAACTGGTTTCCTACGGTAAAGAGCGTCCAGTTGCAACTGGCAACGACGAACAGTCGTGGGCTCAGAACCGTCGCGTCGAACTGCGTAAGTAATTCGTCATGCGAACGTGCCGTCGTGCTCTAACTGTATTGGCTCTCAGCCTCGCACCGCTTGCGGTGTGGGCTGCGGTTCCTGTAACGGATAGCAACTCAGGCTATAACAATAGCGGGAGCAGTTATCCGCCAGCGGGTTATGGCACGAACGGCGCCTATGCTGGGGGAGCGGTTACGTCCGCTCCCTCGGCACAGGGCGCACTGTTCAACCAGCTGCAACGCATGCAGGATCAATTGTCCCAGCAACAAGGCGCAATTGAAGTTCTGCAGAACCAAGTGAACCAGCTGAAGCAAGAAGGCCTGGAGCGATACCAGGATCTTGATCGTCGTATTGGAGCCGGTGTTACACCTGCCGCCACTCCTGATAATTCTTCTGCCGGTGGTGCGCCAAGTGCTGCCGCCGGTGGTGCTGCAGCGGGGGCCGCTGCTGCCAGCCAAGCCCCTGCCGCCAGTAGCGAACCGGGTGATCCTGCGAAGGAAAAACTGTATTACGATGCAGCCTTCGACCTGATCAAAGCCAAGGATTTCGATAAGGCCAGCCAGGCTTTTACCGCCTTCCTGCGCAAGTACCCGAACAGTCAATACGCGGGCAATGCCCAGTACTGGTTGGGCGAGGTCAACTTGGCCAAGGGTGATTTGCAAGCAGCAGGCCAGGCGTTTGCCAAGGTCAGCCAGCTTTACCCAAAGCATGCCAAGGTGCCTGATTCGCTGTACAAACTCGCTGACGTAGAACGCCGCCTGGGTCATACCGACAAGGTCAAAGGCATTCTGCAGCAGGTGGTTGCCCAATATCCGGGTACCTCCGCTGCCCAGTTGGCGCAACGGGATCTGCAACGCTTGTAAGCGCTGCAGCCCCGTTCAGAAGAAACCCGCGCCTGGCGCGGGTTTTTTCGTTAGAATCCACGCCCTTTTATGAAACACGCTCCTTGGGGTTGACGCGTTGGCGCAATCCCTCGAAGTGCCTGACGGAGGCGGACAGCCTGTTTAGCTGTTACGCCCGTGGCGACTATGCAAGACACATTACGTATTACCGAAGTTTTTTACTCGTTACAGGGTGAAACGCGAACCGCTGGCCTGCCCACCGTATTTGTACGGCTGACCGGCTGCCCTTTGCGTTGCCAATACTGTGACAGCGCCTACGCCTTCAGTGGCGGCACCGTGCGCACCCTCGACGACATCCTTGAGCAGGTTGCCGGCTTCAAGCCGCGCTACGTCTGTGTCACTGGCGGCGAGCCCCTGGCCCAACCCAATGCCATCCCATTGCTCAAGCAGCTGTGTGACGCCGGTTACGAGGTCTCGTTGGAAACCAGCGGCGCCTTGGACATCTCGGCGGTGGACCCGCGCGTCAGCCGAGTGGTCGACCTCAAGACCCCAGGCTCCAAAGAGGCGCACCGTAACCTCTACGACAACATGGACCTGCTGACGGCCAACGATCAGGTCAAGTTCGTGATCTGTTCCCGCGACGATTATGACTGGGCGGCCTCCAAGCTGATCCAGTACGGCCTTGACCGTCGCGCAGGCGAGGTGCTGTTCTCCCCAAGCCATCACGACCTGAACGCCCGCGACCTGGCGGACTGGGTGGTAGCGGACAACCTGCCGGTACGCCTGCAATTGCAGTTGCACAAATACCTGTGGAATGACGAACCGGGGCGCTGAGATGGCTGATCAACAACGTGCAGTCATCCTGCTCTCTGGCGGCCTGGATTCCGCCACGCTGGTGGCCATGGTCCGCGCCCAAGGCTACAGCTGCTACACCATGAGCTTCGACTACGGCCAGCGCCACCGCGCCGAGCTGGACGCCGCCGCGCGTGTCGCCCATGACCTGGGCGTAGTCGAGCACAAAGTGATCGGCCTCAACCTTAATGGCATCGGCGGTTCGGCCCTGACTGACAGCAGCATCGACGTACCCGAGGCGCCGAGCGAAGGCATCCCGCTGACCTATGTGCCCGCACGTAACACCGTGTTCCTGTCCCTGGCCCTCGGCTGGGCCGAAGTGCTGAATGCCCGCGAGATCTTCATCGGCGTTAACGCACTGGACTACAACGGCTACCCGGACTGCCGTCCAGAGTATGTCGAGGCATTCGAGCGCATGGCCAACCTGGCGACCAAGGCCGGCGTAGAGGGGCAGGGGTTTCGTATCCAGGCACCGCTGCAGAGCATGAGCAAAGCGGACATTGTGAAGGCTGGTATAGCACTTGGCGTTGATTACGCGCTGACTGTTTCCTGCTATCAGGCAGACAATGCCGGCCGTGCTTGTGGGAAATGTGACGCTTGCCGATTGCGTGCAGAAGGCTTCCAAGCCGCCGGAATGACTGACCCAACGCGTTATTTCTGATTTATTTAAAATAAGGTGTTGAATAATCCTTAGAAATCAGTATTATACGCGCCACAACACAGCGGGTCGTTAGCTCAGTTGGTAGAGCAGTTGGCTTTTAACCAATTGGTCGTAGGTTCGAATCCCACACGACCCACCATTTTTGGCGGTTTAGAAAATCCGGAAGGCCCACGCAAGTGAGGATTTCCGGGTTTTTTTTTGCCTGCGATTTGGTGGGGTTCGAGTCCCGATACACGGGTATCACCAACGTACGGTACTGCTAGCTGTGCAGGCGTCTAATATCACGCCTGAGTGCTAGACGTCTTCTGTCACATCAACCGTGACTGTCAGTTACTGACCTTGTTTTTTTAGGAAAAGCCCGGGCTCTTTTAGTGATTTTTCTGACAGTCTCTTCTGGTGTCGGCCCTCTACTGTTGTGTTATGAAAAATTAACGAGCCTGAGCCCTTGTCCGTCAAGGATGGACGTTCCCCTGGCATGCGTTACGTTAGTTATTCAAGTTGGACAGGACTCCTTAAGATTATGCCAATGAATAGGCGCTGGATTAACGATTGTTAATTGCTTTTTCAAGAAAGGGTCTGTCGCGAATATGAATATTTATCGTCCTCAACTGTTTCCACAAACAACTCCCGAGTCGTTTGTTCAACCTCAAACGCCATCCTCAGCTTCAGTCACTGAAAAATCACATAACGACCAGAACAAAGAACATAACAACAGCCTTCAGTTACCGGCGCGTGGTATCGCTTCGAACACTGTGCATCCCCTCTCAAATGGTGCTGCTGGCGCACGGACTGTTTTGCCAGCGCTCACTACCGATACTTCAAAGCTTAATAAAGTCAGCGATCCAATGCACGAAATTAAGAAAGAGGCAACATCGCCCAATGGACTGCTTGCTGTGAGTTACTCACTTGCTACACCAAGCTCTGGGTTGAGCAATATCACCTTTCCAATGTCTATCGACGAAGGTCTTCAAAGAAAGAGTGGCACGGACGCGGGCATTTATTACGCGATGATGTTTGGTGTTAATACCGAGAAAAATACCTATCTTGGCCGCGGCTATATCGGCATGCAGCCACGCGGGGACGCAAAGGCGCTGATTATTTTTTCTGGGTATGGGCCGCACTTCAAAGCATCACAAGGCACAGCTGAGTTTGATGGAGTAAAGGGGGCCAGCAATAGCACATTGGTAGACTTTAAATTTGGCAATAAATATAACCTTACGGTTGAGCGAGATCCTGCGAATGCGAAGAACTTGAAAGCCTATATTCAGGATGTCACGGATCCCGATAATCCTGAGCCCAGGCAGCATGTCAAAGATCTGTCTGTCGACCAGCGTGTTGTATTGGTCGGCACAGATACAGGTTTCGTCGAACAGTACGGCGCGAAAATAAATCAAAGCTCGCAGATAGCGCCTACTCGAGGTAGTTTTTTTGCACCTTTCACGACAGATGATGAGGGCAATATTAAAGTGGGTGAAATCAAGAGCAATGGTTTATATGGAAGGTACAAAAACTCAGTGGTGGGTCAGCAGCAGATTGTCAAAGCAGGGGGTGTAGGTAAGGAGTTAGAGTTTTCTTTACAGGGCGTGGTTAAAGAGGAAGCCCCGGCGGCGGCGAAATGATAGAAACTGTTTCTTGACCTGCGGGGCTCTGTCAGAGTCCCGCACGCCCCACGATGAAGGCGGTACTTATAAAATACACTGCCAACGGCTCAGCCAAACCGCTCGGTAATATAGTCCTCGGTCTGCTTCATCTTCGGCTTGGTAAAAACCTCGTCTGTATTCCCATACTCAATCAATTCCCCCATGAACATGAACGCGGTGTTGTCCGACACCTGCGCGGCTTGCTGCATGTTGTGGGTCACGGTGATCACCGTGTAGTGCGCCTTCAACTCTGTAATCAGCTGCTCGATACGCCCAGTGGAAATCGGGTCGAGCGCTGAAGTCGGTTCGTCCAGCAGCAACACCTGCGGGCGCAGCGCAATGGTGCGTGCAATGCGCACGCGCACGCGCCTTCGCCTGGGGCGTTGGTCATGATCAGGTTGAAGTCCTTGGCGTTGGCCCAGTCGGCGGTATCCGCAGCCGCCTGGAACGCCTTGGCGTCAGGTTTGACGAATGTGCCCGACGCATTTTTCAGCTGGGCGTAGGTCATCTTGTTCTGCAGGGCGTAGGCGTATTCCACAAAGCCGATGGAGTTCTTGATCTGCTTCACGTAGGCCGAAACGCCTTCGTTACCCTTGCCGCCCACACTGACCGGCCACGGCACGGTGGTGCCGAAACCAATCTTGGTTTTCCAGCTGTCACTGACTTTGGCCAGGTAGTTGGTGAACATTTAGAAATGTTTGCAGCGGTGAACGTAGGCGTGCCCACGTCCACCGCCGCGATGCTACTTAGTTGATGCTCTGGTCGATCCCAGCCTGCAACTCTTGGCTATCACTGTGCCCGCCGACCCGCAGCGGCCCAAGGTTGAAGGCTTGATCCTTACGCGTGGCGTCGTCCTGTTTCTGGGTCAGTTCGTCCTTGGCGCCCAGCACCAGGTTGACCGGTGACTTCGACAGGTTCAGCCCCACATCGGCTCGGTAGTCGCTGCCGGCCAACGTCGTTGCCGTCACCTTGGAACCACCCAGGTCGACCTTGCCCTGGTCCGCGCTGATCCGCGCGCCCGTCAGGCGGGTTTCGCCACTCACCTGCAGGTTGACGCCCTGCGTACCGCGGATGCCCGATGCTTGAGTGACGCTGTCTTTCACCACATGGCTGACGTCCAGGTTCAACGTCGGGGTGTAGGACGTGTTGCCGCTCTTGTCGCCGAGCAGCACGCTTTCGGCGGTATTGGCCACCGAGCTGCCGGTGGTGTTCTTGCCGCTGACGGCGTAGCTGTCAGTGGTTTTTGGCCAGACCTTTTCCTTGAGGTCCGACAGGCGAGTGCCCACGGCATCCTTCTTGTCCGCCAGGTAAGCCTTGGCTTTGTCCACGCTCGTACCGAAGGCGCTACGCGGCTCGGGGTTCACGTCGTAGCTACCGTTGCGGGTGAGTTTTTCGCCCAGGCGTTCCTTGGCGTTACCAACGCTGTTGACCACGCTGTCCTTGGCCGAGGCCAGGTGCTCGGTGCCCTTGTCGACGGCGTTCTCCAACTTGTCGCGATGCTTGTCGAACGCGCCCTCGGCCTTGGCTTGCACCTTGTCCTTGAGCGGGCCGCTGGCCTTAGCCAGTTTGTTGACCACGCCGGGCTGGTTTTTCTCGACATCAAGCTTGGCGTCGACGTTGACTTGGGTGCTGCTGACTTGATCCTTGCGGCTCTCAACGACGAGGTCGCCGCCGACATTGCCACTGACCTGCTCGGCTTCAATCCGCGCGCCGGCCAGATGGGTGTCACCGGCACTGTTGATCACCACCGTATTCGCCTTGATCAGGCTGTCGTGCTGGGTGGTGCCTTGCAGGTGATCCACGTCGACCTTGGCCCGCGCATTGATGCCGTGCTGGGTCTTGGGGGTGTCGTGTTCACCGGCGTCGGCCAGGGTCGTTTTTCCGCCGCTGCCGCCTGCGCCCAGGGTCACGCCCCAGCTGTTATGCGCCTGGGTCGATTGCGCCGATTCTTGCAGGATGCCGCCGTTTTGCGCATCCAGATTGACGCTGTCAGCCACCACCTGAGTGCCTTGCAGGTGGATGGCATCCGCCGCGTTGGCGCCGCTGGTGAGGCTCACCTTGCCGTGGCTGTGCAACTGCCCGACGCTAACGCCTTGGTCGTTTTCGGCGACTTTGCCGATGTTGAAGTTGGCGCTCAGGCTGCCGGTGGTGCCGCTGCTTTCGGCGCTGTTGGTCTTGCCGGCACCGACCGTCAGGCCGCCGCCCAGGTTGCTGCCGCTGCTCACGTGAGTATCGGTGGCTGCTTGCAGGTTCAGCTTGCCGCCAGCGTTGAGGCTGATGTCACCGGTCTTCGCGGTGCTGCTGCCGACCTGAGTGCCTTGCAGGGTCATGTCGCCACCGCTGCTGAGCTGGATCGGGCCGTTGCCCTGCAGCGTCGCGACACGCGCCAGGCTGTCCTGGGTGTTCAGGCGCTTGTCGTCCAGTTGCACACCGGCACCGAGGTTGACGTTCGTACCGTTGCTGCCCGGCGCCGTGCCCACGGTCAATGAACCGCTGCCACGCAGGCTGTTATTGGTGTTGCTCTGGGTATCGTTGGCCTGGTTCAGCGCCAATTCGCCACCGGCTTTGAGGTTGACGCCCGCCTGGCCGCCGTTGAACTGGCTGCCTTCATAACGCGCGTCGCCTTGGGTCTCGATGTTTACACCCTGGGCGCCGGCGTAGCTGCCGACCACCGCTGTGCTGCTGGCCTCGCGCACATCGCTGCTGCCGCCTGCGCCATTGCCGCGCACGTTCAAGTCTTCACCGGTGGTGGTGTAGACGCGCACGCCCACTTTGGCGTCAACGCCTTGCTCGCTGCTGGTGTGGGTGTTGGCGGCGGCGGTGGCGAGGTGCTCGCCAGCATTGATCTTCAGCCCGCCCTCACTGGCGCGGTATTGAGTGCCCTCATCTTTTACGGTGTTGGCGACATTGACCTGCACCGTGCCACCACTGAACTGGCTGACCACGGCGGTACTGTCCTGCTGTGTGCGGGTCTTGTTGGTATGGCCGATTTCCACATCGAGCCCGACATTCGGTTGCTCGAAGGCATCCAGCAGGCCTGGCTGATGGAATTTGGCCTGCGCCACGCCTTCGACGGCTTTTTCGATAGGCCGGGTGAGGCCTTTGTATTCGACATTAGCGCCGACGTCGGCGGTCCAGCCGTTCTCCTTGTGGGTACCGGTCTCGGTGTTATGCGCCGCCTGGTTATCGACCTGGGCCGCGTTGACCTGCAACTCAGAACCGGCCTTCACCTGCGCGCCTTGGCTGGTGAGGGTGTTGCCGGCGTTGATCGTCAACGTGCCGGCCGACGCCACGCTGCTGGTTTGCGCCGTGGTTTTGTGGCTGGTGTCATTGCTGCTCTGATGGCTGAACTGAGCACCATTGCCGGCTCGGTCCAGGCCGCCGGTGTAATACACGCCGCCAGCGGTGGTGGTGGTGTCGGTTTGGTTGCGGGTGCTGTTATCGGTCGCCAACAGCTCGACGTTTTTGCCGCTCACGGTCGCATCGCCCTGGGTCGCCTTCAGCTCGGAACCCTTGATGCTCACGTCGCCACCGGCCGTAACGGCCAGGCTGCCGCCGCTGAGGCTGGAGGCTTGCTGCTGGGTGGTGTCGGTCTTGCTGGTGTGCTGCTGGTCTGCATAGTTCACACCCGCGCGGTACTGACGGGTGCCGTCGGCGGTTTCCTTGGCGTAGCCATCGAAACCCCGCGTGTGAGTGCTGGTGGTGGTGTCAGAGGTGTTTTCAGCCGATACGACCTTGATGTCACCCTTGGCATCCGCTTGCAGTTTGCCTGCCGCAGAGACCTTGGAGCCGCTGACGCTGATGTCCTTGGCGCTTTGCAGTTTGAGGTTGCTGTCCGAGCGCAGGTTGCTGGCGACGACGGTGCTGTCCTTGAGGTTCTTGCGGCTTTCATCCTTGGAGATACCAAAGAACTTGCTGTCGTTGCTGTAGCTATTGTCGTGGGAGGTGTCTTGTACGCCGTCGATCACCAGTGAGCCTTTGTCGCTGATGACGCTGGCCTGTTGGCCACCACGCGCCTGGCTACCGCTGATGCGCACGTCGTCCGCCTTGACGATCAGCTTGCCGTCGGCGTTGACCTTGCTGCCGGTGTTCAGGGTCTTGCCCTTATCGCCATCGCCGTTCTTGCCGAAGAAGCTGCCGCCGGTCAGGTCGCCGGAGTAAGCGTTGTCGCGGCTGCTCTGGGTACGGCTGGCGCTGGTGATATCGACTTGCCGGGCGGCCAATTGAATATCGCCCGCAGATTTCAGCTCGGCGCCCTGCAGCTGCAGTTTTTGCTGGCTGGTCAGCTCCAGGGTCTTGCCGGCCTTGAGGCTGCTGGTGACGCTGCGCTGTTCGCTGCTGGACTTGTCCCAGTTGGCTTTCCACAGGTGCTTGCGATGGTTGCCTTGGTCGCGGGTTTCATGGGTTTCGGTGGCGGCACTCAATTGCAGGTCGGCGCCGCTGTTGACGCGCAAGTCTTCGCCCGCTTCGACCTTACTGCCCTCGATCTCGGTCTTGGCACCCGACGACAGTGCGGCATTGTGTTGCGCGACGACGTTGTTGCCGTGCTGGCGCGAGTCCTTGTCGGTGGTGGTGCGGTCATAGGTTTCGTAGGTGAACAGGAAGTTGCTGTTGTTCCACTGTTCACGCTTTTCCTGGAGCTTGCGGCTTTCCAGGCTGCTGAGGGTGAGGTTGCGGCCGGCGTCGAGCTTGACGTTGCGCCCGCCGACGTCGGTGGCGGCGAGGCTCAAGTCCTTGGCGCTGTGCAAGTCGACATCGCCCTGGCGGCTTTGCACACCGGCGCGGGTGGCGTCGAGGCTGTTGGCGTGGACCTGGCCGCTGATATCGAGGTCGCCAGCGGAGCTTACATTCACTCCGTCGCGACCCTCGACTTGCACCGCGCCCACGCGCACACCGGCCCCTTCGGCGGTGCTGATGATGTTGATACGGCCGGCCTGCATCGCCCCAAACAGACGGGCGTCGATACGCTGGTCTTGGGTTTTGCTCGCCGGGTCGACCTGGCGCACCTGGCCGCTGGCGTAGTCGACCTGATTGCGGCCGACCGTGAGGTTCAATTGGTCACGCGCACTGAGGCGCCCATCGCTGTCGATGCGCGGCGCAATCAGGTTGATCGAGCCCGCGCCGTTTTGCAGGCCCTGGCCTAGCACCGTCAGTTGGCCGCTGGCATCGCGCGTGTTCAAACCTTGTAGCTTGCCGTCGTTGAGCTCAGGGCGGCCCACCACCAAGTTGGCATTCGGGGTGTTGATGAAACTGCCGCCGTTGACGGAAATCCCGTTGGGGTTGGCCAGTACATAATCGGCGGCCCGGCCAAAAATCTCCTGGGCGCCATTGATGGCCGAGGCGTTGCGGCTCACCACCTCGTTGAGGATCACGCTCGCCGCCTGGCCCTGGAACTGCGGGTTGGCCGCCAACTGCCCGGCGAGTTGCGATTGGCCGGCCTGCAAGGCGTTGTTCAACACCACGCCTTGGCGGTCGACGTTGTAGTCCAGGAACTGGTTATGGGACAGGCCGCCGGCATTTGGCGCGACGATATTGACGATGGGCACGCCGCCCTGGTTTTGCAGCTGCGGGGTCCCGCCAGGCCCTTCGACGACGGTCAAGCCACCGGCCAGCACTAGCTGCGGCAGCAGGAACAGGCTGGCGATGGCCCAGCGCAGTTTGCCCTGGGGTGAAAGGTGAAACGTATGGATGTTAGTCGGCATAAATAAATTCGCTCTGTGTTGGCTGATCCGCGACGTGCGTTGTTCGTTGCAACGCTGCTGGGGTGGTCAGGTACGGCGGTTAATTCAGGCTAAACAGGTGTTTGTTCATATCTGCAAGCTAAGGCGCGTCAGCCAGACCTCCGGTTCCTGGCCAAACCCCGTGGGCGTGTTGAGGTTGCGTTGGTAATCGAGGTCCAGTTGCACGTTTTTCCAGCTCAGGTTGAGCCCGACACTGGCGCCGCTCAGGCGCTGGCTTTGGGCGCCGTGTTCGCGCTTGAGCCAGCCGTTGTCCAGGCCCAGGCGCGGGGTGATTTTTACCGGCAGGTTGCTGCTCCACGGCAGGCGCAAGGTGTTGCGCCATACCGCACCGATGGCCCCGGACGCGCTGTTTTCGCGGTAGCCACGTACCGCCGAATCGTCGGTGCCCAGCAGTTGTTCGATGGCAGGCAACGCATCCGGGCTGTATTGCGCCGACAGCTGGCTCTGCCACTGCCACGGCTGGCCCAGCCATTGGCCGTTGCGCCATTGGGTGAGGTTGGCGCGGTACTTATGGAATTGCGCCTGGGGCAAGTTTTTTTGCGTTTGGTCAGCATCACGGTCGGCGCCGAACCACGTCAGGCCTTGGGCGTAATTGACGTCGAGGTTCCACACTGCGCTGTTGAGCCAGAACAGATTCAGGCCAGCCTCGGCCACTGTCAGCGTCGGGCTCTGGATGCCTAAGCGAACCTTTTGCAGGTAGCTGTCGACGTCCTTGTAGGCCAGTTGCAGGTTGGCGCTGAGTTGATGGCCCTGGTCGCGCCACAGCACGCGGTCGGTGCGCAAACTGACCTGGTCGGTACGGCCGCTGTTATAAAACGTGGCGCGGCTGAGCTTGAACGGCGAGCGGTATTCGTTATGGCTGGCGAACAGGCTGTAGGTCCAGTACCCGTAAGGGATGGAATAAAACAGGCTGTTGCTGCGGCTGTAGCGCGGCCCGTGGTTGAGCGTGTCGCTGAAGCTCAGGTTGAGCGAATCATTGAGCTCCAGCGGGCTGTCCAGGCTCAGGTTGATGGCATTGCGATCACGCCCGGTGCCGGCGCTGCCGAGGTTATCCACCCCAAGCCCCAACGCCCAGCGCGAGGCGGTGCTGCGCGAACGCAGGATGATGCGCGAGGCGCCAGCTTCACTGCCAGGGGCGATGTCGGCGGTAAGGTCCACCGAGCGCAGGCGGTTGAGCTGGTCCAGGCCTTGTTCCAAATCGCGCAGGTTCAGCGGCTTGCCGAGCATCCCGGGGAACGCGCCGCCTAACGACACCGGCAGGCTCTGGTCGGCCAGTTCGATGGCTTCGAGGTAGCCCTCTTCGACGTGAATATCCAGCGACTGCCCGGCCGCCGGCGGGCTGATCAGGTACGGGCGGCTGGCGATATAGCCGGCTTGCACATACAGCTGGGTGATCTCGGCCAGCAGGCGGTTGATCTGGGTGACGCCCATGCACGGCGCCACATAGGGTTCGATACGTTTGTTCAGCTCAGCCTGGCTGAACAGCGTGACCCCGGCCAGGCGCGTGCCGCTCAGCGGCCAGCAGCGTTCATCTTTGGCGATGTCTGTTGGCAAGGCCGGCGTGGCCGGTTGCGTACCGAAACTGCCGCGTTGCAGCTGCCGTTGACGCTGCTCCAGTTGTAATTGCTGCAAGTCGCGCTGCTGTTGCTGCTGCAAGCGCAGCGCTTCATGGCCCGCTTGCGGCCCATCGGCGGCGGCGGCCGGCAGCGCGCACAGGCAGAGCAGGGCGACGCCCAGTCTCTGGATACAACACCGGCGTTGTGTTGAGGGCTGATTCGGCACTCGACATCCTTAACGTAAACATACACACGATTCATAACCCTGAGCCAAACCGTGGGCCCAGTGGTCTTTTGCCACTAGAGCCATCATTAAACGGATTGTTACGTCGGCTGTAGGATTTATTGCATAAAACGTGAGGAATGCCGCGTTATTCAATAAAAGAATGCGCAAACATGGTGCGTGGTGCCGGTGTGGGCACCTAGTGTGTGTTGAATTTTCGGGTTTTGGTTGCAATGCAGAGGCGCGGGGCAGTTTCTGATTGTTGCAGAGGAACCGTTCAATCGGCGTGTTTATAAACGGGGCCTGCGCAGCCCCGGTTCTGGCTTAGGCTTGTGCAATCAGGTTCAGACGGCTCTTGACGACTTTTTGCAGCAGCATGGCCAACCCCTCGGTGGAGTAGGGCTTTTGCAGCAACACAAAGCGCTGGGCTTCTTCCTGGGCAATGCGTGCGTATTCATCGTTGTAGCCGGTGGTGAGTACCACCGGCAGCCAGGGGTAGAGGGCTTCGATGGCGTCGAGTAATTCCAGCCCGCTCATGCCCGGCATGGAGATGTCGGAGAACACTACCTGGAAGCTTTCCGGGTTGGGCGCCAGGGCTTCCAGCGCACTGTTGGCGTCTGCCACCCACAGCACTTTAAAGCCCATCTGCTCCAGGGTCTGCGAGGTGTAGAGGCCGACATCGGCGTTGTCCTCGACCATCAGCACGCACAAGTTCGAGGCGATGAGGGCGTCGTGATTGTCCTGGATGACTGGCGTCACACCGGCCTCGACCTTGGGCAGGTACAACATGAACTGGCTGCCTTTGCCGCATTCGCTCTGCACCAGAATTTCCCCGCCCGACTGCTTGGCAAAGCCATACACCTGCGACAGGCCCAGCCCGGTGCCTTGGCCGATGCCCTTGGTGGTGTAGAAGGGTTCGAAGATCGCGTCGAGCTTTTCCGCTGCAATGCCTGAACCGGTGTCGCTCAACTCAATGGTCACGTAGTCGGCGATGCGCACCGGGTGGGCACGCACTGAAGGCAGCCACGTAGCTGTTGCTACCTTGATCGCCAACTGGCCACTGCCGTCCATGGCATCCCGGGCATTGACCACCATATTCACCAAGGCGGTATCGAACTGGCTTTCATCGGCGTTGATAAAGCAGGCTTCTTGCGGTACCTCGATAGTGACCTTGATGCGAGAGCCGGTCAGGCTGTCCATCATCTCGCCCACCCGCAGTACGCTGTCGCTGACGTTGAAGACTTCCGGGCGCAAGGCTTGGCGGCGGGCGAAGGTCAGCAATTGGGCGGTCAGGCGCGCGGCGCGGTCCACGGTGCTGGCGATGGCGTCCACGTACTTGATGCGCCGCACTTCGCTCAGGGAAGGGGTTTTGAGCAAGTCAGCGCAGGACTTGATCACGGTCAGCAGGTTATTGAAGTCGTGTGCGACGCCGCCGGTCAGTTGGCCAATCGCTTCCAGTTTCTGCGATTGACGCAGGGCGTCTTCCGTCAGGCGCAGGGCTTCCTTGGCTTCTTCCTCGGCCTGGATATCCCGGCCCACCGCGTGGATGTAGTCGCTGTCGGGCACGGCGGTCCAGGCAATCATGCGGTAGCTGCCATCCTGGTGGCGGTAGCGGTTCTTGAAGTTGGGGAAATTCTTGCCATCCCCCAGGCGGCTGACCGCTGACGATGAGACGGCCAGGTCGTCCGGGTGCACCAAGGCCAGCAGCTGGCTGCCCACCAAGTCGTGTTCGGTGTGGCCGAGCATGCGCGTCCAGGCCGGGTTGACGGCGGAGATGACGCCGTCGAGTTGGGCGACCAGCATCAGGTCCGGCGACAGCCGCCAGATACGGTCACGGTCGCGGGTGCGCTCCACCACCCGTTGTTCCAGGGATTCGTTGAGGCTGCGCAACGACTCCTCGGCTTCACGCAGGGCGGTGATATCACGGGAGACGCAAAGGATCTGCTCCGGCTGGCCGGCACTGTCAAGGATCGGGCTGACCTGCACATGCCACCATTTCGGGTTACCGGCCAAGGTCTGGGCGGGGCCGATGAAGCTCGCGCTTTCACCGCGTTTGGCGGCCTGCACGGCCGCCTTGGCATCCAGGTTGCCCTGGTCTTGCCAGAAGTCGGGCCATGGGCAGCCACGGATGCTGTTGAAGTCGCTGACTTCCATGATTTTCATGCCGCCTTCACTCATAAAGGTGAGGCGGGCATCGAGGTCGAGGACCTTGATGCAGTCGTTGATGCTGGCCAACACGCGCTCGGTGAATGCCTCGTTCCTGCCCAGGCCGCTGGTGGCCAGTTCGCTTGGCTCAGGGCCCATCCCGACAGTGGTATTCATTTGAGTGTGGCCGAGTGGGTTAAATGGTCTTCATCATGTCATTACGATACCTATCCCACCAGCGACTTCCTCACGCACGGCGCTGCCCAATAATTCGAGCCCTAGTAATGAATAAAAACGCTAAAAGGCGCCTTGGCGCTCTCCATTTCGCTCGCCTCCACACCGCTGCTCGCCGGCATTGCCGTGCCGATGGGCTATCTGGTCACGCCGATCGATAACCTGACCTTCGACGTGGCGTATTCCTACTTGAAGGAAGAGCCGATCAAGGTGCGCCAGACTCAGCCAGCACGGGGCCTGACCTACCACGCCAAGTATGAAAACAGCGCCAACGGTTTTGGTGGTTCGGTGACTTACCGTTTCTGAGCTTCGTTGTACCGCGAAGAGCCCGGCTTGTGGCAGGGCTCTTCGCCGTTTATTCCCCCCGACAGACGTGCCCGAGAATGCCAGATTAGGCTTTTGAATCCATTCGATATTCTGTAGCCTTGCGCAGCTTCACCCGTGCTTGATGAACACAACCACTTCGTCCGGCGGCGCCCAAAGGGCTCCAGAGCCGGTGGTACACTCGACTTTCGCGCAACTGCGCCTGCAGGTCTTGCGAACATGACGCAAATTTCCGAACGCCTTCTGGTTCAAGCCCACCTCGACGCCAAGCAGCCCAAGGCTCTGAGCGCCGAAGAGGAGACGCGCCTGCGTGCCGCCATCGCCGCCGAGCTCAAGGCTCAAGACGCGGTGCTGGTTGCCCACTTCTACTGCGACCCGGTGATTCAGGCCTTGGCCGAAGAAACCGGCGGCTGTGTTTCCGACTCCCTGGAAATGGCCCGCTTCGGCGCTGCCCACCCGGCCAAGACCGTGTTGGTTGCCGGCGTGCGATTCATGGGCGAGACCGCCAAAATCCTCACGCCCGAAAAACGCATCCTCATGCCCACCCTGGAAGCCACCTGCTCCCTGGATCTTGGCTGCCCGGTGGATGAGTTCTCGGCGTTCTGCGATCAGCATCCGGAGCGCACGGTGGTGGTGTATGCCAACACCTCGGCGGCAGTTAAAGCCCGGGCGGATTGGGTCGTCACCTCCAGCTGCGCACTGGAAATCGTCGAAAGCCTGATGGACAACGGCGAGACGATTATCTGGGGCCCGGACAAACACCTGGGCACTTACATTCAGCGCCAGACCGGTGCGGATATGTTGCTGTGGGACGGCGCGTGCATCGTCCACGAGGAATTTAAGTCCAAGCAGTTGGAAGACATGAAGGCGCTGTACCCGGATGCCGCGATTCTGGTGCACCCAGAGTCGCCGACGGCGGTGATTGAATTGGCGGACGCGGTGGGTTCCACCAGCCAACTGATCGCGGCGACCCAGCGTTTGCCGAACAAGACCTTTATCGTGGCGACTGATCGCGGCATCTTCTACAAGATGCAGCAGCTGTGCCCAGACAAAGTCTTCGTTGAGGCGCCGACTGCCGGTAACGGCGCGGCATGCCGCAGTTGCGCGCACTGCCCGTGGATGGCGATGAATACGCTGGAGCGCACGCTGCAATGCCTGCGTGAGGGCAGCAACGAGATCTTCGTTGAGCCGTCGGTGATTCCACAGGCGGTGCGGCCGCTCAAGCGCATGCTGGATTTTACCCACGCTGCGCGCCTGAAACTGGCTGGCAATGCCTGACCCAAGCTGTAAAAACGGTCAAACTGTGGGAGCTGGCTTGCCCGCGATGAGCATGGGTATCTACGCAACTTTTTGTGTTGCGCTAAGTTTTTGACGGGGTTTTAGGTAGATGTGAGTACATATCCGTTGCTGCGGTAACGGCTGCTTAGGTTCCGCTCTTACAGCGGCTCACTTTTGGAAAGACCCAAAAGTAAGCAAAAGGTCTTCGCCCCACTCGGTGCCTCGCCTAGGCTCGGCATGCCCTCACTCCGGCTTGAATCCGTGGGCCGCCGCCATGGGCCATCCTTGGCCCATCGCGGCTAACCCGGCGTCCTGCCGGGTTACCCACGGATTCAAGCCTGCGTTCGGCCATCGTGGTTAACGGGGCGCCTCAGATCAAGATCAAGATCAAGATCAAGATCAAAAGCAAGAGCACGGCGGCCTAGTAGCCGACCTGAGTGGTAGAAGCAAAAGCAGGGCAGAAGCAGAGCACCACCCTATCTAGCTGATGTAATGAGATCCCAATGTGGGAGCGGGCTTGCTCGCGAAGGCGGTGGGTCAGTCAGCTCATGTGTAACTGCCACACCGCCTTCGCGAGCAAGCCCGCTCCCACAATTTTGACCGAGTTCGGCTGCCAGCCCCGCAGTGCTCTGCTTTTCTGTGGGAGCTGGCTTGCCTGCGATGGTATCAACTCGGTGTACTTGATAGACCGAGGTGTCTGCATCGCAGGCAAGCCAGCTCCCACATTAGATTGAGTTCAGTTTCAAATGTCAGGTCGGCTGTCAGGCCGCCTCGGCCGTGCTTTTGATTTGCTTCAACCACTCAGGTCGGCTACTAGGCCGCCGTGCTCTTGCTTTTGATCTTGATCTTAGGCGCCCCGTTAAACCACGCTGGCCGAACGCAGGCTTTGGAGCGTGGGTAAACCGGCAGGACGCCGGTTTAGCCGCGATGGGCCAGGATGGCCCATGGCGGCGGCCCGGTCCAAAGCCGGAGTGAGGGCACATGAAATGGCATGGCGGGGCCCACGGTCCAAAGCCGGAGTGAAGCCAGGGGCACACCGAGGCGAGGTGCCGAGTGGTGGGCAAGAGCCCTTTGGTTACTTTGGGGCTTTTTTCCAAAGTGACCCGCCGTAAGGGCGGAACCCATATCAATTCCGCAGCCGTTACCCAAATAACGGATATGCACCCAGCGCCCCACGACAACCAAAGAACTCAACCCATAAAAAAATGTGTAGATACCTATGCTGCGATAGCATCACCCAGGTCTGCCTGATAGACCGAGGTACCTGCATCGCAAGCCAGCCAGCTCCGACATTTGATTTGGGTTGCCTTGAATTACTTCTTCTGCTTCGGAACCCGCACCAACTGCGTATCCGAATAAATGTCATGCCAACTGCGTTTCTGCTTATCAAACAACGACCAGATAAACCCCAACCCCACGCACAGCCACGACGCAATCGACACCACAAAGCGTAACAGCGCCTGCCACAGACTGATCCGCGAGCCGTCGGCGTTCTGTACACGCACGCCCCACACCTGCATGCCCAGCGTCTGCCCGGAATGGGTCCAGAACTTCGCGAAAAAACCAAACAACACAAAAAACAAAATCGTCGACAGCAACGGGTCACCGTCCAGCGCGCCGGATTCGGTGAGCGTGCGCATCTTGGCTTCGCCGATAAACGCCATCCACACCAGCTTGTAGACAAACGCGGTGACGATCAGCAAGGCGGTGCACAACAGAAAGTCATAAAACATCGCTGCCAGACGACGGCCCAGGCCAACGGCGGGGAATTCGCCTTGGGGGCTCAGCAGGGGTTTGGACATGGCAGTCTCTCTAGAGAAAAAAGCCATTTTACGAGCAAACGCACATAAAAAAGCCCCTGATGTCACCATCAGGGGCTTTTTGTCGCAGTAAGGATCAACCGTCTGCTTGTACTTCGTCAGCCTGCATACCTTTTTGGCCTTGCACGGCGATGAAGCTCACTTTTTGGCCTTCTTTCAGGCTCTTGAAGCCGTTGCCCTGAATAGCGCGGAAATGGACGAACAGATCCGGACCGCTTTCTGGAGTGATAAAACCAAACCCTTTCTCGTCGTTAAACCACTTGACGGTACCGCTCTGACGTCCACTTTTATCCGACATTTTCTTATTTCCTTGACGCAAAAATTAATGACAGCCCCTTTCGCATGAAAGAGTACTGGGCTGGGTTGCAGGAAAGTAAGAGACGTCGAACGGGTTGTAGCGCAACTACTTCAGCTACTGCCCAGGTCCAGGTTCCAAGCGACCCATGCAAACACAGTGAAGAAACTCTACGCCAACTAATGGAGAAAAAACAAGCCCCGTCAAAAGCCCAGGTTTTGCTTGGCTTCATGGCTGTTTGATCAACAATGTGGATCCCACTTATTCGATAGAGTTGATCACTTGTTATAGGTTAAGTATTAGTGCATTGACTATCGTCAATGCACTGTTTTATGGCGGTTGCGTTACAGTTTAGTGCGCGTTAACGCAACCGCGTTACTTATAGAAACAGTCAATCAGCCACGGTAGTAACGTTGTGGCACGAATGGCATTTTACTTACACGCAGTGGCACCTTTTTCCCACGTACCAACGCAGACACTTCGGTATCCAAGGCGATGAATGCGCTGTCCAAGTAACCCATGGTCAGCGGGCCGCCCAAGGTCGGGCCAAAGCCGCCGCTGCACACGCTGCCGATCACGGTGCCGTGCTCATCGACGATTTCTGCGCCTTCGCGCACCGGGGTACGTTCCTGTGGCAGCAGGCCGACACGCTTACGGCTTACACCGGCTTGTTGCTGGGTGAAGATCCGGTCGGCGCCGGGGAAGCCACCGGCACGTGCGCCGTCGGCACGCCGGGCCTTGGAGATCGCCCACAGCAGGCCGGCTTCAATCGGTGTGGTGTCGGTGTTCATGTCATGGCCGTACAGGCACAGGCCGGCTTCCAGGCGCAGCGAGTCACGCGCGCCCAGGCCGATGGCCTGCACTTCGGTCTCGGCCAGCAGGCTACGCGCCAGCGCTTCTGCGTTGCTGGAAGGTACGGAGATTTCAAAACCGTCTTCACCCGTGTAGCCGGAGCGGCTGACGTAGCAGTCCACGCCCAGCAGGCGCAGGGTGGCGAACTGCATAAAGGTCATCTTGGTCACTTCCGGTGCCAGGCGCGCCAGTACCTTCACCGCCGCCGGGCCTTGCAGGGCCAGCAGGGCGCGTTCTTCGAACAGCGGTTCGATGCTGCACTGCTCGCCAATGTGTTTGCGCAGGTGCGCCAGGTCCTGGTCCTTACAGGCGGCGTTGACCACCAGGAACAGCTCGTCGTTACCCAGGTTGGCCACCATCAGGTCGTCAAGAATGCCACCTTGGTCATTGGTGAACATTGCGTAGCGCTGCATGCCGACCGGCAGGTCGATAATGTCGACGGGCACCAGGGTTTCCAGGGCTTTGGCGGCATTCGGGCCGGTCAGGCGGATCTGGCCCATGTGCGACACGTCGAACAACCCGGCGTGTTCACGGGTGTGCAGGTGTTCCTTCATCACGCCCAGCGGGTATTGCACCGGCATGTCGTAGCCGGCGAAGGGCACCATGCGCGCGCCCAGCTCAAGGTGCAGCGCATGCAGTGGGGTTTTCAACAGGGTTTCGGTGGACATATTCAGCTCCTGAAAAACGTGCGGACGCGTGTGTAAGCGTCAGCACTCGATAATGTTGACCGCCAAACCGCCACGGGCGGTTTCCTTGTATTTGCTTTTCATGTCGGCGCCGGTCTGGCGCATGGTGCGGATGACCTTGTCGAGGGAGACAAAGTGCTGCCCATCGCCGCGCAAGGCCATGCGTACTGCATTGATCGCCTTGACCGAGCCCATCGCATTGCGCTCGATGCACGGCACTTGTACCAAGCCGCCAATCGGGTCGCAGGTCAGGCCGAGGTTGTGTTCCATACCGATCTCGGCGGCGTTTTCCACTTGGGACACGCTGCCACCCAACACTTCACACAGTGCACCTGCGGCCATCGAACAGGCCACGCCGACCTCGCCCTGGCAGCCGACTTCGGCACCGGAGATCGAGGCGTTTTCCTTGTACAAAATCCCGATGGCGGCGGCGGTGAGCAGAAAGCGCACCACGCCGTCTTCGTTCGCGCCCGGAATAAAGCGCATGTAGTAATGCAACACCGCCGGCACAATCCCGGCCGCGCCGTTGGTGGGAGCCGTGACCACACGCCCGCCGTTGGCGTTTTCTTCGTTGACCGCCAGCGCATACAGGTTGACCCAATCGAGCACCGACAACGGGTCGCGTAGCGCCGATTCGGGGTTCTTGCACAGCTGGCGATGCAGCGCGGCGGCGCGGCGCTTGACCTTCAAACCACCGGGCAGAATCCCTTCGTTGCGGCAGCCGGCGTCTACGCAGTCTTGCATCACCTGCCAGATTTTCAGCAAACCGGCACGGGTTTCCGCTTCCGGGCGCCAGGCGCTTTCATTGGTCAGCATCACCTGGCTGATCGACAGCCCATAGGTGGCGCAATGGCCAAGCAAGTCCTTGGCGTGCTTGAAGGGAAAGGTCAGGGGCGTGGTGTCTTCGACAATCCGGTCAGCGCCGGCGGCGTCTTCATCCACCACAAAACCGCCGCCGACCGAGTAGTACTCGCGGCTGCGAACCTGGATGCCGGCGGCGTCAAACGCACGAAAGATCATGCCGTTAGGATGGTAGGCGAGGGGTTTGCGAATCATCGCCAGGTGTTCTTTCTCGTTGAACGCAATGCTGTGTTCACCGAGCAGGTTCAAGCGACCGTCGCTGCGCATCTGCGCCAGGCGTGCAGCCACGGTTTCAGTGTTCACGGTGTCCGGGTGTTCGCCTTCCAGGCCGAGCAACACGGCCTTGTCGCTGCCGTGGCCTTTGCCAGTGGCGCCCAGCGAGCCATAGAGTTCCACCTTGATGCCGGTGGTGGCGCTCAGCAGGTTGTCGCGCTTAAGGCCTTCGACAAATCGGGCGGCGGCGCGCATCGGGCCAACGGTGTGGGAGCTGGAGGGGCCGATGCCAATCTTGAACAGGTCGAACACGCTAAGGGACATGGTTGTTCTCCGGTTTCTTATTATTTTTCAGGCGTACTCGGTCAAATGGTGGAGGAGGACTGTGTGGGCGCCGGGCTTGCCCGCGATGCAGGCACCTCGGTCTATCAGGTAGACCGAGGTGATGCTATCGCAGGCAAGCCAGCTCCCACACAAGCCAGCTTCTGCATTAAATCGGGTACAACCTCAGGTTACGCGTAGCTCTCGATCGACGGGCACGCACACACCAAATTGCGATCGCCAAACACGTTGTCGACCCGGCCAACCGGCGGCCAGTACTTGCCTTCGATCAACGACGCAACCGGGTACACCGCTTGTTCACGGCTGTACGGGTGGCTCCATTCACCGACGATTTCAGCAGCCGTGTGCGGCGCGTTTTTCAGTGGGTTGTCGTCCTTGTCCAACGTGCCGTTTTCCACCGCGCGGATCTCTTCGCGGATGGCAATCATCGCGTCACAGAAGCGGTCCAGTTCTTCCTTGGATTCGCTTTCGGTCGGCTCGATCATCAAGGTGCCCGCCACCGGGAACGACATGGTCGGCGCGTGGAAGCCGAAGTCGATCAGGCGCTTGGCCACGTCGTCGACGCTGATGCCGCTGCTGTCTTTCAAGGGACGCAGGTCGAGGATGCATTCGTGCGCCACCAGGCCATTGCTGCCGGTGTAGAGCACTGGGTAATGCTCTTCGAGGCGACGGGAAATGTAGTTGGCATTCAGGATCGCCAGTTGGGACGCGCGCTTGAGGCCCGCGCCGCCCATCATGCTGATGTACATCCAGGTGATCGGCAGGATGCTCGCGCTGCCGAATGGCGCCGCGCACACCGCGCCTTCCTTGCGTTCCATGGCCGCGTGGCCGGGCAGGAACGGCGTGAGGTGGGATTTGACGCCAATTGGGCCAACGCCGGGGCCGCCACCGCCGTGCGGGATGCAGAAGGTCTTGTGCAGGTTCAGGTGGGACACGTCGCCACCGAACTTGCCCGGTGCGCACAGGCCGACCATCGCGTTCATGTTGGCGCCGTCGATGTACACCTGGCCGCCGTTGTCGTGAATGATGCCGCAGATTTCGCGGATGCCTTCTTCGAACACGCCGTGGGTGGACGGGTAGGTGATCATCAGCGCGGCGAGGTGTTCGCGGTGCTCGATGGCCTTGGCGCGCAGGTCTTCGATGTCGACGTTGCCACGTGCATCGCAGGCGGTGACCACCACGCGCATACCGGCCATGTTGGCGGTAGCAGGGTTAGTACCGTGGGCCGACGATGGGATCAGGCAGATGTCGCGACGCTCTTCGCCACGGCTCTGGTGATAGGCGCGGATGGCGAGCAGGCCTGCGTATTCACCCTGGGAACCGGCGTTAGGTTGCAGCGAGATGGCGTCATAGCCGGTGGCCGCGCAGAGCATGGCTTCCAGCTCGGAAGTCAGCTGCAGGTAGCCGGCGCTTTGTGCGGCCGGGGCGAACGGGTGCAGGGCACCGAACTCAGCCCAGGTCACCGGGATCATTTCGCTGGCGGCGTTGAGCTTCATGGTGCACGAGCCCAGCGGGATCATGGTGCGGTCCAGCGCCAGGTCCTTGTCGGCCAGCTTGCGCAGGTAGCGCATCAGCTCGGTTTCGGAGTGGTAACGGTTGAACACCGGGTGGCTGAGGATCGGCGACTGGCGCAGCAGCGCGGCGGGCAGGGTGCTTTCGGTGTTGGTGAAAGCGGGCAGTGCCTTGCCGTCGGCGAAGATCGACCACAGGGCTTCGATGTCGGCTTGGCTGGTGGTTTCGTCGACCGACAGGCCCAGACGCTCAGCATCGACCACACGCAGGTTGATGCGCTGTGCGTGCGCCTTGTCGTGCAGGGCAGCGGTGTTGGCGCCCGTGTTGAGGGTCAGGGTGTCGAAGAAGTGTGCCTGCTCGACCTTCAAGCCCAAGGCGGTCAAGCCCTTGGCCAGGATCGCGGTCAGCTGGTGAATGCGTTGGGCAATCTGGGTCAGGCCTTTGGGGCCGTGATACACGGCGTACATGCTGGCGATGTTGGCCAGCAGCACTTGGGCGGTGCAGATGTTACTGGTGGCCTTCTCGCGACGGATATGTTGCTCGCGGGTTTGCATGGCCAGGCGCAGGGCCGGCTTGCCGAAACGGTCGACAGACACACCGACCAGACGGCCCGGCATGTCGCGCTTGAACGCATCCTTGGTAGAGAAGTACGCCGCGTGCGGGCCACCAAAGCCCAGCGGCACGCCAAAGCGTTGCGCGCTGCCGATGGCCACGTCGGCGCCGAACTCACCCGGTGGGGTAAGCAGGGTCAGGGCCAGCAGGTCGGCGGCGACCGCGACCAAGGCGTTGGCGGCGTGGAAGCGCTCGGTCAGTGCGCGGTAATCAAACACGTCACCGTTGCTGGCCGGGTATTGCAGCAGGGCGCCGAAGAACGCGCTGACGTCGGTCAGTTCACGCTCGTCGCCCACGACCACGTCGATACCCAGCGGCTCGGCACGGGTGCGCAGCACGTCGAGGGTTTGCGGGTGGCTGTGGATCGAGGCGAAGAAGGCGTTGCTGCTCTTGTTCTTGCTCAGGCGCTTACAGAAGGTCATGGCTTCGGCAGCGGCGGTGGCTTCGTCGAGCAGCGAGGCGTTGGCGATCGGCAGGCCGGTGAGGTCGCTGATCAGGGTCTGGAAATTCAGCAGCGCTTCCAGGCGGCCTTGGGAAATCTCTGGCTGATACGGCGTGTAAGCGGTGTACCAGGCCGGGTTTTCCAGCAGGTTGCGCAGGATCGGCGACGGCGTGTGGCAGTTGTAGTAACCCTGGCCGATGTAGGTCTTGAACAGTTGGTTCTTGCCGGCGATGGCCTTGATCTTGGCCAGGGCCTCGGCTTCGCTCAGGCCGTCTTCCAGGCCGAGCACGCTGGTGCCCTTGATGCTTTCCGGGATCACGCTGGCGCTCAAGGCTTCCAGGGAGTCAAAGCCCAGGCTGGTGAGCATTTTTTGCTCATCTTCCTGGCGCGGGCCGATATGACGGGCGATGAATTCGTTAGCGGTGCTGAGATTGATAGTCATGGCGCGCTCCTCAGGCTTCGGCGTTGGCTTTGATCAGGCGGTCGTACGCATCCTGATCCAACAGCTTAGCCACTGCATCGGCATCGGCGGGTTTAAAGCGGAAGAACCAACCTTCGCCCATCGGGTCTTCGTTGACCAGTTCCGGGCTGCCATCGAGTTTGTCGTTGACTTCGAGGACTTCGCCGTCCAGCGGCATGTACACGCCGCTCGCAGCCTTGACCGATTCCACGGTGGAGGCTTCGGCGCCCTTGTCGTAGGCCTGCAACTCCGGCAGTTGCACGAAAACCACATCACCCAGCGCGTTCTGCGCGAAAGCGGTGATACCCACGGTGACGCTGCCATCGGCTTCGGCGCGCAGCCATTCGTGATCTTCAGTGAAACGCAACTCGCTCATGGAAACTCCTCAGGGCCAGATTCGTCTGGTGGACGGGATTGGAATAATGAGGAGTTACTTAGCAATATCGCGGCCAATGTCATTAAGTTGTTGTAAATCAACAAGTTAATAAAATTGGTTATGGCGTTAGACGTTTTGGCTGTAGCGATTTCGCTACAGTCGGGCTTGTGAAAAAAAGCCTATGTGGATCAAAGCCTTGCATGGCGCGCAAAAAACAGGGTTGTAGCGATATCGTTACGCTGTAGCGCTTTCAGTACAGCCGATGTCGTTCTCAGACCCAATTTTGTGTGGAATGCGATCACTGTGGGAGCAGGCGAGCCAGCTCTCACATTTGGACCGCGTTTATTCAGTCAGGGCTTGCTGGGAATGCCGTACTTGCGCAGGCGATGGGCGATGGCTGTGTGCGAGGTCTGCAAGCGGCTGGCCAGTTGGCGGGTCGAGGGGTAACTGGCGTAGAGCTTCTCCAGCAGGCTGCGCTCGAAGTCTTCCACCGCCTGTTCCAGGCTGTCGACTTCGCCGTCGCTCTGGCGCGCCACCGAGGTGCCGGCGATGTCCAGGTCGCCGATGTCCACCAAACTGCTTTCGCAAATGGCGGCGGCGCGGAAGATCACGTTTTGCAGTTGCCGAACGTTGCCCGGCCAGCGGTTGCCCAGCAGCGCCGGGTAAGTGCCGGGCGCCAGGCGGCACACCGGGCGCTGGATCTGCGCGCAGGCCTGCTGCATGAAGTAGCGGGCGAGCAGCAGGATGTCTTGGCCGCGCTCACGCAGCGGCGGTACTTCGACGTTGAGCACGTTGAGGCGGTAGAACAGGTCTTCGCGAAACGTGCCCTCGCTGACCATCTTTTCCAGGTCGCGGTGGGTGGCGCTGAGGATGCGCACATTGACCTTCACTTCACGGTCGCCGCCCACCCGGCGGAAGCTGCCATCGTTGAGAAAACGCAGCAGCTTGGCCTGCAAATACGGTGACATCTCGCCGATTTCATCAAGAAAAACGGTGCCCTGGTTGGCCAACTCCATCAGCCCCGGCTTACCGCCGCGCTGCGCACCGGTAAAGGCGCCGGGGGCGTAACCGAACAGTTCACTCTCGGCGAGGTTTTCCGGCAACGCTGCGCAGTTCAAGGCCAAAAACGGCGCACTGTGGCGCGCGCTGATGGCGTGGCAGGCACGCGCCACCAGCTCTTTGCCGGTGCCGGTTTCGCCCTGGATCAATAACGGTGCATCCAGTGCGGCGACGCGCTGCGCACGGGCCTTGAGGGTGCGAATCGCTGGGGACTCGCCCAACAACGCATCAAACCCTTCGGCATGGTCATGGTGCAGTGCCGACAGCTGTTCGCCGATGCGGTTGGGCGGGTACAGGGTCAGCAGGGCGCCGGCGTCGGTGATTGGTGTGGCGTCCAGCAACAGGGTCTGGCCGTTCACACTGATTTCGCGCAGGGGCAGGCGAAAGCCGTGTTCCAGCAAGGTGCCCAGCAGCGCGGGATCGTTGAACAGTTCGCTGATGCTTTCCCCGGCCGGCTCGCGGCCGTACAGGGCGATCAGCGCCGGGTTGGCCAGCAGGATCTTGCCGGCGCTGTCCAGGGCCAGCACCGGGTCGGTCATGGCCGCCAGCAAGGCGTCGAGCTGCAAGTGACGGCGCTGGCCGGGGAGGATGTCGACCACGGTGACCGCCTGTACGCCGTGCACGCTGAACAGCGCGTCGCGCAGCTCTTCGAGCACCTCGGCGCTCAGTGTCGGGGCGTCGATGTAGACGTTGGGCGGCACCATCTCCACCGCATCCAGGTTGAGATTGCGCCCACCGAGCAAGGCCAGGACTTCCTGGGTAATGCCGACGCGGTCGATAAAGCTGACGTGGATACGCATGGGGCAGCTGACAATTCTGGGGAGCTTGAGGCGGCAAGTATGCCTGACAGGTGATAGAGATCAAAAATGTGGGCAGGCTGGCTTGCCTGCGATGGCGAACGATCAGTCAATATTTGCGGCGACTGATCCACCGCTATCGCAGGCAAGCCAGCCCCCACAGTTGATCTGTTTTGGCTGTGGGAGCGGGGTTATTCCAGGTGTTCGGGCTTGACCGGATCTCCCGACTTCACATCCAACTGATGCCGTACATCCTCAAACATCAGGTCGTACTGCTTGTGCATCTGCCCGTTAAGCGTCGCAATCTTCGGCATCCCATACTTCTGAGCGCGGTTCATCGCGTGCCGGGCGAAATCAAATGCCTGGTCCTTGGGCAGGAAGAACTCTTCCTTAAGGTCCTTGCCTTGCACCGATCCGTGCAGTTTGAAGAGCATTCCCTTGCCTTCCTTTGGATCCTGGATGACCTCGTAGTCGATGCACAGGTTGTAGCTGTAGTCATCCTTGTTGAGCGCGTGACGTTCGACGTGCAAGTGACCGGGTTCAAAGGTGGCCATAGGCGTTTCTCCTCTACTTCACAGGTAGGTGATGCCAGGTTTTGCCGTGCTGATGCGCGTGCCGGCGCTGCCCTGGACGATGGCTTCGATGTCCGAGAGTGAACCGATGACGGCAGTTTTGCCAGTCTGGCGGGCGAACTCGCAGGCGGCTTGCACCTTCGGGCCCATGGAGCCGGCGGCGAAGCCGAGTTTTTCCATTTCGTCGGGGTGGGCCTGGCCGATGGCCTTTTGGGTCGGCTTGCCGAAGTCGATAAACGCAGCGTTGACGTCGGTGGCGATCACCAGCAAGTCGGCGTCCAGTTGCGCGGCCAGCAGCGATGAACACAGGTCCTTGTCGATCACCGCTTCAATGCCGCGCAGCTTGCCGTCTTCGCCATACAGGGTTGGAATCCCGCCGCCACCGGCGCAGATAACAATGGCGCTTTTTTCCAGCAGCCACTTGATCGGGCGAATTTCAAAGATGCGTTTCGGGCGTGGGCTGGCAACCACGCGGCGGTATTTATCGCCGTCCGGGGCGATGGCCCAGCCTTTTTCGGCGGCGAGTTTTTCGGCTTCGGCTTTGGAATACACCGGGCCGATGGGCTTGGTCGGGTTCTGGAAGGCCGGGTCCTTGGGGTCCACTTCTACCTGGGTCAGCAAGGTCGCGAACGGCACTTCGAAGTCCAGCAGGTTGCCCAGTTCCTGTTCGATGATGTAGCCGATCATGCCTTCGGTTTCGGCGCCCAGCACGTCAAGCGGGTAGGGCGACACGCTGGTGTAGGCCGCCGCCTGCAACGACAGCAGGCCGACTTGCGGGCCATTGCCGTGGGCGATCACCAGCTCGTTGCCGGGGTGGATCTTGGCGATCTGTTCGGTGGCGATTCGGATGTTGGTGCGTTGGTTGTCCGCAGTCATGGGTTCACCACGGCGGAGCAGGGCGTTACCGCCCAGTGCAACGACGATACGCATAATGCAATCCTTCTAGAATTTAGCTTTGTGACCACAGGACAAAATGTGGGAGCGGGCTTGTGTGGGAGCCGGGCTTGCCCGCGATGGCATCACCTCGGTACATCTGAACTACCTAGGCGTCTGCATCGCAGGCAAGCCAGCTCCCACATTGACCGTGTTCCAACAGTGGGAGCGGTGTTGAGTTAGATATCCGCGAGCGCCGACACCAGAATCGCCTTGATGGTATGCATGCGGTTTTCCGCCTGCTCAAACGCGATGTTGGCCGGCGACTCGAACACGTCCTCGGTCACTTCCACGCCATTGGCCAGGTTCGGATAACGCGCGGCGATGTCCTTGCCGACCTTGGTTTCGCTGTTATGAAACGCCGGCAGGCAGTGCATGAATTTCACTCGAGGGTTGCCCGAGGCTTTCATCATCTTGGCGTTGACCTGGTATGGCAGCAGTTGCTCGATTCGTTCGTCCCACGCTTCCACCGGCTCGCCCATCGACACCCAGATGTCGGTGTGGATGAAGTCCACGCCTTTCACCGCTTCTTTCGGGTCTTCGGTGATGGTGATGCGCGCGCCGCTTTCGATGGCAAACGCCTGGCACTGCTTGATGAAATCTTCATGCGGCCACAGCGCTTTTGGCGCGCCGATGCGCACGTCCATGCCCAGCTTGGCGCCGATCATCAACAGCGAGTTGCCCATGTTGTAGCGCGCGTCGCCCAGGTAGGCGTAGCTGATGTCGTGCAGCGGCTTGTCGCTGTGCTCGCGCATGGTCAGGGTGTCGGCGATCATTTGGGTTGGGTGGAATTCGGCGGTGAGGCCGTTGAACACCGGCACACCGGCGAACTTGGCCAGCTCTTCGACGATTTCCTGCTCAAAGCCACGGTATTCAATCGCATCGAACATGCGGCCGAGTACGCGGGCGGTGTCTTTCATGCTTTCTTTGTGGCCGATCTGCGACGACACCGGGTCGATGTAGGTGACGTGGGCGCCTTGGTCATGGGCCGCCACTTCGAACGCGCAACGGGTGCGGGTCGAGGTTTTTTCGAAGATCAGCGCGATGTTTTTGCCCTGCAGGTGCGGACGCTCGGTGCCGGTGTATTTGGCGCGCTTGAGGTCGCGGGACAGGTCCAGCAGGTAGTTCAGCTCGCGCGTGGTGTGGTGCATCAGCGAGAGCAGGCTGCGGTTGCGCATGTTAAAAGCCATGGTGGATCTCCTTCTGTTTAGGTTATCCCCTTGGCCGGCGCCTTGTGAGCGGCGGCCAAGGCCTGAAAGTTAGTAGTCGATTGGGTCGCGGATGATCGGGCAGGTCATGCAGTGGCCGCCGCCACGGCCGCGGCCGAGTTCACCGGCGCTGATGGTGATGACTTCCACACCGGCCTTGCGTAGCAAGGTGTTGGTGTAGGTGTTGCGGTCGTAGCCGATCACCACGCCTGGCTCCAGGGCGACCACGTTGTTGCCGTCGTCCCACTGCTCGCGTTCGGCGGCGAAGCTGTTGCCGCCGGTTTCGACGACACGCAGGGCCTTGAGGTTGAGTGCGGCGGCCACGGTTTCGAGGAAGTTGGTTTTCTCCCGTTGAATATCGATGCCGTGTGGCTTGCTTTCATCAGGGCGCAGAGTGAAGGGCACGATCTGGTTGACCACTTCGGGGAAGATGGTGACCAGGTCGCGGTCGCAGAAGCTGAACACGGTGTCCAGGTGCATCGCCGCGCGGGATTTCGGCAGGCCGGCAACGATCACGCGTTCCACGGCTTTGTTTTTGAACAGGTTACGCGCCAGTTGGCCAATGGCCTGGTGGGACGAGCGTTCACCCATGCCGATCAACACGACGCCATTGCCGATAGGCATCACGTCGCCGCCTTCCAGCGTGGCGGCATCGTGTTCCTGGTCGGGGTCGCCGTACCAGATCTGGAAGTCCGCGTTGGTGAACTCGGGGTGGAATTTGTAGATGGCCGAGGCCAGCAGGGTTTCCTGACGTCGCGCCGGCCAGTACATCGGGTTGAGCGTCACGCCGCCATAGATCCAGCAGGTGGTGTCGCGGGTGAACTGGGTGTTGGGCAGCGGCGGCAGAATGAAACTTGAGTGGCCGAGGAAGTCGCGGAACATCTCGATGGTTTTGCCACCGAAGCTGCTCGGCAGGTCATCGGCCGACACGCCACCAATCAGGTACTCGCTGATTTTGCGCGGTTCCAGGCTGCGCAACCAGGAGCCGACTTCATCGACCAGGCCCAGGCCCACCGTATTCGCGGTGATCTTGCGTTCCAGGATCCAGTCCAGGGCTTCGGGGATGGCGACGATATCGGTCAGCAGGTTGTGCATTTCCAGCACATCAATGTCCCGCTCGCGCATCTTGGTGACGAAGTCGAAATGGTCGCGCTTGGCCTGGGCCACCCACAGCACGTCATCGAACAGCAGTTCATCGCAGTTGTTGGGGGTCAGCCGCTGGTGGGCCAAACCTGGGGAGCACACCATGACTTTGCGCAGTTTGCCGGCTTCGGAATGTACGCCGTACTTCACTTTTTCCGTGGTCATTACAGATCCTCCAGTGAACAAAGCTTTCTTTAGATAAGAGCTACAGAGTCAAGAAGCCGTCGTAGAGGCCATAAGCAGCCACCAGGGCGCCAATGACGACGGCGGCGAAAATCAGCTTCTCGACGTTGGTGAAAATCGGTTTGCCCAGTTCATGCTTGGCCTTGGCGAACAGGATCACGCCGGGGGCGTAGAGCAGGGCGGAGAGCAGCAGGTATTTGGTGCCGCCGGCGTAGAGCAGCCAGACCGCATAGATCAACGCGATGGCGCCGATGAACAGGTCTTTCTTGCGTTCGCGCAGGGCGTTTTCGTAGGTCTCACCGCGCACCGCCAGCAGCAGGGCGTAAGCCGCCGACCACAGGTAAGGCACCAGGATCATCGAGGTGGCGAGGTAGATCAGCGACAGGTAAGTGCTGGCGGAGAACAGCGTAATCACCAGGAAAATCTGCACCATGGCGTTGGTCAGCCACAGGGCGTTGGCCGGCACATGGTTGGCGTTCTCGCGGCGCAAAAACTCCGGCATGGTGTGGTCTTTGGCAGCGGCGAACATGATCTCCGCACACAGCAACACCCACGACAGCAGTGCGCCGAGCAGCGAGATGATCAAGCCGACGCTGATCAACACCGCGCCCCAGTGGCCGACCACATGCTCAAGCACGGCCGCCATCGACGGGTTCTGCAGCTTGGCCAGTTCCGGCTGGGTCATGATCCCCAGGGACAATACGTTCACCAGCATCAGGAACAGCAGCACGGTGATAAAGCCGATCACGGTGGCCTTGCCCACGTCGCTGCGTTTTTCCGCACGGGAGGAGAAGATGCTCGCGCCTTCGATGCCGATGAACACCCACACGGTGACCAGCATCATGTTGCGCACCTGGTTCATCACACTGCCCAGGTCCGGGTTTTTCACGCCCCAGATGTCAGCAGTGAAGATATCCAGCTTGAACGCGAACAGCGCGATCAACACGAACAGCACCAGCGGCACGATCTTGGCGACGGTGGTCACCAGGTTGATGAACGCGGCTTCCTTGATCCCGCGCAGCACCAGAAAATGCACGGCCCACAGCAACACCGAGGCGCCAATCACTGCCGCCGGCGTGTTGCCTTCGCCAAAGATCGGAAAGAAGTAACCGAGGGTGCTGAACAGCAACACGAAGTAACCGACGTTGCCCAACCAGGCGCTGATCCAGTAGCCCCAGGCGGACGAGAAACCCATGTAGTCGCCGAAGCCGGCCTTGGCGTAGGCGTACACGCCGCCGTCGAGGTCAGGTTTGCGGTTGGCCAGGGTCTGGAACACGAAGGCGAGGGTCAGCATGCCGATGGCGGTAATCACCCAACCGATCAACACCGCACCCACGTCGGCGCTGGCGGCCATGTTTTGCGGCAGTGAGAAGATTCCGCCACCAATCATTGAGCCCACGACCAGTGCAACCAGTGCGCCTAATCGAAGTTTTCCGGGAGATTCAGACATTGCATGACTCCAATGCAGGAGAAGAGAGACCACAGAATAATTCCGTGCGCTGTTCGAACAGCTGACTTAGATCAGGTCATTGGCACATTCCATTGTGAATTAATGACTTAGGAGTAAAATCCTGGGGCGATACTTTTCCTCGCAAAAGCGCGTTCCAGAGCGCTTCTGCGTTGCAGTGATCATGTAGTCAAGAGAGTGGACTGTTGAAACTAGCCCTTTCTGCTGAATGTGCAATCTATTTCGGGACGGGTTACCAAATAGTCAGAGGCTGGCAAAGTGCCTGCCTTATTTAAAATCTAAATAAACCTAAACTTCATAAACAGTCATACCAATGCGTTATGAGCTTGACGGTTTTATCGCTGTCTTTAATAAACGCTACACTCGCTGAGTTAATTAGTTGAGTGCACGCTTGTTAGCTCAATTGTTATTTATTCAGGAGTTTGCATGTCTCAACCGGCCCCAAAGCTCAAACTCAGCGCGCTGATCGCGCTGGTGGTGGGTTCGATGATCGGCGGGGGGATTTTCTCTTTGCCGCAGAACATGGCCGCGCGCGCGGAGGTGGGCGCCGTGTTGATCGGCTGGGTGATCACCGCCGTGGGCATGCTGACCCTGGCGTTCGTGTTCCAGACCCTGGCCAACCGTAAACCCGAGTTGGATTCCGGGGTGTATGCCTACGCCAAGGCCGGGTTTGGCGATTACATGGGGTTCTCGTCGGCCTGGGGTTATTGGATCAGCGCGTGGATGGGCAATGTCGGTTACTTCGTGTTGCTGTTCAGCACCCTCGGCTACTTTTTCCCAGTGTTCGGCCAGGGCAATACGCCGGTTGCCATCGGCTGCGCGTCGCTGTTGCTGTGGGCTGTGCATTTTCTGGTGATGCGCGGGATCAAGGAGGCGGCGTTCATCAACCAGATCACTACCGTGGCGAAGATTGTGCCGTTGGTGATGTTTGTGGTCATCGCCGCCGTGGCGTTCAAAGCCGATATCTTCACTCGCGATATCTGGGGCCTGGGCAACCCGCAATTCGGCAGCGTGGTTGATCAAGTGCGCAACATGATGCTGGTCACCGTATTTGTATTTATTGGTATCGAGGGCGCCAGCGTGTATTCGGCGCGGGCCGAGAAACGTTCGGACGTCGGCCGGGCCACGGTTATAGGATTTCTTGGGGTGCTGGCGCTGCTGGTGCTGGTGAATGTGTTGTCCCTGGGGATCATGAGCCAGCCGGAGTTGGCGCAATTGCAAAACCCGTCCCTGGCGGGTGTGCTGGAACATATCGTCGGGCCGTGGGGCGCGATGGCGATCAGCATCGGCCTGGCGGTTTCGTTGCTCGGCGCCTTGCTGTCCTGGGCGCTGCTGTGTGCGGAAATCCTCTAGGCCACCGCCCATGACAAGACCATGCCGGCCTTCCTGAAGAAGGAAAACGCCAACCAGGTACCGGTCAACGCGCTGTGGCTGACCAATGTAATGATCCAGATCTTTCTGGTGATCACGCTGTTTTCCCACAGCACCTACACCACGCTGATTTACCTGGCCTCGTCGATGATTCTGGTGTCGTACCTGTGGTCGGCGGCGTATGCGGTGCTGCTCAGCGGGCGCGGCGAAACCTACGAAGGCGCCCGGCGCCAGCGCATGCAGGACTTGCTGGTGGGCCTGATCGCGCTGGTTTATGCGCTGTGGCTGCTCTACGCGGGGGGCCTGAAGTACCTGATGCTCTCGGCGCTGCTGTATGCGCCCGGTGTGATCCTGTTTGCCCTGGCCAAGCGCGAGCAGGGCCAGCCCTTGTTTACCCACGTGGAAAAAGGCATTTTCAGCTGCGTGGTCGCGGGCGCGGGGCTGGCGGCGTATGGGCTGTATAGCGGGGTGTTGTCGTTGTGAGACTGGCGTATCAGGCGCCCTATGACTGGGCGGCGATGGTGGGCTTTTTGTCGGCGCGGGCGATCACGGGGTTGGAGACTGTTGAGGCTGGCGTCTATCGGCGCAGTATCAGCGTGAATGGGCTGCTCGGCTGGATCAGCGTGGCGCCGGGCGCGGGCGACTGGCTGGAAGTGGATGTTGAGTTTCCTGACGCTGCGGCGCTGCCCGAGATCGAGCGGCGCCTGAGGGCTATGTTCGATCTGGATGCCCGGCCCGAGTTGATCAATGCGCAATTGGCTGTTGACCCGCTGATGGCGCAGTTGGTTGCGGTCCGCCCCGGCCTGCGCGTGCCAGGCACTTGGGACGGGTTGGAACTGGCAATTCGCGCAGTCCTGGGCCAGCAGATCACGGTGGTCGCGGCGATTCGCCTGGCGGGCAAGTTGGTGGCCCAGTATGGCCAGCCATTGCAAACCCCATACGCCGGTATCACGCACGTTTTCCCGACGGCTGAAGTTTTGGCAGCGGCGGATTTGGCCACGCTGGGCATGCCGAAAGCACGGGGGCGTACCTTGTCCGGGGTGGCCCTGGCGTTGTTGGATGATTCGCAGCTGTTTGAGCCCAAGGCCAGCCTCCAGGAAGGCGTGGCGCGGTTGGTGGCCTTGGCGGGGATTGGTGACTGGACGGCGCAGTACATCGCCATGCGCCAGTTGCGTGAGCCGGATGCGTTTGCGTCAGGGGATATTGGCTTGATCAATGCGTTGGCGGCGCTGGAGGGTGGGCCGGTCAGTGCGCGCGAGTTGCTGGCGCGGGCTGAGGCGTGGCGGCCGTTGAGGGCGTATGCGGCGCAGCATTTGTGGACGTCGTTGAGCCGGGTGGATTAGTGGCGTCTGGGAGGGCCTTATCGCGGGCAAGCCCGGCTCCCACAGTTGACCGAGTTGTCTGAACGGTACTCGGTCAACGGTGGGAGCTGGCTTGCCTGCGATAGCGGACTTCAAGTCACCACTGAGCCCGATGTGAACCCAATTCCCCCGCCGGCAAATCCCACTGCAACGGCGTACCACTGATGCTCACCGGCGCCAGCAACCGATGGGCCAGGCCCCACGCCGTCTGCTCCTCCACCACACCTTGATCACTCGGTTCTTCGGCCCGCAACGCCGGCTGCTCCGGCACTTGCCCGGCCTCCACCAGCAACTTCGCCGTACGCGCCAATGATAACCGCGCCGCGCCGCCACGCCCGGTGTTCAAGCGTTCGCTCAACGCCTGAATCGCACTGGCCGCCATCAAATACCCAGTGGCATGATCCAACGCCTGCAACGGCAGCGGCACCGGTTTGTCCGCGTGTTTCCAGGCCATGCCCGCGTCGGCAATCCCGCTGCTCATCTGCACCAGGCTGTCGAAGCCGCGCCGATTGCGCCACGGGCCGCTCCAGCCGTAGGCGTTGAGGCTTACGTCGATCAGGCCGGGGGCGAGGGTTTGCAGTTTAGCGGCGGTGTAGCCCAGTTGCTCAAGGGCGTCGGCGCGGTAGCCGTGGAACAGAATGTCGGCGGACTTGAGCAAGCTTTCAAACACTTGTCGGCCTTCGGGGCTTTTCAGGTCGAGGCGTGCGCAGCGTTTGCCCAGGGTCATTTCCGGCACTACGCCGGGTTCGTTCCAGGTCGGTGAGTCGATGCGCAGCACATCGGCGCCCAGCCCCGCGAGGAAACGACTGGCCACGGGGCCGGCCAGCACGCGGGTCAAGTCCAGCACTTTAATGCCCGCCAGCGGGCGCGCTACCGAGCCGAGCCAGGGTTTGTCGGTGGTGGGGTCGAAGGTCTGGCGCTGCACCAGCGCTTCGGTATTCACCGCCAACCCTTGGGGATGGGTTTGCCAGGCCTGCCATGAACGCATCTGCGCCGCGCAGCCGCCGGCCTCGACAATCGCCTGTTCCAGTTCGGCGGCGTTCCATGTCGCAACGTTGCTGGCCATCTCGGCGCGGTCATTGACCTTGCCCAATACGCGCTCGGCGGCGGCTCGGTGGTGCGGCGCATTGGTGTGTAAACGAATCCAGCCATCGGCGCTGGCGTAGTCACCGGCTACCGGGTCCCATAACGGCGGCGTTTGCCAGCCCACGGGGCGAATCGAGGACGAGAACCAGAAGGAGGCGAGGCGCCGGTCCACACTGACGCTGGGCAAACGCCCGGTCTGTTGGCGGATCAATTCGGCGATGGCCTGGCCGGCAGCGCCGAGGCTGGCACTGGCCAGTTCGGTCACGGCAAAGGCCGAGGGCAAGGCGCCAGCCTCCGTGAAGGTCAATGGGGTGTGTGGTAGGTCGAGTGCGGCTTGGATGGGAGTCAGCAGGTCAGTCATCAAAGGCCCTCCGTAAGAGAAGGGCCACTATAGAAGATCCTCACACCGGTGTGACAACCCCCGGCGCCAACGGCAGGTCGATGCTGGCGATAAAACCACCGTCGGGGTGGTTGGCCAGGATCAGGCTGCCGCCATGGCGTTCCGCCGCGCGCCTGGCAATCGCCAGCCCCAGGCCGTGGCCTTGGGCCGTTTGGCCGGGGGCGCGGTAAAACGGCTCGCCCAGTTGGTTCAGGTGTTCGGCGTCGACACCGGGGCCATGGTCACGCACGCTGATCAGAATTCGCTCGCCTTGGCACTGCGCGCGTAACTCGATCGGCAAGCCCTGCGGGTTGAAGCGCTGGGCGTTGCGCAGCAGGTTATCCACCGCGCGTTCGATCATGGTCGGCCAGCCCTTGAGTAGCAGTTCGTTGTCGGCGGTCAGTTGCACCGTCTGGTCGGGCGCGCTCAGCTGGGCGTCCTTTTGCAGGGTCTTGAGCAGCGTGTTGAGGTCCACGTCTTCGGCACTGGCGTTGTCGGCATCGACGCGGGCCAGCACCAGGATTTCGCTGATCAAGGCTTCCAGGCGATCACATTCACGGGTCAGGCGTGGCCAGAGTCTTTCGCGTTCTTCGGGGCTGGCGCGTTCGGCCAACGCCAGGGCGATGCGCAAACGGGCCAGGGGCGAGCGCAGTTCATGGGACACGTCGCGCAGCAACTGGCGCTGGCTGCCGATCAGGCTTTGCAGGCGTGCGCCCATGCGGTTGAAGTCGGTGGCCAAGACGCCGAACTCATCGCGCCGGTTGGCCAGGCGCGCCAGGCTGTTTTGCTGGTAGGTGGTCTGGCCCAAGTCATGCACCGCGCCGCGCAGGCGGCTGAGTGGGCGGGTGATGGACAGCGTCACCAGCAGGCTGAACAGGGTCAGTACCACCAGCGCAATCGCCAGCGCGCTCAGCGGCCAGAGCAGGCTGCTGCGGTGCCAGGCGTCCAGTTCCGGGTGTGGGATGCGGTAGATCAGCAGGTAGGTGTCGCCGGTTTTCTCGCTGGTGTACTCGGCGGTCAAGCGGCGCCAGGGCAGGTGGCCGTCCTGGCTGTCATTCTGGCGCGCCTCGAAGGCTGCGGCGCGCCGGGGGAAGGTGCCGCGCACCACCGGCTCGCCGCTTTCATTCAGCACTTGCACGTCGATGTGATACTGGCGTTTGCGTTGTTGCAGCAAATCCTGGGCCGCGTCCTCGCCCTGGGCTTCGTAGAGTTGCGTCCACTCTTGCGCCAGGTTGTTGAGGCCGGGGTGGCGGCTGAGAATCCAGGCGTCCTGGTTGAGCATGTGCCCAAGCAGGATCGACAGCCCGGCAACCAGGGCGATGGCCAGCCAGAAACTGGCCAGGATGCGCCAGAACAATGAACGCACAGGAAACCCTCAAACAGGAAAAGCCCAGCGGCGTGAGCCACTGGGCTGGGGGAGTTAACGCTCGCGCATTATTGCGCTTTTTGCGGCTGCTGGGCTTTCCAGGCTTGGAATTCCTTCCACTCGGCGCGACGTTCGGCTTGTTTCTTGACGATCTCGTCGAATTTCTTCTGTTGATCGGGTTTCAGCACGGCGCGGATGTCGGCCTGGGTTTTTTGCTTGCCGGCGGCGATTTCGTCCTGCATGGCTTTCTGGTCTGCGGCTGGGAGTTTGTCCAGGTACTTTTTGACCAGGTCTTTGCGAGCGTGCCATTGGTCGCCCATCAGTTTGCCGATTTGCTGGCGTTGTTCGCGGCTCAGGTCGAGCTGGCTGAAGGGGCCGCCTTTGCCACGCGGACCGTGTTCGCCGCCGTGGCCTGGGCCACCCATCATGTGGCCTTCAGGGCCGCCCATCGAGCCTGGGCCTTCTGGCATGGCGGCCATGGCGATGGTTGGCAGGGCAGCGGCGAACATCAAAGCGATAAGGGTCTTGCGCATGGTGATTCTCCTGTCTCTATTCCGGTGAGTCCGGATGTGAGTAGGTTACGCAGATCAAGGTCAGCGGCGGTCAGGTGAGGGTAAAGCTTGGGTAAAGAGGGTTTTGGTGGGGGCTGACAAAACCATTGAGCCGCAGGCGATTAATTGTGGGAGCTGGCTTGCCTGCGATGCGGACACCTCGGTTTTTCAGTGGCACCCAGTTGATGCCATCGCAGGCAAGCCAGCTCCCACAGGGGAGCGGTGTTGCGTTCAGAGGCTGTAGTAGTACCCGCGACTACGCAACGCCACGATCCGTGGCCGGCCATCCGGGTGTGGGCCGATCTTCTTGCGCAGGTTGCTGACGTGCATGTCCAGGCTGCGATCGTAAAGGGTCAGCTTGCGGCCCAGGGCGATCTGCGCCAGTTCCTGCTTGTCCAGCGGCTCGCCGGGCTGGCGCAGCAAGGCTTCGAGCAGGCGGCTTTCGGAGACGGTGAGGGCGAATTCCTGTTCATCGATGGTGACCACTCCGCGCACTGGGCTAAAGCACAGGTCGCCCAGTTCCAGCTGGGTCGACACGGCGGTCGGGTGGCTGCGGCGCAGCACGGCACGTAGGCGCGCAGTCAGTTCGCGCGGGTCGCAGGGCTTGGCCAGGTAATCATCGGCACCCAGTTCCAGGCCGAGGATGCGGTCCAGCGGCTCGCCACGGGCCGAGAGCATCAGCACCGGCAAGTCCGGGTGGTCGTTGCGCAGCTGTTTGAGCAACTCCAGGCCACTGCCGTCTGGCAGCATCACGTCAAGCACCACCGCCGCCGGGGCGCTGTCGGCCAAGGCTTTGCGCGCGCTCAAGCCGTCGTGGCAGGCGCGCACCTGGAAACCTTCCTGGCTCAGCCAACTGGTCAGCAGCTCACAGAGCTCCTGGTCATCATCTATCAGTAACAGCTCGCTCATGACTCACTCAATTTAGCCATTGTCGACGGCGACGGTGCCCACCGCTGGCGAAGATCCCGCACAGCAACGCGATCAGTGCGACGGCCCCACCGGTGACAAACCACTGCTGTTGCTCGGTCAGCCAGCGGGTCAAGGCGCCGCCCTGTGTTTCTTTGAGTTGCTGGGCCAGGCGTTGGTTCTCCTGGCGCAAGCGATTCAGTTGGGCGCTTTCGCGGGCAGCGTCTGCGGTTTGCAGTTGCTTGCTCAACGCTTCACGCAGGCGTTCGCTTTCTTTCAAACGTTGCTGCAATTCGGTGATCTGGCTGCCGGCACTCAAAGACAAGGGCGTGGAACTGCCGGTGTTCGAGGTTTCTTCAGCGTGGGCCGTAGCCCCGATCGTTAACACTGCCAACAGACACAACTGACGTAAGCGCATCGGAACTCCTGATTCCACACGAATATTCAGAACGTTGTCGGCAGGTTACCCAGAATAATGAGCAATTAGGAGCGCGCCGAACGCAATTGCTTCGGCGCGACTTTACTCAAGAAAGCTTGTTTAAGGCAGGACTTGCTTAAACGGCTTGATCACCACATCCGCGTAGACACCCGCCGCGATATACGGGTCGGCCTTGGCCCAGGCTTGGGCGTCGGCGAGGGAGGCGAACTCGGCGATGATCAAGCTACCGGTGAAACCCGCCGCGCCTGGGTCATTGCTGTCCACTGCCGGGTGCGGACCGGCCAGCACCAGGCGGCCTTCGGCTTGCAGTACTTTGAGGCGCTCCACGTGAGCCGGTCGCACGCTCAGGCGTTTTTCCAGCGAGTTGGCAACGTCGGTAGCAATGATGGCGTAGAGCATGTCAGTCCTCGGTTTTCGGCGTAGTAGGGTCGGTGTCATGCAGGTGGCGCGACAGGTAGATGCCCTGGCCGATTAGGAACAATACGGTCAGGCCCAGGCTGCCGAACACCTTGAAGTCAACCCAGTAGTCTTGGAAGGTAAAGGCCACGAACAGGTTGGCGGCGCCGCAGAACAGGAAAAACACGACCCAGGCCACGTTCAAACGTGTCCACACCGGCTCCGGCAGGGTCAGCGCGTGGCCCATGATCCGCTTGATCAGCAGGCGATCACCGATGAAGTGGCTGCCGATAAACGCCAGGGCGAACAGCCAGTTCACCACCGGGGCTTTCCATTTAAGGAAGGTTTCGCTGTGGAAGGCCAGGGTCAGGCTGCCGAAGACCAGGCAGGCGACCAGGGTCAGCCATTGGCTTTTCTCGAGTTTGCGTTGGGAGATGAAGAGGGCGCCGTAGACCACCAAAGAGCTGATGATCAGTACCGCGGTGGCGCTGTAGATGCCTCCGACGTTCAGCTCATGGCCGGCGATATCGATGACCCTGGGGTCGAGTTTGTAAACGATGAAAAACAGCAACAGCGGGATGAAGTCGATGAATTGTTTCACAGTAAGAGCCAGAAGCTGGATGTGGCGGCATAATAACAAACATCCTTGGTAGCGAAAGCGCCAGCTGACTTGAGGTTACACACTTCCGTGAATGTTGATTTGCACTGCCACAGCACGGCCTCCGACGGCGCCCTGGCGCCCGCGGTACTGGTTGCGCGTGCGTTTGAAAAAGGCGTGCGAGTTCTGTCGTTGACCGACCACGACACCCTCGAAGGCCTCGATGAGGCCCGTACGGCGGCGCATGCGTTGGGCATGCAGCTGGTCAACGGCGTGGAATTGTCCTGCACCTGGGGCGGCGCCACTATTCATGTGCTCGGTTACGGCTTTGATCAAAACGCTCCAGCGTTAGTCGCAGCCATCGCCCAATTGCACGATGGCCGCTGGCTGCGGTCCGAAGAAATAAGCCGCAAGCTCGGCCTTAAAGGCATGCCCAATGCCCTCGATGGCGCCCGCGCCATCCAGCAGGAACTGGGCGACAGCGGCAATGCACCGGCCCGGCCGCACTTTGCCGACTGGATGGTGCGTGAAGGTTTTGTTAAGGACCGCGCCGAAGCCTTTCGCAAATGGCTGGGCGCCGGCAAGTTGGGTGACGTCAAGCAACACTGGCCGACCCTGGAAGACACCGTCGGCACCCTGCGGGCCGCCGGGGCATGGGTTAGCCTGGCGCATCCTTGGCATTACGATTTCACCCGCAGCAAGCGCCGCAAGCTGATTGCCGACTATATTGGAGCGGGTGGCCACGCAATCGAAGTGGTCAACGGGCACCAGCCCGCCGAACAGGTGGGCAGCCTGGCGATTCTTGCGCGCGAATTTGGTCTGCTGGTCAGCGCCGGCAGTGATTTTCATGGCCCAGGCGGCTGGTCCGAGATTGGCGAGTATCGCCAGGTCCCGGAAGACCTGCCGCTGTTGTGGGGGCGATTCAAGCATGACCCCATTATTGCCACCGTCTGAACAGGTAGAGCAAGTGAGTCAATTCTTCCAGATTCATCCGGAAAACCCGCAAGCGCGCCTGATTAAACAGGCCGTGGAGATCATTCGCGCCGGCGGCGTGGTGATCTACCCAACCGACTCGTCCTACGCGATTGGTTGCCAGATCGGCGACAAGAACGCGGTTGAACGGGTCAGACGCCTGCGTAACCTGGACAAGAACCACAACTTTGCGCTGATCTGCAGCGATTTGTCCCAGTTGGGCCTGTTCGCCAAGGTCGACACCGGCACCTTCCGCCTGCTCAAAGCCCATACGCCGGGGCCTTACACCTTTATTCTGAATGCCACCCGCGAAGTGCCGCGGCTGTTGCTGCACCCTAAGAAGCGCACCATCGGCCTGCGCGTGCCGGAACATCCGATTGCCCTGGCGTTGCTGGCTGAGCTGGGTGAGCCGTTGATGAGCGTGTCGTTGATCCTGCCCGGCGAAGAAGAGCCGTTGTACGACCCTTACGAAATGCGCCGCCTGCTGGAGAAACACGTCGACCTGATCATCGACGGCGGCTACGGCGGCAATAAAGCCTCCACCGTGATCAACCTGGCCGATGGCGAGCCGCAAGTGGTGCGGGTGGGCTGCGGCGACCCGACGCCCTTTATGGTCGAGGCCTGAATGTCGGTGGTGGAAACTGTCGACAGCCAGGCCGGCGCCCAGCAGGAACTGCCCTTTGCCATGGTGTATGGCCAGGCAGTCCTGGAAATGCCGCTGGATTTGTACATCCCGCCGGACGCCCTGGAGGTGTTCCTTGAAGCCTTCGAAGGCCCGCTGGACTTGCTGCTGTACCTGATCCGCAAACAGAACATCAACATCCTCGACATCCCCGTGGCGGAAATTACCCGCCAGTACATGGGCTATGTCGAGTTGATGCAGACGGTGCGCCTGGAGCTGGCGGCCGAGTACCTAGTGATGGCCGCCATGCTCGCCGAGATCAAGTCGCGCATGCTGTTGCCGCGCTCGGAGACCATCGAGGCCGAAGAAGACGACCCGCGCGCCGAACTGATCCGCCGCCTGCAAGAGTACGAGCGCTTCAAGGCGGCTGCCGAAGGCATCGACGGCTTGAGCCGCGTTGGCCGTGATGTGGTGGTGCCCAAGCTCGACGCCCCGGAAGCCCGGGCGCGCAAGCTATTGCCGGACGTGAGCCTGGAAGAATTGCTGATGTCCATGGCCGAAGTACTGCGCCGTGGCGACATGTTTGAAAGCCATCAGGTCAGCCGCGAGGCCTTGTCGACCCGCGAGCGCATGAGCGATGTGCTTGAGCGCCTCAAGGGGGGCGGGTTTGTACCCTTTGTCGAGCTGTTCACCAAAGAAGAAGGGCGTCTGGGGGTGGTGGTGACCTTTATGGCGGTGCTTGAACTGGTCAAGGAATCCTTGGTCGAGCTGGTCCAGAATGAGCCTTTTGCGGCTATCCACGTGCGGGCGCGAGCCGAATAAAGAGCTGAATCGATGAATTTGACTGAACCCCGCGAACTGGCGCCGCTGCTGGAAGCCTTTCTCCTGGCCTCGGGTAAACCGCAATCCCTGGAGCGCCTGTTCGAACTCTTTGAAGAGGCTGAGCGCCCTGAGCCGCCTGTGTTCAAGAAGGCCCTGGAAATCCTGCGCAAGTCCTGCGACGGCCGTGCGTTTGAGTTGCGCGAAGTGGCGTCGGGTTATCGCCTGCAGATTCGTGAGAAGTTTTCCCCGTGGGTCGGTCGCTTGTGGGAAGAGCGCCCGCAGCGTTATTCACGGGCAATGCTGGAGACCATGGCGTTGATCGCCTATCGCCAGCCGATCACTCGGGGCGAGATCGAGGACGTGCGCGGCGTGGCGGTCAACAGCCACATCGTCAAGACACTGCTGGAGCGCGAGTGGATCCGCATCGTTGGCTACCGTGACGTGCCCGGCAAGCCGGCGATGTTCGCCACCACCAAGGTGTTCCTCGACCACTTCAACCTGAAAAACCTCGACGACCTGCCGCCGTTGGCCGAACTGCGCGAGATGGAAACTGAGCCGGTGCTGGACTTCGACGACGCGCCGGTCCCGGCCAGCTTGCAGGAACTGGCAGACGCCACGGCAGAGCCGGAAGAACCAAAGGATGAAACCAGCTTCCACACCTTGTTGCTGGAACTGGACGACATGGAGCAGGGGATCAAGACCGACTTCGACGACTTGCTGCGTGACGGTGCGGTTGAGCCTGAAACTCAGGTGAACGTTGAAAACGAGCCTGAGGTCGATAGTGAAGCTGAGGCCGAACCCGAACCCGAACCCGAAATCGAGCCTGAGGAAGACATTCTCGGTGTGGCCGAAGCTCGCGAGAAGCTCCTGGCCGCTGTCGCCGCCTTGGGGCAACCCGAATTGAGTGACGAAGAGGCTGAAGCACAAGCGTTGGCCGAAGCCATCGAAAACGAGCGCCGCTCGTTTGAGCCCTGACTCACCCGCAGGGCCGAGCCGTCAGCCAGCTGCGTGGCAGGCGTGTTACCTGTTAGTTCTGACAGTTGTTTGGTTGTGACGCGCGGCGTTTACTCGCTAAGCGCCATTACGGCTGTGCCGTTTCATTCGTGGTGGTTGTAATCCCGTTCTTTTGACTTGGATGACCCTTCATGAAAATTACTCGTCAACGCATCACTGCCTCGCTGGGCGTGATGGCTTTAATCGGTTCGGCTGTTTTTACCTGCGCTTATGCGGTGGCAGCGACGTACAACCCACTCAGTGGCGACGTCAGCGTCAACATTGTCGCGGGTGCCGCGCCCACTGGCGCTATTGGTCTGAGCGCCGGGCCTACGGGTGTAGAACGCGCCGTTTACTATCGCCCTGGTTCCTCTGACGCGCTGTGGATCGGTGCGTCCAACACGTTGCCTCAGGGATGCAAACCCACTGAATTCAAGGATGATGACGGCACTGCGATTCCGGTCTGGGTCAAGTTGAAATGCAATGCAGAAGACTGGCAAGGCAAACTGTCCAAGACGGGTAAGGTATTCAGCGTCAAGCGCCTCTGATACAGGCCGCTGTGTTTTGATCGTTCCCACGCTCTGCGTGGGAACGCCTCCTGGACGCTCTGTGTCCGTTTGTGACGCGTAGCGTGGGAACGAGAGTTATAGCGATGATTTCCACCAAAGACCCTTGCATCAGCATCTGCAAATTCAGCGACGACATCTGCGTCGGCTGTGGCCGCAGCAAGGGCGAAATCCGCGCCTGGAAGAAACTCGACAAAGTCGACAAACGCACGGTACTGGCCGAAGCCGAGCTGCGGCTGCTGGCGCTGGGCGCCACCGGTCGGCGGAAAAGCAAATGACTTGGGCGTTATCGACTAGTCTCTGATGCGTAACGCGCGCCATGCGCGTATGATTCGCGACCCTTTGGCGACGTATTCGGCCAAAGCCCCGCTTTCAACACTCTTCAGGCCACGCCTGAATCGACCCACCGGGAGGTGCTTAAGATGAACGACCAAGACCAGAACGACAGCCAGGAAATCGGCCCAGCAGGCGAAAAACTGCAAAAGGTGCTGGCGCGTATCGGCGTGGGCTCGCGCCGCGACGTCGAAGCCTGGATCACCCAGAAGCGCATCAAGGTCAACAGCGTAGAAGCCACCCTTGGCCAGCGCGTCGACCTGCACGATGCAATCACCATTGATGGCAAGGTCATCAAGCGTGAAGAGGCCGCCGAATCGGTGCGCCGCGTGATCATGTACAACAAGCCTGATGGCGAAATCTGCACCCGTGACGACCCGGAAGGCCGTCCGACCGTGTTCGACAAGATGCCTAAGCCTAAAGAAGGCCGCTGGATCAACATCGGCCGTCTGGACATCAACACCACCGGCTTGCTGATGTTCACCACCGACGGTGAACTGGCCAACCGCCTGATGCACCCGTCCTACGAGATGGACCGCGAGTACGCGGTGCGTGTACGTGGCGAAGTCGATGACGAGATGATCGAGCGCTTGAAAGCCGGCGTGGTCCTTGAAGACGGCCCGGCCAAGTTCACCGACATCAAGCAGGCGCCCGGCGGCGAAGGTTTCAACCACTGGTACCACTGCGTGGTGATGGAAGGCCGTAACCGTGAAGTACGTCGCCTGTGGGAATCCCAGGGCCTGGTGGTTAGCCGCCTGAAGCGCGTGCGTTTCGGCCCGGTGTTCTTGAACTCCGACCTGCCGATGGGCCGCTGGCGCGAAATGAGCCAGTACGAAGTCGACATCCTCAGCGCTGAAGTCGGCCTGACGCCGGTTGCTATGCCGCAGATGAACGCCAAGAGCAAAGACAAGCTTGAGCGTATGCAGCGTAAATCGTCGCGCCCTGTGGCGCGCACCGAACGTGTTGCCCGCACCCTGCGCCCCGCGCTGAATGCACCGGCCACCGGCGGTCGTATCTCCCGTGAGCCGCACATCGAAGGCGAGCGTCGCCCAACGGCGCCGTCCCGTCAGGAAGGCGAGCGTGCACCGCGCACCCCGCGCCCTGCGCGTGGTGGCGAAGCCCCAAGTGGCGGTCGCGGTAACCGTGGTGAAGGCCGTGGTGCTCCGGCATCCGACCGCCCAGCCGACAGCGCCAACACCAAGCGCCCAGCCAAGCCCGCGCCGAAAAAGCGTCCAGGCTTGAAACTGGTCGCCGACGAGCCATCGGGCAAGCGCCGTGGCGCCCCGGCGGGTTCCGGTCAGCGTCCTGGTTTTGGTCGCAAGAAGCCGCAGTGATGTAACGGCTGCACAAAAACGCCAACCTTAGGGTTGGCGTTTTTTTTGGTCTCAATTTGGCAATCCATTCAAGTGTGGGAGCTGGCTTGCCTGCGATGGCATCACCGCAGTCTGTCTGATAGACCGAGGTGCCTATATCGCAGGCAAGCCAGCTCCCACATTGATCCTCAGTGTCTCTGGTATTTGGGCTCTAAAATGCAAACGTCCCATCAAACACTGGCTTGTCATCCAGTGCCAACACCCCGCTGGCAAAGATCAAATCCAAATGATGGCTGCCTTTCTGCCCGCCACCCAAGCCCAGGTGCAAACCGCAGTGGCGCTCTTCAAACCCGGCGTTGCGCGCATACAAATCCTTGACCCCTTCATTGGTGCCAATCCCCAGCTCTTCCACGCGGCGGTTGGACGGGTTGGCATTCAGGTATTTGTTGAAGTCATCCGCCAGCCCCGGCACGTCGCTGGCCACGCTGCAAATCGTCGAGTTCTCGATCCACAGCTCCAGCGGTGATTGCAGCACGCCGTATTTGCGCGCAAACGGAATGGTGCTCAGAAAGGTGCCGACAAACCGCACCTGGCCGTTGATGGCCTCGCTGTGGGTGGCGATCTCGCCCGGCGCCAGGTCGTGGTTGCCGACGCCGTTGATATTGGTCCACTTCTTGATGCTGCTCATCGGCGCTTCCAGGCGTGAGCCGTGCTTGTCGGTAAAGCTCAGCACGTTGGCCTGGGACATGCGCCGGATCAGCGTGGCGTTGAGGTCGGCAATGCGCTGTGGCTCGACGCTGAAGGTGTCGTAGAAGTAGTCGCCATAATCCTTGAACAGCAGGGATTTCTTCCAGTGCTCAGCCATCACGCCGTGCAGGGCGCGGATGAAGTCCGGGCCTTCGGCGCGTGGGTTGGGCAGGGTCGAGGAGTCGTAGAGAAACAGGTACAGGTCGCAGGCTTCGATGGCTTGGGCCAGGGTCTCGCTGGCGGCCAGGTCCAGGCGCTGCACCTGGAAATTGAAGCGGGCGGCGCTGCCATGGGTGATCGTTTGGGCGATGGCGTCGTAGCGCTCGGTATGGCCCAGCAGCACGGTAGGGCGGCTCAGGCCGTTGAGGGCCGGGTGGTGTGCGAGGTAGTAGAGAAAGTGTTCGACGGCGCGGGCCTTGTCCATGACGTGTGTCCTTGTGTGCCTTGGGTAAGGGGGCAGATGCCGTGCACTGCATCTGCCGGATGCCTGCCGGGTGTTAGAAAGGCCACATCGCCGTGCCAAATGGCACAACGGCATCGGCTTGCATCATTTCAACGGCGGCCTCATGGGTCGGCGCTTCAAACCAATCGTCGAGTTGCAGTTCGGTTTCCAGGTCGTTTTCCAGTGCTTGCATGGTGTATCTCCTAGAGGACGTTGTTTGAGAACGGCTTGCCAGCGGGCTTCGCTGGGCAAGTGGAAGAACCTAGGCGAGAGTGTTTCGGAATGCAAAAAATTTATTGACACGGTCTCATTTGGATTTTTTCTTCTGTTTTTTCATCGCTTATGTTTTTCCAGAAAAAACAGCGAGCTGGCTGAACCGATTGATCAGACATTGCCCGCCGACAATTTTCTGGAGGATGACGGATTCAGCTGCCTGTAACGCTGGGTTTACGCGATGTAACGTAAAAATTACGCAATGGGCCAGTCATTTATGGGCGGTGTCTTGCTGTAAGGAATCTCTGACAGATTGTCGCAAGCGCTCTGCAGGGGCGCCCAGAAGCTGTCGAGCGATGTACAATGCGCCGCGTTTTACTGTGACCCTCCTTGCGTTCCCACGCAAAAGGCCAAGACCCAGGGTTTACCCACCCTGATCACTCCGCCCTGCCACGAGCCGGACGGGTTCGATTTCGTCACAGATAAAAACAAACAGGTGACGCATGACCGTTAGAAAGACGCTGTACTCCTGGTGCCTGCGCTGGGGTTTGAGCGGCGCTGCTTGAGTCGAGATTCAAGGCAGCAACGTGCATTCAACATCATCAAACCTTGCGTGAGACCCTTTTCATGAGTGGACCCCATTCCCCTTCAGGCGAGCTGAAACGCGGCCTGAAAAATCGGCATATCCAGTTGATCGCCCTCGGCGGCGCCATCGGCACCGGCCTGTTCCTGGGCTCGGCTGGGGTGCTCAAATCCGCCGGCCCTTCGATGATCCTGGGCTATGCCATCTGCGGCTTTATCGCCTTCATGATCATGCGCCAGCTCGGCGAAATGATCGTCGAAGAGCCGGTCGCCGGTTCCTTCAGCCACTTTGCCCACAAGTACTGGGGCGGTTTCGCCGGCTTCCTGTCGGGCTGGAACTGCTGGATCCTGTACATCCTGGTCGGCATGTCGGAGCTGACGGCTGTCGGCAAATATGTGCACTACTGGTGGCCTGAGATCCCGACCTGGGTCTCGGCAGCAGCGTTTTTCGTGCTGATCAACCTGATTAACTTGGCTAACGTCAAAGTATTTGGTGAAGCCGAATTCTGGTTCGCCATCATCAAGGTGGTGGCCATCGTCGGCATGATCGCCCTGGGCAGCTACTTGCTTGCCAGCGGCAGCGGCGGCCCGCAAGCTTCGGTCAGCAACCTGTGGGAGCACGGTGGGTTCTTCCCACACGGCGTGGGCGGATTGGTGATGGCCATGGCGATCATCATGTTCTCCTTCGGCGGCCTGGAAATGCTCGGCTTTACCGCAGCCGAAGCTGACCAGCCACGCACCGTGATCCCCAAGGCGATCAACCAGGTGATCTACCGCATCCTGATCTTCTACATAGGCGCACTGGTAGTGCTGTTGTCGCTGACGCCATGGGACAGCCTGCTGGCGTCCCTCAACGCGTCCGGCGATGCCTATAGCGGCAGCCCGTTCGTGCAGGTGTTCTCGATGCTGGGCAGCAACACTGCCGCGCATATCCTCAACTTCGTGGTGCTCACTGCGGCGCTGTCGGTGTACAACAGCGGCACCTACTGCAACAGCCGCATGCTGCTGGGCATGGCCGAGCAGGGCGATGCGCCCAAGGCCTTGGCGAAAATCGACAAGCGCGGCGTACCGGTGCGTTCGATTCTGGCCTCAGCGGCGATCACCCTGGTGGCGGTGCTGATGAACTACCTGATCCCGCAACACGCGCTGGAACTGCTGATGTCGTTGGTAGTGGCCACGCTGGTGATCAACTGGGCGATGATCAGCTTCTCGCACTTCAAGTTCCGCCAGCACATGAACCGCACCGGCCAAGTGCCGTTGTTCAAGGCGCTGTGGTACCCGTACGGCAACATCCTCTGCGTGGCCTTCGTGGTGTTTATTCTGGGGACCATGTTGATGATCCCGGGCATTGACCGTTCGGTGTACGCAATCCCGGTGTGGGTGGCGTTCATGGGGCTGTGCTACTGGATCAAGAACAAGCGCAGCGCCGAAGCGGCACTGACCGCGACGAGTGCGGCGTTGAAGTAAGCCGTATCGCATCAACAGAAAGCCCGGCGCCTTGCCGGGTTTTTTGTGGGCGTCGACAGGTTAAACTCCCGACCTTGTTTTTATCGACCCTTGCCTAGGAGGCCCCATGCAGCACACCGACATCGACGGCGGCAGCTTGCAGCGCGATGCGCTGGAAGACTTGATCGACCAGCACAGCGGGCCGTTGCGCCTGATTGGCGTGGACCTGAGCGGGGCGGATCTGTCGCGCATGGTGCTGGACCACTGGGTGTTCGAGCGTTGCATTCTGGTGCAGACGTCCTTCCTGGGTTCGCGCCTTGAAGGCACCCAATGGACCAGTTGCCGCGCAGCCCACGCCATATTCGAGGCGGCGAACCTGTTGGAGGCGCAGTTCAACAGCTGTGACCTGAACAACACCCGCTGGCAGCGCAGCAAACTGTCCCAGGCCAGTTTTGCCCACTGCAAGCTGACCGGCGCCAACTTCACCCACTGCGCGTCCCTGGGCTTGAGCTTCAGCGAAACCCGCCTTAACAGCGCGTTTTTGTCCGGCCTGTCGTTTGCCCGAACGGTGCTGAATAACTTGGACTTTTCCGACAGCGACTTGTCGGATGCTGACTTTCGCAAGGCCGAATTGATCGACTGCAGCCTCGCCCATGCGCGTATCAACGGCGCCAATTTTGCCGGTGCCGACCTGCGCGGTGCGGATTTGAGCGGTTTTCGCCTCAATGATGCCAAACTGTTCAAAGGCGCCGTGATTTCCAAAGCCCAGGCGTCGATGTTGTTGTCCGAGTTGGGCTTGTCCGTTGCCTAAGGTTTTTGAGTGATGCTGGTTATTTCCAACAACGTGCACCTGCCCGATGCCGAGATCGAGCTGACCGCCATTCGCGCCCAAGGCGCCGGTGGGCAGAACGTCAACAAGGTCTCGAGCGCGGTGCACTTGCGGTTTGATATTCCGGCGTCGTCGTTGCCGGACTTTTACAAGGAACGGCTGCTGGCGCTGCGCGACAGCCGTATCACCAGTGAAGGCGTGTTGGTGCTCAAGGCCCAGCAATACCGGACCCAGGAACAGAATCGCGCGGACGCGCTGGAACGCTTGGTGGAGTTGATCCTCAGCGCCACTAAAGTCGAGAAGAAGCGCCGCCCGACCAAACCGACGTTGGGCTCAAAGAAGCGTCGCCTGGAGTCCAAGACCAAGCGCGGCAGTATCAAGGCCGGGCGCGGTAAGGTCGACTTCTAGGCGTCGCGCATCTCGCGGGCCTTGGGCGCTTTACGGTACAGGTACACGCTCAGCAGCAAGCCACCGGCGGCGGCGAGGGCGGCGAAGAGGAAGATCGAGGCAAAGCCGAAGCCTGCCGCCACTGCGCCCGCCAGTGGGCCGGTGATGCCCAGCGACAAGTCGATAAACAGCGAATAAGCCCCCACCGCCGAACCACGGCTGGAGGCTGGCACCAGGTTGACCGCCTCCACCCCCAGCGCCGGAAACACCAGGGAAAAGCCAAACCCGCTCAACGCCGCGCCAGCCAAGGCCAGGTGAGCATCCGGTGCCAGCCACAGCAACAACAGGCCGAGGATCTCCACCGACAGGCAGGCAATCGCTACGCGAAACCCACCGATACGGTTGATCAAGTTGCCGAACAGCAGGCGTGCGCCGATAAAACTGGCGCCGAACAGGCTCAGTGCCCACACCGCGTTGTCCCAGTGTTGGGTGGTGTAATACAGCGTGATAAACGTGGCGATGGTGCCAAAGCCGATCGAGCCCAAGGCCAAGGCGCAGCCGTGAGGCAGCACGCGGCCCAGCACGTTCATGAACGGCAGGCGCACACCGGCCACAATCGGTGCCGCGACCTTGTTCCAGGCCAAGAGCACGCCCAGCACTGCCAGCACAATGATGCTGACGCCCATACTCCATAAGCCGAAATGACTGACCAGCACCACCCCAAGCGGCGCGCCGACGGCCAGCGCGCCGTAACTGGCGATACCGTTCCACGAGATGACCTTGGCCGTGTTGGCTGCGCCGACCCGGCCAATGCCCCAGCCGATGGCGCCTGAACCCACCAGGCTTTCTGCGCTGCCCAGCACCAGTCGCCCGATCAGCAGGCTAATCAGGCTGACGGCCGGCAGGCTGGAAAACCACGCTGCCAGCAACATGAACACGCCGCTCAGGCCGCAGCCCGCCAAGCCGATCAACACCGCGCGCTTACTGCCCAGGTTGTCGATGATTTTGCCCGCGTACGGGCGGCTCAGCAGCGTGGCCAGGTATTGCACGCTGATCACCAAGCCGGCGATAACGGCGCCGTAGCCCAGTTCACTGTGCACATAGCCCGGCAACACGGCCAGGGGAATGCCGATATTCAGGTAACCGATAAAGGTGAACAGCACGATGGAAACGACTTGCAGCGTGACCGCCATCGGGCGCTGGGTATCTGGCATGGGAGAGGTCCACTGTCGCAGCAGGTAAAGATAGGCTGCTAATGATACCGGCGCGGGGGCCGGGCGGGGCGGCAAAACAGCAAAAACTTCAGATTACCCAATGATCAGGGTTTGGCGGGCGTCAGCATTTGCGTGGTCACCAGGGCGGCCAGGGCGTTTTCCTGGGTGCCAAAGCGCTTGAGCAGCAAGGCTTGTTTGTCGGCGCTGAGGCGGTTCCAGACGTCGACCATCTGCAGGGCGGCGTCGAGTACAGCGGCGTCCGGGGTATCGGGGGACGTGTTGAGGTCGTTATCGGTCATGGCGGGTATCTCGTGATTCAGGCTGTGTGGAAAGCGCTCAATGGTGCGCTTTCCACACGGTCTGGTACGGCGTCAGTCCTGGCGTTTGCTGTCGACTGGTTTTGCTTCTTTGGCCTCAGGCTGTTTGTTGCTGGCCTGATGCGGTGTTGGCTGCTCAGTTGGGTGCAGGCTTGGGAAGGGGAGATTAGGTATCTCGTGCATCGTCGTCGCTCCTCGCAAGGTCTGTTTTATCAATCGCAGTGTGATTGCGCGCTCTCAAAAAGCCTTGGCAGGATACAGCACTGAAAATGACAAAAAGAATTTTATGTCGACGGATGTACTAATTTTAATTTTTAAAGCAAGTGACAAGAGGTCACAGGTAAAAGCGCGCACTAGAACGGCACCTTGCCCAAAATCATGTCGCGGTACATCACAAAATCGCCCAACAGGCTGTAGAACGGGTGTTGAAACGTCGCCGGGCGGTTCTTTTCGAAGAAGAAGTGGCCGATCCAGGCAAAGCTGTAGCCGGCGATCGGCAACGCCAGCAGCAGGCCCAACGAACCTCTGCCAATCGCATACGCCAGAATGCCGATCACCAATGTGGTGCCGATAAAATGCAGGCGCCGGCAGGTGCTGTTGCCGTGTTCGCTCAGGTAGTAAGGGTAGAACTCGGCGAAGCTATTGAATTGTTTGATGTTTTGCACAATGTCCGGCCCTTGGGTGGTTGTGCCGCCCAACAGATGTTCGGCGGGGAGCTTATTTGAGTCTAGAGTGATCAGTGGTAACAGCCAGTGACAATAGATGCCACTTTAGTATCCTTGGCTTCCTGGCTGCCGGTTGAGCCTGCTTTTTTCAAGAAGACGCCATGAGCGAACGAACAACTTCTGCAAGCTGGGCGATGGGAATAGTCAAGGCGTTGGAAATGGACGGCCTGGATTGTCGTGTCTTGTTCAAGCAGCTGGGCCTGGACTACGCCGCCCTCAGTGACCCGGACGCGCGTTTTCCGCAAGACTCCATGACCCGACTGTGGCAACGGGCGGTGGAGCTGTCGGGCAACCCGGCGATTGGCCTGAACATGGGCAAGGTGGTGCGCCCGGCGTCGTTTCATGTGGCCGGTTATGCGCTGATGTCCAGCAACACCCTGGCCGAAGGCTTTATGCGCCTGGTGCGCTACCAGCGCATCATCGCCGAAAGTGCTGACCTGAGTTTCCGCCTGTTACCCGAAGGCTATGCGCTGATTCTGACGGTACACGGCGATCATCTCCCACCCACCCGACAAAGCGCCGAAGCCTCGCTGGCCAGTGCCTTGGCATTGTGCGGCTGGTTGACCGGCCGCAGCCTGCAACCGCGCAAAGTGGTGTTGCAAGGCGATCAACCGGCCGACCTGGCGCCTTACAAACAAGCCTTCCATGCGCCCCTGGAATTCAATGCGCCTTATGACGCGCTGATTTTCGAGCAGGCCGACATGGATGCGCCGCTGCCCACGGCCAATGAGGCCATGGCGCTGCTGCATGATCGGTTTGCCGGTGAATACCTGGCGCGGTTTTCCGAGAGCCGCGTGACCCACAAGGCCCGCCAGGTGCTGTGCCGTCTGCTGCCCCAGGGCGAGCCCAAGCGCGAAGTGGTCGCCCAGACCTTGCACCTGTCCCAGCGCACCTTGCAGCGGCGCTTGCAGGAGGAGGGCACCAGTTTCCAGACCTTGCTCGACGACACCCGTCGCGAACTCGCCGAGCAATACCTGGCGCAGCCGAGCATGACCCTGCTGGAAATTGCCTACCTGTTGGGCTTTGCCGACCCGAGCAATTTCTTCCGCGCGTTCCGCCGTTGGTTCGATGCCACGCCCGGCGAATACCGGGCGCGGTTGCTGGAAGCGTCGACGTTCAGTGCCGCCAAAATGCCGGAATGCACAGAACAAAGACTGTAATGATCTCCAGCCTTCCGAGCAGCATGCCCAGCGACAAGATCCACTTGGCCGCATCCGGCAGGCTGGCGAAGTTGCCGGCCGGGCCGATGGTTTCGCCCAGGCCCGGGCCAACGCCCGACACAGTGCTGGCGGCGCCGGTCAACGCGGTCATCCAGTCCAGCCCCAGCAGCGACAGAGCCAGGGCAATGGCGCAGATGGTGATGGCGAAGAAAAACGAGAACGTCAGGATCGAACGCACGATCTCTTCATCGAGGCGGTGGCCGTTGTACTTCTGCTTGATCACCGCACGCGGGTGAATCAGCTGGTTCAAGTTGGCCTTGAGCAGGATATAGGCGACCTGGAAGCGGAAGATCTTGATCCCGCCCGCCGTGGAGCCCGAGCAACCGCCGATGAACCCCAGGTAGAAGAACAGCATCAGTGAGAAGTTGCCCCAGATGCTGTAGTCCCCGAGTGCAAAACCGGTAGTCGTCACCACTGACGTCACGTTCACCGCTACATGGCGCAGCGCCTCCAGCCAATGCAAATCGGTGGTCCACCAGTACCAGGTGCCGAGCACCAGCCAGGTCACCAGCAGCAAACCGAGCATGCCTTGCACTTGCTGATCTTTGATCAGTGCCCTTCGGTTGCCGCGCAACGTGGCCACGTACAGGGTGAACGGCAAGCTGCCGAGGATCATCACCACCACGGCGACCCAGTGCACGGCAGGCTGTTTCCAGTGGGCGAGGGATTCATCGGAGGTGGAAAAGCCCCCGGTGGAAATCGCCGACATCGCGTGGTTGATCGCATCAAACAAGCCCATCCCAGCCCACCAGAACGCCAGGCTGCCGAAGATGGTGATGCCCACATACGCCGCCACAATCAGCCGCGCCACCATGTGCGAGCGCGGCATGACTTTTTCTGAGCGGTCGGAGGATTCGGTCTGGAACAGGCGCATGCCACCAATGCGCAGCAGCGGCAGGATCGCCACCGCCATGCCGATAAAGCCGATGCCGCCCAGCCAGTGCAGCATCGAGCGCCACATCAGGATGCCGGGGGACATGCTGTCCAGCCCGCTCAATACCGTGGACCCGGTAGCGGTGATGCCGGACATGCTTTCGAAGAATGAGTCGGTGTAGCTGATGTGCTGGGTCAGCAAGAACGGTAGCGCGGCGAACACGCACACCACCACCCAACTGCTGACCGTGAGCAGGTACATGTCTCGGGGGCGCAGGTGCACGTGCTCGGGGCGGCCGGGGATGACCAGGGCCAGGCCGGCGAGAAAGGTGATCAGGCTGGCCCACAGGAACGAGGGCAGGTCGCTGGTGCGCTCGAAGATCACCAGGGTGGCCATCGGGATAACCATGGCGATCGCGAGGGTGATCAGGAAGATGCCGATGATGAAACCGATGATGCGTAGGGTCGGCAACGCCATGAAGTTCGCTCGGGTGCTGGAGGACAGGCGCCATTCTACCTGGGGTGCAGGGCATGTAAACCTGAAGCCTGAGATCAATGAAGATCAACAGTGGAAGCTGGCTTGCCTGCGATGGCGGTGTGCCATTCGATAACTCAGTTGCCTGACACACCGCTATCGTAGGCAAGCCAGTTTCCACAGAGGTCACGGGGTATTCGAGAGGGCGCATAAAAAAGGCGGCCCGAAGGCCGCCTCATTCAACTCACGCCTGATCAGAACTCGTGATCAGCGCTGTCCGGGTTCAAGTCGCTGATACCCAGCTTGCCGGCAGCTGTTTCGATCGAACCGGTCTGCTTGACCAGCGCGGCAATCGCATCACGCACGATCTGGTTGCCGGCATCGTTACCCGCAGCAATCAGCTGGTCGTAGTGCTCACCCTGGTTGGCGTGGTCAACCATGACCTGGATCTTCGCTTCGGTCGACGCCAGGTCGGCCTTCAGTGCGGTGTCGGCAGCCGGGTCGGCCTTGGCCACCAGCGACGACAAGCTCGCGCCGGTCATCTTGGTACCGTCGACGCGGGTGTACTCGCCCAGGTAAACGTTACGAATACCCTTGGCATCGTAGAAGTGCGAGTTGTGCGTGTTGTCGCTGAAGCAATCCTGCTCGTCTTCCGGCGAGTTGGCTTCCAGCGAAACCTTCATGCGCTCACCGGCCAGCTCGCCGAGGGAGAGGCTGCCCATGCCGAACAACATTTTGCGCAGGCCGTCGGTGGCAGGTTCGGCTTCCAGGGTGGCGCGGTAGTTGTCTTCGACGTTGGGTTTCCAGTTGCCGACCATTTCTTCCAGGTCGCTGACCAGCAACTGAGTCACCGCGCGCAGGTAAGTGCGACGGCGCTCGTTGTGGCCGCCAGTGGCGCCATCACCGGTCATGTAGTCGGAGGCGGGACGGTTGCCCGCGCCAGGGCCGGTGCCGTTGAGGTCTTGGCCCCACAGCAGGAACTCGATGGCGTGGTAGCCGGTGGCGACGTTGGCTTCGGAGCCGCCCAGCTCATTGAGGCTGGCGAGTTTGTCCGGGGTGATTTCCTTGACGTCGATCTTGTCTTCGCCGACTTGGATCTGGGTGTTGGCGATGATGTTGGCGGTGGCGCCTGGGTTACCCAGGGCGTGCTCGTAGGATTTGTCGGTGTAGTCGATCAGGCCTTCGTCCAAGGGCCAGGCGTTCACCTGGCCTTCCCAGTCGTCGATGATGGTGTTGCCGAAGCGGAACACTTCGCTCTGCAGGTACGGTACGCGCGAGGCGATCCAGGCGGTACGGGCTGCTTTCAGGGTTTGGTCGTTCGGGTTGGCGAGGAACGTGTCGATTGCGGTTTGCAGGGTTTTCGCAGTGGATTCGGCATCGCTGTACACCGCGAACACCATGTCAGCGTAATGCGCGACCACGGCCTTGGCGGCCGCTTCGTCGACCTTGCCGGCAGGTGCGGCAGCCGCTGGAGCGGTAGTGCTGGCTGCCGGCGTCGGCGCTTGAGGCGCGGCGGCCTTGTCTTTACCTTCGCCGCAACCGGCGAGAGAAATGGCAATGGCCAGCAGACTGGCGGTGGCCAGGGGCATACGAATCATGGCGAACATCCTGCTTCGGTTGTTGATAGGACGCGCGGGGGCGCGCAAAAGCTGCGACATAATGCGAAAGATTTGCATTTTGTGTAAAGGGTTATACGCGGGAAATATTTAGTATTGCTTTGACCGTTCAGAGAATCGCTGCGTTATTGCGCTCGGACTGTTTCAAGTAAGCGGCCAACTCTCGGGCCGGCAATGGTTTGCTGTAGTGGTAACCCTGACCTTCGTGGCAGCCCTCGGAAATGATGTAGGCCTCTTGCTCGGCGGTTTCCACGCCTTCAGCGATCACCTGCATGCCGAGGCTTTTGCCCAGTTGAATGATGGCGCGAACGATGGTTGCATCGTCGTCGTCATCCAGCAGGTCCTGAACGAAGCTCTTGTCGATCTTGATCTTGTCCAGGGGCAAGCTTTTGAGGTAACTCAAGGACGAATAGCCGGTGCCGAAGTCATCAATCGCGATCAGCGCCCCGGAACGTCGCAGGCTCAGCAAGTGCTGGGCGGCGGTGCTGATGTCTTCCATCAGGCCGGTCTCGGTCACTTCCAACTCAAGGCTGCGTGGCGGCAGGCGGTAGATCTGCATCAGGTTGTTGACCACCCGTGGCAGCTCGGTGTGGTGCAACTGCACGGTGGACAGGTTGACCGCCATGCGCAGGGTGGTGAAGCCCAGGTCATGCCACTCGCGCAATTGCCGGCAGGCTTGGTCCAGCACCCATTCGCCAATCGGAATAATGGTGCCGTTCTGTTCCGCCAACGGGATGAACAAGTCGGGCGGCACCAGGCCGTGCTCCGGGTGCTGCCAGCGGATCAGCGCTTCGACGCCGACCACGCGGTGGTCGCGGTAGCTGATTTGCGGCTGGTACACCAAGTGAAACTGGTCACGGCTGAGGGCATCGCGCAGGTCTTTTTCCAGCTCGCGGCGCCGGCGCATTTCACTGTCGACGCTGGCGATATAGAACTGATAGCGGTTGCGCGAGCGGCTCTTGGCCAGGGTCATGGTCTGCTCGGCTTTTTGCAGCAGCTTCTCGGTGCTGTCGCCGTCTTCGGGGAACAGGGTGATGCCGATAGTGGCGCGCAGGCGAATCTGCTCATGATCGAGGGCGAATTCGGCTTCCAGGTCGTCCAGGATGCTTTGCGCCAGTTCGGCGGCTTCGTAAGGTTGGTCGATATCGGCCTGCACCAGCGCAAACTGGTCGCCGCCCAGCCGGGCCAAGGCGCCGAGGCGGCCGCTGTGGGCACGCAGACGGTCGGCCAGGGCCAGCAGCAATTTGTCGCCGGCCTGGTAGGTGAACTGTTCGTTGACGCTTTTGAAGTCATCCAACCCTACGCACAACACCGCAACGCGACGTTGGCGGCGGCCGGCGTCGATCAGAATTTTGTCCAGTTGCTCCTGCAACTTCTGGCGGTTGGGCAGGCCGGTGAGAAAGTCGTACTGGGCCATGCGCAGCAGGCTGGACTCGGCCTCGTGGCGCAAGTGGGTGTTGCGCTCGATGGATTCAAGCAACTGGTTGGCGGTGTTGATCCACAGCCCCAGTTCGTTACGTTCGTGGCCTTTGAGCTGGGGAATCTTGTGTTCGCTGGGCCGGTCCGGGTTGATCGAGGTCAGGTGCTCGATAATCCGCGATAACGGCTTGGTCAGCAGCCAGTGATAAACCAGGTACAACACCAAGCCCATGGCCAGGGCACGCAACACACCGGAAATAAAGATGATCACCGAGCTGACCAGAAAGCCTTTGCCATAGGTGGCCGTGTCGAGGGTGATGCTCAGGTCGCCGTAATACTCGCTGTAGGGGCCTTTGCCGACCAATGACGTGGTGAAGGTGCGTTCCTGGCCAAGAATCAGGTCGGTCAGCCAGCGGGTGGGCGATTGCTGCAACGCGCGGGTTTTTTCCGCGAGCATGGTTTCGTTGGGGTGGCCGATGGAGGCCATGCGCACGGCTTCGTCCTGAAACAGGCCTTCGATCACCTGCATACCCATCTCGCGGTCCAGGCTGTAGACGGCCTGGGTCGAGGGGTCGCGAAACATGTCGAGGATGCGCTGGGCATCACCGGCCACGGCCTGGCGCGTCTTGTAGGCATCGAACACGATCTGCGCCGCGCTCAGCGCCACGCCCACGATCAATGCCGACAGCAGCACAACCCGTAGCAACTTCACCGACAAGCTGTTTTTGAGTTCCAGCTTCAAAGGGGCATTCCTTGTTCCATGCGGGTGGCCTCAATATGCCATGAGTATTGGCAATCTCGTGATGGCAGTCAAAGGAACATTAGGGCATCGGCGGGTTTGGTGACTAACTTGAAGGGAGGGTGACAGCGAAGGGGGAAGGCGGGGGGCAGGCGGATGGGGAATCCGCCTGCCTGAGACAGCTCCCTAAGAGCACAGGGCGCTTGGGGAGCGAATGCGCTCATGTCTCTATCAGCTGTGCTGATTGATATTGATATTCATCGATTGCGGGGCGTCGTACTGCATTTTGCCGTTGTGTTTGTGCGTATCCTCGTTCGCGATCTTGTGTTGATTCGCGCCGTCTTTATTCTCTCCGCCTTGTTGCTTGGCCAATGCTTTAACTACTTCGCCAGCGACTTTGGCGATTTCTGTGCCCATTTTTGCCACTTCGCCCATGCCGCCCATTGCCTGGCCAGCCATAGGCATGACTGCTGCTATTACGCCACCGATCATAGTAATTTCTCCGACAAGTAATAGAGGTGAATTCCTCACCCTCACTACGTGGCACGATTTGCGCACTGAGTTCCAACGACCGGAGCACAATTCACCACAAAAAAAGCCCGGCAAAAATAGCCGGGCTTTTTCCTACTGCAAGCGCTGCTCAGTCATTGAAGGGGTTGCAGGCCTGAGCCCGCGCCGACGGACATCAGTTCTGCAGGCGTTAGCGCAGCCGAGGAAAGCGCCAGGGCTTGTTCCATAAACTCTTCCAACTACCATTCGGCAACCAAGTCCCGTTACCGATGAGCGAATTAAAACCGTCAGTATTCTTCGAGTCGCCCAAAACGCCGGTATTCGTCAAGACTCCCGTAACAGCGAAAGCGATGGTGTTGAGGTCATCAAACGGTTCGAATTTTGCGATCGCTGGGATCACAGCGTTGGAGTTGAAAGGATACGGCTCTATCGCTGCAGCCCAACGCAGAGGGTTCATATTTTCTCGCGTCTCGCCGATGATGGATAGCACCGTTTTTTGGCTCTGTGAAATGACTGCCGCGCGCTGAAAGATGTTCTTGCCGACAGCACGTGCTGAGTTCCCCAGATAGCGGGCAAACATCACTGCCCGTTTGACAAGCTTCATGCCTAGCTTGGCTGCTGAGCTGAATACGCCAAAGACCAGGGAAGCCCAGGCCAACCCTTCAGACCAGTCTGAACTGATGTCGGCAATCAGGACCGACATGACGGCCGTGGCTGCTGAAATAGCGGCAAAGACGACCATACCCGCCGATAAAAGCAGCGTCGCGCCTCCCGTCATAACAGCCGATAGCACCCCTATAGCGGTAAAAATTATAGTGCTAATCAATTGTGAGTCTTTGCCCAGGCTGAGGGGACCAGGAAGACTGTCGCCCCAAATACCCCTCAATCGATTGCTTACTGAGAAGTGGCCGGTGGGGTCTTGAAAATTGATGGGGTCGTTATCGGTACAGTAACCGTAAGCGTGTGGGCCACCTATGCCAAAGGGGCTGCTCGTGTCCGGGGCATTGAACTGTCGCGTCTCTGGGTTGAGAAAGCGGTAACCACAGCCCAACGGGTATTGGCCGATGGTGCTGTCGTAGAGCTCGCCATTGTCACCCAGTAACGATTGGGTATCTTCAAAGAAGTGTTCGCCGTAGGGGCTATAAGCATGAAATTTTGTGGTGTTGGCCTGCGCGTCGTAGGTAACCCACACCGTGCCGTTGACGTCGCGCCATTCGTATAGGGTTCTGTCTACTCCGGAAATCCGGGTTCGTTGAGCGGTGCAGCCAGTACTGCCGGGTTCCATATGCCGGTAGGCATCGTTATCCCCAAGCGAGTACTCGCCATTGACCTGGAGTTCGTTATAGATGACTTGACGTTGCTGCGAGCCCTCGCCTTGGGTCATGAGGCGATCACTGGGGTCGTAGCTATACCGGGTACTCCCTGCCTTTATCAGCCGGCCTAACCAGTCATAGGTATATTTTTTACCGTTTTGGTCTTGAGTGACCCGGCCGGCAATGTCGTACGTCAAGGTCGCAGACTTTGTGTAGTCCGCATGGCTGTTCGCGATCTTTTCCAGGCGAACGCCCGTGGAGCTGTCGTAGGTGTAGGTCGCTGTGTTGCTTGCGCCGGCGAAAGTGCTGACACAGCGGGTGACATTGCCCAGGCCATCATAGGTGAACTCTTGCTTGTCTATGAGTTTGCCCTTCGGGTTTTTAGGCCTCCAAACCCCTGTAGTCGTGCATGCCTTAAGCCGCCCGCCCGCACTGTAGGTGAAACTGCGCGAGCCTTTGATGGCGCTGCCTTGTTTCAACTGGACCTGTTTGAACTTACCGTCGCCATAGTAAACGGTGGTTATTTCCAAGGCAGAGGCGGCATTTGCAGCGGGTACGAAACGGCGGCTGGTTTCACGCTGCTCAGCGTCATAACTGTAAGTGACCTTGATGCTTGTCGATGCGCTGCCCAGAGTCTTTACAACCTCTTCTTTCAATAGCCCTTGGTCGGTGTAAGTGCACGAAGTGTCGTGTGTGTTGACGCTACGTGTACGCTGGCCCTTCGGATTGTACTCAAACTGCGTTGAGTGCTCGAAGACGTCGGTATCACTGAGCACACGCCCCGCGAGTGAATAGAGGCAGGAGACTTCTTTGGCTTCACCGGGCTGAGTTTGCACGCGTTGCTGGGTGGTGCGTAAGTTGAGGTCATGGTCGTATTGTAAAAAATGTTCTCCCTCGCTGGCTGTGGAGAGGCTTTGTGTGGCGTGGGCATAGGTGAAGTTTTTTTGCTGGTTGGCACCTTTGCCACTGACTTTGCCGAGTTTATTGCCCAGTTCCTTGATGTACTCGTATTGGAGGTCGATACCGTCTGCGGTTGTTTTTGACGTCGGCAATGGGTCCCCGCCATTGTAGAGGTAGGTCTCTACGCTGTTGCCTCGGCTCAGGCTGGTGACACGGTCCCACCCATCGAATGTTCGGCTACCCAATAAACGCGTCGAGGCGCCCAGGGGGCCAAAACTGATCCTTATGGTTGCCGGTTCATCAGTGCGCAACAACGGGGGATAGGTGTAGTGGTAGCTGTAGACGAGATCCAGCGGGAGCAAGCCTTTATCGTTTTCGACATGGGACTCGGTCAGCACGCGTCCGAAGACGTCATAGGTATAGCGGATGGTGGTGACACCGAACTCGCCAACGGTTTCCAACTGTGCGAGTCGCTTCTCAAATGTGTAGGTGGCGGTTTGAGTTTGAAATGCGACGCCGTTCTGGCCGTGCCACACAATTTTCTGGATCGTCTCGTCCGCGTTGTAGGTTGTCACCTTGCGGTGTTTGTCGTTGGCATTACCGGTCCATTCGCTCCGTGTCATTGCAATGGGGTCGTACAGGTTGAAATCTTGCCGACCGTCGCTGTAGCGTCGCCCGCTGACTTCACCCCAATCGTCGTAATTTATTTCGCTCCAGTCGCTGACTTGGGTGCCGTCTTCCGTGTAATCGTACTGCGTGCTGCGCAATTCGCGCCCCATGAGGTCGTAGCTGACTTCCCTGAGCAGGCGCTGGGTGTTTGCTTCGACGTATTCGTACTCCCTTACCAGCCGGTCTTGACCATCGTATTGGCTCAAGCGAACCTGCCCGTTAGGCTCGGTGACCTTCACTTGGCCAGGGGCCGGATAGGCATAGCGAGTGGTTTGCTTATAGGTTGGGCTCTGCGCACACACTGTGAGCGTCGCTAACCTTCCAAACGCGTCATAGGTGTACTCCGTCCGATTACCGTCGGTGTCCACCTGACGAATGAGGCGCCCGCTGAGAACGCTCTGAGTGGATGAAGACGTACGCGAGGTTCCAGTAGGTTCAGTGTCGACGGTCTTTGTGGTCAGCTCTGTGTTGTTTGCCCCCCCGAGGGTGTACGTAAAGGCACGTTTGGGTACACGAAATATGTCATCTTCGTAGGCGACTTCCATTAGTTTTCCTTTACGAAAGTCATTGTCCGTGTAATAGCTGAAGTTCTGGAAAGTGATGCTGGGGTTAATGATATTTAAGGGGTCGAAGGTTTCTATGAGGACGGCGAGCTTTGGCTCGCTCATGCCGGGTATATCGGTATAAAGATACGTTTTAGTGTTTATGGCAATGTTTAAATACTCGCCGAGCAGTATGGTTTCCTTGTACGGTCGGTCCGAGAGAAATTTTTCGCCGTCATCGTATTCGTAAGTGGTGGATGTGTTAAGTTTTTTGTTTTCAATCAGGGCAGCATCTTTGTTGAAACGATTATGAATATCTATTTTTCGAGGTTTAGAAGATGATTGGCCGTATGTAGTGGAACGTTCATTTTTTATGGCGTTCGGTTCTGCAGAAATTGTGTAGTCTGTGTTGGTATAGGTCGTAATGTCGTCCGTGGTGCTACTGGTCAATTCCGATAAGATTTCGTTAGTCTTGTGATCGTACGTATAGATCGTCTTTTGTCCAGCGCCGGTTTTAGTTGTTATGTAGGCTTTAAGGTTGGTATATCGACTGTACTCATAATGATGAAAGACCGGTTCCCCGCCGCCGTTGGGCTGCAAGTGATGGCCGAGAACACAGGGCAGTGCCGATAATGTGGGGTTGTCCGGGAAGGTCAGCCCATTGTCGTCGTACTCAACCTCTTCAACGAGGCCGTCCCAGTGGGTGAACGTGTTCAGCAGCCAGCCAGCGGTCTTATGATCCAGATACGTGAACGAGGTTTTAATATCGTCGGCAAGCGTCACGGATTTAAGGGCGTAGTCCTCAATCGTCAGCTCATAGCGCAATGTTTCAGTGGCATCGTCGGGCCAGAAGGTCAGGGTGACGGGCGTAAGTGCTGACTGGGCGTTATCTTCGGCGAGCGTATAGTCAATTTCGATCAGCGTACGAAGGCTGTCTTTAACACGCTGTAACTTGGTTTGATAATAGGTTTTACCGTCTATTACGTGGGCTGTGGCAATCCAGGTCGAGTACAGGAAGTAATATCCATCGAGGGTCAGCGACTCGGGTAGATAAAACAGCGAATCTCCCAGCTTGGACAAGACTTCTGTTCTGCCGCCTTTGCGGTAGACGGTCAATTTACCATCGGCGCCCCATTCGGCAATGACTGCCACTTGTTTCAAGTTTTTGCCCTTTTTCAAGGGCAGTGTTTCGCCGGTATTGAGCGTTAACTTTTCATATTCTTCACTGTAAATAGTCGTGCTGAATTCCCAGCCGTCGCCCAATGCGGCCTGGTTATTGGTCAGGGGGCTATAATACAGGTCCATTTCTAACGGGGGGCCGTTACCCTGGTTACCGCTCGGGGTGGGCATTTTTACGTACGCTTCAAACAGTCCGGTGCGGGTGTTCACCATATTGAATTTTTGGGTGGTTGCGTTAAAAATCGGTTCGCTCTCGTAGTCGGCCGGGTCTTTGCCCATTGGGTTATGTGCCATGTTCAATCTCCTTATAAGTTTGCTTGTCCTGAGCCTTCAGAACAGGGTGGAGATCTGAGCCTATATAAAATCTGACGGGGTAAAACCTGTGATTTCTGACAGTTTTTTATAGCGATTGGCTATAGACCGGGCTGTTTAATAGCAGCGATGGGCGAGGGTGTGCGGCGGGCATAAAAAAACCGGAGCCCTTGGCGGGGCTCCGGTTTTTAAGCAGATCACGGATTATTGATTAATCACACAAGTGATCAGCGGTACAGCAAGGTGTGCTTAAGCAGTAAAGGTCTTGCCTTCGAACTGCTCAGCCACGAACTTCCAGTTGACCAGGTTCCAGAACGCTTCCACATACTTTGGACGCACGTTGCGGTAGTCGATGTAGTAAGCGTGTTCCCAGACGTCGCAGGTCAGCAGCGGGGTGTCGCCGCTGGTCAGCGGGTTGCCGGCGCCGATGGTGCTGGCCAGGGCCAGGGAACCGTCAGCCTTTTTCACCAGCCAGCCCCAACCGGAACCGAAGGTGCCGACGGACGTCTTGGTGAATTCTTCTTTGAACTTGTCGAACGAACCGAACGCAGCGTTGATGGCATCGCCAAGTGCGCCGGTTGGTTGGCCGCCGGCGTTTGGCGCCAGGCAGTTCCAGTAGAACGTGTGGTTCCAGACCTGAGCGGCGTTGTTGAAGATGCCGCCCGAAGAGGACTTGACGATTTCTTCCAGGGTCTTGCCTTCGAACTCGGTGCCTGGCACCAGGTTGTTCAGGTTCACGACATAGGTGTTGTGGTGCTTGTCGTGGTGGTATTCCAAGGTTTCCTTGGAGATGTGCGGCTGCAGGGCATCGTGTGCGTAGGGCAGCGGCGGCAATTCGAAAGCCATGATGATTCTCCTAATCAGGTCAGTTGCGGTGAGCGCAAGGCCGATCACGGGCGGCCAAACAAGCGCCGGGGAGTTTGTACTCTTTGCGGCGCAGGGTCCGGATCATAGCACCGGGGGTGCGGCAAAACCACGCAACAACTGTGTGGGATAGAGGTTCCAGAGCGTTTTGGAATATTCATCAAGCACTGATCAATTGATACGCCACGCTGAACATCATGACCGCCACCAAAAGGTCCAGCAGCCGCCAGGTAGCAGGGCGTGCCAGCCACGGCGCCAACCACGCGGCGCCTAATGCCAGGGTGGCGAACCACAGGAACGACGCGCTGGCCGCACCGGCCACGTAGGCGCCGGGTTCAGTTTGCTGAGCGCCTAAAGAGCCAATCAGCAAGACGGTGTCCAAATACACATGCGGATTGAGTAACGTCACCGCCAGGGCGCTGAGTAACACCGCGCGCAGGGAACGCACCTCGAGGTTTTCGCCTTGACCTAGGCTTTGCTTGGAAAACGCGCGACGCAGCGCCAAGGTGCCGTACCACAGCAGGAACGCCGCGCCGCCCCAACGGGCAACCGCCAGCAGCAGCGGGTTTTGTGCCAGCACTGTGGCCAGGCCGAATACCCCGGCAGCCACCAGAATCGCATCACATACGATGCACAGCGCCGCCACCGGTAGGTGATGCTCACGGCGCAGGCTTTGCGCCAACACAAACGCATTCTGGGTGCCGATCGCCATGATCAGGCCGAGGGCTACCAGCAGCCCGTTCACGTAGCTTTGCCACATAACCTTTACTCCGCGTTTGCTGCCAAGTGGCGCAATACATCCATGGCTCGCTCAGCATCGCTGCGGCCGACAAACAGGTGGTCGTGATAAAAGCCGGCGATCACGTTGCAACTGATGCCGGCCTTGCCCAAGGCGCTGGCGAAGGCAGCGGTCAGGCCTACCGCCTCCAAGGCCGAATGCACGTTCAAGGTGATCCACGCGGCGACATAGTCGAAGGCCAATCCGGCCTGTTCAGCGTGTTGGCGGTCCAGGATCAACGTCAGGCCTTCCTGCTCGCGGAAGCTGCCGATCACCTCGCAGCCGGGCGGGATACGGTTGTCGGGCAGGGTGCAGAACACATAATCGCCCTCATTGAGCTGTGGGCTCATGCTGCGCAGCAGGGTTGCCAGGGCGGTTTCGCCAGCCATGTGTGGGTTCCTTAATAGAGAGAGACTCAATGCTGGTCATTCTCATGGGCTAGGCTGTATAAGAAAAACCAATATTGCTGATCGCCCATTAGAGAAACTGATGTTCGACTATAAATTGCTTTCCGCCCTGGCGGCGGTGGTGGAACAGGCCGGCTTTGAGCGCGGCGCCCAGGTGCTGGGGTTGTCGCAGTCGGCGATCTCCCAGCGCATCAAGTTGCTTGAGGCGCGTGTCGGCCAGCCGGTGCTGGTGCGGGCCACACCGCCCACACCTACCGAAATCGGCCGGCGCCTGCTCAACCATGTGCAACAGGTGCGCTTGCTCGAGCGCGACCTGCAAAGCCAGGTGCCGGCGCTGGACGAGGAGGGCATGCCCGAGCGCCTGCGCATCGCACTGAATGCCGACAGCCTCGCCACTTGGTGGGCTGAGGCCGTCAGCGACTTTTGCGCCGAGCAGCATTTGCTGCTGGACCTGGTGGTGGAAGACCAGACTGTGGGCCTTAAACGCATGCGCGCCGGTGAAGTGGCGGCCTGCATTTGCGCCAGCGAGCGCCCCGTGGCCGGCGCGCGCAGCCTGTTGCTCGGTGCCATGCGCTATCGCGCGCTGGCCAGCCCGGCTTTTATTGCGCGGCATTTCCCTGAGGGCGTGCGTGCCGATCAATTGGCGCGAACGCCGGCGCTGGTGTTCGGCCCGGATGATTTCCTGCAGCACCGTTACCTGGCGTCCTTGGGCGTGGACGGCGGTTTCGAACACCATTTATGCCCATCCTCCGAAGGCTTTATCCGCTTGACGGAAGCCGGCCTGGGCTGGGGGCTGGTGCCGGAATTACAGGTGCGCGACCAGCTGCAAACCGGCGTATTAGTCGAGTTATTGCCAGATAAGCCCATCGATGTGCCGTTGTACTGGCATCATTGGCGCAGTGGCGGGCAGCTGTTGGGCCTGTTGACCGACCATCTGGCCCAGGCCTGTGGCCAATGGTTGGTGCCCTATCAGCAGTAACAAGCGTCAAGCTGCAAGCTGCAAGAGAAAAGCTTGCGGATCGTTTTTAACTTGTGGCTTGAAGCTTGACGCTGGCAGCTGCATCCGTAGGAGGCTACATGAAGATTCTGGTCACCGGCGCAAGCGGCTTCATCGGCGGGCGCTTTGCGCGTTTCGCCCTGGAGCAAGGCCTGGACGTGCGGGTCAACGGGCGGCGCGCCGAAGGTGTGGAGCACCTGGTACGGCGCGGCGCCGAGTTTATCCAGGGTGATTTGAACGACGCCGATCTGGTGCGCCACCTGTGCCGCGATGTTGAAGCCGTGGTGCATTGCGCCGGCGCCGTCGGGCTGTGGGGCAAGTATCAGGACTTCCATCAAGGCAATGTGCTGGTCACCGAAAACGTGGTTGAAGCCTGCCTCAAGCAACGCGTCGGGCGACTGGTGCACTTGTCATCGCCGTCGATCTACTTCGACGGGCGCGACCACCTCGGCCTGACGGAAGAACAAGTGCCCAAGCGCTTCAAGCATCCCTACGCCGCCACCAAGTACCTGGCGGAACAGAAAGTGTTCGGCGCCCAGGAGTTCGGCCTGGAAGTGCTGGCCCTGCGCCCGCGCTTTGTTACCGGTGCCGGTGACATGAGCATCTTCCCGCGCCTGTTGAACATGCAGCGCAAGAACCGCCTGGCTATCGTCGGCGACGGCCTGAACAAGGTCGACTTCACCAGCGTGCACAACCTCAATGAAGCGCTGCTGAGCAGTTTGCTGGCCACCGGTTCGGCGCTGGGCAAGGCCTACAACATCAGCAACGGCACGCCGGTGCCGGTGTGGGATGTGGTCAACTACGTGATGCGCCAGATGGACATGCCCCAAGTCACGCGTTATCGCTCTTACGGTTTGTCCTACAGCGTGGCGGCGTTGAACGAGGCATTTTGTGCGATGTGGCCGGGGCGCCCGGAGCCGTCACTGTCGCGGTTGGGCATGCAGGTGATGAACAAAGATTTCACGCTCGATATCAGCCGGGCGAGGCATTATCTCGACTACGAGCCCAAGGTCAGCTTATGGACTGCACTCGACGAGTTCTGCAGTTGGTGGCGAGCCCAGGCTCCGGGGCGCCAGTAAGCTCACACCCGGCAACACTTCGGGAACCGAATTCGCGGTTCCGGGTCGATCAGTGCGGCGCAAGCGCGGTTTATACTCGCGCTGCTCGGCTTTTCAGGTAGCTATCTCACCGATTCAGGGTTGATTCATGCGTAACGATGCTAAAGACGATTTCGACAACGTTCCCAGCCTGCGGGCCGACATCGGGGACGATGATGATTTCGAGCCGAGCCCCGCCACGTCGGTGCGCTCGCGCAATCCGAAGGTGGTCAAGGTCAAGAGCGCCAGCACCGGCCCGCTGTGGGCTTTGGTCGGCGCGCTGTTGATCGCCTTTGCGGGTCTTGCCTGGTGGAGCTTCCAGCAGATTTCCCTGATGGGCCAGCAATTGGTCGCTACCCAGGAAAGCTTTGCGCGCATCAGCGAAGAAGCGGCGGGGCGCCTGCAGGATATTTCCGGCAAGGTGGTGGCCAGCCAAGCCAGCGTGAACAACGGCAGTGAAGCGCTCAAGTTGCAGATCAAGCAGTTGGAAGCGCAGTTGCAGGAGCAAGGCAAGCAGCAGGTCGGCGTCGCCGGCCAGGCCTCCGAACTGGACCAGCGCCTGGCACAAATGACCGCCAGCACCGCCGACCTGTCGAGCGCGAATGCCAAGTTGCAGGGCCAGGTGCAGGCGCTGACCGACGCAGTGGCAACCCTCAAAGCGGCGCAAGGTGAAGTCAAGGATCTGTCTGCCGACGTGGCCACCCTGAAGAAACAGGGCAACCCGAGCGCGGCCATTGCCCGCCTGGAACAGGACCTCGTGGTGCTCAAAAGCGCGCAGGACAACCCGACGGTTAACAGCGATGCGCCGACCAATAAAGAGTTTGATGTGTTCCGCATCCAGACCACACGCAATATCACCACCCTGCAAAGCCAAGTGCAAAACCTGCAGCAACAGCTCAACGCGCCAGCGAAGATCAGGCCTCTGGGGCAGTGATAGCAGGTGTAAACCGGCTTTCAACTGTGGGCGCTGGCTTGCCTGCGATAGCGATCTGTCAGCTCATGCTTTTGTAACTGACCCACCGCTATCGCAGGCAAGCCAGCTGCCACAATTAGAGTGGGTTCAGAGTTAGACAGGACCATCTTTTGAATTGTCACCGGCTGGTGACATTTCCGTTCCCCTTCGTTACTTGCCCTGATCTCACCCTTGTTTAGACTCCGGTCATCCCATAAAAAATAATAAGGGCTACCTATGACCACGCAACCACTGCCTGCCAGCAGTTGGCTGAACGCACCTGCCCATCACACTTGGCTCGCCCACGAAGGCCTGCGCCTGCTGGCATTCGCCAAGGCCTCGCGCCTGCCAGATGGCTTCGGCAACCTCGACGACAACGGCCAACTGCCGGCCGATGCCCACGCCGAAACCATGAACACCGCCCGCATGACCCACAGCTTCGCCATGGCCCACGCCATGGGGTTGCCCGGTTATGCCGACCTGGTGGCGCACGGCGTTGCGGCGCTCAGCGGGCCATTACGCGATAGCGAGCACGGCGGTTGGTTTGCCGCGCCCCATGCCGTGGATGGCAACCGTGGCAAGGCCGCTTACCTGCATGCGTTCGTCGCCCTGGCCGCCAGTTCGGCGGTGGTGGCGGGCGCGCCCGGTGCACAAAACCTCTTGAACGACGCCGTGCACATCATCGACCAGTTCTTCTGGAGCGAGGAGGAAGGCGTCATGCTCGAATCCTTTGCCCAGGGCTGGAGCGGTGTTGAGGCTTATCGCGGCGCCAACAGCAACATGCACGCCACCGAAGCATTCCTGGCCCTGGCCGATGTGACCGGTGACACGCGCTGGCTCGACCGCGCATTGCGCATCGTCGAACGTGTTATCCACACCCACGCCGCCGGCAACCAGTTCATGGTCATTGAGCACTTCGACGCCCACTGGAAGCCACTGCTCGGCTACAACGAAGACAACCCTGCCGACGGTTTCCGCCCTTATGGCATCACCCCCGGCCACGGTTTTGAATGGGCGCGGCTGGTGCTGCACCTGGAAGCCGCGCGCCTGCAAGCCGGGTTGGCCACGCCGGACTGGCTGGTAACCGATGCTCAAGGCCTGTTCGCCAGCGCCTGCGAATACGCCTGGGCCGTAGATGGTGCGCCCGGCATCGTCTACACCCTGGACTGGAACCACCGCCCGGTGGTGCGCGAGCGCCTGCACTGGACCCATGCCGAAGCCAGCGCCGCCGCCCAAGCGTTGCTCAAGCGCACCGGTGAGCTGCATTACGAAACCTGGTATCGGCGGTTCTGGGAGTTCTGCGAAAGCCACTTTATCGACCGCATCCGTGGCAGCTGGCACCACGAACTCAGCCCACACAACCAACCCAGCAGCAAGATCTGGGGCGGTAAACCGGACCTTTATCACGCCTGGCAAGCGGTGGTGCTGCCTGCGCTACCCTTGTCACCCAGCATGACCAGTGCGTTAGGGCAGGGCTGCTATGTCACCAAGTGGTGACATTTGCACGTCCCTTTGTTACCTGCGCCTGGAAAATCCCTGTTTAAACTCCGTGCAGCGCAAGCTCTAGACTTGCATGCATAACAACAAGAAAAGGTACTCAGATGAACGCGATTAATCGCCTCGCCGTTGCTATTTCCATTGCCTCGTTGTTTCCCCTCAGTGCATTTGCCGCCGACTCGAAAGGGACGGTTGAAGTTGTGCATTGGTGGACCTCCGGCGGTGAAAAGGCGGCTGTAGATGTCCTGAAGGCCCAAGTTGAAAAAGACGGCTTCACCTGGAAAGACGGTGCCGTCGCAGGTGGCGGTGGTGCCACCGCGATGACTGTGCTGAAAAGCCGCGCAGTCGCCGGCAACCCACCCGGCGTTGCCCAGATCAAAGGCCCCGACATCCAGGAATGGGCGTCCACCGGCTTGCTCGACACCGACGTGCTCAAAGACGTCGCCAAAGAAGAAAAGTGGGACTCCCTGCTCGACAAGAAAGTCTCCGACACCGTGAAGTACGAAGGTGACTACGTCGCCGTACCGGTCAACATCCACCGCGTTAACTGGCTGTGGATCAACCCGGAAGTCTTCAAGAAAGCCGGTATCACCAAGAACCCGACCACCCTCGAAGAATTCTACGCAGCCGGTGACAAGCTCAAGGCCGCGGGCTTCATTGCGCTCGCCCACGGTGGCCAGCCTTGGCAGGACAGCACCGTATTCGAAGCGGTCGTACTGTCGGTGATGGGGGCTGATGGCTACAAGAAAGCCCTGGTCGACCTGGATAACGCTGCGCTGACCGGTCCTGAAATGGTCAAGTCCCTGACCGAGCTGAAGAAAGTCGCGACCTACATGGACGTCGACGGCAAAGGCCAGGACTGGAACCTCGAAGCAGGCAAGGTCATCAACGGCAAGGCCGGCATGCAGATCATGGGTGACTGGGCCAAGTCCGAGTGGACTGCCGCCAAGAAAGTCGCCGGTAAAGACTACGAGTGCGTAGCCTTCCCAGGCACCGACAAAGCCTTCACCTACAACATCGACTCCCTGGCGGTGTTCAAGCAGAAAGACAAAGGCACTGCTGCCGGTCAGCAGGACATCGCCAAAGTCGTGCTGGGTGAGAACTTCCAGAAAGTCTTCAGCATCAACAAAGGCTCGATTCCGGTTCGGGTCGACATGCTGAACAAAATGGAATCGTACGGGTTCGACTCCTGCGCCCAGACCGCAGCCAAAGACTTCCTGGCAGACGCCAAAACCGGCGGCCTGCAGCCAAGCATGGCGCACAACATGGCCACCACCCTGGCTGTGCAAGGTGCGTTCTTTGATGTCGTGACCAACTTCATCAACGACCCGAAAGCCGACCCGGCCGACACCGCCAAGAAACTCGGCGCTGCGATCAAGTCTGCCAAGTAACGGTTAGCAGCTGGTCCTTGTGAGGGGAAACCCCCTGACCCCTCACAAGGCTTGTTCCTGTAGTCCTTTTCTCTGTACTGGATTTTCCCATGAGTTCTGTTGCTGTGTTCAGCAAGGCCTCGCCGTTCGATGCACTGCAGCGCTGGCTCCCTAAACTGGTGCTGGCGCCCAGCATGCTCATCGTGCTGGTGGGCTTTTATGGCTACATCCTGTGGACGTTCGTTCTGTCGTTCACCACTTCCACGTTCCTGCCAAGCTACAAATGGGCGGGGCTTGCGCAATACGCGCGGTTGTTCGACAACGACCGCTGGTGGGTAGCGAGCAAGAACCTGGCTGTTTTTGGCGGGATGTTTATCGGCATCACCTTGGTGATTGGCGTGACCCTGGCGATTTTCCTCGACCAGAAAATCCGCCGCGAAGGTTTTATTCGCACCATTTACCTGTACCCGATGGCGCTCTCGATGATCGTCACCGGTACTGCCTGGAAATGGCTGCTCAACCCGGGCATGGGCCTGGACAAACTCCTGCGTGACTGGGGCTGGGAAGGCTTCCGCTTGGATTGGCTGATCGACCCGGACCGCGTTGTGTATTGCCTGGTGATTGCTGCCGTGTGGCAAGCCTCCGGCTTCATCATGGCGATGTTCCTCGCTGGCCTGCGTGGCGTTGATCAGTCGATCATCCGTGCCGCCCAGATAGACGGCGCGAGCCTGCCGCGTATCTACTGGAGCGTGGTACTGCCAAGCCTGCGTCCGGTGTTCTTCAGTGCGGTGATGATCCTGGCGCACATCGCCATCAAGAGCTTCGACTTGGTTGCGGCAATGACCGCCGGTGGCCCGGGCTACTCGTCCGACTTGCCCGCGATGTTCATGTACTCGTTCACCTTCAGTCGTGGCCAGATGGGCATGGGCTCTGCCAGTGCAATCCTGATGCTCGGTGCGATCCTCGCGATCATCGTGCCCTACCTGTACTCCGAGCTGAGGACCAAGCGTAATGACTAGTCTCGCTTCCAAACCAACCATCAGCCTGAGTCGCATCGCGATCTACACGGTGCTGATCCTTGCTGTGCTGCTGTACCTGGTGCCGCTGGTGGTGATGCTGTTGACCAGCTTCAAGACCCCGGAAGACATCAGCACCGGCAACCTGCTGAGCTGGCCCACCGTGGTCACCGGCATCGGCTGGGTAAAAGCTTGGGCCACCGTCGATGGCTACTTCTGGAACTCGATCAAGATCACCGTTCCGGCGGTGCTGATTTCCACTGCCATCGGCGCATTGAACGGCTACGTGCTGTCGTTCTGGCGCTTCCGTGGTTCGCAGCTGTTCTTCGGCCTGCTGTTGTTCGGCTGCTTTCTGCCGTTCCAGACCGTGCTGCTGCCGGCCTCTTTCACCCTCGGCAAGATGGGCCTGGCCAGCACCACCACCGGCCTGGTGTTTGTGCACGTGGTCTACGGGCTGGCATTTACCACACTGTTCTTTCGTAACTACTACGTCAGCATTCCGGATGCGCTGATCAAGGCGGCACGACTGGACGGTGCAGGGTTCTTCACCATCTTCCGGCTGATCATTCTGCCGATGTCGACGCCGATCATCATGGTCTGCCTGATCTGGCAGTTCACCCAGATCTGGAACGACTTCCTGTTCGGTGTGGTGTTCTCCAGCGGCGACTCGCAGCCCATCACGGTGGCGCTGAACAACCTGGTCAACACCAGCACCGGGGCCAAGGAATATAACGTGGATATGGCGGCGGCGATGATCGCCGGGCTGCCGACCCTGCTGGTCTATGTGATCGCAGGCAAGTATTTCGTGCGCGGCCTCACGGCCGGCGCGGTCAAGGGGTAATCATGGCTACGCTTGAACTTCGCAATGTAAACAAGACCTATGGCGCCGGCCTGCCCGACACCTTGAAGAACATCGAACTGTCGATCAAGGAAGGCGAATTCCTGATCCTGGTCGGCCCTTCAGGGTGTGGTAAGTCCACGCTGATGAACTGCATCGCCGGTCTGGAAACCATTACCGGCGGCGCCATCATGATCGGTGATCAGGATGTGAGCGGCATGAGCCCCAAGGACCGTGACATCGCCATGGTGTTCCAGTCCTACGCCCTGTACCCGACCATGAGCGTGCGCGAGAACATCGAGTTCGGCCTCAAAATCCGCAAGATGCCTCAGGCGGATATCGACGCCGAAGTGGCGCGCGTGGCCAAGCTGCTGCAGATCGAACACCTGCTTAATCGCAAGCCAGGCCAACTGTCTGGTGGCCAGCAACAGCGTGTTGCCATGGGCCGCGCCCTGGCGCGTCGGCCGAAGATCTACCTGTTCGACGAACCGCTGTCCAACCTCGACGCCAAGCTGCGCGTCGAGATGCGCACCGAAATGAAGCTGATGCACCAGCGCTTGAAAACCACCACTGTCTACGTCACCCACGATCAGATCGAAGCGATGACCCTGGGCGACAAAGTGGCGGTGATGAAGGACGGCATCATCCAGCAGTTCGGCACGCCGAAAGAGATCTACAACGACCCGGCCAACCTTTTTGTGGCAAGTTTTATCGGTTCACCCCCGATGAACTTCATTCCTTTGCGCCTGCAGCGCAAGGACGGTCATCTGGTGGCGCTGCTCGACAGCGGCCAGGCCCGTTGCGAGCTGCCGCTGAGCATGAATGACACCGGCCTTGAAGACCGTGACGTGATCCTGGGCCTGCGCCCGGAGCAGATCGTGTTGGCGGCGGGTGAAGGTAATGGTTCGTCGAGCATTCGTGCGGAAGTCCAAGTCACCGAGCCGACTGGCCCGGACACCCTGGTATTCGTGCAACTCAACGACACCAAAGTCTGCTGCCGCCTGGCACCCGACGTGGCACCGCAGGTGGGTGAGACCCTGACCCTGCAGTTCGACCCGGCCAAGGTCTTGCTGTTCGACGCCAAAACCGGCGAGCGCCTGGGCGCTGCTGCTTCATTGCCTGCACACGGGCATGCCGACAATGTGGCCCAATTCAAAGGCCGCTAATGCAGATAAGTTGTTGTTTTAGATAAAAATGTAACCCGCGTTAGATAAAAACAGTTTAATAACAATAAAGACGAGGATGTAGGGATGAAAAAGCAACACAACAACACCCGGCTGATCTGCCAACTGTCAGCAGCAGCAGCCCTGGTATTGTCCGCCAATGCGATGGCGGCCGATGCATTCAGCGCCGACTCCAAGTGGATGACCGGCGATTGGGGCGGCGAGCGGACCAAGCTCATCGAGCAAGGTATCGACATCAAGGCTGACTACGTTGGGGAAGTGGGCGCCAACCTGCGCGGCGGCTACAACGACGACAAAACTGCCCGTTACGCTGACCAGTTCGGTCTGGGCGTAGCACTGGATCTGCAAAAGCTGTTTGGCTGGGATAACACCCAGGCCAAGATCCAACTCACCAATCGTAACGGCGCGAACATTTCCAATGACCGTATTGGTGACCCGCGTGCCGGCACCTTGAGTTCGTCTCAAGAAGTTGATGGCCGAGGCCACATGGTGCGTCTGACCCAGTTCTGGATTCAGCACCAGATGTTCGACAACAAGTTGGACGTCAAACTCGGTTACTTCGGTGAAGGCGAAGACTTCAACACCTTCCCATGCGACTTCCAGAACCTGTCGTTCTGCGGCTCGCAAGTGGGTAACTACGTTAACACCTGGTACAACTGGCCGGTCAGCCAGGCCGCGATCCGCGTGAAGTACAACATCACGCCTGAGCTGTATGCGCAAATCGGTGCTTACAACCAGAACCCATCGCAACTGGAGCACGGCAACGGCTTCAAACTCAGCGGCAGTGGCACCAAGGGCACCGTATTGCCGGTGGAATTGGTCTGGTCGCCGAAGGTCAATGGCCTGCCGGGCGAATACCGTGTGGGTTACTACAAGAGCACCGCCGACGCTACCGACGTACGTGAAGACGTCAACGGTAACGACGCTGGTACCACCGGCGCGGCCTTCCGCGTTCGTAGCAGCAAGAGCGGCTACTGGGGCGTTCTGCAACAGCAGCTCACCACGCACAATGGCGACGCTTCACGCGGCTTGAACATCGCGGCCAACGTGACCTTCCACGACAAAGACACCAACGTCGTCGACAACTACCAGTCGCTGATGCTTGTGTATAAAGGCCCATTCGACGCGCGCGCCAAAGATGACATCGGTATCGGTGTTGCGCGTATCCATGCCAACAGTGACGTGAAGAAAAACGCCGAGTTGCTCAATGCCGCTGGCGGCTTCACCGATTACGACCAACTGGGTTACGCGCCACTGCGTAACACCGAGTACAACGTCGAGCTCAACTATGGCGTCCACGTCACCAATTGGCTGACCGTGCGTCCTAACTTGCAATACGTCGTCCACCCAGGTGGCGTGAACCAAGTCGACAACGCGCTGGTAGCGGGCCTGAAAATTCAGTCTACGTTCTAACGCTGTTGCGATAAGCTCCTTCTCTCTGTGCGCATTTCGCGGATAGCCATGGCTATCCGCTTTTTTTTGGGCAGCACGCTGCACAACTCCTGCGGGAGCTGGCTTACCTGCGATGGCATCGCCTCGGTCATTCAAACAAACCGAGTCGCTCACATTGCAGGCAAGCCAGCTCCCAAAGGGGAACCAAGGTTTGAGCGAGAATGAATTTCAGGACCGTGGCACATGCATGAGCATCCGCTGCAACGTTTTTTCAAATCCCTGCGCGAGCGTCCGGTGTTCGCCTGGGAGCGCTTTCAGATGCGCGATGTGTTGGTGATCGACCATCCGCTGTGCCAGGCGGTGTTCAGTCGCCAGGGCGCGCAACTGCTGCATTTTCAGCCCCGTGGCCAGAAACCCTGGCTGTGGTGCGCGGCCAAGTGGCCGCAAGTCGGCGCCATCCGTGGCGGCGTGCCGGTGTGCTGGCCATGGTATGGGCGCCACCCGAGTGAAAACGCGTGGCCGTCCCATGGCTGGGCGCGGCTGATTGATTGGAAACTGCTCGACAGCAGTACCGACGACGATGGCGTGCGCCTGCATTGGCAATTGCAGCTGTGCGACTGGCAGGTCGACCTGCACGCGCACCTGGGCGAAACCCTGGAACTGCGCCTGTGCACAGAGCATCAGGACGAGTTGCCGTGCCAGTTGAGCCATGCTTTGCACGCTTATTGGCGGATCGGCAATGTCGGTGAGATAGCGCTGTCTGGGCTCGATGGAGCGCAAGGTTATGACCAGCTCAATCGCCAGGTTTGCCAGCAGGAAGGCGAGTTACGCGTGGACGGCGGTTGCCAGCGAGTGTTCCAGCATGACGGCGAGCTGCACCTCAAAGACCACGCCTGGCAGCGCGAGCTGTGCATTGATACTGGCGACAGTGCCGACACGGTGGTGTGGCACCCGGGCAGCCGGCCACTGTTGGGCGTGAGCTTCAACGAGGCATCGGGGTTTGTGTGCGTGGAGTCGGCGATGGCTGGGGCCAGTTTGGCGCCGGGGGAGAGGGCGCATTTGAGTCTGCAGGCCAGGGCTGGGGTTTAGCGGTGTGGCTTATGGCCTCATCGCGGGCAAGCCCGGCTCCCACAGTGGAATGCATTCCAAATGTGGGAGCGGGCTTGCCCGCGATGGCGGCGGTACTGCTGGCAGAGATTTGATCGTTCCCACGCTCCGCGCGGGAATGCCACCTTGGACGCTCTGAAGTCGTGACGCAGAGCGTCACTGGATGCATTCCCACGCAGGGCGTAGGAACGATCTGGAACTAGTTAAACTCATCCCCAACCGGATACCGGCTGTCATTCAAACTCTCTTTGATCTTGCGCAAATGCGGCTGGAAATCCACGCCACGGCGCAACGTCATGCCCGTTGCCAGCACATCCAGCACCGTCAGCTGGATAATCCGCGACGTCATCGGCATGTAGATGTCGGTGTCTTCCGGCAGCGGAATGTTCAGGCTCACCGTGCTGGCCTTGGCCAGCGGCGAGTTCTCGGCGGTTACGCCCAGTACCGATGCGCCGTTTTCCCGCGCGATACGCGCCACTTCCACAAGCTCACGGGTACGCCCGGTGTAGGAAATAATCACGAACAGCTCACCCGTATGCGCCACCGACGCGAGCATGCGCTGCATCAGCACGTCGGCGTGTGCGGTCACGGCCAGGTTGAAGCGGAAGAATTTGTGCAGCGCATCCATGGCCACCGGCGCCGAGGCGCCCAGGCCGAAGAAGTGGATCTGCCGCGCCTGGATCAACAGGTCTACGGCCTTGCTGATCAGCGCCGGGTCCAAGGCTTGGCAGGCGCTGTCCAGTGACGCAATGGCACTGCCAAAGATCTTCTGGGTGTAGGCCTCAGGGTTATCATCGGCCTCCACGGCGCGGCTGACATACGCCGCACCACTGGCCAAACTTTGCGCCAGCTGCAATTTAAGTTCAGGGTAACCGCTGACGCCGAACGAACGGCAGAAACGGTTGACCGTCGGTTCACTGACCGAGGCGGCTTGGGCGAGGGCTGCGATCGAGAAGCGGGTCGCCTGCTGCGGGTTGAGCAGGATGACCTCGGCGACTTTTTTCTCAGCCTTGTTCAATTCTTCGAGGCGGTTCCGGATTTGTTCCAGAAGATTTCGCACGCGGTCCATTCAGTCTTTCCTTCGGGCGACGATGCAACTATAGGGCGGTAACCAATCGACGAGTGGCCCTTTGCGGTGGCCTATCCTACTGAGGGTAGCTGAACACCACCACTCGGAATGCATATTTTGGGAAAATGTTGTGGTTATTACTACATTTTTCCTTGAGTGATGCCTTGAAAAAAGGTATTTGTAGCTTAACTTGATAAAAGAACAAACATCATGCCTTCGATAACCGTAGAACCCTGCACCTTTGCCCTGTTTGGCGCGTTGGGTGATCTGGCGCTGCGCAAGTTATTTCCTGCCCTCTATCAACTCGATGGCGCAGGCCTGCTGCACGACGACACGCGCATCCTGGCCCTGGCCCGTGAAGCCGGCTCCGAGCAGCAGCACTTGGCGCATATCGAAAAAGAACTGCGTAAATACGTCGGCAAGGAACTGGACGAAACCATCGCCCAGCGTTTCCTGGCTCGCCTGACGTACCTGCACGTCGACTTCCTGAAGGCTGACGACTACGTCGCCCTGGCAGAGAGCGCCGGCACCGAACAACGCCTGATTGCCTACTTCGCCACCCCGGCGGCGGTGTACGGCGCGATCTGCGAGAACTTGTCCAAGGTCGGCCTGGCGGAAAACACCCGCGTCGTCCTGGAAAAACCCATCGGTTCGGACCTGGAGTCGTCGCGCAAAGTCAACGACGCCGTGGCGCAGTTTTTCCCGGAAAACCGCACCTACCGCATCGACCACTACCTGGGCAAAGAAACCGTCCAGAACCTGATTGCGCTGCGTTTCGCCAATAGCCTGTTTGAAACCCAGTGGAACCAAAACTACATCTCCCACGTGGAAATCACCGTGGCCGAGCAGGTGGGTATTGAGGGCCGTTGGGGTTACTTCGACAAAGCCGGCCAGCTGCGCGACATGATCCAGAACCACCTGCTGCAGCTGCTGTGCCTGATCGCCATGGACCCGCCGGCCGACTTGTCCGCCGACAGCATCCGCGACGAGAAGGTCAAGGTGCTCAAGGCCCTGGCGCCGATCAGCCCAGACGGCCTGACCACCCAAGTGGTACGTGGCCAGTACATCGCCGGCTACAGCGCCGGCAAGCCGGTGCCGGGTTACCTGGAAGAAGAGAATTCCAACACCCAGAGCGACACCGAGACGTTCGTTGCCCTGCGTGCCGATATCCGCAACTGGCGTTGGGCCGGGGTGCCGTTCTACTTGCGTACCGGCAAGCGTATGCCGCAAAAGCTGTCGCAGATTGTTATCCACTTCAAGGAACCGTCCCACTACATCTTCGCCCCCGAGCAGCGCCTGCAGATCAGCAACAAGCTGATCATCCGCCTGCAACCGGACGAAGGTATTTCCTTGCGTGTGATGACCAAGGAGCAGGGCCTGGACAAGGGCATGCAACTGCGCAGCGGCCCGCTGCAACTGAATTTTTCCGACACCTACCGCAGCGCGCGCATCCCTGATGCCTACGAGCGGTTGTTGCTGGAAGTGATGCGCGGCAATCAGAACCTGTTTGTTCGCAAAGATGAAATCGAAGCCGCGTGGAAGTGGTGTGACCAGTTGATCGCCGGGTGGAAAAAATCCGGTGATGCGCCCAAGCCGTATGCGGCTGGGTCCTGGGGGCCGATGAGCTCGATTGCACTGATCACGCGGGATGGGAGGTCGTGGTATGGCGATATCTGAATTGAAACTGCCTCAGGGTGTGACTGCCCATGAGTACCGTACGCCCGTGCTGCTGGCGGACGGCCTGGCCAATGACGTGGCCGAGCAACTGCGCGGGGCCATCAGTGCCCGTGGCGAGGCCACCCTGGTCGTGTCCGGTGGCCGCAGCCCCGTGGCGTTTTTCCAGAACCTGGCCAAGCAGAGCCTGGACTGGTCCAAGGTCACCATCACCCTGGCCGACGAGCGCTGGGTGCCGGTAGAGCACGCCGACAGCAATGCTGGCCTGTTGAAGAAGTATTTGCTGCAAGGCCCGGCAGCCAAGGCCACGTTCCTCAGCCTGTACAACGTTGCCGCGAACCTTGAAGACGCCGCCGAACTGGCCGACCGCCAGTTGGCAGAGTTGTCAGCCATTGATGTGCTGGTACTGGGCATGGGCGATGACGGCCACACCGCGTCGCTGTTTCCCAACAGCCCGAACCTCACCGAAGCCCTGCAGGCCGACGGTACCCGCCGTTGCTGGCCGATGCTGGCGCCGACCGTGCCGCACCAGCGCCTGACCATGAGTCGCGCGTTGCTCGCCACGGCCCACTACACCGTGCTGTCGATTGCCGGCAGCTCGAAATTGACCACCTTGAGCGCCGCGCTGGCCAGTGACGACGTTGCTGCCATGCCGATTCGCGCGTTTTTGCAACCTACTTTAGAGATTTACTGGTGCCCATGAGCCAAGGATCAGCCGCTATGAAAAGCCCTCAACCGACCGTGTCCATGGCGGAAAAAGTTGCCTTGATCGACAGCCTCTGCGCCAAGGCGCGGATCCTGCCGGTGATCACCATCGCCCGCGAACAGGACATCTTGCCGCTGGCCGATGCCCTGGCCGCGGGCGGTTTGACCGCATTGGAAGTGACCCTGCGTTCCGAGTTCGGCCTCAAGGCTATTCAGGTACTGCGCGAGCAACGCCCTGAACTGTGCACCGGTGCCGGCACCGTGCTCGACCGTCACATGCTCGAAGCGGCGGAAGTAGCCGGCTCGCAATTCATCGTCACCCCAGGCATTACCCGCGACCTGCTGGAAGCCTCGGTGCATAGCCCGATCCCGCTGCTGCCGGGCATCAGCAATGCCTCCGGCATCATGGAAGGCTATGGCTTGGGTTATCGCCGCTTTAAGCTGTTCCCGGCTGAAGTCAGCGGTGGCGTAGCGGCTATCAAGGCCCTGGGCGGCCCGTTCGGCGAAGTGAAATTCTGCCCAACCGGCGGCGTTGGCCCGGCCAACATCAAGAGCTACATGGCGTTGAAAAACGTGATGTGCGTGGGCGGTAGCTGGATGCTCGATCCGCAATGGGTCAAGAACGGCGACTGGGCCCGTATCCAAGAAGTCACCGCACAGGCGCTGGCGCTGCTGGATTGAGCTGATTTACCGAATCGTTGTTGCTGTGCTTAACGGCATTTTTGCGGCGCACTTGGTCGGTGTGCCGCTTTTTTTGCCTGTAGAAAAACTTGAATTCAACGCCGATCAGTTGTGGGAGCTGGCTTGCCTGCGATAGCGGTGTAACTGCCACTGCAATGTGGCTGACCCACCGCCATCGCAGCATAGGTATCTACACATCTTTTATGGGTTGAATTCTTTGGTTGTCGCGGGGGTGCTGGGTACATATCCGTTGCTGCGGTAACGGCTTCGTATGGTTCCGCTCTTACAGCGGGTCACTTTTGGAAAAGAGCCCCAAAAGTAACCAAAAGGGCTCTTGCCCCACCACTCGGCACCTCGCCTAGGCTCGGTGTGCCCTCACGCAGGCTTTGGACCGTGGGCCGCCGCCATGGGCCATCCTTGGCCCATCGCGGCTAAACCGGCGTCCTGCCGGTTTACCCCCGCTCCAAAGCCTGCGTTCGGCCAGCGTGGTTTAACGGGGCGCCTAAGATCAAGATCAAGATCAAGATCAAAAGCAAGAGCACGGCGGCCTAGTAGCCGACCTGAGTGGTTAGATCAAAAGCGAAGCCGAGGCGGCCTGACAGCCGACCTGATCTCTGAAACTGAACTCAATCTAATGTGGGAGCTGGCTTGCCTGCGATGGCATCAACTGGTTATGCCTGATACACCGAGGTGTCTGCATCGCAGGCAAGCCAGCTCCCACAGAAAAGCAGATCTGCTTCTGCTGTGCTTTTGCCCTGCTTTTGCTTCTACCACTCAGGTCGGCTACTAGGCCGCCGTGCTCTTGCTTTTGATCTTGATCTTGATCTTGATCTGAGGCGCCCCGTTAAACCACGATGGCCGAACGCAGGCTTGAATCCGTGGGTAACCCGGCAGGACGCCGGGTTAGCCGCGATGGGCCAAGGATGGCCCATGGCGGCGGCCCACGGATTCAAGCCGGAGTGAGGGCATGCCGAGCCTAGGCGAGGCACCGAGTGGTGGGGCAAGAGCCCTTTTGGTTACTTTTGGGGCTCTTTTCCAAAAGTGACCCGCCGTAAGGGCGGAACCAATAGCCGCCGTTACCGCAGCAACGGATATGTACTCACATCTACCTAAAAACCCCGTCAAAAACTTAGCGCAACACAAAAAATTGCGTAGATACCCATGCTGCGATAGCGGTGTGTCAGTAGATGCATCCAAAGCTGACCCACCGCCATAGCAGGCAAGCCAGCGCCCACAGTTTTAATCTTTGTTGAGTTCGGTAATCGCGTTGATCAACACATTGATATCCGCCGCCGACGTCACCAGCCCCGGTGTCACTCGAATACAGGTGCCAAACGCCGCACCCGTTCGAAGGGTGGTAAACACGCCATGCTCCTTGAGCAACCGGTCCACCATCACCTGCTGATCGCGCCCTGTGAACTTGAACGCAGTGATCCCGCAATACAGGTGTGGATCATCCGGCGTCAGTACCTCAACCCCCGGCAACGGCCGCACCGGGCTCACCCACAGATCCCGCAGGTAATTGACCCGCGCACCTTTAGCGGCCGAGCCACCCAAGGCGCGGTGTTCTTCCAGCACCAGCGGCAAGGTCATCAGCGCCGGAAAATTCGGTGTGCTGTAGGACGTACGCGCGCGTACATCGGTGGCCGGGTAATGAAATTCGCCCATGTCCGGGTCAATATCGGCCAGGCGCTCCGGTGCTATATACAGAAAGCCAAGGGTCAGCGGCGCGCCGATCCATTTATGCAAATTGAAGCCGGCGAATTGAATACCCAGCTGCGCGAGGTTGAAGTCGATCTGGCCCAGGGCGTGGGCGCCATCGAGGATCACATCGACGCCATGCTCACGCGCGGCCTGGTCAATCGCCTCCACCGGCATCACCAGCCCGGTGCGATGGGTGACATGGGTCAGGGCCATCAGCTTGAGGCGCGGGTACTGAGCGAACGTATCGCGATAGGCCTGTACCAGGCTGTCGAAACTGGCCGGGTGAGTGTGAGAAATCTCAATAACCTCTACACCGCGATAGCCCGCCAACCAGCGCATTGCGCCTTTGACCGTGTCGTACTCCAGGTCGCTGATCAGCACCTGATCGCCCGGTTGCAGGCAGTTGTAGTTACGGATCAGCGACTGCAAGGCTTCGGTGGCATTGCGGGTGAAGGCGACCGCCTCGGGGTCGGCATCGATCAACCCGGCCAGTTGGCGGCGAATCTCGACATGTTCACCTTGCTCGAAGCGCTGGCGCACATACAGCGAGTTGCTGCGGTTGATAAACGCAACGTGCTCCAGGTACTGCGCGCTTACCGCGCGGCTCATGCGCCCAAAGTAGCCGTTTTCCAGGTTGATCGGGCCAGGCTCCAGCGCATAGCGCTGGGCGATGGCCTGCCAGTGAAGTTCGTTATCTGCATTCCTTGGCATGGCGTGGGCTCTTAATGACGGGGGGCGGGTTTGCCGTGTTTTGCCCGTAGAGGTTCCAGCAGTTCGGACAGGCCGTTGTGGTCGATTTCCTGCATCAGTGCCAGCAACCCGCCCAGTTCGCCGTGGGGGAAACCTTCACGGGCAAACCAGTTCAGGTAGGGGCCGGGCAGGTCAGCGATGATCCGTCCCTTGTACTTGCCGAAGGGCATTTCGCGGGTGATCAGCAGTTCGAGTTTTTCGGGGTTCATGGGCTTCAGTGGTTTGAGTCGAGACCTTGGAAAATACAGGCATTCTGCATGAAGGCCAAATGACAGATCATGCAAATAACGTAGATACAGATGGTTCAATAATTTTCAAGTTATTGAAATATAAGGAAAAAGTAATTTTTCAAAACCTGGCACGGGCGCTGCAATCATTAAGACACGTTTCTTAACCCGCACAAGGAATTGAAAAATGACTGACATCAATAAAGAATCGATCTCCGTACTGAACGACCTGATCGAGACCAGCAAAGACGGCCAGAAAGGCTTCGCGACTTGTGCTGAAGACATCAAACATCCAGAGCTCAAAGCCCTGTTTGTGAAACGCTCCGCTGACTGCGCGACCGCAGCTGCCGAATTGCAAACTGCTGTGAAAGCGTTGGGCGGCGACCCGGAAAAATCCGGCTCGGTTGCCGGCGCTCTGCACCGTGGCTGGGTGGACGTGAAGTCGCTGGTCACCGGCAAAGATGAAGAGGCTGTGCTGAACGAAGCCGAGCGCGGCGAAGACCATGCCTTGAAGGCTTACAAAGAAGCGATCGAGAAGATCAACAAGCACAACCTGCTGGGCATTCGTGACCTGGTTGAACGTCAGTTCCACGGCGCGCAACGCAACCACGACCAGGTGAAAGCCCTGCGTAACCAGGCTCGCGCTCAGTCGTAAGACCTGCTGCGTAACACCTGTTGTGAAAAAAAATGTGGGAGCGGGCTTGCCCGCGATTGCGGTGAGTCAGTCACTCTATCCAGTGACTGACACTCCGACATCGCGGGCAAGCCCGTTCCCACATTTGCTTGGTATCGACCTCGAGATTGCAATCAGCCGATGCTGATCGGCGGCAGCTCAGTCAACGTCACAACCTGCTGCTTGCGTGGCGCGAGGATTTCCGCCTCACCGTCCACCACCAGCTCATCGCGCTGGTTGAACACGCGGGTGGCAATGCGCACGCGAAACTTGGGCAGCTTCTCGAGGATTTCCAGACGCACGGTCAGGGTGTCGCCGATTTTTACCGGCTTCTGGAAGGTCATCTGCTGGCCGATGTAGATAGTGCCTGGCCCAGGCAGCTCGCACGCAACGGCCGCGCTGATCAGGGCGCCGCTGAACATACCGTGGGCGATACGCTCCTTGAACATGGTCGCCTTGGCGTACTCGGCATCCAGGTGCACCGGGTTGTGGTCGCCGGACATGGCGGCGAACAACTGGATATCGCGCTCTTCGACGGTCTTGCTGTAGCTGGCGGTCTGGCCGACTTCGAGGGCTTCGTACGGGGTGTTGGTTACCTGAGTCATCTAAAGGTGCATCCTGTGGCTAATCGGTAATGTAACTATCTGATTTTAAACGGTTGATTTTAAGGGGCTGATTTTAAAGGAGCAGTTACTCGCAGCGGGTCGGCCTGTGCAACGCCAGGGCCTGCTCGAGCCACCTCAGCACATCTGCTGTGACTTCGTCGCGATTGGTTTCATTGAACACTTCGTGACGCGCCTGCGGGTAAATATTCAGTTGCAGGTTCTGGCAGCCGGCCTCACGCAGTGCATGGGCCAGACTTTTGAGACGCTTGCCTTCACTCACCGGATCACATTCGCCGCCCATTATCAGGAGCGGCAGGCCCGGGTCGATCTGCGTGAGATTGGACGCTTTGCTGATTTGCTGCAAGCCGCCCAGCAGGTCGATCCATAGCTGGTTAGTGCAACGGAAGCCGCAGAGCGGGTCGTTGATGTACTTGTCGACTTCAACCGGGTCGCGGCTGAGCCAATCAAAGGCGGTGCGGGTAGGCTTGAACGCCTTGTTGAACGAGCCGAACGACAGGAACTCGATCAGCGCACTGCGCCCGCGCAAGCCCTGGCGTGCGCGTTCGATTCTGGCAATGACCTTAGCGGCGCGGTACAGCGCCACCGGCTGGAAATTCGAACCACTGAGAATTGCGCCATTCAAACTGGCGCTGTGGTGCAACAGGTAGGCCTGGGCGATATAACTGCCCATGCTGTGGCCCAGCAGAATGATCGGCAAACCCGGCTGCTGCTGGCCGATGTGCTGGTTGAGGCTGGCGAGGTCGCCCACCACTTTGGTCCAACCATCCTTTTCGGCGTATAGCCCCAGCGTCCCTTCGTCGGCGGTGCGGCCGTGGCCGCGCTGGTCCAGGGCGTACAGGCCGTAGCCGGCGGCGCACAAGGCCTCGGCCAGGCGTGCATAACGCCCGCTGTGCTCGGCCATGCCGTGGGACAGCATGATCATGGCCCGGGCTTGGCCTTCCGGCAGCCATTGATTGACGTACAGGCGGCTGCGGTCATTCGCGGTCAGCCAGAAGGTGCTGTGGTTCATGGCGCTTCCTTTGCTCAGAGTCGTTGCAGTGTATAGCTCATCTGCCAGAGGCTGGTGTATCTGCCTACACGTTGGGCGCAAGATTCATACAATAAATGACACAGTTGGTTGTATTTGCCTGTTTGGCCATAACTGCTAACGTCCTCAAAGCTCCGCTTTTTAAACCTTCATAAAAGCGGCCGGACACACTCAGGTAAGAGGACAAGAATAATGCAACCTGATTTCTGGAATGACAAACGCGCGGCGGGCGTTCCCAATGCCATCGACCTCACCACGTACAAGTCGGTGGTGGAAGTCTTCGAACGTTCCTGCAAAGCCTTTGCCGACCGTCCGGCGTTCAGCAACATGGGCATTACCCTGACTTACGCCGAGCTTGAGCGCCACAGTGCAGCGTTCGCCGGTTACCTGCAACAGCACACCGACCTCAAGCCGGGCGACCGTATCGCGGTGCAGATGCCCAATGTGCTGCATTACCCGATTGCCGTGTTCGGCGCATTGCGCGCCGGGCTCATCGTGGTCAATACCAACCCGCTGTACACCCCGCGCGAGATGCGCCACCAGTTCAAGGATGCCGGCATTCGCGCGTTGGTCTATCTCAACCTGTTTGGTTCGCGGGTGCAGGAAGTGTGCGCCGATACCGAGATCGACTACCTGATCGAAGCTAAGATGGGTGACTTCATGCCGGCCGCCAAAGGTTGGTTGATCAACACCGTGGTCGACAAAGTCAAGAAGATGGTCCCGGCCTACAACCTCCCACGCGCCGTGTCGTTCAAACGCGCCTTGCGCATGGGCGCGGGCCAAAGCCTGACCCGGCACCCGGTGACCCTGGATGACATCGCCGTGCTGCAATACACCGGCGGCACCACCGGCCTGGCCAAGGGCGCGATGCTCACCCACGGCAACCTGGTCGCCAATATGCAGCAGGTGCGGGCGTGCATGTCCCAGGTCGGCGATGACGGCCAGCCGCTGATCAAGGAAGGGCAGGAGGTGATGATCGCGCCGCTGCCGCTGTACCACATCTATGCATTTACGGCGAACTGCATGTGCATGATGGTGACCGGCAGCCACAACGTGTTGATCACCAACCCGCGCGACATTGGCGGCTTTATCAAGGAACTGAAAAAGTGGCGGTTCTCCGGTCTGTTGGGGCTGAACACGCTGTTCGTGGCGCTGATGGACCACCCGGATTTCAAGACCCTGGACTTCTCCCACCTCAAGATCACTAACTCTGGCGGCACCGCCTTGATCAAGGCCACGGCCGAGCGCTGGAAGGCGCTGACCGGTTGCTCCATCGGCGAAGGCTACGGCCTGACCGAAACCTCACCGGTGGCCAGCACCAACCCCTACGGCGGCCTATCGCGCCTCGGCACCGTAGGCATTCCGGTGCCCGGCACGGGCATGAAAGTGATTGATGACGAGGGCCGCGAGTTGCCGTTGGGCGAGCGCGGCGAACTGTGCATCAAGGGCCCGCAGGTGATGAAGGGCTACTGGCAGCAACCGGCCGCCACCGCCGAGGCCTTGGACGCTGAAGGCTGGCTGAAAACCGGTGATATTGCGGTGATCGACGCCGATGGCTACGTGAGCATTGTCGATCGCAAGAAGGACTTGATCATCGTCTCGGGCTTCAACGTATACCCCAACGAGATCGAAGACGTGGTGATGGCCCACCCGGCGGTCGCCAACTGCGCAGTGATCGGCGTGCCGGATGACCGTACCGGTGAGGCGGTGAAGCTGTTTGTGGTGGCGCGTGCCCAGGGTGTGAGCCTTGAAGAACTGAAGGCGTACTGCAAGACCAACTTCACCGGGTACAAGGTGCCCAAGCACATTGTGTTGCGCGAGTCATTGCCGATGACGCCGGTGGGCAAGATTCTGCGCAGGGAGCTGCGCGACATCGCTTGATGTGAAATAGGCTTCAAAAATGTGGGAGCGGGCTTGCCTGCGATAACGGTGTATCAGTCACCTAATTCATCGACTGATGGACCGTTATCGCAGGCAAGCCCGCTCCCATATTGTTATTTATCGCGCTGAAAGGCCCATTCCAGAGCGACTTTCAAAGATATAGAATCTTTGCTCTAAAAATGACCACTGGGTATTCTTGAGTCATGTTTATGACTGTAGGGCCCTCTCTTGGCTCTAGGCGGCCCTTGGCAAAGCTGCTACTCTCGGCGCGCTTTGTGACTTCTCGGCCTGCTTGAAAGCGCCAGACTCACCTTAAAAAAACATACACCAATAATAATCGCATCAAATGCGATGATGAATTCGCGTCGCTGAGGAGTGGGCTTCCATGAACGAAGACTTTTGGAAGGATAAGTACCCCGCCGGGATTGCTGCAGACATCAATCCAGACGAGTATCAAAATATTCAGGCGGTACTGAAACAGTCCTGCCAGCGCTTCGCCAACAAACCGGCTTTCAGCAACCTGGGCAAGACAATCACCTACGGTGAACTGTACGAATTGTCCGGCGCTTTCGCCGCCTACCTGCAACAGCATACCGACTTGAAGCCTGGCGATCGAATCGCCGTGCAACTGCCCAACGTCCTGCAATACCCAGTTGCCGTGTTCGGCGCCATTCGTGCTGGCCTGATCGTGGTCAACACCAACCCGCTGTACACCGCGCGGGAAATGGAACACCAATTCAATGATTCCGGGGCCAAGGCCCTGGTGTGCTTGGCGAACATGGCGCACCTGGCTGAAAAAGTCGTGCCCAAGACCGCCGTCAAACATGTGATCGTCACCGAAGTCGCTGACCTGTTGTCGCCATTCAAGCGCCTGCTGATCAACAGCGTCATCAAGTACGTGAAGAAAATGGTCCCGGCCTATCACCTGCCCAAGGCGATCAAGTTCAACGACGTGCTGGCCAAGGGGCACGGCCAACCGGTCAGCGATGCCAGCCCGGCGAGCGACGATGTCGCCGTGCTGCAATACACCGGCGGCACCACCGGGGTGGCTAAGGGCGCGATGCTCACCCACCGCAACCTGGTCGCCAACATGTTGCAGTGCAAGGCGCTGATGGGCTCCAACCTCAACGAAGGCTGCGAGATCCTGATCACGCCGCTGCCGCTGTACCACATCTATGCCTTCACCTTTCATTGCATGGCGATGATGCTGATCGGCAACCACAACATCCTGATCAGCAACCCGCGCGATTTGCCGGCGATGGTTAAGGAACTGTCGAAGTGGAAGTTCAGCGGCTTTGTCGGCCTGAACACCCTGTTCGTGGCGCTGTGCAACAACGAAGGCTTTCGCAAGCTGGATTTTTCCGCGCTGAAAGTCACCCTGTCGGGTGGCATGGCGCTGCAATTGGCAGCTGCCGAGCGTTGGAAAGACGTGACCGGTTGCAACATCTGCGAAGGTTACGGCATGACCGAAACCAGCCCTGTGGCGACGGTCAACCCGATTCAGAACATCCAGATCGGCACCATCGGCATTCCAGTGCCATCGACGGTGTGCAAAGTCATCACCGATGACGGCGTCGAGTTGGCCCTCGGTGAAATCGGCGAGCTGTGCGTCAAAGGCCCGCAAGTGATGAAGGGCTACTGGCAGCGCGAAGATGCCACCGCCGAGATCCTCGACAGCGAAGGCTGGTTGAAGACCGGTGACATCGCGATCATCCAGCCGGATGGCTACATGCGCATTGTCGACCGCAAGAAAGACATGATTCTGGTCTCCGGCTTCAACGTCTACCCCAACGAGCTGGAAGACGTGCTGGCGACCCTGCCGGGCGTGCTGCAATGCGCGGCCATCGGCGTGCCGGATGATAAGTCCGGGGAGCACATTAAGATCTTCATCGTGGTCAAGCCGGGGGCGACCCTGACCAAGGACCAGGTGATGGAACACATGCGCGCCAATGTCACCGGCTACAAGGTGCCCAAGGCCGTGGAGTTCCGTGATGCGTTGCCGACCACCAACGTAGGCAAGATCCTGCGCCGTGAGTTGCGCGATGAAGAACTGAAGAAGCTGGGACTTAAAAAGTAACCCAATAAGAAACCCCGCCAATGCGGGGTTTTTTATTGCCTGCTGCTGGCGAAACACTAGCCTCTGTGGGAGCTGGATTGCCTGCGATAGCTATAGGTATCTACACATTTTTTTATGGGTTGAGTTCTTTGGTTGTCGCGGGGGCGCTGGGTGCATATCCGTTATTTGGGTAACGGCTGCTATGGGTTCCGCTCTTACAGCCAGCCCTTTCAAGGTCTTTTGACTTTAGCGGCCTTAAGCACCCGATCCGTCGACACGTGGGCGTTCGCTGCTTTACCTTTAAGCCACTCCTTGGGTTTAGGCACCTTCGGACCTCGTTTGCTCTTGGCGACGGCTTTGGGTAAGACGTTTTTCGCCAACGTCAGTAAGTATGGAGCTAGCCCATCTGCGGGAATGGGGATTGATAAGGACTCTGGCGGCAAGGCAATCAGCATGCCCTCATATCCGCTGCGTACCTGGACCGTCAGGTGGAAAATCGATGCCTCCCAATCGTCGGTCAGGGTCTGGTGATGAGCCTGCTCAACGCTGCGTTTGAGCACGGCCAAGACGTTGTAAGCCAACACGGCCGACGCAAACCCCAGCAAGGCTGCTTTAGGGTTGCCCAAGGTTTCGATTTCACTGTCCAACACCGCTTCCAGGCGCTGGAACATCCCTTCGATGCTCCAGCGACGGCGGTACAAATCGGCGATTTGCTCAGCACTGATAGAGTCGGGCAAGTTGCTCCAGAACCGCAGCGTGGTGTCGCCGGATTCGGTGGGGGTTTGCAGGTTCAGTTCGACTCGCCGCCACTGGTGATCACCTTTTACTTCGATGATTTGCTCGCGCACGCTGCCTGCCGCGACCACGACAGGCTCCTGCCAGTCGTTTTCCTTAAGCAGACGTGGATGTTTGCTCTGTTCGCGAATGATGAACGAGGCCCCGGTATTTTCGCAGGCCTGCATGACCGGTAGCGTGCAGTAGAGTCGATCAGCCATCCACAGTTGCCCCGCACTGGCCTTTTCCAGCAATGGCAGCACGCTGACGCGTTCGCTTGCATAGGCATCTTCACAAGGCTGAAGATCGACGACTTGGTCTAGATCGGGGTCGTAAACCACGACGGAAAAACCGGGCCGGGCGGCGCCCCGTTCACGGCGCAAAGCGCTCAGACGCTTTTCGCTGGAAGGCAGGTGGTTACCGTCAACGACCCGTAGTTGCCAGCCAGGCAAAGTGGCTGAGTGCCCCAGCTCTTTTATCGTCGGTGCCAAGCGCTCTGCGCTGCCGGTGACCAGGGCGCGCAGGAGCGCAGGCTCTGTGCGGCTGACCTTGTCATACAGCGCCGCCAAGCTGACAGGAAGGTCTTCCATCTGCCGCGCTGCAGCATGCAATGAAGGTCGTAAACCCAATGAAACAAGGGACTTCAGTTCAACGATGGTTGAAAACAAAAGCTCACGTGGGTACTGCCGCTGACGATGCTCTTCGAACACCTGATCGACCCATTCGGCAGGAACAGCCTGTTCCAATATCACTCTAGTCATGACACTGGTCGGTGCTTTTTTCTCAAACCGCGCTAGAACTTCTGCCCACATCGCTTTCGTCACCTTGACTGGAGTTTTGGGGCATTTTATCAAAGACCTTGAAAGGGCTGGCTCTTACAGCGGGTCACTTTTGGAAAAGAGCCCCAAAAGTAACCAAAAGGGCTCTTGCCCCACCACTCGGCACCTCGCCTAGGCTCGGTGTGCCCTCACGCAGGCTTTGGAGCGGGGGCCGCCGCCATGGGCCATCCTTGGCCCATCGCGGCTAACCCGGCGTCCTGCCGGGTTACCCCCGCTCCAAAGCCTGCGTTCGGCCAGCGTGGTTTAACGGGGCGCCTAAGATCAAGATCAAAAGCACGGCGGCCTAGTAGCCGACCTGAGTGGTTAGATCAAAAGCGAAGCCAGGGCGGCCTGACAGCCGACCTGATATTTGAAACTGAACTCAATCTAATGTGGGAGCTGGCTTGCCTGCGATGCAGACACCTCGGTCTATCAAGTACACCGAGTTGATGCCATCGCAGGCAAGCCAGCTCCCACAGAAAAGCAGAGCACTGCGGTGCTGGCAGTTAAACTCGGTCAAAACTGTGGGAGCGGGCTTGCTCGCTCCCACATTGGGATCTCATTACATCAGCTAGATAGGGTGGTGCTCTGCTTCTGCCCTGCTTTTGCTTCTACCACTCAGGTCGGCTACTAGGCCGCCGTGCTCTTGCTTTTGATCTTGATCTGAGGCGCCCCGTTAACCACGATGGCCGGAGTGAGGGCATGCCGAGCCTAGGCGAGGCACCGAGTGGTGGGGCGAAGACCTTTTGCTTACTTTTGGGTCTTTCCAAAAGTGAGCCGCTGTAAGAGCGGAACCCTAAGCAGCCGTTACCGCAGCAACGGATATGTACTCACATCTACCTAAAAAACCCGTCAAAAGCTTAAAGTTGCGTAGATACCTATGCTGCGATAGCGGTGTAACTGCCACTGCAATGTGGCTAACCCACCGCCATCGCAGGCAAGCCAGTTCCCACATTATTTTTACCGCGTTGTTACAGGGCGAACTGCGCGAAGCTCACGCCAGCACCCGCCGGGCGCACATCTTTCAAGAACGAATCTTTGTCCGCACTCAACTCCAGGGTGATCTCCGGCTTGCGCTTGCCTGCATTGCGCACCACCAGCCCTTCGAGCTTTTCACGCAGGAACGCCGTCGGCACCTTCAGGTGCAGCAACTGGTCGGACTCGGCGTTGTGCATCAACAGGTGAACCCACTCGAACTGGCCCACGGCAATACGGCCCACCGGCAGGTCGAACCACCAGATGTTGCGTTTGTGGTCCAGGTCGGTGAAGTGGCAGTTGTTGACGCCGAGTACGGCACCGCCCAGTTCCTGGTTTCTGCGGGCGATGGCCTGTGCTTTATTGAGTTTCATAACCTTCCTACGGGATCTGTTATTCAGCGTTATAGCCTGAATGTGCCGCGCATTCTCGTGGGTTGGCCGCAAAACATAAAGCCAAACCTGCAGGCGGCGATGAAATGCGCGCTGAAAAATAATTGAAACTCTGCTGAACGGCTTCAGGTCAATCTCTACGTAATGACCAAAAACCTCGATTGTTCCAGGAGAAATACCATGAGCAGCACATCGGATAAGGCAAAAGGTTTGGCTAACGAAGCCGTCGGCAACATCAAGCAAGGTGTCGGCAAAGTCACCGGCAATGACAAGCTGCGCGCTGAAGGCGTGGTGCAGGAAAAGAAAGGTGAAGTGCAAAAAGCCGTCGGCGATACCAAAGACGCGATTAACAAAGCCACCAAGTAAGCCTGAATCGCTGGCTGTATGCGTGCAGCCCGACGGCCATCCACGGATGGCCGTTTTTATGCCTTACGTTGAAACTAAAATCTGGTAATTGTTTCAAAGTCGCCAAGTAGGCTACTTTTAATGTAGAAAACGGCCCCTGAGTCGCCCACGACCTCACTCTTTTTGCGGCGAAAGGAGACGCTATGATTTTTCCGGTACTAGACGGCCTCAAGCTCCACAAAGTGCTGGTGCGCACCGTCAAGGAATTCGTCGATGACGAAATGCCCACCTATGCCTCGGCACTGGCTTACCAGATGCTGTTCTCGTTGTTCCCCTTCCTGCTGTTTCTCATTGCCCTGATCGGCTTCCTGCATCTGCCGGACTTCTTCACCTGGCTGCGCTTGCAGTCGGAACTGGTGTTGCCGCCCCAGGCGCTGGAACAGGTCAACCCGGTGATCGACCAGTTGCAGCAATCCAAGGGTGGCTTGCTGTCCGTCGGTATCGTGATTGCGTTGTGGACTGCCTCGGCGGGCGTTCGCCTGATGATGAGCGCGATGAACGCCGCCTACGACGTGGTCGAAGGTCGACCGATCTGGAAGCGCTTCCCGCTCTCGGTGTTCTACACCGTCGGCATCGCCGGCATGCTGCTCGCCGCCGCCGCGTTGATGGTGCTTGGCCCGCAGGTGATGGGGTGGCTCGCCGGGCAGATCGGCATGCAGGAATTTGTGGTCACCTTGTGGACCATCCTGCGTTGGCCGCTGATCGTGATTTTGCTGATGTTCGCCGTGGCCCTCATGTATTACGTGATGCCCGATGTAGAGCAGAAATTCCGCTTCATCACTCCAGGCTCGGTGCTCGCCGTGGTGGTGTGGATCGTTGCTTCCCTGGGCTTTGGTTACTACGTCAAAACCTTCGCCGACTACAACGCCATGTATGGCAGTATCGGTGCGATCATCGTCCTGCTCCTGTACTTCTACATTTCCGCTGCCGTGCTGTTGCTGGGCGCGGAGATGAATGCCGTGATCGAACACATGTCGGCTGAAGGCAAGGACCCGGGGGAAAAGGAGTTTGAAGAAAACGCCGATGCAAGTTCTTACACGGATGAAAAACAGCACGTCTCAGGCCTAGGCCGGGACCACTCCAAGCCCACACCCATTGAGCCTGATCGATGATCCATGAAATTCTGAAAATGGGCGATGAGCGCCTGCTGCGTATTGCACCGCCGGTTCCGCCGGAGATGTTCGACAGCCCCGAGCTTTGGCAGTTGATTGATGACATGTTCCAGACCATGGAGCACGTCGGCGGTGTCGGTCTCGCCGCCCCGCAGATCGGCGTCGACCTGCAACTGGTGATCTTTGGCTTTGAGGCCAGCGAGCGCTACCCGAACGCACCGCCGGTGACGCAGACCATCCTGATCAACCCATTGATCACGCCGCTTAGCCCAGTACTGGAAGAGGGCTACGAGGGCTGCCTGTCCGTGCCTGGCCTGCGTGGCGCCGTGGACCGTTATCAGCATATTCGCTACGAGGGTTTCGACCCCAAGGGCGAGCCGATTGTGCGCATCGCCGAAGGCTTCCACGCGCGGGTGGTGCAGCATGAATGCGATCACCTGATCGGCCGGTTGTACCCATCGCGCATTACCGACTTCAGCAAGTTCGGGTTTATCGAAGTGATGTTTCCGGATATGGGTCCCACGGCGGACGAATAGCCCCCTGACACACCATCGATCAAAAATGTGGGAGCTGGCAAGCCAGCTCCCACATTGGTGTTGCGTTCATTCAGACTATTTGGCCGGTTTCACAAACCGCAACGTCATCCGATCCGACTCCCCAATCGCCACATATTTAGCCTTATCCTGCTCCCCCAGCTTCAACGTCGGCGGCAACGTCCACACGCCACCTGGATAATCCTTGGTGTCTTTGGGGTTGGCGTTCACCTCACTCTGCCCGGCCAGCTTGAACCCGGCATCCGTGGCCAGTTTCACCACCTGCGCTGTGGTCAGGTAACCACTGTCTTTGATCGCTTCCAGATCGGCCCCGTCCTTGGCGCGGTGATCTTCCACGCCCAGCACGCCACCCGGCTTGAGCACGCTGTAGAACGCCGTGAACGTGGCGTTGGCGGTATCCGCCGCCACCCAGTTATGCACATTGCGAAAGGTCAGCACGGCATCCGCCGACGCAGGTTTGCCGAACACCGGCGCCTTGGGGTCGAACTCCACCACGTCGGCCTTGGCATAACGCGTTGGGTCGGCGGCGAATTTCTTCTTTAGGTTTTCTTCAGAGGTGCGCGCGTAGGCGCTGCTGCTGGCGGCCTGCACGGCGGCGATGTAGTGCCCGTGGTCCTTGAGCAGTGGCGCCAGTATTTCGCTGTACCAGCCACCGCCTGGCGTGATTTCTATCACGGTCTGCTTGGCGCCCAAGCCGAAAAACGCCAACGTCTGCTGCGGATGGCGATAGCCGTCACGCGCGCTGTTGGCCGGGTCGCGCCAACTGCCGGCCAATACGCTTGAATATTGCTGGGCAGTAATGGGGGCGTCGGCTGCTTGGCTGAAAGCTGGAAAGAGCAGGGCGGCTAGGGATAGAGCTGCGAGCGTCGTTTTCATGATCGTCCTGTAAGGGGGCACTGTGCCACCGAGGCTAGCACGGGCCCCGCACAGGTCGATCACACATTATCCGCAGTCGACCTCACCAAACGTTCTAAGCCCATGGCAATCATTGGCTTGTTACGTTTGTAGCGCGCCCACCGCTCGCTGAGTGATTGCGGCAGCACCGTGTCCTGGCTGAAACCCATACGCTGATACACAGCTTCCAAATCAGGATGGCACAGCAGCCATACCGTTCCTTCCACGTCGGCCACTGCCTGCACAATCAAGCGCGCCGCCAACCCTTGGCCGCGAAACCCAGGGTCAACAAATACGCCGGTCAGCCACTGCCCTCCGACCACGGGCGTGAGGCACAGCCCGGCCACAATCTCGCCGTCGCGCGCCACCCACAAACGCCCGCCCTTAAGCGCCTTCATCGGTGAATTATGGCTGCGGTAAAACTTGTTCAGCAGCGGCCACAGTGGCTCTGCCAGCGGTTCGATGAGCAGTTCGGGCATGGTCTTTAAGCCAGCGTTTTCAAGGGCCGGGGATTATAAGCGCCTTCTGCCCGGCAATAGGTGGTATACCCATTGTTACATCCCCTTTTAGTGGAGCATGCATCATGGCCAAAGGTATGGATTCAAAGAAAGCCGCGAAGAAGAAACCGGCAAAAACCGCCGATGAAAAACGCGCCGACAAGAAGGCCAAGAAAACCGAGACAGGCCTGTTCGGTCACTGAGTTACAAGCTTAGAACCAAACGATCTGCAAGATTTTTAGGTCTCGCTGCACAGAGCAGGAAACACCTGCTCTGAGCTGCCGATGGCCAACTACCTTGATCTGACCCAACGCCGGGAAATCGAAGCCCTGGCGCACCGCTTTACCGCCAGAACCGAATGGCCGACCTGGCTGCTGCTGATCGGCGTGTATGCCGGCTGGTTCTCTGTGATGCTCGCCAGCCCTTGGCTGGGCCTGTGGCTCAGCACCCTGTTGCTGGTTCCGTTGGTGACGCTGTGGCTGTCGGTGCAACACGAATTGCTCCACGGCCATCCCACCCGTTCCCTCTTCGTAAACAAACTGCTCGGCTACGCGCCCTTTGCCGTGTGGTACCCCTACACGCTGTACCGCAACAGCCATCTGCTGCACCACAACGACGAAGACCTGACCCTGCCGGGCATCGACCCGGAAAGCCGCTACCTGAATCAATCCCAATGGGACAACAGCTCGTTGTTTAAACGCGGTGTGCATTGGCTGACCAAAACCGTGCTCGGCCGTTTCCTGCTCGCGGCCCCGCTGGCGATTGGTCGATTGGCGCGCCAGGAATTTCAACGCCTGCCACAGGTGTGGCCGATGTGGCTGGCCCACGGCGCCGTGACGGTCTTGATGCTCAGCTTTATCGCCCACTTCAGCGTAATGCCGGTGTGGCATTACCTGCTGCTGGTCAGCGTGCCAGCCTTGTCCCTGGCCTCGATCCGTTCCTACTATGAACACCGCCCGCACCTGCAACCGGAACAGCGCACCGTGCTCAACGAAGCCGCCTGGCCGTGGACCTGGCTGTTTCTCAACAACAACTTGCACCTGGTGCACCACGACTTGCCGAAACTGCCCTGGTACTTGCTGCCCACGGTCTACCACGCCCGCCGCGAACAGTGGCTGGCGCGCAACGGTGGTTTTCTGGTGCAAGGTTACGGCCAGTTGATCAGCCGTCACGGCCTCAAGGCCATCGACAGCCCCCGGCACCCTTTTGCGTGAGAGACGACCATGAGTGATCGCTATGCCGAGCTGTTGATGTACGTCGCGCCCGAAGCGGTGCAGCAAGCCAACCAGCAATGGCTGACGCGCATATTTGAGCGCCTGAACCTCAGCCGGCGCAACGCCGACCACCTCGACTTGCACAGCCTGTGGCGGGCGCCCGAACTGCTCGTCACGCAAACCTGCGGTTACCCGCTGATGACCCAACTGCGCGGCCAGGTGCGGGTGATCGGGCGCCCACGTTACGAGTTGGCCCACAGCAGCCACGGCGAACATTGCAGCCTGCTGCTGACCCGCGACGACAACCCGCGCACCGCCCTGGCGGACTTCTACAGCAGCCGCGGCGTGATCAACGGCCACGACTCCAATAGCGGCATGAACCTGCTGCGCGAACGCCTCGCGCCGTTGCAGCGCGACGGCCGTTTCTTCACCCGTGTCGGCATCAGTGGCGCCCACCGCGAAAGCCTGCGTTGGCTGCGCGAAGACTGCGCCGACCTTGCCGCCATCGACAGCGTCACCTACGACTACCTCGCCCGTTTCGCCCCGCAGGAGGTGGCGGGGCTGCGCATCGTCACCCATAGCGCGCCAAGCCCGACCTTGCCCTACATCGGGCCGCTGCATCTGCGCGACGAACAGGTGGCGCAGATTCGTCAGGCGATGAACCTGGCGTTGCAGGACTTGCCGCAGGTCGTCGAAACGCTGGGTATTCAAGAAGTTTTATCCGCCAGCGAAGACGACTACCACGTGCTGTTGGGCTACCAACAACAAGCCGTCAGCGCCGGTTATCCAAACCTGCACTGATCGTTCCCACGCTCTGGGTGGGAACGCCTGTTGTGACGCTCCGCGTCACGCTTTCATACGCAGAGGGTTGGAACGATAAGTTATATAAAAATACCTTTTAAATATTATTAAAGAATAAGCTAGCCTTGCTAGGATCGCTCCACCGGAACACCGGACATAACGCGCAACCTACTCAGATGGAGCCACTATGTCCGGCGCCGACACTTCACACTGCGATTACGTGGGCGGATTGTTCCGCAGTCATTACGACTGGCTGTGCAGCCGTTTGCACCGCCACTTGGATTCGCGTGCCCACGCCGAAGACATCGCCGCCGACGCCTTCGTCCAACTCCTGAGCTCGTCGGGTGTGACGCCAATCCGCCAACCCCGCGCCTTACTCACCACCATCGCCCAGCGCCTGATGTACCAGCTGTGGCGCCGCCGTGACCTGGAGCGCGCTTACCTCGACGCCCTGGGCAACGACGAAACCTGCACCGCGCCTTCGCTCGAAGACCTGGCGCAAATGCTCGAAGCCCTGCAGGCCATCGACCAGTTGCTCGACGGCTTGCCGGCCAAGGTCAAGGCGACCTTCCTGCTGTCGCAACTCAATGGCCTGACGTATCCCGAGATCGCTGCCGAACTGGGGATTTCCCAGCGCTCGGTCAGTGACTACATGGCCCGCGCGCTCAACCAAACCCGACGACTTCAACAGCCGCCGGCGCCGGGCCAGCAACACAGCTACCTGTCGCCGACCGCGCCGGAAGGGGCGTTCCACTGCACGCGGCTCAGTTATGACGTTCAACCGATCTTGACGACTGCGCAGATCGAATGTGGGAGCTGCCCACTTTGAATGTGTTGTGAATCGAATCTCCAAGAGGCTACTCATGAGAACACTAAAAAACCTGCTCGGTGGTTCGCTACTGGCACTCACCGCCCTGGCCCAGCCAGCCACCGCTGGTGAACCGGTCAAACCGATCCACTTCGGCGACATCACCTGGGAAAGCGGCAGCCTGATCACTGAAGTGCTGCGCCTGATCGTCGAGAAAGGCTACGGCCTGCCCACCGACACCTTGCCCGGCAGCACCGTGAGCCTGGAAGCCGCCCTGGCTAAGGACGACATCCAGGTGATCGGCGAAGAGTGGGCCGGGCGCAGTCCTGCGTGGGTCAAGGCTGAAAGCGAAGGCAAAGTGTTCGGTCTGGGCGACACGGTCAAAGGCGCCACCGAAGGCTGGTGGGTGCCGGAATACGTGATCAAGGGCGACGCCGAACGCGGCATCAAACCCCTGGCACCGGACCTCAAGTCGGTGGCCGACCTGGCGCGCTATAAAGATGTGTTCCGCGACCCCGAAGACCCGAGCCGTGGCCGCTTCCTCAACAGCCCCACCGGCTGGACCTCGGAAATCGTCAACAGCCAGAAGCTCAAGGCGTATGGCCTGACCGATACCTTCGTCAACTTCCGCACCGGCTCCGGCGCGGCGCTGGACGCCGAAGTGGCGTCGTCGATCCGACGTGGCAAACCGGTGTTGTTCTACTACTGGTCGCCGACCCCGCTGCTCGGGCGCTTCAAGCTGATCAAGCTAGAGGAGCCGCCGTTCAACGCACAAGCCTGGAAGACCCTGGCCGACGCCAACAACCCACACCCCATCGGCACCCGCTCGATGCCCGCGCACTTGGCGATTGGCGTGTCGGCGCCGTTCAAGGCGCAGTACCCGCAACTGGTGACGTTGTTTGAGAAAGTCGACCTGCCGATCGACCTGCTCAACGGCATCCTCGCGCAGATGAGCGAGAAACGTGAACAGCCACGCCAAGTGGCGCTGGCGTTCCTCAAAGAGCAACCGCAAGTCTGGCAACAATGGGTACCAGCGGACGTGGCGGCCAAGGTCAAGGCAAGCCTGTAGATCGTTCCCACGCCCCGCGTGGGAATGCCGCCAGGGACGCTCCGCGTCCCGCTCTAAAGTCGTGACGCAGAGCGTCACAGGATGCATCCCCACGCTGAGCGTGGGAACGATCAGAGGTGACAGTGATGGTTAAGTTTTTCAGCGTGATTCTGGCTTCAGTTGTGTTGTCGGCAGCGGTTTTAGCCGCCGAACCTTCCACCTTGCGCATCGGCTATCAGAAAAGCTCGGTGAGCATGGTGCTGGCCCGTGAGCACAAGCTTTTCGAAGAGGCACTGCCCGGCACCCAAGTGCAATGGATTGAGTTTCTCGGCGGCCCGCCGCTGATCGAGGCGTTGAACGGCGGCAGCCTGGACATCGGCAATATCGGCGACATCCCGCCGATCTTCGCCCAGGCCGCCGGCATCGATTTGCAGTACTTCGCCGTCGAGCCCAACGAGGGTAAAACCGAAGCGGTGCTGGTGCCCAAGGCCAGCACGATTCAAAGCGTGGCCGAACTCAAGGGCAAGCGCGTGGCGCTGCTCAAGGGTTCCAGCGCGCACAACCTGTTCCTCAAAAGCCTGCTGCGCGCCGGTTTGCAATGGAAGGATGTGAACGTGGTGTACCTGTCGCCGTCCGACGGTCGCGCCGCGTTCGAACAAGGCAAGGTTGATGCCTGGGTGGTGTGGGACCCGTATTACTCCGCTGCCGTGGTCGACGGTTCCGCCCGTGTGCTAGGCGACGGCCAAGGCCTCAACCCGGCCGGCAGTTTCTTTGTGGTCAGCAGCCCGTTTGCCAAACAACACCCGCAGGCCGTCGGCGCGATTATCAAGACCCTCGCCAAGGCCCAGCGCCTGTCCCTGGACCAACCCGAGGACAGCATCGCACTGATGGCCAACACTTTGGGCCTGCCACCGGCCGTGGTCAAAAGCTACTTCGAACACCGCTCACCCGCACCGATTCGCCCACTGGAAGCCGTGGACATCGCCAACCAGCAACGCACCGCCGACCTGTTTTTTGCCAACGGCCTGATCCCCAAGAAGGTCGATGTGCAGCAGATCGTGCTCAAGGCCCCCTAAACCCTGCGGCCAGCGGGCTTCCTGCAACCCGCGGGCCTGTTGTGGCGAGCGGGCTCGCCACAGGAAGCCCGCTCGCCACAAAAACATCCGATTTTAATCAGTGAGCAGACAATGCAACCGATCTGAATCGACTTTCTCAACGGCCTGTACATCGGCGCGCTCAACTTTTCCAACGACGAAATCCTCACCGCCATCGCAGGCAAGCCAGCTCCCACAGTGAATTGCATTTCAGGTCATGCGGCTTCGGCGGCCAATGCGGCGATCACAGCTTGCCGCTCACCCATCCGCTGCTCAAACGCCGCCAACGCTGGCCACTGCTGCAAATCAATCTCGTGAAACCCCGCCCAGCGCAGCACCACAAACAAATACGTATCCGCCACTGAATACTGCGCGCCCATTAGATAATCCTGACGCTCCAACGTCTGCACCAGAATCGCAAACCGCTTGTACAACGTGGCCAGGAACATCGCCCGTACTTCACCCTGAATCGCACCATTAAAGAAAATCGCCAGCCCGCCATGAATCTCGCTGGCGATAAAGTTCAGCCATTCCTGCAAGCGCACACGCTCCCAGCTGCCATTGGCCGGGGCCAGGTGGGCGGCGGGCTGCAGGTCGGCCAGGTACTGCAGGATGGCGCTTGCCTCGGTCAGTACTTCGCCGTTGCCCAGTTGCAGCGCCGCGACGTAGCCTTTGGGGTTGATTTGTAGGAAGTCTTCGCCGCCGGCGAAGGTTTTGGCCTGGTTATTCACCCGCACCAGCTCGAACGGCAACGCCAATTCACGCAGCACGATATGCGGGGCGAGCGAACAGGCATTGGGGGAAAAATACAGTTTCATCTAAGGCCGCTCCGTTGGATTTGCGCCAGTCTCACGGGCATGGCACCTTGCGTAAAATTAAACCTTCAAACCCCATCCATAAGGACAGCTACTGCCATGATGAACCTGATGCACTGGCGTTTGTTGGTGGCTGTGGCCGATCACGGCAGCATCACGGCGGCTGCCGAACAGGTGGGCATGACCCAGTCCGCCGCGAGCCAGGCCATGGCGTCCATGGAGGCGACGCTGGGGGCGCAACTGTTCACTCGTGAGCCGCGCAAGACCTTGCCCACTGCGCTGGGGCTGAGTGTGATCGAGCAGGCGCGGGTGATGATGGGGGCGTTGCAAACCATTCGCACCACGGTGGATGAAGCGCGCCCGCTGCTGCGTGGGAGTATTCGCATCGCCAGTTTCCCGATGGTGTTGGCGACCGTTCTGACGCCGTTGTTGCAGCGTTTTCGTCAGTTGAACCCGGGTATCGAGGTCACCACCCTGGACGTCACGGACAGCGAAGTGCACACCTTGCTCGACGCCGGCCTGATCGACCTGGGCGTGGTGCTCAACCCCAAGCCCGAGCGCAACGCCACGGTATTGGGTCGCGGCCTGTGGATGGCGGTGTTGCCGACCCACCATCCACTGGCGCAGCGTGCGGCCGATGCCAGCGTGTCGCTTGAGGAATTGCTCGAACAACCCTTCGTGCTCGCCACCGGTGGCTGTACCGCCAATGCCCGCAGCCTGGCTGTAGACGCCGGGCTGAGCCTGCGCGACATCCGCGTGGAAGTGCGCGAATGGAACAGCGCCTACAGCCTCGTGCGCGAAGGCGTCGGCGTCACCCTAGTGCCTGAAATGGCCTTGCCGGCCCAGCGCAACGGCCTGCGCGTGATGCCGCTTACGGTCCCGCTGTACCGTGAGTTTGCCTTAGTCGGTTCACCAGCCCTTCCGACCTCGGCTGCCGTCAGCGCATTGTTAAAAATGCTGGCTGAATAATGGCCTTGCATAGCGCCAAGCCGAGTCTATGCTCACCCAGAACCGTTGATGACGTTTGGCATATATAGCGTTTTGGATGGTTTTTTCCCTATGAAGGTGTGCCAGCAATAGCCAACTGAAGAATGGAATGCGCCTTCCACGGGCGCCGGGAATCTAGGGTGATCTGACCATGTTCAACCGCCACCACCAATCCGACCTGCAAGAAATCGAACGTTTCTCCTGTGCCCTCACCGAAGCTAACGCCAAACTCGCCGCCATCAGCCGCTCCATGGCGATGATCGAGTTCGACGGCAATGGCGTGATCCTCGACGCCAACCCCAATTTTTGCAAAACCATGGGCTACACCGTCGAGGAGATTCGCGGCAAACATCACCGGCTCTTTTGCGAAGAGGCCTACACCCACACCGAGGCCTACACCAAACTCTGGCGCGACCTGGCGCGGGGCGAAGCCCTCAGCGGCACGTTCATGCGCCTGAACAAGCGCGGCGAAGAGGTGTGGCTCGAGGCCAGTTACATGCCGGTGCTGGACAGCAGCAATCAGGTGCAGAGCGTGATCAAGGTGGCGTCGGATATTTCCGCACGGGTCCACCGTGAACACGAGAACCAGAGCCTGATCGATGCCATCAGCCGCTCCATGGCGGTGATCGAGTTCACGCCCCAAGGCCAGATCCTCAATGCCAACGACAACTTCCTGCGCACCGTGCAGTATTCACGTGAAGAAATCATCGGCCAGCACCACAGCATGTTCTGCCATCGCGGCGAAGTGGAATCCCCAGCGTACAAGGCCTTTTGGGCCTCGCTCAATCGCGGCGAATATCACTCCCATCGCTTTGAACGCAAAAACAAATACGGCAAAACCCTGTTTCTGGAAGCCTCCTACAACCCGATCTTCGACGCCAACGGGCGCCTGTACAAAGTGGTGAAGTTTGCCAGCGACATCACCGAGCAGGTCACCACCCTGCGCACCGCCGCCGATTCGGCCCACGCCACGTCGGTACAAAACGACGCCTGTGCACGCAAAGGTTCGCAGGTGGTGCAGCAAACCGTGCAAATCATCGAAGCCATTTCCAACGACTTGAACCAGGCGGCCCAGAGCATCGATGCGGTGAACAAACAGTCGGACATCATTGGCTCCATCGTGCAGACCATCCGCAGCATTGCCGAACAAACCAACATGCTCGCGCTCAACGCAGCGATTGAAGCGGCGCGGGCCGGCGAGCATGGGCGCGGCTTCGCGGTGGTGGCCGACGAAGTGCGCAGCCTCGCGGCACGTACCAGCCAGGCGACGGTGGAAATTGTTGATGTCGTGCGCAAGAACCACGACCTGTCGCTGAGTGCGGTGTCGAGCATGCAGTCGAGCCTGAGTCGCACGGGGCTGGGGGTTGAACTGGCGAATGAAGCGGGGCAGGTGATCCTGGAGATTCAGGAAGGCTCACGGCATGTGGTGGATGCGATCAGCCAGTTCAACTCGACGTTGCAGCTGCAGTAAACGTCTTGGCGCTCGCGGTCGGCCCTGGGCCGGCAGCGAGCTTTGCGATTTACCCTACAGAGTGCTTCCACGGGGGGCGGTATAAAACTCAGGTTTATTCACTGAGTTGGACTAACTATGAAGTTGCAAGGTGCCTTATTTCTGTCGCTGTGCGTGCTGTCAGCCGGCGTTGCCGCGAACGATGCCGTTCTGGAAAAGATCCGCGAAACGAAACACATGGTGATTGGTTATCCGGCTGAGGCCCTGCCGTTCTCCTATCAACCCGGCGCCGGTGAGCCGGTGGGTTACTCCATCGACCTGTGCCGGCGTATCGCCAGTGATGTGAAGAAAAACCTCAAGCTCGACGAACTGGCCTTGAGCTTCAAACCCTTGAGTTTCAAAGAACGTATCAGTGCCGTCAGCAGCGGCGCGGTGGATCTGGAATGTGGTTCCACCACTAATACGCCGGAGCGCCAGAAGCAGGTTGATTTCAGCGTTTCAACCTTTGCAGCCTCGATCAAAGTGGTCTCCCGGGTGGGTGAGAAGCTGGACACCTTGAAGGATCTCAATGGCCGGTCTGTGGTGATCGTTGACGGCACCACGGTGGGTGAGGTGGTCAAGCAACTTGAAAAGCGCGAAGGCTGGCGCCTTAAAAAGGTGCCTGCCAAGAACCTGACCGAGGGTTTCAAGTTGTTGGTCGAGAACCAGGCCGACAGCCTGGTGTTTGATGAAGTGGTGGTGGCCCCGTTAATGGCGAGCGCCGCCGAGCCTGCGCGTTATCAGTTTTTGCCGGATGTGCTGGTGGTTGAACACTTGGCGTTGATCATGCCGAAAAATAACCCAGCGTTAAAACGTACGGTCGACACGACCCTGGCGGGCTTGATGGCCTCCGGGGAAGCCAAGGCGCTGTACGTGAAGTGGTTTGAATCGCCGATTGCGACCAAGACGCTGAATGTGAACGTGCCCTTTTCAGCACAGATGGAGCACATGTTCAGCGCCCCTACCGACCAACCGGGCAAGGCGTTGTAAGGTTACTTGCGCAAGGAGGGGAGCAGAGTTACTCCCCTCCTCAAAAGCTACGTAGTCAGATCGCAGCCAAGGTCTCTTTCACGCTCTGTGCCTGCGGGTCAGCGGTCTTCGCCGCGACTTGCTGCTCTTGCTGCTGCTTCATGCGCTCAGCCACTTGTTTGGCAATTGCGTCCTGTTTTTCCTGTGGCATGGCTTGCACCTCTGCCTCAGTCAAACCCTGCTCCTTGAGCAGCTGTTCGCGAATGCGTTCGGCCGGGGTTTTGCTCATGTAGTCGGTGAAGTCGGCACGCGCGGTGCTGGTGCTCGAGCCGGCCGCCGGCACATCCGTCGACGCCGTAGGGGCGGCGGTGGTGGCTTGCAACTGCACACGGGTCTTGGCGAAGGCTTCGTCGATACGGTCGTTGGCCTTGTCCAGGTCCTTTTGCGCAGTCGGCACGGTCACGCTCTGCTGCGCGGCTTGCACGGCACCGCTGTACAGCGCGCTGGCGGCTGCGTTGGCGGGGTCCATGTCGGGGCGCTTGAGCTGTTGCACGGTCGACACAGCTTGGGTGTTGTTGTTAACCAGCATGATCGGTTACCTGTGGATATGTTCGGTGCCACAGGTGGAGCAAATAGTGTGCCGGAGGCGATGCCCCCGGTTTTATTGGAGATGGCGCGGCCGTCGCGGCAAACATTGTCCAGATCGCGGCCAAGCGTTGCCGTCAGTGCGCAATATTCTCCAACGCCAAATTGCGCGTACGCGGCCCGAACCAACTGATGGTGATCATCACGATTAACATGCTGCTGGCAATAAACGCGAGCACCCCAGGCGTGCCCAAGTGTTCGAGGATAAAGCCGATCAACAAACTGCTGAACACCGTGGACAAGCGGCTGAACGAATAGCAGAACCCCACTGCCCGCGCGCGGATGTTGGTCGGGAACAGTTCGCTTTGGTAGGCGTGATAGCTGAAGCTCAGCCAGGCGTTGCAGAAGGTGATCATCACCCCGCAGATCACCAGGCCCACTGCTGTGGTTTGCAGGGCGAACAGGCTGCCGAAGATCATCGCGCCCATGGCCGAGCCGACGATTTGCCATTTGTTTTCAAAGCGGTTGGCCACCTTCACAAACAGCAACGGCCCCAGCGGGTAGGCGAGGGTGATGATAAAGGCGTACATCAAGCTGTGGGTCACGCTCACGCCCTGGCCCGACAGCAACGCTGGCAACCAATTGCCAAAGCCGAAAAAGCCGATGGCCTGGAACACGTGGAACACAATCAGCATCAACGCCCGGCGCCGGTACGGCGGTTGCCAGATATCGGCAAAGCGGCCGTTGCCTTGCACGCTGACGGCTTGCGGCTCAGGCTCATCCAGCGGTTTGCCGTGGTCTTTCTGGCAGCGCGCCTCCAGACTGTCCATGATCTGCCCGGCTTCGTCAAAGCGGCCTTTCTGTGCGAGCCAGCGCGGTGATTCTGGCAGGCGTTTGCGCAGTTGCCAGATAAACAGCGCAAACACCGCGCTGCTCAACACCACCCAGCGCCAGCCGGAGATGCCAAACGGCGCCTGGGGCACCAGCCACCACGACATCAACGCCACCGCCGGCACCGACAGAAACTGGATGAAAAACGCAAAGGCAAACGCCGAGCTGCGCATGCGTTTGGGCACCAGTTCCGAGAGGTAGGCGTCGATGGTCACGAGCTCAATCCCTAAGCCAATGCCCACCAGAAAGCGCATGCCGATGATGCCCAGGGCGGACGTCTGAATGCCCATCAACACAGTGGCGATCGTGTACCAGATCAGCGCGAAGGTGAAGATTGCCCGGCGCCCGAAACGGTCGGCGATGGGGCTGAGCAGGCTGGCGCCGAGGAACAGGCCCAGGAAGGTCGCCGAGGCAAACGCTGCCTGGTCGGAGAAGCCGAATACGCCTTCGCTGCCGGTGTGGAAAATCCCGTCGCTGATCAAACCGGGGCTGATATAGGCGGTCTGGAACAGGTCATACAGCTCAAAAAAACCGCCAATCGACAGCAACGCCACCAGGCGCCAGACGGTGGCGACGGCGGGCAGGCGGTCAATGCGCGCGCTGATATGAGCGGCACGGATTGGGTCGATGCTGTCCGTGGCTGAGGCAGTGAGTGTCGACATGGAGCGGATTCCAGGAGCAGTGACCTGGAATCTTAGCGGGCTAACGGAAATCGGCGCTTGTGAAATTACGTGCGGCAGGCCTCACATTCGCTGATTTATTGCGCCAGGGTGTCAGGTTTAAAGGTTTTATGGCGCGGGGCTCAATAAGTGATGGGGATCTCGAAGGTCTGGAACGCGTCATCCACTGGCTGGTAACCCAACACCCGTATGGTCTCACTCAAGTCCAGGCGCTTGAAGCGGTTATTGGAAATGCCATGGGCGATCAGGTGCTTCACGCCCTCGGCCTCTACCGAGCGTTGCAGCAGTTGCACGGCGTCACGCGGGCTGAGCCAGGCGCTGAGGTCGCGGGCGTTGTTCAGGTCGTGGGTTTCAGGGAATTCGAACGCGCCGATGCGCAGGGCAATGGTCGACAGGGGTGTCTTGGCTGCGTAATAGCCGCACAGCGCTTCGCCGTAGCATTTGCTCACGCCATACAGGTTGGCGGGTAATACCGGCATGCCGGGGGTGATCTGCCGGTCCACCGGATAGCCTTCGATGGTTTGCGCACTGCTAGCGAATACCAGGCGTTTAACCCCGGCGGCCACGGCGGCTTCGAACAAGTAGGTGGTGGCGAGGATGTTGTTCGGCAGTAACTCATCGAATGAAGCGCTGGCGTGGGGGATGCCCGACAGGTGCACGATCACATCGATGCCGTCGAGCAGGGCGGCCAAGCTGGACTTGTCGCTGAGGTCGGCGTGCACAAAACGGTGCTCGCCCAGGTCGAAATCCGGCGCGATGCGGTCAGTGAGGGTGAAGCGGTAGCGGTTTTTCGAGGCTTCGAAAAACGTCTTGCCGATTCTGCCGCAGGCGCCGGTGAGCAGTACGTTGAGTCCTTTCACGGAGTGTCCTTGTGTTAGTTATGACCGTCGAGGGCAAAGGTCTTGAAGCCTGGACGCTGGCTGAGGCGTTGGTAGTACGCCGCAATGGCGGGGTAGGGCGGGCGCGCCATGGGCGTGTTCTGCCAGCGGTGCACCGAGAGGCCGATGAGGATATCGGCGAGGGTGAATTCATCGCCGGCCACATAGGCGCAGGTTTTCGCCAGCTGTTGCTCCAGCAGGCCCATCTTGTCATTCCACCGGTGTACCGCGGCGGCAATCTGCGCAGCGTCCAGGCCGTCCGGGTTGTTGCGCACCAGCGCGGTAAAGGCATCGCCCCAGGCGCGGTTGAGTTCCACGGCTTGCCAGTCCACCCATTGCTCGATGCGCGCACGGGGCGCGGGTTCGACGGGTAGCAGGTCCGTGCGTTGGTAAAGGCCGATCAGGTAGCGACAGATGGTGTTGGATTCCCACAGCACGCCATGGTCGTCGATCAGCACCGGCACTTGGGCGTTGGGGTTCAGAGCGAGAAACTCGGCAGACTGGGTGGGCTTGAAGCCGATGCCCCAGTCTTCGCGCACGTAGTCGATGCCCAGTTCCTGGCAGGTCCAGAGCACTTTGCGCACGTTGATGGAGGAGGTGCGGCCTAAGATTTTCAGTGAGTGTCCCATGGTGCTTCCCTGACGATGGAGATGACCAATCTAGCAGGGGGCGGGAACGACAGCGAGGGCGAGAAGTGCACAGGGGCCAAATGTGGGAGCGGGCTTGCTCGCGAATGCGGTGGGTCAGTTAGCCCATCTGTAGCTGACCCGCCGCCATCGCAGGCAAGCCAACTCCCACATTTTTGACCGAGTAGGGCTTTAGGTTCGCGGTGTTTGCTGGTCCATGGCCTTGCCTACCATCAAGACTGATAGCTCGCTCAGTTGATGAATGGCGAGGGCCACGTCGCGCTCTTTGCCGGTTAGGTCATCGGACAGGTCGAGCAACAAGGCGCTGACGGAACACACGGTTTCGTAGCTGTTGGCAATCAGGCTTTCAGGGCTGGTGTCGGGGCTGACAGTGCACAAAGAAGGGGTTTCTGGTGCGGGTTCGGTGGTGGGATTGAGGTAGTGATCAATCGCGCGATGGGCGGCTTTGTTGCGTTTTGTGTCGTTAAGCGGAGGATTCGGCGTTGTTTTGAACATAGGTGGGGCCTCTAACTGAGCCACCACCTGATCGCTACTAAACGAAGGGTGGCGGCTGCACGCAGGTTAGTAGACCGGTGCCCACACCAAAACCGGCGCGCCACGAGGGCGCCCTGCGCACAGCCACCATCAAGTACAGACAAATAAGTCCTACTGATGAAGCTCATGCACTTTTGGTGAGGGGGCTCGGGCTACTAAACCCGATCGCCGAGAAATTCAGCGACCGGCCAACCTTAGAGACCACCACCCAAGCGCACAAGCCGGCGGATTCTGACGTAAGCGTAGGCAACCGGGCAAGGCGCTTACCGCAATGTCAGTCGCGTCCTACACCACTCTGATCGTTCCCACGCTCCCGCGTGGGAATGCAGACCTGGACGCTCTGCGTCCAAAGCATGACGCAGAGCGTCACAAGAGGCATTCCCACGCAGAGCGTTGGAACGATCAGGCCGCGCTCAGGTGCTTTCGCGCACCTGCAACTCAAACCCCATATCCACCACCGGCTTGGCAATCTTGTTGCCCGCCATGATGGTCAGCAAATGCTCCGCCGACCGCCGCCCAATCGCTTCACGCGGTGTGCTGATGCTGCTCAAGCGCGGCACCATGAACGACGACGCCGGCAAGTCGTTAAAGCCCAGCACCGCCACGCGCTCCGGCACGTTGATACCGTGGCGCATGGCTTCCAGCAGCGCACCTTGGGCCAAGTCGTCGTTGCCAAAGAAGATCGCATCCACATCCGGATGGCTGGCCAGCAGCTGCAAAAACAGCTCGCCACCCAAGCCCACAGAGGAGGGGCGCGGCGTCAGCAATTCCAGCGCCGGGTCATACAAGCCCGCCTGTTGCAGCGCGCGGCGAAAACCTTCACCGCGCAGCAACGTGCGCTGATCCAACTGCGCGCCGATATACGCCAGGCGCTTGCGCCCACGTGAGATCAAATGTGCCGCTGCCGTTTCACCCGCACTCAGTTGCGAGAACCCTACGCAGTTCACGCCGGCATTCGGGTCCAGGTCCATCATGTACACACACGGCACATTGCTGGCCTCGACCATCCGTCGGGCGCTTTCAGTGCGGTCAAACCCGGTCAGCAGCAAACCGCGTGGCTGGTAGGCCATGTAGTTGCGCAGCAGGTTCTCTTCTTCGTCGCGTGAATAGTGGGAGTTGCCGATCAGTACTTCAAAGCCCTTGGGCCGCAGCACCTGGTGGATGGCTTCGAGGGTTTCGATAAACAGCAGGTTGGACAGCGACGGCACGATGACCACCACTGAATGGCTCTGCGCCGAGGCCAAGGCGCGGGCGGCGGGGTTGACCACGTAGTTGAGTTCGGCGGCGGCCAGTTGCACTTTTTCCACCAGTTCGGTGGCGACCGTGCTGACGCCACGCAAGGCGCGGGACGCGGTAATCGGGCTGACGCCGGCCAGGCGGGCGACTTCATTCAAGGTCGGACGACCGGTGGTGCGGGTATTTTTATCGTTCTTGGAGGTCATCAGGCGGTTGCCAAACAAAAATCGAGGCACTAAGGTAGCGCTGTCTCCAAAAGGCTGCAAATGCTTGAACACAGGGTTGCCTGATCCGGTTCAACGGTTTTGGAGAGGATGCACGCGTCACTCCATAAAAATGACAAGTCGGCGCGGGAAAAGCCTGTTTTTGCACTAGCCTTACAGCGTGCAAAGGTAGCGCTATCTGCGTCCTGAGGTGTTTCATGAGTCAACCTGTTACCGCCCTGGTCATCATGGGTGTTTCCGGCTGTGGCAAGTCCAGCGTCAGCGAAGCCTTGTGCCGCCTGAACGGCGCCACCGCCATTGAAGGCGACAGCTTTCACCCTGCCGCGAACATCGAGAAGATGAGCGCCGGCCACCCCCTCAACGACGACGACCGCGCCGGCTGGCTCGATATCCTGTGCGATGAACTGCGCCGCGCGCTCAAAGCCGGCGAGCATCCGGTGCTCACCTGTTCGGCCCTGAAGAAAAAATACCGTGACCATTTGCGCGAAGCCGCGCCGGGCCTGGGCTTTGTGTTCCTGGAGCTGACCCGTGCCGTGGCCGCTGACCGCGTGTCCCATCGGCCCGGTCATTTCATGCCCGCCAGCCTGATCGACAGCCAGTTCGCCACCCTTGAATCGCCCGTGGGCGAGCCGCTGACCCTGGCGTTAAACGCCAGCGAAGACAGCATCGAGGACCTGGCCGAGCAAACCAATGCCTGGTGGCTGCAGCACGGCTTTGAACCAACCCATTAATTTTTTGCCGGAAAAGATAGCGCTATCCCCGGCGAAAGATTCAACACCGGCTTTAATAACAACAACAAACAGGAGAGACCCCCCATGTTTGGCATGTCCCACGAGTCCTACCTGCTGCTAGATGCAGTGGTCACAATCATCGGGCTGATCGTACTGATCACCAAGTTCAAGGTGCACCCGTTCATTGCACTGATCATCGCGGCCGGCTTCCTCGGCCTGACCTCGGGCATGCCCGTGGACAAGATCATCAAGGCGTTCCAAGACGGCTTCGGCGGGGTGCTCGGCTTTGTCGGCATCATCCTCGCGCTGGGCACGATGCTCGGCAAGATGATGGCTGAATCCGGCGGTGCCGATCAGATCGCCCAGACCTTGATCCGCGCCTTCGGCAAAGACAAAGTCCAATGGGCCATGATGTTCGCCGCGTTCCTGGTGGGCATCCCGCTGTTCTTCGAGATCGGCTTTGTGCTGCTGATCCCGCTGGTGTTTATCGTTGCGCGTCGCACCGGCGTGTCGCTGATCAAGATCGGTATCCCGCTGCTCGCTGGCCTGTCGGCGGTGCACGGCCTGGTGCCACCGCACCCGGGCCCGTTGCTGGCTATCGGCGTGTTTGGCGCGGACATCGGCAAGACCATCCTGTACGGCCTGATCGTCGCACTGCCGACCGCCATCATTGCCGGCCCGATCTTCGGTACGTTTATCGCCAAGTACATTCCGGGCAACCCGTCCCAGGAACTGGTCGACCAACTGGCCCGCGAGCCGGAATCCAAAGACCTGCCGAGCTTCAGCATTACCCTGATCACCGTGCTGCTGCCGGTGTTCCTGATGCTGCTCAAAACCTTTGCTGACGTCGCGCTGCCGGACGGCCACGCCATCCGTAACTGGATGGACATGATCGGCCACCCGATCACCGCGTTGCTGCTGGCATTGCTGCTGTCGCTGTACACCTTTGGCCATCGCCAAGGCATTCATTCCAAGCAAATCCTCAAGCTGCTCGACGCCAGCCTCGCGCCGACCGCGGCGATCATCCTGATCATCGGCGCCGGTGGTGGTTTCAAGCAGATGCTCGTGACTAGCGGCGTAGGTGATGTGATCGGCCATATGGCCGTGAACGCGCAGATCAACCCGATCCTGCTGGCGTGGCTGGTGGCGGCGGTGATTCGCGTGGCCACCGGTTCCGCGACCGTGGCGACCATTACTGGCGCAGGCATTGTAGTGCCGGTGGTAGGGATGATTCCGGGTGTGAACCTTGAGCTGCTGGTGTTGGCGACGGGGGCGGGTTCGTTGGTGTTGTCTCACGTCAACGATGCGGGGTTCTGGCTGGTGAAGCAGTACTTCAACATGACCGTGCTCGAGACGTTCAAAACCTGGACGGCGATGGAGACCATCCTGTCGGTGGTGGCGCTGATCTTTATCATGCTGCTGTCGTTGGTGGTGTAAGCCAGCGGCGCTGATCTCTCGTCTGAACTGTCAACGTTGACAGGTAGTTTGAATGAGCGCCTGTTGCTAGAAATACCTCCAGGCTGCCACCGTCGTGGCAGCGTTCTGGAGGTATAGGGACATGGCTGAATTCAGAATTACGACTCCGGCAGGCAATGGCTATTCGTCTACGAGTGCTTACAAGTCTTGAGGTTGGCATGATGTCGGTGGGTACGGTGAGCCGAGGGATGAAAGCGGAACGGGCAAGGGCGAGCCGCTTCCTCGCGTTTGGATTTACGACGACGCTGGCAGGAGATTGGCGGCCCTTTTATAGTCAACAAGAGCGGGACGTGGAGTGGTCAATTCCTGGTTGACGCGCAGATGATTAAGCCACCTGGTAATCTCGTCAATTCTGTAAAGGGGGGGGTGACAATTAAGGGCGTACAGAAAGGCGATACCATCCCGGTCTCTGAATACAAAGTCAGTTTCAACGTTCAAGGTATTTATGATTGATCAATAGCACCCGCTATTGACCCCTGAGGCAGGAGCGAATCAGATCGCTCCTGCCAACCTCAGGCCTCGGTTTTGCGAACTAAGCCATCCGCCCGAAACATCCCGCGAATACCGCGTATCGCCTGGCGAATCCGGTCCTGGTTCTCGATCAGCGCAAAGCGCAGGTGATCATCCCCATACTCACCAAAGCCAATCCCCGGGGACACGCACACCTTCGCTTCCAACAGCAGTTTCTTGGCAAATTCCAACGAGCCCATGGCGGCATACGCCTCGGGAATTTTCGCCCAGACGTACATCGACGCCTTCGGGTTCTCGACCATCCAGCCCAGCTCATGCAAGCCCTTAACCAGTACGTTGCGGCGCTGGCGGTACTGCTCGGCGATGTCTTTCACGCATTGCTGATCGCCTTCCAGCGCCGCAATGGCCGCCACTTGCAGCGGGGTGAAGGTGCCGTAGTCGTGGTAACTCTTAATGCGGGCCAGGGCGTTGACCAGTTCCGGGTTGCCGACCATAAAACCAATGCGCCAGCCAGCCATGTTGTAGCTCTTAGACAGGGTGAAAAACTCCACCGCAATGTCCTTGGCGCCGGGCACTTGCATGATCGACGGGGCTTTCCAGCCGTCGTAGACGATGTCGGCGTAGGCCAAATCGTGCACCACCAGTACGTCGTACTGTTTGGCCAGTGCAATCACCCGTTCGAAGAAATCCAGCTCCACGCACTGCGCGGTCGGGTTGGACGGGAAGCCCAGAATCATCATCTTTGGCTTGGGGATCGATCCACGAATCGCCCGTTCCAGCTCGGCGAAGAAGTCCACACCCGGCACCAGCGGTACCGAGCGCACCTGGGCGCCGGCAATCACGGCGCCGTAGATATGAATCGGGTAGCTCGGGTTGGGCACCAGCACGGTGTCGCCTTGGTCCAGGGTAGCCAGCATCAGATGCGCCAGGCCTTCCTTGGAACCGATGGTCACGATGGCCTCGGTTTCCGGGTCGATGTCCACTGCGTAGCGGTCTTTGTACCAGCGCGAAATGGCCCGACGCAGGCGCGGAATGCCTTTGGAGGTGGAGTAGCCGTGGGTGTCTTCACGCTGGGCGACGGTGACCATTTTTTCCACGATGTGTGGAGGCGTGGCGCCGTCTGGGTTACCCATGCTCAAGTCGATGATGTCTTCGCCGCGCCGACGCGCAGCCATCTTCAGCTCAGCAGTGATATTAAAAACATAAGGGGGGAGTCGATCTATGCGCGCAAAGCGGCGCGGCGAACCTTGGTCTGCCATTGTTGCCTCGAGGTACGTAAGCGCCCGGAACCGTCCGAGCGACGTCGGCCACTGCGGTGGCCTGCGGGGCAGACAATACGGTCGATGATGGCCAGTTGTCCAGATGTCGCGGGAAAAATTTCTGCTTGAGGCACCGCACGGATATGCCCCTATACTCGATGCGGGTTTGTTCCCTCATAAGAAGGAGACTGTTCAGATGGATCAGCAGACAAAACAACCGTTAGAGCCACGCATGGAAGCCGGTAAAGCCCTGGTGATCGCAGGCGTCCAAGGGCGTTATTCGAAGGCCACCGTGGGTGATATCCCCAAGCTGTGGGAGTTGTTCGACACCTGCATCAAGGACATCAAGCAGCGCGTCGGCGGCGTGACGTATGGCGTTTGCCATAACCCCAAAAATGCCGAATTTGACTATATGGCCGGTGCTGAAGTCCCCACCCGGGGCGACGTGCCGGGCAACTTCGAGTGCATCGAAATTCCGCCGCTCAACTACGCCGTGTTCCCGCATTACGGGCCGGTACAGGCACTTGAGCAAACTTACGAGCGCATCATGTTCGAATGGCTGCCGCACTCGGGCTACAAGGTGATGGGGGCGGATTTCGAGCGCTACAGTGCCGATTTTGATGTGCGCAAAGGTACGGGGACCGTGGAAATCTGGTTGCCGATCGGGGAACGAGGCTGACTGCCGCCTTGCAAGCGCCGGCCAGCCGGCGCCTGCAATGGGCTCAATACAACGTGCTTTTGACTCGCTCTGGCATCTCACGGTCATACGCATCGGCGTCAAACTGCCCATCATTGAGCCGCTTGTGAAACGCCCCGGCCGACGGCAATGCCGAGCGGTCCAGATGCTTCTCGGGGTTCCAGCAGTCTGAGCGTACAAAGGCTTTGGAGCAGTGGAAATACGCAGCGTGCACCTGCACCAGAATCACCGAGCGCGCCGGTTTGCCATTCACCGCAAAACTCTCCAGCAGGTCGGGCTCGATGGAAATTTGCGCCCGGCCATTCACGCGCAACGTCTCGCCAATACCCGGGATGATGAACAGCAATGCAATCCGCGGGTCCTGCAGCAGATTACGCAGGGTATCGAGGCGGTTGTTTCCCGGCCGGTCCGGAATCGCCAACGTGCGCTCATCCACAATCCGCACAAACCCCGGCACATCGCCGCGCGGCGAACCATCAATGCCGTCCGGCCCGGATGAACTCACCACCACCAGCGGCGACGCCCGCACCATGGCCTGGTAATCCTCGTTGAGAAACGCGATTTCCTTGCGCACCGCCCGCTCGTGGGGGAGGCCGTAGAGGGTTTCAAGTTGTTCTAGGGTTGTCAGCATATTCACCACCTCCTTATCGTTCAAAACACCAACGCCAGCCGGCGCTCATACCCAACCCGCCCCTTATACGCCTCCCCGCTGTCCACCCATCCGGCGCCCAAATACAAGCCCATCGCCGCCCCATTATCGGTGTCCACCGACAACTCTAACCCCTTGATCTGCGGCCAGGCCTGCAGCGCCACCGCCGGCAGCGCTTGCAAGCATGCCTTGCCAAAGCCACGCCCCTGCTGATGCCGATCAACCTGAAACGCATGCAGCGTCGCACTGTGTTCATCGGCCCAATGGGGCAGGCAAGGCGGGCGTTTGAGCAGCAGGAAGGCCACGGGCTGTTCGTCGGCGAGCAGGGCGAAACCTTTGATAGCGCCGGGGTTGGGATTGACCAGCAAGCTGTTCAGCGCGCAGTAGATATCGCCGGAAAACACCAGTTGCTCGGGGTGCACTTGCAGCGTGTCGAGCTGCTGTTTTTGCACAAGGCTCAGCGTCTCATAGGGGACGAGGCGAGTTTCCATCAGGGGTGCATCCGAAATCCTACAAAGAGGTGTGGATTCTATCGGGTTTGCGCAGGGCGAAATTATTTTTAAACAGGATGTCTATTTACCCCAAAGCTATTCGACTAAGGGTGTTCTTCGTGATTTTCCAACCCTCAGGAGTATCGCTATGAGTACCGTAATCAACACCCTGATCGAGCAATGGAAGCAAGCTGTTCTTGACCGGGATATCGACAAAATTGTCAGCTTTTACGCCGACGATATCGTCTCGTTCGACGCCGTCACCGCGCTGCAATTCAAGGGCAAGGCCGCCTACCGTGCACACTGGGAAGACTGCATGAAGCATTGCCCCGGCCCCGGCATTTTCGAGTTTCATGACCTGCATATCGTCGAGGCGCCAGACAGTGCGTTTGCCCACTGGCTGGCCCATTGCGGCGGTGCCGGGCCGGACGGCGTGGTGAAGGCCTGCTGGATGCGCGTAACCGCCGGCTATCAGCGGATCAACGGCCAATGGCGCGTGGTGCATGAACACTGGTCGGCGCCTTTCGATATGGCGAGCGGCACGGCGCTGTTCGACCTGAAACCCTGACCGCCACGAACTATAGTCAGTAGTCCGAAAACGGAGACGCACATGAAATACCTCTGCCTGATCTACAGCAACGAACAGGTGCTGCACACCTCGCCGGACAGCCCGGAGGACCCTGAGTGTTTCGCCTATGCCGAGGCGATCCAGGCCAGCGGGCGCATGCTCGCCGCCGAGCCGCTGGAGTCGGTGAGCAGCGCCACCACCGTGCGCGTGCGCAATGGCAAGCTGTCGATTACCGACGGACCGTTTGCCGAAACCAAGGAGCAGCTCGCCGGGTTTTACCCGATCGAGGCCAAGGACTTGAACGAAGCGATCCAGGTGGCCGGTGGCATTCCGGCAGCAAGGGTTGGCAGTGTGGAAGTACGCCCCGTGCGTGAATTGAATCTCTGAACACAACAACCAAAAGGCTTCAGGAGGTTTACCCCATGACAACGCAACCTGCCGAATTTGAACTGTGCATCAGCCGCTTGATCGACGCCCCGCGCAACCGCGTGTTTCGCGCCTGGACCGAGCCTGCTTTGTTGCAACAATGGTGGGGCCCGCACGGCATGACCACCCCCGAGTGCGAAATGAACCTGTGGGTCGGTGGCCTGTTTCGCACCCTGATGCGCGCGCCCGATGGCGCCGAATACCCGACCCAAGGCGTGTTCCTGGAGATCGAGGCGCCGAGCCGGCTGGTGTTTACCGATGCGTACTCGCCAGGCTGGATTCCGTCGGGCAAGCCGTTCATGACCGCCAAAGTCACTTTCGAAGAGCGCGACGGCAAAACCCTCTACACCGCCCGCGCCATGCACTGGAGCGAAGCCGACAAGCAGGCCCATGAAGCCATGGGCTTTTATGACGGCTGGGGCCAGAGCCTGGACCGCCTAGTGACGCTGGTGACCCAAGGCATGCCCGATTGACGCCTCAAATCGAGGCGATTTACCGCAGCGAATCACGGCGCGTGCTCGCCACGCTGATCCGCCTGCTCGGCGATTTCGACCTCGCCGAAGACGCCTTGCACGAGGCCTTCTTTGTCGCGGTCGAACGCTGGCAGCAAGACGGCGTGCCGAGCAATCCACGCGCCTGGCTGGTCTCGACCGGCCGCTTCAAAGCCATCGACCGCCTGCGCCGCCAAGCGCGCTTCACGCCGTTATTGCAGGAGCAAGCCGACGCGCTGGAAGCGGCGCAGTGGAGTGAGGAAGACGTGGAAGACGACCGCCTGCGCCTGATCTTCACCTGTTGCCACCCGGCGCTGGCGCCCGATGCCCAGGCGGCGCTGACCTTGCGTGAGATCTGCGACCTCACCACCGAAGAAATCGCCCGCGCCTTTCTCGTCACACCCACCACCATCGCCCAGCGCATCGTGCGCGCGAAGGGCAAGATCCGTGAGGCAAACATTCCTTATCAAGTGCCGTCCCTCGACGCGCTGCCCGAGCGCTTAGAGAGTGTGTTGCGCGTGGTTTACCTGGTGTTCAACGAGGGCTATTCGGCGTCCATGGGCGCGGACCTTACCCGTGAGGATTTGACTCGCGAAGCGATTCGGCTAGGGCGCCTGCTGATGGAGTTGCTGCCGGAGCCGGAAGTCATGGGCCTGCTGGCGTTGATGCTGCTCCACGAGTCGCGCCGATCCGCACGCACCTCGGCCAGCGGCGAGTTGGTGCTGCTGGATGAACAGGACCGTAAGTTGTGGGACGCGTCCTTGATTGCTGAAGGTTGCGCGCTGGTGGAACAGGCGTTGAGAACACGGCGTTTTGGACCGTATTGCCTGCAGGCGGCGATTGCGGCGGTGCATGCCGAAGCGCCGAGCGCCGGGAAGACGGACTGGCTGCAGATTGTCGGGCTTTATGATGTGTTGCTCAGGGAAGTGCCGTCGCCAGTGATCGAGTTAAACCGCGCCGTGGCGGTGGCGATGCGTGATGGGTCGTTAGCGGGGTTGCAGGTAGTGGAAGGTATTTTGCAGCGAGGTGAGTTGCAGGATTACCACCTGGCTCACTCGGCGCGCGGGGAGTTTTGTCGGCAGTTGGGGCGTATCGAAGAGGCCAGGGCGGCCTACGAAAAAGCCCTGTCACTCACGCAGCAAGCCCCCGAAAAACGCTTCATAGAGCGCCGCCTGGCCGAACTCAAATCCCCCAGACAATAAAGCTCAACTGTGGGAGCAGGCAAGCCAGCTCCCACAGGTTTGTGTCTCTATTGCCAAATTGGCAGAAAGGGCGTGTTTATCACTCCAACATCTGCCCCAACATCCAACTCCCCGCTGGCCCCGGCGGGTGCTGGCGTGACCACAGCGCATCCACCGCCACCGAGCGTGGCCAGCTGCGTACGTTGAGTTCAACCAGCTCGGCATTGCCAAAGCGCTCCACCAACCAGCGCGGCAGCGCTGCCCAGCCGAAACCGAGTTGGGCCATCTCCATCAGCATCAGAAAACTCGGCGCCGACCACACGCGGCCGGTGGGGCGCGTTTCATTCGGGCTGATGATGCTCGCCAGACGTAATTCGCGGTGCTGCTGCAAGGTGGGCTGGTCGATGTGTTGCAGGCTGGCCAATGGATGCGTGGGGGCCACGAACAGGGCCATCTCCGCGCGTTCCGCCACGGGCGCGCGGGTCAGGTCGGGCGGATACACCTCCTGGGCTTCAATCAAGGCAATCTGCGTCCGGCCACTTTGCACCAAGGCGATCAGGTCTTCGCACTCGGCGATCAACCACTCCAGTTCCAGGTCCGGGTAGCGTTGTTCAAAGGCTTTGAGCACGAGTTCGAAACGTTCAGATTGGTAAGTATCGGACATGGCGATACTCAGCTTGGGTTCCAACCCTTGGGCCAACTGGTTCGCCGCCAACTCCAGTCGGCTGCTGGCTTCCAGCACCTGTTCGGCGCGTTGCAGCAATACGTGGCCAGCCGGGGTGAGCGTCGGCTTGCGGCTGCTGCGGTCAAACAGCACCACATCCAAGTCAATCTCAAGACTGGCCACCGCCGCGCTGACGGTGGACTGGCTCTTGCCCAGCTTGCGCGCCGCTGCGGAAAACGAGCCCTGTGTGGCCGCCTGGACAAATGCCTGCAGCACTTCGTTAGAGGCCATGAGTATCGCCTTTGTCGATGGTTATTGGTTATGAAGTATCGATCAAGGGGGTAATGATGGCAACCATCGTCACTCACGGAGCTGTGTTATGAACCCTACCAAGTCTATTACTGAACGTGTTTGCCAGGCCATTGGTTTTGAGGTGCTGGCGTTGTTGATCTGCACCCCGTTGCTGGCGTGGATCATGGATAAGCCCGCCCTGGAAATGGGCATGGTCGCCCTGGCGATTAGCCTGATGGCGTTGACCTGGAACGTGATCTTCAACGGCTTGTTCGACCGCCTGAAGGCGCGCTGGAAACTGGCCAACAATGGCTGGACCCGAGTGCTGCACGCGCTGATGTTCGAAAGCGGCCTGATTCTGGTGTGCGTACCGTTGATCGCGGCGTGGCTGAATATCAGCCTGATGCAGGCGTTCATCCTCGACATCGGCGTGCTGCTGTTCTTCCTGCCGTACACCTATGTGTATCACTGGGGCTACGACGTGCTGCGGGAAAAGTTCGTACAACGTCGCCTGGTCAGCCAAGCTTGAGGGACGCGACAAAATCCAGAAACGCCCGCACCTTGGCGGCGGGCAAAACTGCCGCTGTCGACCACGGCGGCTAACACTCCCATGCCGCCGGCCACACCGGGATCAACACTCATCGGTGATTGCCTGTCAGCGATCTGTAGTCATTGATGCCAGCGCAGAATGCCTACAGAAACATGCCGCCCGAGGCTTCGATGCGCTGCCCGGTGATCCAGTGACTGCCATCGGCCAGCAAGGTCGAAATCGCCCCGCCAATATCGTCCGGCAGGCCGGCACGGCCCAAGGCGGTGTTGTGGGCGACCATCGCATTTACATCCGGGTTGTCGCGCACCGCGCCGCCGCTGAAGTCGGTGGCAATCGCGCCGGGTGCCAGGGTGTTTACGGTAATCCCGCGCGGGCCCAGCTCTTTGGCCTGGTAGCGCGACAGCACTTCTACTGCGCCTTTCATCGAGGCATACGCCGAATAGCCCGGCAGGCTGAACCGCGCCAGGCCGCTGGAAATATTGATGATGCGCCCGCCATCGCTGATCAACGGCAGCAGCTTCTGGGTCAGGAAAAACGGCGCCTTGAAGTGGATGGCCACCAGGCGGTCGAACTGTTCTTCGGTGGTGTCGGCAAAGCTGGCGTGGGTACCGATACCGGCGTTGTTGATCAGAAAGTTGAAGTGATCCTGTGCGAAAACACCCTTGAGCAGCGTGGCGACTTGGCCGACGAAAGCATTGAAGCTGCCGCTCTGACTGACATCCAGTTGCAGCATGGTGGCGCGGCCACCCAAGGCTTCAACCTGTTCCACCACCGCTTGGGCTTCGCCCGCAGCGCTGTGGTAAGTGCCGATGATGTCGACGCCTTGTGCGGCTAGGTGCAGCGCGGCGCTTTTGCCCAGGCCGCGGCTGGCGCCAGTGATCAGTGCGATTTTACGGGTCATGGTGCAGTCCTCGGCGTTGATGTGGGACTGAGTGTATTTGTCCGGCTGTTACGTGATAAACAGGGTGATATCGGAATCACTGGCCGGATAAGGCGAACAATCCCATGAACAAGCTGGAGCTGTTGCGCACCTTCGTGCGGGTCACTGAACTGTCGAGTTTCACCCAGGCGGGCGAGAGCCTGGGCCTGCCGCGCTCCACCGTGTCCGAGCATGTGCAGGCGCTGGAGGAACTGCTCGGCGCGCGCCTGCTGCAACGCACCACGCGCAAGGTGCAAGCCACTCAGGACGGGCGCGTGCTGTATGAGCGCAGCAAGGATGTGCTCGCGCACATGGAGGAACTTGAAGGCTTGTTTCGCCAGGATGAAGCGCAACTCAGCGGGCGCATTCGCGTGGACATGCCCAACGTGATGGCGCGGGACTTGATCCTGCCGCGCCTGCCCGATTTTATGCATGCACACCCGTTGATCGAGCTGGAAATCAGCACCACCGACCGCCAGGTCGACCTGCTTGCCGAAGGGTTCGACTGCGTGTTGCGCGTCGGCGCGCAGCCCGACCAGTCGGTGGTCGCGCGGTTGCTGTGCAGCATGCCGATGATCAACTGTGTCAGCGCCGAATACGTTCAGCGGTATGGCATGCCCGAGACCTTGGCCGACCTGGCGCATCACCAATTGGTGCACTACGTGCGGCCATTGGGTTCACGTTCAGCGGGGTTCGAATACCAGCAGGGCAACAAGGTGCACCGCGTGCCGATGGCCGGGCGCGTCACGGTCAACAGCACCGATGCCTACAAGTCGGCGTGCCTGGGTGGCTTCGGCATCACTCAAGTGCCGGTCCTGGGGATTCGCGATTTGCTCGACAGTGGTGTGCTGGTGTCCGTGTTGCCCGACTACCCCGCGCCGGCGTTGGACGTGTCGTTGCTCTATGCCGGGCAACGGCATCTGCCACAACGGGTGCGAGTGTTTATGGCGTGGCTGGCCGCCACGTTGCAATCCCAGCTCTAACGCCGCGCTGACAACTGCTGTGGCGCCAGGAACGCGTCGTGGAAGTAATCCCGAAACGCCTGCATCGCCGGGGTAAATGTACGCTCGCGGTGCCACGCCAGGCCCACGCTCATGGGCGTTACCGGGTCGGTCACGGTCAGGGTTTCGATGCGCTTGCCTTCCAGTGACCAGGGCCGATGCACCAGGTCTGACAGAATCGCTACGCCGCTGCCATTGGCGACCATGCTGCGCACCGCCTCCACTGAGCTGGTGCGCAGCCGCACCTCTGGCGTTTGCCCGGCCTGTTCCCAGTAACGCATGGCGCTGTGTTCGGCTTCATCGACGGTGAGCAGGATGTAGGGTTCCTGCGCCACATCGGCCAGGCTCACCGCGCCGCGTTCGCACAACGGGTGATGGCTGGGCAGCCACAGGCGCCGCTCCGAATTGAACAGGATTTCTGAGACGATATCCGCGTGAGTGAGGTTGGCGGTGAGCACCACGGCCATGTCGAACTGGCCGTCGAGCAGGCCCTGTTCGATGGCCTGGCGCTCCTGTTCGAAGACCTCGATGGTCACGTCCGGATGCCAGTGTTCCATGCGCTGTAAGTGATGTGGCAGGAAGTAGCCGAGCACCGTGTAACTGGCCGCCACCCGCAGCACGCCGCTGGCGCGGTAGTCCGGCAGCGGGCTGTTCAGCGCGTCGTCCACGCTGCGCACAATCACATAGGCACGGTTGAGAAAATGCCGCCCGGCGTCGGTCAGGTTCATGCCTTGGGCCGAGCGCACGAACAACTGCACGCCGAGCATCGCTTCCAGCTCCTTGATTGCCGTGGTCACCGCCGACTGGGAGATGTTCAGGTGAATCGCCGCCTGGGAAATCTGGCCGATCTCGGCGGTGGCGACGAAGTAGCGGATTTGGCGCAGGGTCAATGACATTCAACACTCCGATAACAGATCGTTCCCACGCTCTGCGTGGAAATGCAGCCCAGGGACGCAGAGCGTCCCAATGCGTGACGCAGAGCGTCACAAGAGGCATTCCCACGCGGAGCATAGGAACGATCTGTGTGTATCTGATTTTCAGAAGATGGCCCATCTGATAATAGATCTTCCCAAGGGGTCAAGCGTCAGCCTACTTTCAGCCATCACCCTTTGGCGGAGCAGCCCCAATGCAGGCAGTGGATTTCAATTCAGACATGGGCGAAGGCTTCGGCCCTTGGACCATCGGCGATGGCGTTGACGCGGAACTGATGGCCTACATCAGCTCAGCCAACATCGCCACCGGCTTCCACGCCGGCGACCCCGGCACCATGCGCCGCACCGTCGCGCGTGCCAAGCAACTGGGCGTGGCTATCGGCGCGCATCCGGGCTTTCGCGACCTGGTGGGTTTTGGCCGTCGGCATATCAACGCTCCGGCCCAGGAACTGGTGGACGACATGCTCTACCAGCTCGGCGCCCTGCGCGAAATCGCCCGCGCTCAAGGCGTGGCCCTGCAACACATCAAACCCCACGGCGCGCTCTACATGCACCTGGCCCGTGACGAAGAAGCCGCGCGATTGCTGGTGCAAAATCTGCAACTCATCGAGCCGACGCTGTTGCTGTATTGCATGCCCAACTCGGTGATCTGGCGCGTTGCCAAAGAACTCGGGCAACCGGTGGTGCGCGAGTTTTACGCCGACCGTGAGTACGACCTGAGCGGCTCCATCGTGTTTACCCGCACTGTGCGCGCGCTGGACCCGGCAACGGTTGCGGCACGGGTCCTGCGTGCTTGTCAGACGGGGTTGGTGCGAACCGTGGAAGGCGAAGACCTGATGATCGAATTCGATTCCATCTGCCTGCACAGCGACACCCCCGGCGCCCTGGAACTGGTGGAAGCCACCCGCGAAGCCTTGGACCAGGCGGGCATTGAAGTCAGAGCTCTTCAATAAGAGAGCTCTCCAATAAGATTGAAACAGCCCTTTTTGCCTGCCTTTCTACAATGATTCCAAGAGGAACAGACATGGCTCAAACGACCCCCATCCGCTATAGCTTCGGCGCTGATGAACACCTGTTTGCCGAGGTCAGCGACAGCATGTCCCTGGAGGCTTTTTTCAAAGGCATGGCCGTGACCCGCGCCGTGGAGCGACTGGCGCTGGACGGTGTGCTGGACGTGTGCCTGGCCAATGCATCGTTCCAGATCCGCTTCGACCCCGACCGCATCGCGCCGCATGTGCTGCTCGACGCCGTGCAAAGCGCCGAAGCCCAGGCCGTTGCCGAACGCACCTTGCACACGCGCATCATCGAAATCCCGGTGCTCTACAACGACCCCTGGACCCATGAGACGCTGATGCGTTTTCGCGACCGCCATCAAGACCCCAGCGCCACTGACTTGGAGTACGCCGCGCGCATCAACGGTTTGGCCGATGTGGACGCGTTTATCGCCGCTCACAGTGGCGCGCCGTGGTTTGTGTCGATGGTCGGTTTTGTCGCGGGCCTGCCGTTCATGTTCCAGATGGTCGAGCGCGAGCGGCAATTGCAGGTGCCCAAGTACCTGCGCCCGCGCACCGACACGCCCAAACTGACCCTCGGCCATGGCGGCTGTTTTGGTTGTATCTACTCGGTACGCGGCGCCGGTGGTTACCAGATGTTCGGCGTGACCCCTGCGCCGATCTACGACCCGGCGCAGCAGTTGGCGTACCTCAAGGAACACATGGTGTTCTTCCGCCCCGGCGACATTGTGCAGTTCAAACCCATGGACCGTGACGCCTATGACCTGGCGGTTGCCGAGGTGGACGCCGGGCGTTTCGACCTGCGCATCCGCCCGGTGGAATTTTCCCTCGATGCCTTTCTCGCCGACCCCATCGGCTATCCGAAAACCCTGCAGGAGGCGCTGGCATGATCAAGGTGCTCAAACCCGGCCTCGCCACGTCCGTGCAGGACCTTGGCCGTGAAGGCTATTACCACCTGGGCATTCCGCCATCGGGTGCGCTGGACCAATACGCATTGAGCGCGGCCAACCATCTGGTGGGCAATCCGCTCGGCGCGGCGGGTTTGGAATGCACGTTGATTGGCCCCGAGTTGCAGTTTCAGCAGGACGCGTTGGTGGCACTCAGCGGTGCACTGATGTCGCCGCGCCTGGACGGCGAAGTGGTGCACCAAGACACCGCCTTCCAAGTGCGCGCCGGGCAGGTGTTGCGCTTTGAGTTTCCCAAGGCGGGCGCGCGCACGTACCTGGCGGTGGCGGGTGGCATTGATGTGCCGCTGGTGCTCGGCAGCCGCTCGACCTACACCCTTGGCGCACTCGGCGGGTTTCAGGGGCGGCGCTTGCAGGAAGGCGATGAACTGCCGATTGGCGAGGCCAGCGGGCAGGCGTGCGCAGGCAATAGTTTGCCGATGGCGTTGCGTCGCTCAGTCGGCGGCGACGTGACGTTGCGCGTGGTACCGGGGCTGTATTACGACCGGCTGACGGATGGCGCGAAAACCAGCTTTTTTGCCGAGCCGTGGACGGTGGGCTCGGAGGCGGACCGTATCGGCTATCGCTTCAAGGGCGGCAGTGCGTTGAGCTTTCAGCCACGCGAGCAACCGTTTGGCGCGGGGTCGGATCCGTCGAACATCGTCGACAGTTGCTACCCGATTGGCTCGATTCAGGTGCCGGCGGGGTTGGAGCCGATTGTGTTGCACTGGGATGCGGTGTCGGGCGGCGGTTACGCGATGATTGGCACGGTGATCAGTGCGGATCTGGATTTGATCGGGCAGATGCAGCCGAATCAAAGGGCGGGGTTTGTGGCGGTCAGCCTGGAGGAGGCGTTGGAGGCGCGGCGGGTGTACAAGAAGCGGCTGAAGGCCATGGCTGGCCTCTTTACTTCCTGACACACCCTAAAACTCCTATGGGAGCTGGCAAGCCAGCTCCCATAGTTTGATCTGTGTTGTGTCAGAACAGTTTGGTGAACAGCCAGTACAAACTGCCCGACAACAGAATCGCCGCCGGCAACGTCAGCACCCAGGCCATCAGCAGATTGCGGATGGTCTTCATCTGCAACCCACCGCCATTCGCCACCATGGTCCCGGCCACACCCGACGACAGCACATGGGTGGTCGACACCGGTAACCCGAACATATCCGCTGCGCCAATCGTCAGCATCGCCACCGTCTCGGCCGAGGCGCCTTGGGCATACGTCAGGTGCGTCTTGCCAATCTTCTCGCCCACCGTCACCACGATGCGCTTCCAGCCGACCATGGTGCCCAGCCCGAGGGCGATGGCCACGGCGATCTTCACCCACAGTGGAATAAAGCGGGTGGAATTGTCGATCTGTTGCTTGAACAATTGCAGCTTGCCTTGGGTGTCGGCATCGAAGTTGCCGACCTTGCCCTTGTCCATCAGGCGAATGGTTTCGCTGCTCAGGTACATGTCGTTACGCACGTTGCCGACCGCTTCGGCGGGGACTTTGGCTAGGGAGCCGTAGCCTTTGACTTCATCACCGATCTGGCCGGCGAGGGCGGCGAGGGCTGGCACCAGTTCCGGGGTGGCTTCCTTGGTGCGCACGTAGGTCGAAAGAATCGGCCGCGGGTCGCCGGGCAAGGCTTGCGGCGCGCTTTTCATCAACGCCACCTGGGTCACTTCAGCCACCGCCGCGAACTGCAAGGACTGCTCGGCGGGCATGGTGCGGTTCAGTGCGTAGGCCATCGGCAGGGTGCCGACCAGGATCAGCATGATCAGGCCCATGCCTTTCTGGCCATCGTTGGAGCCGTGGGCGAACGACACGCCGGTGCAGGTGACGATCAACATGCCGCGAATCCACCAAGGCGGCGGGGTATCGCCCTTCGGTGCTTTGTACAGCGAGCGGTTTTTCACAAAGGCGCGCAGGGCCAGCAACAGCAAGGCGGCAAAGGCAAAGCCGATCAGCGGCGAGAGCAGCAAGGCATACCCAATCTTGATCGCCTGGCTCCAATCCACGCCGCTGGTGCCGTCACGCCCATGCATCAAGGCATTCGCCACGCCCACGCCGATGATCGAGCCGATCAGGGTGTGCGACGACGAGGCCGGCAAGCCCAGCCACCAGGTGCCGAGGTTCCAGAGGATCGCCGCGATCAGCAGGGCAAAGATCATCGCAAAACCGGCTGAGGAACCCACCTGCAAAATCAGCTCGACTGGCAGCAAGGCAATGATGCCGAACGCTACTGCACCGCTGGACAGCAGCACGCCGAGGAAGTTGAAAAAGCCCGACCACACCACTGCAAAATGCGGCGGCAGCGAGTTGGTGTAGATCACCGTTGCCACCGCGTTGGCGGTGTCGTGGAAGCCGTTGACGAACTCGAAACCCAGGGCGATCAACAGCGCCACGCCGAGCAGCAGGAACGGCGTCCAGGTGGTCACCACCGTGCCCAGTTCGTGCATGTCGTGCATCAGGCTGTAGGCGGTGAACAACAGGCCCATGGCAAGTACGGCGAAGAAAATGATCACCGTCACCAGGCCGGGTTTCTTGTCCAGCTGGGGTTTGGGGTCTGCGTATGAGGCGGTGGTGGAGGCAGTCAGGGAAGGGGTGGCCATGCCGGAGCATCCAGTGTGAGGAGGATGTTGTTGATGATCATTGCAGAATGTTACAGAGATGCTGCGGTAAGTCAGTGTTTAGGGAATTGGGTGTGCCACTGGTCTACAAACCCCCGCAAAACTAATGTCAGAGTGCAATCAATGTGGGAGCTGGCTTGCCCGCGATGAGCATGGTATCTACGCAACTTTTTGTGTTGCGCTAAGTTTTTGACGGGGTTTTAGGTAGATGTGAGTACATATCCGTTGCTGCGGTAACGGCTGCTTAGGGTTCCGCTCTTACAGCGGCTCACTTTTGAAAGACCCAAAAGTAAGCAAAGGTCTTCGCCCCACCACTCGGTGCCTCGCCTAGGCTCGGCATGCCCTCACTCCGGCTTGAATCCGTGGGCCGCCGCCATGGGCCATCCTTGGCCCATCGCGGCTAACCCGGCGTCCTGCCGGGTTACCCACGGATTCAAGCCTGCGTTCGGCCATCGTGGTTAACGGGGCGCCTCAGATCAAGATCAAGATCAAAAGCAAGAGCACGGCGGCCTAGTAGCCGACCTGAGTGGTAGAAGCAAAAGCAGGGCAGAAGCACAGCAAAAGCAAGGCAGTGCACTCTCTGCCAGATGTACTGAGATCCCAATGTGGGAGCGGGCTTGCTCGCGAAGGCGGTGGGTCAGTTACACATGAGCTGGCTGACCCACCGCCTTCGCGAGCAAGCCCGCTCCCACAATTTTGACCGAGTTCGACTGCCAGCACCGCAGTGCTCTGCTTTTCTGTGGGAGCTGGCTTGCCTGCGATGGCATCAACTCGGTGTACTTGATAGACCGAGGTGTCTGCATCGCAGGCAAGCCAGCTCCCACATTAGATTGAGTTCAGTTTCAAATATCAGGTCGGCTGTCAGGCCGCCTTGGCTTCGCTTTTGACCTAACCACTCAGGTCGGCTACTAGGCCGCCGTGCTCTTGCTTTTGATCTTGATCTTAGGCGCCCCGTTAACCACGCTGGCCGAACGCAGGCTTTGGAGCTGGGGTAAACCGGCAGGACGCCGGTTTAGCCGCGATGGGCCAAGGATGGCCCATGGCGGCGGCCCACGGTCCAAAGCCGGGGTGAGGGCACACCGAGCCTAGGCGAGGTGCCGAGTGGGTGGGGCAAGAGCCCTTTGGTTACTTTTGGGGCTCTTTTCCAAAAGTGACCCGCCGTAAGGGCGGAACCCATAGCAGCCGTTACCCAAATAACGGATATGCACCCAGCGCCCCCACGACAACCAAAGAACTCGACCCATAAAAAAATGTGTAGATACCTATGCTGCGATAGCATCACCGCGGCGTCTCTGAAAGACCGAGGTGCCTGCATCGCGGGCAAGCTCGGCGGCTCCCACACAAGCCAGCTCCCACAGTTTGATTGCATGCCAAGGTCAGTAATCTTTGCGTTTGCGAAACGCCCAGCGCCCGGCAATCAAGGTAAACGTCGCCACCAACGCCACCAGAATCCAAAACCCCTCCGGGTCAGTCGAGAGCGGCACACCCCCCACGTTCATGCCGAAAAAACCGGCAATGATATTGATCGGCAATGCCAGTACCGTCACCACCGTGAGGGTGAACAGCGTGCGGTTGCTTTGCTCGTTGAGGTTGGCGGCGATCTCTTCCTGCAACAACTTGATGCGCTCACCCAGGGCCGTCAGGTCGTTGATGATCAGCGCAAACTCCTCGGTGGATTTGCGCAACTCCTTCACGTCTTCTTTTTGCAGCCACTGCGGCGGGCGATTGAGCAGGCGCAGCAACGAGCCCGGTTCGAGCGCCAGCAGGCGTTGCAGACGCACCAGCACTCGGCGCGCGGCACCCAGTTCGGCGCGGTTGGTGGACAGGCGCGAAGACAGCAACTGGTCTTCGATATGGTCGACGCTGAGGCTGGTCTTACGCACGATCTGCGTCAGCACTTCGCCTTGGTCGCGCAACAAATGCACCAGCAGTTCCAGTGGCGAGCGAAAGCGTTCACCGGCCTTCACCGACGAGCGCAATTTGTCCACCGAGTGCAACGGTTGCAGGCGCGCACTCACCAGCAAGCGGCTGCGGGCGCACACCCACAGCGTGGAAATATCCGAGGAGACCATGCTGCTGAAGTTGAACACCACGTCGTTGACCACCGCCAGCAAGGCCGAGTCGACGTGTTCGATACGCGTGGAGCGTGAGCCTTCGTGCAGCGCTTCAAAAAACTCATCCGGCAACGACAGGTGCGTCTGCATCCAGCGCTCGCACGCGGCGTGAGCCAGGTTCAGGTGCAGCCAAAGGAATTCTTCCGGGTCTTGTGGTGCCTGCAAAGCCGCCAGCGCGGTGGCTGAATCAATCTGCTCGCCTTTTTCTCCGGGGCGAAAACGGAAACCGTAAAGCAGGCCAAACAGATCGGGATCCTGGTGGCCGTGGTCGATGCTGTGGTTCATGGAGGCTCGCAGAGAAAGCGCCTGTAGGACGTTTCACAGGTTCGCGTGGGCGAATCATTGCAAGGTAATTTGACAATTTTGTGACGGGTTATGATGTATTTCCTGGAGATGACATTTTATTGACCGTCGGTCTGGAATCCTTAAAGAAGCCTCTAGCACGGCCGACTCCAAGCACAAGGCCCGCTGCGAATGGGCTGAGCCTTGATGACAGGGATGTTATGGCGTGCTTGCACCTTTTTCCTTGTTTTGAGGCTTTCCCCATGAACATTTTGCGTACTTCCTTGAGAGCACAAATTTTGTCGCTGCTCGGTGGCAGTCTGCTTGCGATCTTGTTGATCGCCCTGGCCTGTTTCAACTTCCTCTCTAACGGCGTGCAAAGTTATCGCAGTTTGATCGAAGGGCCCTTGCTCACGTCTCAACTGATTGATGAAGCCAACCTGCAATTCAAGGTACAAGTGCAGGAGTGGAAAAACGTCCTGCTACGCGGCAAACAGCCCCAGGACATGGAGAAATACTGGGGCCAGTTCCAGGACCGGCAACGCGATGTGCAGGGCATCCTCACTCGGTTGGTCACCCAGACCCAGGACGACCCAAGCCTGAGCCGGCGCATTGATAGCCTGCGCCAGGAACACCTGCAGTTGGGTGTGGCTTACCAAAAGGGGCGCGATGCCTACGTAGCGGCGGGTGGCGACCCGACTGTCGGCGACACCGCCGTCAAAGGTGTGGACCGCGCCACCAGCGACCAGATGAGCGCGCTGGTCAGTGACTTGCGCGCGCAGGGCAGCCAGCAATCCCAAGCCATCAGCGCCTATGCCGAGCGCACGGTCATGGTGGGGTTGGCAATCATGTTGCTGTCGGGTGTGTTGATCGGCCTGTTCAGCTTGTGGTTGATCAACCGCAACCTGATCCTGCCGATTCGTGGCTTGATCGACTACGTGACGCAACTGAGTCACGGCCGGTTTGCCGAACGCGTCGCCAGTCGCCGCCAGGATGAACTGGGCCACTTGGCGGCCGCCGCCAATACCTTGCGTGACTTCCTCGCCGAAACCTTCAGCCGCTTGCAGCGCAGCGCCACCGAACTGGTCAGCGCCAGCGGCGAGTTGAGTTCGATTGCCGGGCAGATGGCAAACGGCACCCACGAACAATTCAACCGCACCGACCAAGTGGCCACGGCCATGACCGAGATGTCCGCCACTGCCCAAGAAGTTGCCCGCCACGCCGCCAGTGCCTCGCGCGCCGCCGACGAGGCGGATCATTCGGCCCGCGAAGGCGGGGAAGTGATGAAGGTCACCATCGCCACCATCGGCCAGATGCGCAATGAAATCCTCAACACCGGCACCATCATCCGCCGCCTGGAAACCGACAGCGTGCGCATCGGCAAGGTGCTCGAGGTGATCCGTGGGATCGCCGAACAGACCAACCTGCTCGCGCTCAACGCCGCGATTGAAGCGGCGCGGGCGGGTGAGGCGGGCCGTGGTTTTGCGGTGGTGGCCGATGAAGTGCGCAGCCTGGCGCAACGCACGGCGGCGTCGATCATCGAGATCAACCAGATTATTCACGCGGTGCAAACCGGTGCGGTGGATGCGGCCGAGGCGATTGTCAGCGGCCAGTCCTGCAGTGATGACAGCGTGGAAAAAGTTTCCCAGGCCGGTGCCATGCTTAATCACATCACCCAGGCCGTGGAGGCGATCCGTGACATGAATCGCCAGATCGCCACGGCCGCGGAAGAGCAGACCTCGGTGGCCGAGGATATCTCGCGCAATATTACCCAGATCACCACGGTGGCCACGGCGAACATGGACAACGTGCAGCGCACTGAAGCGGCGAGCCAGAACCTGCGTGGTTTGTCGGCTGAGCTGAATGAAGTGACGGCGCGTTTGGGCGCCTGATCAGCCTATCGGCAGGCTGAAGCTGAACACGGTGCCGTGCTGCTCATCAGTGGACACGCTCAGTTCACCCCCGTGAGCCTGGGCGATCTGCTTGACGATATACAACCCCAGGCCAAGGCCGGCCTGGGGCGTGTTGGTCACCGGGCGTGAGTAGGGTTGGAATAACCGGGGCAAGGCTTGTTCGCTGATCTGCCCGGTGTTTTTCACCGTCAGTTTGAGGTGGCCGTGCTCAATCAGCGCCGTGACTTCCACCGGGCCATCCTTGCTGCCGTGGTGGACAGCGTTGGCCACCAGATTGGACAGCAACTGTGCCAGTCGATCGCGATCGCCTTTTACCCCTTGAAGGTTGCCGATCTGGGCATGAATCACGCGCTGCGGGTGCACGCTTTGCACCTCCGACACCACATGCAGCAACGCATCCTGCAGGCCCTGGCAATCGCTGATATTCAGCGGAATGCCGTTACCCATGCGCCCGCGGGCGAAATCCAAGACATCCTCGACCAGTTGCGAAGCGCGTCGACCGCTGGCAAGGATATGCCGCACGAGCGGGTCGGTCGCCGGGTTGGGGTATTTGCGCAGCAACCGCTCGGCACCGAAGTTGATGGCGAACAGTGGGTTGCGCAAGTCATGCCCAAGCACCGCAATGAACTGCTCGCGCAGCTCGGCCGTGCCGCGTTCTTCCTGCAATTGCGCCTGGGTGGTTTGCAGGGCTTCTTCGGCTTCGATCTGCAAGGACAGCACCCGGGAAAACGACTCCATGGTCGACTGGATCGTGCTGCTGCGCAGCTCTGCGGGGTTAGGGTCGAGGGCGCAGATGGTGCCAAAGAAGCGCCCGTCGGTGCGGAACACCGGCACCGAGATGTAGCTTTCAAACTGGTACATACGCGGGGTGTGATGGTCGTGGTAGAGCGGGTCTTCACTGGCCTTGTCGATCACGACCGACACGTGGGAGCCGCGAACTTCGTGGCAGATCGTGGTGGTCAGGTCCAGCTCGCCACCGACATCGAGGCCGAACTCCAGTTGGTCGAACACGGCGCAGGCGGTCCAAGTGTCCTCGGTCACCCGGGCCACGGCGGCAAAGCGCAGGCCGGTCATGTCGCTGATGACTTTGAGCATCGCGGGTACGGCACTGATGCGGCCAATGGTGGCGATGTCGACGGCTTTCTGCGCCATGCAGCGATCTCGTTACGCAAGGAGGTGAGCGGAGCGCCCAGACCAATGAGTGGGATTCTAGCGACCTTGCGCGTTGTAAGTGTAATTTCATTAACTAGCTGGGTACTTTTCCAGCGCTTGGTTTCGAGCAGGCATAAAAAAACCGCGCCACTTAAACAGTGGCGCGGTTTTTTTGGCGCTGGAACTCAGGTGTCTTGCTTGTTTTCCAGCACGGCGCCGGTCTTGGCGTCGAGCTTCACTTCAAAGCGTTTGCCAGCGGTGTCGGTGACGTCAACTTCGTAAACCAGTACACCGTTTTTGTGGTCCAGCTCGGTGTCGGTGATGGTGGCGCCAGGGTGCGTGGCGACGGCTTTGGTGTTGAGTTGCTCAAAAGGCATCACGGCGCCGGACTTGAGCAGGCCTTCAATGTGATCCGGACGAACATCCGCCTGGGCCAGGCCGGCGGTCAGGGTCAGGGCGGTAGCGGCGAACAGAGCAGTCAGGGTTTTCATGGTGTGTGTCCTTCTTCGGTGAGCTGTTTAAGTGGGCTCAGGTTAACCAGCGCAACTTAACTCACCCTTAATTATTTCAACTAGTTGCGCCATTTGTTCAATCCGCTGTGCCTGGCGGCTTTCATGCTGGGGGCTCACTTAAAGGGAGACTCGGATGAAACGTTTAGTGGCTTGGCTTTACGCGCCTGTATTCCTGCTGGGATTTGTGGGATGGGGGCTGTGGCAACCCGATGCGCTGGTGTGGGTGTTTGCGACAGCGCTGGCCGTGTCATTTTTGACCGAACATTGGCTGCCCTATGAGCCGCAATGGAATCGCAGCCTCGGCGATCGACGCCGCGATACGTTCCACGCGCTGGTCAACGAAAGCCTGAACGCCCTGGGCCTGTTGATACTGCCGTGGCTCACCGGCCTGCTGGCGTTCGAAGGCATTTGGCCGAGTGGCTGGCCGATGTGGGCGCAATTGCTGCTGGCCATCGTCCTTGCCGATGCCGGCATCACCCTGATGCATTACGCGAGCCACCGGGTTGCGCCACTCTGGCGTTTGCATGCGGTGCACCACAGCGTGCAGCGGCTCTATGGTTTTAATGGGCTGATGAAGCATCCCTTGCATCAGATACTGGAGGCCACGGCAGGCTTGCTGCCGCTGATCCTCTTGGGGATTTCGGTGGAGGTTGCGCAGCTACTGGCGTTGGCCATCGCGATTCAACTGTTGTTGCAGCACGCCAACGTCGACATGCGCCTGGGGCCGTTGCGCTGGGTGTTCGCCTGGGCGCCGGTGCATCGGTTCCATCACATGAAGTATGGCCGGGCTGGGGATGTGAACTTCGGGCTGTTCTTCAACCTGTGGGATTGGCTGCTGGGCACGGCGTTTTACCGCGAGGCCTATCGCATGGGCCCAGGCGACCTGGGGATTGGCAGCCGGCCGGATTTCCCGCTGGCGTATGTGGCGCAGTTGCGCGAGCCGTTTATGCCGGTGCGCGATAGCCAAGAACCGCCGTTGCCGGACGCACTACGCTAACAGGCGCACGTCCAACTGGCGCAGCGACGCGCCCGCCGTCACGCCAAACATCTGCTTCATGGTCCGCGAAAAATGCGCGGAGTCGGCGAAGCCCGCAGTGTGCGCGGCCTCGGTCAAGCTGCTGCCGGCCAGCGCCAGGCGCAGGGCTGCGCGCACTCTTCGCCACAGCACCAGGCGGCGCACGGGCAAGCCCAATTGGTGAGTGAACAGGCGTTCCAATTGGCTCAATGACAGGTGTGCGGCGTGTGCCAGTGCCTGGGCAGAAACCTTGCCGCTAAGGTGTTGATCCAGGGCTGACAGTGCCCGCTCCACGCGCGGGTCGATGAGGGTGCGTCGGGGTAATTGGCGCAGGTGCACGTCCAGCGTTTCGAGGCACGGTTGCGCATCGATCAACAGGCGTTCCAAGGCTTGGGCCGCAAAGCGGGCAGGCTCGGCATACAGCATCAACACCTCACCCTCGCTCGCGAGAATGGCGTGGCTGTGTCGCGAAGGGATAAACAGGCGATGGGCCGTGGTGACACGGCCATCAAGGCTGACCGTGACCGGCTTGCCGGGGCAGAATAATAACTGATGGGCATAGTGCGCGTGGGGCGCGGTGCGCCCCAGCTCGCCGAGGATCAGGCCGTAATCACGCCCCAACCACAGGCGACCTGACCATTCGGGTTTCACTCAGTAGCCGTTGTCCTTGAGCAGGTCCTGCACACTCGACGACGGCCAGCGCTTGTAGAACTTCAGCAGCTCGGCGGCGCGGTTAGTGAAGATGCCATCGACGCCGGCTTTCATCACTTTCTCGAAGTCCACCGGCTCATCGACGGTATAGACGTGCACCAGCAGGCCTTTGTCGTGGGTCAGCTTGTTCATCTCAGGCTTCACCAGGTCGGTGTAGCTCTGGTCGCCATGGTTGGTCAGCTCGGCCGATGGGCCAGTGCCGATGGCGCCGAGGCTCTTGGCTTCGTCGACCCATTTTTCGAACTCGGCGGCGTCTTTCGGCTCTTGCTTGGCGTAGTAGGCGGCCTTGGTCGGCTCGCCGGACTCGGCGAAGGTCTGCGCGGACTTCGGTTCGATGCTGCCTGGGCCGACCCACAACAGCAGAATTTTCGGGGTGTTGGGCATTTCTTTTTGCAGCTCTCTCAAGCTGTCTTTCTCAAACGTTTGCAGCACGACGCGGCCCTTGCCCTGGCCAACGCCGGTGTTGCTCTTGCCCAGCTTGGAACCGGCGGAGCTCAACCAGCCTTTGTCCAGCAGCTTGTTTTTCAGGTCGGCTTCGATGCCCGGAAACTGCTTGGGCTCTTTAGTCTCGATGTACAGGCCGGGTTTGTGCTGCGGGTTGCCTTCGGCGATCTTGATGATTTCGTCCAGGCTCTGGATTTTCAGGCCGACGAAAGCAGGGCGCGCGCGGTCTGGGTAGGCAGTGTTGAACCAGCTGCCGGCGTCCAGGGTGCGCAATTCAGCCCAGGTGAATTCGTTGGCCGGGGCGTCTTTGCGCTCCGGGAACTTGGTGGCAACGTCGGTGGTGCGCTGCAGGTTGTTGTCGTGCAGGGCGAACAGCACGCCGTCCTTGCTGCGCTGCAGGTCCATTTCCAGGTAGTCGGCACCCAGGTCGCGTGCGAGCTTGTAGGAAGCGGCGGTGGATTCGGGGGCGTCGTAGGACGCGCCGCGGTGGGCGATGACGGCCGGGTACGGAATGCCTTCGTTTGTCGACAATTCAGCCGGGCTGATCGGGTCGCCAGCCTGCGCTTGGCCAAGGCCGAGCATCAGCGCGAGCAGCAGGGCGCTCTTGGAAAACGTGACAGGCATAAGCGAAGTCCTTTCGTGGAGGTAACTTTGAGAAGGCATCCTTTTTAACAATTGATTGCGAAAGGCGCTATCACCAAACCGACATTAACGTGCGCGCGGGCCATTTTTCTGGGTTTTTTTGTGCTGCATTGCAGTATTCTTGGCCGAATTGCCCCGTTAGAGGGCAGTGATTTCTGCCACGCGTGTAAACCATCTTTCCAGTCCCTGTGGGACTTTTCAGTGAGGTTTACCATGCGCATCACGTCCGAGCTTATCTGCCAGGCCGCCGACCAACTCCACGGGTTTGTCGGCCTGAACCGCAAAACTGGCCAGTACATCGTACGTTTCAGCGAAGATTCCTTCGGCATGGACGTGGCCGATGACGGCATCATCCCCACCGCCGAATTTGTCTGGCTGCCGGCCGCCGACCACGCGATGACCTTATCGCGCGAACGCCTGCAATTGCTGCTGGACCAGAACATCGACGATCGCATCAACATCACCGAGCCGTTGCGCGTGTATATGCGCCGAGTGGAGATCCCGCAGATCAGTGCGCTGCGCAGTTTGGTCAGCTAAGCGAATGTCGTTTTTGCAGACAATAAAGATCAAAGGTGGGAGCTGGCTCCCACAGGGGTAAGCATTTCAGTTTTGGAAGGCGTACGCCCGCTCCACCTTGCACACGCGCGTGTGGAACGCCGAGTACCAGCTGGCGCGACCTTGCTCGCGCACCTCGCGATGCTCGGCCTGCTGTTTCCAGGCCAGTATCGCGGCCTCGCTCTGCCAATAGGACACGGTGATCCCCAAGCCGTCTTCGCGGGCCGATTCCACCCCAAGAAACCCCGGTTGTTCGCGCGCAAGCTCCAGCATGCGCGCGGCGGCCTGGCCGTAGCCTTGATCGCCCTCGGTGCGCAGTGAGCTGAAAATAACCGCGTAGTAGGGCGGGGCGGGTGTGTTGGCGATCATCGTGCCAGCGCCTGGCAGGCCTGGAGCAGGGCAGTCGCCAACGGCGGGGTAGTGCCTTTGAGCGCGGCGCGTTCAGGCTGGAACAGGGTGGCGACGAAAAACGGGTGGTCCAGCAGCTCCATGGCGCGCAGATCACCCGCCGAATCGTGGCCGCTGGCAATCAAGTCGCCTTCAAGCAGTGCGTTGGCGAACTCGGGGTTGATGCCGTAGCGGCAGCGGTAACCTTCATGGATATCCAGGCTGGCGTAGGCCTCGGCGATGCGGGTGTACGGCACCAGGCGCACGGTATCGGTCGCCTCCACCAATGCGCAGTTGAGTGGCGTGATCACCGCGCGTTTGGCCTGTGGGGCCAGTTCGCCGTGTTCGGCATCCGCCCAGCCCAGCACGTTGCGAGCATATTCCAGCACCGCGTGTTGAAAACCACCGCAGGTGCCGAGGAAAGGGCGCTTGTGCTCGCGGGCAAAACGGATCGCCCGCAGTGCGCCGTCGGTGTCGCGGTAGGGGCTGGCGGGCACGCACCAGAAGCCATCGAAGCGGTGCAGTTGGGTGTTGGGTGTGAGCGAATCTGTGTCGAGCCATTGCACGTGGACGTTCAGGCCCAGGGCTTCGGCCGCCTGTTGCAGCGCCACGGGAATGGCTTGGTGCGCAATCACGTCAGGGTTGTAGTCGCCGATCAGGGCGAGGTGCAGGGTGCTGGCTTTCATCGTGTAGGCCCCATGGCTTGTTGTGTCTTGGTACGCACTATAGATTGGCGCTCACGCAATAAAAATTGGCGTTTGCCCACATGCTCAATGCAGCCACGCACTATCAAATTGACTACCCAGACTTGTCGCTGATCCTCGCCTTGGTGCGCGGCGGCACCCTGGCGCGGGCGGCGGCGTTATTGCGGGTGGATGTATCCACGGTGTTCCGTGCGGTGCGGCGGCTGGAGGCGGCCCTGGGCCAGACCCTGTTTGAAAAAAGCCGCGCCGGTTACCTGCCCACCAGCTTAGCCAGTCACCTGGCGCAGCAGGCCGAAAACGCCGAACAGGCCCTGGAAGCGGCGCGCATTGGCGTGGAGCAGGGCGGTGAAGTGATCAGCGGCACCGTGCGCCTGACCTGCACCGACTCAGTATTGCAAGGCTTGCTGCTGCCGGCGTTGGCGCAGTTCATGCCCGAGTACCCGGCGTTGACCCTGGAGTTGAGCACCTCGAATGATTTCGCCAACCTCAGCCGCCGCGATGCGGACATCGCTCTGCGCCTGACCAAGACGCCGCCGGAGCACCTTGTGGGGCGTTGCCTGGGCACGGTGGCCTATCAGGTGTGCGCCAGTGCCGGTTTTGTGCGCCAGCATGCAGGCCGCGAGTTGGCCGACCTGCCCTGGATCGCGCCGGACGACTTCCTGCCCGATCACCCCACGGTCGCCTGGCGCCGCGAGCACTTGCCGGGCGTGCGCCCCAGTTATCGCTGCAACAGCATGTTGTCGGTCACCGAACTGGTGCGGGCGGGGTTGGGCGTGGCGGCGTTACCGGATTTTCTCTTGGGCGATGGCTTGCAACCGTTGGGGCCTGCGTTGGCCGGGCGGGATAGCGCACTGTGGCTGCTGACGCGCCCGGACTGCCGGGCGCTGCGTTCGGTGGTCACGTTGTTTGATGAGCTGGGGCGGCATGTGCGGTTGCCCAGTGGCTAGCTGTGGCGAGCGGCTTACTGTGGCAAGCCCGCTCGCCATAAGAAGCCCGTTCGCACGGGAAACTTTCAGGTTTTGCGCACAAACTGATCATGCATTTCGCAGGTCAGGCTTTCGATGCGTTCGGTCAGTTGCTTGGTCATTTCCGTCAGGCGGGTGTTTTGCTCCAGCAGTTCCAGCAGCTGTTTGGTGGTCTGCGCCGCTTGGGCCTGGCGCTCGGTGTTTGCAATGGCGATGTCTTCGCGGTGCTGGGCATCGGCGTCGGACTGGGCTTTGTCGCGGGCGGCCTGGCGTGTCTGGGCCAGCAGGATCAGCGGCGCGGCATAGGCTGCTTGCAGGCTGAAGGCGAGGTTGAGCAGGATGAACGGGTACACGTCGAAGTGGGTGATGCCGGTGATATTCAGCACTATCCACACCAACACGATCACAGTTTGCGCGCCGAGGAAGGTCGGCGTCCCGAAGAACCGTGCGAACGCCTCAGCCTTGAGGGCAAAAGTGTCGTTGCCGAAGGTCGACATCAGGTGCGCGTGGCTTCGGTGGAAACGCAGGTGATCGACGGGGGCGGCGTCTGGCTTGTCTGGGGTCATGGCGGGCTCGAATCCTTAGCGTAAGACTAGTCAGCACTATAGACCGAGCCCCCGGGCCAAACACATGAAGATCGGGTCAGTTGGTGCCCCGCTCATTGGCAAACGCGCTCACCGCCTGTACGGCCTCGCCAGTGCCTTCGCGAATCTGCAGGATCACCGTCCCGGCCTGGTTGGCCAGCTCCACACCCTGTGCGGCACGGTCGCGAGTGCCTTCCATGCTGTCGATGGCCTGACGGGTTTCCTCTTGGATCATCGCGATCATGCTGGAGATTTCCGCCGTCGAGCCGCTGGTGCGTGCCGCCAGTTGGCGCACTTCATCAGCGACTACGGCAAAGCCGCGACCTTGCTCGCCAGCGCGCGCCGCTTCGATGGCGGCGTTGAGGGCCAGCAGGTTGGTCTGGTCGGCGATGCCGCGGATGGTGTTGACGATGGCGGTGATCTGCTGCGAACGCTCGCCCAGCTTGGCGATCAGTTGTGAAGAGCCGTCAATGTCAGCGGCAATTTCGCGCATGCCGCTGGCGGTTTGCTGGATCACATTGGCGCCTTTTTCGGCGATGTCCCGGGTGTTCAAGGAGATGTGATAAGCCTGGGCGGCGCTGGCGGCATCGGCGGTGTGTTGCTGCACCTTGGCGGTAATGTCGGAGGCGAACTTCACCACTTTGCACAGGCGCCCACTGGCGTCGTACACCGGGTTGTAGTTGGCTTCGAGCCAGACCGTCTGGCCGTTTTTGTCGATGCGTTCGAACTGGCCGCTGAACAGTTCGCCCTGGTTCAAGCGTTTCCAGAAATCGTCGTATGTCGCGCTGTTGGCCAGCTCCGGCTTGCAGAACAGGCGGTGATGCTTGCCCTGGATCTGCGTCAGGCTGTAGCCCATGCGCTGCAGGAAATTGTCGTTGGCGGTGATGATGGTGCCGTCGAGATTGAACTCGATCACCGCCATGGCGCGGTCGATGGCGCCCAGCTTGGCATTGGCTTCGCTTTCGGCCTGCAGGCGTGGGGTGACGTCCATGGCGTACTTCACCACCTTGATGACCTGGCCTGTGTCATCGCGCACCGGGTTATAGCTGGCTTCCAGCCACACCGACTGGCCATCGCCGGCCACCCGTTCAAAGGTGCCTGACTGGAATTGGCCATTGCGCAATTGCGTCCACAACTGGTTGTACTCGGCGCTGCGGCTGAAGGCGGGCGTGCAGAACATCCGGTGAGGCTGGCCCACGATCTGTTCGGCGCGGTAGCTCATGGTTTTGAGGAAGTTGTCATTGGCGCGCAACACCGTGCCTTGCAGGTCGAATTCGATCACTGCCATGGAGCGCTCGATGGCCTCCAGCAGGCTGGCGTGTTGGGCGTTGGTGTGTTGCAGGGTACTGATGGTTTTTTTATGGGCGTTGAATAGCATGTTCGAAGGCTCGGGGAACCACGCGTCTGAGGTATCCATGAATATGCGCCTGCCCCCGTAGGGCACCAGGCCTTACGGTTGACTTGCTCATTGTCAGCTTCCTTGTGCTGACAGAGTGGGGTGGAACAACGGGGTCAGAGTGATCGGTCGGTCAAGGAGTTCGCCGCCGGAACGGGCATTTTCAGGGGAAGCGACCAATGGAGGCATTATGCTATTGCGACAGGCTGACGTAAGAGAATTCAGACGAGATGTTGTAGGACGACTTAGGCGGAATGGGCCATTACATAGTCGCTGACATTCACTCGGTTGCGACCGGTGTCCTTGGCCGCGTACAGCGCGCGATCCGCGGCGTTGAGCCACATCGCGGCATCGCTGAAGGTGGGCTGGAAGTCCGCCAGGCCAATGCTCAGGCTCACGCGCAGCTCGGGTATCTGCGGGTTGCGGTAGTTACTGAATGTTTCGCGCATGTGCTCCATGACCTTCGCGGGTGCTTGCAAAGGCATTTGCGGAAGAATCACACAGAATTCATCGCCACCGTAACGACCGGCCAAGTCGTTTTCTCGCAGGACTTTGCGCAGTTCCAGGCTCAGTTGCCTCAGTACGGCATCCCCCACGATATGGCCGTGGGCGTCATTGATCTGCTTGAAGTGGTCGATATCAATCAGGGCAATGGTGGCGTGGCTTTGTTGCAGTTGGCATTTGTGGAATTTCAAGTGCAGCAGGTCTTTCCAGGAGCCGTGGTTGAGCAACCCGGTCAAGCTGTCCGTGCGGCTCAGGGCGCTCAGGGCGCGTTTGTGTTCGGACAGTTTGATTGCCAACTGATAGCAGACCATACCGATGGCCATCGGATAGAGCGTCAACATCGGCAGGCAGGTGTAGACCTGGGTGAGGCTGACGTTGGGGTTGAACTTGATCCCGAACAGCCCCCACGCCAACCCGATGCCGGCGGCCTGTGCCAGCAGCCCGCGCAGGAACAAACGCTTGCCGCCCGCAGCGACGTTATTCATGGTCATCATTGACAGGATGGTCACCGTCGTCAGCGGCGTGAGCTGGATAGCCGCGGCCCAGAAACCGCCGAACAGTGAGTCGTAGAGCAGGTTGCGTTGTTCGGCCTGGAAGGGAAACTGCGAACGCGTTGAAAGCTGGTAGGCCACGTGGGCCCAGATATAACCGTTAAATAGCAGAAACGCCCAGACCCAGCCGGGCATTGCCAGAGGGTAAAGCGCGCCAGCGACACTGATACAACCGATGCCCAGGCCGATGATCCTTGGCTTGTAGATACGCCTGGCAAATGAAAGCCCTTTGCCTCGTCTGTTTTCCATAATGTTCCAGGTCAGCTCTTTTTTGCAGATACGACAGCATGCGTCAGCGGTTGGAACCGTTGATCGGATAATAGTTGTGAATATTGTCAGTTATTCGCGTAGCAATAATCAGTGTCCTTCCAGGCCATTTGCGCAGCACTGCGTGCAAATCGGCTAAAAACGACCTGGAATGTCGCGCCTGCAACAGGCTTTTACTGCGGGCAGGGCGCGCTGACTTCGTAGCCGGCCAGGAACAGGTCGATAGCCGACTCGATAACGCTGGCCTGACTGGCGTCGTCAAGGACCGGCTGGCCCAGGGTGATCTGGGGCCAGAAGGCGAAGGCCTTGAGCAGGCTTTGTATCTGGTGGGCTGCGAAGGCCGCGTCGGTGCAGCGCAGCCGCCCATCGTCCTGGGCGGCGCGTACCCATTGGGTGAAACCTTCTTCGCGCTTGCTCAGGCGGTTGACCATATCTTGCGCGCGTTCCGGCGAATGGATGGTGGCGGCAATCGCGACGCGGGCCAGGTCGAGGAAGTTGGCGTCTGCCATCATCTTCATCTTCGCTTGCAGCAAGCCGCGCAATTGCTCGCGCAGGGGGCGGTCACTGGTGTAGCTCACGTCCAGTTGTGCAACGCTGCTGGCCCACAATTGGTGGAGGATTTCGGCAAACAACTCTTCCTTGCTGGGGAAGTGGTTGTACACCGTGCGTTTGGAAACGCCGGCGGTGGCCGCAATTTTGTCCATGCTGGTGACCTCGAACCCGTTAACCCGAAACTCGGCGATGGCCGCAGCCACGATGGCTTCGCGTTTACGGTCGGTGAGGCGCAGGGGAGCAGTCATGGAGGGCGTTCGACTCTAAAAGGAAAATTACACTCGGTAGTTTACTTGCTCCGGGATTTGTTGCAATCTAGAAACTACACTGTGCAGTGTAATTATAGAGCGGAATGTAGGAGTCACTCAGTTATGGCCACGATTTCAAGCCGACTCGACCCAGCGCCAACGGCACTCAAGCCTGCCGAACAGGCGCAAGGGCACTTCAGCAACGACGCCCCGGTGCAACACGGTGGCTTTGGCAAGACGTTGCGGATTTTCTGGAACATGCTTTTCAACAAACCACGCAGCACGCGGCCGGTAGGCAAGATTCCGGTGCAACCACTGACGCGCGAGCAACTGCTGGCCGCCCCTGACCACAGCGTGTTTCGCCTGGGGCATTCCACTGTGCTGCTGAAAATGCGCGGTAAATTCTGGGTCACCGACCCGGTGTTTGCCGAGCGCGCCTCGCCTTTCAGTTGGGCCGGGCCCAAGCGCTTTCATCAGCCGCCTATCAGCCTTGAAGACTTGCCGCCGCTGGAGGCGGTGATTCTTTCCCACAACCATTACGACCATCTCGACCACAAGGCTGTCGTCCAACTGGCCGACAAAACCCGATACTTTCTCGCCCCGCTGGGCGTGGGCGACATCCTGGTGAAGTGGGGTGTGGACGCCAGCAAAGTGCGGCAACTGGATTGGTGGGAAGGCACCGAGGTGGACGGCATTCGCTTTGTCGCCACGCCGGCCCAGCATTTTTCCGGGCGTGGCCTGTTTGATAGCAACCAGACCCTGTGGTGTTCCTGGGTGATGATCGACGGCGCGCGGCGGATTTTTTTCAGTGGCGACACGGGCTATTTCGACGGCTTCAAACGTATCGGTGAACACTACGGCCCGTTCGATCTGACGCTGATGGAAACAGGTGCTTACAACGTCGACTGGCCTCATGTGCATATGCAGCCGGAACAAACCCTGCAAGCGCATATCGACCTGAAAGGGCGTTGGCTGCTGCCAATTCACAACGGCACCTTCGACCTGGCGTTCCACGCCTGGCACGAACCCTTCGACCGCATCATGGCCCTGGCCTGGGAGCGCAACGTGTCGATTACCACCCCGGCGATGGGGCAGGCGTTCAGTTTGAACCAGCCTGAACGCGGGCATGCGTGGTGGCTGGACGTGGAAACTCAGGGTGTAAAAGAGCACGCTGCGGGGTAAGGCCAAGCGTTCTGGAAAAAGGGTTTTTCAGGGTGTTTCAGCTCTGCGACAAACGTCAGATGGGAGTGCGATGATCCCGGGCAGACTATTCTCGGGGGTGTAGGTTTTGATGGATAACTATTGTGGGGTGCATTGGTGCATGAGGTTGCCGTGCCCGATAGGGCATTCATTGCCCTTGACCGAGGAACCGGTCGGTTCGCCGCTCGCATCAACCCATTCTCAAACGGATAAGCCAAACTCGGGCGGTATTGTCTTCGGCGCCGGGCACCGTGATGGCGTCGCGCTAATTCCCGGCTATAACACCTTGGCTCCGCATCTGAGGTCGCTGCGAGATCCTTCGTTATCACTCATTGCCTTAAGTGGTATCGATCCCACAGGGCCGGTGATGGAAGAAGTCCCCTTTGTGCTGAATAACACCACCTTCACCGCCTCCGAGCTGCTTTCGGGTTGGCGTATTGGGTTCGCTTACCGTTACGTGCTTGATGAGCCCATGGAACACAGCGCGGCCCTGCGTGGAGCCTTCGATATCCTGCGCCAGGCCGGGGCGCAGTTGGTGCCGGTGAACGCACGACGTAAGGATCACACCCTCCAATTCACTCTGCAACGTAATGAAATCGACGAACTTGTTTCCGGGCATCGTCTTGATGCGTTGATGTCTGAAGATCAAAGTGCCGCGTTTCATGACGCTTGCGTAAGCGGATATCCCTCGTTCAGCGTGCCTGTGGCAGGTGGGACGAAGCTCTGGTTTTATGGCGCTCAGTGGTCGCGTGATGCGTTACCCACGTTGCTGCGTGCGTATCGACAGCTCAGCGCTAACGTGTGAGGGGGCGAGGATCAACTACGTGGCGTGCTAACCCCTCTTACGCTGTAAGTGGCTAGGGTTCTAACGTCTGGAAGGGGCTGGGGTTCTTAGAATGGTCAACGGGTCAACCTTGATCCTTGATGACTTCTGAACCCTGGAGAGGCCTTATGGTTGGCGTTGAATATGGCATGTACTCGATCATCCGACAGGGTGCGCAATCGCTCGCAGTGGACCCGCCACCCGCCGATAAGTGCTGCCGTCGAAATCTTCGACAATTTCCAATACCGCGTTACCACCAAATCCTTTCAATGCCTTGGTTTGTGAGTGCCTGCCACCTTCTTTAGCGAGGTGCAGTGCAAAACCAAACACGTCCTGAACAGAACCGGGCATCAACTGAAGATCTTTTTTACTGCCGCCCACCCATAGGAGTGGCTTCCATGGACTCATGAGACGACATACCTAAATAGGGATAAGCGTGAGTGCGAGTAAATAATTTACTCTGCCGCCTCATAAGCCACAGGCGCTGATGGTTTGAGTGACGCTCCGCGCACACTCATCCCCCACCCCGGCGCAAACCCCGGAAAAAACACCAGCCCTTCAGCCTCCAGCCGAAAGGCCAATGCCAGGCGAGTGTCATCATCCACATCACCCTGACTTTCAAAGCGTTGTACCGCTTCCACCGTCAACCCGGCTTGTCGGGCCAGTTCTTCGCGGCTCCAACCGAGCATCGCGCGGGCCTGCACGCTGTGTTTGGTGGTGAATTGATGCAGGACGATCTGCTGTTCTACGAAATTGCTCATTGCCAGAGAGGACATGGGGTTTCTCCAGGTTCGACGGGGGAGGGCAAACTATACTGTGTTTTTGTACAGTTGTTTTGACCGCTCATCAACTGGATTTTTCATCATGACTACCCCTGCGGCCTCCATGATGAGCTCAGGAGGTTGCAGCGCTCATGTATCAATAGGAAAATCCGGGTGCGATTGGGCGTACCAGAGGAAGGCGCGATGTCCATTTTTGAAAGCGATTGGAAGAAATTCAAAGGTTAAGGGCGTTGGCCCTCGACCGCTTTGCCAGGGCGTATTGGCCGACGCCAAGACCATCAGCATGCACGGTGCTCTGCCCGCTCATGCTCGCTAAGGAATGTTGTACGGCGTGATTTACGACCGCAACAGGGACATGGCCGATATGTTTGACCATTACAGTCGCGCGTGGGCCTGTTCGTGTCTGGCGTTGATGGTGCGTCACGACCTTCTGACCGATGCCGAGCTGGCGATGCTCAGCGAAGAAACGCCTTCAGGCCATCATCCAGCCCTATGAGCTTGAGTGGGTTGAAGAGCGACCACCCCTCGATTAATGGGCACACTCAATGCTGACTAATTTACACAGGAGCACAGAGTGCTGACATTCAATTGCTCGCAGGCCGCCTGCGACTTCTTCAGCCGCATTCACAAAGGGAAAAAAATAACCCCAGTTGAAAAGCCGCCGATTCCAAGCGCCGAGGATGAAGGGCTACACGCAGACCCTAACCAGTGGCTGGTCCACGCCGCGACTGTTAAGCGTAAGCATGTGCTGGTGGCGATCCACTTGAAAACGCGCTACAGCATGCTGTTCTTCGATATGAAGAAGGCCGACCACGCGGGCTTTGTGCATGCATTTACCCATCGCTGGATCGATGGCGTCATGGACCTGGCCTTGAAGTGTGATGTGCTGGATATGATCGAACCACAGGCGTATGAACGGCTATTGAGCGACTTGGGGAACACCTATCGCCTGGTCCAGCGCGGCGACCGCAGCAGTCAAGGGCAAATCAACGAAATCCTGCGTATTTTCAAATGGGATGCCGAAGATTTCGACTTTGTGACGCAACCCTGGAGCACCCGCCGGTATGACGCGACCATTAACCGGACGCCCAGAACCATTACAGGATTAAAGGGCTATGGCTGGCCCGAGGAAGAAATGCTGATTTTCTGGTTGATGGCAGTGGGTGGTGTGGACGCGGCGATGGCTCAACAGGCACGTGAAAAATATCGGCAAAGCCAGCGGTCACGCTCTATCCCCTAATGCCCTTGCAGCCTCGGCGCCTCCCGAATGATCAGGTGATCCAGGTTTTCGATATTCGCGCTGAACACCCCGAAGGTCTGCTCGGGGTTTTTCTTGCTCGGCACCTGTTGCAACGCTGGCGTCACACCATAGAAGAAGCAATACAACGCCCGTTCACTGTCCACCGCCGCCTTGATCTGCTCCAGGAACGCCTTGCGCTTGCGGTAGTTCTCGATGAGTTTTTTGCTCAGGTAGACGTTGACCGAATAGGGCTTCTTGTCGAGCCACACCTTCTTTTCGAAGTCGATGCGAAAGCTGCTGGTGTAGTCCTTGATCGCTTTGATCTTGCCCCAGTAGATCAGGCCTTTGTTGTCTTGCAGGTATTCGACCTTCTTGAAAAACGTCCAGTAGGTCGCGGTGTGCTCGCCGATCTTCAGCGGCATGGCCTTGAGCTTGTCTTTGTCGTCGATATTCGACACATAGCATTCCACCGGGTGGGCGAACACGCTGGTTTTTTCCGGGGTGGTGTCGCTGGCGCTGTGGGATGTGGCGGTGCGGGGCGAAGGCGCTTTCGTTGGATCCTGCGGGACGTGTCCCTCGGTGCCCGCGAGTGGTGTTTTGCGTGGGTACTGACGCCGCGTCAGTACAAATTCTGATGGGAAATTGTCCTCGCGCTCGTCGTCACTTTCACCGGGCGCGCTCTTGTGCGTGCTGGCATAGCGGCAGCCATCAATGTGTTGGGTGCTGGTCTTGTTCTTGAAGTGCGGCGTGCGCTGGTAATTGATGTTTTTCGCGTTGAAGGTGCTCAACGCATTGCCCGCATCGAACGCTGCGCGGCATTCGTCGTTGGGGCACAGGAAACTGTCCTTGTCGGAGTCGAAAGGGCTGGTTTCGTCGAAATTCAGATCTCGTACGTCGTAGATCGACAGTTTTTCGTCGAGACTCAGGCTGTAGGCCGTGTCGAATTTCATGGGGCTCGGATCCGTGAGATGAGTTGCTGGATATTACGCAAATATCCTTTATTACGGAGATCAAAAATGTGGGAGCTGGCTTGCCTGCGATAGCGGAGTATCAAGTCAGGTATAGGCAAGCTGACCCACCGCAATCGCAGGCAAGCCTGATGTGCTGCGTCAATACCAAGTGGTCAACCACCGGTACGCGATCCACCGCGACAAGGCCAACTTCGTCACCTACGACAGCCAGTCCGCCTCGGCCTCACAAGTGGAAGCCGTCGCCATCCTGATCCTCACCGACCGCTTCCAACACTACGCCGCGCCACTGGTAAGGGAAGGGCGCCTGCGCGCACTGTGCCCGGAACAGGTTCACCTGAGCACCGCATTCAACCTGATCCTGCGCCACAACGCGCCAAGAAGCGCGATGCTAAAAGCCTTCGCCACAGCCCTGGGCGTAGACCTCAAAGCCCCGATCTAAACCCCCGCCGAACACTGATCAATGAGCCTACAAAGCTCAAATGTGGGAGCTCTCGAGCCCCAGCGAGGCAGCGAAGGGATCGACTCGGTCTACCTGCCGACCCCATCCATCTGCATCGACCCCCATCACCTCATGCGAGTGCGCTACCCAGCCCTGCACCGATCAAAATGTGGGAGCTCTCGAGCCCCAGCGAGGCAGCGATGGGGTCGCCTCGGTTTACCTGCCCACTCCATCCATCTGCATCGACCCCCAAGCACCTCATGCGAGTGCGCCACCCAGCCCTGCACCGATCAAAATGTGGGAGCTCTCGAGCCCCAGCGAGGCAGCGATGGGATCGCCTCGGTCCACCCGCCGCCCCCATCCACCTGCATCACCGCTGCAACCGAGCCCGCTTCTTTTTCGCATGAAAATGCCGAAAATGCGCATCCTGTGCTGCCGCCAACAACTCCCGATCCCCACGAGTATCGCCCCAAGCCCGCAGCCGATACTCGCCCAAATCCCCATACACCGCCTCAAGCCGCAGCACCTTATTCTCACAGCGGCAATTATTCCCCGTGAGCTTGCCCGTCAACACCCCGTCGACCACCTCAAGCTCAGTGCCAATCAACTTGATCCCCAACCGATTCGCAAACGGCTGCAACACCAATGCCGGCGATGCCGAACACAAGGTCACCACCGCCCCGGACTTCACCTCATCCGCCACCGACTGCAACCCGGTGGGGCGCATCAACTTGCTCCAATAGCGCTGGCAATACGCCTCAGCCTGCTGCTGCACCCACGCCTTCTCCACCCCAGTCATAAAGGTGCGGATCAACTGCGCCTTCAACTCATCCCGGCTGATCTGCCGCAGCAAAAAGCGCAGCCCAGGCACCGCCAGCTTGACCATCCGGCCATAAAACTCGCCGGGGCCAAAGGCAAACTTGAGGAACGGCACGAAACTATCGTGATGGGTCAGGGTGCCGTCGAAGTCAAAGACGGAGAGTACTTTGGCGTCTACTGGGCCGGCTTCGAGCATGTCTGGGTTCACGGGTTGGCCTCGGTCCTATCTAATATTTTTTAAGCGTGCATCAGGTGTGACAGCAGGATTTTACTCCTGTATCAATCGACTGATTTTCGAGTACAGCCCAGCGGTGAATTCATCCCGGTCGCTCGACCGGTGACAACGCTGATGGCAATTGGGGCACAAGGCTACAGCATTGGTGGTGCGATCCGAACCCTTCTGGGCGAGGTGCTTGACGTGATGTACTTCAAGAAATGGCTGGCCGTTATCTAGAGTAAACGGAGCCTGTAGGCCGCAACCCTCACAAATACCCGCCGCCTGCTGACGCACCCAAGCGCGTACTTCCGGATCGCGGACGTAAGATGTGCTGGTTGTGCTGACCTGTTGCGGCGTGGCGATGCCTTCGGGCTTAGTCTTGATGGGTTTGCTTTGAAGCTTTGCCGCGCGCCGCTCCAATAGCTCTTCATCAAACGTGGGGGCGTTGTTTTCAGATTCAACGATGCCGCGCTGTTCAAGCATTCGACGAATACGAGAGACGATTCCCGAGCCGACATTATTTGCAGCTGTGTAGCCTGCAATTGGCGTCTGATTCAGTGTTTCAAATACAGCAGAAATATTGCGCATGCGGTAGTCGACCGACGCCAAGGACCGATCGCTTAGAGCGCCCTCGCGCAGAAGCTCGTGTTCAGCTTTCTTGTTAAGCGACTGGCCGAGACTTTCCAGCTTCAACATTTTCAGGTAGCCATCGACGGACGCTTCAAGCTCCTGATCGCTCCATCCGGTATTACTTTTTTGCGTATCCATACAGCCGCCGAGGGTAGAAAACCCTCGGACGATACTGAGTAGCCATTATGGCGTCTACGAAATTTCCTGCGAATCGGTCAGATTTGGCTGTCGTCGAATTTAGTGAAATCGCTGCTTCATTCGGAAAGGTTGAATGAGCTTGCGCCACCACAGAGTCTTTGTTGATTCTCCCCGATAGGACCGATTCACTAACAAATACGGCATATCCCGAAGTCGTATCCAACCTTCATCCTGCCAATGCAGCAGGTTCAACGACATCTCAGGCCAATCCAACATGCTCAACAACGGTCGCTCCATCGTCCGAGGCTGACGCTCGTCCCGCAACGTCGGAACTACTTCATGAGTCAGCCAGCTACGCAGTAGGCGATTCCCCGGTGTGTAGTGATAAACCAGCAATGCGTAAGCCCCGGATTCACTGATCATCAGCATTTCTTGCGGCTGACCGTGAAACAGTAGTTTTAGAGTTCTTCGCTGGTCTTCATCGAGCTTGCGCGTCGTTCGCTCATCTAGATACCAGCCCATCAAACGCCCAAGGTCGCGCGCGCAGAACCAGGGTTGGTTTTCTAAAAGGAGGGTGTGAAGTTGAAGGTTTTGGCGGGTGAAAACGACGGCAACAAAGGGCTCAGCCGTGGCAACCTTCTTGGCTGTCGGCAAGTCGAGCAGATATTGGCTAGGCATTTCCTATGATCTCTACGTGATTGTCGCGAGGGCAGGAGCCCAACGTAGAGAGCGGGTTTAAGAAACTCCAACTTGCCTGGCCTCAAAGCAGCATTAAGTTCGCATGAATGAGATCAGGCGGATTTTGGCTGTAAGTGTGGCTAGCTTCTACGTTGGGCGTTTCTTAGGCACCGGTGGACGAGACTATTCAGCATTGAAACTCACATCAACCCTTGAATGGATGATCTTGGTGTAAGAAGGCTCCTATTCAAATCACGGAGCATAAAAAAGCCCTGAACATGTCAGGGCTTCTTGATGTTGCCGGCTTAGGGATTAATCCCAGCTCAACGCGCCACCGGTTTGATACTCGATCACGCGGGTTTCGAAGAAGTTTTTCTCTTTCTTCAAGTCCATGATCTCGCTCATCCACGGGAACGGGTTGGTGGTGCCTGGGTATTCTTCTTTCAAGCCAATCTGCGACAGACGACGGTTGGCGATGAACTTGAGGTAGTCCTCCATCATTGCCGCATTCATGCCGAGAACACCGCGCGGCATGGTATCGCGCGCATATTCAATCTCTAGCTGCGTCCCTTGCAGGATCATCTGGGTCGCTTCTTCTTTCATTTCAGCATCCCACAAATGTGGGTTTTCGATTTTGATCTGGTTGATCACATCGATACCGAAGTTCAGGTGCATCGACTCGTCGCGCAGGATGTACTGGAACTGCTCGGCCACGCCGGTCATTTTGTTGCGACGGCCCATGGACAGGATCTGGGTGAAGCCGCAGTAGAAGAAGATGCCTTCCAGGACGCAGTAGTAAGCGACCAGGTTGCGCAGCAGTTCTTTGTCGGTTTCGACGGTGCCGGTTTCGAACTTCGGATCGGAGATCGAACGGGTGTACTTCAGGCCCCAGGCGGCTTTTTTAGCCACCGATGGGATCTCGTGGTACATGTTGAAGATCTCGCCTTCATCCATGGCCAGCGATTCGATGCAGTACTGATAAGCGTGGGTGTGGATCGCTTCTTCGAAGGCCTGGCGCAGGATGTACTGGCGGCACTCCGGGTTGGTGATCAGGCGGTACACGGCCAGCACCAGGTTGTTGGCGACCAACGAATCCGCAGTGGAGAAGAAGCCGAGGTTGCGCATGACGATGCGGCGTTCGTCGTCGGTCAGGCCTTCGGGGTTTTTCCACAGGGCGATGTCGGCGGTCATGTTGACCTCTTGCGGCATCCAGTGGTTGGCGCAGCCGTCGAGGTACTTCTGCCAGGCCCAGTCGTACTTGAACGGCACGAGTTGGTTGAGGTCGGCGCGGCAGTTGATCATGCGCTTTTCGTCAACGGCGACGCGGGCGGCGGAGCCTTCCAGCTCAGCGAGGCCTTCGGCGACGTCGAGTTTGTCCAGGGCGGCCTTGGCGCGCACGATGGCGGCGGAGTCACTGGCGGTGACGGCGCGGGCTTCGATGGCGGCCGCAGCGCCGGCGCCGTCGAGGCGGTCCATGTTGGCTTCGGTGGCGTGGCCGGCGTTGGCGCCTTTGGCAACTACTTCGCCGTCTTCTTCTTTGTCGAATTCGTCCCAGCTCAGCATGACGTGTCGTCTCCTGCGTGAGGGCTCAAAGGTGCCCGTGTGAAACCGGATGGTTGGGTGTTCACACGGCCCTCGGGCCGCGGTGGATCTTAAGGAATCGTTTGTTGCAACAGCTAGCGCAGGCATTAAACGGAATAGGGTAACGGGTGCTCTGCGTGAGGCTTGAGGGGCGGAGCGACAGGTGCATGCTCCAGCGGGGGCCTCAGGTCTGGCTCTTCATCCCCGTGTAAAGGGATATTGCAGGCCCGATTTACCCGCGCATTATAAGGAAAAATTTGTCTTTGTGTTGCGGCGGATGGTCACGATGGAGGGCCAAAATGCCGTGGTTTTCGGCCAAGGCGTGTGTTTGCAAGGCTTTGCCAGGGTAGGAATTTTTTGACGGGCGGTGGGATAGTTTTTGTGGGACTGGAGGAGGCGGGGATGTGGAGGGCTTTGGGAGGTGTGTAAGGCCGAAATCGCCATCGCAGGCAAGCCAGCTACCACATTTGTTTCGTGGAGGGCTCTGGATCGGCTCTTTGCCGCAAGAACGATTTCTTGCGGCGAATAAGATCTGGATTTAACTCCACGGCGGGAAGTTGTTATCCGTTAGAGCAACCATTGCCCATCACTTGGTAATTAAGAATATGGCGCTGGCCGTGTGAGTCTTCATATTCCATCTTCACCGGTACAACTTGGCAGACTTCTGGAACAGCGCTCATGGACAATACTTTGGCCACATCCAAGTGTGTGCTGTAAGTGTAATCTTCAACAATCGGGGCGTTCTGGCCAGCCAGCTCAGTCGGGGCTTCGTCGGCCAGGGCGGCGGTAGCGCACACGCTGCTGAGGGCCATAACTACTAAAGCTTTCATTTCTCTTTTTACCTTCTTCTGGGCGAAAGGGGTCACGGGGCCCTTATGAGGCCGCGTGTGTAACTTAGGATGGGTTAGTTCGGATTAACGTTGCCTTCGTGGGGGCTGTTACGGTGTTAATCACATTGCCTTGGTTGGCGGAGTTGATTCTAGGCTCGCGGGTTATATTCATATACCCGTGCTTTTGATAAAGACTATTGGCGGTTTTTGTAACAATCCTGTGGTAAAGGTTTTTTCACCCAGCGTGAAAGCCACGCAGGGCGCGGGCCAGAGCCGCATATGGGCATAGCAGGGCAATGTGTAGGGGCTTGTTACTACCATCGTCGAATGGTTCTATGGGGCAGCCCCGGCTACAACAGGGGCCATACAACAACAACTATGTCACCGAGGTAAGAAAGATGAGTGCGGCTTCCCTGTACCCCGTTCGCCCCGAAGTAGCAGCCAACACGCTGACCGACGAGGCGACCTACAAGGCCATGTACCAGCAGTCGGTGGTCAACCCCGATGGTTTCTGGCGTGAGCAAGCCAAGCGCCTTGACTGGGTCAAGCCTTTCACCGCGGTCAAGCAGACCTCTTTCGACGACCACCATGTCGACATCAAATGGTTCGCCGATGGCACCCTGAACGTTTCCTACAACTGCCTGGACCGTCACCTTGCCGAGCGTGGCGATCAGGCGGCGATTATCTGGGAAGGCGATGATCCTTCCGAAAGCCGCACCATCACCTACCGCGAGCTGCATGAAGAAGTCTGCAAGTTCGCCAACGCCCTGCGCGGCCAGGATGTGCACCGCGGCGACGTGGTGACTATCTATATGCCGATGATCCCCGAAGCCGTGGTCGCCATGTTGGCGTGTACCCGCATCGGTGCGATTCACTCCGTGGTGTTTGGCGGCTTTTCGCCGGAAGCCCTGGCCGGTCGCATCATCGACTGTAAGTCGAAGGTGGTAATCACCGCTGACGAAGGCATCCGCGCGGGTAAGAAAATTCCGCTGAAAGCCAACGTCGACGACGCGCTGACCAACCCGGAAACCAGCAGCATCCAGAAAGTCATCGTGTGCAAGCGCACCAATGGCAACATCAAGTGGAACCAGCACCGCGACATCTGGTACGAAGACCTGATGAAAGTGGCGGGCACCGTGTGTGCGCCCAAAGAGATGGGCGCCGAAGAAGCGCTGTTCATCCTGTATACCTCCGGCTCAACCGGCAAGCCTAAAGGTGTGCAGCACACCACCGGCGGCTACCTGCTCTACGCAGCCCTGACCCACGAGCGCGTGTTCGACTACCGCCCGGGCGAAATCTACTGGTGCACCGCCGACGTCGGCTGGGTCACCGGCCACACCTATATTGTCTACGGCCCACTGGCCAATGGCGCGACCACGCTGCTGTTCGAAGGCGTGCCGAACTACCCGGACATCACCCGTGTCGGCAAGATCGTCGACAAGCACAAGGTCAATATCCTCTACACCGCGCCCACTGCGATCCGCGCGATGATGGCTTCGGGCACCGCTGCTTGCGAAGGCGTGGATGGCAGCAGCTTGCGCTTGCTCGGTTCTGTCGGTGAGCCGATTAACCCGGAAGCGTGGGACTGGTACTACAAGAACGTCGGCCAATCCCGTTGCCCGATCGTCGACACCTGGTGGCAGACCGAAACCGGCGCCACCCTGATGAGCCCGCTGCCGGGTGCTCATGCACTCAAGCCGGGTTCGGCGGCGCGGCCATTCTTCGGTGTGGTGCCGGCGTTGGTGGATAACCTCGGTAACATCATTGAGGGCGCTGCCGAAGGCAACTTGGTGATCCTCGATTCGTGGCCAGGCCAGGCGCGTACGCTGTACGGCGACCATGACCGTTTCGTCGATACCTACTTCAAGACCTTCCGTGGCATGTATTTCACCGGTGACGGTGCTCGTCGCGATGAAGATGGTTACTGGTGGATCACCGGCCGTGTGGATGACGTGCTTAACGTGTCCGGCCACCGCATGGGCACCGCCGAGATTGAAAGCGCCATGGTTGCCCACCCGAAAGTCGCCGAAGCGGCGGTGGTGGGTGTGCCGCATGACATCAAGGGCCAGGGCATCTATGTGTATGTCACGCTCAAAAATGGCGAAGAGCCGAATGAAGCGCTGCGCCTGGAGCTGAAAAACTGGGTGCGCAAAGAGATCGGGCCGATTGCTTCGCCGGATGTGATCCAGTGGGCGCCGGGTTTGCCGAAGACGCGTTCGGGGAAAATCATGCGCCGTATCTTGCGCAAGATCGCTACGGCTGAGTATGACGGGTTGGGGGATATCTCCACGCTGTCGGACCCAGGTGTGGTGGCGCATTTGATTGAGACGCACAAGACCATGAACGTCGCGTAAGGCGAGGTTGATGGGACAGGGCCCCATTCGGCGTGAGCTGGATGGGGCTTTTTTGTGGGGTTCAGAATACGAAGCGGGCTAGCGTGGGAGCTGGCTTGCCTGCGATAAGGGTGGGGCAGGCAACAATGGGCTAGCTGACAGCCCGCTATCGCAGGCAAGCCAGCTCCCACAGTTGGAATGTATTTGCAGGCTGGCTGAAGCCGTGGTCTGACAGGCCCGCATAACCCTCAAGCCAATAAATATCGACTTACCTGGTTGGATATTTCTGAATGTTACCGAGCACACTAAATGTGTAACCCCACGCCCAAACATGAGGCAAAGTGCTACGCCCATGCCCCGAAAACCCACGGTTTAGACACCCTCAGAAATAAGATTAAACGCCAGACTTGCCGTGCTAGAAGGGTTTGCGAATAATAGGCCCGCAATTTGCAGCATCAATAGGTTTAATGTCTTTTGTCTCTGCATAAAAAGCAGCGGCTGTCAATGTGCTGGAACCGCTTTCTCGGTGCTTCTGTAAATTGTTGTCGCATTGAGGAAATATCGGCTTCCGGCCTGTCGTTAGAATGCCGATCACTCGCTCGTCGTCTCCTGTATCAATTCGGGGTAGGACGCAGCACCGCTATTCGGTTTCACTTAAGTCGCATCGTGGGCCACGGCTCATTCTGCTTTTTGCCCTACCGATGGAGTCCCAAGATGAAGAAACTTGTGCTGTTGGGCGCCCTGGCGCTGTCCGTGTTGTCCATGCAGGCCTTCGCTGATGAAAAGCCCCTGAAGATTGGTATCGAAGCGGCTTACCCTCCGTTTGCCTCGAAGGCGCCGGATGGCAGCATCGTCGGTTTTGACTACGACATCGGCAACGCCTTGTGCGCAGAGATGAAGGTCAAGTGCGTCTGGGTTGAGCAAGAGTTCGACGGCCTGATCCCTGCGCTTAAAGTGCGCAAGATCGATGCGATCCTGTCGTCCATGTCCATCACTGACGACCGCAAGAAGTCCGTGGACTTCACTTCCCGCTACTACCTGTCCCCAGCGCGCCTGGTGATGAAGGAAGGCACCACCGTCAGCGACAGCCTGGATGAACTCAAAGGCAAGAAGATCGGTGTGCAGCGCGGTTCGATCCACGATCGTTTCGCCAAGGAAGTACTGGCCCCTAAAGGCGCCACCGTGGTTCCTTACAGCTCGCAGAACGAAATTTACCTGGATGTGGAAGCCGGTCGCCTCGACGGCACCGTGGCTGACGCTACCTTGCTGCAAGACGGTTTCCTGAAGACCGACGCAGGCAAAGGCTACGCGTTTGTGGGCCCACAGTTCACCGACGTCAAATACTTCGGTGAAGGCATCGGTATCGCGGTACGTAAAGGCGACAAGGCCGACCTGGACAAGATCAACGCTGCTATTGCTGCGATCCGTGCCAACGGCGAATACAAGAAAATCCAGGACAAATACTTCGACTTCGATATTTACGGCGCTGACCTTAAGTAACTCGTCCTAGCTGTCTGTCCAGAATGGCGCAAGCAACAGAATTCCTGCGGTTTGCGCCATTTTTTCATCCCCCTTTTCGAGGACCTGAATCATGTTGAAAGGCTACGGGGCCGTCATCCTCGATGGCGCATGGTTGACGCTTCAGCTCGCCTTGTCGTCCATGGCCTTGGCGATCGTTCTGGGTCTGATCGGGGTCGCGTTACGCCTGTCGCCGGTGCGTTGGTTGGCCTGGCTGGGTGACTTGTACTCCACGGTGATCCGCGGGATCCCTGACTTGGTGCTGATCCTGCTGATTTTCTACGGCGGTCAGGACTTGCTGAACCGCGTCGCGCCGCTGCTTGGCTATGACGACTATATTGACTTGAACCCCTTGGCCGCCGGTATCGGCACCCTGGGTTTCATCTTTGGCGCCTACCTCTCGGAAACCTTCCGTGGCGCCTTCATGGCCATTCCCAAGGGCCAGGCCGAGGCCGGCCTTGCGTATGGCATGAGCAGTTTTCAGGTGTTCTTCCGGGTGATGGTGCCGCAGATGATTCGGCTGGCGATCCCTGGGTTTACCAACAACTGGCTGGTACTCACCAAGGCCACCGCGCTGATTTCAGTGGTGGGCCTGCAAGACATGATGTTCAAGGCCAAGCAGGCGGCAGATGCCACCCGCGAGCCTTTTACCTTCTTCCTCGCAGTGGCGGCGATGTACCTGGTGATCACCAGCGTGTCGTTGCTGGCCCTGCGCTATCTTGAGAAGCGCTACTCGGTAGGCGTAAGGGCGGCTGATCTATGATCTTCGACTACAACGTCATCTGGGACGCCATGCCGCTGTACCTCGGCGGCTTGGCAACCACCCTGAAATTGCTCGCCATTTCGCTGTTCTTCGGCCTGCTCGCCGCCTTGCCTCTGGGCTTGATGCGTGTGTCCAAGCAGCCGATCGTCAACGGCTCGGCCTGGCTCTACACCTATGTGATTCGCGGCACGCCGATGCTGGTGCAGCTGTTTTTGATCTACTACGGCCTGGCCCAATTCGAAGCCGTGCGCGAAAGCTTCCTCTGGCCGCTGCTGTCCAGCGCCACGTTCTGCGCGTGCCTGGCCTTTGCGATCAACACCAGCGCCTACACCGCCGAGATCATTGCCGGTAGCCTCAAGGCCACCCCTAATGGCGAGATCGAAGCGGCCAAGGCCATGGGCATGTCGCGCTACAAGCTGTACCGCCGCATCCTGCTGCCGTCGGCCCTGCGCCGCGCGCTGCCGCAGTACAGCAACGAAGTGATCATGATGTTGCAGACCACCAGTCTGGCGTCCATCGTCACCTTGATCGACATCACCGGTGCCGCGCGCACGGTGAACGCCCAGTTCTACCTGCCGTTCGAAGCCTATATCACGGCCGGCGTGTTCTACCTGTGCCTGACCTTTATCCTGGTACGCCTGTTCAAGTTGGCCGAGCGCCGCTGGCTGAGCTACCTGGCGCCACGGAAGCACTGATATGGAACGTATCGATCACCGGTTGCCCTGGGGCCACCTGGGCTGCGAGCGCCAGCTGAGCGTGTTTCGTTTCGGCAAGGGCGAGCGCAAGGCCTACATCCAGGCCAGCCTGCACGCCGACGAGTTGCCCGGCATGCGCGCGGCCTGGGAGCTGAAAAAACGCCTGAGTGAACTGGAACAGCAAGGCGCCCTCAACGGGGTGATCGAGCTGGTGCCGGTGGCCAACCCAATGGGCTTGGGCCAGCTGTTGCAAGGCAGCCACCAGGGGCGTTTCGAGGTCGGCAGCGGCAAGAATTTCAACCGTGATTTCGTTGAGCTAAGCGAGCCGGTTGCCGCGCTGCTCCAAGGCAAGCTGGGCGATGATCCGCATGCGAATGTGCGCATGATCCGCCAGGCGATGAGCGATGCGCTCAGTGCATTGCCCGAGCCGAGCAGCCAGTTGCAAGGCATGCAGCGCGTTCTGCTGAGCCACGCCTGCAGCGCCGATATCGTTCTGGACCTGCATTGCGACGCCGAAGCCGCGCTGCATATGTACGCGCTGCCCCAGCATTGGCCGCAGTGGCGCTCGCTGTCGGCGCATTTGAATGTGAAAGTCGGCCTGCTGGCCGAAGACTCCGGCGGCAGCTCGTTTGATGAGGCGTGCTCGCTGCCGTGGTTGCGTCTGTCTCGGGCGTTCCCCGAGGCGCAGATTCCGCTGGCGTGCCTGGCGACGACCCTGGAACTGGGTGGTCAGGCCGACACCGGCCGCGATGAGGCGATCTTCCACGCTGAAGGCATCTTGGCGTTCCTGGCCGAGCAAGGCTTGATCAAAGGTGAATGGCCCGCGCCGCAGCACGAACCTTGCGAAGGCTTGCCCTTTGAAGGCACCGAATTGTTGTTCGCCCCCCATGCCGGCGTAATCAGTTACCTGCGTAAAGCCGGTGACTGGGTGGAGGCCGGCGAGCCGATTTTTGAAGTGATTGACCCTCTGGAAGACCGCGTGAGCATCATCCGCGCGGGCACCTCGGGGGTGTTGTTTGCCGTTGAACGGCTACGTTATGCCCAAGCGGGTTTCTGGCTGGCCAAGGTGGCGGGGCGCGAAGCGCTGCGTCACGGGCGCTTGCTCAACGACTGACCACCTGTTTTTGTGAGAACCGACCGCATGTACAAACTTGAAGTCCAAGACCTGCATAAACGCTATGGCAGTCATGAAGTGCTCAAAGGTGTGTCCTTGGCCGCCGCGGCCGGTGATGTGATCAGCATCATCGGTTCCAGTGGTTCGGGCAAAAGTACCTTTTTGCGCTGCATCAACCTGCTCGAGCAACCCCACGCCGGCAAGATTTTGCTCAACAACGAAGAGCTGAAACTGGTGGCCAACAAGGACGGCGCCATGAAGGCCGCCGACCCCAAGCAACTGCAACGCATGCGTTCGCGCCTGTCGATGGTGTTCCAGCATTTCAACCTGTGGTCGCACATGACTGCGTTGGAAAACGTGATGGAAGCGCCGGTGCACGTGCTGGGCATGTCGAAGAAAGACGCGCGCGAGAAGGCCGAGCACTACTTGGCCAAAGTCGGCGTGGGCCATCGTAAGGATGCGTTCCCCGGCCACATGTCCGGCGGCGAGCAGCAGCGCGTGGCGATTGCCCGTGCGCTTGCGATGGAGCCTGAGGTAATGCTGTTCGACGAACCGACCTCGGCGCTCGACCCGGAGCTGGTTGGCGAAGTGCTCAAGGTCATGCAGGACCTGGCCCAGGAAGGCCGCACCATGGTGGTGGTGACCCACGAAATGGGCTTTGCTCGTGAAGTGTCCAACCAACTGGTGTTCTTGCACAAAGGCATCGTCGAAGAACGTGGCAACCCGCGCGAAGTGCTGGTGAACCCGCAATCGGAGCGGTTGCAGCAGTTTCTGTCCGGCAGCCTGAAATAATCAAGACTGCTTTTGTGCACCGAGTTAGTGCATGCTTGGCAGCTCGGAAGTTGACTTCGGTCCCTGTGGGAGCTGGCTTGCCTGCGATAGCGGTGTATCAGTAACCGATGTGCCAACTGCCCCACCGCCATCGCAGGCAAGCCAGCTCGCACATTTTGATCTTCATTAGCTTTAGAGATTTGTGTTGGTTTCCGGGCTAGCATTGGCCTTTGTCTTCATTACCGTTCTTCGCTTCGGATAGCATTCCATGACCGCCCACAAAATTGGTTTCCTGATTTGGCCCAGCACAAAAGCCCTGACGCTTGCGCTGGCTGAGGAGGCCTTGCGCGTTGCTCAGCGGGTGCATCCGGACGTGGTCTACGAGTTGTCGTTTCTGCTCGCAGAGCCTGCCATTGAAGGCGCCTGGCAATTGCCGGGCGAGCCGTGGGCCGGCAAGCTTGAAGGCTTCCAGAAACTCTTCCTGCTCGCGGACGAACCGCCCACCGTCATCGCCTCCCAGCTAAGCACTGCGCTCAAGCAGCTTGTGCGGGCAGGTTGCGTGATCGGCGGCTTGTCGGCCGGGGTGTATCCGCTGGCTCAGTTGGGCTTGCTCGACGGCTACCGCGCCGCCGTGCACTGGCGCTGGCAGGATGACTTTGCCGAGCGTTTCCCCAAGGTTATCGCCACCAGCCATCTGTTCGACTGGGACCGTGATCGCCTGACCGCCTGTGGCGGCATGTCGGTACTTGACCTGTTGCTGGCGGTATTGGCCCGTGACCACGGTGCTGAGCTGGCCGGCGCGGTGTCCGAAGAGCTGGTGGTGGAGCGCATCCGCGAAGGCGGCGAACGCCAGCGTATCCCGCTGCAAAATCGCCTGGGTTCCAGCCATCCAAAGCTGACCCAGGCGGTTCTGTTGATGGAAGCCAACATCGAAGAGCCGCTGACCACCGACGAAATCGCCCAGCACGTGTGCGTGTCGCGACGACAGCTTGAACGGATCTTCAAGCAATACCTCAACCGCGTTCCCAGCCAGTATTACCTGGAACTGCGCCTGAACAAGGCGCGCCAGATGCTCATGCAAACCAGCAAGTCGATCATCCAGATCGGCCTGTCGTGTGGCTTCTCTTCGGGGCCGCACTTCTCCAGCGCCTACCGCAACTTCTTCGGCGCCACCCCACGTGAAGACCGCAACCAGCGACGCAGCAGCAGCCCCTTCGAGCTGTCGTCAGTGCCTTCCGAGCGCGGCTGATTACTCCTCCATCGGCGTCGGGCCCACGAACACCAAGGGCACGCCTTGATCGTCCACTGTGGCGGCCTCTACCTGAAAATCGATGCCGGTGCGCAGGTAGTGTTGCCTCAGATACTGCAGGCTTTGCGGTGACAGCGGGTTGCCGCTGAAATCGCTGTCCTCGCCATAGGCCGCTGTCGATTCCAGCAGGTCGGCCGGAATGTCGCTGATCAAATTGTCGCTCAGGTCCACCGTTTCCAGTTCCTGAAGACTGAACAGGCCGTGAGGTACCGCGCTGATCCCGCTATTGCGTAGATGAAGCGCCTTCAATTCATGCAGTTTGCTGACGTCAGGTGCCATGCCCAGTGGGTTATTGCTCAGGCTGATGTACTCAAGCTGGGTCATGTCGCTGAGCATATTGATGTCTGGCGCGGTCAACGTGACCCGGCTGTCTTCAAGGTTCAGGATGGACAGCCTCGGCAGGTGCGCGAGTGTTTGCGGCAGCTTGCCGAGCATGCATTGGTTGAGGGTCAGTGTTTCCAGGTGAGGGAAGCATCTGAGCGTGCCATCAACCCCGTTGGTGACGCCGCTGCCGTTGATTTCGAGGTTGGTGACATGCTCGAACCTTGCGCTCAGTTCAGGCAGCGGGCCCAGGGTCGATGTTTCAATGGCCACTGAATGGGTGAATTCACTGTCCAGGCTTTCTTGGTCCTCCTCACTTTCGCGACGCCAAGCGTCTTCAAGCAAGGTCTTGAAGTTCTGGCGTGCCAGTTGCTCCAGCGCGGCAGTCTGTTCGTCAAGCGGGATGCCTAGGGTGGGATGGCGCGCGGGGATGTTCAGGGCCCATTGCTGAAGGTCGGTGCCCAGTTGCGCGTATTCGGCTTCAAGGCGCGTGAGTGTCGGGGCGACGGCGTCCATGTCGCCGGGCATACGAAAGATGAACCGGTCCGCTTCAGTCTCCAGAAAGGTCGGGTACAGGTTCATGACCCTGGTACGCTCCGCGCTGGGCGCCTGGGCGGCGAAAAACGCGCCCTGGTTTTGGCAGTAGGCCTTGACCCGCTGCAGGGTGGTCCGAGTGAGTGGGTTACCGGACAGGTCGAACTTTTGGGCGGTCTCAGGCGTCACGCTGAACAGGCCCTGGGGTAGCTCGGCGATTTGGTTGTCGCTCAGCAAGATGGCCTGCAACTGCGGGTGATCCAATACGCCATTGGGCAGGCGGTCGATGTCGGTGGAAGACAGGTCCAACAGGCTCAGGTTGGGCATGGCCTGCACATCGGGTACCAGGCCCAGCGGATTGTTGTGCAGGTCCAGCGCGTGCAGGCCGGTCATGGCGTTCAATCGGGCCTGGCTTTGCGCGGTGAGGGTAATGTTGCAGTCGCTCAGGATCAGGCTGTTCAGATCGGGCCGCGTGCTGATGTAGGGCGGCAAGTCTCCCAGCGCAATCGAGCGCAGTTCCAAGTGGCGAAGCCAGGGAAAACGCTGCAAAAACCCTTCGATTCCTTGCAGGTGGGGGCCGCCGATCACGGACAACAGTGACACATGCTTCAAGGTTGAGCCGGGGTCCGGCAGGTCGGTTAAGCCCGGGGCATTGAGCCTCAGGGTATAACCATTGGGCGAGCCATCCGTAAAGTACTGGTCGCGCGGGGTTTCCTGACGCCAGCACTCTTCCAGTTGTGCGGCTATCAGGTGGCGGGTCCTTTGCTCGTAATCCCGTCGCTGAGGCGTCATTGCAAGCTGGGTTTCGGGGTCGATAGCGGGGATGGCTTGCTGCCAGGTTTGCAGGTTTTGGCGCAATACCTGGCGCTCCGCGCGTAGGAGGGCGAGCTCATTGCTGGCGCCGCCTGGTTGCGCTTGCATGTGTTCGAGTGCGTTCTGTATTTGCGCATCGTCAAGCGTGGGAAACAGATCGCGTACCTGCGCAAGCAGCGGCGGCGGTCCATCACCGTGCTCAGCCAGGGCCGGGTAGCCCTCCATGCCGCCCAGCAGCTTCATGATGCCCGGGTCGTAAGTCGGTTTGCGAAGGGGGGCTGCACTGAGCAGTTCGCGCAATTGATTGCGTGCCAGGGCGTGTTCTCGAATACGCCGGCGCAGGCGTACGCCTTGATCAATGCCCAGCTGAAGGGTTTGGCGTTGCGCCTCGGGCAGTGCGCCGAGGATCGCCGAGTAAAGATCGGTGGGCTTGGTGAGTGCGCCGTTGTCGTCAGGCCATGTGTATTCGCCGGTTTCGCTGCGTACCAACGTGCGCGCGATCGGCGCCTGGGCAGTGCCGACCTGATCGCGCAGCAGGCCGTTGGCCGAATAGTCCCTGACCTGAAGGCGCACCTGCGCAGGCCATCCCGGCAGTTGGGGCAGCGAATGCAGGGCCAGGCGCTCGGTGTCCCAGGTGGCCGCGCCAAAGTGCAAGCCTTCGTAGGCGCGGCAAACGCGTACTTCGGCCCACGCATCGCGTGCCGACTGGTTCAGGCGCTGGGGCGTGCGTTGGTTGTCCAGTTCTGCCAGCTCCTCGGCTGTGGCGTGGTCCAGCAGTTTTTCCGCGACGCTGGCCGGCAGCCCAGGGGCGGCATCCATCAGGCGCTGTGCTCTTGGATTACGGGTGGCTTGCAGGGGCGCGTAGTGTGATTCGAACAACGACATGCGCTTTTCTTGGGCAATCGCCGCAAGTTTTTTTCGCAAGTGGGTGGCGCGTGTGTCCAGGCTCAGGCGCGAATCACCCACGTCTGCGCCAAACGCTTGAGCGGCATCTTGCGGGGGCAGTTGGGTGAGTATCGCCTTGAGCAGATCGCCATTGTTCAAATGGCTTTCGAGGATCCGGATGGCGGGCAGTTGGTTGTCGCCAAACGTCCAGGCGGTTTGCCCTTGGGCGTCGATAAATTGCAAGCTGCGGGTTTGCGGCCAATAGCCCTGGCCGGTCAATAACTGCAGGTTGGCCTGTGGGTCGACCTTGCCGTACACCTGCGGGTCATCGCTGTTGAGCTGGTCGATCTGGGTTTGAAGCGCGCGGTCGACGCGCAAGCGGTCCAGGGTATCAATCAGCAGGGCCGGGGGATTTTCACTGTTGACGTGCATCTTGCGTAGCGCCGCTTCGTCGACACCGCTGATGTTCAGCGCCAACGTCTGGTCAGCCTCGCTGATGCCTTCCACGCTGTGCCCCAAGCGCCGCAAAAGGGTTTCTCGGCCCCATTGCAGCGGTTGTTCCAGCTCCGTGTGCCAGGCGCCATGGCCGTTGTGACGCACGAGCGGGCGGTAGGCGGGAGGGCGCGAAGGATGCGCGATGCGCTGGGTGTTGGACGCCGGGTCTGTTTCCACGTTGTAGACCTTGTTGTCCAGCTTCAGCAGGTTTGCGCGCGGGTGTTGGAACAGCCCCGATGGGTCGCGGTAGCTGCCCTGCGGCACGCTGATCGGTTGTTCGTAAGCGCTGAGGTCGGGTTTCCAGTAGAGGGTGCGGCCGTTGGCAAGTTTTACCGGCTTGAAGCGGTCGATGAAGTCGATGACGCTCTGGGGCAGGACCTTGCGAAACTCGGCGATGGCAATCGTACCGCCCACGGCGAAACCACCCAGTTGCACCAAGGCGTCGACCGCCCCCAGCAGGTGACCGACGGCCTCACTGTGCACGCCTTCGCTCCAGTCGATGATCCCTTCGAACACCTCATCCAGCAATTGGTAGGCCATATAGCCGAGCATCAATTCGCCGGCAAACGGCACGAAGGGCGCAATGATCAAAGCAGCGGCTTGCAGGATTGAGGAGGCGACGTTGACGAATGAATCCCACAGTGCCCAACGGGCATTGCGGTCCACGGTTGCCGTGGTGACGGCGGTGGTGCGGCCGTCGTTGAGGATCTGATTGAGTGTGCGCTGGTATTGATGTCGCTCCAGCCCGCCGCTGCGGGGTGTGGCGACAAAGCGCACGCGTGGGTTGTCTGTGGGCGCTTCATACCAAGTCGGCAGGCCGCTGCCATGTACATGGGGGTGCCAGGTGACTTTGGCCAGCAGTTGGCCCAGGTTGGCGAAAAAATGCCCGCGTTGGTCATGGGCGACAAACCGGCTGAAAAACCGTTGGTAGCCTTCATCGCGCAGCTGGCGCACCAGCTCTTTTTGCATCGCCTGGGAGGAGGCATATTCCTTGAATGGGTGCTTGGGGTCGCCGGGCACATAGGCGACCACCCGCGCCGCCGAGCGGCTGGTCTCAAGGTCAGGCGCAAACACGATGATGCCGGGCAGGTCGGCGCCCATCAGGCTCAGGTCGTGATAGCGCAGCGCCTGGCCGTCCAGGCGCATGCCGGCCAGGCCGTCGAGCAGGCCTTGGATCAAGCGAAAATAGTCCAGCTGGATGTCGCCGGTGATCAAGGCCCAGTGCAGTGCGGCTTGCAGCTCGGCCTTGTGGCTGTTCTCAACCTTCAGGCGCAAGGCGGCTTCGGCGACCGGTTCGTTCAAGCCCAGTTGCTCTCGCAGGTAGCTCGCATACAGCGCGCCGATGTCGAGGTCGCGGCACAGCTGGGTAAAGGCGTGGATCGACAGCACCTTTTTGATGGCTGGCAAGGTGTCGAAGTGGCCCCTGGCGTCGGGGCGGGTGATGAAGGTCGACACCGCTTCATAGGCGTCTGCCTGGGTTTCCTTGGCTTCAAAGTTGTGCAGCACGGCCTCCAGCAGTGACACGGTCCAGGTGCGCGCGGCTCCCGAGTGGATCGGCAGGCCAGGCAGTGTTTGCGGGACATAGAGGCGCAAGAAGGTATTTTTGACGTCCAGGTCCAGGCCGAACTGCGTCTTGAGGGCCAGGGTGAGGATCGGTTCGGCAAAGTCTTGGGCATTGAGCACGTTGGCCAGGGCGTGTTCGACGGTGTTTTGGGCGCTCCAGTGGGCGGTGGCCAAGCGCTTGAGTTCGCCCAGGTTGTCGGGGCTGGCGCTGCGCACCGATTGAGGCAGGCCCACAACACTGTTGCCCAAGGCTTGGCGGCGGCGCAGGGAGGTTTCGCCGAGCCAGCGCGGTAGCGCGTTTTTCAGCGGGGCGTAGTGGTTGTCGGGCTGGTTCGGGGGCGCGGCTTGCAGCGTTTGTTCAGTAGCGTCGGGCATGGTGCCAATCCTTGAGCGTGATGAAAGAGCTCCAGTTAATCGGCGCACGACCCTTTCGGGGCGCTACAGGTTTATCGCAATCGACAGGGGTTGATCTGATCCCGGCGCGTTGTGCCGAAACATCCGCCGCTGGTTTACACTGCGCCATTGCGACGCAATATGTCGCATTGCCGTAAACCCGCGTAAAACCGGGGTTGGCGCTATAAGAAGTTGTCGCTTGGCGACAAGGTGGCGCTGAAAACTGTCCTTACAATCCCTGCATCGCCCGCCAGTTCCAGGCAGGCGTTCCTCTTCAGGAGACTCCGATGTCCGTTGAGCAAGCCCCGGTGCAACGTGCCGATTTCGACCAGGTCATGGTTCCCAACTATGCACCTGCCGCCTTTATCCCCGTGCGTGGCGCAGGTTCGCGCGTCTGGGACCAGGCCGGTCGCGAGCTGATCGACTTTGCCGGCGGCATCGCGGTTAACGTATTGGGCCACGCGCACCCGGCGCTGGTCGGTGCACTGACCGAGCAGGCCAACAAGCTGTGGCACGTTTCCAACGTCTTCACCAATGAGCCGGCCCTGCGCCTGGCACATAAGCTGATCGACGCCACCTTTGCCGAGCGCGTGTTCTTCTGCAACTCCGGCGCCGAAGCCAACGAGGCCGCGTTCAAGCTGGCTCGTCGTGTGGCGTTCGACCGTTTCGGTACTGAGAAGTACGAGATCATCGCCGCGCTGAACAGTTTCCACGGCCGTACCCTGTTCACCGTCAACGTCGGTGGCCAGTCGAAGTACTCCGACGGTTTCGGGCCTAAAATCACCGGCATTACGCACGTTCCTTACAACGACCTGGACGCGCTGAAAGCCGCCGTGTCTGACAAGACCTGCGCCGTGGTGCTGGAACCGATTCAGGGCGAAGGCGGCGTGCTGCCGGCCGAGCTGGCTTACCTGCAAGGTGCCCGCGAGCTGTGCGACGCCAACAACGCGCTGTTGGTGTTCGACGAAGTGCAAACCGGCATGGGCCGCAGCGGCCACCTGTTCGCTTACCAGCACTACGGCGTGGTGCCGGACATCCTCACCAGCGCCAAGAGCCTGGGCGGCGGTTTCCCGATTGCCGCCATGCTCACCCGTGAAGACCTGGCCAAGCACTTGGTGGTCGGCACCCACGGCACCACCTACGGCGGTAACCCGCTCGCGTGCGCGGTGGCAGAAGCGGTGATCGACGTGATCAACACCCCAGAAGTGCTGGCCGGCGTGAATGCCAAGCACGACCTGTTCAAGGCGCGCCTGGAACAGATCGGCGAGAAGTACGGCATCTTCACCCAAGTGCGCGGCATGGGCCTGCTGATTGGTTGCGTGCTCAGCGATGCGTTCAAAGGCAAGGCCAAGGACGTGTTCAACGCGGCCGAGAAAGAAAACCTGATGATCCTGCAAGCCGGCCCCGACGTGGTGCGTTTCGCCCCGAGCCTGGTGGTGGAAGAGGCGGACATCCAGGAAGGCCTGGACCGTTTTGAACGTGCTGTGAAGACGTTGACGCAAGCCTGATTGACCGTTCGGCGCCTGAGTGATCGGGCGTCGAGCAAAAATTCTATATGCCGGACCGAATCAAATGTGGGAGCCAATTTCTGTGGAAGCTGGCTTGCCTGCGATGCAGACAACTCGGTGCATTTGTTAAACCGCGTTGATGCTATCGCAGGCAAGCCAGCGCCCACAAAAGACTCCCCACATTGGATCTGTGTGAGCCCAGATCCTGTGTCCGGCATTTTTCCCTCTGTGAGTTTTCGAGTTAAGGAGTGACACCATGCTGGTGATGCGCCCCGCGCAAATGGCTGATCTGGGCGAGGTACAGCGTCTGGCTGCGGACAGCCCGATTGGTGTCACCTCCTTGCCGGATGATGTGGAACGCCTAAGCGACAAGATCGCCGCCAGCGAAGCGTCCTTCGCGGCCGAGGTCAGTTTCAACGGTGAAGAAAGTTATTTCTTCGTGCTCGAAGACACCTCAACCGGCAAGCTCGTCGGCTGCTCGGCCATTGTGGCCTCGGCCGGTTACTCGGAGCCGTTCTACAGCTTTCGTAACGAAACCTTCGTGCACGCCTCCCGCGAGCTGAAGATCCACAACAAGATCCACGTGCTTTCCCAGTGCCACGACCTCACCGGCAACAGCCTGCTCACCAGCTTCTATGTGGAGCCTGCGCTGGTCGGTTCGCCGTGGTCGGAACTCAACTCCCGTGGCCGCCTGTTGTTCGTCGCCAGCCACCCCGAGCGCTTTGCCGACTCGGTGGTGACCGAGATTGTCGGCTACAGCGACGAGAACGGTGATTCGCCGTTCTGGGACGCCATCGGCCGCAATTTCTTCGACCTCAACTACGCCGCTGCCGAACGGCTGTGCGGGCTGAAAAGCCGCACGTTCCTCGCCGAACTGATGCCGCATTACCCGATCTACGTGCCGCTGCTGCCGGACGAAGCCCAGGAAGCCATGGGCCAGGTACACCCGCGTGCGCAGATCACCTTCGACATCCTGATGCGTGAAGGTTTTGAAACTGATCATTACATCGACATCTTCGACGGCGGCCCAACGCTGCATGCACGGGTCTCGGGCATTCGCTCGATTGCCCAGAGCCGCGTGGTGCCGGTGAAGATCGGCGAGATGGTCAAGGGGGCCGGCCGTCAGTACCTGGTAAGCAATGCGCAGTTGCAGGATTACCGCGCGGTGATGCTGGACCTGGACTACGCACCCGGCAAACCGGTGACGTTGGACCTGGAAACGGCCGAAGCCCTGGGTGTTGGCGAAGGTGCCAGTGTGCGCCTGGTTGCTGTTTAAAAAAGAGTTTCGCGGGTGGCTGCAAAGCGGCCCGTTTGAGGAGATAGCATGATCGTTCGTCCCGTACGCAGCAGCGATTTACCGGCCCTGATTGATCTGGCGCGCAGCACCGGCACCGGCCTCACCACCTTGCCGGCCAACGAAGAGCGCCTGACCCACCGAGTGGGCTGGGCCGAGAAAACCTTTCGCGGCGAAGCCGGGCGCGGCGATGCCGACTACCTGTTTGTGCTGGAAAACGACGAAGGCCGTGTGGTGGGTATTTCTGCCATTGCCGGTGCCGTCGGCCTGCGCGAGCCTTGGTACAACTTCCGGGTCGGGCTGACCGTCAGCGCCTCCCAGGAGCTGAATATCTACCGCGAGATTCCGACGCTGTTTTTGGCCAACGACCTCACCGGTAATTCCGAGCTGTGCTCGCTGTTCCTGCACGCCGATTACCGCAACGGCCTCAATGGCCGCATGCTGGCCAAGGCGCGCATGTTGTTTATCGCGGAATTCCCGCAGCTGTTCGGCAACAAGATCATTGCCGAGATGCGCGGCGTGTCCAACGAGGCCGGGCGTTCGCCGTTCTGGGAAAGCCTGGGCCGGCACTTCTTCAAGATGGAATTCAGCCAGGCCGACTACCTCACCGGTGTGGGCAACAAGGCCTTTATCGCCGAGCTGATGCCCAAGTTTCCGCTGTACAGCTGCTTCCTGTCTGAAGACGCGCGCAATGTGATCGGCAAGGTGCACCCGGATACCGAGCCGGCGCTGAGCATGCTCAAGAGCGAAGGGTTCAGCTACCAGGGCTATGTCGATATTTTCGACGCTGGCCCGGCGGTGGAGTGTGAGACCAGTAAAATCCGTGCGGTGCGCGACAGCCAGTCGCTGGTGTTGGCCATCGGCACGCCGGGGGACGACGCCACGCCGTTCCTGATTCATAACCGCAAGCGCGAGGAGTGCCGCATCACGGCCGCTCCGGCCCGGCTGGCGGCAGGCACCTTGGTGGTCGATCAGCAGACCGCCAAACGCCTGCAACTGGTGGTGGGTGATCAAGTGCGTGCTGTTGCGTTGTCTGCTGCTCGGGAGTCGAAATAATGAATTCGCTGTATATCGCAGGTAGCTGGCTGGCTGGCCAGGGTGAACTGTTTGAATCGCGCAACCCCGTCACCCAGCACGTGCTGTGGGCCGGCAATGGCGCCACTGCCGAACAGGTTGAGTCGGCGGTGCAGGCCGCGCGCCAAGCGTTCCCCGGCTGGGCCCGGCGCCCGCTGGAAGAGCGCATCAGCGTGTTGGAAACCTTCGCCGCCACGCTGAAAAGCCGCGCCGATGAAATCGCCCGCTGCATCGGTGAAGAAACCGGCAAGCCGCTGTGGGAGTCGGCCACCGAAGTCACCAGCATGGCCAACAAGATCGCGATCTCGGTGCAAAGCTACCGCGAACGTACCGGCGAGAAGAGCGGCCCGCTGGGCGACGCCACTGCCGTGTTGCGCCACAAGCCCCACGGTGTGGTGGCGGTGTTCGGCCCTTACAACTTCCCGGGCCACTTGCCGAACGGGCATATTGTCCCGGCATTGCTGGCGGGCAATACCGTGCTGTTCAAGCCGAGCGAGCTGACCCCTAAAGTCGCCGAGCTGACCGTGCAGTGCTGGATCGAAGCCGGTTTGCCGGCGGGCGTGTTGAACCTGCTGCAAGGCGCGCGCGAAACCGGTATTGCCCTGGCGGCCAACCCAGGTATCGACGGGTTGTTCTTCACTGGTTCCAGCCGCACCGGCAATCACTTGCACCAGCAATTCTCCGGGCGCCCGGACAAGATCCTCGCGCTGGAAATGGGCGGCAACAACCCACTGGTGGTCGACGAAGTGGCCGACGTGGATGCGGCGGTCTACACCATCATCCAGTCAGCGTTCATTTCTGCCGGCCAGCGTTGCACCTGTGCGCGTCGCTTGCTGGTGCCGGAAGGCGCCTGGGGCGATGCGTTGCTGGCGCGCCTGGTGGCGGTGAGCGCGACGATTGCAGTCGGTGCGTTCGACCAGCAGCCGGCGCCGTTCATGGGCTCGGTGATTTCCCTCGGTGCGGCGAAAGCCTTGATGGACGCCCAGCAATTGATGTTGGCCAATGGCGCCGTGGCGCTGCTGGAAATGACCCAGCCCCAGGATCAGGCCGCGTTGCTGACCCCAGGCATTATCGATGTGACCGGCGTGACCGAGCGCGAAGATGAAGAGCTGTTCGGCCCGCTGTTGCAGGTGATCCGCTACGCTGATTTTGCCGCGGCCATCGCTGAGGCCAACAACACCCAGTACGGTTTGGCCGCGGGTTTGTTGTCCGATTCCGAATCGCGCTACCAGCAGTTCTGGCTGGAAAGCCGCGCCGGCATCGTCAACTGGAACAAACAGCTGACCGGCGCCGCCAGTACTGCGCCGTTCGGTGGGGTAGGGGCCTCGGGCAACCACCGCGCGAGTGCTTATTACGCGGCGGATTATTGCGCGTACCCGGTGGCCTCGCTTGAGACCCCGAGCTTGGTGGTCCCCGCAACGCTGACCCCAGGTATAACGCTGAAGTGAAGGTGACACTGATCTAATGTGGGAGCTGGCGTGCCTACGATGGCATCACCTCGGTCCAGCTGAAAGACCGAGTCGTCTGCATCGCAGGCACGCCAGCTCCCGCACTTGATCGGGTTACAGATAGAGATCTGCACTAGATGCCTATAAAAACAGATGTTCGTGGAGCCTCGCCGATGAAATCCTATGAAGTCAATTTTGACGGTCTAGTGGGGCCGACCCATAACTACGGCGGTTTGTCCTACGGCAACGTCGCGTCCCAGAGCAACAGCCAGCAGTCTTCGAACCCGAAGGAAGCGGCGTTGCAGGGCCTGCAAAAAATGAAAGCGCTGATGGACATGGGCTTTGTGCAAGGCGTGCTGGCACCGCAGGAACGTCCTGACGTAGCCGCCCTGCGCAACCTCGGCTTCAGCGGCAGCGATGCCCAAGTCATCCAGCAAGCCGCCAAGCAAGCCATGCCGCTGCTGGTCGCCAGCTGCTCGGCGTCGAGCATGTGGGTGGCCAACGCCGCCACGGTCAGCCCGAGCGCCGACACGGCGGATGGTCGCGTGCATTTCACTGCCGCCAACCTCAACTGCAAATACCACCGCAGCATCGAGCACCCGACCACCAGCCGCGTGCTGGGGGCGATGTTTGCCAATGGCAAACACTTCGCCCACCACGCCGCATTGCCGGCGGTGGCGCAGTTCGGCGACGAAGGCGCGGCCAACCACACGCGTTTCTGCCGTGACTATGGCGAGGCGGGCGTCGAGTTCTTCGTGTTCGGCCGCAGTGCGTTCGACACCCGTTACCCGGCGCCGCAGAAATACCCGGCGCGCCAGACCCTTGAAGCCTCCCAAGCCGTCGCGCGCTTGCACGGCTTGAAGGACGACGGCGTGGTCTACGCCCAGCAGAACCCATCAGTGATCGATGCCGGTGTGTTCCACAACGACGTGATTGCGGTGGGCAACGGCGAGGTGCTGTTCTATCACGAGGACGCCTTCCTCAACACCGAGCAGATGCTCGCTGAGTTGCACGGCAAGTTGGGCAAGCTGGGCGGCAACTTCCAGTCGGTGTGCGTGCCGCGCGCCCAGGTCAGCGTCGAGGACGCAGTGCGTTCCTACTTGTTCAACAGCCAGTTGCTGACCCGCGCCGACGGCTCGATGCTGCTGATCGTGCCGGAAGAATGCCGTGCCAACGAGCGCGTCTGGCAGTACCTGCAAGGCCTGACAGCGTCCGGCGGGCTGATCCGCGAAGTAAAGGTGTTCGACCTCAAGCAAAGCATGCAGAACGGCGGTGGCCCGGCGTGCCTGCGCTTGCGCGTAGCGTTGAACGAAACGGAACTGGCGGCGGTGAATCCAGGCGTTATCATGACGGCGCCGTTGTACGACACGCTGACCCAATGGGTCGACAAGCACTACCGCGACAGCCTGCGCGAAAGCGACCTGGCTGACCCGCAATTGCTGCTTGAGTGCCGGACGGCACTGGATGAACTGACGCAAATCCTTAAACTGGGCTCGGTTTATCCTTTCCAGATCAATTAATTCCGCACGGCTGAGAACTATTTATGACCACCGACACCCTGAAACTGATCCTTGAAGACACCGACGGCACCCAGCTGGAAACCTCCTGCACCCGCGTCGCCGTGGTCTGGCAGGGCAAAGAGATCTGGATCCAGCACGACGGCCGCGGCCAACTGCTGATCGGTGTAGACGTGGAAGAAGGCGACGCCGAGTACGCCAACCTGCTGATGCGCCCACTGGCCACCAACCTGATGAGCCTGCAGCTGGAAATGGAACCGGCTGATGTCGAAGGTGATGACGACGATCACGTCCACGGCCCTGGCTGCAACCACTAAGGAAGCTGCTTATGCTCGCCCTCGGCAAACTGCTTGAACTGACCCTCGCCGGTCGCGAACCGGCGCAAAAAATTCAACTGACTGTCGACGGCGTGCAGATGCGCTGGCTCAGCGAGGGCGCGCTCGAAGTGCGCCCGCCTGAAGCGAAGGACAACGGCGGCGACCTGCTGCTGTCGTCCGGCATCCATGGCAACGAAACGGCGCCGATCGAACTGCTCGATCGCCTGTTGCATGGCATCGCCCGTGGGGAGATTAAACCCCGCTCCCGTATTCTGTTCCTGTTCGGCAACCCCGAGGCCATGCGCCGCGGCGAGCGTTACCTCGAATTGGACGTCAACCGGCTGTTCAACGGCCGCCATGAACAAAACATCGGCCCGGAGGCCATGCGCGCCGCCGAGCTTGAGCAACTGGCCCGCACCTTCTTCAGCCTGCCTGGCCGTTCGCGCCTGCATTACGACCTGCACACCGCCATTCGCGGCTCGAAGATCGAGCAGTTCGCCCTGTACCCGTGGAAGGAAGGCCGCCAGCACTCACGCCACGAACTGGCGCGCCTGTGCGCCGCCGGCATGCAAGCGGTGCTGTTGCAGAATAAGACCTCGATCACCTTCACCGCGTTTACCTACGAACAACTGGAGGCCGAAGCCTTCACGTTGGAATTGGGCAAGGCGCGGCCGTTCGGGCATAACCAGGGCGTGGATGTTTCCCGCCTGGAGGCGCGCCTCAAGCACATCATCGAAGGCTCTGAGCCTGCGACCGAGAGCCTGGATGGCCTGCAGCTGTTTGCCGTGTCGCGTGAAGTGATCAAGCACAGTGATGCGTTCTTGCTGCACCTGCCGGCGGATGTGGAAAACTTTTCGCCATTGGCCAAGGGCTATCTGCTGGCTGAAGACGTGGCCAAGACGCGTTGGGTGATCGAAGAGGAGGGCGCGCGCATCATCTTTCCCAACCCTAAGGTGAAGAATGGTTTGCGTGCTGGGATATTGATTGTGCCGACCACGGATGCTGGCCTGGCATAAATCTCAAGGCTTGATCGGATCCAACTGTGGGGGCGGGCTTGTGTAAGAGCTGGCTTGCCTGCGATAGCATCACCGCGGTGTGACTGACACACCGAGGTGACTGCATCGCGGGCAAGCCCGACTCCCACACAAGCCCCTCCCACATTTTTTTTGCGGTGTTGCTTAAACCGCTACAGCGCGCGGTTCACTGCGACGGATAGCGCGGACCTTGTGCAGCGTATCGGCGCAGGTGCGTGCAGCTTCCTGGCCCTTGTGCACAAAGTGCTCGTAGAAGAACGTGGTGTGCTCGCTGCCGGCGTGGAAGTGATGCGGGGTCAGGGACACCGAGAACACCGGCACTTCGGTTTCCAACTGCACCTGCATCAGGCCGCTGACCACCGATTGGGCGACGAATTCGTGGCGGTAGATGCCGCCGTCCACCACCAGCGCGGCGGCAACGATACCGGCGTAACGGCCGGTCTTAGCCAGCAGCTTGGCGTGCAGGGGCAGTTCAAAGGCGCCGCCGACTTCGAAGAAGTCGATGTCCGATTCCTGGTAGCCCTGGGCGATCATTTCGGCGAGGAAGCCTTTACGCGATTGGTCGACAATATCCTTGTGCCAGCAGGCCTGGATAAACGCGACACGCTCGCCGTGATGGTTTTTGCTTTTGCTGTCGATTGCGGTGGGTTGCATGTTCTGACTCCTGTTTAAGAAAAAAACAGGGCGTTATGAATCGAATGGGATTTAAGGGTACGAAGCGCTGCGTCATGCAAGCATGAACCCGGCGCGCGGCCCTTAGGTGCCAATCCCGTTCTCTCTTCATCCGGACTATGACCGTCGGCCCCGGGATCACACCGGGTCTGCTGACCTTGTCGCCGTCCTGCGTGAGCAGTTCGAGGCGCCAAGCGCTCGCGGGCTATGCACATTGCGTGCAATTACCGCCGGTGGGGAATTGCACCCCGCCCTGAGAACGTTGCCGCCAGAACCCTGGTGGCGGAGAGTTTTTAACATGGTTTTTCAAAAACTGCACGATTGCCGCATCGATAACCTATATCGGTTTGTTTGGTTGGTATTCGATTGAAGTAACGTGGGGCTTGATATTGCGTGGCTTTGCCCGCAGTAATCATCCATAAAAGGAACTTATTTAACCCATTAGAGGCTTGTTTCATGTCTGTGATCGACCTGCGTAGCGACACCGTGACCCAACCCACCTCCGGCATGCGTGACGCGATGGCCAGTGCCGCCAGCGGCGACGACGTCTACGGCGAAGACCCGAGCGTCAACCACCTGGAGGCCGAACTGGCCAAGCGCTTGGGGTTCGAGGCGGCGTTGTTCGTGCCCACCGGCACCATGAGCAACCTGTTGGCGTTGATGGCTCACTGTGAGCGCGGCGAGGAGTACATCGTCGGGCAGCAGGCTCATACCTACAAATACGAAGGCGGTGGCGCGGCGGTGCTGGGCTCGATCCAGCCGCAGCCGCTGGAAGTACAGGCTGACGGCTCGCTGGATCTGGACCACGTGCTGGCAGCGATCAAACCCGACGATTTCCACTTCGCCCGCACCCGTCTGCTGGCGTTGGAAAACACCATGCAGGGCAAAGTGTTGCCGCTGGAATACTTGGCGAAGGCGCGTGCGTTTACCCGTGAGCATGGCCTGTCTTTGCACTTGGATGGCGCGCGAATCTACAACGCGGCGGTCAAGCTTGGGGTGGATGCGCGGGAAATCGCCCAGCATTTCGACTCGGTGTCGGTGTGCCTGTCCAAAGGCCTGGGTGCGCCGATCGGCTCAGTGTTGTGCGGCTCGGCGGCGTTGATCGCCAAGGCGCGTCGCCTGCGCAAGATGGTCGGTGGCGGTATGCGCCAGGCCGGCTCCCTGGCGGCGGCGGGGCTGTATGCGTTGGATCACCAGGTGCAGCGCCTGGCCGATGACCACGCCAATGCGCAGTGGCTGGGCGATGCGTTGCGCAAAGCCGGCTTTGAGGTGGAACCGGTCCAGACCAACATGGTGTATGTGCAGGTCGGTGATCGGGCGCAGGCCTTGAAGGCATTTGCTGCTGAGCGCGGCATCAAGCTGAGCGCCGCGCCGCGTCTGCGCATGGTCACGCATCTGGATGTCAGCCGGGCGCAGATTGAGCACGTCGTGCAGGCATTTGTCGATTTTTCGCAGAAATGACCGTGCCCGCCGTCTAATTGAGCGCTTCTATCGTATAAACACGCTGTACCACCGGCAAAGGGCCGATATAATGCGGCCCTTTGCCGTCGCTCCGTCTGATGATGTTGCGCACTGGCCTTTGGCCGCAGCCTCCGTGGAAGAACCTAATGAAAAGCGCAGAAATCCGTGAAGCCTTCCTTCGCTTCTTCGAAGAGCAAGGCCACACCCGTGTAGCCTCCAGCTCCTTGATCCCAGGCAATGACCCAACCCTGCTGTTCACTAACGCGGGGATGAACCAGTTCAAGGACTGCTTCCTGGGCCAGGAAAAGCGCGCGTATACCCGCGCGACCAGCAGCCAGAAGTGCGTACGCGCCGGGGGCAAGAACAGCGACCTGGAAAACGTCGGCTACACCGCTCGCCACCACACTTTTTTCGAGATGCTGGGTAACTTCAGCTTCGGCGACTATTTCAAGAAAGATGCGATTACGTTCGCCTGGACCTTCCTGACTGGCGTGCTGAAGCTGCCGAAAGAAAAACTCTGGGTCACCGTCTACGCGACGGACGACGAAGCGTATGACATCTGGACCAAAGAAATCGGCGTTCCAGCTGAGCGCATGATTCGCATCGGCGACAACAAGGGCGCCCCTTACGCCTCCGATAACTTCTGGACCATGGGCGATACCGGCCCGTGCGGCCCGTGCACCGAGATTTTCTACGATCACGGCGCCGACATCTGGGGCGGCCCACCGGGCTCGCCGGAAGAAGATGGCGACCGTTACATCGAAATCTGGAACAACGTGTTCATGCAATTCAACCGCACCGCCGATGGCGTGTTGCATCCGCTGCCGGCACCGTCGGTTGACACCGGCATGGGCCTGGAGCGGATCAGTGCGGTGATGCAGCACGTTCACTCCAACTACGAAATCGACCTGTTCACCAACCTGTTGAGCGCGTCTGCCGCAGCCATTGGTTGCGCCAACGAAGGCCAGTCTTCGCTCAAGGTGGTGTCGGACCATATCCGTTCCTGTGGCTTCCTGATCGCCGACGGCGTACTGCCGTCGAACGAAGGCCGTGGCTATGTGTTGCGCCGTATCATTCGTCGCGCCTGCCGTCACGGTAACAAGCTGGGCGCTACCGGTAGCTTCTTCTACAAAATCGTTGCCGCGCTGGTGGCCGAGATGGGCGATGCCTTTCCGGAACTCAAGCAGCAGCAGGCCAACATCGAGCGTGTGCTCAAGGCTGAAGAAGAGCAGTTCTCCAAGACCCTGGAGCACGGCTTGAAGATTCTCGAGCAGGACCTGGCTGAGCTCAAAGGCACTGTGGTGCCGGGCGACGTGGTGTTCAAGCTGTATGACACCTACGGTTTCCCGATGGACCTGACCGCCGACATCGCCCGTGAGCGCGAGCTGACCGTCGATGAGGCGGGTTTTGAGCGTGAGATGGAAGCCCAGCGTGTACGCGCGCGTTCCGCCAGCTCCTTTGGTCTGGACTACAACACCCTGGTCAAAGTTGATGTGCCGACCGCGTTCACCGGTTATCAGGCCACGGCAGGCTCGGCCAAGATCGTGGCTATCTATAAAGATGGCAAGTCGGTTGACGTGTTGAGCGAAGGCGAAGAGGCGGTGGTGGTGCTTGACCAGACGCCGTTCTACGCCGAGTCCGGTGGCCAGGTGGGTGATTGCGGCTTCCTGAGCTCGACGTCCGGTCGTTTTGAAGTGCGCGACACCACCAAGACCGGCGGTGCGTTCCTGCACCACGGTGTGTTGGTGTTGGGTAACCTGACGGTCGGCGCGCCAGTCGACACGCAGGTTGATGCCGACGTGCGGCATGCAACTGCTTTGAACCATTCTGCCACTCACTTGCTGCACGCCGCGTTGCGTCAGGTGTTGGGTGAGCACGTGCAGCAGAAGGGTTCGTTGGTCGATAGCCAGCGCCTGCGCTTTGACTTCAGCCACTTTGAAGCGATCAAGCCTGAACAGATCAAGGCGCTGGAAGAGATCGTCAACGCTGAAATCCGCAAGAACACCCCGGTGGAAACCGAAGAAACCGATATCGAAACCGCCAAGAACAAAGGCGCCATGGCGCTGTTTGGCGAGAAGTACGGCGACGAAGTGCGTGTACTGAGCATGGGCGGCAGCTTCTCGGTGGAGCTGTGTGGCGGTATCCATGCCAACCGTACCGGCGACATCGGCCTGCTGAAAATCATCAGCGAAGGCGGTGTGGCCTCCGGCGTACGTCGTATTGAAGCGGTTACTGGTGCTGCGGCCCTGGCCTACCTCAATGCGGGCGAAGAACAACTCAAGGAAGCGGCCGGCCTGGTCAAGGGCAGTCGCGACAACCTGATCGACAAGCTGTCCGCCGTACTGGAACGCAACCGCGCGCTGGAGAAACAGCTGGAGCAGTTGCAGGCCAAGGCAGCCAGCGCGGCGGGCGACGATCTGTCGGCCTCGGCGCTGGACGTCAAGGGCGTGAAAGTCCTGGCCGTACGCCTGGACGGTCAGGACGGCAAGGCGCTGTTGGCCTTGGTCGATCAGTTGAAGAACAAGCTCGGCCGCGCAGTGATCCTGCTCGGCGGTGTCCATGAGGAAAAGGTCGTTCTGGTTGCCGGTGTAACCAAAGACCTGACTGGCCAACTCAAGGCCGGTGATTTAATGAAGCAAGCCGCTGCGGCAGTGGGCGGGAAGGGCGGTGGTCGTCCGGACATGGCGCAAGGCGGTGGTGTAGACGCCGGCAGCCTGGACGCGGCCCTGGCCCTGACCGTGCCGTTTGTCGAAGCCGGTATTTAAGGCGCTATGGCTGAGCCCGTGGTCTAGTCATGGGCTCGTTCGGTTGCTGGAATATTTGTTTATTGGGCGCCCCTTTACGGGCTGAGGCGGCTTAGAAATGGCTTTGATCGTACAGAAATTTGGAGGCACCTCGGTCGGCTCTGTCGAAAGAATCGAGCAGGTCGCCGACAAGGTTAAGAAATTCCGCGACGCCGGCGACGACTTGGTGGTGGTGCTGTCAGCCATGAGCGGGGAGACCAATCGCCTGATCGATCTGGCCAAGGCAATCAGCGGTGATCAACAGCCGCTGCCGCGTGAGTTGGATGTGATCGTGTCCACTGGCGAGCAGGTGACTATCGCCTTGCTGGCTATGGCGCTGAATAAGCGCGGTGTGCCGGCAGTGTCCTACACTGGCAGTCAGGTGCGCATCCTCACCGATAGCGCACATACCAAGGCGCGCATCCTGCAGATTGATGATCAGAAAATTCGTACTGATCTCAAGGCTGGGCGCGTGGTAGTTGTAGCAGGCTTCCAGGGTGTGGACGAACACGGCAACATCACTACCCTTGGGCGTGGTGGTTCGGACACCACCGGTGTGGCGCTGGCAGCGGCCCTCAAGGCGGATGAATGCCAGATCTATACCGATGTGGACGGCGTGTACACCACCGATCCGCGTGTGGTGTCCGTGGCCCAGCGCCTGGACAAGATCACCTTTGAAGAGATGCTGGAAATGGCCAGCCTCGGTTCCAAGGTGTTGCAGATCCGCGCGGTGGAGTTCGCCGGCAAGTACAACGTTCCGCTGCGCGTATTGCACAGCTTCAAAGAGGGTCCGGGCACCCTCATTACTATTGATGAAGAGGAATCCATGGAACAGCCGATCATTTCCGGCATCGCTTTCAATCGCGATGAAGCCAAGCTGACGATCCGTGGCGTGCCGGATACCCCGGGCGTGGCCTTCAAGATCCTCGGCCCTATCAGCGGTGCGAACATTGAAGTCGACATGATCGTGCAGAACGTTTCGCACGATAACACCACCGATTTCACCTTCACCGTGCACCGTAACGAGTACGATGCGGCGGAACGGATCCTGCAGAACACCGCGAGCGAGATCGGCGCCCGTGAAGTGGTCGGCGATACCAAGATTACCAAGGTGTCGATCGTGGGTGTGGGCATGCGTTCCCATGCCGGCGTTGCCAGCCGCATGTTCGAGGCGCTGGCCAAGGAAAGCATCAACATCCAGATGATCTCCACGTCGGAAATCAAAGTCTCGGTGGTGATCGAAGAGAAGTACCTGGAACTGGCTGTACGCTCGCTGCATACCGCTTTTGAGCTGGATGCTCCGGCCCGACCGGGCGAGTGATGCGATGCCAGGAAGGCGCGGCTTACCGCGCCTTTCATTTTTTTGCCGGGCGCATGTTCTTTTTGGTGCGCTCGACAATACTTAGGCGAGTAGGGCTGTGACCTTTGGGTTGCAGTTCGAAGGCCTTTTTTTTGCAGACTGTTGTTCCTGAACTGAAATGCGTGAGGAGAAAGGTATGCTGATTCTGACTCGTCGTTGCGCAGAAAGCCTGATTATCGGTGATGGCGAAATCACCGTGACCGTGCTCGGCGTCAAAGGCAATCAAGTACGTATAGGGGTTAACGCTCCGAAAGAGGTAGCGGTCCACCGCGAGGAAATCTACCTGCGGATCAAGAAAGAGAAGGACGAAGAACCAAGCCTTTAATTTTTATCGTTTTTTATGTTTGCAAACGGGGATGAACGTGGTTAATATACGCCCCGTGTTGCGGAGAGCTGGCCGAGTGGCCGAAGGCGCTCCCCTGCTAAGGGAGTACACCTCAAAAGGGTGTCGGGGGTTCGAATCCCCCGTTCTCCGCCATTATTTGCTTAGTACGTTGCAATCTGGTTTTTTCGGTAAGTTGTTGAAATTGCTCGAAAAAATAGCTTTACATAGAGATTGAACAGCCTATAATGCGCGGCAACAAATGCACTCGTAGCTCAGCTGGATAGAGTACTCGGCTACGAACCGAGCGGTCACAGGTTCGAATCCTGTCGAGTGCACCATTTAAGAGTCAGTTGCAGCGATGCAGGTGACTCAGCTTCAACCAGTTGTGATCTGGTCTAAAAACACAATCTGCACTCGTAGCTCAGCTGGATAGAGTACTCGGCTACGAACCGAGCGGTCACAGGTTCGAATCCTGTCGAGTGCACCATACAAACAAAAAGCCCGCCTAGTGCGGGCTTTTTGCCGTCTGGGGTTTGTGTAGGGTTTCATCTTTTTCTCCAGCGCCATGTGTTTTCCTTTCAGCCTGCGTCGTCGCAGTTCTATATGCAGCCGATGTTCAGCTTTGGCTCGCAAGCGCTTGTTCTTTCCAGTTTTTTAACGTTTAAAACGGACGCAAGGTGTATCATTGCGCCCGTCAGCCCCGCCGGGGCTTGTGGAATACCTCCATGGACTTACCCAGTAGTTACTCAGTACCCCGTTTTTCCAATCATGAATTGACTGATTGATCCTTCCGGCGTGCCCCGCTGCTGGGAGTGGAGTTCGCCTATGACCGAAGTAGAAGTAAAGAAAACACAAGACAGCCTGCAGGATCGTTTGGCTCAAGTTATCGAGCTGCTGCAGCGCCAGCGCGTGGTCGAAGACCTCACGCACCGCCAGGAAGGTCCGCATCACGACCGCGTCGAAAACCTGGTGCACCGGCAAAACCTCGTCGAGTTGCAGCGCAAGCTCGACGACCTGCACTCCGCCGACGTCGCCTATATCCTCGAAGCCTTGCCGCTGAATGATCGACTGACCCTTTGGCAGTTGGTCAAGGCTGACCGCGATGGCGATATCCTGCTCGAAGTGTCCGACTCGGTCCGTGAAACCCTGATCGCCGACATGGACGATCACGAGCTCCTCGCTGCGGCCAGGGAAATGGACGCCGACGAGTTGGCCGACTTGGCCCCCGAGTTGCCCCGTGATGTTGTCCATGAGCTGATGGAGGCTCTCGACAGCCAGCAGCGTGAGCGTGTGCGTTCAGCGCTGTCCTACGATGAGGATCAGGTCGGCGCGTTGATGGACTTCGAGATGGTCACCATCCGCGAAGACGTCAGCTTGGAAGTGGTATTGCGTTACCTGCGCCGCCTCAAAGAATTGCCCGGTCACACCGACAAGCTGTTCGTGGTCGACTACGAAGGCATTCTCAAGGGCGTGTTGCCGATCAAGCGTTTGCTGGTGAATGATCCTGACAAGAAAGTTGCGGATCTGATGGCCAGCGATACCGTGAGTTTTCACCCGGATGAAGACGCCTATGAGGCGGCGCAGGCGTTTGAGCGTTATGACTTGATCTCGGCGCCGGTGGTCGACAAGAACGGCAAGCTGATCGGCCGTTTGACCATCGATGAAATGGTCGACCTGATCCGTGAAGAGAGTGAAACCGAAGTCCTCAACATGGCGGGTCTGCGTGAAGAGGAAGACATTTTTGCGTCGGTCTGGCGTTCCCTGCATAACCGCTGGGCGTGGCTTGCGATCAACCTGATCACCGCCTTCATAGCTTCACGTGTGATCGGGCTGTTTGAAGGCTCCATCGAGAAGCTGGTGGCCCTCGCGGCGCTGATGCCGATTGTGGCCGGTATCGGCGGCAACTCCGGTAATCAAACCATCACCATGATCGTGCGCGCGATGGCGCTGGATCAGGTGAGTACCGCCAACTCCTCGCGCCTGCTGCGCAAAGAGTTGGCCGTGGGCCTTATCAACGGCCTGGTGTGGGGTGGTGTGATCGGTGTGGTCGCCTATTTGCTCTATGGCAGTTGGTCACTGGGCGTCGTGATGACGGCCGCCATGACCCTCAACCTGCTATTGGCGGCGCTGATGGGGGTGCTGATCCCCATGACCCTGGCGCGCCTTGGGCGCGACCCGGCGATGGGCGCCAGTGTGATGATCACCGCCATGACCGACAGTGGTGGCTTCTTCATCTTCCTGGGCTTGGCGACGATCTTCCTGCTCTGATCCCTTCCCGCGGGAGCAAATCTGCTCCCGCTTTGCTTCTTCTACTCAAATCCCAGGCAAAAAAAAGCCAGCACAGGGCTGGCTTCGGCTTTCAGTTGCAGATCAATTGGCTTCTGCGGCCGCCTCAACGTCGTGCGCAATAAGCGAGACGAGAGCATTTTGCTGGCGGTGGGAGAGCTGACGAAAACGCTGCAGCAGTTCGCGTTCGTGCAGTGACAGCTCTGGGCTGTCCAGGCGCATGCTCAACTCTTCGCCCAGCGCACCTTCCTGAATGAGGCTTTGTTCGAGGCGCGCGATGATTTCGGAGTTCATGCTGCGGTGATGATTGCGAGCCACCTCGGCAATGCGTTCCCGCATTCCGTCTGGCAGACGTACGACGAACTTGTCAGCCGTACGGCTGGAATAAATTGCCTGTTTCAATGGGCGCATATATTTAACCGGTTAGTTCAGGGGAGCGGTTTTTGGAATTGGCCGCAAGATGAGTGTTAAGACAAGGCTCACGACCAAAGTTCAACCCGAATTGCAAAGAGGCCGCATCATGCCTCAGATTTGACATTTCCTTGGCGTCAATTCTGTGACAAATATTGAACCGCCTAAAGGCTTTATGCCAGCACTCATTTGCATTTTTGCGGACTGGTTTGAAAACTTTTCAACGAGTGATTCCGCGACGGAACTTCTCGTAAGTCCAGGCCACGACTGGGTTTGAGGCCGCACATCCTATAGCAATATGGCCTTTTGCCCTCGCATTTAAGACTAGTGGCAATTTGCCGATTTGCTAGGGCGTTGCGACATAAGGTAGGAAGGGGTGACGCGAGGAGGTTCTTAGCGCAGCACAGGATCGAACTTGATACGGCGCCCAACGATCAGCGTCAGAACCAGCAAACCAGCGAAGACGCCGGCGGCTATGAGGGCTGTTGTTTGGCCGTCTTGAGAGGGTGTGCTCAGGCCAAATAGGCCGGCTGCCAGGGTCAGGCACAGGAATAACCAGGCGGGTTTCGTCATAAAGGTTTCCTCAGAAAACCCAGTGTTCAGAGACGGGGGCTGCCTGAGTGTCTTGGGCCACACGAATCGGCGACTGCACAGTGGGGTTCATCACCGCCAATTGCGGACGCTGTTGCAGGTGGTGAGGCACCGGCTGGCTGATTTGCGCGACGTCATCTTGGGTTGCTTGAAAATGGAACATGACCAGTGCAGCCAGGGCCAAAGCGTTGAGGCTTAACAGTAGGGCGCTGTTCATGTTCTTGTTCTCCGCAGTGGCTGGGCCGAATGGTTTTGTAGAATAAGTATTGCAGGTCCCGTGCCAATCTTTTATATCAATAAAAACAATAAGTTAGGTGTTATTTTTAGTCATGCTACGTTGCAATTTGCAATGCGGCTATTTTGCAGGAGTGCAATTTGCACGATAGCGCCAAGTGCCCGGGTTTACTCGGCGAAACTGTAATCCCCACGACAAGGATCGGCCTACACTCAAAAAGCCAACGGACGACATGACAAAACCGACCTCGGCCGTTAACATGCACGCCGTCCGTCGCTGCGCTTTTGGCCCGATGGCTGTCATTTGTCCCAGTAGCTCAATTGGATAGAGCATCCCCCTCCTAAGGGGAAGGTTGGCCGTTCGAACCGGCCCTGGGACACCAGATTCAACGCTGAAAAGCCCCGTACAGATTGCTCTGGCGGGGCTTTTTTGTGGGTGCTTGTCAAACACCGGTCGAACCTTGCCGGCGATCGGTGTTCACAGCAGGTGCGCGATGTATTTATCGCCATCTTTGTACCTTGCACGCGGCCAGGCAACGTCTGAGCTATTAAGCAAAATATTCCCCGGATACCGATTTATCGCCTGTCCGGACCCGGCAACCCCGGACTATCATGCCGATAGCCCTGTCACCCACTGCAAGGAGCCGCTCGGAACGCCGATGCGCCAAATCTGGAAATCTTTTCGAGCCCTTTATTTCGCCTCCTTGATGATGCTGATCGGCTCCGGCCTGCTCAGTACTTACCTGGCCCTGCGCCTGGCTGCCGACCATGTCGACAGCCTGTGGGTGGGTGCGCTGATGGCGGCCAACTACTTTGGCCTGGTGCTGGGCGGCAAGATCGGGCACCGCCTGATCGCCCGGGTCGGGCATATTCGCGCGTATGCCACCTGTGCCGGGATTGTCGGTGCGGCGGTGTTGGGCCATGGCCTGATCAACTGGCTGCCGGCCTGGATCGTGCTGCGGATGATCGTGGGCCTGGGGATGATGTGCCAGTACATGGTCATCGAAAGCTGGCTCAATGAGCAGGCGGACGCCAAGCAGCGTGGCGTGGTGTTCAGCGGCTATATGATCGCGTCCTATCTCGGCCTGGTACTGGGCCAGTTGATCCTAGTGATGCACCCCGAGCTCGGTCTCGAGTTGCTGATGCTGGTCGCCCTGTGTTTTGCGCTGTGCCTGGTGCCGGTAGCCATGACCCGGCGGATTCACCCGGCGCCCCTGCATCCTGCGCCGATGGAGCCGCGCTTCTTTATCAAACGTGTGCCGCAGTCACTGAGCACGGTGTTGGGCGCAGGGTTGATCGTCGGTTCGTTCTACGGTTTGGCGCCGCTCTATGCCTCGCAGCAAGGCCTGACCACCGAGCAAGTCGGTCTGTTTATGGGTAGCTGCATTTTTGCTGGGCTGTTGGTGCAGTGGCCGTTGGGTTGGTTATCGGACCGCTATGATCGAGCCTTGCTGATTCGTTGCTTTGCCTTGTGCCTGGCGGTGGCTGCATTGCCGTTGGCGGTGTTGACCAAAGTGCCTTTGGAAGTGCTGTTTGTGGCCGGGTTCCTGTGTTCCCTGGTGCAGTTCTGCCTGTATCCGCTGGCGGTGGCGTTTTCCAATGACCATGTTGAAGGCGATCGTCGGGTCTCGCTGACCGCCATGTTGCTGGTGACCTACGGCATCGGCGCAAGTATTGGGCCGCTGTTGGCTGGTGTGGTCATGAAGCTGTTCGGCAGCCACATGCTGTATGCGTTTTTCAGCCTGTGTGCGTTGATCCTGGTGTGGCGTATCCGGCCGAAGGCGGTGACCAACCTGCATCAGGTGGACGATGCGCCGCTGCACCACGTGGCGATGCCCGACAGCATGTCCAGCTCGCCGCTGGTGGCGTGCCTGGACCCGCGAGTAGACGAAGCCGTGGTACAGGAGCAAATGCAGACCGTTGTCCCGGACCCAGAGCCTGAAGCTGATCCGCAACAACCGGCGGATGAGCCGGCTTTTGAAGGTCCGCCGGAGCCTCTGGGGCCGGACGAGCATCCTCATGACTTGAGCAGGGCACGCCCCTGAAAGCAAAAACGGGCAGATCCCATCAGGATCTGCCCGTTTTTTTTGCCGCGACCTTTAAGGCTTAAAGGTCGTCGTCTTTGTCAAAGCGCCGCGCTTCACGCTGCAACTGGTACACAAACCGCTCCACCTGCCGTTGCACCAGGCCGCTCATGTTGTGGAAGCGCACACCGGCGAATGTGGTGTTGATCTTGTCTTCGAGGTGCAAGTAACGCAGCTCGACGGAGGTGGTCATGCTGCCGAAGGGCAGGGCGGCGATAAAGCGATCGTAGACCTGGCCCAGTTGCAGGCGCTCGGAAATATCGCCCTCAAAGCGCAATTTGCAGCCGGTGGCGGAGATATCCAGCAACTTGCCGCTGATCGGCGCCTTGAGTTTCTCGCCACCCAGCTCGATGTTGACCAATTGCGCCAGCTTCAAGGCGGCGCGAAAAGCATTGCGACGCTGATGGTAGACCACTTCGTCGGGCATGCTGCCGGTGTAGATGCGATGGCCGTCTTTTTCGCTGATCGTCAGCGTGCCATTGCTTTCCCAGGCGACGCGTACGCCGTCATGAAAGCCTTCGATGCGGAACGGTTCGCCATTCTCAAGATAGCGTTCACCGTCGCGGGGGATCATTTCGTCCAGGGCCAGCGTCTTGCTGTCCCGGTCAACGTCCACCAAGTAGCTTTGGAAGCGCTGGCTGCGTTCGTGGAAAGTGATGATCAGCGGATCATGGCTTTCTTGCAGCATGCGCAACGTGCTGGCGATTTCCAGAGGCGTGGTGAGCACCTTGGGTGGCTGCGGGGCATCTTCCGCATTAAGGGCGTTGAACACGGTTCTTCCATCTCCAGACAAAATACGACTACACGCAAGAACCGGCATTTTGCCAGCATGTAGCGCGCCTTGGATAGGGCGCGCTGTAAACCAGTGTCAGGCCTGGCTGCGGGTGCTTGGCTTGACCAGGCGCGAGGTTGAGCCTTGGGCGTTGTAAAGGGCCGGAGGCTCTCCGCCGTGAAGTATGCGCAACTGGTTGGCGGTCGTGGCTTGCTGCAGCTGGATCGACTGACCGTTGAGCAGGTTGGCGTCCTGGCACTCGGTGAGCAATTGGTTGAGTGCGGTGCTCTGCGCCAGCAACTGATCGCCGACTGAGGAGTGGCTAGCCAGTTGTGCGAGGCCGTCGTGATCAGCCGGTAGGCCGAGGCTGATGAGAATCTCGCTGCGCTTTTTGCCATGCTGCTCCAGCAGCACAATCAGCGACTGCTTGCGCGCCAGAATTTCTTCCAGCAAGCGCATGTCCCGGCCATAGAGTGCCAGGGATTCTTCTTTCAGCAGCTCGAGCAAATGTTGCGTCGGCGCCAGATCATCAATGATCAGTTCAAGCAAATGTTCGTCGTGGTGCATGGCTGGCCTTGGGTTTTAAGCGTCCAAAAGCCCTGCGCAGGCCTTTGCCTAGCGCTCGGCTTCGAAGTTAAGCAGCTTGCTGGCTACACGGTTGCTGTCGACTTTATAGCTGCCATCGGCGATTGCCTGTTTCAACTCGGCCACGCGGGCTTTATTGACAACCGGTTGGTCGCGCAGCGAGTCAGTGACCTTCTGCAACTGTTGAGCCTCATTGCTCAGGTGTACCGATTCCCCGCTTTGGCTGGCGCTGGCCTGTTCGGTCTTGGCGGCGGGCGCTGGCTGGGCCTTGGCTTCTACGCTGTCCTTGGCACCGCTGGTGCGCGTATTGCCGGGCAATGCCGGGGTGTTATTCAAACGACTGAAATCGATGACCATGATAAAAAAACCTCTGGGTATTTGGACGCTTGCCATGTTTTCGGCCATACCCGAACAAACTTTAGGCTCGAATGACAATAAACCTGTACAGGTCGACATCCAACGCACAGTGTAGGAAAACCTGACGCTTGATACCAGTGATCTATAAAGCTACCTCGACTTGGCCCGGCGCGGTAACTTGAGCCTTGATCACGCGATTGGAGTTGAGGTTCTTGACTCGTATCTGTTCGCTCATCCCTCCGTTGGACAGCGCTTCGCCCGGCATCTTTACCATCAGCCCGCCACTGCTGGCCGAAATCACCACTTGGTCACCCTTGCGAATCACTTCAGCCTGTTCCAGGTGGACGAGCGTTATCACCTGGTCGGTGACCATTGGTCGGGTAAGTTTTTGCCCGACGGCTTGGTCCACAGAGGTGAGGTAGCCCTGGCTGATCAGGCTTATGTCCCGTTCGCGCAGCGCAACGTCTTCAAAACCGATGATACCGGTGCGTTTGAGCGGGCGTGTGACGACCACTACATCGCGGAACAGCTTGACCTGGGCCGGTACGAATACGGTCCAGGGCGAAGCGCCGTCGCAACGCACTTTTACCGTCACGCGGCCGATGGGCTGGGCGGGGCTTTCCAGGGTGGCTGTCAATTCCTTGTCGCACATTGGCATGCGTAGGCGCGGGTCCAATTGGCTGACCTGGATTTCATAACGGCCAGGCGTCTGAGTGGTCGCCAAATAATCTTCTACAGTGAACTCAAGAAAGCCTTGAGTGACGCCGATAAGGAGATCAGGCAAGGTGACATTATCTGCACGGGCCGCCGTGCCCGAGCTCAAGGCGAGCAACGCCATCGTGACGCAGAGCAATCTGCGGTACCGTGGCAGGCGTCGGGAAACTGTCGTTTTAAAGTTCATAAATCAATAAATAGCAAAGCTCGTGCCGTTTTGTGTTGGGTACGCTTCGTACCTCTAGGTTTTAGCGTAGGAGTCTGGGCATGGCAGGAGTAATGGATTCAGTAAACCAGCGCACACAGCTGGTAGGGCAGAATCGCCTGGAGTTGTTGCTGTTCCGCCTCGATGGCAAGCAGCTGTATGGCATTAATGTGTTTAAAGTGCGGGAGGTGCTGCAGTGCCCCAAACTGACGATCATGCCCAAGTCCAGTCCGGTGGTATGTGGCGTGGCCAACATCCGTGGTGCGACCATCCCCATTCTTGATCTGGCCTTGGCCACCGGTTCTGCAGGTTTGCAGGACCGCCAGAGCCCGTTCGTGATCATTACCGAATACAACACCAAGACCCAGGGTTTCCTGGTGCGCTCGGTGGAACGCATCGTCAACATGAACTGGGAGGAGATCCATCCGCCGCCCAAGGGCACCGGCCGCGATCACTACCTCACGGCGGTGACGCGGGTCGATAACCAGTTGGTCGAAATCATCGACGTGGAGAAAATCCTCGCCGAAGTGGCGCCGACCTCGGAATCCATTTCGGTGGGTGTCGTCGACGCTGAGACGGCGCACAAGGCGATCTCGTTGCGCGTGCTGACCGTGGACGACTCCTCGGTCGCGCGCAAGCAGGTGAGCCGTTGCCTGCAAACCGTGGGTGTGGAAGTGGTGGCCCTCAACGATGGTCGCCAGGCCTTGGATTACCTGCGTAAGCTGGTGGATGAAGGCAAGAAGCCGGAAGAAGAATTCTTGATGATGATCTCCGACATCGAGATGCCGGAAATGGATGGCTACACGCTCACGGCCGAGATTCGCAACGATCCACGCATGCAAAAGTTGCATATCATCCTGCATACTTCGTTGTCGGGTGTATTCAATCAGGCGATGGTCAAGAAGGTCGGTGCTGATGACTTTCTGGCCAAATTCCGCCCTGATGACCTGGCATCCCGGGTAGTCGACCGGATCAAGGCAGCAGATCATGGCTAAGGGGCTTTTTCCCTGGCGGTCTTACGATTTTAGAGGCGGTATCAGTGTCTACGGGTAATTTGGATTTCGAACAGTTCCGGGTCTTCCTGGAAAAAGCCTGTGGCATATTGCTTGGTGAAAACAAGCAGTACCTGGTATCCAGTCGTCTCAACAAACTGATGGAGCAGCAGGGCATCAAGTCCCTGGGTGAGTTGGTACAGCGCATCCAGGGCCAGCCGCGCAGCGGGCTAAAGGAAATGGTGGTGGATGCCATGACCACCAACGAAACCCTGTGGTTTCGCGACACCTACCCCTTCGAAGTGCTCAAGAACAAAGTGCTGCCGGAAGCCATCAAGGCCAGCCCGGGCCAGCGCCTGCGCATTTGGTCGGCCGCCTGTTCCTCAGGGCAGGAACCGTACTCGATCTCGATGTCCATCGACGAGTTCGAGCGCACCAACATGGGCCAGCTGAAGGCTGGGGCGCAAATTGTCGCCACTGACTTGTCGGGCTCTATGCTCACCAACTGCAAGACCGGCGAGTACGACAGCCTGGCCCTGGGCCGTGGTTTGTCACCGGAACGCCTGCAACGTTTCTTCGACCCGAAAGGGGCCGGGCGTTGGGCGGTCAAGGCGCCGATCAAGAGCCGAGTGGAGTTTCGCTCGTTCAACCTGCTCGATAGCTATGCCAGTCTGGGCAAGTTCGACATGGTGTTTTGCCGCAACGTACTGATTTACTTCTCGGCTGAAGTGAAGAAAGACATCCTGTTGCGTATCCACGGTACGCTCAAGCGCGGTGGTTACCTGTTCCTCGGTGCATCCGAAGCACTGAATGGTCTGCCGGATCATTACCAAATGGTGCAGTGCAGTCCCGGTATCATTTACCAAGCCAAGTGATCGGCGCTGGAGCATAAAAAACGGGAGGCCCGCAAAGGCCTCCCGTTTTTTATGCGCTCAAAGTGTTGACGACACCTGGTCGTCGTCACTCAGGGCCTGAGCGTCATTCGGATATTTCCCAGGGAAAGACGATGAACACCGCTGGGAACCGCCTCATTGAAAATACCTAGCCGCCCGGCTGTGTCGGAGGCGGAGGCGGTGAAGGTTGCTCGCCCGGTTTGCGGCGAGGCTTGGGTAATGTTCTGGACATTGACGGTGCTTATCCGCAGACCGTTCATCGTCATATATAGGCTCGAACCATCGGAGGTTGGGCCGCCTCCAATCACATCAAAGCTGAAATCATACGTGCGCCCTGCAGTCACCTGCACGGGACGGGTAATGATATGGGAACGGGTTGCCTGGCTGTTGGGCACGTCAACGACCACGCTTGAATTGAGAACGTGCAGCAACCCGCCGGCGTAAGGCCCCTGGGGTACCCAGCCCTGGAAAGTGCCATTGCTGAAATCCCATATTGTGGTTGGAGTTGGCACGATGATGGGGAGTGAGTTGATACGCACTCTGGCGGTCGGCGCGGGGGTAATTAGCTGTCCGCGTCTTATCTGCAGCAGCAAACTTACAACCGTGCCCGTGCTGGCTTCAACAAAGGTTTTAGGTATCAGAATCTCGCGCCGGGGGGCGTTTTGGGCAACTGCAAAGCTTTGGTTGTACTCGCCGCCGAGGACGCTGCTGCTCAATGTCAGATAGATCATGTCGCCGGCTTGGACGGGGAAATCGAGCGTCAACTTGGCGCTGTCGCCGAGAATAAGCAGGGTGTTCAGATTCGGGATGGGGACCACTGAATCTTGTTCGTTAAATTTTGGAGGCGGAATGTTCAACATTTTTAACCTCTGCCAGGCACGGTGGGACGTCTGCTAATAAGGCATTCGAGGCGACGTACAGCGCAACTGTCAGAAATGACAGTGCAGACAAGTGGTCACTCAACAACCTCGACGTTCGCCTCTCACCGTTGCCGCCGCCAGTAAAGCGGCAACCGCCATTGCCGCTTTACTGGCGCCACGCGGAAGACCGTTGCCGCTTTTCTGGCATTGCCGCTGGCAAACATCCCGCAACCCCTTGAATTACGGGCCTTAAGGGAATTGGCATGCGCCTTGCTATAACCCAGATACGAAAAGCAGGTCAGCCTAAAGGTTTCCGCCATGAGCATCAGCTTCGATAAAGCGCTCGGTATCCACGAACAAGCCCTGGGCTTCCGCGCCCAGCGTGCTGAAGTCCTGGCCAACAACATTGCCAACGCCGATACCCCGAACTACAAAGCTCGGGACTTGGACTTCTCCGCCGTGCTCGCCGCACAGCAGGACAAGAACAAGAACGGCACCTTCGCCTTGAATATGACCAATAGCCGTCATATCGAAGCGCAAGGCCTGAGCAGTGGCGACGAGTCGCTGCTGTATCGCACGCCGATGCAGCCATCGATCGACCAGAACACCGTCGACGCCCAGCTGGAGCAATCGGCCTACGCCGAGAACTCGGTGAACTTCCAGGCCAGCTTCACCCTGCTCAACAGTAAATTCAAAGGGCTGATGTCAGCCCTGCGTGGAGAGTAAGCCATGTCTTTAGCCAGTGTTTTCAATATTGCCGGCAGTGGCATGAGCGCGCAGACCACGCGCCTGAACACCGTCGCCAGTAACATCGCCAACGCCGAGACCGTGTCTTCGAGCATTGACCAGACCTACCGCGCCCGTCACCCGGTGTTTGCCACCATGTTCCAGGGTGGCCAGAGCGGCGGTAGCGATTCACTGTTCCAGAACCAGGATGCGGCGGGCCAAGGCGTGCAGGTGCTTGGTGTGGTCGAAGACCAGAGCAACCTGGAAGCCCGTTATGAGCCTAACCATCCCGCCGCGAACGAAAAGGGTTATGTCTACTACCCCAACGTCAACGTGGTCGAGGAAATGGCCGACATGATTTCCGCCAGCCGCTCGTTCCAGACCAACGCGGAAATGATGAACACCGCCAAAACCATGATGCAGAAGGTCCTGACCCTGGGTCAGTGATAAGGGGCGCCAAATAATGGCCATCGTTGATACCACTAACAACACGGCAGTCCAGAACCTTTTTAACGCCAAGGTCAAGACTGCGACGGACAACAGCGGTGTCGGTGCTGCTTCCAAGGCCGCGACGGGTAACCAGTCGCTCGGCAAGGACGCATTCCTGCAACTGCTGGTGACCCAGCTCAAAAACCAGAACCCGCTGTCGCCTCAGGACAACGGTGCGTTCGTGGCTCAACTGGCACAGTTCAGCAGCCTGGAAGGCATCAACACCCTGAACGACTCGGTGAATGCGATCTCCAGCAACTTCAGTTCGTCGCAAGCGCTGCAAGCGTCGTCGCTGGTGGGGCGTTCGATCATCACCCAGACCGACAAGGCCATGGTTGATACCAGCAAGAGCATGACCGGCTCAGTGGCGGTGACGGCGGCGACGGGCAACGTCTCCGTGAAGATCACCGACAAGGACGGCAACGTGGTACGCACCCTCGACATGGGTGCGCAGAGTGCCGGCGATGCCAGCTTTATCTGGGATGGCAAGAACGACAAAGGTGAGGTCGCGCCTGCTGGCACTTACACCTTCAATGCCACCACCAAGAGCGACAAGGGCGACTCGGTTGCCCTCGCTACTTCGCTGCCAGCCACGGTAACCAGCGTGACTTTGAGCAAGACCGGCGGCGAAATGCTGCTCAACCTTGCTGGCGGCATGGGCAGCGTCAAGCTGTCGCAAATTCAGACTATCGGTACATAGAGCCGGCTAAATACGGCAGAGGGAGAGAAACATGTCTTTTAATATCGGCCTTAGCGGCCTCTATGCGGCCAACAAACAACTGGACGTGACCGGCAACAACATCGCCAACGTTGCGACCACTGGCTTCAAGTCGTCCCGTGCGGAATTCGCGGACATTTACGCGGCCTCCAAGCTGGGCACCGGCCAGAACAGCATCGGCAATGGTGTGAACCTGGCGGCGGTGTCTCAGCAGTTCACCCAGGGCGACGTTAACGGCAGTGGCGGTATTCTGGACATGGCGATCCAGGGTGGCGGCTTCTTCGTACAGAAGGGCAGCGACGGTTCGCTGGAATACACCCGCAGTGGTGCTTTCCGTGCTGACAAAGACGGCTATATCACCAACAACACCGGCACCTCGCGTCTGCAGGGTTATGCCGCGGATGAGAATGGCAAGATCACTAAGGGCGGCCTGGTCGACCTGCAACTGAACCTGTCGAACCTGCCACCGAAGGCCTCCACCAAGGTGGACTCCAGCAGTAACCTGAACTCCTCGTCGCCGGTGATCGATCAGACCAAGAACCCGTTTGATCCAACCAAGTCCGAGACCTTCACCACGCAATACAGCACCACATTGTACGATTCCCAGGGCAACGCACACCCGATGGTGCAGTACCTGGTGAAAACCGATGCCAACCAGTGGCAGGCCTACACCTTGATCGATGGCCGCAATCCTGATGGTTCGGCCCCTACCGGTACTGGTGCTGGCGTGACGGCGCCTGTGCCGTCGACCTTGAGCTTCGATGGTGCCGGTAATCTCAAGAGCATCGTGACCGGGGGGGTTGCCGGTAACACCTTGACCATCAAGGATTGGGTGCCTGGCACGGTGACCGATGGCGTATGGAAGGCTAACGATGCGACGGCGAACAAAGACGGCATCGCCATTAACATGGGCACCGTCACCCAGTACAACTCGGCCAGCTACCGTAACCCACCGGTTACCGATGGCTACGCCACCGGCCAGATCACCGGCCTGAAGATCGATGGCAGCGGTGTGCTGTTCGCCACCTTCAGTAACCAGCAGAGCAAGGCTATCGGCCAGATCTCCCTGGCCAGCTTTAACAACGAGCAGGGCTTGCAGCCAGCCGGCGGCACTACCTGGAGAGAGACTTTCGCGTCGGGCCAGCCGGGTTACGATTCCCCGCAATCCGGTACCCTGGGTTCGATCGTGGCCAACTCCCTGGAGAACTCCAACGTCAACCTGACCAGCGAGCTGGTGGACCTGATCAAGGCCCAGAGCAACTACCAGGCGAACGCCAAGACCATCTCCACCCAGAGCACCATCATGCAGACCATCATTCAGATGACCTGATATCGTCGCTCAAGTACCAGCGCACACAAAAAAGGCCCCTCGATCGAGGGGCCTTTTTTGTGTGCGCTACTTAGTCATTTACTGCTTGTTTCACCTTACCCCGATGCGGGAACGCGTAACGCCAATTTCGCCACGTATGAGCCAACGGACGAACGTCGTCCAGCGACTATAGGGGTAAGTAAATGGCGGGCTATGCACTGTGGGAGGGAAGCGCGCGTGGAGCGCGTGGTTTCGACGCGACTGTCTATGGCGGCACGTATGGGCGGCAAAGTCCGGCGTATGGGGCCAACGATGACAAGGCTGCCAAAACGGAGTCGGTCAGGCAACTGCTCAGTGAATTGATGGATGCCGAAAAAACATCCAAGAGCCAGACGGCTCAAGACCTTCGCAACAAGTTGAATGATAAGCGCGAAGAGCTGGGTGACGAAAAATTCAAAGAGATCGTGAAAGAGCTGATGGAAAAGGCTGACGTCTCTTGGTTGGAGTATATGCGCCGCCTGATGAAGTTGTGGTTTCCAGAAATGGATGATGCATCTCCAACACCATCACCGCCTTCCCCCGCGCCATCGCCTGGCGGAGGTGGCGGAGGCGGCGGCGGTGGCAGGGCCAGTCCAAACAATTTTGGTCCCAGCCAGCCCATGAGTAACCTGCCGGTTACCGAAGGCTCCAAGCACTTCAACTACAAGCCTGATCAAAGTAATCCAGGGAAAAAACCAGACAATATCTGGAGTGGGTTCAGCCAGGGGCCGGACGGTAACTGCGTCACCGTTTCAGCGATAAAGGGCGCAATGATGAAGTTTGGTCAGAAGCCCACTGACGTTTTCAAGGAGGTGAAAGAGACGGCCAATGGTTATCAGGTGAAAATGCGTGACGGCTTCGAACTCAATTTATCCAAGGACGAATTGAAGCAAGCGGCCAGGTATGCGCAGTTCAAGGGCGATAATCCGCAGATGTTGACTGATGCCAACTTCATGTTTGCGGCGAGTGCCAAGCGCGCGCAGATGGAAGGCAATGGCCTGGACGACAACCCGAATGAATCGAAAAAGAGCTTTGCCCATGCGATGCAAAGCCTGAATAACGGCGAAATGCCCCACGAAGCGTTGGATCGCCTGGGGTTGAAAGGGCTTTACCGGCAGTCTTCGAGCAGTGAGCTGGCGAGCGGTAAGCTCGGTGTCGTGGCCTATGATCGCCACTCGATGGCGGTCATCGATGGGCGAGTGGAGTTGTGGGGAAGACGAGGTGGCGCGCCGAAGCAGGGTATTGCGTACGCGTTCCTCTAGGGGCGAGAAACGAAAAAGCCCGATAAACCCCATGCAATCAGGGTCTATCGGGCTTTTTCAATCCAGGGCGTTCAAGCCCTGGATTGGCTCAGCTTATTGGCAAGCTTCGCAATCCGGCTCATCAATCGCGCAGGCCTTTGGCACAGGTGCCGGGCCGGCTGGCGCTGCGAGTACCGAATCATCACCGTGGTTGCCGCTGGAAACAGCGTTCAGCTTACCGGTGTTGATGGTCGACTTCTCGGTGCTGGTCGCGGCCAGGGCACGGAGGTAGTAAGTGGTTTTCAGGCCACGGTACCACGCCATGCGGTAGGTCACGTCGAGCTTCTTGCCCGAAGCGCCGGCGATGTACAGGTTCAGCGACTGAGCCTGGTCGATCCACTTCTGACGACGGCTGGCGGCGTCAACGATCCACTTGGTGTCGACTTCGAAGGCAGTTGCGTAGAGCTCTTTGAGTTCTTGCGGGATGCGCTCGATCTGTTGCACCGAACCGTCGTAGTACTTCAGGTCGTTGATCATGACCGAGTCCCACAGGCCGCGGGCTTTCAGGTCGCGAACCAGATACGGGTTGATCACGGTGAATTCGCCCGACAGGTTCGATTTCACATACAGGTTCTGGTAGGTCGGTTCGATCGACTGCGATACGCCGGTAATGTTGGCGATGGTCGCGGTCGGTGCGATGGCCATGATGTTGGAGTTACGAATGCCTTTCTGCACACGGGCACGTACCGGCGCCCAGTCCAGGGATTCGTTCAGGTCAACGTCGATGTACTTCTGGCCACGTTGCTCGATCAGGATCTGTTGCGAATCCAGCGGCAGGATGCCTTTGGACCACAGTGAACCCTGGAACGTCTCGTAGGCACCGCGCTCGTCGGCCAGGTCGCAGGAAGCCTGGATCGCGTAGTAGCTGACCGCTTCCATGGACTTGTCGGCGAACTCGACCGCAGCATCCGAACCGTAAGGAATGTGCTGCAGGTAAAGCGCATCCTGGAAGCCCATGATGCCCAGGCCAACCGGGCGGTGCTTAAAGTTGGAATTCTGCGCCTGTGGCACCGAGTAGTAGTTGATGTCGATAACGTTATCGAGCATGCGAACGGCGGTGTTCACGGTGCGTGCAAGCTTCACGGTGTCCAACTTGCCGTTGACGATGTGGTTCGGCAGGTTGATCGAGCCCAGGTTGCAAACGGCGATCTCGTCCTTGTTGGTGTTCAAGGTGATCTCGGTGCACAGGTTCGAGCTGTGGACCACGCCGACGTGCTGCTGCGGGCTACGCAGGTTGCACGGGTCTTTGAAGGTCAACCATGGGTGGCCGGTTTCGAACAGCATGGACAGCATTTTGCGCCACAGGTCTTTGGCCTGGATGGTCTTGAACAGCTTGATCTTGCCCGGGTACTGGGACAGCGCTTCGTAGTACTCGTAACGCTCTTCGAAGGCCTTGCCGGTCAGGTCGTGCAGGTCCGGTACTTCGGATGGCGAGAACAGGGTCCACGGACCGTCATCGAAGACGCGCTTCATGAACAGGTCAGGGATCCAGTTGGCGGTGTTCATGTCGTGGGTACGACGACGATCATCACCGGTGTTCTTGCGCAGCTCGATGAACTCTTCAATGTCCATGTGCCAGGTTTCCAGGTAGGCACACACAGCGCCTTTACGCTTGCCACCCTGGTTAACCGCAACGGCGGTGTCGTTGACGACTTTCAGGAACGGTACAACGCCCTGGGACTTGCCGTTGGTGCCCTTGATGTACGAACCCAGTGCACGCACCGGGGTCCAGTCGTTACCCAGGCCGCCGGCGAATTTGGACAACATGGCGTTGTCGTGGATCGCGTGGTAGATGCCCGACAGGTCATCCGGCACGGTGGTCAGGTAGCAGCTCGACAGCTGTGGACGCAGGGTGCCGGCGTTGAACAGGGTCGGGGTCGACGACATGTAGTCGAAGGACGACAACAGGTTGTAGAACTCGATGGCGCGGTCTTCTTTGTTCTTCTCTTCGATCGCCAGGCCCATGGCCACACGCATGAAGAACACTTGCGGCAGTTCGAAGCGGATACCGTCCTTGTGGATGAAGTAACGGTCGTACAGGGTTTGCAGGCCCAGGTAGGTGAACTGCTGGTCGCGCTCGTGGTTGATCGCTTTACCGAGTTTTTCCAGGTCGAAAGTGGCCAGGATCGGGTTCAGCAATTCGAATTCGATACCCTTGGCGATGTAGGCAGGCAGGGCCTTGGCGTACAGGTCGGCCATTTCGTGGTGAGTGGCGCTGTCGGCCACGCCCAGGAAGCCCAGGCCTTCGGCACGCAGGGTGTCCATCAGCAGGCGCGCGGTCACGAACGAGTAGTTCGGCTCACGTTCAACCAGGGTACGGGCGGTCATCACCAGGGCGGTGTTGACGTCGGTCAGGGCCACGCCGTCGTACAGATTCTTCAGGGTTTCGCGCTGAATCAGGTCACCGTCAACTTCTTCCAGGCCTTCGCAGGCCTCGGTGATGATGGTGTTCAGGCGGCCCAGGTCCAGCGGTGCAAATGTACCGTCAGCCAGGGTGATGCGGATCGACGGGTGAGCTTGTACGGCAGCTTCTTCGGCCGGGGAGCGCACGGCGCGTTCTTTGGAACGGGCGTCACGGTAGATCACGTAGTCGCGGGCTACTTTCTGCTCGCCGGCACGCATCAGGGCCAGTTCAACCTGGTCCTGGATTTCTTCGATGTGGATGGTGCCGCCCGATGGCATGCGACGCTTGAAGGTTGCGCTGACTTGTTCAGTCAGGCGGGCAACGGTGTCGTGGATGCGCGACGAGGCAGCAGCGGTGCCGCCTTCAACTGCAAGAAACGCTTTGGTGATGGCGACGGTGATTTTGTCATCGGTGTAAGGAACGACAGTGCCGTTACGCTTGATCACGCGCAGTTGGCCCGGTGCGGTGGCGGACAGATCCAGGTTCGAATCAGCGGCCTGCGGCACGGAGCCTTGCGGGTTCTCGCGAGTTGTGTCGGTTTGCATGGGGGGGTTGTCTCCACATTCTATATTTATTTGGGCACCATCACGGTGCCCACCGTTCCGTCCTGAAGCACTTACAGCAGGCCTGGGCCTGGCATAACAACTTCGGGACAGGAGGAAGGGAGCTCATCGCGCCGCTTCCATGCCGAAGTCTTCGGTTCGGGCCTTGAAGCACCCTTCGCCGTATTCCTGGTGGGTGACAGTTGCTCGCTTCGAACACTGCAACACCCGTACCGCTTTCTGCCGTTGAGGCTGGAAAACGGCTGCCATCCGCGTGCGCGGTTTGGGCTTTGAAAAAATGTTTTGGTTCAACCAAACGGGAGCAAGAAAGCACTTGAGTTTCTTGTCTGATCTGTGTTTGGTTTTTTGCTTAAAACCCTACATGTAGGGTTTTTTTAGCGCCGAGCTACAAGATAATGCGTTTTCAGGGGCTTAGCAACGCACTACCTGTGGATAACGCTGTGGGTAAAATGTGTATGAAACGTGGAACGCCCGTGTAGGCCGCAGTACTGCTGGATTGCGCCGTTTGTCACCGAATATTCCAAGGTAAAAACAGCTGATTGGAATTTTGAGGGCGCGAACCCTACCACAAAAAAACCTGATCACCGAATGGATTTCCCGGCTTGTGCTGGAGGGTTGGCCCATGGCTACAATCGGACTACTGACAGGCGTTGTTATGCCCTCAAAACATTACAAATAAGGTGCGGCGGGTGAGCGAGTTGGCCAACCAATCCCTTTATAACAATGAGGATCACCCGTGGAGCAAGAAGCCTGGCAAATATTGATTGTCGAGGACGACGAGCGATTGGCCGAGTTGACCCGTGATTATCTGGAGAGCAACGGCCTGCGGGTGTCGGTGGAGGGCGACGGCGCCCTGGCGGCGGCGCGCATCATTGCGGAGCAGCCTGATCTGGTGATCCTCGACCTGATGCTGCCCGGCGAAGACGGCCTGAGCATTTGCCGCTCAGTACGCGAACGCTATGACGGCGTGATCCTGATGCTGACCGCGCGCACCGACGACATGGACCAGGTGCTGGGCCTGGACATGGGCGCCGACGACTACGTGTGCAAACCCGTGCGCCCGCGCTTGTTGCTGGCGCGTATCCAGGCCCTGCTGCGGCGCAGCGAGCCGGCGTTGCCCGTCGCCGTGGAAAACCAGCGCCGCCTGCAATTCGGCCCGCTGGTGGTGGACAACGCCCTGCGCGAAGCCTGGCTGCACGAGGGTGGCATCGAGCTGACCAGTGCCGAGTTCGACCTGTTGTGGCTGCTGGTGGCGAACGCCGGGCGCATCCTGTCCCGCGAGGAAATCTTCATTGCGCTGCGTGGCATCGGCTACGACGGCCAGGACCGCTCCATTGATGTGCGCATCTCACGCATTCGCCCAAAAATTGGCGACGACCCGATCCACCCGCGCCTGATCAAGACCATTCGCAGCAAAGGCTACTTGTTCGTCCCCGAAGCCGCTGCCGACATGCCGTTGTGAACTCGATCTTCCTGCGCATCTACGGCGGCATGTGCGCGGCGCTGATCCTGGTCGCGCTGCTCGGCGTGCTGGCCTTGCACCTGCTCAATGAGGTGCGCAGTGGCCAGTACCGTGAGCGCTTGGCCCACGGCACCTTTGCGCTGATGGGCGACAACCTGCAACCCATGAGCCCCATCGAACGCCAGCGCGCGCTGGCAGTGTGGGAGCGCTTACTGGGTATCCCGCTGGAGTTGCGCACACTGGCTGATGCCAAGTTGGACCTGAGCCAACGCAACCGCCTGCAACGCGGCCAGGTGCTGGTGGAGCAGACCGGGCCGCATGCGGCGCGCGTGTTGCGCCTGGTCAGCGAACCGGAGCAGTTGGTACTCACGGGCGAAGTGCAGCAGATCAGCGAACAACTGGCCCGCGCGACGATTTACCTGCTGGCTGACGAACTGGTGCGCTTCCCGGTCGCCGAGCAGCCGCAAACGCTGGCCGACATTAAGCAGGCCAAGGGCTTTGGTTTTGACATGCACCTGATCACCCTGGATCAGGCCGACATGGACGATGACCAGCGCCGCCGGGTTGCGGAAGGCGACACGGTGATGGCCTTGGGCAAGGGCGGCGATTCGATCCGCGTGTTTGCCGGCATGGTCGGCACGCCGTGGGTGCTGGAAATCGGCCCGCTTTACCAAATGAACCCTTACCCGCCGCAGTGGTTGATCCTGATTGCCTTGATCAGCCTGACCCTGATCGGCTTGATCGTGTATTTATTGGTGCGCCAGCTCGAGCGGCGCCTCAAGGGCCTGGAAGCGGCGGCTACGCGCATTGCCAAAGGCAACCTGGAGGTGCGCGTACCGGCGCGCGGCGCCGACTCGGTGGGGCGCCTGGCCGCTGCTTTTAATGGCATGGCCGAGCACCTGCAGCAATTGCTGGCGATCCAGCGTGAACTGGTGCGCGCGGTGTCCCACGAACTGCGCACCCCAGTGGCGCGCCTGCGCTTTGGCCTGGAGATGATCGGCGACGCCGCCACCCCCGAGGCGCGGCGCAAATACATGGACGGCATGGACAGCGACATTCAAGACCTGGATGGCCTGGTTGACGAAATGCTCACTTACGCACGCCTGGAGCAAGGCGCGCCGGAGCTGAGTTTCCAACGGGTCGACCTCAACACGCTGCTCGATCAGGTGATCGGCGAATTGTCACCACTGCGCCCGCAGGTCACGGTGACTCGCGGCGTTTGTTTGTCTTCCGCGCATTGGGATGACGCCTGGGTCGACGCCGAGCCGCGCTACCTGCATCGCGCCCTGCAAAACCTGGTGAGCAATGCGATGCGCCATGCTCAGGGCCACGTGTTGATCAGTTATCAGGTGGGCCAGGTGCGTTGCCGCATCGACGTGGAAGACGACGGCCCCGGCGTGCCGGAAAGCGCCTGGGAGCGGATCTTCACGCCGTTCCTGCGCCTGGACGACAGCCGCACCCGCGCCTCGGGCGGGCATGGCCTGGGCTTGTCGATTGTGCGGCGGATTATCTATTGGCACGGCGGGCGGGCGTTGATCAGCAAGAGCAACAACCTGGGTGGGGCGTGCTTTAGCCTGAGTTGGCCCAGGGATCAGGAGAAACCCTGACACCGCTATCGCAGGCAAGCCAGCTCCCACAGTTTGAAAGTGTGAACCCAATCAAATGCGGCAGCCGGGCTTGCCCGCGATGGCGGTAAATCAGGCGCCGATAGCCACCAGGCTCAACAACTGCTCCCCATCCACCACAAACTGCCCCTCTAATTCGGTGCCATGGCACCACTGCGCCGACAGGTCGGTCAGCAACCGCAACCGCACATGCCCAGCCACCGACCACTCCAACACCTCGGCATGCTCAAAGTAAAAACGCTTCTGCACAATCGGGTAGAGCGCCTTGAACAGGCTTTCCTTGACCGAAAACGTCAGCGTCACCAACAAGGCGAGCTGCTCGCGCGGCACGCTTGCCATGCGCTGCATTTCCTCAGCCGTAAGAATTTCCCCGGCCAGGCGTTCCGCCCGTTCCAGTGTCAGCACATTCTCCAAGTCTATTCCCAGCCCACGCCATTGCGTCTTGTGCCCGACAATCGCCGCCGCATGCCCGGTGCTATGGGTGATGGAGCCGCTGATGTGCCCAGGCCATACCGGCGCACGGTCTTCGCCGATGGCCGGCACGCAGTCCAAGCGGTCGAGTTGTTGCAATGCCGCACGGGCGCACAGGCGGCCAGCGAGGAACTCGGCCTGGCGCTTGGCCACCGAACGCTGGATGCTGGCCGGCGGCGGCACCGCGCAGCGCTGGAAATCACCGGACTCTAATAAAGCTGGATCGAATCGGGTGCTCAGAAACACCGTGCCCGGTAACGGGACGGGCAGCGGCCAATGGGCATCGAGTGGGGTGCAGCAAGCAGGTAGGGGCGTCATGCGCGGTATTTTGCGTCAGTTGGCGCGCCAGTGGATAGCCCGTAACGGTTCAGGCCAGGTTCAGAGCCTGTTCAGGGGGAGTTCAGGGGCGCTTGCGTAGTCTGGCTTCAACAGCCAAAACGCGTAGAGGTAAGCACCATGACTGCGATCAAACAGCTGATGTTGGCGTTAACCATGCTCAGTGCCACTGCCGGGGTCCAGGCTTCGGACAGCGCTTTTGCAGGCTTTGGTGGCGAGAAAACCAAGAAGTCCAGCAACCTGATCCAGCGTGTCAGCTTCGAAGACGCGGGCAGCCAGGCCGCACCGTGGGGCCAGTCCCTGGGGCTGACCAGCCCGCAGCCAGGCTACCGCACCGGCTACGAACACCTGACGAGCCAATACAATGGCATTAAACTGCGCCCGCAAGACTTGCAGGGCCGCTATGATATCCCCCTGTCGGACAGTTGAATTGCCTTGGAGAGCCTTATGAAATTGCTGGTCGTGGAAGATGAGGCGCTGTTGCGTCATCACCTGTTCACCCGCCTGACCGACAGCGGGCACGTGGTCGAGGCCGTGGCCAATGCCGAGGAAGCCCTGTACCAGACCGGGCAGTTCAACCATGACTTGGCCATCATCGACCTGGGCCTGCCCGGCATGGGCGGCCTGGACCTGATCCGCCAACTGCGCAGCCAGGCCAAGACCTTTCCGATCCTGATCCTCACCGCGCGCGGCAACTGGCAGGACAAGGTCGAAGGCTTGGCGGCCGGCGCCGATGACTACGTGGTCAAGCCGTTCCAGTTCGAAGAGCTGGAAGCGCGCATGAACGCTTTGCTGCGCCGCTCCAGCGGGTTCACCCAGTCGACCATCGTCGCCGGGCCCTTGCTGCTGGACCTCAATCGTAAGCAGGCGTCCCTGGATGAGCAGCCTTTGGCGCTGACCGCCTATGAGTATCGGATTCTCGAATACCTGATGCGTCACCATCAACAAGTTGTCGCCAAGGACCGCTTGATGGAACAGCTCTACCCCGATGACGACGAGCGTGATCCGAATGTGATCGAAGTGCTGGTCGGGCGCCTGCGCCGCAAGCTGGAAGGCCCGGCCGGGTTCAAGCCGATCGACACCGTGCGCGGCCTGGGTTACCTGTTTAATGAGCGCTGCCGTTGATACGCTCGTTACGTGTGCGCTTGATGCTGGCGGCCACCACCCTGGCCGTGCTGTTTATGCTGGGCTTATTGCCCGCGATGCAAGGTGCGTTCAGCCTGGCGCTGCAGGATTCCATCGAGCAGCGCCTGGCCTCGGACGTTACCACGCTGATTTCCGCCGCGCGGGTCGACAACAACCGCCTGCTGATGCCGGCGCAGTTGCCGGATGAACGCTTCAACCTCACCGACAGTCGCCTGCTCGGCTATATCTACGACCGTGAAGGCCATCTGGTCTGGCGTTCGCGGGCGACCCAGGAAGAAAACATCAACTACAAGCCGCGCTATGACGGGCGCGGGAATGAGTTTGCGCGGATCCGCGAGGCCAATGGCCAGGAGTTTTTCGTGTATGACGTCGAGGTCAGGCTGCTGGGCGGCAAGAGCGCGGCGTTCAGTATCGTCGCCCTGCAACCGGTACGCGAATACCAGCTGACCCTTGAAGGCCTGCAAGAAAACCTCTACTTGGGTTTCGGCGCCGCCTTGCTGGTGTTGCTGACGCTGCTGTGGCTGGGCCTGACCTGGGGCCTGCAGGCCCTGCGGCGCCTGAGCCAGGAACTTGACCAGATTGAAGGCGGCACCCGCGAAAGCCTGACCGAAGAGCACCCGCGCGAACTGCTGCGCCTCACCGGTTCTCTGAACCGTTTGCTGCACAGCGAGCGTGAGCAGCGGGCGCGCTACCGCGACTCCCTCGACGACTTGGCCCACAGCCTGAAAACCCCGCTGGCGGTGTTGCAGGGCGTGAGCGAAGACATGGCCCAGCGCCCCGAAGAGCGCGGCCAGGCCTGGGTGTTGCAATCGCAGATCGAGCGCATGAGCCAGCAGATCGGCTATCAATTGCAGCGTGCCAGCCTGCGCAAAAGTGGCTTGGTGCGCCACCAGGTGCGCCTGGAGCCGGTGCTGCAAAGCCTGTGCGACACGTTGGACAAGGTCTACCGCGACAAGCGCGTGACGGTGACCTTCGATTTGCCGCCAGAGTGTGATTTGCCGATCGAGAAGGGCGCCTTGCTCGAGATGCTCGGCAACCTGCTGGAAAACGCTTACCGCCTGTGCCTGAGCGAAGTGCACATCAGCCTGACGGAAAACCTCGAAGGCACTGAGCTGTGCATTGAGGATGATGGCCCTGGCGTGCCGCCCGATCAGCGTGCACGGATTCTGCAAAGGGGCGAACGGCTTGACCGTCAGCACCCGGGGCAGGGCATTGGTTTGGCGGTGGTCAAGGACATCATCGAAAGCTACAGCGCGCGGCTGACCCTTGGGGATTCGCCACTGGGTGGCGCGGCGTTCAAGATTCACTTTCCGGCTGTTTGATCTTTATTGCCTGGGCGGGCCTCATCGCAGCATGGGTATCTACGCAACTTTTTGTGTTGCGCTAAGCTTTTGACGGGGTTTTTAGGTGGATATGAGTACATATCCGTTGCTGCGGTAACGGCTGCTTAGGGTTCCGCTCTTACAGCGGCTCACTTTTGGAAAGACCCAAAAGTAAGCAAAGGTCTTTGCCCCACCACTCGGTGCCTCGCCTAGGCTCGGCATGCCCTCACTCCGGCTTGAATCCGTGGGCCGCCGCCGCCATGGGCCATCCTTGGCCCATCGCGGCTAACCCGGCGTCCTGCCGGGTTACCCACGGATTCAAGCCTGCGTTCGGCCATCGTGGTTAACGGGGCGCCTAAGATCAAGATCAAAAGCAAGAGCACGGCGGCCTAGTAGCCGACCTGAGTGGTAGAAGCAAAAGCAAGGCAGAAGCAGAGCAGAAGCAGAGCAGAAGCAGAGCACCACCCTATCTAGCTGATGTAATGAGATCCCAATGTGGGAGCGGGCTTGCTCGCGAACGCGGTGAGTCAGTTACACATGATCTGACTGACCCACCGCCTTCGCGAGCAAGCCCGCTCCCACAGTTTTGACCGAGTTTAGCTGCCAGCACCGCAGTGCTCTGCTTTTCTGTGGGCTGGCTGGCTTGCCTGCGATGCAAGCACCTCGGTGTGTCAGGCATAACCAGCCGATGCCATCGCAGGCAAGCCAGCTCCCACATTAGATTGAGTTCAGCCTCCACGATTATCGGCTTTCAGGCCGCCTCGGTTTTGCTTTTGATCTAACCACTCAGGTCGGCTACTAGGCCGCCGTGCTCTTGCTTTTGATCTTGATCTTAGGCGCCCCGTTAAACCACGCTGGCCGAACGCAGGCTTTGGAGCGGGGTAAACCGGCAGGACGCCGGTTTAGCCGCGATGGGCCAAGGATGGCCCATGGCGGCGGCCCCGCCCAAAGCCGGAGTGAGGGCACACCGAGCCTAAGCGAGGTGCCGAGTGGTGGGGCAAGAGCCCTTTGGTTACTTTTGGGGCTCTTTTCCAAAAGTGACCCGCCGTAAGGGCGGAACCCATAGCCGCCGTTACCCAAATAACGGATATGCACCCAGCGCCCCCGCAACAACCAAAGAATTCAACCCATAAAAAGATGTGTAGATACCTAAGGCTATCGCAGGCAATTCACCTCTAACTCTCCTGCGCCCGATACGCCCCCGGCGTCAATCCAGTCCACTTCTTGAACGCCCGATGAAACGCCGACGGTTCGGAAAACCCCAGCTGTTCGGCAATCTCCTGCAATGACAAATCCGCCCGCCCCAAATGGTAGATGGCGATGTCCCGCCGCAACTCATCCTTGAGCGCCTGAAAGCTGGTGCCTTCTTCACGCAAATGCCGGCGCAGGGTTTGTGGGCTGATGTGCAGGTGCTGCGCGACGGCTTCCAGGTCCGGCCAGGGCGTGCAGTCGCGGCTCAGCAAGCGGCGCAGTTGGCTGCTCAGGCTGTCGCCTTCATCCGGCCGCGACAGCAGGTCGGCGGGCGAGCGCTCAAGAAAGTGCTTGAGGGTGCGTTCGTCCTGCAATAGCGGCAGGCTCAAGTAGCGCGCCGGAAACACCAGGCTGCTGTGCGGCGCGCCGAACACCTGAGGGCAGGGGAAGAGCAGGTCATATTCGCCAGCATGCGCCGGCATCGGGTAGCTGAAAGTGGCCTGGTGCAGCCGAATACGCTGGCCGATCAGCCAGCTGCCCAGGCGATGCCAGATCACCAGCAGGCATTCGCTGAGGAAATGATCCGGGTCCCACAGCTGCGAATCGTCCAGGCTCAGGCGGGCCATGTCGCCTTCTCTTGTCAGCTGCCAGCGCGGACCCTGTGGGAATAGGCTATAAAATAATAAGCCGCGTTCCAGAGCCTTCTCCAGGGTGCGGCAGTGAATCAGCGCGTGGCACATCATGGCGAAGGTGCCGCGTTTGCTTGGGCCTTCGGCAAACCCCAGGTATTCGTCGTCCAGCGCCAGCCAGAGCATTTGCAACAGCCGGGTAAATTGCTCGGGGGCGATGCGGGCGCGTGGCTCGGTCAACAGTTCCGGGGTGATGCCGGCCTGCAACAGCAGGGGCGAGTAATCGTAGCCCGCCCGACGCGCCCCGCCGAGGGCGGCCCGCGCGTAGTGACTGGCGATGGTACGTTCACGCATGTGAGGTCCTCGTCCATGGAGTGGCGGATGGTAGCCACCCGAGGGCGGGACGACAAGGCGGATATCCGCCAAATTGTAGGACGAGATCAGAGGGCGTGGCGGGTTTCCGCCAGCTTCTTGGTGGCCCTGACGGGGGCATTCAACCCCTCAGCCCTGATGTCTAAAGGCCTTCAGGGTTTTTAAGCAAAGTGGCACGGCGTTTGCGATAAAGATCACAGCGCAGGAATGTTCTTACAGACCTCGCAAACAACAAATCCCTCCAGTGCAGGAGGGTTCGCAATTCAAGTGTCGTGGGCAATGGCGGATCTTTGCCACACGGTGCGATTGAGGAACTTTGCAATGACGACTCGTCAGCCAATCTACAAATCCCTGTATTTCCAAGTGATCGTTGCAATCGTTATCGGTATTTTGCTCGGTCACTTCTACCCGCAGACCGGCGTGGCCCTCAAGCCACTGGGTGACGGGTTCATCAAACTGATCAAAATGGTCATCGCCCCGATCATCTTCTGCACCGTTGTCAGCGGCATCGCTGGCATGCAAAGCATGAAATCGGTCGGCAAAACCGGCGGCTACGCGCTGCTGTACTTCGAAGTTGTTTCCACCATCGCCCTGCTGATCGGCCTGGTCGTGGTCAACGTTGTGCAACCGGGCGCCGGCATGCACATCGACGTGGCTACCCTGGATGCCTCCAAAGTCGCTGCCTACGTGACTGCCGGTGCAGACCAGAGCGTGGTTGGCTTCATCCTCAACGTGATCCCGAACACCATCGTCGGCGCCTTCGCCAACGGTGACATCCTGCAAGTGCTGATGTTCTCGGTGATCTTCGGTTTCGCCCTGCACCGCCTGGGCGCCTATGGCAAGCCGGTACTGGACTTCATCGATCGCTTCGCTCACGTGATGTTCAACATCATCAACATGATCATGAAGCTCGCGCCAATCGGTGCCCTGGGCGCCATGGCGTTCACCATCGGCGCCTACGGTGTAGGTTCCCTGGTGCAGCTCGGCCAGTTGATGATCTGCTTCTACATCACCTGCATCCTGTTCGTGGTCGTGGTGCTGGGCGCTATCTGCCGCGCACACGGTTTCAGCGTGTTGAAGCTGGTTCGCTACATCCGTGAAGAGCTGCTGATCGTTCTGGGTACTTCCTCCTCCGAATCCGCACTGCCACGCATGCTGATCAAGATGGAGCGTCTGGGCGCGAAGAAATCCGTAGTAGGCCTGGTGATCCCGACCGGCTACTCGTTCAACCTCGACGGTACTTCGATCTACCTGACCATGGCTGCCGTGTTCATCGCCCAGGCGACTGACACCCACATGGACATCACTCACCAGATCACCCTGCTGCTGGTGCTGCTGTTGTCCTCCAAAGGCGCTGCTGGCGTGACCGGTTCGGGCTTCATCGTACTGGCTGCTACCCTGTCGGCTGTCGGCCACCTGCCGGTTGCCGGCCTGGCGCTGATCCTGGGTATCGACCGCTTCATGTCTGAAGCCCGCGCACTGACCAACCTGGTGGGTAACGCCGTTGCCACCATCGTTGTGGCCAAGTGGGTCAAGGAACTGGACACTGACAAGCTGCACAGCGAGTTGGCATCCGGCGGTACTGGCATCTCCGACACCCGTCCGGAAGATGACCTGGGTGTGGCCGAAGGCCCTGCTCCTGCTGCTGTGAAGTAAGGGGCTGATGGCGTGAACTGACGCCGAAGTTACCAACAAACGCCCCGACTTGTTCGGGGCGTTTGCGTTTCTGCTGGGTCACTTTTTGCATGTTTTGATTTACATTCAGTGAGTAGTTCATCACGTTGCGATGAAGCCCGTCTCTACAAGGCGGCTGTTGGTTACGCTGATGAAACTCGCACCGTGCTGCCCGCTCTAAAACCCCTTAACCCGCCGCATGTTTGCGCAGTAATTGCTTGCAGGAGTCTTGATGGACAGTGTGGATCTGAATGTCTTGCGCAGCGTGCTCGACTGGCGCCGTGCCGGGCACCGCGTGGTGCTCTACAGCGTGGTCCAGACCTGGGGCAGCGCGCCGCGTCCGCCGGGGGCGATGTTGGCCTTGCGTGGCGATGGCGTGGTGATTGGCTCAGTGTCCGGTGGCTGCATCGAGGATGACTTGATCGCGCGCTTGCAGGATGGCCGCTTGCCTGAGGATGGGCCGCCGGTGCAGTTAGTGACCTATGGCGTTACCCGCGATGAGGCGGCGCGTTTTGGCTTGCCTTGCGGTGGCACTCTGCGCCTTACAGAGGAGCGGGTTGATGACTGGCGTTGGGTCGCGCAATTGCTGGAGCGTTGCGAAGCGCATGAAATCGTCGCCCGAGAGCTGGACCTGGTCACGGGCCGCGTGAGCTTGGTCGGTGCGAGCAAAACCGATGTCGTGACCTTCGACGGCGAACGCCTGCGGGCCATTTACGGGCCGCGTTGGCGACTACTGTTGATCGGCGCCGGGCAGCTGTCGCGCTACGTGGCTGAGATGGCGCGGCTGTTGGATTTCGAGGTGCTGATCTGTGACCCGCGCGAAGAGTTCGTCTATGGCTGGGAAGAGCAACACGGCCGCTTTGTGCCGGGCATGCCGGATGAGGCGGTCTTGAATATCCAGACGGATGAGCGCACGGCCATCGTCTGCCTGACCCACGACCCACGCCTGGATGACATGGCGCTGCTGACGGCGTTGAATTCCACCGCGTTCTACATCGGTGCCCTCGGTTCGCGGGTCAATACGCAAAAGCGCCGGGAAAACCTGACGGCGCTGGGTTTGTCGGCGGAGGCGATTGCACGTTTGCATGGGCCGATTGGTTTGCACATCGGCAGCCATACTCCGTCCGAGATTGCGTTGTCGTTGATGGCGGAAATCGTCGCCATCAAGAATGGCGTGGCACCGACGCAGAAAAAGCCGCTGCCGGTAGTGGCTGAATGACCGTTACCGCGATTGTGCTGGCGGCCGGGCAGGGCAGTCGTTTTCGTGCCGAAGCGGGGGCTGATAAGGATAAGTTGTTGGCCGACTGCGTAGGCTTGGATGGCGTGACGCGACCGGTGATCGAGCAGGTGCTATTGAATTTGCCTGAGCGTGTTGTAACGCGCTGGTTGGTGACCTCGCCGGACCGGCCCGAAGTGATTCGCCTGGCGCGGGCCTACGGTTGTGAGGTGTTGCTGCTGCACTCAGTTGGGATGGGCGATAGCATTGCGGCGGCGGTCGCAGCCAGTGGTGAGTCTGATGGCTGGTTGGTGGTGTTGGGGGATATGCCGTTTATCCAATCTTCTAGTATCGAAAGGGTGGTTGATGCGCTGGCAGCAGATGGCATCCGTGTGCCGGTGCTGGCGGGTGAATACGGGCATCCAGTGGCGTTTGGCCGGGCGCTTGGGCCATCCTTGATGGCGCTGAACGGGGATCGCGGCGCCAAGCCGTTATTTGCCTGTGCGACGGTGAGTGAGGTCCAGGTTAGCGATCCTGGCGTGCTTTGGGATGTGGACCTACCGCAGATGCTAAGTTTCCACGTGGACTGAATGTGGGAGCTGGCTTGTTGTGGCGAGCGGGCTTGCCCTAATGCCGTTCAGTTAAGCGCAGATCCCCTGTGGGAGCGGCGGTGCGACGATTCGACTTGCCCGCGAAAGCGGTGGGTCAGTCAACATCAATGTTTGCTGGGCCGACGTCATCGCGGGCAAGCCCGCTCCCACAGTTGAGTGCATTTCAATTCAATATAGCGGTGTGTTCAGCCCCATAAAAAAGCCCCGCCTGATCACTCAGGCGGGGCTTTTTAGTGGCTGATGGAATCAGACGAGGGGTTTAGGCTCGTGTTCTGCTTCCAAAGCCTTTGGGGCGTGCTCAACCACTGTTTCAGCAACCGGGGCTGGTGCCTCGATTACTTCGACAGCGGCCGGTGCTGCTGCGGCAGCTGCAGCGGCTGCCTCAGCTTCCTTGCGACGGCGACGCACTTCACGTGGGTCGTTCGGCGCGCGGCCGTTTTCGGTCAGGGCGCTGGCAGGTGCTGCTTCGACCACCGGGGCGGCGACTTCGGCAACCACTGGCGCTTCAACCACTGGCGCAGGCTCGGCAACCACAACCGGAGCGGCTTCAACCACTTCGGCAACCGGTGTAGGCGCTTCTTCTACCGCGGGGGCAGAGGCTGGCGCTTCAACTGCAGCGGCTGGTTCGGCAGTCCACTGGAAGGCGGTCTGTTCTTCGCGAACTTCACGCACTGCCGGGGCGGCTTCTTCAACAACCGGCGCTTCAAACACGGGCTGAGGCTCAACCACCGGTGCAGGCTCGACAGCAGCCACTTCCACTTCTGGTTGGGTTTCGCGAACCGGTGCAACTTCCACTTCCGTAACCACTGGGGCTTCGATTGGGGTAGTTGCTTCAACAACCGGCGCTTCTACCAATGGGGTTTCAGCCACCGGTGCTTCTGGGGCTTCTACCGCAACAGTTTCTTCAACGGCAGCTGTGGCGCGTTCAGCTTGCTCGTGCGCCTGGGCTTCAGCCGGTGCGCTGATGACCGAGCTGGCAACGGCAGCCGTTACCGCCAGGCCGGCAGCCAATTCGGCGCCAGTTGGTTCGGTGGTGGCGGCTTCTGCGTTTTCGCCGGTCTCTTCCGAGCCTTCGATCACGTTACCGTTGGCATCACGTTGACGCTCGCGACGGTTGCTGCGACGACGCTGGCCACGGGAGCGGCGGCGTGGACGATCGCCTTCGGCGTTGTCCTGGCCATCTTCCTGCAGTTGCTCTTCGCCGGTCAGCACTTCGTCTTCTTCGCTGGCAGCAGCTGCTTGCTCGGCGCGTGGTTGACGCTCTTCACGCGGTGGGCGCGGTTGGCGCTCTTCACGTGGGGCGCGTTCTTCACGCGGCTGGCGAGCCGGGCGTTCTTCACTGGCAGCTTCGCCAGCTACGGCAGGCGCTGCGTCCAGTGGCTCGCGCAGTTCACGTACACGTTCTTCACGCTCGCCACGTGGCTTGCGGTCTTCACGGGGTGCGCGTGGGGTGCGTGGTGCGCGCTCTTCACGCGGTGCACGTTCTTCGCGGGCTACGGTTGGGGTTTCTTCACGGGCTTCGCGAGGTGCGCGTTCTTCACGTGGTGCGCGTTCTTCACGCGGAGCACGTTCTTCGCGCGGCTTGCGCTCTTCGTCACGGCGACCGTTGCGGTTACGGCTTTGCTGACGGCCGTTGCGACGCTCTTCGTTGCGCGCCGGGCGCTCGGTGGCTGGTTTTTCAACCACAACCGGAGCCGCGGGCTCTTCTTTAGTTGCGAACAGGCTAACCAGAGACTTCACCAGGCCTTTGAACAGGCTTGGCTCAGGCAGGGCGGCCGGCGCGGCAACCGGGGCGGCGACTTCAGCAGGCACCGGTGCGTTGGCGCGAGCTGGAGCCGTCTTCACCGCGGCTTCCTGGCGAACCAGAGTGCGGGTCGCGGCGGCTGGCTGGACTTCTTCGACTTCGGCAGCGGCAGCCGCGATTTCGTAGCTGGACTGGCCGCTGTGAGCTTCCGGGCTGTCATCACGCAGGCGCTGCACTTCGAAGTGCGGCGTCTCGAGGTGATCGTTCGGCAGGATGACGATACGGGCACGGGTGCGCAGTTCGATCTTGGTGATCGAGTTGCGTTTTTCGTTAAGCAGGAAGGCTGCAACCGGGATCGGCACTTGCGCGCGGACTTCGGCAGTGCGGTCTTTCAGGGCTTCTTCTTCGATCAGGCGCAGGATCGCCAGGGACAGCGATTCAACGTCACGGATGATGCCGGTGCCGTTGCAACGCGGGCAGACGATGCCGCTGCTCTCGCCCAAGGATGGGCGCAGGCGCTGACGGGACATTTCCAGCAGGCCGAAGCGCGAGATGCGGCCAACCTGTACGCGGGCACGGTCAGCTTCCAGGCATTCGCGGACTTTCTCTTCCACGGCGCGCTGGTTCTTGGCCGGGGTCATGTCGATGAAGTCGATCACGATCAGGCCGCCGATGTCACGCAGGCGCAGCTGGCGGGCGATTTCTTCAGCCGCTTCCAGGTTGGTCTGCAGGGCGGTTTCTTCGATGTCGCTGCCTTTGGTCGCACGCGCCGAGTTGATGTCGATGGACACCAGGGCTTCGGTCGGGTCGATCACAATGGAGCCGCCGGAAGGCAGTTCGACCACGCGCTGGAAGGCGGTCTCGATCTGGCTTTCGATCTGGAAACGGTTGAACAGCGGAACGCTGTCTTCGTAGAGCTTGATCTTGCTGGCGTACTGCGGCATCACCTGGCGGATGAAAGTCAGGGCTTCGTCCTGGGCTTCAACGCTGTCGATCAGCACTTCGCCGATGTCCTGGCGCAGGTAATCGCGGATGGCGCGGATGATCACGTTGCTTTCCTGGTAGATCAGGAACGGCGCGGAACGATCCAGGGACGCTTCTTTAATAGCGGTCCACAGTTGCAGCAGGTAGTCGAGGTCCCACTGCATTTCTTCGCTGCTGCGGCCAAGGCCGGCAGTGCGAACGATCAGGCCCATGTCGGCCGGTGCGATCAAGCCGTTCAGCGCTTCACGCAGTTCGTTGCGCTCTTCGCCTTCGATGCGACGGGAGATGCCGCCGGCACGCGGGTTGTTCGGCATCAGGACCAGATAACGGCCAGCCAGGCTGATGAAGGTGGTCAGGGCGGCGCCCTTGTTGCCACGTTCTTCTTTTTCGACCTGAACGATAACTTCCTGGCCTTCGCTCAGGACGTCTTTGATGTTCACGCGGCCTTCAGGGGCTTTCTTGAAGTATTCGCGGGAGATTTCTTTGAGGGGCAGGAAGCCGTGGCGCTCGGAGCCGAAATCGACAAAGGCAGCCTCAAGGCTCGGTTCGATGCGAGTAATACGGCCTTTATAGATGTTGGCCTTCTTTTGCTCGCGTGCACCGGATTCGATGTCCAGGTCGTAGAGGCGTTGGCCATCTACCAGTGCAACACGCAACTCTTCGGGTTGAGTTGCGTTAATCAGCATTCTTTTCATGTTGTACCGTCGGTTTCCGGGCTGCCGGAAACGGCGTTCGGCACACACGACTTCTCACGGTCGGTGTCAGGTGCGTCAAGAGTGGTTGGCCACTCCAGTGTCCAGCAATAACGAGCCAATTGGGCCGGTATCGCGACGGACGCGTCCTGCTTGTTAGCGGTGGTGACAAAGGCACCACTTCAACAAAAGCTAAGGTCAGGAGGAGGAATCAACCGGCGACTGTGGACGAGATGAAGCGTCTAAATATAAGCCTAGTGCTACACGGTCCGACGGTTGTGCATCTCCACCCTACACGTATCCCTGATAATTCGGGTGCTGCCGCGCGCAGAATCCGCAGCGGGTTGGCATTTACCGTGTTCTCCAATGGGGAGTCCACGCTCATGGCTAAACAAGACTAGGTGTGGGCGACTGCGCTCTCACTCAGCTCTTAACAGGCGTTGTTTCCGAAGCATTCGCCATGGTCTGGCTCAAGACTGACTGCACTTTGTGAACTGGCCGTAAATATCGGCGCAGAACGCGAGTATTCACTCTGCTTTCTGCACTCGCTTCAGGCCTCATGTCACCTGCGCTTGTTACAATCTCGAGCCTTTCACGATGGCGAAAGCCCCGTAGGACGGCCTCGCGTCCTGATGAATTGCGATGGTCAGGGCCGGCAGTTTGCCGCAAGTCCTCTGTCCAGGCCGCTTTTGGCGGCGTTCGCGACTATAGCAGCAATGATTAAGTGCTTCAATTCCATAAAAAATTGTTATCATCGCCGCCATGACGACTACCGCCCCCCAGACCCCCAGCGTCCAGCTGCTCGAGGTCTCGCCGGAATATGCCGGCCAACGCATCGACAATTTTCTCCTGGCCAGGCTCAAAGGCGTGCCCAAGACCCTGATTTACCGCATCTTGCGTAAAGGCGAAGTGCGCGTGAACAAGGGCCGGATCAAGCCCGAGTACAAGCTGCAGGCGGGCGATATCGTTCGCGTGCCGCCGGTGCGCGTGCCTGAGCGTGACGAGCCCGTGCCGCTGGCCCAAGGCCTGTTGCAGCGCCTTGAAGCCTCGATTGTCTTTGAAGACAACAAGCTGATCGTGATCAACAAGCCGTGCGGCATTGCCGTTCACGGCGGCAGCGGCCTGACGTTCGGCGTGATCGAAGCCTTCCGCCAGTTGCGCCCGGATGCCAAGGAACTGGAGCTGGTCCACCGCCTGGACCGCGACACTTCCGGCCTGCTGATGATCGCCAAGAAGCGCAGCATGTTGCGTCACCTGCACACCGCCCTGCGTGGCGATGGTGTGGACAAACGCTACATGGCGCTGGTGCGTGGCAACTGGGCCAGTTCGATCAAGAGCGTTCGCGCGCCGTTGCAGAAGAGCAACCTGCGCTCCGGCGAACGCATGGTCGAAGTGGACGAGGAGGGCAAAGAAGCCCTGACCCTGTTCAAGGTGCTGCGCCGCTTCGGCGATTTCGCCACCCTGGTCGAGGCCAAGCCGGTGACCGGTCGCACCCACCAGATTCGCGTGCACACCTTGCACGCAGGCCACTGCATTGCTGGCGATACCAAATACGGTGACGAGGATTTCTCCAAGGAAATCCGCGACCTGGGCGGCAAGCGCCTGTTCCTGCATGCCTACATGCTGACGGTTCCACTGCCGGATGGCGGTGAGTTGAAGCTGCAGGCGCCGGTCGATGAGATGTGGGCCAAGACCGTGGAGCGATTGAGTGTCGCACCTTGATTACAAGCTGCTGATCTTCGACTGGGACGGCACCCTGTGTGATTCCATTGGTCGGATCGTTGAATCAATGCATGTCGCCTCGACCCGTTCGGGCTTCGCGTTGTGCACTGATCTGGCGGTGAAAGGCATTATCGGCCTGGGCTTGCCTGAGGCGATACGTACCTTGTACCCCCAGATCAGCGACGCTGAACTGGTGACCTTTCGTGACCATTACGCTGACCACTACATTGCGCTGGAGGCCACGCCTTCGCCGTTATTCGACGGTGTAGTGCAGTCGCTGGAAGCGTTCCGCGCCGAGGGTTATCACCTGGCCGTGGCCACCGGTAAGGCCCGTCGCGGGCTGGACCGGGTGCTGAAGGCTCACGGTTATGAAGATTATTTCGACATCACCCGTGCAGCGGATGAAACCGCCAGCAAACCCCATCCTCTGATGCTGGAGCAGATCCTGGCGCACTGCGGCGTAGCGCCGCGCCAGGCCTTGATGGTGGGCGACGCCTCCTTCGACCTGATGATGGCGCGCAATGCCGGCATGGACAGTGTCGCGGTCAGCTACGGCGCCCAGGCTGCCGAGGCCTTGCAGCAGTACGAGCCGAGGCTGACGATTGATCATTTTTCTGAACTGCAGGCCTGGCTAAGCCGGGCCCAATAAGTCTTTGCTGGGGTTAATGGCATGAGTGACGAGTGGAAAGCGCCCGAAAAGGCCGAGAGCGGTGATGACAAAAGCTGGAAGCTGCTGGAGAAGACTCTCCTGGCCGGCGTCCAGGAGCAGCGTCGTTCGCGGCGTTGGGGGATTTTCTTCAAGCTGCTGACCTTTGTTTACCTGCTCGGCATGCTGGCGCTGTTCAGCCCGCTGATGGACATGGAAAAAAGCGCCACCCGTGGCAGCAACTACACCGCCTTGATCGAAGTGCGCGGGGTGATTGCCGACAAGGAGTCCGCCAGTGCCGACAATATCGTCAGCAGCCTGCGCGCCGCGTTTGAAGACCCCAAGGTCAAAGGCGTTATTCTGCGCATCAACAGCCCGGGTGGCAGCCCTGTGCAGTCGGGCTATGTGTATGACGAGATTCGCCGTCTGCGCGCATTGCATCCGGATACCAAGCTTTACGCGGTGATTTCCGACCTCGGCGCCTCAGGTGCCTATTACATCGCCAGCGCCGCTGACCAGATCTATGCCGATAAGGCCAGCCTGGTCGGCTCCATCGGTGTGACGGCGGCCGGTTACGGCTTTGTCGGCACCATGGAGAAGCTCGGTGTGGAGCGTCGCACCTACACCTCGGGCGAGCACAAGTCCTTCCTCGACCCGTTCCAGCCGCAAAAGGCTGATGAAACCCAGTTTTGGCAGGGCGTACTCGATACCACCCATCGTCAGTTCATCGCCAGCGTGAAGCAGGGGCGCGGCGATCGTCTGAAGGACAAAGACCATCCGGAGTTGTTCTCCGGTCTGGTGTGGTCGGGCGAGCAGGCGTTGCCGCTGGGTTTGATTGATGGCCTGGGCAGTGCCAGTTCGGTGGCGCGGGATGTGATTGGCGAGAAAGAATTGGTGGATTTCTCGGTTGAGGAGTCGCCGTTTGATCGCTTCTCCAAGAAGCTTGGCGCCAGCGTGGCGGAGAAATTGGCCCTGTACATGGGCTTCCAGGGCCCGACCTTGCGCTGAGATCCAGCAGGCGCAGAGTTTCAAGTGTGGGAGCGGGCTTGCCCGCGATAGCGGTTTGTCAGTTGGCATTTATAGCGGCTGGCCTACCGCTATCGCAGGCAAGCCAGCTCCCACATTTGGTTTTGTGGTGGGTTTAAGGGATCTGCACGCCTTCAGCCAGCAACATATCCACTAGGCGAATCAGTGGTAAGCCTATGAGGCTGGTGGCATCCGGCCCTTCAGTGCTCTGAAACAGGCTCACGCCCAGCCCTTCAGCCTTGAAGCTGCCGGCACAGTCATAAGGCTGCTCGGCGCGCAGGTAGCGCTCAATGCGCTCCACGTCCAATACGCGCATGTGTACGGTAAACGGCACGCAGTCGACCTGGCAGTGCCCGGTCTCGCTGTTAAGCAGTGCCAGGCCGGTGAGGAAGGTCACGCGCTTGCCGCTGGCTGCCAACAATTGTTCGCGGGCATTTTCGAAGGTGTGGGGCTTGCCGATGATCCGACCGTCGAGCGCGGCCACCTGGTCCGAGCCAATAATCAGATGCCTTGGATGGCTGTGGGCAAGGGCGCGGGCTTTCTCTTCGGCCAGGCGTTTGACCAGCTCGATGGCGGACTCATTTTCGCGGTGGCTTTCGTCGATGTCCGGCGAGCTGCAGATGAACGGCAGGTGCAGGCGGCTCAGCAATTCCCGGCGGTAAACCGAGCTGGATGCGAGTAATAAAGGCAGCATGGGCGTCTCCTTAAGGCAGTTGGAGATTCTAGCGAGGCGACCCGCTGACGCACAGGGCTGAATTTCCTTTGACATGGCTGGGTGCATCCCTATAATGCTGCGCCTATGTTGAATGACCCGATTCCACCTCACGTTGACCCGCGCAAATTGGCAGATCGTGGCACTTCCCTTCAAGGTGAATTGCTGCTGGCCGATTTGGAGAGACTCTGCGACCCGCTTTCCGACACTGTCGGTACGGTGCAGGCCAAATTCGTTTTTGAACGAGATGAACGTAAGTCTGTGGTAATCCACAGTTTTATCGACACCGAAGTCAAAATGGTTTGCCAGCGTTGTCTTGAGCTGGTCACCCTGCCGATTCACAGCGAATGCAGTTACGCTGTGGTGAAGGAGGGTGCGAATACCCAGTCGTTGCCGAAAGGTTATGACGTGCTGGAACTGGGCGAAGATCCTTTGGATCTGCATGCACTGATCGAGGAAGAGCTTCTGCTCGCCTTGCCCATTGTGCCTGCTCATCATCCGGAAGAATGCCAGCAGCCGGAGGGTCTCGATGACGAGGCCGAGCCGAGCGAGGACGAGGTAACGCGGTCCAACCCGTTCAGTGTATTGGCGCAGTTAAAGCGTGACCCAAACGTTTAGGAGTTAATCAATTATGGCTGTTCAGCAGAACAAAAAATCCCGCTCTGCCCGTGACATGCGTCGTTCGCACGACGCCCTGACGGCGAGCACTCTGTCTGTAGAAAAAACCACCGGTGAAATTCACCTGCGTCACCACGTATCGCCAGAAGGCGTATACCGTGGCCGTAAAGTGATCGACAAGGGCGCTGACGAGTAATCACTTGTCTGCTCAAGTCATCGCGATTGACGCAATGGGCGGGGACTTCGGTCCCCGCAGCATTGTTCAGGCTTGCATTGCCAGCCTGGCTGCTACGCCCTCGCTGCACCTGACCCTCGTCGGTCAACTCTCCCTTCTTGAAGAACTGATTGCCAGCCATCCGGCGGTGGATCGCGCGCGCCTGACGATTACGCCGGCCAGCGAAACCATCAGCATGGACGACAAGCCGGCGACAGCCCTGCGTGGCAAGCCTGACTCTTCAATGCGGGTGGCCCTTGAGTTGCTGCGTGATGGCAAGGTGCAAGCCTGTGTCAGTGCGGGCAATACCGGGGCGTTGATGGCGTTGTCGCGGCATGTGCTCAAGACGTTGCCCGGTATTGATCGGCCGGCGATGGTCGCGGCGATTCCTACGCAGAAAGGCTACTGCCAACTGCTGGACCTGGGCGCGAACGTCGATTGCAGTGCCGAGCATTTGTTTCAGTTCGCCGTGATGGGCTCGGTGGCTGCCGAGGCGCTGGGCGTGAACCGACCGCGGGTGGCGTTGCTGAATATCGGCACTGAGGACATTAAGGGCAACCAGCAGGTCAAGCTCGCCGCCACCTTGTTGCAAGGTGCGCGGGGCTTGAACTACATCGGCTTTGTCGAAGGTGACGGCTTGTACCGGGGCGAAGCCGATGTGGTGGTGTGCGACGGGTTTGTCGGCAATATCCTGCTCAAGTCCAGCGAAGGCCTGGCGACCATGATTGCCACGCGTATCGAGGCTTTGTTCAAGCAGAACCTGGCCTCACGCCTGGTCGGCGCCCTGGCGCTGCCGTTGATGCGTCGCTTGCAGGCTGACCTGGCGCCAGCGCGGCACAACGGTGCGAGCTTTCTGGGGTTGCAGGGCATTGTCGTTAAAAGCCACGGTTCGGCGGGCGTGCAGGGCTTTCAAAGTGCGATTGCGCGGGCGTTGATCGAGATCCAGGAAAACCTGCCGCAACGCTTGCACGGCCGTCTTGAGGACTTGTTGCCTTAGGCGAATCGGCCCGGGAGTGCTTAAATGTGACCGGCCAGTTCAATTGACCATCCAATCTGTCAGTTTCGTACGCTCCCAACCTTGGATTCATCTCAAAATCGGGAGTGCGCATTTTTGACGACCAGATCATTAGGGGCTTGTTACATGTCTACATCCCTCGCATTCGTCTTTCCAGGGCAGGGTTCGCAGTCCCTCGGCATGTTGGCCGAGCTGGGCGCGCAACATCCGCTGATCCTGGAAACTTTCAAGGAAGCTTCCGATGCCCTGGGTTACGACCTATGGGCGCTGACCCAGCAGGGGCCGGAAGAGCAACTCAATCAAACCGATAAAACTCAGCCGGCCATCCTGACCGCTTCGATCGCCCTGTGGCGCTTGTGGCTGGCCGAAGGCGGCGCGCGCCCGGCTTACGTGGCCGGTCACAGCTTGGGCGAATACAGCGCCCTGGTGGCCGCAGGCAGCCTGACCTTGGGTGAAGCGGTCAAGCTGGTCGAGCGTCGTGGCCAACTGATGCAGGAAGCCGTGCCGGCCGGGCAGGGCGGCATGGCCGCTATCTTGGGCCTGGACGATGCTGTGGTGATCGAAGCCTGCGCCGAAGCGGCCCAAGGCGAAGTGGTCAGCGCGGTGAATTTCAACTCCCCTGGCCAGGTGGTGATCGCCGGTGCCAAGGCGGCGGTTGAACGTGCCATCGAAGGCTGCAAGGCCCGTGGCGCCAAGCGCGCCCTGCCATTGCCGGTCAGCGTGCCGTCCCACTGCGAGCTGATGCGCCCGGCCGCTGAGCGTTTTGCCGAGTCCATCGCCGCCATCAACTGGCAGGTGCCGCAGATCCCGCTGGTGCAGAACGTTAGCGCGGCCGTTGCCGCCGACCTCGACACCCTCAAGCGCGACCTGCTCGAGCAACTCTACAAGCCTGTGCGCTGGGTTGAGTCAGTGCAGACCCTGGCCGCCAATGGCGCTACCACGCTTGTCGAGTGTGGCCCGGGCAAAGTCCTGGCTGGCTTGAACAAGCGCTGCGCCGACGGCGTGTCGACTGCCAACCTCAATACCCCGGATGCCTTTGCTGCCGCTCGCGCGGCACTGGCCTGAATCCCTGATCCCCGAACTTAGGAGAAGCCTGCATGAGTCTGCAAGGTAAAGTTGCACTGGTTACCGGCGCCAGCCGTGGCATTGGCCAGGCGATCGCCCTGGAACTGGGCCGTCAGGGCGCCGTTGTTATCGGCACTGCCACGTCCGCCTCGGGTGCCGAGCGTATCGCCGCCACCTTGAAGGAAAACGGCGTTCAGGGCACCGGCCTTGAGCTGAACGTGACCAGCGATGAGTCGGTTGCCGCTGTCCTGGCTGAAATCACTGCACAGTTCGGCGCGCCGGCTATTCTGGTGAACAACGCCGGTATTACCCGCGACAACCTGATGATGCGCATGAAAGACGACGAGTGGTACGACGTGGTCGATACCAACTTGAACAGTCTGTTTCGCCTGTCCAAGGGTGTTTTGCGTGGCATGACCAAGGCGCGTTGGGGTCGAATTATCAATATTGGCTCCGTAGTGGGTGCCATGGGCAACGCAGGCCAAGTAAACTACGCGGCGGCTAAAGCCGGTCTGGAAGGTTTCAGCCGTGCATTGGCCCGTGAAGTCGGCTCGCGGTCGATTACGGTCAACTCGGTGGCCCCAGGGTTCATCGACACTGATATGACCCGCGAACTGCCCGAAGCACAGCGTGAAGCGCTGCTGACGCAGATTCCGCTGGGCCGTCTGGGCCAGGCTCAAGAGATCGCAAATGTGGTCACTTTCCTGGCATCCGACGGTGCGGCATACGTGACTGGGGCTACAATCCCGGTGAACGGCGGGATGTACATGAGTTAAATTGTGACGGATCGCTTCAAAAAAATGTCATACGAGCTGTCTAAAATCCGTTATAAAGCTGCAACTTAATTTATAGGCAGGTGGCGGACCGGGTACAGGGTGAAGCTTTCAGTTGAAAAGCTGAAATGGCTTTCTATACACTTACCCACTGGCCAGCTGCCTGAATTTGTCCATTAGGAGTTAAACAAGGTATGAGCACCATCGAAGAGCGCGTCAAGAAAATCGTTGCCGAGCAACTGGGCGTCAAAGAAGAAGAAGTGACCAACACTGCTTCCTTCGTAGAAGACCTGGGTGCCGATTCCCTTGACACCGTTGAGCTGGTGATGGCTCTGGAAGAGGAATTCGAGACCGAAATCCCGGACGAAGAAGCTGAAAAAATCACTACTGTTCAAGCTGCTATCGACTACGTTACGAACCACCAGGCGTAATAGTTTGTAGTCGTCGCTTGCTGTTAGGGAAAAACCGCACTGCTGTAACGGCGTGCGGTTTTTTCTTTAGCTCTGATGAGACTTTTGGTCTGATGAAGCGTGAGCGCTAGCGAAGTGTCGTCATCAAGAAAAAGGAGAGTGCTGTGTCGCGTAGACGCGTCGTAGTCACCGGTATGGGTATGTTGTCGCCACTGGGTACGGATGTGCCAAGCAGTTGGCAGGGCATTCTGGCTGGCCGCAGTGGTATCGGTCTGATCGAACACACGGACCTTTCTGCCTATTCCACCCGTTTTGGCGGCTCGGTAAAGGGCTTCAATGTCGAGGAATATCTCTCGATCAAAGAGTCCCGCAAACTCGACCTGTTCATTCAATACGGCCTGGCCGCCGGTTTTCAGGCGGTGCGTAATGCCGGCCTGGAAGTCACCGACGCCAACCGTGAGCGCATCGGTGTGGCCATGGGTTCGGGTATTGGCGGTTTGACCAATATCGAAGAAACCAGCCGCACGCTGCACGATTCCGGCCCCCGTCGAATTTCACCGTTCTTCGTCCCGGGCTCGATCATCAATATGATTTCCGGTTTCCTGTCCATCCACCTCGGTGCACAGGGGCCTAACTACGCCATTGCGACGGCGTGCACCACGGGTACGCACTGCATCGGCATGGCAGCACGCAACATCGCCTATGACGAAGCTGACGTGATGATCGCCGGTGGCGCCGAGATGGCCGCCTGCGGCCTGGGCATGGGCGGCTTCGGCGCGTCCCGTGCGCTGTCGACGCGCAACGACGAGCCGACCCGTGCCAGTCGTCCGTGGGACAAGGGCCGTGACGGCTTTGTACTGTCCGACGGCGCCGGTGCGCTGGTACTGGAAGAGTTGGAGCACGCCAAGGCGCGTGGTGCCACGATCTACGCGGAGCTGATCGGCTTTGGCATGAGCGGTGATGCCTACCACATGACCTCGCCACCGTCCGACGGTGCCGGTGCTGCGCGTTGCATCACCAACGCCTTGCGCGATGCGAAGGTCAACGCCGACCAGGTGCAGTACATCAACGCCCACGGCACCTCGACCATGACCGGCGACCTGGCGGAAGCCGAAGCCATCAAGTCGGTGTTCGGTGAGCACGCCTATAAGCTGGCGGTCAGCTCCACCAAGTCCATGACCGGCCACCTGTTGGGTGCGGCGGGCGCGGTCGAGGCGATCTTCAGTGTGATGGCCATCAAGGATCAGGTCGCTCCGCCGACCATCAACCTCGATGAGCCGGACGAAGGCTGCGACCTGAACTTCGTGCCTCACGAAGCGCAGCCGATGCCGATCGACGTGGTGATCTCCAACTCGTTCGGTTTTGGTGGCACCAACGGTTCCCTGGTGTTCCGCCGGTTCACGCAGTGATGCACAGCTGGGTCGACGGTCAGCCAGCGGACAACGTGCCCCTGAAAGATCGCGGCCTGGCGTACGGTGATGGGGTGTTTGAAACCATCGCCGTCAAGGCCGGGCAGCCTGTGCTGCTCGACCGTCACCTGCAACGCCTTGACGAGGGTTGCAGGCGCCTAGCCTTGGTTACGGACCCAAAGCTTGTCCGTAACGAAGTGCTGGCGTATGCCGCCGCCCTTGGCGACGGTGTTCTCAAATTGATCCTCACCCGCGGCGACAGCTTGCGCGGTTATGGCATCAACCCAGGCGCCCCGGTGCGCCGTCTCTTGCAGGGCAATCCGCCCGCTACTTATCCCCCCGCGTATGGAGCCGACGGCATCCGCCTGTTTCCGTGCGCCACCCGCTTGGCCGAGCAGCCGTTGCTCGCCGGTCTCAAGCACCTTAATCGCCTGGAACAAGTGATCGCCCGCGCCGAGTGGCAGGACGTTGAGCACGCCGAAGGATTGATGCTGGATATGTCCGGGCGCGTCATCGAGGGCGTGTTCAGCAACCTGTTCCTGGTGCGCAACGGCGTGTTAACGACCGCCGATCTGAATCGTTGCGGGGTCGCCGGAGTCATGCGCGCCGAGATTCTGGCCCAGGCTCAAGCACTTGGCATGCCGCTGGACGTGGCCGACATCAGCCTTGAGCAGTTGCAGCAGGCCGACGAGGTTTTTGTTTGCAACAGCGTCTATGGCATTTGGCCGGTGCGTGGCTGTGCTGCGATGAGCTGGCCGGTTGGGCCGCTCACCCGTAAACTGCAGGCCATTGTTCGCGCGCTATTGGATATTTGAGTTGATACGAAAACTGGTTTTACTGCTGCAGATCGGCCTGGTCTCGGCAGGCTTGCTGCTGGGCTTCTCGGCCTGGAAGCTTGACTCTGCCTTGAAGCAGCCCCTGAATCTGACCCAGGAACAATTGCTCGATGTACCGGCGGGGTCGACCCCGACGGGGACTTTCAATCGCCTCGAAGCCGAAGGCGTGCTCGATGATGCCTTCTGGTTGCGCCTGTACTGGCGTTTCAACCTCGACGGCCAGCCGCTGCACAGCGGCGAATACCGCATGACCCCCGGCCTCACCGCCGAAGGCCTGATCGGCCTGTGGCAGCGCGGCGAAGTGGTGCAATACAGCCTGACGTTGGTGGAGGGCTGGAACTTCCGCCAAGTGCGATCGGCCCTGGCCAAGCATGAAAAGATCGTGCAGACCCTGTCTGGCCTGAGCGACAGCGAAGTGATGGATAAGCTCGGCCACCCTGGCGTGTTCCCCGAAGGGCGGTTCTTTCCTGATACCTACCGCTTCGTGCGCGGCATGACCGACGTCGAATTCCTGAAAAAAGCCTACAACCGCCTGGACGATGTGCTCGCTCAAGAGTGGAGCAAGCGCGCCGCTGATGCGCCCTACACCGACCCTTACCAAGCGCTGATCATGGCTTCCCTGGTCGAGAAAGAGACCGGCGTGCCGCAAGAGCGCGGGCAGATCGCGGGCGTCTTTGTGCGGCGGATGAAGATCGGCATGCTGCTGCAAACCGACCCAACGGTGATCTACGGCTTGGGTGAACGCTACAACGGCAAGCTGACCCGTGCGCACCTCAAGGAAGCCAACCCCTACAACACCTACATGGTTGCCGGCTTGCCGCCGACGCCGATCGCGATGGTCGGCCGCGAGGCGATCCATGCCGCGTTGAACCCGGTGCCGGGCAGCAGCCTGTATTTCGTCGCCCGTGGCGATGGCAGCCATATTTTCTCCGATGACCTGGATGCGCATAATGCCGCCGTGCGTGAGTTTCAGCTCAAGCGCCGCGCCGATTACCGTTCCAGCCCGGCGCCAGTGGTGAAACCACCGGAAGACGCGTCGCCCCCTGCTGATGCACTGGCGCAAGCACCGGGTGAAACGCCCGCCGAGCCTGCGCGGGACACCGCCGCGCCGCAAAGCCCGCAATGACTCTGACTAAGGACCGCCTGTGACTGGCTTGTTTATTACCCTGGAAGGCCCGGAAGGCGCCGGCAAAAGCACCAACCGCGATTACCTGGCCGAGCGCTTGCGTTCGCAGGGCGTCGAGGTGGTGTTGACCCGTGAGCCCGGCGGCACGCCGCTGGCCGAGCGCATCCGTGAAGTGCTGCTGGCCCCAGGTGAAGAACAGATGAACCCGGACACCGAGCTGCTGCTGGTGTTTGCCGCCCGCGCCCAGCACCTGGCCGAAGTGATCCGCCCAGCCCTGGCACGTGGCGCCGTGGTGATCTGTGACCGTTTTACCGATTCGACCTACGCCTACCAAGGCGGTGGCCGCGGCTTGTCCCTGGCGCGCATCGCCACCTTGGAAACGTTCGTCCAGGGCGAATTGCGCCCTGACCTGACGCTGTTGTTCGATCTGCCGGTGGAAGTGGGCATGGCTCGCGCCAGTGCCCGGGGGCGCCTGGACCGTTTCGAACTGGAAGGCCAAGTCTTCTTCGACGCCGTGCGCACTGCGTTCCTCCAGCGTGCCGAGGCTGAGCCTGCGCGTTATCACCGGTTGGACGCGTCCCAGCCCCTGACGCAGGTACAGCAGGCCATCGACGCCCTATTGCCGACTCTGCTGGAGCGTGCCCGTGGCTGAAGCCTATCCGTGGCAGGACAGCCTCTGGCAGCAACTGGCCGGCCGTGCTCAGCACGCCCACGCCTATCTGCTGCATGGGCCGGCGGGTATCGGCAAGCGTGCCTTGGCCGAGCGCTTGATGGCCAGCCTGCTGTGCCAGCGCCCGGTCAGTCTGGAAGCCTGCGGTGCTTGCAAATCCTGCCTGCTGCTCAAGGCCGGCAGCCACCCTGATAACTACCTGCTGGAACCCGAGGAAGCCGACAAGGCGATCAAGGTCGACCAGGTGCGTGACCTCGTCAGCTTTGTGGTGCAGACCGCGCAGATGGGCGGGCGCAAGGTGGTGCTGATCGAGCCGGTGGAGGCGATGAACATCAATGCCGCCAACGCCTTGCTCAAAAGCCTCGAAGAACCGTCGGGCGATACCGTGCTGTTGCTGGTCAGCCACCAGTCCAGCCGCTTGTTACCGACCATTCGCAGCCGCTGCGTGCAGCAGGCTTGCCCGTTGCCTAGCGAAGCCATGAGCTTGCAGTGGCTGGCGCAGGCGCTGCCGGAGTGCTCCGAAGACGAACGGGTTGAACTGCTGATCCTGGCCGCAGGTTCACCGCTCGCGGCCGTGAAGCTGCAAGCCCAAGGCGTGCGCGAGCAACGGGCTTTGGTCGTGGATGGCGTGAAAAAGCTGCTCAAGCAGGAGTTGTCCGCGACACAACTGGCCGAAAGCGCCTGGAAGGATATTCCGTTGCTGCTGCTGTTTGACTGGTTCTGTGACTGGTCGAGCCTGATCCTGCGCTACCAGTTGACCCAGGATGAAAGCGGCCTGGGCCTGCCGGACATGCGTAAGGTGGTGCAGTACCTCGCGCAGAAAAGCGCGCAAGACAAAGTGCTGAACATCCAGGACTGGATTCTGGCCCAGCGCCAGAAGGTCCTGGGCAAAGCCAACCTCAACCGCGTGCTGTTGCTCGAAGCATTGCTGGTGCAGTGGGTCGGCTTGCTCGGCCGGCGTTAATTTCCGTGGCCGACGGTTGTATCGTTGGCCAGACACGTTCCGTGGTTCACCTTTACCGGACTAAGTTGTAACTTCCTATGCTCGTAGATTCCCATTGCCACCTTGATCGCCTCGACCTTGCCCAGCACGGTGGCTCCCTTGACGCTGCCCTTGAAGCGGCGCGCCAGCGTGGAGTAGGGCACTTCCTGTGCATCGGCGTGAGCGCCGAGAACGCCGCCGACGTCAAAGCGCTGGCTGATCGTTATGCCGATGTCGATTGTTCGGTGGGCATCCACCCGCTGGATCTCAAACCCGGTGAAGCGCCGGCACTGGATTGGCTACTGGGTGAACTCAACCACCCACGCGTGGTGGCGATTGGCGAAACCGGCCTGGATTACCACTACGAGCCCGAAGCCGCCCAATTACAGCAGGCATCCTTCCGCCTGCACCTGCAAGCCGCCCAGCAAACCGGCAAGCCGGTGATTGTCCACACCCGTGGCGCCCGCGCAGACACGCTCACGCTGCTGCGCGAAGCCGCATTGCCACAGGCTGGCGTGCTGCACTGCTTCACCGAAGACTGGGACATGGCCAAGGCCGCGCTGGACCTGGGCTTCTACATTTCCCTGTCGGGTATCGTCACCTTCCGCAACGCCGACGCCCTGCGTGACGTGGCGCGCCAGGTGCCGGCCGACCGCCTGCTGGTGGAAACCGATTCGCCGTACCTGGCGCCCATCCCCCATCGTGGCAAGCCGAACCTGCCGGAATACGTGCGGGACGTGGCGGATTACCTGGCGATGCTGCGCGGCGAATCCTACGAGCGCTTTGCCGAGCAGACCACCGAGAACTTCAAGCGCCTGTTCCCGCTCGCCCACGTTGCCGGCTGATAAGGCCTAATCGCAGGCAAAAAAAACCCGGGTTCTGGGGGGGGAATCCGGGCTAAGACCATTAGGAGTAAAACAAGAGTACGCAGTCCGTCGGTACCCAGGTCGACGCGTCACTTGGGGGAGATGTCACGTCGACAGTTCAAGTATTGATCAGTATCCCGTTCAGTCCAGTCGCATCTGATCGTTTTTTAAACAGATTTGGAATACGCGCGCTTCGCTTGAGTTCTCATTGAGCAGGTGCACGGCGCCCTTGGGCACGTCTCGTTTCTGACTGATATCAATGAAATCGTTGGCGTGCTGAAGCTAAAGTGCGTGACGGGTTCACATAGACGTTGCCCAACGACTGTTCAGTCGGGATAATCCCTCGTACTGGGTAAATCGTATCGTCATGTAGCCGTGGCCATGCACAACCCTCCTAATATTCACCTCTGCAGACCTCTCCCTCATGCAAAAAGAACCCCGTAAGGTCCGTGAGTTTCGCCGCCGTGAGCAGGAAATTCTCGACACCGCACTCAAGTTGTTCCTCGAACAAGGTGAAGACAGCGTCACCGTCGAGATGATTGCGGATGCCGTGGGTATCGGCAAAGGCACGATCTACAAGCATTTCAAATCTAAGGCCGAGATCTACCTGCGCCTGATGCTCGACTACGAGCGCGACTTGAACGAGCTGCTGCATTCGGCCGATGTCGACAAGGACAAGGAAGCCCTGTCCCGGGCCTACTTCGAGTTCCGCATGCGTGACCCGCAGCGTTACCGCCTGTTCGATCGCCTGGAAGAGAAGGTGGTCAAGGGCCATCAGGTGCCGGAAATGGTCGAGGAGCTGCACAAGATCCGCGCCTCGAACTTCGAGCGCCTGACTCTGTTGATCAAAGGCCGCATCAGCGAAGGCAAGCTTGAAGACGTGCCACCGTATTTCCACTACTGCGCTGCCTGGGCCTTGGTGCATGGCGCCGTGGCGCTGTACCACTCGCCGTTCTGGAGCAATGTGCTGGAAGATCAGGAAGGCTTCTTCCAGTTCCTGATGGACATCGGCGTGCGCATGGGCAACAAGCGTAAGCACAGCGCCGAGCTGCCAAGTGCTGAGCCCAAGAGTGGCGAAACCCCCGCGACTTAAGCCGTTCCCGACACTACTGGCGCAATGATTTACTGCCAGTTGCAGTACCCCAGGAATATACTCAGGCAAGGACCTTGCTAAAAGTTGATTTATAAGTCAGCTTTTAGCGCGCCCGAACAATCCTCTGCCGGAGTGATCCATGATCGTTGATCGTCAAGGCAGGCGGTTTCGCAATTTGCGGATCAGCCTGACCTCAGCCTGCAATTACGCGTGTACCTACTGCGTGCCTAACGGCAAGCGGCTGGTGGCTGCCCAGGACGAGCTCTCGGCCGAGGCCATGGCCCGTGGCGTGGCGTATCTGATCGAAGCGGCGGGCATCGAGCGCCTGCGCATCACTGGCGGCGAGCCGCTGGTCAGTCCTAAATTGGAAGCCTTCATGCGCGCGGTGGGTGGGATGGGCCTCAGTGATATCAGCCTGACCACCAACGGCCAATTGCTCGCACGCAAGCTGCCATTGCTGGTAGAGGCCGGCATCCGCCGCATCAACGTCTCCCTCGACACCCTGGACGCCGACGCCTTCCGCACCATTGCCCGTGGCGGCGACCTGGCCACCGTGCTCGATGGCATGGACCAGGCCCGCGCTGCCGGGATCAAGATCAAAGTGAACATGGTGCCGTTGCGCGGGCAGAACCTCGACCAGGTCATGCCGCTGCTCGACTACTGCCTGGAGCGTGGCTACGAGCTGCGCTTTATCGAGCTGATGCGCATGGGCCACCTGGCCAAGGACTCCAACGCGTTCCTGCAGCAATTCGTCAGCTTGCAGCAACTGCTCAGCCTGATCGGCGAACACCACGAATACCTGCAAGCCAATGCGCCGGTCGACGCCACGGCAGTGCGCTACGAAGTGCCGGGCAAGGGCTTCTTTGGTGTGATAGCCAACGAAAGCGTGCCGTTCTGTCGTACCTGTTCGCGGCTGCGGCTGTCGTCCACGGGTTGGTTGCATGGTTGCCTGTCGTCGAGCAACCGTCACTACGTCGGCGACCTGCTCGACCAGCCGCGCCACCAGGCGCTGCCGGCCTTGCAGGGTTTGTTGATGAAGGCCCTGGGTGACAAACAGGAAGTGGCCTTCTCCGGCGGTGCGACCATCATGAAAATCATTGGCGGCTGACGCCGAGTCTCAAGCTTGTAGCTAATATCTGCTCCTCTGGCGCGGATTCTGCATCTCACGCCCATTCGCCGGTTTTCCGTCACCGGCTTCTGGAGGATTAGGATGCGAAGTCTGGTTTTGTTGCTGGCGTCATTGACGCTGAGTGGTTGCATGACCGTCAGCGATATGGCCGAAGGCACCCGCTATCAGATGAGCGACGCCGGGTTGCTGGACCACAGTGATACGCGCCGCACCGCGTCGATTCGCATACAGCCGGACTCTTTTGTGTTTATCGCCCAGGGTGTGTTTGTGCCGCCGGGCAGCGCCTATCCGCGCCCTAACGTGGTGGCTGAGGAAGCCTTCAACGGTTTCGTCGAATATTTCCCGATGGTGCGTCGCGCCCACAAGCCTGAAGGCCTGGAACAGGCCATGTCCGAAGCCCGCGCGGCGGGTGCGCATTACCTGCTGTATTGCCGCTTCGCGGCAGCCGATGACCGTATCGGCAATACCGACGAGTGGACCGATCAACAGGCCCTGGACCGCGTCGGGATCGACACTGGCGTCATTCAGATCATGTTGATCGAGACCAGCACCCAGTATTTGATTGATACTGCACGTATTCGCAGTCGTGGCGGTTTACTGACGTTCCACGACAACAAGCCAGAAGATCTGATTGCCCGCCCACTGGCGCAGTACGCCCGGAGCCTGCTGGGTATGAGTAATCAGTAAGCCAGAGGAGCGCCCGATGACCGATTCCGCCAAGGCCAATGACCTATTGGCCCAACTGCCCAAGGGCAAGGGGCCGGCACCGGTACACCTGTGGAACCCGGATTTTTGCGGCAACATCGACATGCGCATCGCCCGCGACGGCACGTGGTTCTACCAAGGCACGCCGATCGGGCGTAAGTCGATGGTCAAGCTGTTCTCCAACATCATCCGCCGCGATGGCGATGATTACTTCCTGGTCACGCCCGTGGAAAAGGTCGGCATCAGCGTCGATGATGCGCCGTTTGTCGCGGTGACCCTGGAGGTCGAAGGGCAGGGCGAGAGCCAAGTACTGCGCTTCAGCACCAACGTTGACGATCAAATCGAAGCCGGCCTCGAACACCCGCTGCGTGTCGTCATCGACCCAGTCACCCAGGAACCGGCGCCGTACCTGCGGGTGCGCACCAACCTTGAAGCCCTCGTGCACCGCAACGTGTTCTACCAACTGGTGGAGCTTGCGGTCAGCCGTCCGATCAACGGTCAGAACTGGCTGGGCGTCTGGAGCGGCGGTGAGTTTTTCCGCATCGGCCTGGAACCCTGAGGCCGGCTTTTTCATCCTCCTGAAATAATGTGCTTGCTGTCATTAGGCGCTTTCGGTTATCAGTTTGTACATGATTAGACATGTCCGATTTGATAAGAAAAAACGCGTCGTCGACGAGCTCATCCGCCGTATCGAGGGTGGAGTGATGGCCGACGGGTTCCTGCTGCCGGGCGAGCATCAGTTGGCCGAGGAATTCGCGGTCAGCCGTGGCACCCTGCGCGAAGCCTTGGCTGAGCTCAAACGCCGCAACTACATCGCCACCCAGAGCGGCGTAGGTTCCATCGTCACCTTTGACGGCATGGTCCTCGACCAACGCAGCGGCTGGGCCCAGGCTTTGGCTGACACCGGCGCGCAGGTGACCACCGACATCCTGCGCCTGGACGCCGTGACCCGTCCGGACCTGTTCAGCCGTTTCGGCAGCGACCAGTTCATCGCCCTCGACCGCCGTCGGCGCACCACTGACGGCACGGCCGTGTCGCTGGAGCGCTCGCTGATGCCCGCCACCGGTGGCCTGGAAAGCCTGCCCCGCGTCGGCCTGATCGACAACTCCCTGACCATCACCCTGGCGGCCTACGGCTACATCGGTGCCGAAGGTGACCAATGGATCGGCGCCGAGCCGCTGAGCGACGAAGACGCCGAGTTGCTAGGCCGTCCGGCCGGCACGGTATTTCTCAAGGCCTCGCGCACCACCTACGACCGTCGCGAGCGCTTCATGGAGTACGTCGAAAGCCTGCTCGACCCTCTGCACTTTCGTCTGCATCTGCAGTTTGGAGCTTCAAAATGACCGCGGAAAATCGCGCGCTTGGCGCCTTCTACGGCTTGGCCTTGGGCGACGCTCTGGGCATGCCCACCCAGTCCTTGAGCCGCGAGCAGGTGCAGCAGCGCTTCGGGGCCATCACCGGCCTGGAGGACGCCGATGGCGACCAACCGATTGCGCCGAATATGCCGGCCGGTTCGATCACCGATGACACTGAACAGGCGATCCTGGTCGGCGAGTTGCTGGTCGAAGGCAAGGGCAAGATCGAACCGACCGTGCTCGCCCAACGCCTGATCGACTGGGAAGCGGTGATGCGCGCCAAGGGCTCCCAGGATTTGCTCGGGCCATCGACCAAGCGCGCCATCGACATGATCCTCGCCGGCCACACCCCGGAAGAATCCGGGCGCTACGGCACCACCAATGGCGCCGCGATGCGTATCACGCCCGTGGGGATCGCCGCCGATGTCAGCGACCCGGCGCAGTTTATCCAGGCCGTGATTCAGGCCTGCCAGGTCACCCATAACACCACGCTGGGTATCTCCAGTGCGGCGGCGGTGGCCGCGGTGGTCTCGGCCGGCATCAACGGCGTGGACCTGGGCGAAGCACTCAACATTGGCACCCAGGTTGCCCAGCAGGCCGAACGCCACGGCCACTGGATTGCCGGTGGACGCATTTCCACGCGAATCAGTTGGGCACGGACCTTGAGCGTCGGCAGTGGCGACAAGGCCTTGTTTGCCGACCTGCTCTACGAATTGATCGGCACCTCCGTCGCGTCCCAGGAATCGGTAGTGGTCTCGTTTGCCCTCGCGCAACAAGTGGCGGTGGGTGCGATGAATGCCTTTGAGGCCGTGTGCCTGGCCGCCAGCCTTGGCGGCGACACCGACACCATCGCCGCGATCCTCGGCGCGATGTTGGGCGCGTGTTTAGGCATGCAGTGCTGGCCTGAGGCGATGATTGAACAGGTCAAGCAGGTCAATGGCCTGGATTTGCAGGCGCTGGTGCAAGGGCTGCTCGAAATTCGATAAGCGCCGCAGGCAAACAGGTGGGAGCGGGCTTGCTCGCGAAATCGGTGTATCAGGTGGCCTATCAGTTGGCTGAACCACCGCTATCGCAGGCAAGCCAGCGCCCACATTGAGCCCAGTTTGAGTCAGGACGACCGATTGAAGCTTTGACTATCTGCCACAACCACAACAGTACAGGCACCAGGAGCATCTCCCTCATGAGCACCCCGTCTAGCGGCCAAAGCGCCGGGCAATTGGAAACACGCGGTATCGAACCGGTCCCTGAAGGCGAGTGTAACGGCCATCCGCTGCAGCTGTTCTGGGTGTGGTTCGCGGCCAACATCAGCATCCTCGGCTTGCCGCTCGGCGCGACCCTCGTGGCCTTTCGTGGCCTGGCGATCTGGCAGGCGATCATCGTCGCGATCCTCGGCGCCGCCGGCTCTTTCGCCGTGGTGGGTATCATCTCGATTGCCGGTCGTCGCGGGCGTGCACCAAGCCTGACGCTGTCGCGCGCCATCTTCGGCGTGCGCGGCAATATCGGCCCCACCTTGGTCTCGCTGATGTCGCGCCTGGGCTGGGAAACCGTCAACACCACCACCGCCGCGTTTGTGTTGCTGTCGTTGTGCTCGATCCTGTTCGGTTCGCCGGTCGAGGCAAAAAGCGCACCGGTGCTGACGCTGATCTTCATTGCCATTTTCGTGCTGCTGACCCTGTCCGTCTCCGGCCTCGGCCACGCCACCTTGTTGGTCATCCAGAAGTGGGCCACCTACGTGTTCGGCGCGCTGAACATTCTGGTGGGCGGCTTCCTCTGCGCCACCATCGACTGGAGCGCGGTGTTCAATGCCACCCCGGCGCCGTTGAGCGCAATGATCATCGGCGTCGGCACCATGGCTGCCGGCACCGGCATCGGCTGGGCCAACGCCGGTGCCGACATGTCGCGCTACCAGCACCGCAGCGTCAAAGCCGCACGCCTGGTGGCATCTGCCGCGTTTGGCGCGGGCATTCCGCTGGTGCTGCTGATCACCCTCGGCGGCCTGCTGTCGGTGGGCAACAACGACCTGGCCTCGGCCACTGACCCGATCATCGCGATCCGCGACATGCTGCCCACCTGGATGGCCGTGCCGTACCTGATCACCGCGTTTGGCGGGCTGTTGCTGTCGAATAACCTCTCGGTGTACTCGGCGGGCCTTACCACCTTGACCCTCGGCTTGAAGGTCAAGCGCGTGCACGCGGTGATCGTCGACATCGTGGCGATCTTCGCCGGCTCGATTTACTTCATGCTGATCGCCGACAGTTTCTACGGCCCCTTCATCACCTTCATCTCGCTGCTGGCCGTGCCGATCACCGCGTGGGTCGGCATCTTCGTGGTCGACCTCATCCACCGTCACTACTACAGCCCCCAAGACCTGCTGGACGTGAGCCCCAGCAGCGCCTACTGGTATCGCGGCGGTGTGGAATGGCGTGCATTCGGCGCCTGGGCGATAGCGATTGTGCTGGGTTTTTGCTTCACCACCATCGGCACCACCGCCGAAAATATTTGGTTCGCCGGGCCGTTGTCCGACTCGTGGCTGGGCCATAACGGCCTGGGCTGGATCGTCACCTTCCTGGTGGCCGGCGGGATTTATGAGCTACTGGGCGGCGCGGCTGACCGTCGTCCGGCTTTAGTCGAGAGCCCTAATGTCTAGATTGCTGCACACCGGCCAGGTCATCGTCGACCTGGTGATGGCCCTCGACACACTGCCTGCGACCGGCGGCGACGTGCTGGCGCAATCCGCCAGCTTCGAAGCCGGCGGCGGCTTCAACGTAATGGCTGCTGCCCGGCGCAATGGTTTGCCGGTGATTTACCTCGGCCGGCATGGCAACGGCCGTTTCGGCGACCTGGCGCGCGCAGCGATGCAGGCTGAAGGCGTGGAAATCGCGCAGGCGGCCAGCGATGGCAAGGACACCGGTTTGTGTGTGTCGCTGACCGAGGCCACCACCGAACGCACGTTCATTTCGCATATCGGCGCTGAAGGGGAGTTGAGCGCCGAGGATTTGGCCGGTGTGGTGCCGCGCGCGGACGACTATGTGTACGTCAGCGGCTACAGCCTGTTGCTTGAAGGCAAGGCGCAGGCGTTGCTCGATTGGCTGCTGGCGCTGCCGCGTGAGATCACGGTGGTGTTCGACCCGGGGCCGCTGGTCAAAGCGCCGGATTCGGCGTTGATGGTTGCCTTGCTGCCGCGTATCGACATCTGGACCAGCAATGGCCCCGAAGCCCTGGCGTTTACTGGTGCGAGGACGTTGGCCGAGGCGCTGCTTGAACTTAATCGCCACCTGCCGGCTGAGGCACTGCTGGTGGTGCGCGATGGGCCGAATGGGTGCTGGGTGAGTCACCAAGGCCAGGCCGAGCATGTGCCGGGTTTCAAGGTGACAGCGGTGGACAGCAACGGCGCGGGGGATGCCCATGCCGGTGTGTTTCTTGCGGGGTTGGCCAAGGGGTTGCAACCTTCACAAGCAGCGCGTCGCGCGAATGCTGCCGCGGCCTTGGCGGTGACACGCTGGGGGCCGGCGACATCACCGGGTACTGACGAAGTGGATGCGTTGTTGGCAGAATAGGGCCTTCTTAGCAGGGAATGAGCCCATGACCCAGAATATCTACGACACCCCGGCCTTCTTCGAGGGCTACAGCAAGATGGGCCGCTCGGTCGAAGGCCTGGCCGGTGCGCCGGAGTGGCCTGCCTTGCAGGCACTGCTGCCGCCGATGCGTGGCTTGAAAGTGGTGGACCTTGGCTGTGGCTACGGCTGGTTCAGCCGCTGGGCCGAGGAGCAGGGCGCCGCGCAGGTGCTCGGGTTGGACGTGTCGCACAAGATGCTGGCGCGGGCCAAAGAGATGACCTCTGCGCCGACCATCACTTATGCAATCGCCGACCTGGAACAGCTCGACCTACCTGCCGGCGCATTCGATCTGGCCTACAGCGCCCTGGCCTTCCATTACATCGTCGACCTCAAAGGGCTGTTTGCGCGCATACACCAGGCGCTGGTGCCCGGTGGGCGGCTGGTGTTTTCCATCGAACACCCGATCTTCATGGCGCCGCGCAATCCTGGGTGGCTGGTGGATGATCAGGGCCGTAAGAGTTGGCCGGTGGATGGTTACCAGTTGGAAGGGCCGCGGGTGACCAACTGGCTGGCCGATGGCGTGATCAAGCAGCATCGTACCTTGGGCACGTTGCTGAATTTGTTGATTCAGGCGGGGTTTACGCTGAGTCATGTGCAGGAGTGGGGGCCAAGCGAAGTGGACCTGATTGCTCGGCCCGAACTGGCGGAAGAGCAAGAGCGCCCAATGATGCTGCTGGTGTCGGCTCAACGCTGATTTCGGGTGTGCAGCACAAATCAAACTGTGGGAGCGAGCAAGCCCGCTCCCACATGAGTTTTGTAGTGGCTGGAAAACCGGCGTTAGCCAGCTTTGCGCAGCGCTTCAATCAACGGGCCAGGCCAGACAAAATGGATCATTGAGAGCGTTCACCGTCCAGCTTGCGCGCCTCGTCAACGCCCGAGGCGGTCAGCTTGATCGGCAGGTTTAACGAATATTCACCGGCGTCGTCGGTGGTCACATGCCCATCCTTGATAAACCCACGGTCCTGCAGGAACGCCAAGACACTGGCAACCTCCTTCTCGCCGCGGTAGTTATCCAGCACCTCCTTGCCCAGGCCGTTAGGGTGGGCGTGCAGCAGGCGGGTGAGGACTTCTTTCTCAAGGTTTCTATCGACGTTCATGCGTACCTCTTCACTGGGAAATGATCGGGTGTTCGTCTTGCGTTCGATGTATCAAGGCGCAGGTTGTTTTGGCGAGCCAGGGACATTGGAGTCGTCACCGGTGTTGATTTTTGGCTGGTTAACACTCGGCCCCATTTTGCCGTTGCCGACCGCAGCGGGCGCCTGGCGTTGGGTGTCATTGCCCTGGGTGCGAGGGTCAGCGCCGGGTTGGATGATCGCGCCACCATTGGTATCCATGCCGGTGCCCATCGAATCCTGAGATTCCTGGGTGGCAGGGTTCGGTGGGCTGCCGACCGGGTCAGTCTTGCCGGTCGAGGAAGTGGCCGCAAACGCGTTCAGCGAGGCGGCAGACAACAGGCCCGTGAGGGCGAGGGCGGCAAACTTGGAATTCTTCATGAGGGTGTCTCCATATGATTAATGTCCTTACCCTTTATTGGTCCGCCCGGCCTTCGCGTTCGTGCCTTGATGGCGACGAACGGTATTAGCTCACCTGTAAGATTTTATGTGCTGAAAGATGGCGCCTGATCAGGCGGGCCACGGTGATTAGCCAGTTCAACGCGGCGATGACCAATAGGCTGAGCATCAGCACGGGCATGCCGTAGTCGACGATGATCTTGCCCGCCAGCCAGGGAAACCCGAACACGCCGACAAAGTACGCCAGGCTGAACAGCAGCAGCGCTTGTGACGTGGTTCCGGCTGGCGCTTCGTTGGCTACCAACCCATTGATCACCGAATACGTCAGGCCGTATCCAACCCCCAGCGTGGCAGCGGCCAGCAAGTAGCTGAGATTACCGCTCACGCCAAACGCAAACAGTGCGATGGCCCCGAGCATGATCCCGGACAACACACAGGCGGCCCGGTAGGCATCACGCTTGACCACGAACCCCGCGATTAACAGGCGGCTGGTGATCGCAGCACTCAGGAACCCCGCGAAGAACAGCGAATAGTCCAACCCGTGCGCGGCCGCGTAACTGGTCTGGAACGACGAAAGCCCACCAAACACGCAACCTCCCAGGCCGACCATCAAGATCGCGAACCCCGCCTTGGAGGACAGCACGCGACGGCTGGCGGCCCAGGAAATCCTCGACGCCGGCACATTCGCGTGCTGCTTGAGTTGAGCGCCCATGCGCCAGAACATCACCACCCCGGCAAGGCTGGCCACCCCGGCGATGTAGAACGCCGTGGTCAGGGGCAGGTCCAGCGCACTGGCAGCGCGCCCGAGCAGCGGGCCGGAGCCGATCCCGCTCAACATGCTGCCCGACAGCAGGGCAAAGTACTTGGCTCGCTGCTGGGGCTCCACCAACAGGCTCACGATGATCGGGCCCAAGGTGTAGAACACGCCCCAGCCCAACCCCAGGGCCAGCCCGAACACCATTAAGCCTTGGCCAAAACCCGGCATCAGGGCAAAACCCAGGCAGGCCACCACCAGCAATACACCCATCCCCGCAATGGCTCGCGCCGCGCCCAATGCATCGGCCAAATGCCCGGAGAACACCACCGCCACGAAGGTGCTGAGCATCGCCATGGAAATCACACTGCCGGCGTCGTGCTCATTACCGCCGCGCGAATGAATCAGCAGCGACAGCAGAAACGTCGAGCCGTAGGACAGTGACAGCAGGAAGCTGGCGAGGCAGAACAGGGCGAAGGTCTTCGCGCCCACCGTAGACGGGGTGTGCATGAGCGAGTCTCGAATTGTTGGATTTATGCCCTCTGTTTACCACGCGTGGCCAAGCGGATTGTTCTGTGGTTGGTGGTGCTCGGATTACTGTTCGACGGAGTAAAGCGCGCGGGCCCCGCGAAAATGCACTGCAATCAGTCATCAAAGCGCCTTAGTATGTGGCCTTTGAAATTGCCCAAGGCCCGCCCATGACCATCGAGATTCGCCCTGCCGTGCCCAGCGATGCTGCGCAGATCCTGACGTTCATCACTGAGCTTGCCGAATACGAAAAAGCCCGGCATGAAGTGATCGCCAGTGTCGTGGACATCGAGCGCAGCCTGTTCAGCGAGGGCGCCACTGCCCATGGCCTGATCTGCTCGCGAGACGGTTTGCCGATTGGTTTTGCGGTGTTCTTTTTCAGTTACTCCACGTGGCTGGGCAGCAACTCCCTGTACCTCGAAGACCTGTACATCAACCCCGAGCAACGCGGCGGCGGGGCGGGCAAAAAGTTGCTGCGCCACCTGGCGAAGATCGCCTGCGACAACGGTTGCGGGCGTTTTGAGTGGAGCGTGCTGGACTGGAACGAACCGGCGATTGCGTTCTACAAATCCATCGGCGCGCAGCCGCAGGAAGAGTGGGTGCGTTACCGCATGGAAGGGGATGCACTGCGCGATTTCGCCCAGGGCTGAATTCACCCTTCCACGCACACCGAAGATCAAATGTGGGCGCTGGCTTGCCCGCGATAGCGGTGGTTCAGCCAATGATTTATTGCCTGACCCGCCGTATTCGCGAGCAAGCCCGTTTCCACATTTTTTTGGCTTTGTTTCACTATATGGGATGCAAATTTATATATTGAGATATTTCAAATGATGGGTTTATAGTCGGCAGCATCAGCACTCACTACCAAAAATAAAACAGGTGAAGCGATGCAGCCCCAACCGTTGTCATTACCCGCCGTGCCCGAACCTACCTACGGCGAGCGGCTGAAGAACAAAGTGGTGATCATCACCGGTGCTGCCCAAGGCATTGGCGAGGCGATCGTCGCCTGCTTCCAGGCCCAGCAGGCGCGCTTGGTCATCGCAGATATTCAGGCTGAAAAAGTCGAAAAAGTCGCTGCACACTGGCGCGAACGCGGCGCCGAGATCGTCGCGCAGGCCGTCGATATCACCTCTAAAGAGCAATGGCAGTCGCTGGTCAACCTGGCCATCGAGCGTTTTGGCCGTGTGGATGTGCTGGTCAACTGCGCCGGGGTCAATGTGTTCCGCGACCCGTTGGAAATGACCGACGAAGATTGGCGCCGTTGCTTCGCCATCGATCTCGACGGCGCCTGGTTCGGTTGCCGCACAGTGCTGCCGCACATGATCGAGCAGGGCATCGGCAACATCATCAACATCGCCTCCACCCATTCCAGCCACATCATCCCCGGCTGCTTTCCCTATCCGGTCGCCAAGCATGGCCTGCTCGGGCTGACCCGCGCCCTCGGCATCGAATACGCGCCCAAGGGCATCCGCGTGAATGCCATCGCCCCGGGCTATATCGAAACCCAGCTCAACGTCGATTACTGGAACGGTTTCCCCGACCCCCACGCCGAACGGCAACGCGCCTTCGACCTGCACCCGCCCAAGCGCATCGGCCAGCCGGTTGAGGTGGCGATGTCGGCGCTGTTCCTGGCGACCGACGAGGCGCCCTTTATCAATGCAACCTGCCTGATGATCGATGGCGGGCGTTCTGTGATGTACCACGACTAAAAACGTTTCCAATAACAAGAAGGAGGTGGTTCATGTTCAAGAAAACACTCGGCGCCTTGGCGCTCGCTGTTGCCTTTAGCGGCTTTGCATCTGCCGAAGAAGTGAAGATCGGCTTCCTGGTCAAGCAAGCCGAAGAACCTTGGTTCCAGACCGAATGGGCTTTCGCCGAAAAAGCCGGCAAGGACCAGGGCTTCACCGTGATCAAGATCGCCGTGCCGGATGGCGAGAAAACCCTTTCCGCTATCGACACCCTCGCGGCCAACGGCGCCAAGGGCTTCGTCATCTGCCCACCGGATGTGTCCCTGGGCCCGGCGATCATGGCCAAGGCCAAGCTCAACGGTTTGAAAGTGCTGGCGGTGGACGACCGTTTCGTCGACGCCAAAGGCAAGCCCATGGAAGACGTGCCTTACGTCGGCCTGGACGCCTACAAGATCGGCCAGAAACAAGGCGAAGCCATGGCCACCGAAGCCAAGCGTCGCAACTGGGACTGGAAAGACACCTATGCCGTCATCAACACCTTTGACGAGCTGGAAACCGGCAAGAAGCGCACCGACGGTTCGGTAGAAGGCCTGAAGGCCGCCGGCCTGCCCGCCGACCACATCCTGTTCAGCGCACAGAAAACCCTCGATGTGCCGGGCAGCATGGATTCCACCAACTCGGCGCTGGTGAAACTGCCGGGCACCGCGAAAAACCTGATCATCGGCGGCATGAACGACAGCACCGTATTGGGCGGCGTGCGCGCCACCGAGAGCGCCGGTTTCAAGGCGGCCAACGTGATCGGCGTCGGCATCAACGGCACCGACGCCATCGAAGAGCTGAAGAAATCCGACACTGGCTTCTACGGCTCGATGCTGCTGAGCCCGGACGCTTCGGGCTATAAAACCGCCAGCGCGATGTTCGAGTGGGTGACCAAAGGCACTGAGCCGGCCAAGTTCACCGCCTTGGACAACGTGACCCTGATCACCCGCGCCAACTTCAAGGAAGAGTTGAGCAAAATCGGTCTGTGGAAATGAGCGGCGCAGCCCTGCGTTTCAACGGCATCGGCAAGGATTTTCCCGGGGTCAAAGCCTTGGCGCAGATCAGCTTTGAAGCGCGGCCGCACTCGGTACACGCGCTGATGGGTGAGAACGGCGCGGGCAAGTCGACGCTGCTGAAAATCCTCGGCGGCGCCTACATTCCGAGCAGTGGCACGGTGCAGATCGGCGAGCAGACCATGGCCTTCAAAAATGCCGCCGACAGCATCGCCAACGGTGTCGCGGTGATCCACCAAGAGCTGCACTTGGTGCCGGAAATGACCGTGGCCGAGAACCTGTTCCTCGGGCATTTGCCATCGCGTTTCGGCGTGGTCAATGGCGGCCAGCTGCGCAAGCAGGCGCTGGCCTGCCTCAAAGGCCTGGCCGATGAAATCGACCCGCAGGAGAAGCTCGGGCGCCTGTCCCTGGGCCAGCGCCAACTGGTGGAAATCGCCAAGGCATTGTCCCGTGGCGCCCATGTGATTGCGTTCGATGAACCCACCAGCAGCCTGTCGGCACGCGAAATCGACCGCTTGATGGCGATCATCACGCGCCTGCGTGACGAGGGCAAAGTGGTGCTGTACGTGTCGCACCGTATGGAAGAAGTGTTCCGCATCTGCGACGCCGTCACCGTGTTCAAGGACGGCCGCTTCGTGCGCACCTTTGACGACATGGCCGCGCTGACCCATGACCAGTTGGTGACCTGCATGGTCGGTCGCGATATTCAGGACATCTACGATTACCGCCCACGTGAGCGCGGCGAGGTGGCGCTCAAGGTCGAGGGTTTGCTCGGCCCGGGCTTGCGTGAAGCGGTCAGCTTGCAAGTGCACAAAGGCGAGATTCTCGGCCTGTTTGGTTTGGTGGGTGCCGGGCGCACTGAGCTGTTTCGCTTGCTCAGCGGGCTGCAACGCGCCACCGCCGGGCAGTTGGAATTGTTTGGGCAAACCCTGCAACTGCATTCGCCCCGCGATGCCATCGCCGCCGGCGTGCTGCTCTGCCCGGAGGACCGCAAAAAGGAAGGCATCATCCCGCTGTCCAGCGTGGCTGAGAACATCAACATCAGTGCGCGCGGTGCCCATTCCACATTCGGTTGGTTATTGCGTGAGGGGTGGGAAAAGGGCAACGCCGACCAGCAAATCAAGGCCATGAAAGTCAAAACGCCGAACGCCGAACAGAAAATCATGTACCTGTCCGGCGGCAACCAACAGAAAGCCATTCTCGGCCGCTGGCTGTCGATGCCAATGAAGGTGCTGCTGCTCGATGAGCCGACCCGTGGCATCGATATCGGCGCCAAGTCGGAGATCTACCAGATCATCCACAACCTAGCGGCCAGTGGCATTGCGGTGATTGTGGTGTCCAGCGACCTGATGGAAGTGATGGGCATTTCCGACCGTATCGTGGTGATGAGCGAAGGCGCGCTGACGGGCGAGTTGAACCGCGACCAGGCGGATGAAGCACGGTTATTGCAACTGGCCCTTCCGCGTACGCGGGCTTGAAGAATTCGAGGTGAATGATGTCCCAGGTAAAAACAGCAAAAGGCTTCTGGCCAGGTTTCAACCAGCGCAAGTTTTTGGATGAATGGGTGATGCTACTCGCTGCGTTGAGCATCTTTGTGCTCAGCGCGTTGTTTATCGATAACTTCCTCTCGCCGCTGAACATGCGCGGGCTGGGCCTGGCGATTTCCACGGTCGGGATTGCCGCGTGCACCATGTTGTTCTGCCTGGCGTCGGGGCACTTCGACTTGTCGGTGGGCTCGGTGATCGCCTGTGCCGGCGTGGTGGCGGGGATTGTGATTCGTGACACCAACAGCATGGTGCTCGGCGTGTCGGCGGCGTTGGCCATGGGCCTGGTGGTGGGGCTGATCAACGGCATTGTGATCGCCAAGCTGCGCATCAATGCGTTGATCGCCACCTTGGCGACCATGCAGATCGTGCGGGGCCTGGCCTACATCTTCTCCAACGGCAAGGCCGTCGGTGTGATGGACGAACGCTTCTTCGTGTTCGGTAACGGCCAACTGTTGGGCGTACCGGTGCCGATCATCATCACCGTGCTGTGCTTTGTGTTCTTCGGCTGGTTGCTCAACTACACCACCTACGGGCGCAATACCATGGCCATCGGTGGTAACCAGGAAGCCGCGTTGCTGGCTGGGGTGAACGTTGATCGCACCAAGATCATCATCTTTGCCGTGCACGGTTTGATCGGTGCTTTGGCTGGGGTGATCCTCGCCTCGCGCATGACCTCGGGCCAGCCGATGATCGGGCAGGGCTTTGAGCTCACGGTGATTTCCGCCTGTGTGCTGGGCGGTGTCTCGCTGAGCGGCGGCATCGGCATGATCCGCCATGTGATTGCCGGGGTGTTGATTCTGGCGATCATCGAGAACGCGATGAACCTGAAGAACATCGACACCTTTTACCAGTACGTGATCCGCGGTTCGATCCTGTTGCTGGCGGTGATTATCGACCGTATGAAGCAACGTTAAAGTCTGCCCTGTGGAGATCAAAATGTGGGAGCTGGCTTGCCTGCGATGAGGGCGTATCAGCCGGTATATGGGTTGGCTGACACACCGCTATCGCAGGCAAGCCAGCTCCCACAATGGATCACCTCTGTTCAGGAAGGCTGCATTTGCCATAATGGCGCCGTTTTCGTACTTCCCAATAGGCCCGATATGCAGGAAAACGCCCACACTCCCGTCAAAGACGCCGCGCCCACCGGCACCCAGACCCTGCTGCGTGGCCTGGGCGTGGTGCAAGCGGTGGCGGCCGGTGCGCGGGATCTGAAAGAGATCGCCCGGCGCATCGGCACTACCCGCAGCACCACACACCGCCTGGCCAGTTGCCTGGTGGAGGAGCGTTACCTGCGCGTGGTGCCGCAAGTCGGTTACCTGCTGGGGCCCAAGCTGATTGAGCTGGGCTTCCAGGCCCGTGAAGAACTGCCGCTGGTCAGCCTAGCCGTGCCTTACCTGGATGAGCTGTCGGCGCTGACCGGCGACACCATCCACTTGGCGATTCGCGAATACGACGACGTGCTTTACCTGCACAAGAACCCCGGCCGCAACGGCCCGGAAATGCGCTCGCGGGTCGGTCATCGCATGCCGCTGGCGCGCACGGGTGTGGGCAAGGCAATGTTGCTGGATGACTCGGTGCAGGAGTGGCAGCGCCTGTATGAAGCCAGCCTGCCGGCCGCAGGCAAGAGCCAGCAATGGCCTCAGCACCCGGAGCAATCCTGGGCGCAGTTCGAGCAGCGCATGCGCGAATACGTGGTGGGCGGTTATGCGTTCGATCTGGAGGACAACGAACCGTCGATCCGTTGTGTGGCGGCACCGGTGCGCGATGCCAGCCGGCGAATCGTCGCCGGCATCAGCATCGCCAGTACCGTGCCCTACATGCCGCTGGAGAAAATGGCCGAGCTGATCCCTGTGATCAAACAGGTCGCAGCGCGGCTGTCAGCGGAGTTGGGCGCGAAGGCCTGATCAGGCCTTCAAGGTCGCCATGTCGATGACAAAGCGGTACTTCACATCACCAGCGATCATGCGGGTGTAAGCCTCGTTGATCTGGCGAATATCGAGCATTTCGATGTCGCAGGTGATGTTGTGCTCGGCGCAGAAGTCCAGGACTTCCTGGGTTTCGGCAATGCCGCCGATCAACGAACCGGCCAGCATTTTACGCCCCAACACCAGCTTGGCCGCGTTGACCGGTGGATCGACCGGCTCGATCAGGCCGACCAGGATGTGCACGCCGTCAAAGCGCAGCACATCGAGGTAGGGGTTCAGATCGTGCTGCACCGGAATGGTGTCGAGCAGGAAGTCAAAGCTGCCGGCGGCGGCTTTCATCTGGTCGGCGTCGGTGGACACGATCACGTGGTCGGCGCCCTGGCGACGGCCTTCCTCAGCCTTGCTCGCGGAGCGGGTGAACAGCGTGACTTCCGCGCCCATCGCCTTGGCGAACTTGATGCCCATGTGGCCCAGGCCGCCCATGCCCAGCACGCCGACTTTGTCGCCCGCTTTCACGCCGTAGTGCTTGAGTGGCGAGTAGGTGGTGATGCCTGCACACAGGATCGGTGCGGCGCTGGCCAGGTCGAGCTTGGCCGGGATCTTCACCACGAAGTGCTCGCTGACCACGATGCTGTCGGAGTAGCCGCCCATGGTGTTGCTGCCATCAACCCGGTCCGGGGTGGCGTAGGTCATGGTCGGGCCTTCGAGGCAGTATTGCTCCAGGTCTGCATGGCAGGCGTCGCAGTGGCGGCACGAGTCAACCATGCAGCCTACGCCGACCAGGTCGCCGACTTTGTGCGCGGTGACGCTGGCGCCGACGGCGGTGACTTTGCCGACAATCTCGTGGCCCGGCATCAGCGGGTACACGGCAATGCCCCACTCGTTGCGTGCCTGGTGGATGTCGGAATGGCACACGCCGCAGTAAAGGATCTCGATGGCCACGTCATCGGCGCGCGGGCTGCGGCGTTCGAAGGACATGGGGGCGAGGGGAGTGGTCGCCGACTGGGCGGCATAACCGATGGCGGTGTACATGGTGAAAACCTCGCAAAAGCAGTGACAGGTAAGGCGGGCCATTCTCCGCGCCACCCCCTGACGCGGCCATGGCGATTGCTCCGAACCTCATGCCTATTCGTCCGGCAGTGCCCCTGGATTGGATTCATCCGCCCCAAGACCTGCGATGATGCTCTCATCCCTTTTTCGCGAAGTTTTTTGCCATGTTGTTGACCCGCCATCTCGACGCCAACGCCACGCTGGTGGCCTTGATAAAAGGGCTTACGCCCCGCGACGGTTTTTCCCCGACCCACCTGCCGGGTGTGAAGGTCTTGCGCGCCAGTTGCGACGTGGCGCGTGGGCCGCAGATCTATGAACCAAGCCTGATGATCGTCGCCCAGGGCAGCAAAGTCGCCTACCTGGGCCCGCGTACGCTGGAGTATGGCGCTGGGCATTACCTGATCCAGGCGATGCCGGTGCCGTTTGAATGCGAGACGTTTGCCCTGCCGAATGCGCCGCTGTATGGCGTGACGGTGGGCATCGACCGTGTGGTGCTGGGCGAGTTGGTCATGGCCATGGGCATCCAGGCCGGGCCGCCGCCGACCGCGCAGACCCTGGAGTCGATGAGTTCGGTGGTGTTGGATGAGGCGATGCGCGGTTGCGTCGAGCGGCTGTTGCAGTGCCTGCACGATCCGCTGGAAAGCCGGATCATGGGCCCGGCGCGGGTACGCGAATTGTTGTTCACCGCGTTGCGCGGGCCGCAGGCCGATGTGCTGCGGGCGTTGGTGGAACAGCAGGGGCAGTTTTCGCGGATTGCCACGTCATTGAATCACCTGCATGCCCATTACGCCGAGCCGCTGAATATCGAGACCTTGGCGGGTTATGCGCACATGAGCGCGTCGACGTTTCATGAGCACTTCAAACGCTGCACGTTGTTGTCGCCGGTGCAGTACCTCAAGCGTTTGCGTTTGCTCAAGGCGCAGCAGTTGCTGCTGGTGGACGGCCAGAGCGTGGCGCAGGCGGCGCACAGCGTGGGGTATCAGAGTACGTCGCAGTTCAGTCGCGAATATAAGCGCTATTTCCTGCGTAATCCGGGTGAAGAGCGCGCGGCCTAGGTTCTGTTGATACAACTCGGTCAATGTGGGAGCTGGCTTGCCTGCGATGGCATCAGCTGAGTTTTACTGACAGACCGAGTCGCCTGCATCGCGGGCAAGCCCGGCCCACACAGAAAGCGGGTCCCACATTCGATTTATGCCGGCCATAAAAAAGGCTCCCGGTCTGGGAGCCTTTCAGGTCAAGCAATCGACTTACATATTCGGGTAAGTCGGCCCACCCGCGCCTTCCGGCGTCACCCAGGTGATGTTCTGCGAAGGGTCCTTGATGTCACAGGTCTTGCAGTGCACGCAGTTCTGGGCGTTGATCTGGAAGCGCTTCTCGCCGTCTTCCTTTGTGATCACTTCATACACGCCGGCCGGGCAGTAGCGCTGCGCCGGTTCATCGTAGAGCGGCAGGTTGGTGCCGATCGGGATGCTCGGGTCTTTCAACTTCAAGTGGCACGGCTGTTCTTCTTCGTGGTTGGTACCGGAGATGAACACCGAGCTGAGCTTGTCGAAGCTCAACTTGCCGTCGGGTTTGGGGTAGTCGATCTTGGTGCTGTCCTTGGCGAGCTTCAGGCAGGCGTAGTCCGGCTTGGTGTCGTGCAAGGTGAACGGCATTTTGCCGCCGAGGATGTTCTGGTCGAACCAGTTGAAGCCGGCGCCGATGATCGGGCCGAATTTGTGCATCGCCGGGCCGAAGTTGCGGCTGGCGAACAGCTCTTCGTAGAGCCAGCTGGCTTTGAAACTCTCGACGTAGTTGGTCAGTTCGTCGCCGCCTTCAGACTCGGCGAACAGGCGCTCGGCCACGGCGTCGGCAGCGAGCATGCCGGACTTCATCGCGGTGTGGCTGCCTTTGATCTTGGCCACGTTCATGGTGCCCAGGTCGCAGCCGATCAGGGCGCCGCCTTTGAAGACCATTTTCGGCAACGAGTTGATGCCGCCTTTGGCCAGGGCCCGCGCGCCATAGCTGATACGCTTGCCGCCTTCCAGGTACTGGGCCAGTACGGGGTGATGCTTGAGGCGCTGGAACTCATCGAACGGCGACAGGAAGGTGTTGCTGTAGGACAGGTCGACGATCAAGCCCACGACCACTTGGTTGTTTTCCAAGTGATAAAGGAAAGAGCCGCCGGTGTTCTCGTTGCTCATGATGTCCAGCGGCCAACCGGCGGTGTGCACCACCAGGCCAGGTTGGTGCTTGGCGGGGTCGATTTCCCAGATTTCCTTCAGGCCGATGCCGTAGTGCTGGGCATCGGCGTCGCTGTCCAGGTTGAAGCGCTGGATCAGTTGCTTGCCGATGTGGCCACGGCAGCCTTCGGCGAACAGCGTGTACTTGCCACGCAGTTCCATGCCCGGCGTGTACACGCCTTCTTTTGGATGGCCTTCACGGTCGACGCCGAGGTCGCCGGTGATGATCCCGCGCACCACGCCGTTTTCGTCGAACAGTGCTTCTTGAGCGGCGAAGCCTGGGTAGACTTCCACACCCAGGTTCTCAGCCTGTTGGGCCAGCCAGCGGCACAGGTTGCCCAGGGAGATGATGTAGTTGCCTTCGTTGTGCATGGTCTTGGGCACAAAGAAGTCAGGCACCTTGGTGGAGGTGTCGGCGCTGCGCAGTACATAGATGTCATCACGCACTACAGGGGTGTTGAGCGGGGCGCCGAGTGCTTTCCAGTCCGGGAACAGTTCGTTCAGGGCGCGGGGTTCGAACACCGCACCGGAGAGGATATGCGCGCCGACTTCGGAGCCTTTCTCGACCACGCAGACGCTGATTTCTTTACCGGCTTCGGCGGCCTTCTGCTTCAATCGGCAGGCGGCAGACAGGCCTGCCGGGCCAGCGCCGACGATGACCACGTCGAATTCCATGTATTCGCGTTCCACAGGCTATCTCCTACTCAAGGCTCAACAGGCTTTTTTTTCTAATGGGTGGAGGTTCGGTGTCGCCTCGCAGCAACGGCAAGACCCACCTTTCTCTCTAGGTGGCGCATTATATCTACACCACTGGCAGCGTCCAATACAAACGTTTGTTTGAATTGCTTGGAAGCTAGGTAAATCAAAGCAACGCGGCTTATGACTGGCTATTTTGGCGTATTGACCAGAATAGGTGTTCCGGTCAATATACGGTCGGTTTTGCGCTTACCGTAGGCAGACAGCAGGTTTCAAGAGCACGTCCAAAAGCAAGACAGGTGACGCGCGCCTAAACGATGGCGCGCAGTTTACACGCTGCGATAAAGAATGACCCCTCAGTCACCCCTGACGAACGGTCATCATTTCCCCATCGCTGAGTCACTTGCCGAGGTTTTTGGAGGTGCCCTTGTGTGCCGATGAGCATCAACCGCCAGGTTCGCCTAGGCGACTTTCTTTTCACCGGAGAGTAACGAGGAATCCATGAAGGTTCTTGTAGCTGTCAAACGCGTTGTCGATTACAACGTGAAAGTTCGCGTCAAGGCGGACAATTCCGGCGTCGACCTCGCTAACGTCAAGATGTCGATGAACCCGTTCTGCGAAATCGCTGTGGAAGAAGCCGTACGCCTGAAAGAGAAAGGCGTGGCGACTGAAATCGTCGTGGTTTCCATCGGCCCTACCACTGCTCAAGAGCAGTTGCGTACTGCCCTGGCACTGGGCGCCGACCGCGCTATCCTGGTTGAGTCGGCTGAAGAGCTGACCTCCCTGGCCGTTGCCAAGCTGCTCAAAGCCGTTGTCGACAAGGAACAGCCTCAACTGGTGATCCTCGGCAAACAGGCGATCGACAGCGACAACAACCAGACTGGCCAGATGCTGGCTGCGCTGACCGGTTACGGCCAGGGCACCTTTGCCTCCAAAGTCGAAGTGAGCGGCGACAGCGTAGCTGTTACCCGTGAAATCGACGGCGGCGCACAAACAGTTTCGCTGAAACTGCCGGCCATCGTGACCACCGACCTGCGTTTGAACGAGCCGCGCTACGCGTCCCTGCCAAACATCATGAAAGCCAAAAAGAAGCCGCTTGAGTCGGTTACTCCAGAAGCTTTGGGCGTTTCTACCGCCTCTACCAACAAGACTGTGAAAGTTGAAGCACCGGCTGCACGCAGCGCGGGCATCAAGGTCAAGTCTGTTGCTGAGCTGGTCGAGAAACTGAAAAACGAAGCGAAGGTGCTTTGAATTGGGGAGCCTAACCATGACTATCTTGGTAATCGCAGAACACGACAACAAAGTGTTGGCCCCGGCCACACTCAACACCGTAGCCGCTGCCGCTAAAATCGGTGGCGACATTCACGTGCTGGTAGCCGGTCAAGGCGCTGGCGCCGTGGCTGAAGCCGCTGCGAAAGTCGCTGGCGTGAGCAAAGTACTGCTGGCCGACAACGCCGCTTACGCTCATCAACTGCCGGAAAACGTTGCTCCGCTGGTTGCAGAGCTGGGCGCTGGCTACAGCCACATCCTGGCAGCTGCCACGTCCAACGGCAAAAACATCCTGCCACGCGTTGCCGCGCACCTGGACGTTGACCAGATCTCCGAGATCATCTCGGTTGAAAGCGCTGACACCTTCAAGCGCCCGATCTACGCCGGTAACGCCATTGCCACCGTGCAATCGACTGCTGCGATCAAAGTCATCACCGTGCGTGCCACCGGTTTCGACCCGGTTGCTGCTGAAGGTGGTTCGGCTGCCGTTGAAGCCGTCTCCGCTGCCCACGACGCTGGCACTTCCAGCTTTGTTGGCGAAGAGCTGGCCAAGTCGGATCGCCCAGAGCTGACCGCTGCCAAGATCGTCGTTTCCGGCGGTCGCGGCATGCAGAACGGTGACAACTTCAAGCACCTGTACGCCCTGGCCGACAAGCTGGGCGCTGCGGTCGGCGCTTCCCGCGCGGCCGTCGACGCAGGTTTCGTACCCAACGACATGCAGGTCGGCCAGACCGGCAAAATCGTTGCGCCACAGCTGTACATCGCCGTCGGTATCTCCGGCGCGATCCAGCATTTGGCCGGTATGAAAGACTCCAAAGTGATCGTAGCGATCAACAAGGACGAAGAAGCACCGATCTTCCAGGTGGCTGATTACGGCCTGGTTGCGGACTTGTTCGAAGCCGTACCTGAGTTGGAGAAGCTGGTCTAATCCAGCGGCTTCACTTATAAAGAGCCCGGTCTTTGGACCGGGCTTTTTTTTGCGCCTTTTTTAACCTGGAGAAACCGCCATGGACCTGCGTCCCGTATTGCTAGCCCTGTCGCTACTGCCGAGCCTGACGCTGGCCGCCGGCAAATGTGAGCGCCTGGTGATCACCGGCAGCCCGGACGCACCGCCCTTGCTATGGCGCGACCCGCAAGACCCGACCCACCTGATCGGCGCCACCGCTGATGTATTGCAGCAAGTGGCCAAGGACCTCGGGCTTAAACTTGACCTGCTCTACGGCGGCAAACGCTCCCTGGCCCTGGATGAAGTGCGCAGCGGGCGCATGGACATCCTCGCCGATGCGCCGCTGAACCTGGGCGAGTTGGAAACCCTCGACTATATCCACCCGGCGTTGATGCAGATCGACTATCTGGTCTGGACGCGCAAGGATTCGGCGCTGGTCTACACCTCGGCCGCCGACCTGCACGGCCACAAGGGCGCGGTCTCGGAACGTGCACGTTTGAGTGCCGACTTCGAAGCGTTCGCCGGCCTGCAACTGAGCCTGCAACGCCTGCCCAGCCTCACGCCAGCCTTCCAAAAACTGTTGCTCGGCGAAGTGGACTACGTCCTCGCCGGGCGTTATTCCGGCATGGCCATGGCCCAGACCTTGGGCATGAGCAATGACCTGATCGCGCGCGAAGTACCCATTGATCAGCCCGGCCTGTACCTGGCGATTTCCCACAACTCCGCCTGCAATGACCCATGGCTGCGCGGACAGCTGGCTAAAAAGATGACAGAATTGGCCGCGTCCGGTGTGGTGCAAGCGGCAACGCAGCGCAACCTCGAGCGCTGGAAGGCGCAATTGCAGCAACCCGTCGGCACCCCAGCAAAGTAAGGATCTACAGTGACTATTCGACCTCTTTTCGCGGCCCTCGCCGTTGTCGCTTTGGCGGGATGTGCAGCCGATCCTGCGCCGAATGAACAAATACGCCTCACCCAGCAAGCCTTGGAGCAAGCCAGCGCCGTGGGTGCCAGCACCGATGATTCGCCAGAGCTGAAACTGGCCGAAGACAAGTTCGCCAGGGCCAAGGCCAACATGGCCGACGAATCCTATAAACGTGCGCGCATGCGGGCCGAACAAGCTGAGCTGGATGCGCGCCTCGCCGAAGCCAAGATTCTGACCCAGAAAAGCCAGGAGCAACTGAACGTGCTCAACACCCGCATCACCCGCCTGCGCAAGCAATTGCAGTTGGGAGAAGCCCAATGAGCCCGATGATCCGTGGTTTGAGCTGTGTGTTGCTACTGAGCAGCGCCGCCTTGGGCGGTTGCGCCAGCCAGGCCAATAGCGAGCAAGCGTTGGAGCAGGCCGGCAATGACTTCCAGGCGGTCAAGGAAGACGCCAACGTGTTGCGCTTTGCGCCCAAGGATGTGATTCGCGCCGGTGAATCCCTGGCCCGCGCCGATCGCTTGTCCAGCTATTGGGGCAGCGGCGCCGACGTGGTGCATTACGCTTACCTGAGCCAGCGCTACAGCGCGATCGCCCGCGAACACACCGAACAGGGGCTTAATGCCGAGCGCGGCACCAAGCTCGAACTGGAACGCCAACGCCTGCAACTGGCCCTGCGTGAAAACAAGCTGGCCAGTGTGCAGCAGCAGGGCAAGTGGCTCGAAGAGCAAATCGCTAGCCTGACCACCACCCAGACCAATCGCGGCCTGGTGATGACCTTGGGCGATGTGCTGTTCGACACCGGTGAGGCGGAACTGGAAAACTCGGCCAACCGCACTGTGCTGAAGATCGTGCAGTTTTTGCAACTGAACCCCAAGCGCGTAGTGCGCATTGAGGGTTACACCGATAACACCGGTGGCGAGCAGGAAAACCTCAAACTGTCCCGCGACCGCGCGCAATCGGTGGCCGATGTGCTGATGGACCTGGGGATCGACGAAAAACGCATCCAGGTCGAAGGCTATGGCGACCAGTACCCGGTCGAAGCCAACGCTTCCGAACGTGGCCGTGCGCAGAACCGTCGGGTGGAAATTGTGTTCTCCGATGAGAAGGGCCAGCTGGGCGCCGCGCGCTAAGGCCCGGCACGGTCTTGTGTGGGAGCTGGCTTGCCTGCGATAGCATCACCTCGCTGAGCCAGATACACCGAGGTGCCTGCATCCCAGGCAAGCCAGCTCCCACCCAAAGCAAACCCGATCGCTGATCGGGTTTTTCATGTTCAACACCCCTACAGTTTTTTCTATCACTGCCGCTCGTGCTCGACTATTCTCGCAACTGTCCCCGTACACTTCTAAACTGTGCCGGTATGTTTCACACAAAAATAAAATACCCGTGAAATCGAGTGCTGCGTCATGACCAATCTGTTGCTCTACCAACGTATCGCCCAGCAACTGGCTGAGGACATCCGGCGTGGTGTCTATCAGCCCGGTGAGCGTGTGCCCTCGGTGCGCAAAATGAGCTCCCAGCTCAACGTCAGCCACGCCACGGTGTTGCAGGCTTACGCCAACCTGGAAGACCAGGGGCTGATCCGGGCGCGGCCGCAATCGGGCTACTACGTGCACCAGACGCCTGCGCTCACGGCGCCGACGCCGGACATCGCACGGGTCGAGCGCCCGGGCTTGGTCACCCGCAGCAGCATCATCCAGCAAGTTTTGGTCGAGTCGCGCCGCGAAGGCGTCTTCCCGTTGGGCGCCGCCGTGCCGAGTGTGGATTACCTGCCGGTACGCGCGCTGCACCAGCAACTGGCCAAGGTCACGCGCTTCCAAAGCCCGCGGGCATTCAGTTACATGTTCAGCCCCGGTTTTGAGCCGCTGCGCCGCCAAGTGGCGATTCGCATGCGCGACGCCGGCGTGGTGGTCGACCCCTCCGAAGTGGTGATCACCCACGGCTGTGTCGATGCGTTGCAGATGTCGTTGCGCGTGCTGACGCGTCCGGGTGATTTGATCGCCGCAGAATCACCCACCTATTACGGCTTGCTGCAACTGGCCGACTTGCTGGGCCTCAAAGTCATCGAGATCCCCAGCGACCCGTCCACCGGCATGAGCCTTGAGGCCCTGCAACTGGCGGCCAACCAGTGGTCGATCAAAGCGCTGGTGTTGACCACGCGCCTGAGCAATCCCCTGGGCGCGACCATGCCTGAGGATCGGCAGAAACAGTTGCTGCGCCTGGCCTCGGATTTCGATATCCAGATCGTCGAGGACGATATCTACGGTGAGCTAATGTTCGAGTTGGGCCGCACCAAGGCCCTGAAAGCCTATGACCGCCTGGACCGGGTGATCTACTGTTCGAGTTTCTCCAAGACGTTGTCACCCGGCGTGCGCATCGGCTGGATGATCGCCGGCAAGTACCAGCAGGAAATCCAGCGATTGCAGATGTTCAGCACCCACTCGGCGTGCAGCGTCACCCAGATGGGCGTCGCGGCCTATCTGGAAAACGGTGGTTATGATCGCCACCTGCGCTACATCCGCCAGGAATACCGCAAGAACCTCAGCGCTTTCCAGCTGGCGGTGCAGCAGTACTTCCCCGAAGGCACGCAGATGACCCGCCCGAACGGCGGCTTTATCTTGTGGGTCAGTTTGCCCGGGCGCGTCAATACCCAGGAACTGCACGTGCGCGCATTGCAGCAGGGCATCAGCATTGCACCGGGGGTAATTTTTAGTAACACAGAACAGTTCAACCACTGTATTCGCCTCAACTGCGGCACGCCGTGGAACCGCGAGGCAGAACGGGCCCTGATGACGTTGGGGATGCTCGCCAGCCAACTGTGCCAAGAGACAGCTGCCGGGGTTTAAAACGGCTGGCTGAGGCGTGGAAAGGGGACAGTATCGATCGCTGGCTGATCTCCAGGCTTGTCAGGCCGCGCACAACAAGCGAGCATATGGCCCTCTGCCGTTAATGCTGTAGGCGATATGACCTCTATTTTTCGCGCTGCTGTGGTGATTGGCCTGTTAAGCCTGTGTAACGTTGGCACCGTGCTGGCGGCGGCTCCCGTGACCAAAAGCACGCCCGCGGCCAGTACCGAGCAAAAGACCCCAGCGAAGAAACCGGTCCCGGCTAAAAAAGCCCCGGTCGCCAAGAAGAAAGCCGCGAAGGTCAAAAAGCGCGCACCGATTGCGAGCAAATCCAAGTCGGCCCGTGAAGTGGCCCAGACTAAACTGCCATCGGCACAGTTGGACCTGTCTTTGCCCTCTGAGATGGTCAGGCACTTGCAGCCCATCGGCACCATGCCCAAACCCAAGAGCGTGCCGTTGTTGCCGCCCATGTTTGGCGAAAAGCCTACCGACAACAGCGCGTTCCAGATCAACGGGCGCCTGCTCAGCAACGAGATGAAGCTGCAACTGCGTAACGAAGAGCGGCGCGATATCGAAGGCGCCGCGCTGGATTTCGAATTCAAGCAATAATTTTTCCCGCAAAGGTGACGTCGCCCACCGACCATCTGTCGCAGACTGGTCGGTCACTTTTGTTTTGTGCGAAAAACCCCTGTTAGACCATTTTAAAACGGCTGTTTAAGGGCGTACTCTAGCCCGGCCATCCACATTGAGTCGTCGAGGACCTGCTGGTCATGAAATGCCGTGAAGGCTGTGGCGCATGCTGCATCGCCCCCTCCATCAGTTCGCCATTGCCGGGCATGCCCCATGGCAAACCGGCGGGCGAACGCTGCTTGCACCTGTCGGTCGAACAGCTATGCCAGCTGTTTGGCCAACCGGAACGCCCAGCGGTGTGCAGTGATTTCAAGGCGGATCTGGATGTCTGTGGCACCGACCAAGCCGATGCGATCCGGTTGATCGGCTGGTGGGAGCAGATGACGGCGGCTTGATGGGCTTTACTTTCGGAACTTACTTTCAGAACGTCGACAATAAGGAATACAACAATGGGTTCGCTGAAACGAATGGCTGTGCTGTGCGGTTTTACGGTGTTGTTTGCTGCCACTGCCCAGGCTGAGGATTGGCAAGTCGCCAAGGACGAAGACGGTATCAAGGTGTCCCTGAGCGAAATTGCCGGTTCCAAATACAAGGCGTATCGCGGTGTCACCTTGATCAAGGCGCCAGTGGCCAAGATCCAGGCCCTGCAGGAAGACGTGGCCGGTGCCTGCTCCTGGATCCACGAATGCAAATCGCAAAAACTGCTCAAGACCGAAGGCGACAAGAGCTGGACCTACACCCAGTTCAAGGCACCTTTCCCGGTGACCGACCGTGATTCGATCCTCGAAATCACCACCTCCAAGGCCGCCGACGGCACCGTGACGCGCAAACTGCTGGAAGTGCCGACCTACCAGCCGGAAGTCAAAGGTTACGTGCGAGTGGCCCAGGTAGACGGTTATTGGAAACTGGTGCCCAAAGGCGACAACCAGACCGAAGTGACCTACCAGGTGCACACCGAGCCAGGCGGCAGCGTGCCATCGTGGCTGGCCAACAAGTTTGTGGTGGACGCGCCGTTCAACACCTTGAAAGCCTTGAAAGAACACGCTGAAAAATAAGCGCAGTTGATCCGGTGCCTCCGGACATGAGTGGAACGTTTGCCGAGCCCTCAAGGTCCAGATAGTTGTAAGCCCACACACGGGTTTTATCGAGGAGGCACCGATGCAAAAGTGGCAGATTACCTTCGTTGATGATCACGGCGTAAAGTCCGTCGAGCAGTTCACCTGCGACCAGAAGCCCAGCCTCGAAGATGCGGCGCACATGATTCGCAACAAGCTCGTACCTGTGGCCGCCGAACTTGACCTCAATGACCTGGAAGGCCGTAAACCCGAGCCTACGGTCAAGATTCTGAAAGACCAGAACAGCATTCAAATCCTCGACATATCGCCTGCCGCCTGAACATTCTCTGTATGCCTTTAAAGCGCCTCTGGTGGAGGTGATAGCTTCGCGCTACTCTGCAAGTGAGATCAGCGAATGAATCGCTAAGGTCTGGTCTTGTCAGCTACATGCTTGTTTTCCCACGGTGTCGTTAATGCCGTAGCACCGGCGCCAGCAGGGCGCGGTCTTCGGGAAGCACGGAAAGTCTATCCATCAGTTTGAGGAGGACGTTTCATGAGCACAGCCTATCAAGAAGACATCAGCACCAACGTATTGCGCCGCATGAAAGAGGGCGGCTTTGACTTCTCACGTTTTCACCCCATCGAGTTCTACGCCATATTCCCGGATGAGGAACGGGCGCGCAGGGCTGCGGGTCGATTTCGTGGGGAATCCCTGAATGCCCAGGTCAGCGCGCGCGATGATGGCGCCTGGTACCTGGAACTGAGCAAAATCATGTTCGCAACCTACGACGGCATAGGAGACTTCGAGCAAGACTTTGAGGCGGTGGTCGAGCCTTTGGGCGGGATCATCGAGGGATGGGGCGTCAAGCAGGAGGTGCGTGGGTTACCGATGTAATTCACTGCACAGAGCAGAATGAGAAACGCAGCGTATCGGCTGACCTTTGGGTCGGCCGATTTTGTTTGTGCTGTAGGAAAACTCTCGGAACTTGCAGCGTGTTTTCTCGCACCAAAAAAAAGCCACCCAAAGAGGGTGGCCTAAAGGGAAGATCGGTTCGCTGAAGCTGTAGGACGCATCCTGTTCAGCCGATGGGGATGATTATCCGCAGGCGTGGGCGGGCAGTGAAATCAACTCTGACTATGCTGTTGATAGTCAAAGCCCGCATTGTGATGAAGCGCGGCACACGACGGCGGGCATTCTGCGCACCAGGACGGTGCGTATAGATCCCGATGGCAATTCAACTCACTGATTTTTAAGTGTTTATGCCGATGGCACGGGCTTTGCGATAGTTCAAACGCCCGGGTGACAAGGAGTACGGCATGACCCGCACTTATTACGATGAAATGTACGACGGGGCAGGGCAGGTCCGCCCCCATTACCGCGAGTTCGCCCGCTGGTTGGCCGAAACACCGGCCGAGCTGCTGGCTCAGCGCCGGCGCGAAGCCGATTTGCTGTTCCATCGCGCCGGCATCACCTTCACCCTTTACGGGGACGAGCAGGGCACCGAGCGCCTGATTCCTTTCGACACCATCCCGCGCAGCATTCCGGCGAGCGAATGGCGGATCGTCGAGCGCGGCTGCATTCAACGGGTCAAGGCGCTGAACATGTTTCTGGCCGACCTGTACCACGAGCAACGCATCATCAAGGCCGGGATCATCCCTGCCGAACAGGTGCTGGCCAACGAACAATACCAGCTGGCCATGCAGGGCCTGGACTTGCACCGCGGTCTGTATTCCCACATCTCCGGCGTCGACCTCGTACGTGATGGCGACGGCACCTACTACGTGCTGGAAGACAACCTGCGCACGCCGAGCGGCGTCAGCTACATGCTCGAAGACCGCAAGATGATGATGCGCCTGTTCCCCGAACTGTTCGCCGCCCAGCGCATCGCGCCCATCGACCACTACCCCAACCTGCTGCTCGACACCCTGAAAAGCTCAAGCCCGCTGGATAACCCCAGCGTGGTGGTGCTGACCCCGGGGCGTTTCAACAGCGCGTTTTTCGAGCATGCCTTCCTGGCCCGGGAAATGGGCGTGGAACTGGTGGAAGGCGCCGACCTGTTCGTGCGCGATGACCGCGTGTTCATGCGTACCACCGACGGCCCCAAGGCGGTCGATGTGATCTACCGTCGCCTCGACGACGCGTTCCTCGACCCGCTGGCCTTCAATCCGGACTCCATGCTCGGCGTGCCCGGCCTGCTGGCGGCGTATCGCTCGGGCAATGTGGTACTGGCCAACGCGATTGGCACCGGGGTGGCGGATGACAAATCGGTGTACCCCTTCGTCACCGAGATGATCCGTTTTTACCTGGATGAAGAGCCGATCCTGAAGAACGTTCCTACGTTTCAATGCCGCAAGCCCGACGAACTGTCTCACGTGCTGGCCAACCTGCCAGATCTGGTAGTCAAGGAAACCCAGGGTTCCGGCGGCTACGGCATGCTGGTCGGCCCCGCGTCCACCCAAGCGGAAATCGAAGCCTTCCGTGCGCGTATCAAGGCCAAACCTCACGCCTACATCGCGCAGCCGACCCTGTGTTTATCCACCTGCCCGACCTTCGTCGAAAATGGCATCGCACCACGCCATATCGACCTGCGGCCGTTCGTGTTGTCCGGCAAGGAAACCCGCGTAGTGCCCGGTGGTTTGACCCGCGTGGCCTTGCGCGAAGGCTCGCTGGTGGTCAACTCCTCCCAGGGCGGCGGTACCAAAGACACTTGGGTGGTCGAGGACTGATGCCATGTTGAGTAGAACTGCCTCGGATTTGTACTGGATGTCGCGCTACCTGGAGCGCGCGGAAAACCTCGCGCGCATGCTCGATGTCAGCTATTCGTTGTCGCTGATGCCGCAGGATGGGCGCGGTGATGGCCTGCATGAATTGGCGATGCCGCTGCTGATCACCGGCACCCTCGATGATTACCACGAACGCCACGGCGAACTGCATGCCGAGCGCCTGCTGCACTTCTTTGCGTTGGACGCGGCCAACCCGGCGAGCATCTACAGTTGCCTCGGCGCCGCGCGGGCCAGCGCCCATGCGGTGCGTGGGCGAATCACCGCCGACATGTGGGAAAACATTAACGCCACCTGGCTGGATATTCGCGATATCGCCCAGCAGGGCCTTAGCCGCTACGGCATGAGCCGGTTCTGTGAATGGGTCAAGGAACGTTCGCACCTGTTCCGTGGCGCCACCTACGGCACCATCATGCGCAACGACGCTTTTCGTTTTATTCGTCTGGGCACCTTCATCGAGCGCGCCGACAACACCCTGCGCCTGCTGGATGCGCGCTACGAAATGGCCGGCGACCAAGCCGCCGCCGTCAGCGACGGCACGGCCCACGCCTACTATCAGTGGAGCGCCTTGTTGCGCGCGTTGTCATCGTTCGAGGCCTACACCGAGATCTACCGTGACGCGCCGGGCGCCAGGCAAGTGGCGGAACTGCTGTTGTTGCGCGCCGACGTGCCGCGCTCGCTACGGGCGTGCAGCGAAGAGATCGATCAGATCCTCGCCAGCCTGCCCGGCCTCAACGGTCGCCCGGCCCAGCGCCTGGCCGCCGAGATGGACGCGCGCCTGCGCTTCACCGCCATCGATGAAATCCTCGAGGAAGGCCTGCACGCCTGGCTGACCGACTTTATCCCCTTGGTGCGCCAGCTCGGCGACGCCATCTACAGTTCCTACCTGGAGGCCGCATGAGACTCTCCATCAGCCACGAAACCACCTACCACTACGAAGACCAAGTGCGCGCCAGCATCCAATACCTGCGCCTCACGCCTCACGACAGCGAACGCCAGCACGTGCTCAGTTGGCAGCTGGACTTGCCGCGCCCGGTGCGCGCCCAGGTCGACCCGTTCGGCAACATCCTGCATGTGCTGACCCTCGACGAACCCCACGACGCCATCATCATCGGCGCCCGTGGCCAGGTGGATATCGATGAATTGCGCGAGGCCGAACACGAGAGCCAGTCGGCGTTTCCGTTCTTGCGCAGTACGCGCCTGACCGAGCCCGATGAGGCCTTGCGCCTGTTCGCCGAGCTGCATTGCCATCAACGTCGCGACCGCAGCGCGTTGATCGACCTGATGCACGCGCTCAACCAGTCGATGGTCTACACGCCCGGCGCCACCGAAGTTGACACTTGCGCCGCCCAGGCCTTCGCAGGGCGCGCGGGCGTGTGCCAGGACCACACCCATGCGTTCCTGGCCTGTGCACGCAGCCTGGGCATTCCTGCGCGGTATGTGTCGGGGTATTTGTACACGGAGGACAGCACCCACCTGGCCAGCCACGCCTGGGCCGAAGCTTGGCTGGATGACGCGTGGTACAGCTTTGATGTGACCAACCAACTGGCGCGGCCCGAGCGGCATCTCAAACTGGCAGTGGGCTTGGACTACCTCGACGCCTGCCCGGTACGCGGCATGCGCCGTGGTGGTGGGCATGAGCAGATGCATGCCAAGGTGTTCGTGGCGCCGACGCCGGTGCTTTCGGTGCAGCAGCAATAACCGTCTTTACCGGCGAAGTTGATCGAGGGTGGGAGCTGGCTTGCCTGCGATAGCGGCCTGTCAGTTAACCCATTTGTAGCTGACCCACCGCCATCGCAGGCAAGCCAGCTCCCACAGTGAGCGGTGGTGTTTTCAGAACGTTTGCAAGGCTCACGGCTGCTGTTTACGCCCCGCCATATGCTTCAAATACCCCACCAGCAGGTCCAGTTCGCCATCCGGCAACACACTGGCAGCAAACGCCGGCATCTTCGCCTGTGGCCAATGCCGCATGCTTTGCGGGTCGCGGATATAACGCTTGAGGAAATCCCCGCTGAAATACTCAGTCGGGTTATAGGGAATATTCAGGTCTGGCCCCACCTGCGCATCGCCTGCGCCATTAAGGCGGTGGCAGGCCAGGCAGTTTTTCTGGAACAACGCAAAACCCTGGTTGACCGGGTCATTGGCGGCCAACTTCGGGTCTGGCAACAACGCCGGAAAGCGCTCGGCCACGGTCTTCAATTGCTTAATTCCAGAGATCTGGAACGGCCACTGCTCAGGGCTGATATGGCCGGCCCGCGGATCGGTCCACACCAGGTAAAACGGCCCGGCACTCGGCTTGCCCGCCGCCAACGCAGGCCATGGATGGGCAGGGTCTTCCACCGCCAACCAAGCACGGGCGCCACGATTTTCAAGCAAGGGCGCAGCCGTCAGCTCAGCGGCGAAGCCATCCAGGGCCACGGCTTGCAGGTGGTTTTCAGGCTTCAAGCCTGGAAGCAGAGACGCCAGCGGCACCGCGCGATAAGTCATGTTGCGCTTGTAGGAAACGTCATCAACGACCTGCACCGTCTGCGCATCCGGGTGCTTGAGTAGATCAGCGGTCTGCCAGGTCTTGTTGGCGTGATCCAGCTCTATAGTCAATTGCGCAGCCGAAGCGGGCAAGGCGAGCAGCAGGGCGAGGACGGCAAGGATTGGTTTCAAGAAGAGAGCCCGATGGTGGGTGGCGATGCGGCCCACGATACCGGAAATCCGCATGTAAAAAGACAGCCCCTGTAACAGGATCGCTATACGCAATGTCCCGGCAGGTGCTGCCAAAAGCTGTAGTCCTGGTGCAATGAGTGCCCGGAATGTGTGGATCGAGTCGTCACCCAATAATCTTGGTTAAATTGGGCAAGATCAGAATCAGTGTGGTGGCGAAGAGAATAAGTCCCGCCTGACGTACTTTCGAATGTTTGAACATGGCTGACTGCCTTTTGTTGTTATTCCTGAGCGTCAAATGCGGGCTGGTAATTTTCAGTATCGCAACGTGACGTGTCGCTTTTCTTACAGCTGCTCCAGCAAAACCCGGCAGCAACTTCCTACTAAGTGAACCTTAGAGCCCTCGTTCTTATTGCCTTAGATCCATTTCATATCAGCTAATCAGCATTTCTACTTAAAAAGGCATGAGGCATACCGCCATCTTGGCGCCAATGCCTTGGCTAGACCGCTAAAACGATTAACCCGAGGTATCCCATAGCACCCTACCGTTCGTCCGAGCGTGAGGGTCAAAAGCAATGAGCGCATCGGTCATTGAAACCGTGTCAATCGGGCCTAAGGTAGGGGCACACACGCACAGCGTTCGAGGATGTCATGACTCAAGCTTTGATCTTTGATGCGATACGCACGCCCCGGGGCAAAGGCAAGGCCGACGGCGCCCTGCACAGCGTCAAACCGGTAAACCTGGTGGCGGGCTTGCTCACCGCGCTGGCCCAGCGCAGCGACCTTGATACACGCCAGGTGGATGACATCGTCCTCGGTTGCGTGACCCCGGTGGGCGACCAGGGCGCCGACATCGCCAAAACCGCCGCGCTGGTGGCCGACTGGGACGTCAGCGTTGCCGGCCTGCAGATCAACCGCTTCTGCGCCTCAGGCCTGGAAGCGGTGAACCTCGGCGCGATGAAAGTGCGTTCCGGCTTTGAAGACTTGGTGGTGGTCGGCGGCGTTGAATCCATGTCGCGGGTGCCCATGGGCAGCGATGGCGGCGCCTGGGTGCTCGACCCGCACACCAATATGCACAGCCACTTCACGCCCCAAGGCATCGGCGCGGATTTGATCGCGACCCTGGAAGGTTTTACCCGCCAAGACGTCGACGCCTTCGCCCTGCATTCCCAGCAGAAAGCGGCCAGGGCACGCGCAGACGGTGCCTTCAACAAGTCGCTGATCGCGGTGCAGGACCAGAACGGCATCGTGCTGCTGGACCACGACGAATTTATCCGTGGCGACTCCACCCTCGAAGGCCTCGGCAAGCTCAAGCCAAGCTTTGAAATGATGGGGCAGATGGGCTTCGACGCGACGGCGTTGCGGGTCTACAGCCATGTGGAGCGCATCAATCACGTGCACACACCCGGCAACAGCTCCGGCATCGTCGACGGTGCCGCGCTGATGTTGATCGGCTCCGAGGCCCGTGGCCGCGAACTGGGCCTGCAACCGCGAGCGCGGATTGTCGCCACAGCGGTGACCAGCACCGACCCGACCATCATGCTCACCGGCCCGGCACCGGCCACGCGCAAAGCCTTGGCCAAGGCCGGTTTGCGTGTGGAAGACATCGACCTGTTCGAAGTCAACGAGGCGTTTGCCTCAGTCGTCCTCAAGTTCATCAAGGACATGGGCATCGACGCCGCTCGGGTCAACGTCAACGGCGGCTCCATCGCCATGGGCCACCCGCTGGGCGCCACGGGCTGCGCGATCCTTGGCACCCTGCTCGACGAGCTGGAAGTGCGCCAGCAGCGCTACGGCCTGGCCACCCTGTGTGTCGGCGGTGGCATGGGCATCGCCACCATCATCGAACGCCTCTGAGCCCAAGGAACCTGTCATGACCGAAGCCATTCGTTACGAAAAAGGCCAGGACCAGATCGTGGTGCTGACCCTCGACATGCCCGGCCAGAGCGCCAACACCATGAACGCCGTGTACCGCGAGGCCATGGCGGCCACCGTGGCGCGCCTGGAAGCGGAAAAGGATGACATCGCCGGTGTGGTTATCACCTCGGCGAAGAAGACCTTTTTTGCCGGCGGCGACCTCAATGAATTGATCAAAGTCGATAAGGCCCATGCAAAAGTTTTCTACGACAGCGTGTTGGTGCTGAAGGCGCAATTGCGCCGCCTGGAAACCCTCGGCAAGCCGGTGGTGGCCGCGATCAACGGCGCGGCACTCGGTGGCGGCTGGGAGATTTGCCTGGCATGCCATTACCGCGTCGCACTGGACGACAAGTCGACCCAGCTCGGCTTGCCGGAGGTCACCCTAGGCCTGTTGCCGGGCGGCGGCGGGGTCGTGCGTATGGTGCGTATGCTGGGGCTGGAAAAGGCCTTGCCGTATTTGCTGGAAGGCAAAAAAGTGCGGCCGCAGCAGGCGTTGCAGGCGGGATTGATCCATGAATTGGCGGCGGATCGCGATGAGCTGCTGGCCAAGTCTCGGGCCTGGATTCTGGCCAATCCTGAGGCCAAACAACCGTGGGACAACAAGGCCTATCAGATCCCCGGCGGCTCGCCCTCACACCCAAAAGTAGCGCAGATGCTGGCGATTGCACCGTCGATTTTGCGCAGCAAAACCCATGGCTGCTTCCCGGCCCCGGAGAAAATCCTCTGCGCCGCCGTGGAAGGTGCCCAGGTGGATTTCGACACCGCGCACCTGATCGAAACCCGCTACTTCACCGAACTCGTCACCGGGCAGGTGGCGAAAAACATGATCGGCACCTTCTGGTTCCAGCTCAACGAAATCAACGCCGGCAGCTCGCGGCCACAAGGTTTTGCGCCGTACATCACGCGCCAAGTCGGTGTGCTTGGCGCGGGGATGATGGGCGCGGGCATTGCCTATGTCAGCGCCTGTGCGGGCATCGAGGTGGTGCTCAAGGACATTAACGTGGCGGCGGCAGAGAAGGGCAAGGCACATTCGGCCGCGCTGCTGGATAAGAAAGTCAGCCGTGGGCAATTGACCGCCGAACAGCGGGAAATCACTTTGGCGCGGATTCATCCTACGGCGTCTGATGCTGACCTGGCCGGCTGCGACCTGATCATCGAAGCTGTGTTCGAAGACCGCGAACTTAAGGCCAAGGTCTCGACCGCCGCTCAAAGCGTGGTCGGCACCGACGCCGTAATTGCCTCCAACACCTCGACCTTGCCCATCAGCGGTCTGGCGAAAGCGGTGCCTGATCAAGGCAAGTTCATCGGCCTGCATTTCTTCAGCCCGGTCGACAAGATGCCGCTGGTGGAAATCATCAAGGGCGCCCACACCCGTGACGAAACCCTGGCTCGGGGTTTTGATTTCGTACTGCAAATCAAGAAAACCCCGATCGTGGTAAACGACAGTCGCGGCTTCTTCACCTCGCGCGTGTTTGGCACCTTCACCAACGAAGGTATCGCCATGCTCGGCGAAGGCGTGGCCGCGCCGATGATCGAAACCGAAGCGCGCAAGGCCGGCATGCCGGTGGGGCCGTTGGCGGTGTCGGATGAAGTGTCGCTCAGCTTAATGAGCCACATCCGACAGCAAACCGCGAAGGATCTGCAGGCCGAAGGCAAGCCGCTGCCGACGCATCCGGCGACAGTGGTCATTGACCTGTTGGTGAACGAATACAAACGCCCCGGCAAGGCGGCGGGCGGGGGCTTTTACGACTACCCCGTCGGTGGGCAGAAACACCTGTGGCCCGAGTTGAAAACGCGGTTTGAACAGCCCGACAAACAGATTTCGCCACAGGATGTACGCGACCGCTTGCTGTTTATTCAGGCTATCGAAACCGTGCGCTGCGTGGAGGAGGGCGTGTTGATGTCCACGGCTGACGCCAACGTCGGCTCGATCTTCGGCATCGGCTTTGCCGCGTGGAGTGGCGGCGCGCTGCAGTTTATCAATCAGTACGGCCTGAACGACTTTATCGCCCGGGCGCGGTACCTGGCTGAGCAGTATGGGGAACGGTTCTCGCCACCGGCATTGCTACTGGAAAAAGCGGCACAAGGAGAAATATTCGGCTGACCGAAACGCCCTATCCTGCCCGATAGAGAACCACTGTGGGAGCGGGCTTGCCCGCGATAGCGGTATGTCAGCCACTGCATAGGTCGGCTGATATGACGCCATCGCAGGCAAGCCCGCTCCCACACTGAGGCACTTGGCGGGACTTGCTTTGCAGGTACATTTCAAGGCAGGCTCTGGGGTGTGCATTATTCCCATCACCGTGTCAGGTATTTTTTATGTCGCTACGCGTCTGTATCCTGGAAACCGATATCCTGCGTCCAGGCTTGATCGATCAATACCAAGGGTACGGGCAGATGTTCAAGCGCCTGTTCTCCAAGCAACCGATTGCCGCCGAATTTGTCGTCTACAACGTGGTGCAGGGTGAATACCCGTCGGATGAAGAAGTGTTTGACGCCTACCTCGTCACCGGCAGCAAAGCCGATTCTTTCGGCACCGACCCGTGGATCCAGACCCTCAAGACCTACCTGCTCCAACGTTACGAGCGCGGCGACAAGTTGCTCGGCATCTGCTTCGGCCACCAACTGCTGGCACTGCTGCTGGGCGGCAAGACCGAACGCGCCGGGCAAGGCTGGGGCATCGGCATCCACGACTACAAACTTGATGCCAAGGCGCCATGGATGAGCCCGGAAGTGGACGAGTTGACGCTATTGATCAGCCACCAGGACCAGGTGACCACCTTGCCGGAAAACGCCACGGTCATCGCTTCCAGCGCTTTTTGCCCGTTCGCTGCGTACCACATCGGCGACCAGGTGCTGTGCTTCCAGGGCCACCCGGAATTCATCCACGATTATTCCCGCGAGCTGCTGGAGATTCTTCAGACAACGCTGGGCGAAAAGGTCTACACCAACGGCGTCGCCAGCTTGGCACGTGACCACCACGGCGTCACCGTGGCGGAATGGATGATGCGCTTTGTCGCGCACAAGCCGCAGGCTTCAGCTTAAAGCCAGCCCGAACGCTTGAAGCTGGCCCACAAACTGGTGCAGCCCACGGCGATAAACCCGAGCACCGCAAAATAGCCGTAGTGCCATTGCAGCTCGGGCATATTCTGGAAGTTCATCCCATAAATCCCCGCTACTGCGGTGGGGAATGCCAGGATCGCCGCCCACGCGGCGAACTTGCGCTGCACCACGCTTTGGCGCGACGCCTCCAGCAACACACCAATCTCAATGGTCTGGCTGGCGATATCGCGCAGGGTGGTGAGGTCTTCCATCTGCCGCGTCACGTGGATCTGCACGTCACGGAAATACGGGCGCATATTCTTGTCGATAAACGGGAAGCTCAGCTTCTGCAGCTCCTGGCTGATCTCCACCATCGGTGCCACATAACGTTTGAGCCGCAGCACGTCGCGGCGCAGGCCGTGGAGGTTCTGGATATCGCGCTCGCTCAGCGAGCTGCACAGCACGTTACGCTCCAGCTCATCAATTTCGGCGTGGATTGCTTCGCTCACCGGCTGGTAGTTTTCGGTGACGAAATCCAGCAGCGCATAGAGTACGAAATCTTCACCGTGCTCGAGCAGCAGTGGCCTTGCCTCACAGCGTTGGCGCACAAAGCCGTAGGACGCCGAATGACCGTTGCGGGCAGTGATGATGTAGCCGTTGCCGGCGAAAATATGGGTTTCGATAAACACCAGCTTGCCGTTCTCGCGCACTGGTGAATAGGTGACGATAAACAGCGCATCGCCGAAGGTTTCCAACTTCGGGCGGCTGTGTTTTTCCAGCGCGTCTTCGATCGCCAGTTCATGCAAGTTGAACTGGCGTTGCAGGTTGGCCAGCTCCTGGGCGTTGGGCTCTTCCAGGCCGATCCACACAAAGTGGTCGGGTTTGGCAGCCCAGGCTGCGCCTTCGTCGAGGGTGATATCAGTGACTTTCTTTCCGGCGCTGTAAACGGCCGCCGCAACAACTCTACCCATGGTGCTGATCGCTTCTTATTAGGAGGACAGGTGTTGGGCAGCTTAGCTCGAATGGCGTTCCATTGTTGCTCTTGCAGGTGCGCGCTTCATGTGGCGAGCAAGCTTGCTTGCACTGGGGGGCGAGGCGCCCCCCAAAATCACAAAGGCGCAGGTGTCCAAGCGGTTTGCAGTTGCCGATCCATCTGCGCAATGCATTCATCCATCTGCGCCTGACACGCCTGCATCAACGCCGGGATGTCATCCGGAGTCAGTCCCACGGTAGGAATCGGCGGCAACGAACGTATGAGCACATCACCACTGTTCCAACGATTAAGCTGCATATGCGTGACGTAATTGCTGACACACACCTGCACGATCGGCACACCTGCCGCAATCGCCATATGGAACGCGCCTTTCTTGAACGGCAACAACCCTTTGCCCAAGTTGCGCGTGCCCTCCGGGAACACCCAGATCGAGGTGTCTTCGTGCTGCAAGGTATGCGTGGTGGTGAGCATCGCGCGGCGCGCCTTTTGCGCATTGCCACGGTCGATCAGTACATTGCCCGCCAGCCAGAACAATTGGCCGAACAGCGGCACCCATTTCAGGCTCTTCTTGGCGATACACACCGTGCGATGCGGCACCACAGTGCCCAACACAAACAGATCGTAGTTGGACTGGTGGTTAGCGAGGATCACGCACGTGCCCGGTTTGTTACGCAGCGAGTCGATATCCGCCTTCACGTTCAGCCGCAATATCCACATCGCAGGCAGCCCGTAGAGGCGAGCACACAGGCGACTGTTGTCCGGATTGAACGGCCGACAGATACCCAGCAACACGCCCAGCACACCCGCGACCATAAAGTGCAGGCCCATCAACAACATACGTAACAGAAAAAGCATCGACACGGCCCATCTGGACAAAAGGTGGCGCAGTGTACGGATGTGCACTGTATTCGGCAATTGCCCCTACAGACGTAGGAGATAGGCGATGTTTAAGCACATGTTTCAACGTGTGCCGGCAAAGCCCGGCTAGAGCGGTTAAGGATGTTTCCGAATTTTTTGTAAGAAAAGCCCGACTCATGGTCGGGCTTTGGCGCAGCAGCTATAAAGCATCAGCTTAGGTTGTGGCCCTGATCCTGAATGATTGCATCATCCAAGGCTTCCAGCAGCGCCTTACGTACCTTCAACTTGGTGTGCTTGTGGGCGTTCATGTTGATCTTCTTCAACTGACGCGCCGCTGCCAGGGCCGCCGCGTGCAATTCCTCCGGTGCTACCACCTTATCCAGGAAGCCAGCGCCCAAGGCGCCTTGCGGGTCAAACATCTCGGCATTGATCACCGAACGATGAAACGCCGACTTACGCAGCCGATCCCGCGCCAGCTCAATACCGGCGTGGTGCATGGTCATGCCGATCGCCACTTCATTCAGGCCGATGCTGAACGGGCCTTCCACGCCAATCCGATAATCGGCCGACAACAGCAGGAACGCACCCTTGGCCACCGCATGCCCAGGGCACGCCACAATCACCGGGAACGGGTGCGACAACAGGCGACGCGCCAACGTCGAGCCCGACGTCACCAGGCTGATAGCCTCTTTAGGGCCGGCCGTCATCACCTTCAAATCATAACCACCGGACAGAATCCCCGGCGTCCCGGTGATGATCACCACCGCCCGATCCTTCTCGGCCTGATCCAGTGCCGTATTAAACTCACTGACCACCGCCGGAGAAATGGCATTCACCTTGCCGTTGCTCAAGGTCAGGGTCGCGATACCGTCTTCGAAGTGGTAGGCAATCAACTCACTCATGACGCGGTTCCTTGTAGGACTTGTTATAGATAGGCTGTTTATAGAAGCGCATGCGCAGACGTTACCCACCACGCCCGCCCCGGTAAAGCGCCGTGACTGACTACCCAGTCAGGCTTTTGCCGCATCCCCAAGGGTAGACGGCCCGGAGCCGGGCGCAGCCGCCGCCCCGAACGCGTACCGCCGATGCCCGAGAATGGCAGATTCACCGCCCCTTGCTGGGTGGGTAATGGCATAACCGTCTAACCGCATGAAAATTCTGAAAAAAACCTTTGCCATCAGAAAGGCTTTCGACTACATTAGCGCGCCTCGACAGACTGAACTAGTTTGACGAGATACGGTGAAGTGTCCGAGTGGCTTAAGGAGCACGCCTGGAAAGTGTGTATACAAGAAATTGTATCGAGAGTTCGAATCTCTCCTTCACCGCCACATTCTGAAAACGCAAACCCCTGATTTTCCTAGAGAAAGTCGGGGGTTTGTGGTTTCTGACGTCTGGGAAATAGCAATATGGGACAGATCTGGGACAGATGCTCTATGTTGGTGCGTAAAAACAAAATCTGGCAAATGGGCATGAAACGACTTCCCGTCCAAACACCCGGGCTGCCGGAGGCGCTGCCATCTTCTAGCCGGTCACTGATAAGCGAGCCTCTCAGCTCGCAGTCTTAGTAATGTCAATTCCGACCTGAGCTTGATGCTCCCGCCGCTCGGAAAAACTCAGGAAAAGCTTACACATTCGCTCAACCCATCCAGCTTTCTATCTTTGTATGTCATGCCAAACGAAGCGAGGAATTTATCGGCAAAGATGTCCTTTGGGTGTTCGCTAGGTTTTTCTCTATTCAGCACTCTAGAGATTGAACTCACGAACAAGTCGGATATTTGCATCAGCGGCGATATAGCTGAATCTTCTGCTTCTACTACGTCGATATATACATTTCCATTGAATATTGCGGTCGATGCATTTTGCAGTTGAAGCTTGATTTCCATTATGGATAATTTGTCTTTTGACTCTTCTTCGCTGTCTTTCCTGAATTGAAGATTTCTAGGGAGAATGGCTCGGCCAGATACGTTCTCCTCTTTAATTCCATTTATTACCATGTGATAGAATAGTTTGTTTAAAGTATCGTCAACGCTGTAAAGACCTGCTCTCAAAACTCCTAGCCCTTTAAATGAAATCGAAGTTGAGTTTTCTATTATGACGCCAAGAAGTGCAAGGTATTGATTTATATTATTTTTATCTATCTCCTTGAAGTGCATTTCGCCTTTGAAGTTTATATCGCTTTTCTTTTGATTTACTGCTCTGGTTATTTTCATTGTCTCGTAGCTTCGTAGAACCCACAGACTACCAACCATCAGATATTTCCCTGTCTTGCCGCTTTCATCTGCGTAAATGCAGTACACCGGATGAGAAGGGCGAACCTCCAGTGCTTTTTGTTTTTCCTCCTCTTCTAACGTTCCACGGTATTTCCTTACCTCAGGTGAGGCTTTGAACAAACCAAGTGTATTTTGAACGGTGGCGCGGGCTCTAGAGATAGAATTAAGTTTTTCTAACTCAGGGTACTTATCTTCTGGAATCGCTCCACCCGAATAAAGGTCAGACTGAAATGTTTTCCAATATAGGAATTGACATTTTATGTCTGAGTCGCGTGCGGAAGGATAGTGATTCAATATCCAGCCAACGCGATCAGTAAGCCGAGCGGGACTGTTGCTTGCGATCGCAGATAACACCCGAATTTTCTCAGCTTCAGTTTTCTCGTTTGTCTTGGTTTCGGTTACTAAATCTTCAGGTTGGTCTTCTACCAGGTCATCCATGATTCTCTCCTTTTGGCAATGAGCCATCATCATGCGGCTGCGAAGATGCGTCAAAGTGTATTCGTGCACAAAGATGTAAGTTTTGTAACAGCGGCTTATCCGACTTATTCTTTGAGAGTGCAGGATGAGGATCGGCATGTATCTTTTCCAGTGTGCCGTTTATGTTCAACTGGCCCCCACTTTGACCAGGTGCGGGGGCTTTTTTGTGCGCCGGAGGAAACTAATACCCCCCTGGACTGGTAGCTCAGCCCCCCCTATTCTGGTTCACACACTGACCCCCTCACTCAAAAAGGAACCGCCGCCATGCCGTTACCCGTCACGCCGTCATATCGGGAACGGTTGATCGCCTTGCGCAGCTATAACCCCAAGGTGGCCGATCTGGCTGCGCGTATCGCCCAGGCAATAAAACCCGAGGCTCTGGAGCTGTCGGAAAGCACTTTGGAAGGCGAGTTATTCGATCGCCTACAGGCAGTCGGCCAGCAGCGGGTACGATGCGTTACCCGTCTGAGCGCTTGGTTCTCTCCCCTGTTACAAGGTCAGGCGTTGCAGCATGCCGAAGCCGCAGCGTTTCTGAATGAAGCGGCCTGCCTGGGCGGGCCTTCTGGAGTGGTTCCTGAATGAGTGCGCTTGACGTTGACGCGGCCCGGTACCAGCTGGACGATAGCCTGAATGCCTGGTCCACCAAATGGGTGTTAGACGCAAATATGCTGTTGTGCGCCAGCTGTAGTGGCGGGCAGCGCGCCCGGGACGCTGACCAACCGTTCCGTCACGGCGATGGCTGCCGTTTGGCCAGCGAATTTACTCTCCACCCCTGGTGCGAGCTGGCCGAGATGCTGCGTGCAGTGTCGCAGGCGCGAGCCTGACGGCCGTCCGATGGCTTTGCCGAGACGGTAGCATCACTGATTCAGTGTAGGGCTGTGACCGGCGATAGTTTTAGTGCTAGTTGCAGCATTCCTACGACGTCTGGACCGTCCTCATTGATCCACGTCCCATAGTGCTGACGGATCATGTTGCCGTTGGTATGCCCCATCTGTTCGGCTATCCAGTCGATCGACGCAACGCCGGTGGTTAGTAACTGACTGGCGTATGTATGCCTGCACTGGCCAGGCCCACGATAGCGGACCCCGGCCGCGAGTAAGTGAGCCTTGAAGAACCTGTCGCGGACCACAAAATCGTTGGCGTGAGGCAGGCCGCTTTTCGTATTCAGGAAGACAAAATGCAGTTTGTGTTTTCTCACCGTCTTGTTGTCCCGCTCAACGATTTCAACAGTTTCCGCCTTCCGATCTCTATTCAACGCATCGATCTTCTGCAGCGCATTCCAGGCGGGGGGAAGTAGGCGAACTTTGCGCGTCGATCGCCGGGTTTTTGTCACCCGGTAAGCCCCGCGCACCTTCGACCTGCGGAAGGTTACGGTGCCTCGCTCCAGGTCGACATCCTCCCAAGCCAGGGCGATGGTCTCGGATACCCGGGGGCCGGCCCACATCATGAACTGAACCATTAACAGCTCTTGTGTGCGGCTGGTGTGGGTCTCCAAGATCTGTTTGATTTCCGCCCGGGTAAACGGGTCTGGCGCCTCGGGATCTGGTAAGCGCACCTGCAAACCTTCGGTTGGATCGTGCGCGACTTTCATCCTGGTGCGATACAGCCTAAACACCTGACGCACGTTGCTGATGATGTCGCGGATGGTCTTGTTCTTGAGCGTTTTAGACAGTGTTCCCTGGATCCACTCCTGCAGGTCAAGGTGATCGATGTTTTGGATCTGAACCTTTCCCCAGCGCGGCCGCACGTGAACTTCTGCCTTGTTGGCATAGCCCCGATAACTCGACGCCGCCACGCTGTTTGCTTTGATCTTTAACCATAGGTCCAGGTAGTGCCCGAAGGTGTTTTCGACCAGCTTGGCGGAGTTGGGGAAGTGCCGCGCATAATCAAACGTGCCGGCCTGAATTTCGTATTCGATGATGTCGACCAGGCGCTTTCCCTGGGCCACGATTGCGGGTGTGTTGCCCCCCGGGATTGCTTCCCGGCATTTTTCCCCGTTGTATTGAAAATAGATTCTCACGGATTTCCCGCGAGCTTCGACCCCACTCATGTAAACCCCTAACGCTGTGCTCGTGTATCGACAGTCTGACGATCGGAAACAAAAAGGCCCGTTTCCGGGCCAAGTATCTGGTAGCGCATCTTCTGGTGGACGCGGCTTACCCTTTAGGCTTGTGATTGCGTAGATGGGCGTTCTGCAGCTGGCGCAGCCGGCTGCATTTCAGGTGATTGCCCTGGGCGCGCCAATTGCCGCATTGGTCGCAAACGCTGGTGTGATCAATGTTCCAAGGAAAGCGCCGTGTTGGTGCTGCAGAACTGTCAGACATTGCGTGATACGCCTCGGGTTGCCGGCTTGGCGAGCAGTTGGGCGACGACGGCGGCATCCGTTTCGCTGAGTTCGCCCAGGGTGCTGGCCATCTGGCTGAGGCTTTCAAGGCGGGTTCGTGATTCAGGGGTTTTGTGTACCAGGTAACCAATGACTGCCGCGCCGATGATCGCGGTGGCCACCAGGTGGCGTGCCGGTGTGATAGCCTTCGCGCCGCTGCTGCTTAGGTTCTGTGCTTGCATGGTATAGCCCTCTGTTGCGGTTAGGTGTCGGGGAGCTGCAACTCCTCGACACTGCTTCTTTTAAGTTCAGTCCTTACGGGCCAGGTGGATCACCAGATCGTCAAAATCCGGCTCATGCTCAACGCATGATTGCCACTCCAACACCCTCAAAATCTGTTGCCTGCTGCAGTCGTCCATCAGGATTTCGCGCTGGCCACCGGCTGCGCGTACTTCTAGGATCTCCAGCAAGCCATTCTCTCCATACGCCCCGGCTTGAATAATCGGCGCGCTCTCACCTGTGAAGTCCAGGCGGTCTTGCACTGACTGCAGCTTGCTTGTTTTGCCGTCGCCGGCATTGCCCATAAACACTTGGATCTGCATCGGTCTTACTCTCCTTTATGCCTTGAGTGTCCAGCACTTGACTGTCGTCGGCCGGGGTTGCGAGCATGGGTTACGGCCGTTGAACGCAGCACGGACAGCGCTGTGTACGGCCTTATTGCTATCCAGGAACTTGCGGGAACGGGACTCTTTGAGCAGGTCGCGCAACGTGGCCACCTCGGCCAGCTTCTGTTTGTGTTCGGCGGCTCGCTCGCAGAATTCGTTGAGGTTGATAGCGATCACTGTGGGGTCGCTGCTGTGGTCGACCACTGGGTCTTCGCTTAAGGATTCGAGGTAGTCGTAGACCTCCCAAAACTCGGCCACGGCCGCATGGTCGGAACTGATCGAGGCTTGGCGCTCGATGGCCATCCGCACGATCTGGCGCTGGGTGGCTGCGACCTGGGGGTCACTCAATTTCAATACCAGACGAATGCCATCCAGCAGCGAAAGCATTTGCGCGTGATTTTTGCTGATGCGCTCCACGCGGATGTAGGCGCGCAGGTCATAGCCGCAGCTGGTGCAATTACCCTGGTCACTCACGTAGGCCTTGCTGCAGGCGAAGCAATGGGTGTGCAAACGACGCAGCTTCGATTCGTGTTGGGGCATACGCTGGGCGAACAGCTCAAGCACCGCGGACTCTTTCCCCACGGCCCGCAACAGGAAGTGGCTGAGGATGCCGCCGTCCAGGGCGTTGAGTTGATCAGCTGCAGTACGGCTTTCCGGCGTGACGGTCGGCCGCACAAAGTGCAGTTTCACAATCCGCGTCATGATCGCTTCGTGGGCGACCACGGCCGCGTTCTGGCTGATAGCGATCGTTCCCCGGAATGGCGGCTCGTACGTCTCGTTGCCGGCGGTCTTGACGCCTTTCGTGGCCAGGGTGCCGCCGCCATAGAAGTCTTTCAGCTCGTCCCATTCGAAGGTTTTAGCGTGTGCCCGGTCATCACCGTGGCGATCGGCTTCCAGGAACACCACGGGCATGCCGGAGACCTGGCCCATCAAGCGAGAACGCCCGGCCTTAGTGGACTTCATGGGGTCAAACCCTTCATAGCCTTCGCGGCCGAGTAGTTTCCACAGGAGGTTAAGCAAGGTTGTTTTGCCGGCGCCGGCCTCACCAGTGGCTTCCAGGAAAGGGAAGGACTGGTAGCGAGCGCGGATCTGTTCGCAAAACAGAGAGCCGAAGAAAAACACCAGAGCGACAAAGCCCTGGGCGCCGAAGCAGGTCCATAGCAACTGCACCCACTTCTCATCAAAGCCCTTTGCTTCGCGCTGCAGCTTGATGGGGACGCCTTTCTGCAGCGTTTTTAGGCGCAGCTTGCCGAACTCGAAATAGTCTTCGCTGTTGACCTTGTAGGTGGTGCCGTCCTTGATCGCGATATCGCCGTAGACGTAGCAGGCGTATTCCTTGCTGTAGCCCACGTAGTCGATGGTCGATACGGTTTTGATGCCAAACAGTTGATCCTTCATGAGCTTGTCGAGCTGCTGGCCACTGCCGGTAAACATCGCCCCCGCCGCCATGCCGAGCAGCCGCTTTTTGAATTCGCTTGCGGCCGACAGCTGGCCGCTGGTGAAGGTGTTTTTCACGCTTTCGGAGTCGTGCGGGAAGTCCACGCGCAGGTAGTACCAGGATTCGTCCGTTACCTCGTTACGCTGGAAGTACAGGGCTTGTGGGTAGCAGTTGGCAATCTCCACGACGCTGCCGGACTGCTGCAGCGCTTTTTCGCGCTGTTGCGCCTGGTTCAGCAGTTGGTCGTCGTGGTTCTCGCTGTCCTCGATGTCGGACATGGCTCGGTTGAATTTCTCCATATCCAACTTGAACCAGTACAGGCGGCTGCCGAAGCCCAGGTGAAATTCCCCGCGCTTGTTCCAGTCGTACATGAGCAAGGCCTTTTCCGCTGCGCTCTCGGCCAGCAGCAGGGCGCCCTGGTGGCGGGCTTGCTTGAGGTCAGTTGCTATCTGTTCGGCGCGCTTGGTGTCGTCCTGGATGAAGCTCCAGCGCTGATGCAGATCGTTCCAGTCTGACTTGCGGCCGTCGCGTTGCGGGATCTGTGCAGACTCACAAACGAAACCCAGGGCGCGGGCTTCGCGCACCCAGCGCCGGGTGTAGGCGTTGGCGCTGGGCTCGTTATCAAGCGCCCAAACCAGCTTGGGCAATTTCCCGCCATCGCGGATCTTGACCAACGCTTTCAGCGAGTCCCCCGGGAACGCATTAGAGGACATGGCCGAGACGGCCGCGATGTCGTTGTGCACCAGAGCGATGGCATCGAAGATCCCTTCGACAATCCAGATTTCCTTGGTTTCAAGAAGGTCGACGCAGGGCGGGCACCACCAGACGCCGCGATAGCTGTCCTTGGATTTGAAGCGGGCTTTCATCTTGCCGAAACGGTGCGGCTGATCGATCAGGCGTTCCCACCAGCCGCCTTTTTCCAGGGCGAAGCGCACAGTCGCGCTGCCGGCATTGTGTTCAGCGGAGTAGAACGTTTCTTGGGTGAACCAGCCCTGGATCAGTTCAAATCGAAAGCCCCGGGCGAACTCCAGGTAGGCGCGGGCCGTTGCATTGGGGTGTTGGTCTGTCGCCGGCGCGCGCTTGCTCCAATCTTCGAACAGATCGTCGTACAGCTCTTTCACGTGCAGGGTGTGGCCACACTTTTCGGGGCGACCACAAATCACCATCCATGGCGTATCAAAGCGGGAATACAGTTCTTTCTTTTTGCACTTCGGGCAGGTGCCGCCGCGCATGTAGTCGGTGCCCGTGCGGTGCTTGAGCCCGAAGTCGGACTGGAGGCGTTGCAACACGTCTTCGCGAAGATCTTCTTTCATGGGGTTACTTCACTGCTTTGAGGCTGTGGGACAGGGCTGCCATGAGGCGTTTTTGCGCAGCCATGACCGGAATGTGGGCGAGAATCGCGCCGTGGCGCAGACCGGCCGTAACTAGGCGGAATTGGTCGGCGTACCAGTGTTCGTTGAGGCTCAAGCGATACTGTTCACGCAGGTTGGCCAGCAACGCTTCGGCCTCGGCTGGGGGCAGTTGTGTGGTGACAATTACGGCGTTTGCCATCGTTAAACCTCAATTTCGGGCGCAGCTCACCCAAACCCACGGGAGTGGGGCCGGCGATTGGTTGGGTAGGGTGTTACGAGTTGGCGGAGCGCTGACGGTGCGAGACTTCCACCAGCTCGATGTGAGCAAGTGACGTCAGTTTGATTGCAACCGGTTCGGCCACGTCGAAGCGCTCGACCAGGTGATCGACTGCACGGCTGCGTAGCGTCGACAGGTCGCCCAGATGTTCGGCTTGATGATGCTCAAGAAATGCCAGTGCAGCGTTCTGCATGCACTGTTGGTAATCCAGGGTATTTGTTTGCGTGTTCATTGGCCTTTCCCTGTTTTGGCGCGGTAGAGATCGATGGCGGCGTGGACTTCGGCAGTCCGTGCAGCTATGTGCAAGATATGAGCGTTCAGGATCAGTTCGGCTTCATCCTCGGTGATTACGCCGTCCTCAAGCGCCTGGGCAATGATCTGATCAACCGTGCCCTGCTTGGCCGAGGTCTGCATGGCCCGGGCATACATCTCTACGTTGTCCAAGTTTTCTGGGTGGACGACTGGGACAAACATGCCGCCGTACATCGCGGCAACGTAGTTGGCCAGATGCTGGGTGCCCGTGACTTGTTCCAGGTTGAAAATCTGCACGTCCGTCAGCGGGCGGCAGTTGTTGTTCTCGTAAGCGTGGTTATCAAACTTCTTGAGCGGTAGGCCGATGCTGGCAGCGGCGCGTTCACGGCCACCATCGAAGGTGCAAATAATTGCGCTGACGACTTCACGGCGGGTTTTTAGAACCTGACTTTTCATCTTCTGCTGTTCCCTCAGATTCTTGGCCATTACTGTGCGATCACGCCGTCTTTGATTCCCAGCAGTACGGCAGCACGATGGGCCTCTCCGCGACGGCACTGGGTTTGGCCATTCAGCACTGCGTAAACGGTGCTGGGGTTGAGGTTGTGCAGTTCTGCAAAATTTTTTGCCGTCTGGCCACGCTTCTCCAAGGATGAACGCGCCTGATGGCGAGCTTGCTCGGTGATGGTTGAGTTGGGCATAGTGCAATTCCTTGCGTTTTCGTGTGATGACGATCGCAGGATGTGGCAAAAAACTGCCAATGTAAATATCTGGATGGAAAAATATTGACACTCTCCGAAGAGATTGGCGCAAGGTTGCGTCAACAACGCGCCCAGGCTGGGCTGACGCAAGATCAACTTGCGGAACATCTTGGTGTCTCGAAAAGAACTCAAGGAAATTACGAATCCGGTGCCAGTGACGCTCCTGCGTCCTACTTGAGCATGGCTGCAAGCTCGCTCGGATTTGATGTGTTCTACATCGTCACCGGAATTCGCACCACGCTGAACGCGGATGCACTGTCCGAGGTTGAAGACAGCATCGTTCAGCAGTACCGCAATATTCCAGCGGACGATCAAAAAGCTATCCGGCGCTTCCTTAGAGCCATGGCGGACGATGCTGCCAAAGGAATGAGCTGACCACTCTGTTACTGCGTTACCGCCGGCTCGCCCCCATATCATTGCGTCAGCAATGGATTTTATGGAGTTGTAAGCATGTTGGATCGCAGAAACGCGGATGTCGGTTATGTTGAAGTAGCTGCATCTGCGCGGTACGAGCTTTCGCACATTGAGCGTCGCCTGATCGGGCTTTATCGCCAATTGAACCGTCACGACCAGGAGCAATTGCGAAGACTGGCTCAGGTGCTGATAAGTAACCCTGAACACTTCGACGAAGATTGATACCTGGGCCGCCGGCACTTGATTGTCGGCGGTTCGCATCATGCGACGGCCTGCGATCCGAGCTTTTCAAATAGCTCCCGCTGTTGGGCCCTGGGCATGTCTCTCAGTCTGTCCATCAACAGTCTGTCGAACGTCTGAGCGGACGGGCTAAGCGTATGAGAAAACGTGAGATTCGCGACCCAACTGTGCCCACATTTTGCGTCGAGGCACTGGCAGTAAAGTTTCGCAAAATCGGCTGACAGCACCTCACGTGATGCGATCCGCCCTTTATGTCCGCATTTACAAGTAACTCTCATGTTCCCTCCCCAGGGTGCAACTAATTGCCACTATGCTCGCACGTAGAGCAGGATATTTCTCTATTTTTGAGATGTCAGGTAGCGGTTTCCCCTGCGTTATCAATCTTTTTCCAGTCGATACGCCTGTCTCTTCGAAGGGTTTCATTCAACTGATTGAACAGCTGACAGATCGGTCTGATCTCGTTGCTGGTGTACACGCGATCGATCTTCTCGATATCGCCAAAGCCGCCGTTGTTCTCCGGGATGATCCCGGCCAGGGCAGGATTCATCCGCCAGGCAGCGATCACGTCATTGCGGGTAATGTTCTTCACCTTCTCCAGCTCGTCCTTGGCCTGGAAGTCGCCCACAGGGATGATCTGGATCGCGTTTTCCTTGCCGTTTGGGATGTTGACGAACATAGAGCGGAAGTTGCCCACGCCCTTGCTGGCGCTGATCTGTGCGCGCAGGTTCTCTTCGTCTTCCTCGGTCAGGTCCGGGTCGTTGGTGTAGAAGATGTAGCCCGCGTGCGCGCCGTTGCTGTAGTAGCGCCGGCGAAACAGGGTCGCGGCTTCGTTGAGCAACAGCGCCTGCAGGCCACCCAGGTAATCGGGCACGCCGTAGATGTTCTGTTCCACGTCGTAGTCCAGGACGTGTTCAATTTCGTCCTGGTCGAAGTCCATGAACTTGCTGTCCGGCAGCAGCATCCTGAAACCGCCGTCGACCTTCACGCGCATGTTGATCGCTGGCAGGTGCTGCATCTCCAGCACCTCGCCGAACGCATTGGTATCGCGATAGAAATACGCTTCGCCGAACACCATGTAATCCAGGCTCGCCCGTCCCATGGTCTGTGTGCTGCAGCCCTCGGAAGGGATGAACTCACGCAACAGCAGGTTGCGTTTGAACTTGGGAATGGCGCCGTGGTGCGCGTTGGCGCGCAGCAACTTGGCCAGGCCCGCCCGCGATACCGGCGGCTTGTAGATTTCGCCGTCGTCGCTGAGAAACACCCCCAGATACTCGCCGATGTTGCCGGACAGCACCTGTTCGGGTTCCCCGAACGTGAACGCCCGCATGGGCTGCTGCTGTCGTAACTGCTGACTGGCTTGGGGCTTTCTGTGTTGTGGTTTGGGCATTGTTTCCGCTCGTGACGTAGCGGCTACGGCGCCGCTTGTTGGTATTCAGGGGTTCGTTGGCCAGGGCGTGCATGACGGCCCAGGCGATATCGGCGTGGCCGGTGGCGTCGGTGCGCGAAGCGCTGTAGGTGACCTGGCCGCTGTTGGTGGTGCCGCGCTTGATGGTTAGGAACGCCTGGGCGATGTCCGTCCAGCCGGCGTCCCACTCAATGCGGCTGCCCTGGATCGTGTCCTGGGCCTTGAGTACCAGGGTGTTTTTGGTCTCAAGGCTGTAGTGAATCGGCGTTGCCTTCGCGTAGAAGTCGCGCACCAGGTCGAATACGCCATAGCCCACGCCGGTAATATCGATCCCGATGTGTTGGACGTTGAAACGCTCGGTAAGCTTTTTGACCTGGACGGCTTGGTAGGTGAACGAATGTCCCCGCCAGCTGTGCTTCTCCAGGATTCGAAACTTCGCCCCAGGTTCCAGCGGCGGGGCGACCACCACGCACGTGGCGTCGTCGCGGGTGCGGCTCGGATCATAGCCAAGCCATACAGGGCTGTTCCCGAATGGGCGATCCAGTTCCGGGTTGTAGTCCTCCCACAACGACAGATCGGAATAGCACCGCTCCAGATCCTTGAGGCCGAAGGCGCTCTGGCTGCTGTCGATGAACTTGCAGTGGAACAACTGCTGGAATTTGTCTTCGTCGTACTCCAGCTGCAGTTGCTCGAGGTCGAACAAATCGCAGCCGCCGGCAATGGCGTCGTCGATGGTAATGGTCTTGCGCCATTGGCCATCGGGACACAATGCGCCTTGGGTGTACGACGCCTCGGTGGGCCAGGTACCGCCGATCTTTTTACCGCGTTTGCTGTTGCGAAATTCCTCGCCGGACCAGAACGGGTAAGCCTGGTGCGACACGGCGCTGGGCGTCGAGAAGTAGGTTTTCCGCCACTTCTTGTGGGTACCCATGGCGCTGGCCACGGTGCTGAGTTTTTCGAAGTCGCGGATCCAGAAATATTCGTCCACGTACACATGGCCATGGTAGCCCTGGGCGGTGCTGCTGTTGGTGCTGAGAAACCGCAGCTCGGCGCCGTTGCTGAGCGTGATCGGGTTGCCGGTCAGCTCGATGCCGAACCACTGCTTTGCAAACTGGATGATGTAGCTACGGAAGATTTCCGACTGCGATCGGCTTGCCGATAGAAACACCTGGTTGTCGCCGCTGAGTACCGCGTCCATGAACGCTTCGCCGGCGAAGTAGTAGGTCAGGCCGACCTGGCGGCTTTTCAGGATGTTGCGGATCCGGCACGTCAGCGGGTTTTGCTTGGCCGCGAACAGCTCCTGCTGATAGCGGTACATCTTGCTGATGAACTTATCCAGGAAGTCGACTTCAGTCAGTTCGCTGATGTCGTTCTTCACCTTCTTTTCGCGCTTCTTTCCTCCGCTATCTCCACGGCCCGATCGTTCGCCACGCGGCCGCTGGCGACCTTCCTGGGGCTCGCCCGCAGATTCCCCGACCGGTGCCGGCGACGGCTTTACCGCTTGCTTTAGCAGACGCTCGCGAACGGTGGTCAGTCGGTCCAGCTCGTTCAGTTCGTCCTTGGTCAGGCTGCTGGCTTTGTCCAGGAGGAGGGTGATTCGCCGGCCAACGGCGGTCAGCGGTTCTTCGTCCGACAGCATGTCCTCCCACCCGCCCTGGCGGATCCAGTAGTAGACGATGCGGATGTTGGGCAGGTTGAGCTGCGCCTGAATTTCCTTGGCCTTACAGCGGCGTAGAAATAGGCGTTTGGCGGCTTCTTTAACTTCGGTCGAGTAGTACATGGGCCGCAGTCTATGCGGCGAAAACGCTGGAAACGCGGGGTTAAATTCCGCGTCTCTCCTACATCGTGAATATAGGAGAAACGCGCAGGTGAACCGTTTGTTTGAGTGCTGATGGCTCCCTATCTTGGCGGCTCATTCAACCGATTGAGCGCAGTCAACGCACATGCCCCGTTCCCTTGTTTCGTACTGGAAACGTGTCGCCACCAGCGGCACCACCGCCGATGGTCGCGAGATCCTTCCCCAGGAACTGCGCGACATCGCTGAAACCTACAAGCCTTCGAAATATACGGCAGTGATCTGGTGCGACCACGAACGTTGGAGCGGTTCCCACGGCACCGTCTTTGCCGTGCGCTTGTTGGAAGAGGGCGAAGATCTGGAGCCCGGGCAAATCGCTCTGGAGGCACAGCTCAAGCCGAATGATCGCCTACTTTACCTGAATGATCAGGGCCAAAAGCTGTTCTCCAGCATCGAGATCACTCCCAATTTCGCAGGCAGCGGCAAGGCCTACTTGACCGGTTTGGGCGTCACTGATGAACCGGCCAGTCTGGGCACCCAGGAACTCTACTTTTCAAAGCAGACCCACCAAAACTCCTTCTACGCCGCGTCCGTTGAACTGGGCTCCTTTGAGGCAGAACCACAAAGCGAGGTCGGCAAATTGATCGGCCTGCTTACTGGCCTGTTCAAGCGCTTTGCCACGGATGCCGAGCCCGCCGAACCCACCACCCCAACCGAGAGCAAACCCCCAATGGATGAAGCTACCGCAACGGCCCTCAAAGCCCTGCTGGAGCAGCTGCTTGTCGTCGCTGCCGGCATTCAGGCCGTGATTGAACCCGCCGCCGCAGATGCACCAGAACCCGACCAGGCACCAATCGACGACGTGAGCGCGGCCGTAGACGAGATCGTTACTACAGCCGAGGAAGAACGTGAGTTCCGCCGTAGCGGTGGTTCGAACAAGGCCGTTCTGGCTCAGTTGGAGAAGCTGCAAAAGCAGTTCTCCGCTCTGCAGAACACCTCGACCGGTCGCCAGCTGCCACGCAACCGTGGCCCAGTAACCGCCCCACGACGCAAGGTGCTCTGACATGGCCCAGCCATTAAGCGCCCGTGGCGCCAAACAATATGCTGAGCTGCAGGCCGCAATCGCCGAGGCCTATGGCGTTGAGCGATCCAGCCGCATGTTCAGTGTGGAACCGTCGATTGCCCAGGAACTGAACGACGCGATCACCGCAAAAGCCGACTTCCTGGAGCGGATCAACGTCACCTCGGTCAGTGAGATCAAGGGTGAAAAGGTGTTCATTGGTGTGAATGGTCCGGTCACTGGCCGCACCAACACCAAGACCACCGATCGCGAAGCCAAAGACGCTTCGGCGCTGGACAACACCCTGTACGAACTGGCCGATACCCAGTCGGATGTGGGCCTGCCGTACGCCAAGATCGATGCCTGGGCGAAGTTTCCCGACTTCAAAGAGCGCTATTCGGCCGCAGTGCAAAAGCGCATCGCACAGGACCGGATCGTTATCGGTTTCCACGGCACCCACGCCGCCCCGCAGACCGACTTGGAGAAATTCCCCAAGCTGCAGGACGTGAACAAGGGTTGGCTGCAGCAGTTGCGCGAGCAGGCCCCGCAGCAGGTGCTGAAAGAGGGCACCACCGCTGGCAAGGTCACGCTGGGCGCCGGTGGCGACTACGCCAACCTTGATGCCCTGGTGCACGACACCAAACAGATGGTTGACGAGATCCTGCGCGAAGACGGCGACCTGGTCGCGATAATCGGCACCGATTTGCTCGCTGCTGACAAGGCCAAGCTGTACACCAAGCAGGGCGACACCCCGACCGAAAAAGAGCGCATCGAAAACGCGCAGGTCATCGCGACCTATGGCGGTCTGCCGGCGTTCAGCGTGCCGAACTTCCCGGTCAACGCGGTGCTGGTCACCAGTTGGGACAACCTCTCGATTTACTACCAGGATTCCAGCTGGCGTAAGCAGACGATCGAGAACCCGAAGCGCTCCCGCGTTGAGGATTACAACAGCCGCAACGAAGGTTACGTGATCGAGCAACTGGAAAAAATCGCGTTCACTGAAAACGTTGAGCTGGTGGCCGCGTGAGCCTGGCCCTGGCGCACAAGCGCCGCACTATCGCCTTGGGCAGCACTGCAGTGGCGGCACTCGCCGCCGCTGCAGGCCTGGCCTATTCCCCGGCCGATGCCCTGAGCAGCCCGGCCAACGCCCGCAAGCACTTGCTGTTGCAGGAAGCGGCATTGGACCAGGATCTGGCTCGAATCAGCGCCATCAACGGCCTGGCCGGACGCCAGGCACTCAAGCGTGAAGAGCTGCTGCCCAAGTACCAGGAATACGTCCAGCGCTACTGCGAGTCGGGGCTGAATTTCCCCAACCGCGTCGCGGTGCAGGTGTTGGTCTGGCTGTTCGACACCGCTCAGTTCGAAGACGCCCTGGAGCTGGCCGACTTCCTGATGGAGCAGGGCCAGGAAATGCCGGAGCGCTTCAAGCGCCGGGATATTCAGACCTTTGTGGCCGACGCCGTGTGCGAGTGGGCCTACGCCGAATACAACGCCGGTCGCAGCCCAGAGCCCTACCTGTCGGACCTGCTGCCGCGTGTAGACAACGAGTGGAACCTGACGGAACAGATCCCGAGCAAGTACCACAAGTTGATCGGCATGCGCGCCATGGAGGCCGAGCAGTGGGAAACCGCGCTCAAGCACCTTGAGCGCTCCACCGAGCTGTACCCGAAAGCCGGCAACGAAACGCGCATCGTGAAATGCCGCAAGGCATTGGCAAAACAACAGGCCAGCACGGCTCCCGAATAACCGACTACCCCCCCCAGCGGGGACCTGTGGAAGTGAGCCGCCCATTTATGGACCGTCCCACTGCAAACAGGCTCCCCGCCCTATTTGAGCGCCCAGCGATGAGCTTTTCCGGGAAACCCACCACCTTTGTGGAACAGACAATCGAGAACGACGGCTTTTGGCCGAACCTCTCCCTGTCCGAATTCCAGAAGGAATACCGCCTGCCGGCGGAGTACCTGGTAGAGCTGCTGGGCGGTGACATGACGATGGCCATGATCGAGGTCAATGGTGACCTGGCCAAGTGCAAGGCCCGGTGGCAGTCCTTTGGCATCAACAATGTTGAAGCCGCAGACACGGTGCTGCTGCAGGAGCGTGCATTCAAGGTGAAGCTGTACAAGCGAGCCGTGTACTGCCGCACCAAAGCCAATCTGCTGCCGCAGTTCGCCACGGTCACCCGCAGGGAAAGCGCCGAGAGCACCGGAAAGGAAGCCCCGGAGCGGGCGGAAACGTTCTTGGCTTTCAGCCAGCAGGCCATTCGCGCTCTGCAGGGCCGTGGCCGCATCACGGCGTCTTTGCAGTGATCCAGCTGCAGGCGCTGACCGCCTACCTGATGGCCCGCAACCTGGTGCCCCCGGAGCAGTTCGACAGCTGGATCGAACAGGTCAGTCTGGAACTGATCTGGAAGCCTGACCGCGACGGCCTGCATATGGCTGATATGCGCTACCGCGCTGTGTTCTCGCTGGAGCGCTTTACCGGTCACCCGGCCAGGCTGATGGCCCTGGTCGGCAGTTGGCTGGAAACACACGACTCCAACCGCGACCGCCATGAACTGCCGGCGCCGCTGTTCGCCGTTGAGCCCCTGGACCAGGACAGCTTCGACGTGGAGCTGTCGCTGGAATTCGTTGAGCCGCAGTACCTGGCCGAGGATCCCGCCGGCGAGATCGAGGCGTTCAACAAGACCTGGGCGTTCGTGCCGTTCGACCTTTGGATTGCCGAATACGGCGAGGTCAGTCATGGCAGCTAGCCCGCTCGACCTCGATGTCAGGGGCTTGCTCAACGTCGACGCCCAGTTGGCGTTGCTTGACCTATCGCCCCAGTTGCGCCGGCGGCTGCTGAACAACGTGACCAAGCGCGTGCGGACGATGAGCCGTAAGCGCGTACGTGAGCAGAAGAACCTGGACGGCAGCCCCTTCGCCGAGCGCAAGGGTTCTGCCAAGGGCAAAAAGAAGATGGAAGCCGGCCTGGCCAAGCTGCTGCAGGTGACCCGCGTCAGTTCCGATGAAGCCGAACTGGGCTGGAAAAACGCGCTTACCCGGTGGGTTGCATCCCAGCAGCACAACGGCGCCAGTGAGCGGCGCACCGCTGCACAGATGAAGCGCTGGAACAAAGTCCCACCGGGTATCGCCTGCACCGACAAACAAGCCAAGCGGCTGCGCCGGCTGGGCTTTCGCACCCGCCAGAAAGGCAAAAAGACGCTGACCAGGCCGTCAGTGGCATGGATTCAAGAACACGTGAACTACGCCAAGGCCGGCTTGCTGATCCGCATTTTGAACGATGAAAAAACCGAGACATCGGGCGCGCAAAGCTGGGACATCACCCTGCCAAAACGCCAGTTCCTCGGGGTAGAGACCGGGAGCGAAACCCGCGAGCTGGTTAACCAGGTCTTCCAACAAATCCTTAATTCACCCCGCTAACGAGGCACAGCATGGCACTTGGCAAAGTCAGCGTTAACAATCTCAATCTGGGCCAGGGCGCCGTGACTGAGATCGAACGCTATTTTCTGTACATCGGCCCCGGTCCGAAAAACACCGGCAAATTGATCGCCCTCAACACCGACAGCGACCTGGATGCCGCCCTGGGCGTGCCAGCCAGTGACCTGAAAACCCAGATCACTGCAGCACGCTTGAACGGTGGCGATCGCTGGGCCTGCCTGGCGGCGCCGATCACAGCGGACGGCGAGTGGACCAAGGCCCTGGAAATGTCCCAGCAGCAGGGTTTTTCCGTCGAAGCGGTGGTCATCACCAAGCCGGTGGCCACCGGTGCCGAACTGTCGGCAATGCACGACGCGGCGGTGTCGATGAATGACACCTATGGTCGTCGTGCTTTAGTCATGGCGGCCACGGCAGGCCTGTCGCTGAGCCCTTTCCAGAGTTGGGCGGAATACCTGGTAGCCCAGAAGTCAATCACTGCCGGCCTGGCTGCGCCTCGGGTGTTGGTGGTGCCGCAACTGCACGGTAACGACCTGGGCGTGTTGGCCGGTCGCCTGGCCAACGCAGCAGTAAGTATTGCTGACAGCCCGATGCGCGTGGCCACTGGCGCGCTGCTGGGCTTGGGGCCTGTACCTGTCGACTCCGAAGGCGTACCGCTGCCGTCTTCGATCCGATCGGAGCTGGATAAGGCGCGGTTCTCCGTCTCCCAGACCTATTCCGACTACTCGGGCGTGTACTGGGGTGACGGCAACATGCTGGACACCCCTGGCAGTGACTACCAGGTAATCGAATACCTGCGCCTGGCCGACAAGGCCGCTCGCCAGGTCCGTCCGCTGCTGATTCGCCGTGTAGGCGATCGGCGCCTGAACAACACCCCCAACAGCATGGCCGTGAACATCACCGCGCTGATGGCGCCTCTGCGCCGTATGGCCAAGTCGGTGAAGTTCGCCGGCGAGGTGTTCCCGGGCGAGATCGAATCGCCGAAGGACGGCGACATCGTGCTGGTCTGGAAGAGCAAAACCGCCGTAGAGGCGTTCATCAAGATCAAGCCCCACAACTGCCCGAAAGACCTCACGGCGAACATCGCCCTGGACCTTTCCAACGACGATTCGGAGTAACCCACCATGTCACGTATTGGCGGCAAGAACTTCGACGTGAACCTGGGCGACCTGCAGGTCCACGTTGAAAGCTGCACCCTGGACATCACCGACAACAGCAAGACCGCGCAAACCCGGGGCGTGCCTGACGGCTACGTCGACGGCGATGTGGCGGCTGCTGGCGACCTGGAGCTGGATTCCACCAACTTCAATCTGTTGATCGAGGCGGCCCGCAGTGCAGGCAGCTTTCGCAAGCTGCCGCCCTTCGACACGGTGTTTTTTGCCAAAGCCGGCGACGACGAGCTACGCATTGAGGCCTTCGGCTGCAAGTTAAAGGTCTCCAGCCTGCTGAGCATTGATCCCAAGGGCGGCGAGAAGACCAAGCACAAGGTGCCGTTTGAGGTCACCAGCCCGGACTTTATCCGCATCAACGGCGTGCCGTACCTCGACGCTACCGAGATCGAGGGCCTGAGCTGATGACCTGCCCGTTCGACCGCGCCCAAGCCCTGGAACAGCGTCAACGACAACAGGCTATCGACGCGCAATTGGCCCAAGCCCGGGCGCAGCCAACGGGCCCCAGTTTTATCCACTGCCTGGACTGTGAAAAAGAGATTCCCGAAGCGCGCCGTGCCCTGGGCGGCAAGACTCGTTGCGTCCCGTGCCAGTCTTTTTTCGAAAAAGGAGTGAAGCGATGAGCGCGAATCAGGCGGCCCAGGACACCGCCATCGCACTGGCAAAGGCCTCGCCTGCGATCGGTGTAGCGGCCACCGGAGCGACAGGAGCCGTCGACTGGTCGGCTGTCGCCTACATGCTGACTGCCCTTTATATGGTGCTGCAGATCCTGCTGCTGGTGCCCAAGTATCGCCAGATGTTGCGCGACTGGAAGGTGAAGCCATGAGCCTGCGCGGCAAGATCGCCGCCGGCGCGATTGCACTCTGCAGCTCCACGTTGGTGGTGTTCCTGGGCACCTGGGAAGGCAACGGCCAGAACACCGTGTATGCCGACAAGCTCGCCCAGGGCCTGCCGACCGTGTGCAAAGGCATCACCCGCCACACCAGCCCTTATCCGGTGGTGGTCGGTGACTACTGGTCAGATGCGCGCTGCAGCGAGGTGGAGCAGCTGGTGATCAGCAAGGGCCAGTTGCAGTTGGCCGACTGCATCACCAACCAGGCCGTGGGCCAGAACACCTTCGACGCGCTGAGCAGCCATAGCCACAACTTCGGCGTGCCCAGCACTTGCGCCAGTCGTGCCGTCGCGCTGATCAATGCCGGGCGCATCAAGGACGGCTGCAACGCGCTGGCGTGGGCCGCTGACGGCAAAACTCCAGTATGGGCTTACGTCACCACCGCCCCGGGGCAAAAGAAATTTGTACGGGGCCTGCACCAGCGCCGGTTGGCCGAAGCACAGCTGTGCAAGGCGGGTTTGTAGTGCGCGAAGCCATTTTCCCCCTGGTGCTGTGCCTGGTGGCCTGGTTCGCCTTGGACCTGCTGGAAGGCCAGCGCGATACCGCACGCAGCGAACGCGACAGCGCCTTGTTCGAAGTGGAGGGCCTGCGCGAAGCGGCCCGCATCGCCGGCGAGCGGCTGGCCGAGCGTGATGCTATCGACCTTCAACGTACCCAGGAATTGAACGATGAACGCAACCAAAACGACGGTCTGCGCCGTGCTGTTGACGATGGCCTTAGCCGGCTGCGGATCAAAGCCACCTGCAGCGCGCCCAAGCCCGGCGATGCCGGCGCCAGCGGCGTGGCTGATGGCGGATCCGCCGAACTCACTGCAGACGCTCGATCGGATTATTTCACCCTCAGAGATCAGCTTGCCCTCAGCAAGCAAATGATCCTGGGGCTGCAGGACCACGTGCGCCGGGTTTGCCTGCGCTGATTCACCCACTTTAAAACCTGAACGGAGCAACACGCATGACCGATAAACGCGAGATCACCCTGGAAGTCGGCGACAAGGAATTCACCTTTGAACTGACCCCGCAAGACGTGACCAAGTACTTCAACGCGGTGACCCAGGCCAACAAGGTCGCGCCGGCGAACAACCTGTTGGTGACCACCGTTAAGCAGGAAGAACGCGCCACGCTCAAGCCGATGCTGGGCAACCCGGTATTCGTGATGCAGCTGGCCGGCGCGCTGCTGGAGGAATACAGCCCAGACGTTGAAGTCACCGTAAAAAAGCCCTCGACCACGCCGAACGACTGACCGAAAACGGCCTGGGCCAACTGCTGGCCTTGGCCGGTCGTTGGCTACCAGGCGCCGAGCCCACCGCCGAGGTGATGGGCACGGCCAAGTGGCTGGAGGACGAACACTGGCGGCGGATGGAAATTGCCATCGCCAACGGCATCGCCCACGCATTGAACGGATAAACATCGATGGCTGACCAAAGCGCCCGCCTGGCCTTCATTTTGAGCCTGACTGATAAGGTCACCGCCCCGTTGGGCAAGGTGAAAATGGGCTTTTCTGACCTGGCGGAACAGAGCGAAAAGCACATCAAGACCATGGGCCTTGGCCTGGCGGGATTGGTCGGCGCCGGCGTGGCCATCACCCAGTCGCTGGAACCCGCCCTGGAGATGAACCGCGCCCTGGGCGAGGTCCGATCGCTGAGTGTGGCCGAGGATGCGCTGACCGCACTGAATCGCAAGTCGCTGGAGTTTTCGGTGGCCTACGGGGAAAACGCCCGGGATTTTGTCGCCTCGGCGTACCAGATTGAAGGAGCTATAAAAGGCTTGGCGGGCAGTCAGTTGGCCACCTTTACCAATGCCAGCAACCTATTGGCAAAGGCCACCAAGTCCGATGCGAACACCATGGGCACCTACGTCGGCACGATGTACAACCTGTTCAAAGGCCAGGCCGACGCGATGGGCAAGGGCCAGTGGGTGGAAACCCTAGCTGGGCAAACCGCCACGGCGGTGCAGCTGTTCCGTACCAGTGGCGAGCAGATCGGCGAGGCGTTTAAAGCCGCCGGCGGCCTGGCCAGCACTGCCGGTGTGAGCCTGGCCGAGCAAATGGCGGTGCTGGGCACACTGGGCAGCACCATGGACGGCGGGGAGGCCGGCGGCCTCTACAAATCGTTCTTTGAGAACGTCAGCGGCGCATCGGAAAAACTCGGCATGTCCTTTGTCGACCAGCAGGGCAAGTTGCTGCCGATGATGGACATCCTGGACAAGCTCAAAGGCAAGTTTGGCGATCTGTCGATTGAGGCCAACGGCAAAAAGCTGCGTGACGCCTTCGGCGGCGAAGCTGCGCGGCTGATCACCACACTGCTGGGCGATACCGACCGCCTGAAAAACGGCATGGATCGACTGGGCAATGTGCATGGGCTGGAGAACGCCGAGCGCATGGCCAAACAGATGGTGGACCCGTGGCAACAGTTCGGCGCCGCTGTGCAGGCGTTGCGTATCGCCTTCGGGCAGTCGCTGATCCCGATCCTGACGCCGCTGATGGACCGCCTGGTGGGCATTGCTAGCACGCTGACCCGCTGGACCCAGTTGTTTCCCAACATTACCCGCGTGATCGGCATCACCACGTTGGTGGTGTTCGGGATCATTGCGGCCATGTCGTTGCTCACGCTGACCGTGGGTATCTCGAAAATGGTCTGGCTGGGCCTGATCACTGTGTGGAAAGTCCTGACCATGGCCGGCCTGCGCAGCATCGCCATGTTCCTGTATCACACCGTTATGGTGATCGGGTTCGTTGCGGGCCTGGTGCTGATGGTCGCCTGGATGGGGCTGGTCAAGGGCGCGATGTTGCTGTGGCAGGGCGCCATCTGGCTGGTCAACACCGCGTTGCTGGCCAACCCGGTGACGTGGGTTGTGGTCGGCATTGTCGCCCTGGTCGCTGCCGTGGCGGCTGCGATCATCTACTGGGACGAATGGACCAGTGCGCTACTCAACAGCGAAGCGTTCCAGTGGGTCAGCAGCCAACTGACCGCGCTGTCGGAGTGGTTCGACTCCATGGGCGGTTGGTCGGGCATGGCCAGCGCCGCGTGGGACGGCATCGTCAATATCTTTAAATCGGCCATCAATGGCTTGATCGAGATGCTGAACAAGATTCCGGGCGTGCAGATAGATGCCGCGTTTGGCGACATGCCGGCGGCACCGCAACTGCCAACCATCACGGCCCCGACGGTCGAGGCACCGTTGCTGCCGCAGCTGGTGAGCGCTCCCCAACAACCCATCCAGGCGCCGCCCCTGGTGATGACTGCCGCGCAGAAAGCTCCCGCGCCGGCCATGCCCGCCCTCAACGCATTGCAGCCCCAGGCGCAGCCGCCAGCGTTGGTCCTGGCCCCGGTACCGAAAACGCCGGCGCCTGTTCCACAGCCCCTTACGGCGCCCGAGCTACCGCGCACAGCGCCGGCACTGGTGGCCGCGCCTGCCTTGAAGACACCGGCGCCGATCGGGCCGCAGCTCAACATTCCGCAGCCGAAGCAACCGCCGGCGCTGGTGACTGCGCCGGCACCCACCGAGAAGGCCGAGCAAAGCCAGCAACGCATGAATGGATCTGTGGCCAGCCTGTCACCGAAGCGACCCGACGCCGTGCCTCGGGGCGGCCTGCTGAGCAGCATCCAGAACAACAACCAAACCCAGAACAAGGGCACCCACGTGGAGAACGTCAACATTCACACCGGTAAACCGATGAACCCGCTGGAGCTGGAAGGCATGTTGGCCATGGCGGTGGGCGGATGAGCGAATACATCGACCTGTTGATCATCGACAACGACCTGTCGCTGGACCCGTCCCGTCAGCCGTTGCTGATCGAGGACCGGGCCAGCATCGCCCAGGACATCGCGCACATGATCCGCGAAAGCGGCCTGCTGGTAACGCTGGTGGCTGAGCGCAGTCGCCTGCGTCAGCGCGATTGCATCCAGCAACTGGAGCTGCTGGTGGAGGCTGATGAACGCCTGGTACCGGGCACCGCACTGATTAACCAGGTGCAATCCGGCCAGTACCTGGTCACGGCCAAAACGCTGAAGTTTGGCGACATCGAGGTGACCCTGTGAGCGACGTAGATTTTAAACAGGCGCTCGCTGACGCCGGCATTCCCGTGACCGAGGACGGTTTGCGTAAGGCCTGGGAAAAGGAAGTAGCGGCCCAGGGCAGCAAGATGAGCAATACCAGCGCCTATTCGCCGTTCTGGCGGGTGATGACGGCCCTGGTGACCAAACCGGTCATGTGGCTGATCAGCTTTGTCAGTGACACGGTCCTGCCCAACTTCTTTGTAAAAACTGCCCGGGACAAGTGGCTGGACATGCTGGCCTGGGCGGTCAACGTCGAACGCAAAGGTGCGACCAAGGCCCAGGGCATGCTGTTGTTTACCCGGGACGTCGCCGGCGGCGTGCTGGAGCTGCCCGCCGGCGTCCTGGTGCAATCCGCCGCTATCAACGGCCATATTTACCAACTGATCACCACGCAGGCCGCGACCTTTGCAGACGGCCTGCAGCAGCTGGAAGTCCCGGTAGAAGCCCAAGAGGTTGGCAGCGGCTACAACCTGGCCCCGGGTTACTACGCGATCCTGCCGGTACCCATTGCCGGCATCGCCCAGGTGGTGAACGTCGACGGCTGGTTGATCGCACCTGGTGCAGATCCTGAACCGGACGATCAGCTGCGTTTGCGGGTTCGCAACCAGTTCTCGGCGGTCAATCAGTGGCACACCGATTCGGTATACCGCGCCATGATTTCAGCCTTCCCGGGCGTGCGGCCTGATGGTGTGTATTTCCTGCACGGCGCTCCCCGGGGCCCAGGCAGTGCCAATGCCTACGTGCTGTTTGATGCAGACGTGCCGGCGGCGACATACCTGGAGCAAATCAACGCGCATATCCGCGACCAGGGCAACCATGGCCACGGCGATGATCTGTTGGTCATGGTTATGCCTGAAACCCAGCACGCGTTGAGCTTGACCGTGTGGCCACGTCAGCTACTGACCGCAGAGCAGCGCACCAAGCTGCAGACGGAAGTGGAACTGTTCATTCGTGCGGCCTTCCGCGAAAGCAGCGCCGGCGACTATCAGCCAACGCTGACTTATCCACAGTCTCGCTTTTCATTCAGTCGCCTGGGCGAAGAACTCCACCAGCAGTTCGCGGGCGTCGAGTCGCTGCACTTCGATAACGCCGACATCGTGTCAGAGCTGACCATTCCCCGGATCAGCAGCCTGCAGGTGGTGTTGGCATGATCAAGCTGAATTTGCCGTTCTGGCTCGATGGGCCACAGCTCACAAAGCTGAAAGCCGCCGCGCAGTCCTGGTGGGAGAAAGTTGAAGGCTGGCTGCAATGGCCGCTCCTGCAGATGGACGCCGAGACCTGCCACCTGACCGTCCTCGATCTGCTGGCCTGGCAGCGGGACACCACCCGCTTCAAGGACGAGCCTGAAAGTTTGTATCGCTTGCGGGTCAAGTTCGCCTTTATCAACGCCGTCGATGCCGGCAGCACCGCGGGGCTCAAACGCATCCTGCAGCGTCTGGGCGTGGGTTACGTCGAGATAGACGAGCGTATGCCCGATCGGGACTGGGACGTGGTGCTACTGCGCCTTTCCGACTCCCAGCTATCGCAGAACCCCGAGCTGCTGCGCGTGCTGATTCAGCAATACGGCCGCACGTGCCGGCGCTATGACTTTGTGACCATCACCCCCGTATCGCTGCGCATCGTCGCGGCTGACTTTAACGACGATCAGCAAACGCTGATCGCCCGCCTGTAGGAGTCCCCATGGGAGCCAGTATTACCCTTGCAGGTGAAAGCCTGATCGCCCAAAAAACAGGCGCACAGCAGCGCCTCGATGTCGTGCGTTTTGTCTTCGCCAACGTGCCAGGCCTGAACCCAAATGCCCCGGTCGACCGCGCAGCCGCGAAACCGCCGGCGGCGCAGATCGTCCACACCTACACGATCCCGAAACAGAACATCGGCTTTGTGAACCCCAACCAGGTGGTGTACAGCTCGATGTTGGGCAGCGATATCGGCGACTTTGACTGGAACTGGATCGGCCTGGAAACCGCCGAGAATGTCTTGCTGGCCGTCGCCTACGTGCCTGTGCAGCAAAAGCGAAAGAACATTCCGCCGCTGCAGGTCGGCAACAACGTCACCCGCAACATCCTAGTGGTGTTCGACGGGGCCCAGGCGCTGACTGGCATCACAATTGATGCTAGCACTTGGCAGCATGACTTCACCGTTCGCCTAAAGGGAATCGACGAGCGCGAGCGGCTGAGCAACCGCGACGTGTTTGGTCGAGCGTGCTTCTACCGTAGCGGCCTCCAGGTGGAGAAAGTCGCAAGCGGATATCAGCTAAAACCAGGCCTTGGCTATGTAGAAGGTATCCGCGTAGAGCAAACCAGCGCCTTGCCGTTCGCGCCGCCGGGGCTGCCGTCACCTGTATGGCTGAAAGTGTCTCTGCGCCGAGAACTGAACGACGTGCTGGCTAGTTGGACGGTGGTGTTTGACCCTAACCAAGTGGACTACCTGGACACCGACGGCGCATGGCATTACAGCGTCCCTCTGGCTTACCTATTAAGTGCAAACCAGATCAACGATCTACGCACGATCGCACCAATCGACGGACCGCTAGTGGATCACTTTGCCGCCAAAGTGGGTCATTACCCTGACTTGCGGTCGGGATCCGCCACCAAGCTGGCCAACCCCCGTGCTATCAACGGTGTGGCCTTCGACGGTACTCAGGACATCACGGTGCGAGACGCCACCAAGCTGCCACTGACCGGCGGCACAATGACTGGTGATGTGGTCTACGCCGCTGAAAACTATTTCGGAAGCGGCTGGGCGCGTGGGCTGACCTTTACGTCGGGCGGTAATACCGTTGGTAGCATCGGCGGTTTTGGTACGGCCACTGGCTTCCATACGCTGTTCATGGGCTTAGGTGCCGATGGGTATGCGACAGGCAACGGCGTACGGGTATCTGTCGACGGTGTAGTAATTACCGGGCTGCTTTTCGGTAACGGCGGGGGACTGGTGAACCTCAACGCTAGCGCTCTCACTGCCGGGACCGTTCCCCGGGCGCGACTGTACGGTGCCTACGATGTTCAGGTGACTGGCAACGCCGGTTCGGCCACTCGCTTGGAAACGGCACGTCTGATCAACGGTGTGGCGTTCGACGGTACTCAAAACATCGCGATTGGCGACGGCTCAAAGTTGCCACTTAGCGGCGGGACGCTCACCGGCGGCGTGCGATTCAACGTGCCCATGATCGGTGGTTCATTTGTCAGCTGGCAGGAGCGCCAAACCGCTATCCAGATCGACTGCGCAGCAAATGGCGCCGCGTATTCCGTGTGGAAGGGTACCAATTGGAGCGAGCGACACCTGGCTGCCATGGAGGTGTATGCAGGCGGCACGTCGACCTCTATACCTTCGGTGGTCATGCATGTGGGTGCAACCTTCTCTGCGTTCACCTTGGACGGCTCTGGACACTTGACCATCAAGGGTTCGTATTTTGGCGACGGTGGGCAGTTGAGCGGCTTGAACGCTAACGCACTGACACTCGGCACGCTGGCCAAGGCCCGATTGAACGGCACCTATGACATTGCTGTATCGGGCAATGCTGCTACCTCTACCAAGCTGGCCACGCCTCGACTGATTAACGGTGTGTCGTTCGACGGCACCGCCAACATCGCGATCGCGGATAACTCAAAGTTGCCGCTAGGTGGTGGGACTTTGACGGGATCGGCCGTCTTTGATTTTCCCGCAATGGCTGGTGGGTTCGTGGATTGGCGTTCTAGATCCCCCGCTGTACAAATCAATTGCGCGAACAATGGCGGCGCATACCTGATGTGGAAAGCCACCAACTGGGCGGAACGTCACCTGGCGTCCATGGACGTTTACGCCGGCGGTGGCTCTGTCACTCCGCCCAGTGTCGTGATGCACGTAGGCGGCACCAATAACGCACTGACACTCAGTGAAGGCGGCAACCTGCGTGTTACCGGCAGTTATAGCGGCGATGCAAGCGGGCTGACCAACCTGCCCCAGGCGACTCCTGAGGTACCTGGTGCGGTGCTCAAGAACAACGCATCACTTGGCCCAAACGGCTGGTGGAAGTGTGCCCAGACCGGATTGATCCGTCAGTGGGGGATCACCCTGGGGGCCTCTGACACGGTGACACACCGCAGTTTTCCTATCGCCTCCCCAACCGCTGCGTGTCTTTGGTCGCCTCCCGGACCAGCCTTTTCTACTCCGACCCTGCCACAGGCACGAACACGTTGATCGTCAGCAATAGCCAATTTTCCGTGATTTCTGGCCCGTTCAGCTCGCCAGATGACATTTATTGGGAGGCCACAGGCTACTAATCATGAGCATATTTTTTCACGCCACAACCGCAGGCTTTTACGACACACGCGCCCACGGCGAGCGCACCTTGCTGGTAGCCGACCCGAAGTGGAAACACCCGATGATCAGTGTCCCGGATCCCAGCTGGATGGGCGCCGAAGGCTCGAAGGACAAGGCCCCGACGATCAAAGTGAAAGACCCTAAAGCCATACCGCCCTTGGTCGAGGTTTCCAACCCGGGCTGCAGCTTGCCACCTGCCGGCGAGTTGTTGGAAATAACCTTGGGCGAATACCAATCGTTGTTTGCCGCCCAGGCTATGGGCAAAGTCATTCAAGCGGTGAAGGGCCGGCCCGTGGCTGTCGACCCGCCGCCGCTGACCTGGGAGCAGCGCAAATCCGAGTACGTGGCCAGCGTCCAGATGTTCCTCGACAAAACGGCGAAAGCCTCCGGCTACAGTGACCTGAAGGACGTGATCACCTACGCGGATGAACCTTCGGTACCGAAGTTTCAGGCGGATGGGTTGGCGTTCCGCACCTGGCGCTCACTGTGCTGGGCCTATTGCTATGAGCAGTTGGCCGCCATGGAGCAGGACAAGCGCAAGGCACCGACCAGCGCCGAGCTGGTGGCCGAATTACCTGCCCTGGTATTGCCCAATGCCTGACGCGAATTGGGCACCGGTGACCATGCGCTGGCCCGCGCAGGCCACCGAATGGATGGGGCAATTGTCAGCCGCCCAGGGCCTGGCCGGCGGCGAGCTGGCCAGCACGGCTAAACGCTTGGCTGATTTGAGTGGCAAGACCAGTACCAGCCCGGGGCCGGTCGGTGGTGCTGCCCAGGGCGCGATCGCTGCAGGTCGTGCCGCGCTCGCCGACCAGATGGGCGAGGCGCCGGCCTGTCTGGTGGTGACGCCGTTTCAAAGTGGCATTGGGCAGGGCCGCGGCTACCAGCGTTTTCTGTCTGCACCGAACATGCTGCAGCAGCTGGCCAGCAAGCTGGTGGACGTGAGCGATACAGGCCTGCCCGATGGTCAGCAGCACGCCCTATGCCTGATGTTCCTGGCCACTCGCTTTGATCAGTTAGCCGCCAGCCTGGCGCGGTTCAATGCCTTGCTACCGATGCCTGACCTGGTGCGCGCCGAGCGCCGAGCGCGGCACCTGTCCAAACTGGAGACGGAAAAGTGGGAGATCCCCACCGCCGGCGCGTTGCCGCGTTGGCAGGATTTGCCCCTGGAGCGTTGCACAGTGGTTAAGGCGGCGCAGCAATCCATGGCCGGACAGATCGCCGTCCTGGAGAGCTACGCCGCCTACAGTTCGCCCATGGCCGACCTCTCGGCCCTGGCCAACCGCAAGGTCGCGCAGCAACAGGGCCGTGACAAGCAGTTGGCAGATCTGAAAGCCCTGCTGGCTGATGGCAACCCTGACAGCAGCATGCGCGCGCGGCTGATCGGCCCGGGCAACGCTACCGAGCTGAGCCGCCGGCTGCTGGCCGGTGATGCCCCGGGACACGAATGGGTGCTGTGCGCCGGCGCGCTGCTGGTGGGATCTGAGCCGGGTTTGAGCTTTGTCCGTGAACTGGTGGGCCTATGACGCTGTTACTCGACGGGCAAGAGGTGCGCGGCAAGAACCTCAAGGTCACCGGCAACCTGCGTATTGAAAGCGACGATCTGTCAGGCCAGACCAGCAACACCGAAAAGGGGCACAAAGGCTTCAAGCCCAAGACCCTGACTGTCAGCCTGATGATTCCCTTTGTTGACCAGGTGCAATTGCGTGACCTGATGCGCCTGGTGGAAGCGACCGAAGGCGGTGGCCAGCTCAAGACGTACCGCATCGTCAACGACACCGCTGCCGCGTTCGGCATGCGCCAGGTGACTTTCACCGAAGGCGTGAGCGCCCGGGAAGACGACAATCTGCGCGGCTGGCTGATCCAATTCACCTTGACCGAAAAGCTCTCCAACCCGGAAAAAGTGGAAGGGCGCCGATCGGGCAACGCGGTGACGGCGCAGTCTGGCCCGGGCGGCGCGGTCGGCGGTACCGGTGGTGGTGGAGACTCACCTGGTGCCCCCGAAGAACTGACCGGTTTTGAAGCCACGCTGAAAAAGGTGGATACCTGGTTAGGCGGGAGTCCCAAGGCATGAAGCTGCACAAGGAGTTGACCATCAGCGGGGTGCCATATGTCCTAGTCAAAAACGAAGTCCGGCTGGATGCGAAAAGCCCAGGTCGGGCGACGTTCACGATCCAGGCTACGGCGCCGGTCAAGGGGCTGGTGACACTCGATATCGGCTACAACAGCAGTACGCTACAGCGACACTTCATTGGCTACGTCGAGCGCAGCAGCACGGCCAGCAGCAACCAGCAGGTGCTGTTCTGTCGCGAGCTGGCGGCGATCCTGGGCAACCCGCTGCCGCTGAACCTGCGTCACGTCGACCTGCGCGCCGTCCTGGTCGAGATCGGCAAGCACACCGGTTTGCGCTTCCGCGTCCCGGAACAGTCATATGCGAGCGTCAAGGCACCGTTTTTCTACAGCCTGGCTGCCGGCTATCAAGCCATGGACAGCCTGGCCCGGGTTTTCAACATCCCCGACTTCATCTGGCAGCAGCAGGGTGATGGGGAAGTGTTCGTGGGTAGTTGGGCTGACAGCTTCTTTGGCCTTCGTTCGCCGCTGCAGCTGCCGGTGGAACTGTTCGACGGCTACCAGGGCAACCAGAGCGCAATGATTGCAGCCCTTCCCGGGTTGCGACCAGGTGCAACAATCAACCACGGCGAGCGCATCACCAGTGTGGCGCTCATCGACAACCAGATGGCCATCCGATGGACGACGCAATCCGCCGCAGCGTAGAACGACAATTCCCCGAACTCACCGGTGGGTACCACCTGCCACGCTTTGCCCGGGTTGTCGCCGTGGCCGACCCGCCCGCCGGCGCCGGGATCTGCGACGACTTCCGGCCACGCTACGCGGTCGACATCGAGGTCATGGGCCCGGACGGCGAACCAGACAGCAAACTGCCAATCCTGGCCGGCGTGCCTTTGCCGCTGCCCACCGGTGGCGAGGAAATGGGCATCTATGCGTTCCCCGAGGAAGGCACCCAAGTGGTGGTGTGCTTTGCCTACGGTCTGCCGCACAAACCCTATATCCAAACCATCCTGCCCCACGGCCTGAGCATGCCCAGCGTGCCGAAGGGGGACCAGGTGTGGCAGCACAGCGAAGCCTGTCAGCAGCGTGTCGACGCGGACGGCAACTGGCTGCGCCAGACTGACGGCAAGATCCTGGACAAAGCGATCGAACGGGAAGTGGAGGCGATGGGCAACACGGAGCGGTACCAGAGCCACACCAGGACCGTGGACGACCATTCAACCGAGTCGGTAGGGGGCATCAAGACGCTTGAAGCCCTGGGCGCGCTCAAGTTGCTGTCGGGCGGATCTGCCAGCCTGGCGGCGGTGGATGATCTGCACCAGGCGACCGGGAGGGACCTGAACCTGGTGGTGGGGCAGAAGCACAACGCCACGGTGGGCGGCGATATGGAGGAACGGATTCATGGGCTGCGTGAAAGTGTGGCGGCGGTCAGCCAGCGCCTGGTAGCGCCCAAGACCTGGTTGGGATCCGAGGGAGTGAACGTGCTGCAGGTGCTGTGCGATTTGCTCGACCTAGTGCAGCATATGAACACTCAACTGGCGAGTCATACCCATGGACCTACACCGATACCAAGCAACTCAGCTGAGTTCTCAGTAAATGCTGGCGCGGCTGCTTCGCTTAACGGAGCATTAAAAATAATTACGTCTTAAAGATGTAAATCTGATCGCTGATAAGGTAATTAGTTCTAGAGTTTAGATTGTTTAGTTGTATGCTTGGGAGAGATTTTATTTCATGCAAGCATTTGTACAAAGTAGTACTTTTGTCTGTGCGGTGTAAGTAGTATGCAGGAATACATCGTCAGCATCATATTCAACGCCGCTTGGCAGAGGCGTCACTACGTACGCCCCCTCGGCTGGCAGGCAATCAGTGCTGCTACCTTTGTTGGATGTAGAATTGCTCCTAATTTCCTCGTGCAAAAGTTGGCGTCCTAACACCGCCTCTGCGTTTGATTTTAGCAGCAACCCGGAAGATATCAGGCATATTAATTTTGTCTTCGGCTCGATATTCGACGACTCCTATATTTACCAGTGCTTCAAGTAATAGTTCCTCTTTGTTAGAGCCTGTTTCCAATAACTCTACAGGTCCAGGTTGCTCAGTATTCAGCGTGTTTACAGAGTCTACTGTACCTCTTTCGGCCCAGCGTGTTGTGAATGATAGCGGTGCGCAAGGTACTTCAAGTCCCGCCAAGTCGTCCAGTACTCGGCGTATCCATGGATAATCTTCAGAAAGCTGGTCGACACGGATTGCAGAGGCCGACTGTACACCTTCCCTTATTCCGTGGTGGTCTATAACTAAATGCGATGGGAGCTGTCTAGATGCGGCGGCTCGCTGAAGAGTAACTAAAAAGCTTCGAGGCGTTGTTTCATGGAAAGCATCTGCTAAATGGTCAATAATCCAAGTATAAGTTCTGCCCCGCCTGTGATCAGTACCCATGTATTCTCCGGCAATCAGAGCGAAAGCGCTCCTTTGCTCGGCTGCTTCGGTTAGTTTTGAATAAGGTCTTTGAGGCCTTCCAGTAACTAGCTTGTATATTTTCGAAAAAGCCTTTTGAGAGGAAACATCATTGGATAACTGCTGAAAAAATAAACCATATAAGTCGGTGGAATACCAATTAAGCTCAATCCGCGCAGCCTTAATTTTAGAAGCGTCTGGGAAATTGAATATGGCACTATCTTTGAATTGGTCTGTTCGCATGAAAACTTTAGCACGCATACTTGTATAGCCTTGCATGCTCAATGTTAGAGCCAGTACACCTCTAGTTAAAGGGCGAATAGCCTCCCAAGACTTCCCGAGTCGATCTAGTGCGTCAAATACGAGCAGAAAGCGTTTTTTATTTCGAGTGTAATAGTTGTCAGCCTTAATAAGCATAGCTTCGCACTTCCCTGGGTAAGCGTCTACCCAGTCAACAAGATCGTCGAAGTCACTTTTTATTCTTAACTTAGCATATTTGGATACGGCCTTTAATAGTACTGCCGTCCAGATAACTTCTGGCTCTATACCTCTTAGCAGTAAAGCCTGTAACACCCTAGGCGAAGGTGCGACTCCTGCCATTTCAGCTGCGCTTTGGTGGAAGCCTAGTTCAACGTCAGCCGAGGCCATAGTGTCAAATGAGTTGTTTTTTGCAATCGTTTTCCGAATGCTTGTATTCGCCAGCGCACCAGACCATACGCTTTTGCCTGTTCCTCTATTACCAACAACAAGAGGCCTTTCGAAATCTAACGCGTCTTTATGGCCAATAGGCACATAAATTTCAGTTATAGGCAAGGCACGTGCGGCGCTTGATGCTGATTCAGGCCTGAATGCAGAGATAACTTCTCTGAGGGCCTTAATTTCATATTCTTCCAATGCCATTAATATCCGAGCCTCTCGCAAAGCTGTTCCAAGAACTCTCCAAAAACTGGCAGAACAAATTCTTCTGTGTTTTGAAGTCCATTTTCGTCCAGGGGATTATATTCAAAAAATTTTTCGGAGATTAATATTGGCCACGCGTAATGAGGAGCGGTAGAGTCGTCCAGATCAAAACCAAAAGCTTCGGTAAGACCCTCCGCCGCCTCTTCACCTTCGAGTTCATCATATAGATATGAACTGAATAGCTCCCAAGATCGGTCCCGGAATTGCTTCATAGACTCTTCCGAACCTAAAGCCTTTGCATGGACGACCTTGAGTTTGTACCGCCAATCCTCCAGTGGTGTTGCCTCAGTTTTGTGCCTAGCAAGGTGAGCAAGAAAATACGTATAGCCATCCCATGTTTGTGGAGTGTCTACCCCAAAAAATAGAACATCTGCTCCAAGCCCTTGAATAGTGGCTGCTGTACTTTCGTTTAGCCCCGCTCGGGCGTCAACGAAAATGACGTCGTATTTTTGATTTTTGCAAAGCTGTTGTATTAACTCGCGAGTCTTATCAAGGAAAGATATCGGTTTTCCATCTTTATCCACTACTTCTAGATACGCTCTAGATATTTTACCTAGCACATTTTGAGGTGAGCGCTGACTAGTTAAGCCTGTGGCCGGTACTATCGTAAACGAACCACCAGATTTATCTGTAAATGCAACTCGCCGCATGTCATCCATAAATTGTTTATTGATTACTGTCCTACCAAACTCAACGTAGAAATCTAGGGCCCCGTAAGCAGGCAAATTCCTTTTATCGAGAAACATACCACCTATCCCCGGAGCTTCTAAATCTAGGTCTATAGCTAGAACGGATTTTCCTTTTCTCGCTAGGTGGACCGCTGAGACCGAGAGTGCAGTGGACCTTCCAACACCGCCTTTCAAGCTCGAAAACACTACGACTTTTGGCGCTCCATGAATCGGCTGTTGAATATTTCTGACCCAGTCGCCACCTACGATTCGTCTTTCAATATATCGGACATAATCCTGATACCCGTTTGGACACACGACGAACTCAAATTTATCAAGTGCCTCGTCATTTAAAGAAGAGTCGTATATTTCATCGGGAGTGACTACCGGTGGGGATGTTGCATATATTCCCAACGAATTCGTAAGTAGAGTAGCTAGCTGATCTCTAATGATTGGATCAATTTCTTCGCGCAGCACGACAGTAATAAAGCCTTCGGAGTCACGCAATATAAGATTGCGTGAAAAGAAGCCTTCGCCGCATATTTCTGTGGTAACTTGCAAAGTTAATGGCAGAACATCATCGTAACGGATTATGCTTTTTTTGCTCGCCATTTTTAACCTCTTAACTTTGCAGCGTACATTAGCGCTCTCGTTTGGCTGCGCCAAAGATCATACATTTTTTTGGTTACAATACCGTCGTCGGAGTATCTACTCCCTACCGTCCAATTCTGCATAAAGGCTGGATTTTTTAGTATTATGTAAAGTCCGTGATGCGCCCGTATATCAAGGTGGCGTTTTGCTACATCAATTAAATCTGGGAAGTGTTTTTGAATTTTTTCTACGCCAGGCCTTAAAGAAAGAACGGCATGTTTAATTGCGCATTCAGCGGAAAAGCCTATCAAGTGGCCGGCGCCATCTAAGCGTTCAGAGGCTGCAAGCATGTCTGCGTCACGATAGTGACGTACAGCGGCAACGGCGAATTTTTCTTCCATAAACTCACTCCATTTACAATTTTTCAGTCTGCCTAGGGCTTTTCCTGCGCAGCTTTGCATTCTGCCGTATCTATCGAGAAATGTCCTCAAGAACGATGGCCGATCGCGACTCATCTTCGGCTTAAGTTGAAGATGAAGATACTGTTCTAAAAAGCTCATGGCTCCCTACCAACTGGTTAAACGAATACATTTTGTGGATGAAAAAATCCAGATGAAAAAGCACTTATCCCCCTCCCGCCGACGGGCCTTGTGTTCCTTTTTTGTGCAACCGCGGAGTGGGTGCAAACGGTATCTCCGCCTAGGCCCGCTGCGGGGTTTGGGGGATGTTTGGCAACTGCACAGAGTGCAAGGCTTTGCAAAAAAGTGCAGCGGCTTTGCATACGGGTCACGAGGCGGCAGGGTGGTGGTCGTGCTGGTGAGGTGCCCGGGTTACGGGAGCTATGGTTGTGAAAACCTGCTGCAGGCGGTGTTTTCGTTTCCGTGACCGTTCATATCACGGGCGAACGAGCCACTGCCGACCCTTGCGGCTGGATAGCTGTGGAGCCTAGTTGGTAAGGGTTCCGGCATTCTAAGGCATTGCACAGCATCACCAGCAATTCGGTGCTGTCCGTGCTGACCGAGAGTGTATGGCGAAAGCGCCAAAACCGCTGGCGCATGTCTATTTTTCAGACGTGGGGCGGGAAAAGGGTAATTTTAGTAAGTGGTCGATCAAAGCTGGCTGGAAGCCTTATAGAACGTGGCTTTCACGCATTACCTCATAGGGTAATTTAAGGTAAGGGTGAGGGTAATATTTTGATCAGAGCCCCATTTTACGGGGTTTGGTAGCGGGTGGGGATTACTACCACTAAAGGTAATTTTATAACCATTAACTTACCTTATTATTACCTCTATAGAATTGTATCAACTAGCTGATTTCATTAACTTTTAGTCGGGATTTGATAACGCATTACCAAAATTACCTTTTTCCCATGCCTCAACATAAATCGGCTCGGATGGTATTTTTGCCCTCTCGCAGCAACCTGGTCCGCAAACCCATGGGACAGCCATGGGACAGATCTGGGCCAACTTTCAAGAGGTCGACTAGGCTGCAGCCCTTGTAAACCGGGCACTATCATAATGAAAGTGGCTTGGCGGGTAGTTTCGAATCTCTCCTTCACCGCCACATTAAGTAAACACAAACCCCCGGTTTTCCTAGAGAAAGCCGGGGGTTTGTGGTTTCTGGCACCTGAAAAAAAGGCCATAAAGGCTCAATGTGGGGACTGGCGGTATTTCTTCTGAACTGTCCTCAGACATGTCTGCGCGATAGGTCCAGAATGGGTTAACAGCCTTCCTTACTTGTTGAGCGGGCTGTCCGTCAAAACTGATTGACCCCCCACCTACACATTCAAGGGCGATTCACACAGCATCGAAATCGTTTGTAATCCATCCGCCTACCCGGACTGCGTAAAATGACCACTCGACCGAAGCCTAAGCTCAATCTACGCATTCTGATTCTTATCTTTGTACTGCTTGCTGCAATCGCGACCCTCGCCAACAGCTTCTGGGTGATGTTCAAGATTCAGAAGCAGGAGTTGATTGAGAATGCGCTGCAAGTGAACAAAGCCTACGCCTCTCGGATCGCCAAGAGTGTCGAACAGGTGCTCAATTCCGACCTCGACAAATTGAAGTATGGCTCAGTCGTCATCGGCAAAGCGTTTGAAGATAAGCACGCTTTGGCAGAAGAAACGCAGCGGTTGTTTGGGCAGGATGCCAGTTTCAACTCCGTACTTGTCGCCGACTCAACGGGAACTATTATTGCGTCAGCTCCCGAAAGCTTTCGCCTCAATGGCCGGGTTTTGCAACACAAGGAGCCACTCAACCTTCGCGTGCCGAGAATCAGCAACGCCTTTAAGTCCATAGCAGGCAATCTGGTGATCTTTATCAACCAGCCCGTATTTGGCACGAAAGGAGAGTACTTGGGCCTGATAGGGGGCAGTGTTCAACTTGAGCAAAAAAATACGCTCCAGGCCATGATGGACACAAATGTGCGTAAGGATGGCGCGAATGTCTATCTAGTCGACAGCAGCCGTCGGGTGCTTTATCACAGCCGTCCCGAACAAATCGGAGACATCACTGGAAAGAGCGTGATCGCCGATGCGGCACTTAGCCAGGACGCAGGTGTTTTACAGGCTGCGGATGAAAATGGAGTGGAAATGCTCGCGGGCTTCGCCAAAGTGCCGAGCAGCGGCTGGGGGGTGATCTCGCAGCAGCCACTCGAAAATATACACGCTGTTCTACGTCAGACAATGGTCAAGGTTGCGTTGGGCACAGCCCCACTTGCCTTTTTCGGAATCGTTTTGATCTGGTGGCTGGGAGCGCGGATCTCAGCGCCGCTGTCCAGGCTCGCCGATTGTGCCAAGCGACTGGACACCCCCGACAGCTACGACCTTATCAGTGCAGTACCGGCGCACTATTTCGAGAGTTGGCAGATTCGCAGGGCGTTGCTGCTTGGCGCCACCCTGTTACAGGAGAAGATCGGCAAGCTTAACCTGCAAGCACAAACCGATGCGCTGACCGGGCTGGCCAACCGCCGGGCGATGGAAGATGTCCTGTTGCGTTGGCAAGATGCTGACAGAGCGTTCGCACTTGTTTCCATGGACATCGACCACTTCAAACGGGTGAACGATACATTTGGCCATGGTGTGGGCGATCAAACGCTGAGGGCTATCGCAGAACTGATGCAGCACAACTCAAGGTCTAACGACTTGCCCTGCCGGGTCGGTGGGGAAGAGTTCGTATTGTTATTGCCCAATAGTTCGCTTCAAGCGGCAACGGATGTCGCAGAGCGGCTGCGTGCCTCGATCGAAGCCGCAGAGATCGTTACTGTCGGGCACATCACTGTTTCGCTGGGCGTCGCGCTATGGCAACCGGGAGGGGATTCGGTATCCGTTGTGCTTGAGAGGGCTGACAAGTTGTTGTACCAGGCCAAGCAGGGCGGTCGTAATCGCGTGGTGGCGCAGCAGCCTTGATGGCGCGCGCGATCTGCAGGGGAGCACGCTGTTTTGGAAAAGCGGCACTAATACCTCTCGACACGACGGCCACCGACTCGCCTGTCTTCAGCAAGAGGCTGGAATGGGTTTGCCGGCAATGGCTGGCCCTCACCATCATCGACTTTGTGCAATCACACCACTCATGTATTGGTTTAAATCGCGCAGATCGTTAATTGTCCAAGCGTGCGGCGATACCTTCACACCATTCTCTCGCAATGTTCTTGGAATCAAGTCTCCATTGGGGCGCAGTATTACCGACGATACAATGTATCCGATCCATGAAGGACACCTACCGCAAGATGGGTTGTTCGTTTACCGTGGCATTTCCGGTGAGCAGTTCCATGGTAACAACGCTTCGTAGTCTTCTACCGTCGACACATGCGGTAGCCGCTCCAGTACGTGGCGCAGCCACGTATAGGGCTCTTGGCCGTTGATCTTCGCGGTCTCGACCAAACTATAGATCTGCGCACTGGCGCTCGCCCCTTTGGGTGTGTCGCTGAACAGCCAAGCCTTGCGTCCAATAACAAACGGCTTTATTGCGCGCTCTGCCGCGTTGTTGTCGATCGGTAAAAAACCAGCCTCAACGTAACGCTCCAGCCGACTCCAGTTGTTCGCCAGATAATTAACTGCCTTGCCCAGCGCACTTTGCGGCGTCACTTGGGATTGGGTTTTATCCACCCAGCTTTTCAGTTGGCCCAGGATCGGCAGGCTCTTTTCCTGACGACCGGTGAACCGCTGTTCATCGCTGACGTCCTTGAGATCACGCTCGACGCCGTAAAGCTTATTGATCATCGCCAGCGCGATATCGGCACGCCCAGTCTTGCCCTTTGGCTGCACTTTTTGTGCGTCCACGAACTTGCGCCGCGCATGAGCCATACACGCCAGCCGCTCCACACCCGGTTGCAACGCCAATGCGTTGTAACCCGCGTAATCATCAGTCATCACGTAACCGCGATAACTTTCCAGCAGACGCAATGGCACATCCTGCGCTCGGCTGGAGGTGTAATCAAACAATACGACTTTGCGATACGGCGGGCCGCTGGCTTGTACCCACATCCAGGATTGGCTGGTCGGGTCTCGATCCGGTTCCTTGAGTACCTGGACGCGGGTTTCATCGCAATGGATCACCGGACTTTCCAGTAATCGATCACGCATCAGGTTCAGCAGTGGCTGGAAATGCTCGCTGCACTGGATCACCCAGCGCGCCAAGGTCTGGCGCGGGATATCGATGCCGTGACGGCCAAGGACTTTTTCGAATCGATGCAGGGGTAGGCCATCGACGTACTTGGTCGTCAGCAACATCGCCAACACGCTCGGGCTGGCCATGCTCTTTTCAATCAACTGAGACGGTTTGTCGGCGGTGACCGGGGCCGTTTCGCAGCCACGGCAGCCGTAAACCTTGCGGATATGTTTGATCACCCGGATCTGCATCGGCACGATATCCAGCTGCTCGCTGGTTTCTTCGCCGATGGCATGCTTGCGGCAACCGCAGGCACAGGTCAGTTCGTGTTCGGGCAGGTCATGGATGACTTCGATGCGCGGCAGGTCAGCGGACAGAGGCTTGCGTTTGCCACGGCGTTTCGCCGGGCCGACAACGTCCTCTTCGGTGTCGTCGGTGGCGTGTGCAGCAACATTTTCTGCTTCGTCAAACAGCACCAGTTGTGGTGTCGTCGAATCAGCACTTTGCTCAGACTTGCGCCCGAATAGACGCTGACGAAGCAGCGCGTTCTCTTCTTCGAGAACAGCGACCTTGGACTGCATATAGGCAAGCAATTGCTTGAGCGCAGCAGGGTCATCAGGCAGTTGATCGGGCAGGGAAATCATGCCGCGGATTATACCTGTCAGGCGACAAATCTTGGAGTCACAACCTGATGCGGACGGTTGCGCCAGAGGTCAAAGCCGTCGAGCAACCAGTTCAATTCCTGGACGCTCAATACGATAGCCTCATCGGTGGCCTCTGGAGAGGTTTTGAACCGTTCGGATTCAAGGCGTTTGAGCCAAAGGCAGAAGCCGTTGCGCTCCCAATAAAGGATTTTCACTCGGGTGCGGTGGCGATTCAGAAAAACAAAAAGAACGGGGTCGAATACCGCCACTTTAATATCCAGTTCGACGAGAGCGGCGAGGCCGTCAATGGATTTTCGGAAGTCTACGGGCTTGGGGTAGAGGTAGACTTTTTCGACTTTGGCGTCGGGACGCATCATAGGATGCTGGCTCCTGAAAAGAATCGGGAGGACAGCATCGGCGATCAACTCTGATCTTTGAATGTGGGGATCATGGATCCCTTACTTTTAAATCAACAGCACAGCTTTCCTCAGATCATCGGCGTGCTACTCACTGAATAGTCCCGGATTTTCTAAGCGCTTCCGACACTCAGTTTTTGGCCATTAACTGCCATTCTGGAAAGACAGAAATGTGTCGATACAAGGAGAACGGGGGCGGATTGACTTAATCTTCGTATTTTTGGCGAATTAAATGTATCTGTCGCCTTTTCTGCCTTTTCTGCCTTTTCTGCCTTTTCGGGTCCATTGTTCAGGCGTGCAGCGATAGCTTTACACTATTCACCCGCTCATGGTTTTTGAATTGGAATAAAGCTTATTCCGAATACGTATTGCCTACTGTTAATTTTGACAGGTATATGTTTTTTTTTAGGTGTGTACGTTGTTGTCTCTGTTTTTGATTTTTTCGTGGAGGCGTTATGAAGAATTGGGCGTATTCAGTTTTTTCTGAAAGTGTTCGGGGTGAACCGGTGTTCACAGTGTTAAAGGTAATGCAGTCGGATGCGAAACCTCCGGATACCAGAATATCTTATGACGAGTATAGTTTTCGAGAAGGCTGGGCTGAGTGTCCCCACGATGTGGGGGCGGGATGGATTCTTATGGGGGAGGACAGTTATTTTAATCCTTTATTTTTGGGGCGTATTAAACGTGATGGGTTTTCAGTTTTGCCACAAAGTAAAAATAATGTAAAATTTAAAGTTTACAATTTTTTTGGTATGGATAATTATCGAACGTGTTATGTGAATGTTGATGTTAATAGTCATGGTGTAGATGATGTTGCGAGAATGTTGTTGTCTTATTATAAAGGGGGGTTCAATCTCGGGGTCGGATTCCAAGGGGGGGGTCCTGACTCACCCAATCGTTTGTTTAGAAGTATTACGAGATTAACGTATACCAATTTTTCAGCGGTTGAGTATATTGATCGGACGATCCGAAAAGGCGATATGGACTCGCGTCACTTTAAGAACTTACTGTGGGCGGCGGTTGCCGAAAATACCGTGGCTAAAATACCTGCGGCACAAAAAATGGCACTCACCAGCGCGGGTAAAACTTTATCGGAGTATAATCTTGATCCGACCTTTCCAATCGTTGCGAAATGGGCACTTGAGCCAGGTCAGGGGTGGGGTGTAGATTGGGCGGATATTGGTTTGGATTTTGTGTTCGATTTCGTTACGGAGTTGGTTGACGCTGCTGTATAAGTTTCTTGGTGAGTGAGGGGGTTATGCTCCCTCACTATTTTTAGTATTGGTATGGAAAGAATGGGGGCAGATTTATTTAACCTCTAAAGGACCTGTCACTCACAGTGAAATTGTTGGTGTTGAGATTGCTGTCCCCTCTCTTATTTTAATATCATCGACTTTTCGAAATTACACCCATCATGTATTGATTTAAATCGCGCAGATCGTTAATCGTCCAAGCGTGCGGCGGTACCTTCACGCCGTTCTCTCGCAACGTTCTTGGAATCAAGTCTCCATTGGGGCGGAGTATTACCGACGATACAATAACGCCCGGATAATCATTGAGTCGTTTCTTGAAAACAGGTGTTGTCAGGTTAGGTGTAGGAGGGTTGCTCTTATTCGCGAGTGGTCCTGTTCCCTTGAGATCTGCCCCGTGGCACATGGCACACCGGTGTAAGAACAGGTTTTTCCCATTGGCACTGTCCGCGAAGGACAGGGGTGTATGGATTAGCGATAACATTCCCAGCGTGGCGATGAACACTGCTTTCATTTTTATAGGGTCTTGTTGTATGAGTCAGGTCTGAATCGAGGGCAGGCCCTAGCAGGTGTACGCAGGCTAGTGTATAGACGAGCCGTTGAATTCTAAAGCGGGTGCTGTGGCATCAAATGCGAGACAAACAAAACCCCTGGTTTCGGGAGAGGCCAGGGGTTTTGTGATTTCTTTGGTTTGAAAACGTGGTGTTCTTAGATCATGCGCGCGGCATATCCATCCGCCGCGCTATGACATCCAGCAAGTCGCAACCGTCTCGCAGGGGAATTGAACACAGCAGGGCAAAGTCACTGAGCACAACCACATCACTACTTATTTCACTACGTAGTGCAAGATTCTCCATAACTTGAGTAACAGATTTGAACAATCTCGCTCAGATCCACGCAATTCCCTTGAATGATGGGGGGGAGGTGGTCAGCCGGAACCTGAAATCGTAGGCATGCGCCTCGATTGAAGTAGTCTCTTTCTGAAACGTCAAAACCACCCCTGTACGCGTCTTACCTCCGCTATGGCGCCTTCTTATAGTCGTGCGCCTCAGTCACTTGGAGGTGCACGCATGCAGGGACCCTACGCATTTATCAATGAACGACCGCAGCCTTATCCGCTGCTCAAACTAAGCCTGGCGCTTGATCCGCATACACAGACCAAATTCGACACCCTCAACCAGCACATCCGTAACACGCTGGTGTTGCCTGGGCAGTTGGTGATCATCGGGGATAGCCGAACTGCCGCTTGCACCGCTGAAGAGGCGCAGCTGATGCGTTCGGCGCTGAATATAAAACTCGCCCTGTTGGCATACTCCGCAACCGACCAGTTCCTGATCAAAAACTATGATCAGTTGCAGGCCATCTTGTCCTATTCGTCCGTTGGTATCGGCAGTGCCAGCAGTGCTTGGAGCAAGCACTTGGCGCAAGTGGAGAAGACCCTTATGGAAATCGAGGATTTTCATCAGCAGTACTTGAGAAAGGGCACCACGGGGGCGCGGGAGGAGTTTCTGGTTAAGCGTAGAGCGCTGTTTGCGAGGTTGGATAGCCAACTCTCGGGGATGGCGCGCTTTGGTACGGGGTTGAGAAACCAAGGTTCGATTAAAAAGATGCTGGGGATTTCCAGTAAAAGCTACTGGCAGCATGGAGAAATTCGGGGGTATGAGGAGCGGGTCAAGCGATTAGCCAAGGCTTCGCAGGTGTTGAAGACGGGGACTTACATTGGTATAGCGCTGGATGTTGGGGCGACGGCGTTGGAGTTATCGGAGGCGTGTTCCACTGGGCGTGAGCAAGAGTGTATGCAGGCGAAGTATGTTGAAGGGGGTAAATTGGTGCTGGGGGTTGGTGGTGCATCCGCGGGCGGGGTGTTTGGTGCTCCTATCGGTGTCGCCGCCTGCATGATTGTTTTTGGCGTACCCACAGCAGGTGCCGGAGCGTTGGCATGTGCCATTGTCGGCGGTGCCGCAGGCGGACTTGCTGGAGGTAAGATCGGAAGCGCCTTGGGAGAAGGCACAGGGAAATTTCTCTATAGGGCTGTGAGGGCTTAAATGGTCTTTGAATATATCGGCATGTGCGCTGGGGTCGTCATGATATTAAGCTTCCCGCTCTTTTTTTGTGCCATGTTCAAAAAGCTCGACGCAGCAGAGCGCTATGTGGAGGGCAGCGCTTACATCGCTGTGCACAGGGATATTATTCGTCATGCTCCCTTTGATGGAAGGCCTCAGCGGCTGGTTGCTATGGGTATCATCATTCTTATTCCAAAAATATTTCAATGGAGGCGTTTAGTACGGGTTGAGGACGTTGAAAAAATCCCACGACATCTCAAGTACTGGATGGTCATACCGACACTGATTAGTTTCATATCCCTTACCGTGATGTGTATCAGCTGGCTTTTTATAGGGAAATAATCCGAACTGTGTAATACGAGCGACGCTCTGTCGCCCTCAATGCCTATGCCGATGATGCACATCTGGAAAATGCGCATGGCTATGCCGCATCACACTATGAACATGCACATGACTATGCGGCTGCGCCGGGTCCCACTCAAACCCATGCTCATGCTGATGATGCTCATCATGCACATGCCGGTGCCCGTGTTCCGTCGCCTCATGCAGATGCTCATGGGCATGCCGCTCCGTCAGGTGCAGCCACACGCCCACGGCCATTAACGCCGATGCAATCCAGAACGCCAGCGTCACTGACTCCCCGAAGGCCAGCAAGGCCACCGCAGCGCCGAGGAACGGCGCCGTCGAGAAGTACGCCCCGGTGCGCGCACTGCCCAGCCCACGCAGCGCCAGCACAAACATGACCAGGCTGATGCCATACCCCAAAAAACCCACCAGCAAGATAGGCGCGAGCTGCGCCGCGCCCGGCATCTGCGCCCCGAGGTACAGCGCCAAACTGCAATTCACCGCCCCGGCAATCAACCCTTTGGCGCCAGCGATAAACAGCGCGTCCGACGCAGACACTTTGCGCGTCAGGTTGTTATCAATCCCCCAGCACAAACAGGCCACTGCCACGGCAACCGGGCCGATCCAGTCGTGGCTTACGCCGCCGCCGTCGGACCATGACAGCACCACGCCGCCCACTACTATCGAGATCATCCCAAGGACGATGCGCCGGTCGGCGTTTTCTCTGAACACCAGCCAGGCGATAACGGCGGTCAGCACCGATTCAAGGTTGAGCATCAGGGAGGCGGTCGCGCCTGCGGTGCGGGTCAGGCCGAACATCAATGCAACCGGCCCGAGGATGCCGCCGAACGCGATGGCGCCGATCAGCCACGGCCATTCAGATTGCGTCAGCCCGGTGGGTTTCCAGCCGCGATCACGAATAAGGCGCACAGTGGCAAGGCCGATGCCGCTACCGAGGTAGAGCAGGCCGGCGAGCAACACGGGCGAGAGGCCCAGGCCGAGGCTTTTGGCGAGCGGGGTGCTGGCGCCGAAAAGGGCGGCTGCGGCGAGTGCGTAAACAATGCTGAGGTTCATGGGCCGTCCTCGGAAGTCAGGCCCATGATACGTCGCTTGCCAGGGTCAGCGCCCTGACAACTTCCTACTTACTGCGCGTTTTTCAGCTTGATCACATCACCCGAGATCTTGGTGGTGTAACCATTCAGTACCCAGGCCCAGAACCATTTTTCCTGCACTTGGGTGTTGATCAGCGCGTCGCCGCCTTTGGCCTTGATGGCCGCATCCTGGGCGCGCACGAAGCGGCTGTTCTGACCGATCGGGATGATGCCGAGCAACATAACGCCGGTGGCGCTGCCTTCACTGTGACCCAAAACGGTGTATTGGCTGCTGTCGTACTGCGGGGATTTGATGGCGGTGCCGGTGCAGCCTGCGAGCGCTAAACCGAGAACAGCTGCTGCAACCACTTTACTGACGTACTTCACTGGGTAACTCCATGGGCAAAAATCGAGATCCAATTCTCGAAGGGGCGCCACTCTAATCGCCGTACTGGCAGATTGAAATAAATTACCTGCAAGTTTCATCTTCAAGCCTGCACGTACACCCAAGCCGTCAGGCCCGAAGCCAACGCCACTGACACGCGCTTGTAGTCCGACACTTCATACGCATCCGCCGCCGCCAGTTCCTGCTCGTTGATCTGAAAGACCATGCCTTCAACACTGGCGGCTTTTTCCTCAGTCGGCGCGACAATCGGGTGGTGGGTCTTGCCGCTGGTGGCCAGCACTTCGGGGTCGGTGATTTCTACCCAGCTTTGCGAGTAGCCGAGCATCGCGTCGTGCTGGCCGACTAATTCGCGGCCGAAGTTGGCGAGTTGCACGGCTTTGTCCTGCAGGGTGCCGTAGGAAAATAACAGCACGGGGAATTGGGTGGAGTGTTCCATGGGTATTCCTTGAGAGGGGCTGTGCTGGACGTTAGGCGTTTTACTATATAGCGATGTGATGGCAGAGCCCAACGTTGAAAACACCGAAGAGCACATGTGGGAGCTGGCTTGTTGTGGCAAGCCCGCTCGCCACAACAGGCCTGCTCACACATTTTTGACCGCGTTCGGTCAGTTAGAGGTGCAGCCAGGCTAGGCTGCCTAGGGCCACTGCGACGGTGCCGGCGGTGTAGGACATGCGTTTGAGCCATTCCTTGCGCGTGAGTAACGTAATTGCGGCCAACGAAATCGCGATCTGAATCGCGGTCATCGCCTGGGCCCAGCGGTGGTGCTGGTGCAGGGCTTCCTCGGATTTCTGATCCCACTCCTTGGAGGTGGCCTCAAGCCTCTCGGCCTGTTTGCGCACTTCTTCCTTCTGGCCCTTGTAACGCTCGATCTCATCCTTGTAATGCGCGGCATCCACGCCGGGAATGTGGGTGGCCAGTTCAGCCAGGTTTTGTCGGCTGGATTTGGCCTGGTAGTAATTCCACTGGTTGGCGGCTTCGGTCTTGCTGATGGCGGCGTTGTTCTTGTCCATCGCCGCTTCGCTTTCGGTGGAGCCGGCCTGGTAGCTGAGCATGGCGCCAAGGGTGGCCATCAGGGCGGTCATCACGGCGATACGACTGGCGAAATTGTCACCGCGCCCGTGCGCATGTTCGGTGGTGTGTTCGATGTGTTTTTCGTGGGGGCTGGGGACTTCGAAGGCTTCGGACATGGGGGCGTCTATGAAGGGGCTGAGGGAGTCTGATTCTTCACCAGCGAAGCTGTCTCAAGCCTGTACGTAACGCTGCAAACCTGCCACCAGCGCATCAAAGGTCACGCGGCAGCGCGGGCTGTTGCGCAGGTCTTCGTGCATGGTGACCCAGGTGTCCATCTTGAACGCAAAACCGTCCGGCAATACCCGGTGCAGGCGCGGGTTCTGCTTAGCCAGTTGCACCTGGCAGCCGCCGATACCGGCACCGGCGCGGATCAGCGCCAGTTGCGCCAGGTCGCTGTCGCTGCTGATGGCGAAGGCGCTGCGTTCAAAGCCCTTGATGGCCAGGCTGCGGATGAAAGCGCTTTCCTGGTCGAAGCCGATCACCGAATGGTTAACCAGGTCCTGCATCTGAAGCGGCATGCCATGCTGTTGCAGGTAATCATCGCGGGCATGCAGGCCCACTTCAATCAAGCCGACACGCCGCGCCAGCAGTTGCTCCTGGCTGGGCCGGACCATGCGCACGGCGATGTCGGCTTCCAGTTGCAGCAGGTCGATCAGGCGGTTGGTCAGGATCAGTTCAACCCGCAGGTGCGGGTGTTGGCGGCGCAGTGCGGTGATGATCGGCGGCAGCACTTCCACACCGACGACTTCACTGGCGGAGACCCGCACTACACCGCGCACTTCATCGCCTTGGGCGGAAGCCGCGCGTTCCAGGGCGGCGGCGGTGCGCTCCATGGTTTCGGCATGGGCGCGCAAAGTGTGGGCGACGGCGGTGGGCAGCAAGCCTTGCGGCGAACGGGTGAACAGCACCACGCCCAGCGACGTTTCCAGCGCAGCAATATGCCGACCGACCGTAGGCTGTGTGATGCCGAGCTGGCGTGCGGCCCCCGACAACGATCCTTCCTTGAGTACGCCGAGGAACGACCGGTAAAGCTCCCAACCAATATTCGTTGCCATGCATAAATGTATAGCGGCTGGATGCTCTTCGGTAATTTATCTATAGCAGTGCCGCACACAAAATGGCCTCACCAACAACGTGGGAGAAGGTCATGAGCAAGGTTCTGGTATTGGGTGCAACCGGCGGGATTGGCGGCGAAGTGGCCCGGCAGTTGAGCGCGGCAGGCTGGGAGGTGTGTGCACTGACCCGGAATGTGGACAAGGCTCGCCGTGAGAATGCGGCGTTGTCCTGGCTCAAGGGCGATGCGCTCAATCGTCAGGAAGTGCTCGCCGCCGCCCGTGGCTGTGAGGTGATCGTGCATGCCGTCAACCCGCCGGGCTATCGCAATTGGGCCGAACTGGTGATGCCGATGATCGACAACACGATTGCGGCGGCCATCGCCGAAGGCGCAACCATCCTGTTGCCCGGCACGGTCTACAACTTCGGGCCGGATGCATTTCCTGTGTTGCACGAGGGCTCGCCGCAACACCCTCAGACCCGCAAGGGCGCGATCCGTGTGCAACTGGAGCAGCGTTTAGAGCAGGCTTCTCGGCAGGGCGCGCGGGTGTTGATCGTGCGGGCGGGGGACTTTTTTGGCGCCAGGGTGGCCAACAACTGGTTCGCCCAAGGTTTGGTCAAACCCGGCAAACCCGTGCACGCCATCAGCTACCCAGGCGCGCCCGGTGTGTTGCATCAATGGGCGTACCTGCCGGATGTGGCGCGCACGATGGTCGAGTTGATTGAGCGCCGGGCGACCCTTGAGGCGTTTGCGCGCTTTCATATGGCGGGGCATGAGGACGTGGATGGCGCGCAGATGGTTCAGGCGATCCAGCGGGTGGTGTTGCGTAGGTCTGGCCATCAGCCCCGCGTAGGTCGTTTCCCGTGGTGGCTGATGAAATTGATAGCGCCCTTTGTCGTGACCGTCCACGAGATGCAGGAAATGCGCTACCTGTGGCAAACCCCGTTGCGCCTGGATAACCAGCGCCTGGTGGACACCTTGGGCCGTGAGCCCCACACACCACTGGATCAGGCGGTAGAAGCTACATTGGCCGACCTGGGCTGCCTGCCTACGCCCGCCTGATCAAGCGCACATACACCGCGATGTTGATCAGCAACACCAGCGCCCCAAGTGCCAATTGAATGTTCGGGGTCAGCCCAGCCGGGTAGATCAGCGTGAGGATGTAATGCTCGATAAACCCGCCGCCATAACCGTCTTGCCCTGCGAGGTGACGCAGCAGGTTTTCCCAGCGGGTCAGCGGGCAGGGCAGGTGGAACACTTCCACGGCCACACCCCAGGCTGCAGCGGGCACGTGCAGCCACATGACCGGCCGCCATTTGAGCGCCAGCAATCCGCCGAACAGCACGAACAGGATGAAACACAGGTGAAACAGCACCAGGCTGTCGGCGGCTACGCGATAGAGCATGTGTGGGTTCGCTTTTAAGGTTGGCAGGCGTCAGGCGCCAAGTGGTTCCCGCTGATTTTAACGCGTGGGCAGCGATAATGAGGGCGCCGATTGGCTTGAGTAACGCTATAGCTCCAGTTGAGTGGCGTTGATGCCAAACGCTTTGGCTATCTTTTCCCGCGTTGCCCGGCGAGGTTTGTTCACTGCCTCTTGTTGGGCGAAAGCGGATTGAGAAATGCCCAGGCGTGTGGCGACGTCTTCCTGGGTCAAGTTCAGGTGTTCGCGCCAGGCGCGGATGGGGGTAAATCCATCGATAATCAGGCTGACGACTTGATAGGGAATAAGGTGGTTTCGGCCCTGCTGTGCGAGATATTGCCCATAAGGAATAACTACAAACGCAGGCTTGCCTTCCAGATCGTTGATGACCTGTATGTGGGGGGACGCACTGATCATGTTTTTCCTGCTTAAGCCTCATGAAAGGCTTATTTTTTTATAAGGCTTTAACAAGTGTTTTTGGGCTTTTTTGCAAATACACGCAGTAAGGTGCTTCCCAACGTTAGCCTGTCTCCCGAGGCCCACTGATCGAAGCTGTTGCTGCATGTAAGCTTTACTTCGTAAACGTCTTCGGCGCTCGCCTTTGTCGCGCGCGTTTGCCCACCGCTGCTTTGGCGTAGTTGATCAGTGTGGTTATCAATACCGAGCCGCAAAGGTTGCTTGCAGGTAACCTGGGCCGTTATTGTGCTGAAACCTTTTAGTCCTTCCCCAAGGTTCTGTTGTGATGAATGCACCGCGTACCGCAGTCGGTCCAATCAAGGCCGTGATTTTTGATATGGACGGGTTGTTGCTGGATACCGAAGGCATCTACACCGAAGTCACGCAGATCATCGCCGAACGCTACGGCCGCACCTATGACTGGGGCATCAAGCAGCACATCATCGGGCGTGGGGCCCAGGACTTGGCCGACTACGTGGTCAAGGCGCTGGACCTGCCGATTACGCCGGCTGAGTTTCTGGAAATCCGCGAACCGCTGATGAGCGAGCGTTTCCCCAAGGCCCTGGGCATGCCCGGCGCCGAAGCGCTGGTGCGGCACTTGAAGGCGCATAACATTCCGATTGCGGTGGGCACCAGTTCGTCGCGCAACTCGTTTGGCCACAAGACCACATTGCACCGCGAATGGTTTGGCCTGTTCGGTACCATCGTCACCGCTGACGACCCGGAAGTCGGTGCCGCCAAGCCTGCGCCGGACATCTTCCTGACCGCCGCACGCCGCCTGGGCGTTGCGCCAGAAGACTGCCTGGTGTTCGAAGATTCGCCGTTCGGTATCACCGCCGCAAAAGCCGCCAACATGACCGCCATCGCCGTGCCCGATGAAGCCATGGCCGACAGCAAATACCACCACGCCGACCAGATCATCCGCAAACTCGCAGACTTCGACCTGGCCGCGTATGGCTTGCCACCCATGGCCTGACAAATGTGGGAGCTGGCTTGCCTGCGATAGCGTCCTCAAGCGCGCCATCGCAGGCAAGCCAGCTCCCACATTGGGTTATGCGCTGAAGCCACCATCAATGGTCAAGCTGGCCCCAGTGATATACCCCGCCTCAGGTCCTACCAGATAAGCCACAAAACTCGCAATCTCCTCCACCTGCCCATAACGCCCCACCGCCATCAACCCGATCAACGTCTCGGCAAACTCACCGCTCGCCGGGTTCATGTCCGTGTCCACCGGCCCAGGCTGCACATTGTTAATGGTGATGCCGCGCGGCCCCAAGTCCCGTGCCAGGCCCTTGGTCAACCCCACCAGCGCCGCCTTGCTCATCGCATACGGCCCGCCCCCGCCAAACGGCATGCGCTCGGCATTGGTGCTGCCGATGTTGATCACTCGGCCACCTTCACCCATATGCTTGGCCGCTTCCTGAGTGGCGATAAATACACTGCGCACATTGATCGCCAGAGTCTGGTCGAAGTCTTCCAGCTTGAAATCTTCCAGTGGCGCGATGGCCAGCACACCGGCGTTGTTCACCAGGATATCCAGGCGCCCAAACGCTTCGACGGTGGCGTTGACCGCATTGCGGATCGCCGTGGCATCCGCGCTGTCGGCCTGGATCGCCAAGGCCTTGCCGCCGGCGCTGATCACGCTGTTCTGCAGCTCTTCGGCTTTTGCGGCCGAGCTGACGTAGGTGAATGCGACGGCTGCGCCTTGCGCGGCCAGGCGCTTGACGATGGCAGCGCCAATGCCGCGGGAACCGCCTTGGATCAAGGCGACTTTGCCAGTGAGGTTGTGTGTGGTCATGTCGATCTCCAAGTAGTTGATGGGTCGAGTATCGACTTCACCCACCCAACCCGGTAGACCGTGATTGCTATAGTCTGTGTAAACCAAAAGTTTAGAATGAGCTGATATGGAAAGCTTTGGCAGTATCGAATGTTTCGTGCGCAGCGCCGAAGGCGGCAGCTTTGCCGAAGCCGCCCGGCACCTTAGCCTGACCCCGGCGGCGGTGGGTAAAAGCGTCGCCAAGCTGGAAGCGCGCCTGGGTGTGCGCCTGTTCCAACGCAGCACCCGACGCCTGACCCTGACCGAAGCCGGCAAGCTGTTCCTCGAAGAAGTCAGCGCCAGCCTCACCACCATTCAGAATGCCGTAGCTAACCTTGCCAGCGCCGAAGGGCGGCCGGTGGGCACGCTCAAGGTCAGCATGGGCACGGTGTTCGGCAATCGTTATGTGGTGCCGTTGCTGGCGGAGTTCATGCGGCGCTTTCCGGATATCAGCCCCGACTGGCATTTCGATAATCGCCAGGTCGACCTGATCGGCCAAGGCTTCGATGCCGCCATCGGCGGTGGTTTTGAACTGCCCCAAGGCGTGGTGGCGCGCAAGCTGTCCCCCGCGCATCGGGTGTTGGTGGCGTCCCCGGATTACTTGGCGCGACGCCTGCCGGTGCACGCGCCCGAAGATTTATCGCGGTGCCTGGGCATCCTGATCCGCTCTCCGCAAACCGGCCGCGTGCGTACCTGGCAGCTCACCGGCCCGGAACGTGAACAACGCCCGCTGGTGCTCAAGCCGCGCATGACCATGAGCGATTCCGAAGCCGCCTGCTGCGCCAGCGCCCAAGGCCTGGGTATCGCGCTGGTGAGCATGCCGATGGCCATGCCGTTCTTCGACAGCGGCGCATTGGTACGGGTGTTGCCCGACTGGTACGTCGACGACGGCAGCATCTCTCTCTACTACGCCGAACACAAACTGCTGCCCGGCAAGACCCGCGCGTTCGTGGAGTTCATCATCGAGCAGTTTGTCGAGCAGAAACTGGGGCAACGGTTCAGCGCGATTTGATCACGGCTGCCTACCGAATCGCGGCCATCGCGGGCAAGCCCGGCTCCCACATCCGACCGCATTCCATGTGGGAACCCGGCTCCCACATCCGACCGCCTTCCCATGTGGGAGCCGGGCTCCCACATCCGACCGACTTCCATGTGGGAACCCGGCTCCCACATCCGACCGCCTTCCATGTGGGAACCCGGCTCCCACATCCGACCGACTTCCATGTGGGAACCCGGCTCCCACATCCGACCGCATTCCATGTGGGAGCCGGGCTCCCACATCCGACCGCGTTCCCATGTGGGAGCCGGGCTTGCCCGCGATGCAGACGCCTCGGTCTACCTGCCGAACATACCGGGCCAACCAATGACCTTCTTCGGCCTCGGCGCCGCATACGTCCTGATCTTCGACGTCGACAACCCCAGCCGCACCAGCGATTCAGCAATCGTCACCGCCGCCGTCACCCCATCCACCACCGGCACGCCGGTGCGCTGGCGAATCTGCTCATCCAGCCCGGCCATGCCGCCGCAGCCCAGGCAGATCACCTCGGCCTTGTCCTCACGGATAGCCAATTGCGCCTGGCGCACGATGGCTTCCATGGCCGCCAGCGGGTCTTCTTCCAGCTCCAGCACCGCCATGCCGCTGGCGCGCACCGAGGCGCAGCGCTCATACAGGCCGGCAAGTTTCAGCCGGTCTTCGATCAACGGCACGGTGCGGTCCAGCGTGGTCACCACCGAATAGGCATGGCCCAAAAACATCGCGGTGCTGGCCGCCGCTTCGGTGATGTCCACCACCGGCACGCTCAATAACTCCTGCAAACCTTCACGGCCATGTTCGCCATAGCCGGCCTGGATCACTGCATCAAACGGCTGATCGTAGGCCATCACCCGATCCATCACGGCGATAGCGGCCAGGTAGCTTTCAAAATTGCCCTCCACCGACTCGGCGCCAAAGTACGGGGTAAGCCCGACGATCTCAGTGCCCGGCGAGGCCACGGCCCGTGCCTGCTGGGCGATGGTTTCGGTGATGGATTCGGTGGTGTTGACGTTGACCACGAGGATGCGCATGGAATGTCCTTGATTAATGACTGACGTTATCGACTGCAATGCTTTCGCCGCTGACATCGGCGTAGAACGCTTGGCGCTTGGCAATCAGCCGGTACAACAGCCCAGCAATACCGGCGCCAAACAACCAGGAAAACGGTGCCACACTGGCAAAGCCGGGCAGCAGCGCCAACAGAATCGCGATCACTGCCGCAGGCACAAACGCCGCCACCGCGCGTAAATTGACGCCGCGGCTGTAGTAATAAACTCCCTTCGGGTCTTCGCTATACAACTGCAGCACGTCCACCTGATTTTTACGGATCAGCCAGTAATCGACCATGATCACCCCGTACAACGGCCCCAGCAGTGCGCCCAGGCCGGAGAGGAAATACACGATCACCAGCGGGCTGTTGTAGAGGTTCCACGGCAGGATCAGCACCGCCAAGGTGGCGCTGATCAACCCGGCGCGACGGAAGTTCAGGTACTTGGGCGCCAGGTTGCTCAGCACAAACGCCGGGGCAACGAAGTTGGCCATGATGTTCACCGCCACGGTGACGATCAGGAACGCCAGGCAGCCCAGCACCAGGAAGAAGGTGTTGGGGATGGCCGCGATGATTTCGGTCGGGCTTTCGATGACCCGGCCATTGAGCTGGAACTGCCCGCCGCACAGCAGCACGGTAATTGCGGCAAACACCAGGATATTCACCGGCAAGCCCCAGAAATTGCCGACCAGGATGGTCTTGCGGCAGGGCGAGGAGCGGGCGAAGTCGCAAAAGTTGAGGATCAGCGTGCCGTAGATGGTCAGCCACAACGCGCCACCGGCAAAGATATTGCGCCACATCTCGCCGCCGCTCAGCGGCTCGCGTATTGACCAGGCAATGTTGCCGTCGACCTGCAAGTACATCCAGCCGGCCAGCGACGCGACGGTTACTAGAATCACCGGCCCGGCGAACGCTTCATAGCGGCGCACCATTTCCATGCCGTAAGCCAGGATCGCCAACTGCACCAACCAGATCGCCACGAAACACGCCCAGCCCAAGGTGGATAAACCCAGGATCGAGTTGTGGTCATACTCGGCAAACCCCGGATGAATCGCCGACAACAACACGCGAAAAACCACCGAGGCCAAGTAGGTCTGGATACCAAACCAGGCAATCGCAATCACCGCGCGAATCAACGCCGGAATCTGCGCGCCGTGGATGCCGAAACTGATGCGGCTGATCACCGGGAATGGCACCCCGGTCTTCTGGCCCATAAACCCCGACAAGTTCATGAAGAAGTACACCAGCGCCGCGCCAATCCCCAGCGATAACAGAATTTGCCAGCCGCCAAGCCCCAATGCATACAGGCCGATGGCAAATGAATAGTTGGCGATGTTGTGCACGTCGTTGGTCCACAACGCAAAGATGCTGTAGCGCCCCCAACGTCGGCCTTCGGTCTTGGTGGGCGCCAGGTCCTTGTTGTGCAGGCGCGGGCTGAGCACCAGCGGGCCGGGGCTTGCCGGCTCGGGGTTCAGGGCGGAGGAGGGCAGATCCAGTGCGATGTTATTCGAGAGGCGTGTACGCATTCCGGCAGGCTCCGGCGCATCTTCGGCAGCGCCTCAGATGGCAAAGTGTATGTATATTTTGTATTTATTGTATACAAGACGCGCTTCACCTTAAGCCACATGCGTGCCAGTTTTCGGTCTATCAAAACCGTGAGTAATTTCCTTTTTGTTAGCTGTTCAAATAACTGACTGAATTAAAAGCGATATAAATTGACCGTTTGAACAGGTATTTATTTTTCGCTGGAAAAGCGCTCTATTCAAAAGGCAAAAAGCATGCGGGGATGGGTGTTACGTTTTGGTGCGAAAGAACATGGATTGCACACATAAATGGCACCGATGGTTACATTGATGTGTACAAGATTTACATCCACCACAAAGCAAATGTGGGAGCGGGCTTGCCCGCGATAGCGGTGTATCAGCCAACTCCTCATTGACTGACACCCCCTCATCGCGGGCAAGCCCGCTCCCACATTTTTACTGCACTCAATCTCAGGCCTTGCTGATGATATTCCCAGCGTGCAACCCGCATTCCTTCTGCGTAGCTTCTTCCCACCACCAGCGGCCCTCACGCTCGTGCTGGTTCGGCAATACCGGGCGGGTGCAGGGCTCGCAGCCGATGCTGATAAACCCGCGTTCATGCAAGCTGTTGTACGGCAACTCGAGCATGCGGATGTAACCCCAGACTTCCTCGCTGGTCATCTGCGCCAGCGGGTTGAATTTGTACAGGGTGCGCTCGGGCGTGGAGAACGCCGTATCAATTTCCAATGCCGCCACCTGGCTGCGGGTGCCGGGGCTCTGGTCACGGCGTTGGCCGGTGGCCCAGGCGCTCACGCCGGACAGTTTGCGTCGCAGCGGTTCGATCTTGCGCACGCCACAGCATTCGCCATGGCCGTCCTTGTAGAAACTGAACAGGCCCTTTTCCTTGACGAAAGGTTCCAGCTTGCTCTGGTCCGGCGAAATCAGCTCGATGTCGATCTTGTAAAACTCGCGCACCTGCTCGATGAACCGGTAGGTTTCCGGGTGCAGGCGGCCCGTGTCGAGGCTGAACACCTTGACGTTCTTGTTCAGCTTCCAAGCCATGTCTACCAGCACCACGTCCTCGGCACCGCTGAAGGAAATCCACAGGTCATCGCCGAACTGGCTGAACGCCAGCTTGAGAATGTCCTGGGCGGATTTGTTGGCATAAGTCGCGGCGAGTTCAGCGACGTCGAAGGCTTGGTTCATCAGGACGGTTCCTACAGGTCAGTGGCGCTGAGCGCTCTATAGGGGAGCGATGGTATCAAAATCCGCCCTGCGTTGCGGCGGCCAGCTTGAATCGCTAGAGTTCGGCAGTCCTTTTGCTCGCTCAACTAACAACATCTAATGGGAGTGTCTTGTGGAAATTGCCTGTCTCGACCTGGAAGGGGTGCTGGTTCCGGAAATCTGGATCGCCTTCGCCGAAAAAACCGGTATTGAATCCCTGCGGGCCACCACCCGCGACATTCCCGACTACGACGTGCTGATGCAGCAGCGCCTGCGCATCCTCGATGAGCACGGGCTGAAGCTCGCTGACATTCAGGAAGTGATCGCCACCCTCAAGCCGCTGGACGGCGCCATCGAGTTCGTCAACTGGCTGCGCGAGCGCTTCCAGGTGGTGATCCTGTCAGACACCTTCTACGAGTTCTCCCAACCGTTGATGCGCCAGCTGGGCTTTCCGACCTTGCTCTGTCACCGCCTGATCACCGATGAAAACGATCGGGTGGTGAGCTACCAACTGCGCCAGAAAGACCCGAAGCGCCAATCGGTGCTGGCGTTCAAGACCCTCTACTACCGCGTGATCGCCGCTGGCGACTCCTACAACGACACCACCATGCTCGGCGAAGCTGACCGTGGGATCTTGTTCCATGCGCCGCAGAATGTGATTCGCGAGTTCCCACAATTCCCGGCAGTGCATACGTTTGAGGACTTGAAGAAAGAGTTCATCAAGGCGTCGAATCGGGCGTTGAGCCTTTAGAGCATCAGTGCTACTGATGGCCCTATCGCAGGCAAGCCAGCTCTCACCTTGGGATCGTGTTCACACAGTTCAAAATGTGGGAGCTGGCTTGCCTGCGATGGGGCCAGCTCAGGCGCCGCCTAAACCCCTGCCAGCAACCGATCATAAGGAATACTTAAACCTTCATGCAGGCGCTTGATCATCGCCAAGCTCAACTTGCGCTTGTGATTCAGCACTTCGGACACTCGCCCGCTTGTACCTATAAAGGGCTCAAGGTCACGGGCGGTCATACCTAATTGCTCCATGCGAAATTTAATCGCTTCCACCGGGTCCGAAGCCGGCATTGGATAGTGCTCGGCCTCGTACTTCTCAATCAGGACAGCGAGTATTTCCAGCTCGTCACCCTCAGGCGAGCCGATTTGCGCGCCCCATAGCTGCTCGACGCGTGCGAGCGCCGCAGTCAGGTCTTCCTGGGTATGAATAGGTTTGATGTTCATCACACGGTCTCCGCGTTGATCTGGTCGTATTGCACATGGGTTCCCGCAAAACGTATGAACCCCAGCTGTCGCTGATAATCGATTGCCATGACCACTCGATACTTGTTGCCACCCACGTTGAACACCACCCTGCCACCTTTGAGAATACTCGCGGTTCTGAGCTCTGCCTTGAGGGCTTGTGGTGTTTGGTAAGTGGTTTTCTCCATATGACGATACAGCTCGACCATCGGCGTTTTGGCATCGCCATAAGCTGGGTGGCTTTCCCAGAATATTCGTAAGGTAGAGAGAGCGATTATGCGCATCGCTTTAATCTCCCATTTTGGGAGATCATAGGTGCGGTTGGGTGGATATGCAATCGCGGAAATAATTTCTGACGAGTAGGCAGTCGCTTCATGTGATCCTTCACAAACGGCGGGGGGCGGTAGGGGCTGGACGCTATCCTGCAGCCCACGCGTCGTCCACGACCGTTCTGATTCAGGTTTTTTCGGCTGCTCGGTTCTGCGTCTGAAAGTCAGGAAGGGCTGGGTGCTACAAGCCTTCCAAAGTTTGTAACAACACCCGCACCTTCGTCAGCGATTCCTGATACTCCGCCTCCCACTGCGAATCCGCCACGATCCCGCCGCCGCCCCAGCAGCACACCTGGCCATCCTTGACCAGCAGGCTGCGAATCGCGATGGAGCTGTCCATCTCGCCGCGCACGTCCAGGTACACCAACGAGCCGCAGTACAAGCCGCGTCGAGTCGGCTCCAGCTCGTCGATGATCTGCATGGCACGGATCTTCGGCGCGCCAGTGATGGAGCCGCCGGGGAAGCTGCCGGCGATCAGGTCGAGGGCGTCTTTGTCGTCGGCCAAGGTGCCGGTGACGCTGCTCACCAAGTGGTGCACGTTGGGGTAGCTTTCCAGGCTGAACAACTCCGGCACTTTTACCGAGCCGGTGCGGCAGGTGCGGCCGAGGTCGTTGCGCAGCAGGTCGACGATCATCAGGTTCTCGGCGCGGTCTTTGGGGCTGGACAGCAGTTCGGCGGCGTTGGCTGCGTCTTCTTCGGGCGTCAAACCGCGCGGGCGGGTGCCTTTGATGGGGCGGGTTTCGACGCGGCGCTGGCTGATGTGTACAAAGCGCTCCGGCGACAGGCTCAGCACTGCACCGTCGTCCGGCAGGCTCTGGAACCCGGAAAACGGCGTAGGGCAGGCCTCACGCAAGGCGCAGTAAGCCGCCCACGGATCGCCGACGCACGGCGCACGAAAGCGCTGGGCAAAGTTGACCTGGTAGCAGTCGCCGGCCTGGATGTAATCCTGAATGCGCACGATGGCTTGCCGGTAAGCTTCGGCGCTCAGGTCTGGGGCCATGGGGCCGTTCAGTTTGAAACTCGCCGGGAGGTTGGCAGTTTCAGCGTTGAACAGCGCAATCAGGCGTTGTCGCTCGCTGTCAGCAAGCGAGGGGTGAAACACCAACTGGCTGGTTTGCGCCTGGTGATCGCTGATCAGCGCCCAGGCATACAGCCCAAAGCGTGCATCCGGCAGGTGCAGGTCATCCACCGCCAAGTGCGGCATGTGTTCCAGGTGGCGGCCGAAGTCGTAGCTCAGGTAACCGATCAAGCCGCCAGCGAACGGCAACTCATAACCAGCAGGCAAACCCGCTTCACCCAACTGCGTGAGGTTTTCGCGTAGGCGTTGCAGGAAATCACTGCCGTTTTCGTCAGACCGAACCGTTAGCGTTTCCACCGGCCAGGCGCTGAGCAGGTCATAACGACCGCGCTCGGCAGTCGGGCGGCCGCTGTCGAGCAGCACCGCGCCGGGGGCGTGGCGAATCGCCGTAAA